>NZ_JAZARC010000004.1:0-604603 GCF_036231865.1 Janthinobacterium sp. P210005
CACTTATCGACTGTTAATTGTTAAAGAACTGTATTCGGTACTGCTTTCGCGCTATCGACAAAGCGTTGTGTTTGTCAGCTGCGAAGAAGGAAGAGTATGAAGCAATTTGCTACGTCCGTCAACTCCTTCTTTTCTCGTCTCACTCTGCATTTGCATGCGTCGTTCAGCGAGGGGGCGAATTATAGCCGTGCCCTGAACTCTCCGCAAGCGCTATTTCCCCGCTCTCACGGCCCAGCAAGCCTTGTCTTCACTTCAAGCGCCTTTTTGTGCAGCCTGTCGCAATCGGCTGGCGTAGTTCGTGGTCTTTAGGCACAGTGGCAACATCAGACTCTGACGCGGCTCAACAAGAGGTTAAACTTGCCCGCTGCGTCGATTAACTCTTGTACTTGAAAGTGCCCCCATGCTTCCGATTTCCAGCCTGCCCCAATTGTTGAAAACCATCCTCGCTTGGTTGCAACGGGCATTCGACGCGACGACGACCTGGGTCACCCAACTGTCCTGGTGGAAATTCTTCCTGTTCGCTGCGCTGGCCCTGATCGCCGGTTCCATTTTGCAAGATGAACTGTTCTCGTCCAGTCAGAATGAAGAAGTGGTCATCAAGTCGCACAAGCGCAGCAGCAAGGGCTCGGGTGAAACCAATATCCTGATCGACGATACGGGCATCCATTTCAATCCCCGCAACAGCAAGAACCGGCGCAGCAGCACGACAGATGCGGCCAGCGAGCCGGCCGATGCCGCCGAGGCGGACGAGCACGCAAACGCCGTGCCGCCGGCGCCGCCGGAACCGCCGGCCGCCCCCGCCAAGCCCAGCTACCCAGTAACGACGAATGCCTCGGGCGAAGAAGTCCATATTGAACTGCCGCCGCAAATCGGTGAGGAATTGTCGAATGCCATCGAAGAAGCCGTCGATGATGCGGCAGAACAAAAAGTGTCGCGCTATCACCAGCAAGCCTCGACCTGGTTCAAGAGCTTTGTGTCCTTGCTGGTATTGGCCCTGTTCGCCATGAAGGCCTTGGTCGGCGGCAAGAAACGCGCGGAAGCGGAAACCGTCACGGCAAACGAGGCCGCCGAGCGCGAATCCATGCAGCGCCAGCTCAGCGAAGCGAAGATGCAGATGATGCAAGCCCAGGTCGAGCCGCATTTCCTGTTCAACACGCTCGCTTCCGTCGAACACCTGATCCAGGTCGACCCGCCGCGCGCGGCCAAGATGCAACGCAGCCTGATCCAGTATCTGCGCGCCGTGCTGCCGCAAATGCGCGACAACGCCCTGATTACCAACCTGGGCCGTGAAGCGGACATGGTGCAAGCGTACTTGAACCTGCTGAAAATGCGCATGGAAGAACGCCTGACCGTCGACTTCCAGATTCCCGACGGCCTGCGCAGCGCCGCCTTCCCGCCCATGATGCTGCAATCGATGGTGGAAAATGCCATCAAGCATGGCCTGGAAGTCAAACCGGAGGGCGGCACCCTGCGCATCGTGGCCGAAGTGGCGCACAGCAAGCTGCGCGTGACGGTGACCGATGACGGCCTGGGCTTTGGCGTGGTGCCCAGCGATGGCACGGGACTGGGTTTGCCCACCATCCGCGAGCGCCTGAAGCTGTTGCACGGCGACCAGGGCAGCCTGACCATTACGCCAAATCAACCGTCCGGCGTGTGCGCCGTGATCGAAGTGCCATATCAATTGTCCAAATAAGACAGAGTAGTTGATAAAAACGCTAAATCATTGAATAATCAATCTTCGCCTGTTCACACTTGAGACCTATGCCTACCGCTATTATTGCCGACGACGAAAGACTGATGCGCGACCAGCTGCGCCTGCGCCTGGGCCAAGCCTGGCCTGAACTGGAAATCATCGGCGAAGCCAAGAATGGCGACGAAGCGATCGAACTGGTGGAACAACTGAAACCGGACTTTGCCTTCCTCGATATCCGCATGCCGGGCAAGACGGGCATGGAAGCGGCGCAAGTGATCGGCAGCAAGACGCATATCGTCTTCGTCACGGCCTACGATAGCCACGCCGTCGAAGCCTTCGAGCGGGGCGCCGTCGACTACGTGCTCAAGCCACCCGAGCATGAGCGCTTGCTGGTCACCGTGGAGCGCCTGAAAACGCACTTGAACAAGCCGGCCCTGGACGTCAACAGCAGCGTCACGGCCATGCTGTCGCAGCTGGCGGAAAAAATCACGGCCAAGCCCACCTACCTGCAATGGATACAGGCCAGCATCGGCCAGGACTTGCGCATGATCCCCGTGGAAGAGATCCTGTTCTTCCGTTCTGACGAGAAATACACCTGCGTGCAGACCGCCAAGTACGAGGCGCTGATCCGCAAGCCCGTGCGCGACCTGGCCGAAGAGCTCGATCCTTCGCTGTTCTGGCAAATCCACCGCGCCACCCTGGTCAACGTGAATGCCATCGAAGGCGTGACGCGCGACATCCGCGGCCGCCACCTGGTGCTCATCAAAGGCAAGTCCGACAAGCTCGAAGTGAGCCGCAGCTTCTTGCACCTGTTCAAGCAAATGTAAGTCTTCCGCCGCCGCCCGGCCCAGGCCGGCGCGGCGCGCGTCCCTCTTCTTTCCCCTTCCTGCGCCACATCAAGCCACGCCGCGCCAACAGGCATAGGCTATATCAAGTCCTGTCCGCCACTCCTGTCTTGCCTGCCTTCGTTCACGTTCGCAAGGAGAATCCCATGCCTGACCGAGGCAGTTCGACACTGCTGCGTATCCTGCCGCTAGGCATGGCGGCGGTGCTTTTGCTGTGCTTGTTTCCTCCACTGAAAGCCCGCCGGCAGCGGCAGGCGCGTGGCCAGGCCATCATCGACAGCGCCAGCGACGCCTTCATCAGCATCGACAGCGGGCAAATCATCCTGCATGCGAATGCGGCGGCGGCCAGATTGTTCGACGACACGCCGGCCGGCATGCGCGGCATGCGCCTGGGCCACTACATCCTGCGCGACTTGCGCACCCTGGGCGGCCTGGGCAAGCACGATGGCGATCCGCCGTTTGGCGACATCAGCCAGGAGCTGCGCCTGACGGGCCGGCGCGCCACCGATTACACGCTGACGGGACGGCGCAGCGATGGCCTCATGTTTCCCCTCGAAGGCTCGCTCTCGGCCATGCAGGAAGACGGCCATAGCGTGTTTACCATCATCGTGCGCGACATCAGCGCGCGCCAGCAGATGCATGAACAGCTGGCCCGCTCCTTCTCGCAACTGCGCGAATTGTCGAGTGCGCTGCAATCCATCCGCGAAGAGGAGCGCAAGCATATCGCGCGCGAATTGCATGATGACCTGGGGCAATTGCTGGCCACCTTACGCGTCGACCTGACCCTGGTGCGCCAGCACACGGACACCACCGAGTCCCTGCAAGCGCTGCTGCACAGCATGGATGGCTTGCTGGTGACGGCCATCACCTCGTTGCGACGCATCGCCAGCAACCTGCGTCCGCGCGCGCTCGATGAAGGGGGATTGTATTTTGCGCTGCAAAAACTGCGCCACGACTTCCTGCTGCGCCGCGCCATCCATTTCGACTTGCTGGCCGACGAGGCCGACCTCGTGCTCGACGATGCGCGCAGCACGGCCATCTACCGCATCGTGCAGGAAGCGCTGACGAATATCGCGCGCCATGCCGAGGCCAGCCACATCACCATCGCCCTGCACCGCATCGATTCCTCGCTGGCCATCACCATCCAGGATGACGGCCGCGGGATTGCCGAACACGACCTGGAAAAAGCCACGGCCCTGGGCTTGCTGGGCATGCGCGAACGGGTGTGGGGCTTGAACGGCAGCATCCATATCGGCGCCGACAGCGAACTGGGCGGCACGCGCATCGACATCTCGCTGCCCATGCATGCGGAGGCGGCAGCGGCGGCGATGCAATAAAAAAGGCGCCCGCAGGCGCCTTTCACGTCGTCACATCGAACGATGCTTAGAACTTGTGTGCCAGGCCGATCTGGTACGAGGTCAGCGACTTCACGCGCTCGCGGCCAGCGTAAGCGTACACGTCGGTGCGCTTCGACAGGTGGTAGTCGTAGCCGACGCCGAATTCCTTGATGGTGTCCTGATCCTTGAACTTGTTGTTGCTTTGCTCTTGCTTGCCATACGACACTTTGGCATCGCCGCCGCCAACCGTGTAGTTCAGGCCGATCAGGTAGGACTTGAATTCACCAGTCGTGGCTACCTTGGTGTCGCCTTTCGAGTAGGCGGCCGTGATCTTGGCCGGGCCGAATTTATAGCCGCCACCGATGGACCACAGGTCAGGCTTGGCGGCCGTTGCCGTTGCTTGCACGGCTTTTTCGTAGCCGGCGTGCAAGCTGATCGGGCCGTTGTCGTAGGTTGCCAGGCCAATCACGCCTGCGTCAGCGCTGTTGACTTCGCTCAACACGTATTGCAGGCTGCCCACGAAACCTTCAAAGCTTGGGCTGTTGTAGGTCACGGCATTGTTGACGCGCGACGAACCGACGCCCGAACGCAGCAAGGTTTCATTGTTCTTGCCGACCACGCCGTAGGTGTTGAACGGATCGACGCGGGCGATGGTGCCATCGACCAGATTCTTGGTGCGGCCCAGGATGGCGGTACCAAACGCGCCTTTCAAGCCCACATACGCTTGACGGTCGAACAACACGCCTTTTTGCGCGCCGGTGTCTGCCAGGAATTCACTTTCCAGGTTGAAAATTGCGGACAGGCCGCCACCCAGATCTTCCGTACCCTTGAAACCGAGGCGCGACGCATTGTTTTCGCGTTGTACCGTCGGCTGGCCAGTGGTCTTGGCAATACCGAGGTCAACCAGGCCGTACACGGTGACGTTCGATTGTGCTTGTGCCGTAGCTGCTGCGAAGGTGCCGATGATCAATGCTGCCAGAGTAATTTTTTTCACTTGAGATTCTCTACATTAGGTTGGACAAGAGTGGTGCTGCTTAGCTGCTGAACCGAATCATGCCCACCAAATACTTCAACAATATGACATCGACAAGATGTTGTTTTTTAGCACAATGTCTTGTTAAATAAAAACAACAGGCGAAAAAAAACCGCCCGAGGGCGGCTTGTATTGCCGTGACTGCCTTACTTCAGGCGGCAGCTCAGCAGCCAGTAGTATTCCAGGCGCTTCATGCGGATTTCGCGGGCCGAGTGGGCAAACTTCTTGCGCAGGTGGCTATCCGACGGGAAATTCTTCAGCACTTCATAGCGTTCACCCCCCTCCGTCGTGCGGAACTGGTGGGTATTGCCTTCCAGATCGGTGCGCGCGATGACCGTGCTGCTGCCGTCGACATAGGAATTGTCGATCAGCACCAGCAGGATGTCCTTGCCCAGCTTGCTGCGCAATTGCTTCAGGTATTTGTCCTGGTCTTCGCGCTTGACGTGCGACCACCAGAAACCGGCGAACACGGCCGTGAACTTGCCCAGCAGATCGTCCGGCAGATTGAATGCGTCGAGCTTGGCGAAGGTCACGTTGTCGGGCAAGCCGCGTGCCTGGGCCAGCGCCAGCATTTCATCGTTGATATCGGTGGCCAGCACGGACTCGGCCGACTCGGCGACCACTTCCGTCCAGTAACCGGTGCCGCAAGCCAGTTCCAGCACGGTGTGGCCTTCCAGCACGTCGGCGACCTTGTCGCGCAACACTTCCAGGTCTTCCTGGCGTTCGGGCTTGTCATAGACGCGCTCGTACTGCTGCGCGATGGTGGCGTAATATTTGGCAAGCTGATCGGTAATCATTGTTTCTTCTCTTCTTAAATAATCTTGGCCAGGCACCTCGCCCGGCCGACTTCATGCATTGTTATAGTTCGTAGTGCTCTTTATCACCGCTCATCGCCTGCTCGATGAGCTTGCGGTTCAAGGTCGGCGTCAGCAACTCGATAAAGGTGTAGATATAGCTGCGCAAATACGCGCCTTGCTTGACGGCCACGCGCGACACATTCATGCCGAACAGGTGGCCGACAGGGATGGCGCGCAAGCCTTTGTCGCGCTCGGCATCGAAGGCCATACCCGCTATGATACCAATCCCCATGCCCAACTCGACATAAGTCTTGATCACGTCCGCATCGATGGCCTCCAGCAAGATGTCCGGCTTCAGGCCGCGCAGCACGAAAGCATGGTCGATCTTGTTGCGTCCGGCGAACGCGCTGTCATAGGTAATCAAAGGGAAAGCGGCGATTTCTTCCAGGGTCACGGACTTCGACTTGAGCAGCGGATGGTCGACCGGCACCACCACCACATGCTCCCATTGATAGCAGGGCAAGGTGATCAAGCCATCGATGGCGGCGATCGATTCCGTGGCGATGGCCAGGTCGGCCTGGTCGCGCTGCACCATTTCGGCGATCTGGCGCGGATTGCCTTGCAGTAACGACAATCTTACCTTCGGGAACTTCAGCATGAAGGCTTGCACCACCTTGGGCAAGGTGTAGCGCGCCTGCGTATGCGTGGTGGCAATGGTAAAGCTGCCGCTGTCCTGCGCCGCGAACTCCTTGCCGATGCGCTTCATGCTGTCGATTTCCTGCATGATCAGCTCGACCGATTCCAGCACTAGGCGGCCCGGCTCCGTCAAGCCGCGGATGCGCTTGCCGTGGCGCGTAAAAATATCCACGCCCAGTTCTTCCTCCAGCTCGATGATGGCTTTCGACACGCCCGGTTGCGACGTAAACAAGGCCTTGGCGGCGTCCGTCAGGTTGTAATTCTGCCGGACCGCTTCGCGCACGAAGCGCAGTTGATGGAGATTCATTGCTGGTTTGCCCTAGATTGCCGTGATTTGCCGAGTTTCCGCCCCACCCATGATTTTGCGTTCATGCATATACGCATATCGCATATAAGCAAATGCGTACTTAGTAGTTTGGATTAAACGCCAAGTTTATTACTATTGCGGGTACTTTGGGGGTGAAAGCATGACTTTGTCTTATATAGTCTCAGGATTTGCCGTAGGATTACTCGTAGGAATGACCGGCGTGGGCGGCGGTTCGCTGATGACGCCGCTGTTAACCTTGCTGTTTGGCGTGCCGCCTTCCGTGGCCGTGGGCACCGACCTGGCCTTCGCCTCGATCACCAAGAGCGCCGGCACGCTGACGCACCGTCTGCGCGGCACCATCCGCTGGGATATCGTCAAGCGCCTGTGCATCGGCGCCCTGCCCGCCGCCGTCGTCTCGACCCTGGCGCTGAAATCGTTCGGCACCCTGTCGCCGGAAATCGGCCAGATCATCCGTTACTCGATCGCCGGCTCCGTGCTGCTGACCGTCGTGGCGCTGATCTTCAAGGGCCGCATGCTGGCTTGGATCAATGCCCACCCCGAGAAACAATTACAAGGCAACAAGCTTGCCGCCGCGACCATTATTTCCGGCGCCGTCCTGGGCGTGCTGGTGACGGTGTCGTCGATCGGCGCCGGCGCCATCGGCGCCACCTTGCTGGTGATGCTGTATCCCCGCATGAGCTCGGCCGAAGTGGCCGGCACCGATATCGCCTACGCCGTGCCCCTGACGGCCATCGCCGCCCTCGGCCACTGGTGGCTCGGTTCCATCCACTGGGAATTGCTGGCCTCCTTGCTGGTCGGCTCCTTGCCCGGCATCACGCTCGGTTCCTGGGTCGCCCGCTCCGTGCCGGAAAAGTTTTTAAGAGTGCTGCTGGCGATGACCTTGACCGGCGTGGCAGTGAAGCTAATCTATTAATTGACCGACCATGTGACACGAACAGTATCAAGAACATAATCCCAGGCAATCTTCCAGCACCCCGGCTTTTTTAGGAATTGATATGTACCATTACGATCAGTACGACCACCTCATCATCAAAGAACGCATCGCCCAGTACCGAGACCAGGTTGCGCGCCGTATCGCCAATGAACTGACGGAAGAGGAATTCATTCCGCTGCGCCTGCAAAACGGCCTGTACATGCAGCGCCACGCCTACATGCTGCGCATCGCCGTGCCGTACGGCTTGCTGTCGTCGAAGCAGATGCGCATGTTCGCGCACATCGCGCGCAAATACGACCGCGGCTATGGCCACTTCACGACGCGCCAGAACATCCAGTTCAACTGGATTGAGCTGGAGCAAACGCCCGATATCCTGACGGACCTGGCATCCGTGGAAATGCACGCGATCCAGACCTCGGGCAACTGTATCCGTAATACAACATCGGACCCGTTCGCCGGCGTCGCGGCCGATGAAATCATCGATCCGCGCCCGTACGCGGAAGTCTTGCGCCAGTGGAGCACCTTCCACCCCGAGTTCATCGCCCTGCCCCGCAAGTTCAAGGTCGCCATCAATGGCGCCGAGGAAGACCGCGCCGCCATCGCCGTGCACGATATCGGCTTGACGGCCGTGCGCAATGCGGCCGGCGAAGTGGGCTTCAAGGTCATGGCCGGCGGCGGCATGGGCCGCACCCCGATCCTGGGAAGCGTCGTGCGCGAGTTCCTGCCGTGGCAGCACTTGCTGACCTACATCCAGGCCATCATGCGCGTGTACAACTTGCACGGCCGCCGCGACAACAAATACAAGGCGCGCATCAAGATCCTGTTGAAAGCCATCGGCGTGGAAGAATTCACGCGCCAGGTGGAAGCGGAGTGGGTCGATCTGAAGGATGGTCCGGAAACCTTGAGCGCCGAGGAAATGCAGCGCGTGGCGGACTTCTTCAATCCGCCCGCCTACCTGACCCTGCCGGAACTCGACTACAAGGCCGAACACGCGGACAACAAGGCGTATGTGAACTGGCTGGCGCGCAACGTCAAGCCGCACCAGCGCCCCGGCTACGTGGCCGTGGTGCTGTCCCTGAAGAAGACCGGCGTGCCGCCGGGCGACGCGACGGCCGAGCAGATCGACTTCGTGGCCGACCTGGCCGACCGCTACAGCTTTGGCGAACTGCGCGTGACGCACGAGCAAAACCTGGTGCTGGCCGACGTGGAGCAATCGAAACTCTTTGCACTGTGGCAAGAAGCCAAGGCGCACGGCCTGGCCACGCCGAACATCGGTTTGCTGACGGACATGATCTGCTGCCCCGGCGGCGACTTCTGCTCGCTGGCCAACGCCAAGTCCTTGCCGATCGCGGCCGCCATCGCGGAACGCTTCGACAGCATCGACTTCCAGCACGACATCGGCGAAATCGAACTGAATATTTCCGGCTGCATCAATGCCTGCGGCCACCACCACGTGGGCAGCATCGGCATCCTCGGCGTCGACAAGGATGGCAGCGAATGGTATCAAGTGTCGATTGGCGGCGCGCAAGGCAATAATGCGGCCATCGGCAAGATCATCGGACCATCGTTCTCTTCCCTGCAGATGCCTGAAGTCATCGGCCGCCTGCTGCACGTCTACGTGCGCGACCGCCACGAAGGCGAGCGCTTCGTCGACACGGCCCAGCGCCTGGGCCTGGCGCCGTTCAAGGAACACGTATATGCAACGCCGATCACCGTCGGCAACCTGGTGGGAGAAGACGAATATGTTTGAAGTACGCGAAGAAATCATCAAGAACGCCGCCGTGGTGCCGAATACCTGGGGCTTGCTGCACCTCGATGAAAACGACACGCCGGAAACGGTGGTCGTTCCGGCCGGCAAGGTCATCGTGCCCCTGCTCGTTTGGCAAGCCCAGCGCGCAACCCTGGCCGCGCGCCTGCCCGACATCGGCGTGTGGCTGGCCAGCGACGAGCGCCCGGAAGAACTGGCGGCCGACGTGGCGCAACTGCCCGTCATCGGCGTGGATTTCCCGAAATTCACGGATGGCCGCGGCTATTCCATCGCCTTCAACCTGCGCGCCCGCCTGGGTTTCCAAGGGGAATTGCGCGCCATCGGCGACGTGTTGCGCGACCAGCTGTTTTCCATGCACAGGGTCGGTTTCGATGCGTATGCAACGCGCCCGGACCGCAGCATCCATGACGCGCTGAAAGGTTTGTCTGTCTTTTCGGAAACCTACCAGGCGTCGTGGGATCAAAAATCGCCGCTGTTCCGCCGCCACCAGCGCGAAGGCCAGAATCCTGACCTCGACAACGCGGCCGGCATCTGAGGGCCCATCATGAGCGATTTGACTTCTTTGATACACGCCACCGAGCAAACGTTGACACGCATCGCCGCGGATTTTTCGCCGGCCGTGTTCGCGTCCAGCCTGGCAGCCGAAGACATGGTGCTGACCGACATGATTCTCAAGGCGAAGCTGCCCATCGGCATCTTTTCCCTGGAAACGGGCCGGCTGCACCAGGAAACCCTGGCCGTGCTCGACAAGGTGAAAACCCGCTACGCGCACGACATCACCCTGTACCGCCCGCAGCCGGAAGCCGTGGCCGCCTACGTGGAACAGAATGGCCTGAACGCGTTCTACAATAGTGTCGAAATGCGCCGCGAATGCTGCCGCATCCGCAAGGTCGAACCGCTGGGCCGCGCCCTGGCCGGCAACAAGGCCTGGGTCACGGGACAGCGCCGCGCCCAGTCCACCACGCGCGCCGAACTGCACGTGCAGGAAGAGGACGCCGCGCATGGCATGACGAAATTCAATCCGCTGGCCGACTGGTCGGAAGAAGACGTGTGGGCCTATATCCGCGCCAACGACGTGCCCTACAACGCGCTGCACGACCAGGGCTATCCGTCGATCGGCTGCGAACCGTGCACGCGGGCAGTGCAGCCGGGCGAAGATGTGCGCGCCGGACGCTGGTGGTGGGAAAACCCGGATTCCAAGGAATGCGGCCTGCACATGGTGGACGGCAAATTGATACGCATCAAATCCGTGGCAGCTTGATCAGACACAACAGATACAGCAGAACAAGAAAGCACCCTATATGAGCAATATTTTGAACCAGCGTCACCTCGACAGCCTTGAATCGGAAGCAATCCACATCATGCGCGAAGTGGCGGCCGAATCGGCCAACCCTGCGCTGCTGTTTTCCGGCGGCAAGGATTCCGTCGTCCTGCTGCGTTTGGCCGAGAAAGCCTTCCGCCCAGGCAAGTTCCCGTTTCCCCTCGTGCATATCGACACGGGCCACAACTTCCCGGAAGTCATCACTTTCCGCGACAAGAAGGTGGCGGAACTGGGCGAGCGCCTGATCGTCGGCTCCGTGGAAGACTCGATCAAGCGCGGCACCGTGCGCCTGCGCAACCCGGCCACGGATTCGCGCAATGCGGCGCAAGCCGTGACCTTGCTGGAAACCATCGCCGAACACGGTTTTGACGCCTGCATCGGCGGCGCCCGCCGCGACGAGGAAAAGGCCCGCGCCAAGGAACGCATCTTTTCCTTCCGCGACGAATTCGGCGCCTGGGATCCGAAAGCCCAGCGTCCGGAACTGTGGGACCTGTATAACACCCGCGTGCATCCCGGTGAAAACATGCGCGTCTTCCCCATCTCGAACTGGACCGAACTTGACGTGTGGCAATACATCGCCCGCGAGCAACTGGAATTGCCGCCGATCTACTTCGCGCACGAGCGCCAGGTGATCCCGCGCAACGGTTTATTGGTGCCGCTGACGGATTTGACGCCGCCGCGCGAAGGCGAGACGGTGGAAACGCAAGTCGTGCGCTTCCGCACGGTGGGCGATATTTCGTGCACCTGCCCCGTGTCGTCGGATGCGGCGACGGTCGACGCCATCATCGCCGAAACGGCAATCACGCAAATCACGGAACGGGGCGCCACCCGCATGGATGACCAGACGTCCGAAGCCTCGATGGAAAAACGCAAGAAAGCAGGGTATTTCTAATGAACGCAGCAATCCAGAACACCAATCTCACCGACAGCGTCGAACGCGGCATGTTGCGCTTCATCACGGCCGGTTCCGTCGATGACGGCAAGAGCACCCTGATCGGCCGTTTGCTGTTCGACAGCAAGGGCATCTTCGCCGACCAGCTCGACGCCATGTCGCGCTCCAAGCACAAGCGCACGGTGGGCGACACGGTCGACCTGTCGCTGCTGACGGACGGCCTGGAAGCGGAACGCGAGCAAGGCATCACCATCGACGTGGCTTACCGTTACTTTGCCACGCCGAAACGCAAATTCATCATCGCCGACACGCCCGGCCACGAGCAATACACGCGCAACATGGTCACCGGTGCATCGACCGCCGACGCCGTCATCATCCTGATCGACGTGTCGAAAGTCAAACTGGGTGACGATGGCAGCGTGGAACTGTTGATCCAGACCAAACGCCATTCGACGATCGCCCATTTGCTGCAGATCGAGCACGTGGTCGTGGCCGTCAACAAGATGGACCTGGTCGACTACGATGAAACGGTGTACAACCGCATCGTCGCCGCCTACCGCGAATTCGCCCAGTCGCTGGGCTTGAAGGACATCACGCCGATCCCCCTGTCTGCCTTGACGGGCGACAATGTCGTCGAACGCGGCGACAAGCTGGGCTGGTACACGGGTCCGACCCTGATCGAGCTGCTCGAATCGCTGTCCGTCTACGACGAATCGCACGACACGCCGTTCCGCTTCCCCGTGCAGCTGGTGGCGCGCCACAATGGCCACGAAGCGAACGACTTCCGCGGCTACATGGGCCGTATCGAGGCGGGCAAGGTCAACATCGGCGACACCCTCGTGGTGCAGCCATCGGGCCAGACGGCCACCGTCAAGGATATCGTCACCCTGGACGGCTCGCTGCCGACGGCCGTGGTGGGCCAGTCCGTGACCCTGCTGCTCAATGAATACCTGGATATCTCGCGCGGTGACTTGCTGGCAAGCAACGATCGCCCTGCCACCCTGCTGAAACAGGTGGTGGCCGACGTGTGCTGGCTGTCGGAAGACGCGCTGGACCTGCGCCGCAAGTACTGGATCAAGCACGGCACGAAACAGACGGCGGCCAAGGTGACGGCGATCGAATCTATCCTCGACATCAACACGCAGCAGCGCCACCCGGCCGAAGGCTTGAAGCTGAACGACATCGCCCGCATCAGCCTGAACGTGCAGCAGGCGCTGGCGGCCGACGCGTATGCCGATATCCGCGCCACGGGCGCGTTTATCCTGATCGATGAAGTGACCCACCAGACGGTCGCGGCCGGCATGGTCCGGCTCTAACCCCGTATCGTCCAGGAAAGGCAGCCATATGAACAGCTCCCCATCTCTCCCCGGCAAGGTTTACCTGGTCGGCGCCGGCCCCGGCGCGCAAGACCTGATGACCTTGCGCGGCGCGCGCCTGCTGGCGCAAGCGGACGTCGTGCTGCACGACGCGCTGGTCACCGAAGAGATGCTGGAGCTGTGCCCGCAGGCGCAAAAAATCCTGGTCGGCAAGCGCTGCGGCCAGTTGTCGACGGCGCAGGCCTTCATCAACAAGCAACTGGTCGACAACGCGCGCAAGCACGCCGTCGTCGTGCGCCTGAAAGGGGGCGATCCCATGCTGTTCGGCCGCGCCGACGAGGAATTGCGCGCGCTGGAAGAGGCGGGGATCGCCGTCGAAGTGGTGCCCGGCATCACCACGGCCCTGGCGGCCGCGGCCGCGACGCAGCAGCCGCTGACCAAGCGTGGCGTGTCGCGCAGCGTCGCCTTCTTTACTTCCAGCACGGCGCCGGGCGAGCCGGACCAGACGCGCATTCCCGACTGCGATACCCTGGTGCAATACATGGGTGGCCGCGAAGCCATCGCCACGGCCCAGCGCCTGCTGGCCCAGGACCGCCGTGCCGACACCCCGGTGGTAGTGATTGAAAACTGCAGCCGCCCGGACCAGCGCATCGTGCGCCTGCCGCTGAGCAGCCTGGCGCATGGCCTGGGCGACACCCACGGCCCCGTGCTGGTGATGCTGGGCGACGCCATGGCCACGCGCGCGCACCAGGCCACGGAAGCAGCGGTCGCCATTCTGGCGCGCCATGCTTGAATAAACACACCGTATTTTACCGACTTTAAAGTCAGTAACTGACGTCTTCCGAGGAAACATGATACGATGCTCACGCATCTTTTCTCGAGAAGTTGTTGCGTGATAGCAAGAAAATCACGCTTCGCCCCGCCATAGCGCTTGCTGCGCGGCCTCCCGGCTGACGGGAGCCGCCCGGCAATCTCCCCGAAAAAAGCTGCGCCCGCAGGCTGCAATACCGCGCCGCGCAACTTGAGCCGTCACAATCAACAATGAATTTCTCTTCCGTGCGCGAAGCCCTGACTTCGCTCAGCCGCAGCAATGCCGGCGTCGCCGGCGCTGTGCTGCTCAGCATGCTCGCCTCCATCGCCCTGTGGACGGTGTTCCCGAATATCGACGATGAAAACCACTTACTGGAATGGCTGCAGGCGCTGTTCCTGGCCCTGGCCTGCAGCGTGCACGGCACGCGCGCCTGGCAAGAGACTGACCGCCAATCCTTGCGTTTCCTCATGCATGCCGGCTTGTCGGCCCTGCTGTTCGGCTTCCTGCTGCGCGAACTCGATATCGACCAGTTCGGCACGGCGCCCGCCTGGGCGCAGCTGGAAAAAGCCCTGCGCGTGGTGGAATTGCTGATATTGATACGCGTGCTGATCTTTTTCGCACCGCGCGCGCGCAAGGTATTTGCCCATGCGCCGCAGATTTTCAGCATGCGCATCACCATCCTGACGGCCATCGGCGGCTTGCTGATGGTTGCCGGCTGGCCCTTCGACAAGAAGGTCTTCCATGGCATGCCGGACGCCTATGCGCTGCTGGGCGAGGAAGTCTTCGAACTGGGCGCCTATCTGCTGCTGTTCCTCGCTTCGCTGTCCGACAGCGCGGCCGCCGCCCGCATCAGCCTGGCGCCGAAGACAAAGCTGGCCTAGCCCAGTTCAAACGAGGATGGCAGCGGCAACAGCCGCTGCAAGGTAGCGGCCACGCGCAGCAGGCGCGGGTCGTCGTCCTCGGCCTCGTCGCAGGTATCGTTGATACAGAAAAACGGCAAGCTGCCGAAACGCGCCGCCAGCTCCTCGAGCTGCTGCGGCGCCTGCACATCGCCGCTGGCGATATGCAGCGGGTCGAGCATGCGCGAGCGCGCCAGCCCCTGATGCACCATCCAGCGCGGCACCAGGTCGGGCAGCAAGGCCGGCACCTGCCACGAGCGGAACACCGTCGCGCGCACGCCGGCAAACATGGCCGGCGCCAGCCCTTCCAGTACCTGCAGCGCGCTTTTCAGCATGGGCCGCGGCGCATGCGCATACAGGCGCGGTTCATGCCGGTAATCGGCGTACTGCGCCGACAGCCATTGCCGCGACAAGGTGGCGCAATTGACGGGCGCCGCCACGTCGGCGCGCAAGCCCTGCAGCTCATCCTGCAGCGCGCTCTCCGTGAAAACACTCAACCGCCCGTCCCCTTCCCCGCCAAACCAGAATGCGGGTTCGAACGGCGCGCCGAAAAATACGTCGTCGTTCAGATACAGGAAACGCTCGGACAAACCCGGAATATGGTGCAGATACGATTCGATATGGCCGGAATCGAACACCGGCAGGGATGCATCGGGCATCAGGCTGGCATGGTCGATCACCGTCAGGCGCGGCGAGGCACGCAGCCAGCGGGGCACTTGCCGGTCCGTCAGCAGGTAGACGTGGCCGTGGCCGGGGAAGAAGCGCTCGAGCGCGCGCAGGTTGTAGCGCAGTTCGCCATTGTCGCGGTAGCGCCCCGCCACGTTGCCGTGCAGGGCCAGCTGGCCGGGATGCGCCTGCGCCCAGGCGGCATATGCCTGCTGCCGGCGCGCGCGCCAGGCGGGATCGGCGCCGTCCACCCACAGGTAGACGATGTCGATGCCGTTCAAGGCAGAGGGCTGGAGCCTGGCGCCGCCACGCAGTAATCGGCGATGGCGGCGAGCACGCTGGCGTTCTCGCCCACCGCCTCGACCACCTTCAGGCGCAGCGCCGGATGCTGCTGGCGCAATTCTTCCAGCAACAGCGGCAAGTCGCGCAGCACATGCCCGCCCTGCCCCAGGAACACGGGCACCACGGTGGCGTCCAGGATGGCGCCGGCGGGCAGCTGGGCCAGCAGGGTCGCCACCAGTTCGGGCAGGCGCGGCGACATCAGCTCCAGGAAGGCCAGGTGCACGCCGGTGCCCGGCATGCGCGCCTGGGTCAGGTCGCGCAGGCGCTCGAAGGGCGCGGCCCACGATGCGGCGCGCGCGCCATGGGCAAACAGGATCAGCGCCTGCTGCACGTTCGTCTCCATCAGTGCCGCTCCACCCACCACAGGGCGCCCAGCGCCAGCAGCAGGTACAGGGCGCTCGGCGCCACCGCCGTCAGGAAGGCCGGCCAGGTGCTGAGCAGGCCAAGATGCGAGAACAGGGTGTTGACCAGCATGAAGCTAACGCCGATCATGATGCCGATGAAGATCTTCAGGCTGATGCCGCCGCTGCGCGTATGCATGTAGGCGAACGGCAGCGCCAGCGCCATCAGCACGAAAATGGCCAGCGGATCGATCAGTTTTTTCCAGAAGGCGATGCGGAAACGCTCGGTTTCCTGCTTGTTCTCGGCCAGGTGGCGCGTGTACACGGCCAGTTCGCTGGCCGACATGCGCTCGGGATCGGACGCCGATACCGTCAGGATCTTCGGCGTCACTTCCGACGTCATGTCCTTGCTGGCGCTTTGCACCGTGCGCACCAGGCTCGTTTCCTGCCCATAGTAGTTCGCCAGCTTCGGCTCGAAGCCGGGCGAGGCGGCCGCGCTGTTCGAGAACGACGTTTCCGTCACCTCGGTCAGGCGCCAGATATTATTGCCCTGATACGTAGCTCCCTTGGCCACGGTCAAGGTGCGCAAACGCATATCGGTGTCAAATTCATACAGCTTGACGTTTTTCAGCTGGCCGTCCGGACGCGCTTCGCCGACATTGAAAAAGCGCGAACCGGTGACGGTGCCCGTCAAGCCCTCGCTCTTGACCATGTCCTTGGTCCACAGGCCGGAGCGGAATTCGCTCGACACGGCCGCGCCGCGCGAAGTCAGCTTGAGGCGTTCGGCCAGCGGTTCCGTGCGCGGCGTGATCAACTCGCCGAAGATGAAGGTGATGACGACGAAGACGATACCGATGCGGAACAGGAAGCCGGCCGCCATCGCCGTCGACATGCTCGATGCGCGCATGATGGTAAATTCGGAGCTGGCGGCAAACTGCGCCATCGTGTAGATGGTGCCGATCAGCGCCGCGATCGGCATCACCTCGTACACGTGTCCCGGCACCAGCACCAGCACGTACAGGAAGGCATACTGGATGGTGTAGCCGTTGCGCCCCACCTTGGGCAGTTCGCCCGTCAGGTCGATGAAGGCTTGCAGTGCCAGGAAGGCCAGCAGCACGAACAGCACCGCCTGGAATATCGAGACCGCAAAATAGCGCTGTAAAATCTTCATTTCGATGCCGCTTTACTTGTGTTGCCGGCGCGGCGCGCGCGCTTGAAAGCCGCCAGCAGGACCAGCGGATGATAGCGGTGGTTCACATTCAGGCGCCACGCGAACAGCCCCACCACGGCCAGCGCCGCCAGCAGGTGCAGCGGCCACCAGGCCAGGCCGAAGGTCAGCCGGCCCTGCTTCACGCTCGCTTCGATGACCTTGATCAGGTTGCTGTACGTAAAGAAAATCAGCAGGGCGATGATCAAATTGGTCGAACTGCCGGCACGCGGATTGACAAAGCCCAGCGGAATGGCCAGCAGGATCAGCATCAGGCCGATCAGGGGCGCACTGACCCGCCACAGCAATTCGGCCATGGTGTAGGGATTCGGCTCGGCGATGAGCGCCATGGTGCTCATGGCGCGCACGCCCAGTTCCGCGCCCAGTTCCTGCTGCTTGCTCTCGATGCGCATGATGTACTGCTCGAATTCCATGGTCTGGAAGTCCGCCTGCGTCGGCACGCCCTGGTAGCGGCGGCCGCTCTTGAGCACCAGGAAGCGTTCGCCCTTGGCGTCGGTGTTGATCACGCCTTCCTTGGCGACGACGACGACGGCGCTGCCTTTTTCATCGACGGTATTGACGAAGACGTTCTGCACCACGGTCTTCTCGCCGCTGACGCCCTCGACGAAGAAGATGCGGTTGCTGCCGGCCGATTCGCGGAACTGGCCAGGCGTGACTTTCTGCAGGTCTTCGCGCTTCTCGAAGCGCGCCACGTATTCATCGCTCTTCTTTTGCGCCCACGGCGTGGCGTACAGGCTCAGGATGCCGGTTGCCAGCACCAGCGGCAGGCCGAAGCTGAGCACGGGCCAGATCCAGCGCGACAGGCTCAGGCCGGAGGCGAACCACACCACCATCTCCGACTCCTTGTAGCTGCGGGTGACGACCATCAGCACCGAGATGAAACCGGTGAGGATGAGGATGGTGGGCAGCTGCATCAGGGCGGAAAAAACCATCAGCGACATGACGTCGGACGACGCGATTTTGCCGCCCGCCGCCTTGCCGAGAATACCGATCAGCATCCAGGTGAGCAGGATGCTGAACAAAACTGTGAAGGTGGCCCCGGCGGCACTAGCCAATTCACGTCGAAGGGCGCGTTGAAAGATCATTCGGAGTTTATAATTCGGGTCAGTTAGTTGAGTAACACGTTACTAGTAAATGAAAACGGAGAACCAAATGGACTTTAGCATAAAAGCATTCGATACCAAGAGCACCCTCGGCACGGCCAAAAGCGGATGCATCGCGGTTGCGGTATTCGAAAACAAAAAACTGTCGCCAGCGGCAAAATCGCTGGACAGCAAGGGTGCGATTTCGGCTGCGCTGAAGTCCGGCGACATCAGCGGCAAGCCTGGCAGCACTTTGCTGCTGCGCGCAGTCGATGGCGTCGCCGCCGAACGTGTTCTGCTGGTAGGCATGGGCAGCGATGACGCTGTCAGCGAAAAAAGCTTCGCGACCGGCGTACAAGCCGCACTGAAGGCCTTCGGCTCGCTGGGCGCTGCGGACGCCATTATCGCATTACCGCTGACTGAAGTGAAAGAGCGCGACGTAAATTGGGCAATCCGTTGCGTGGTGCAAGCCGCACATGACAGCGAATACCGCTGCGACTCGCAAAAAAGCAAAAAAGATCCGGCACCGGCAGGCGTGCGCAAGATCGTCCTGGCGGCGCCTGCAACGGCAGCCACGCGCGGCGCGCTGGCGCAAGCCATCGCCATCGCCAACGGTTCCGACCTGACGCGCAACCTGGGCGACCTGCCGGCGAACATCGCCAATCCGACCTACCTGGCCAACACGGCCAAGCAGCTGGCCAAGGTTTACAAGTTCGAAGTCGAAGTGCTGGACCGCAAACAGCTCGAAGCGCTGAAAATGGGCAGCTTCCTGTCCGTCACCAACGGCAGCGAGCAGCCGCCGAAGTTCATCGTCCTGAAACACATGGGCGGCAAGGCCAAGGATGCGCCAGTGGTCCTGGTCGGCAAGGGCATCACCTTCGACACGGGCGGCATTTCGATCAAGGCCGGTCCTGGCATGGATGAAATGAAGTACGACATGTGCGGCGCCGCCTCGGTCCTGGGCACCTTCCGCGCCATCGGCGAAATGAACCTGAAGCTGAACGTCATCGGCGTCATCGCCGCGTGCGAAAACATGCCCTCGGGCCGCGCCACCAAGCCGGGCGACATCGTCACCTCCATGAACGGCCTGACCATCGAAGTGCTGAACACGGACGCCGAAGGCCGTCTGGTACTGTGCGACGCGCTGACCTACGCCGAACGCTTCAAGCCGGCAGCCGTGGTCGATATCGCCACCCTGACGGGCGCTTGCGTCGTCGCCCTGGGCCACCACAACAGCGGCCTGTTTACGCGCAGCGATTCGGCGCATGACCAGCTGGCCAATGAATTGCTGGCAGCGGGCAAGCAGTCGAGCGACACGGCATGGCGCATGCCGATCGAAGAGGCGTACAACGAGCAGCTGAAGTCGAACTTCGCCGACCTGGCCAACATCGGCACGCCAGGCGGCGGTTCGGTGACGGCAGCGGCCTTCCTGGAAAACTTCACCAAGAAGTACACCTGGGCGCATCTGGACATCGCCGGCACGGCGTGGAAGTCGGGCGGCTCGAAGGGCGCGACCGGCCGTCCAGTGCCACTCTTGACGACGTTCCTGATCAACCGCGTGTAAGTTGACGCTTGCCGGCAGCGCCCTGCGCTATCGGCATCGCCAGGCACAAAAAACCGCCAGGTCTTGCGACCATGGCGGTTTTTTTATGTACGTTTGAATCAGTAGACGACGGGATCGGGAATCGGCAGCGGCGCCACTTTCGGCTGCACCACCGCTTCCGGCACGGCGGCGGCCGGCGGCGACGCTGAAATCGGCGCGGGCGGCGGCGCCAGGCGCGCGGGGTCCTGCATGACGATGGTCAAAATGGACGGGTAGTCGAAGCCGGCGCCCGTGTTGCGGTCGACGAAATAGCCGACGCCCAGGGTCAGGATGACATTGCCCCAGACGCTGCCATTGAGCTTGGGATCGATGTGGTCGTCCGTCGCGATGGCGGGCGAACCGTGCTTGCGGCAATCGACCTTCAGCGGTTCCTGGCTCTTGCGGATGGTGATGCGCCCGGGCGTGGTAACGAACCACTTGCCCACGTCGTTGCTGAGGATGCAGCCGGCGCCCGTCAGCTCGCGGTTGTCCTGGATGGTTTGCACCAGCACCATCTGCTCGGTGTTGCCCGTCAGCGTGGCGCAGCCGCCCAGGCCCAACAGCAGCAGCGTCCTGGCGGCAAAGGGAACAGACAGCGGCACGCGCATGGGAGCTCGCTTAACGGACGGGAATCGGCTGGTCGCCAGGCACGGCGACGGCGGTGACGCTGTTTTTCGGACTGCCCTCGATCAGGCGGTCGGAATACACGAGGTAGACCAGCGCATTGCGCTTGCTGTCGACCATGCGCACGACGCGCACGTGCTTGAAGAAGATCGAGGCACGCTCGGTAAACACTTCTTCCTGGCGCGGCAGCTTGCCCTTGAATTGCAGCGGCCCCACCTGGCGGCACGCCACGGCCGCATCGGCCTTGTCTTCGGCCAGGCCGACGGCGCCCTTGATGCCGCCCGTCTTGGCGCGCGACAGATAACAGCTGACGCCGGCGACGCGCGGATCGTCATACGCTTCGACGACGATCTTGTGGTCAGGGCCGATCAGTTTGAACACCGTGTCGACCGAACCGATGGTTTCGGCCTGCGCCGCGGCGCAGGCAAGGCCCAGCACCAGAGCGGCAGGCAGCAATTTACGCATGAAGAGTATCCCGGGCACGCACGCAGGCGGCCATCAGTTGATGGGAGCGAAACGCTGGACCATGACGCCTTCGACTTCGATCAGTTGAAAGAACACGTCTTTCGGCCGGGTCCAGATGGAACCGTCGGCGGCGCGATACACGATCATCGGCGTCAGATCCGCTTCCAGCGTGGCTTCGCACACCAGTTCATAAATGCCGCCCTTGTAGTGCCGATAACGCATCGCCGTCCCCTCAAGCCGTGGAATCTTCGCTCTTGTCGTCGGCCAGTGCCTTCTGCTTCTGCTTCAGGCCCTGGATCACTTTCAGTATGCCTTCCATGCCGGCCGCGCCATCGGCGCCGCTGAAGGCGTCGAGCACCTCATTGAGCACCTTGTTGCGCACGGTCGCTTCATCGGAAGACATTTCCAGCGCGCGCTGGGCTTTCGCCGCCTTTTCGGCCGCGCTCACGCGCGGCTTGGCAGCCGTCTTGCCATGCGTCAGAGCAGCCTGCCAGATAACCCAGCGGCGCTGGGTCTCGAAAATCAGGTACTCATCCGGTTTGTCTTCTCTTCGCCGCACAATGTGGCCGTCACGCTGCGCCCACGCTTCAAATGCAGTTCGCATTTTCTTCCTTTGCAAATGCTACGCGCAAGTCTCACTATTAAAACTGCAACATTTCAAAATAGTACCATCTATTGATGTCGCAAAACAGTCTCATAGATATAGTACTGCAATTTATATAACAAGTCTGGCGGCGCCAAGGACGGAATTGACACTCCGTCCCCGGCACAGTGGTCATGTAATCGGAATAGCAATTACAACTAATTACAACTGCTTCCTGTTCGGTTCTTAACTTGGCTGTAACAAAGCCGTATGACACAGTTGTTACACGGTGCCATTTTAGTAGTTTTTATCGCGTTTTAGCGAGAAACTTTACACCTTTGTCGCGTTAAACGGCCAGACGCATCCTGCCGCGCCAGCCACTTATGCCAAATCAAACATAGGGGTTGATCAATGATACACAAAAACATAATATTCATGCGCCACGATTGGTTAAGTATAAATATTTTATTTGCCCTCTTTTTCCCGGCAAGTAAATAAAGCCCGCACCGGCCAGGCAGCGCAGGACGCCGGCGACACGCATGCGGTAAGATTCGCGCCTATCGATACCAATTCAAGCAAGGATTTTTCCCATGAAACTCGCCACCTGGAACGTCAATTCGCTCAAAGTGCGCCTGCCGCAAGTGCTGCAATGGCTGACGGACAACCCGGTCGACATACTCTGCCTGCAAGAAACCAAGCTCACGGACGACAAGTTTCCCGTCGCCGAAATCGAGGCGGCCGGCTACCAGGTGGTCTTCAGCGGCCAGAAAACCTACAACGGCGTGGCCATCCTGTCGAAGCTGCCGATCACCGACGTGGTGAAGAACAACCCGCGCTATGAAGATGCGCAGCAGCGCATCCTGGCCGCCACCGTCAAAGGCGTGCGCGTCGTCTGCGCCTACGTGCCGAACGGCCAAAGCGTCGATTCGGACAAGTACGAGTACAAGCTGGGCTGGCTGGCCGCCCTGCACGACTGGCTGGCGGAAGAAGCACAGCAGCACCCGCAGCTGGCCGTCGTCGGCGACTACAACATCGCGCCGGACGACCGCGACGTGCACGACCCAGTCGCCTGGGCCGGCCAGGTACTGGTGTCGGACAAGGAACGCGCCGCCCTGCAGCGCCTGTTCGACATCGGCCTGACGGACGCCTTCCGCCTGTTCGAGCAGGCGGACAAATCGTTCAGCTGGTGGGATTACCGCCAACTGGGCTTCCGCCTGAACAAGGGCCTGCGCATCGACCACATCCTGCTCTCGCCCGCCCTCGCCGCCCGCTGCACGGCGTGCGTCATCGACCGCGTGCCCCGCAAGTGGGAACAGCCGTCCGACCACGCGCCCGTCGTGGCCACCATCGACTAGACAAGGCGTACATCATCGACAGTGGAGCACTCGCCCCGCAAATGGGAACAGCCGTCCGACCATGCACCCGTCGTGGCCACCATCGACTAGACAAGGCGCGCATCATCGACAGTGGAACACTCGCCCCGCAAGTGGGAACAGCCGTCCGACCACGCGCCCGTCGTGGCGACGATTGATTAACTAATGGCTATCCGCTCCAGCAAGGCCTGTGCGTTCACGGCAGGCACGGGCGCGGAAAACAGATAGCCCTGCGCATAGCGGCAGCCGTTCGCCTGCAGCAGGGCGAACTGCTCTTCCGTCTCCACGCCCTCGGCCACGGCCGACAATTGCAGGCTGTCGGCCAGCGCGATGATGGCCGCCACGATGGCGCGGTCTTCCCCGCTGTGTTCGAGGTCCTTGATGAAGGCGCGGTCGATCTTGACCTTCTTCACGGGGAAGCGCTTCAGGTAGGCCAGGCTGGAATAGCCGGTGCCGAAATCGTCGATCGACAGGCGCAAGCCCATGCCATTGATCTGCCGCAAAATCTCCAAGGTATGTTCGCCGTGCTGCATCAGCGCCGTCTCGGTGATCTCGAATTCCAGCAGCGCCGGATCGATGCCCGTTTCCCGCACCACGGTCCCGATGGCCGCCACCAAGCCCTTGTGCATGAACTGGCGCGGCGACAGATTCACCGCCAAGGGCACGGGCTGCAAGCCCTGGCGCTGCCAGGCCATGCTTTGCTCGCACGCCTGGCGCATCACCCACTCGCCCACCGGCACGATCAAGCCGTTTTCCTCCATGATGGGGATGAAGCGATCCGGCAGCACCAGGCCGTGGCCGGGACGGCGCCAGCGCAGCAGCACTTCCATGCCGTGCAGCCGGCGCGTGGCGATATCGATGACCGGCTGGTAAAACAGCTCGAACTGCTGCAGCGCCAGCGCCGTGCGCAAGCTGCTTTCCAGGTCGAAGTGCAGGGCCGCCGCCTGGTTCATCGTCTGCGTGAAGAACTGGTAATTATTGCGGCCATTGCCCTTCGCGTGGTACATGGCCGCATCCGCATGGCGCATCAGCGCGTCGACATCGCCGCCATCGTCCGGATACAGGCAGATGCCGATTGACGGCGTCACGTGCAGCACGTGGCCGTCGAGCGGAAAGGCGGGCGTCAGCGCCTCGATGACCTTCTCGGCCACGTGCGCCGCTTCGTCGCTGCCGCGGATGCCCGGCACCAGCACGACGAATTCATCGCCGCCCAGGCGCGCCACCGTGTCGCTGGCGCGCACGGCGCCGCACAGCCGGGCGGCCACTTCCTTGAGCAGCAGGTCGCCCGTCATGTGGCCCAGCGAATCGTTGATGGTCTTGAAGCGGTCCAGGTCGATGAACATCACGGCCAGCTTGCGCCCGGAGCGCTGCGCGGCCAGCATGGCCCGCTCCAGCCGGTCCGACAGCAGCGCGCGGTTCGGCAAGCCCGTCAGGTTGTCGTGGTACGCCATGTGATGCACCCGCGCCTCGGCCTGGCGCCGCTCGACGATTTCGCCCTGCAGCAGCAGGTTGGCGCCGGCCAGTTCGGCCGTGCGCTCCTGCACGCGCAATTCCAGCTCGTCGCGTGCGCGGCGCACCGCCTCGGCCGCCTCGCGGCGCGCCGTCACGTCGTCGACCAGCCACACGGAACGGCCATGTGCATGCGCCAGGTCGAACGGCCGGCCGGACAGGCGCGCCCAGAAGCGGCTGCCATCCTTGCGCACCAGCTGGTATTCGGACATGTGCACCCTGCCCGCATCGAAATCGCGCGCCGTCTCGCCGCGCGCCGCCTTCCACGCGGCCACGTCCGGATACAGGGCCTGCACCGACAGGCCGTTGATCTCGCCGGGCCCATAGCCGAACAGCTCTTCCATCTTGCTGTTGGCGCGCAAATTGTGGCCGCCCTCCACCACCGAGATGCCCAGCACGGCGCTGTCGAGGATGGCCTGGTTTTCCAGCAGCGCGTTGCGCAGGGATTCTTCGGCGCGCTTGGCCTCCGTGCGGTCCTCGATGATCCAGATGGTGCCGGCGGCGGGATCGTCGGGATTGACGACATAGGCGATCAGCTGCGCCCACAAGGTGCTGCCGTCGCGGCGCATCATTTCCACTTCCGTCTGGAAGGGCTTGGCCACGGACAGGAAGGGAAAGGCCGCCGCGCCCAGCAATTCATAGGATTGCTGCGACACGTACAGCGCGCGCCCGGGCAAGCCCAGCGCCTCGTCGCCGCTGTAGCCGAACATCGCGGCAAAGCCCAGGTTATAGCGCGTGATCTGGCGGTTCTTGGTATACAGGATGCTCACCGAGGCATTCGTCATGATGGCCGCCACTTCCATCTGCGTCTGGCGGCTGGCCGTGACGTCTTCCAGTATCCAGATGGCGCCCTGCTCGCTGTGCGCCTGATCGACGGCCTTGGCGCGGATGCGGCACCAGAACAGGCTGCCGTCGCGGCGGCGGAACAGCGATTCATCCTGCTCGTACGGCAAGCCCTGTCCCAGCAGCGGCGTGGCTTGCACGCCAAACGCCTCGTAGGCGGCGGGGGAGGGAAACAGCTCGGCGGCGGGCAAGCCCGTCATCTCCTCCTGCGCATAGCCGAACATTTCGGCGAAGCGGGGATTGCAGCGCAGGACCAGGCGCGAACGGGAAAACAGGATGCCGACGGAGGCGTTGTCGAGGATAGCCTGCTGCTCCAGCATCAGCTGGCGCGTCGCCTCCTCGGCCGCCTTCTGCGCGCTGCGGTCGTCGAATAGCCAGATCGTGTCGCGCAGGCCGCGGTCCGTCTGGCTCTCCGGATTCAGGACATAGCCATACGCCAGCGCCCAGAAAGTGGAACCGTCGCGGCGGCGCATCTCCATCTCGCCCTGGAACGGCTGGCCGCGCCGCAGCAGGGGCGACGCCTGCCTGACGACATTTTCATACGCCGCGCGCGAAGGATACAGGTCGGCGACGGCCATGCCCACGCCGCTGTCGCCATCGAAGCCGAAGCATTCGGCGAAGCGCCGGTTATAGCGCAGCACGCCCTTGTCGCGCTGAAAACCGATGGCCAGGGGCGCGTTATCCATCACGGCCTGCATTTCCAGCATGGCGCGGCGCAACTGGTCTTCATCGCGCCGGTGGTCGCTGATATCCTCGATGATCCAGACCGTGCCGTCATGCGTATTGAGGGGGTCGACGGCGCGCCCGTGCAGGCGGCTCCAGAACAAGCTGCCATCCTGGCGCCGCAGTTCCAGTTCGGTGCGGTACGGCTTGCCCTTCGACAGCAGCGGCGCTGCTTCCAGTCCCAGGGCGCGGCAATGCTCGGCGGAGCGGTACAGCACCGCGCCCGGCATGCCCGTCAACTGGTGGCGCGCGTAGCCGAGCATCTCGGCGGCGCGGATATTGCACTCTTCGATGAAGCCGCCCTTGGAAAAGACGATGCCGACGGCCGCGCTTTCCAGGATGGCCTGCTGCTCGAGCAGGGTCTTGCGCAAGGCGTGCTGGTCGCGCTGCTGCACGCGGATGTCGGCAAACACGAGGGTCGCGCCGGGCAAGCCATCGTCCACCAGCAGAGGCCGGGACCAGACCTGCACGGCGATGGCGCCCGCCGTCCCTTCCAGGCTGCTGTCCCAGTGCCGCTCGCGCCCGGCCGCACCGAGCGCGCCGCGCAGCATGCTGGTGCTCGACGCGCGGTAGGCGTCCGTAAAGCAGTCGGCCAGCAGCCGCCCCGCGATATCCCGGCCCAGCAGGGCCTGCAAGGCGCCATTCGCCGCCACCACCATGCCGCATGCATCGCAGGCGCAGGCCGGCAAGGCGATCAGTTGCAAGGCATCGGCGATGAAATCGGGACTGGTCGGTACGCGGTTCATGGACACCATGGGACGGTTAAGGACAAGATAAACATGCGCCTGGGAAAAAGATTCTTACAAGCATCATGGTGCTGCTAGATCATAAACCAGTTTCCCACGGTTTTTTCATATTCCTTATTGGCAATATCTGAAACACCACAGACCACCTGCAACACGCCCGTTGCAACGCCGTTGCATGGCTGGAAATTGAAACAAATCGTTTAGAATAAAGCATGCGCCGCCCTCCCCAACCTCCGCTCGACCACCGCGACAAACCCGTCATCTGGACCGTCTCCGTCTCGCGGCTGTTCGACCTGTTCCGCGACATCACGCTCGAATACGACGACCTGGCGACGATCGAACCGATCAACCTGGGTTTCGACGACGCCGTGCGCCACATCCGCGAGCGCATGGCCACGGAGCGCTGCGACGCCGTCATCGCGGCCGGTTCGAACGGCGCCTACCTGAAAGGCCGGCTGTCGGTACCGGTCATCATCGCCAAGGCCAGCGGCTACGACGTGATGCAGGCGCTGGCGCGCGCGCGGCGCATCTCGCCGCACATCGGCGTCGTCACCTACCAGGACCCGATGCCGGAACTGGCCGAATTTGCCGCCACCTTCGGCTTCCAGATCGCGCAGCGCACCTACGCCACAGAGGAAGACGCGCGCGCGCAGATCAATGAACTGAAGGCGGCCGGCGTCAAGGCCGTCGTCGGCGCGGGGCTCGTCACCGACCTGGCCGAGGAAGCGGGACTGGCCGCCGTCTTCGTGTATTCGGCCACGGCCATCCGGCGCGCCTTCGACGACGCGCTGGAACTGGCGCGCCTGACCCAGATCGAATCGAACCGCGGACGGCGCGCGGTGGTGGCCGACACCCTGCGCGCGCGCCACGGCCTGCACGATTTGCGCGGCGAATCGGAAGCGATGGAAGCGCTGCGCCAGTCGGTAGTGCTGTATGCCCGCTCGCCGGCGACGGTGCTGATCCAGGGCGAGACGGGCAGCGGCAAGGAACTGGTGGCGCAGGCGATCCACCGTGAAAGCCCGCGCAGCCTGGGCGCGAACCGGCCCTTCATCGCCATCAATTGCGGCGCCATCGCCGAATCCCTGCTGGAATCGGAACTGTTCGGCCACGAAGATGGCGCCTTCACGGGTGCGCGCCGGGGCGGCCATGCGGGCCTGTTCGAAGCGGCCAACCACGGCACCCTGTTCCTCGACGAAATCGGCGAAATGCCGCTGGCCCTGCAAACGCGATTGCTGCGCGTGCTGGAAGAGCGCGAAGTGGTGCGCGTGGGCGGCACGCGGCCCATCGCCATCAATGTGCGCATCATCAGCGCCACGCATTGCGACCTGGAACAGCGCATCCGCGAAGGACGCTTCCGCGCCGACCTGTTCTACCGCCTGGCCGTGCTGCGCCTGCATTTGCCCGCCTTGCGCGAACGCGCCAGCGACATTCCCGGCCTGGCCGAATGGTCGCTGAAAAACGCGCTGGCTGCGCTGGGCGCCCGTCCGCATCCCAACCTGCACGCGGAAATCCAGGCTTGCGCGCCGCTGCTGCGCCGCTACGACTGGCCCGGCAACGTGCGCGAACTGCGCAACCTGGCCGAACGCCTGGCGCTGTTCCTGGCCGCCGAACCGCTGCAGGCGCTGACGCCCGCCTTCGTGCTGGGCGTGGCGCCGGAACTGGCCAACGCTGCCGGCACGGCGGCGCTGCCGCCGGCGCCGGCCACCGCCGTCGCGCCGCGCCTGGAAGACGAAAGCGCCAGCGCCGTGCTGGCGCGCTTCGGCGGGCGCCGCGACGCCGCCGCCCAGTACCTCGGCATCAGCCGTACCACCTTGTGGCGCCGCCTGCGCGCCGGCTGATTTTTCCAACCAGACAAAAAACACCATGGATGACTGGGCTCACTTGCACGATTTATGGCAGCGCTGCACGGGACAAGGCGCCGCGAGCGGCAACCTGGGACTGGCGCGCGACCACAGCGACATCAAGGCGCTGTACGCACGCGGCATTTCGATGGAAGACGCGCTGCACTTCCTGTATCAGCAACGGCCGACCCTGCAAGCCTACACGGACTGGATCGCCGCGCGCACGCGCCCACGCCCGGCCCACGCCGGCAGTCCGCACGAGGACGTGCTGTCCGCCGCCGAACTGCGCCATTTCGAGGAGCACGGCTACCTGGTGCTGCGCGGCGCCGTGCCGCGCGCGCAGTGCGCCGCCGCCCGGGCGGCCATCTGGGACTACCTGGGCGCCAGCCCGGACGATGCGGCATCGTGGTACCAGCCGCACCCGGGCAAGCGGGGCCTGATGCTGCAGTTTTCCGACCACCCGGCCCTCGAGGAAAACCGCCACGTTGCGCACATCCGCCACGCCTACCAGCAGCTGTACGGCACTGGCGCCGGCATCTACGCCAGCATCGACAAGGTGAGCTTCAATGCTCCGGAAACGCCGCAGCACCGCTTCCTCGGCAGCGCCCTGCACTGGGACGTCAGCCTGCAGCAGCCGATTCCGTTCAAGCTGCAAGGCATGCTGTACCTGAGCGACTGTCCGGCACAACACGGCGCCTTCCACTGCGTGCCCGGCTTCCAGCACCGCATGGCCGGCTGGCTGCGGCAAGTGCCGCTAGGGCGCCAGCCGCGCGAATGGGCCGTCGAGGACTTGCGGCCCGTGCCCGTCGAAGGCATGGCCGGCGATTTCATCATCTGGCACCAGGCCCTGCCCCATTGCGCCACGCCCAACCGCGGCCCGGCGCCGCGCATGGTGCAATACCTGACCTACCATCCGGATCACTGCCAGGACCACGATGGGTGGATCTGAACCGTTCATCCCGTCCTGGCGCCGCTCATCCCGCGGCGCTGGCCGCGCGTTCCCGGCGCCGCTAGCATGGTCGTCAAGGAGGAGTACCCCATGAAACGAACACTGCAAACATTGATCTTGCTCAGTACGGCGCTGCTGGCGGGCGCCAGCCAGGCCGCCACGCCCCAGGCCTTCACGGTCGAGGTCACCGGACAAGGCCGTCCCCTGATCCTGATTCCCGGCCTCGCATCCTCGGGCGAAGTGTGGCAAGCCACGGTGGCGCGCCTGTGCGGCCCGCAAGCCGCGCGCCAATGCCATGTGCTGACGCTGGCCGGCTTTGCCGGCGTGGCACCCATCGAAGGCGACCTGCTGGCGCAGGCGGAACAGCAGCTGGCCGACTACATCGGCACCCGCAAACTGGGCCAGCCGGCCATCATCGGGCATAGCCTGGGCGGCTTCCTGGCCCTGAAAATGGCCATCGACCATCCGGCGCAAACGGGCAAGCTGGTGATCGTCGATTCGCTGCCGGCGCTGGGCGCGACGCAGCTGCCCACCATTACGCCGGAGCAGCTGCAAGCCATGTCGCAGCAGATGCAGGCGGCCATGCGGGCCCAGGATGCGGCGGCCGCCAGCGCCAGTCAGCACCGCACCGTCGCGGCCATGGCCAGCGCGCCGGCCGACGTGGAACGCATCATCGGCTGGGGCCAGCGCTCGGACCGCGAAACGGTGATCAAGGCCATGGGCACCCTGATGGCCAGCGACCTGCGCCAGGACGTGGCGAAAGTGCAGTCGCCCACCCTGGTGCTGGGCACCTGGATCGCCTACAAGGACTACGCGCCGCGCGCCGCCATCGAGGCCACGTTCCAGCAGCAGTACCGCCAGCTGCCCGGCGTGCAGATCGCGCTGGCCGACACGGCGCGCCACTTCATCATGTACGACCAGCCGGACTGGATGTTCGGCCAGATCGAACAATTCCTGCGTTGAGCCATGACGCCACCCCACCGCCCACCGCTGCTGGCTCGGATCGACTGGTACTGGACCTTCCAGCTGGCCGGCTGGGGCGCGCTGGCCTTGTTCAACAGCGTGTACGGCGGCTCCTCGCAACTGCGCATCGTCGCGACCATCGCCTGCTGGGGATCGCTGGGCGGCTTGCTGCTGTCGCACCTGTGGCATGGCGTGCTGCGCCGGCGCGGCTGGGCGGCAAACGGCTTGCGCTGGAAACGCATCGTGCCGTCGCTGATCCTGCTGGCCGCCATCCAGACGGCCAGTGTGACGGCCGTCTTCCACGTCATGTATCCGCCCGACATCCTGCGCGGCATCGCCTGGCTGCCTGGCGCGCTGCTGTTCTGGTTCGGGGTCTTCCTGACCTGGACGGTGTTTTACTTCACCGCGCTGTCGCTGCGCCGCGCCGCTCGCCTGGAAGCGGAAACCCTGCGCCTGCAGCTGCACGGACGGGAGGCCGAACTGCGCGCCCTGCAGGCGCAAGTCAATCCGCATTTTTTCTTCAACAGCCTCAATAGCGTGCGCGCGCTGATCTTCGAAGACCGCGAAGCGGCCGCGCACATGATCGACCAGCTGGCAGGCCTGATGCGCCACGCGCTGCAATCGGGCCAGCACGCCACGGTGCCGCTGGCGGCCGAACTGGACGCCGTGCGCGCCTATCTGGCCATCGAACAGATACGCTTCGAGGAACGCCTGCGCGTCAGCTTCGCGATCGAAATCGGCGCGCCCGACGTGGAACACGTGCGCGTGCCGCCCATGGCCCTGCAGACGCTGGTGGAAAACGCCGTCAAATACGGCGTCGAAGCGAGCGCCGAGGGCGCCGACATCCGCATCGCGGTGCGCCGCGCCAGCCCCGCCGACGGCGCGGCCATGCTGCAGATCGACGTGGCCAACACGGGTGCCTTGCGCGAACCGGGCAACTCTACCTGCGTCGGCCTGCGCAATGCGCGCCAGCGCCTGCAACTGGCTTGCGGCGAGCGCGCCAGCCTGGAATTGCGCGAACAGGCGGGCTGGGTGCACGCCACCATCCACCTGCCGGAGCGGGCATGAACGGCCAGCCGCTCAAGGTACTGCTGGTTGATGACGAGCGCCTGGCGCGCGCCGAACTGCGACGGCTGCTGGCGCCGCATGTGCAGCGCGGTGCCGTGGAAATCGCGGGCGAGGCGGCCAGCGCGGCCGACGCCGTCGCGCAGATCGGCAAGCTGCGGCCCGACCTGCTGCTGCTCGACGTGCAGATGCCGGGCGGCTCCGGCTTCGACCTGCTGGCCGCGCTCGACGATGCGCCCGACGTCATCTTTTGCACGGCCTTCGACCAGTACGCGCTGCAGGCGTTCGAGGTCAGCGCCCTCGACTACCTGCAAAAACCCGTGCAGGCGGCACGCCTGGCCACGGCGCTGGCACGCGCCGGCGCGCGGGCGCAGGCCGTGCCGCCGCCCGCGCCGCGCAAAGTCTTCATCAAGGATGGGGAGCGCTGCTGGTTCGTGGCGTTTGACGATATCCGCCTGCTGGAATCGGAAGGCAACTACACACGCGTGCATTTCGGCGCGCAGCGTCCGCTGATGCTGCGCACCCTGAACCAGCTGGAAGAAAAGCTCGATCCCGCCCTGTTCCTGCGCGCCAACCGGCGCCAGATCGTCAACCTGGCGCAGGTGGCACAAGTGGCGCCGAATGCGGCCGATGGCCTCGACCTGCACCTGCTGGACGGCAGCGTGGTCGAGGTGTCGCGCCGCCGCGCGCAACAGTTCAAGGCCGCCTGCGGCCTGTAGCGGGACTACTTCAGCGCGGGGATCGGCTGCGCCTGGAAGGCGGGGCGCGGCTGTTCCCTGAGCTTTTTCGCCAGCATGTCGAGCGCCACTTCCAGCTGGCGGTCGGCGCCATTGAAGGTGGCGTGCGGCGGATTTTCCACCTCCACGTCCGGCACCACGCCCACGCCTTCGATCAGCCACTGGCCATCGATGCCGAACTGGCCGTTTTCCGCCACGCGCGCCATGCCATTGTCGGCCAGGCGCGTATTGTCGCTGAGCCAGACGCCCGCGCCCGCCGTGCGCTTGCCCACCAGCGGCGCCAGCCCCAGGGCCTTGATGCCGGCGGCGAAGGTCTCGCCATCCGAATACGTGAGTTCGTCGACCAGCACGACCAGGTGGCCGCGGAAGGTATTCTGCATGTTCGACGACGGCTGCACGCCCGGCGGCGCCCAGTAGGCCCAGGCCTTGCGCAGCAGTTTTTCGATGATCCAGCTGTCGATATTGCCGCCGTTGTTGCGCCGCACATCGATGACCAGGCCTTCGCGGTTGACGTTCGCATAAAAATCGCGCGCGAACGAGGCGATGTCGTTCGGCCCCATGGCGCGCAGGTGCAGGTAGCCGATGCGTCCCTGCGAGGCAGCCGCCACCTGCTCGGCGCGGCTCAATTCCCAGTCGCCATAGCGCAGCGCCGTCTGTTTCGCCATGTTGACGGGCGTGACGATGACGGCGCGCGGCGCCCCCTTGCCCCGTTTGACCTGCAACAACACCTGCTTGTCAGCCTGGTTCAGCAGCAGGTCGCTGATGTCGCGCGCGCCCAAGACGTCCTTGCCGTTGACGGCCGTGATCACGTCGCCCGCCTTCACGTCCACGTCGGGCCGCGACAGGGGTGCGCGCGCCGAGGGCAGCTCCGCTTCGCTGCGGTAGACATGCTCGACCCGGTAGCCGTCGCTGGTGCGCGCCAGCACGGCGCCCAAGCCCGCCGGCATGCCCTCCTGCTCCGTGCGACGCAATTCGCCGGGGCGTATCTGCGAATGCAGGGCGCCCACTTCGGCCACCATCATGCCGAGCAAGTCATTGAGTTCGGCGCGGTCCGTGACCCGTTCGACCAGCGGCGCATATTTGTCGCGCGCCGCCTTCCAGTCCACGCCGCGCATCTTCGCGTCGTAGAGAAAATCGCGGTGCAAACGCCAGGCGTCGTTGAACATCTGCTTCCATTCCAGGCGCGGATTCGACACGAAAGTCCAGTCGTCGACCTTGACCTTGGCCTTCGACAGGTCGGCCGGCAGCTTGGCGCCCGCCTCGATCACCAGCATCTCGCCCGGTCCCGTGGCCGCCGCCGTACGGTAGTACAAATGCTTCTTGTCCTGCGCCAGGTCGAATTCGCGCACATTGGCCACCAGCAATTCCGGCTTGGAGCCGGTGTTGCCAATCGCCAAGGTCTTCAGGCTGGACTTGTTTTCGCCGCTGTCCCGCTCGAGGAAATACAGGCGCTTGTCATCGGCGGCCAGCGCGCTGTAATTGCCCGCCGCCAGCGGCACTTCATACAGGCGTTCGGCCAGGCCCTGGCTGACGATGGCCGGCAATGCGGCCGGCGCCTTTTTCACAGCACCCTTGCCGCCCGCCTTTTCCAGCGCTTTTTCCGCCGCCGATTCGGCCGCCTTTTCATCGTCCGTCTCGGGCGGTTTCACTCCCGGACGGCTCAGCTCATCGTCGGGCTGGAACGGGAAACGGTTGCCCGGCTGCAGCGCCAGCGCATACACGCCGGTGCGCTTGTCGAACACAGGCCCCATGTTGCGGTCGCCCCATGGCGAACCGTTGGCCAGCTGAAAATTGCGCGCCGACAAGAAATACAACCACTTGCCGTCCGGCGAAAAGACGGGCGAAGCGGACGTGTAGCGGTCGCTGGTGACGAATTGCAGCTGCTTCGACGCGAGGTTGTACAAGCCGATCTGCTCGCGCTGCTCGTTGCTGGCCACGCGCACGATGGCCAGGTTGCGGCTGTCGGGCGACCATTGCACTTCGTCATGCTTGTCCACGCCCGCCTTGCCCGCGTCGTCGATCAGCTGGTTGCCCCTGGTCGCCAGGTCCAGCAGCCAGAAGCGGCCTTTTTTATCCGTGTGGGCCAGCCAGCGCCCGTCCGGCGACGGATACAGTTTCCAGCGGTGATTATCGCCCTGCGTCGTCAGCTGCTCGCCCTTGCCCGAGCCGTCGGCGGCGTACTTCCAGATTTCATTCTCGCCGCTCGTGTCGACGATGGCGAAGACGGATTTCTCGTCGCTGGAAAAGACGGCGTCGCGCGCCCGCGCCCCTTCCGGAATGGCGATGTCGACGCGGCGCAGGCTGCCCGTGCCGGCGATGCTGACACGGCCCCTTGCAGTAAGGATGATGCGCTCATCCTTGCCCGACACCTGGACATTGCTCAAGGTATCGAGCGGTGAGCGGATCTGGCGCGCGCGCTGCTGGTCGAAATCGGACACGAGGCTGATGGCCAGCGGCTGCGAGGCGCCCGTTGCCGGGACGTTCAGGTCCAGCACGTGCAAATCGGCGCCCAGCTGGTAGACGATCTTGCCATCGCCCAGGGACGCATTGCGTACGTCCCACTGCGTGTGGCTCGTCAATGCGCGGCGGTCGGAGCCGTCGGGCAGCATGCTCCACAGATTGTCGCTGCCGCCCGCGTCGCTGATATAGTAGACACGGCCCTGCCACCACATGGGGCGCTTGTTGTTGCCAGCCAACACAGCGGGCTCCGCGTGCATGCGCACGGCCTCGCCCTTGCCATCGAGGTCATAGCGCCACAGGACGGCATGCGCGCCGCCCCGGTAGTTGCGCACATTGTCGTTGGTCATGGCCAGGCCGAAACGCGTGAAGAACAGCGTCTTGCCGGCGTCATCGAGCACGGCATCGTTGGCGTCGGCCACGGGAAACACGCGGCGCGTCTGTTTCACGGGATCGATGGCGGCAACGATGCGGCGCGACGCGGGACCGTCCGTATTTTGCGTGCTGACCAGCACTTCGCCCTGCGCCGTCCAGCCCAGCACCAGCACGCCGCCATTGTCGTACGAAATACGGCGCGGCAAGCCGCCTGCCAGCGGCATCACATACGCTTCCTGCGCCCCTTCATAGGCGGCGGAAAAGGCGATCCACTGGCCGTCGCGCGAAATCGCCGCATTCGTTTCATAGCCCGGATGCGTGGTCAAACGCTGCGCCGCGCCACCGCGCAGATTGCTTTTCCACAAGTCGCCTTCGGCCGTGAAGACGACGGTATCGCCGCGCACGGCGGGAAAGCGGAAGTAGCTGCTGGCAGGCGCGGCAGCGGCGGCAGCGCTCCCCAGCAAGCCGGCGGAAAAAAAGAGGAAGGCGAGAGTACGGGAAATTTTCATGTAGGCAGTCTTTCAACGAGCAGTCAGCGGTCATGGAAACGATGCGGGGCATGGCCGACACCGGGATCCCGATTCTTGCATAGCTGATGCAAAAGCAATACCTTTTTTTAAACAAGGCAATTTGCATAATAGTTTCCATGAATCACTTATGGACGTAAAAAAACCCGCGCCACTTGCGTGGGCGGGTTTTTATTGACGGCAGGAAGCTTATTCCACTTCCACCGTTTCCGGCGCAGCCGTCGGCGCCGCGTCTGGCGGTTCCGGGAATTCCAGCAAGACCTGGTCCTTGTCGTCGAGGTCGACCGTGACCCGTCCGCCCGTCACCAGGCGGCCGAACAGCAGTTCGTCGGCCAGGGCCTTGCGGATCATGTCCTGGATCAGGCGCGCCATCGGCCGCGCGCCCATCAGCGGATCGAAGCCTTTCTTGCCGAGGAAAGCGCGCAGCTTCTCGGTAAACACGGCTTCGACCTTTTTCTCGTGCAACTGCTCTTCCAGCTGCATCAGGAACTTGTCGACCACGCGCAGGATGATTTCCTGGTCCAGCGAACGGAAGCTGATGGTCGCGTCGATGCGGTTGCGGAACTCCGGCGTAAACATGCGCTTGATATCGGCCATCTCGTCGCCAGCCTGCTTCGAGTTGGTGAAGCCGATCGACGTCTTTTGCAAGCTTTCCGCGCCCGCATTCGTCGTCATGATGATGATTACGTTGCGGAAATCGGCTTTGCGGCCATTGTTGTCCGTCAAGGTGCCGTGATCCATCACTTGCAGCAGGATATTGAAAATGTCCGGATGGGCTTTTTCAATTTCATCGAGCAGCAAGACCGCATGCGGCTTCTTGGTGATCGCTTCCGTCAGCAAGCCGCCCTGGTCGAAACCGACGTAGCCCGGTGGCGCGCCGATCAGACGGCTGACGGCGTGGCGTTCCATGTATTCCGACATGTCAAAACGGATCAGCTCGATACCGAGGATGAAGGCCAGCTGTTTCGCCACCTCGGTCTTGCCCACGCCGGTCGGACCGGAGAACAGGAAGGAGCCGATCGGCTTGTCCGTCTTGCCCAAGCCGGCACGCGCCATCTTGATGGCCGACGCCAGCGCGTCGATGGCCGGATCTTGCCCGAACACAACATTGCGCAAGTCGCGGTCGATCGTTTGCAGCTTGCTGCGGTCGTCCTGGTTGACCGTTTGCGGCGGAATGCGCGCGATCTTGGCGATGATGTCCTCGATCTCGGCCTTGCCGATGGTTTTCTTTTGCTTCGACTTCGGCAAGATGCGCTGCGCCGCGCCCGCTTCATCGATGACGTCGATCGCCTTGTCGGGCAAATGGCGGTCGTTGATGAAGCGCGCCGCCAGTTCGGCCGCCGTCGACAGGGCCGAGGCCGAGTATTTCACGCCGTGGTGCTCTTCGAAGCGCGATTTGAGGCCGCGCAAGATTTGCACGGTTTGCTCGACGGTTGGCTCGTTGACGTCCACTTTCTGGAAGCGGCGGCTCAAGGCATGATCTTTCTCAAACACGCCTCGGAATTCCGTGTACGTGGTCGCGCCGATGCACTTCAATTGGCCGTTGGCCAGTGCCGGTTTCAGCAGGTTGGACGCATCCAGCGTGCCGCCCGACGCCGAGCCCGCACCGATGATGGTGTGGATCTCGTCGATGAACAGGATGCCGTTCGGATTGTCCTTCAGCTGTTTCAGCACGGCTTTCAGGCGCTGTTCGAAGTCGCCGCGGTATTTGGTACCAGCCAGCAAGGCACCCATGTCCAGCGAATACACGACGGCATTCTGCAGGATTTCCGGCACGTCGCTTTGCGTGATGCGGTAAGCGAGGCCTTCGGCGATGGCCGTCTTGCCCACGCCCGCCTCGCCGACCAGCAGCGGATTGTTCTTGCGGCGGCGGCACAGGATCTGGATCACGCGGTCGACTTCTTCCTCGCGGCCAATCAGCGGGTCGATCTTGCCTTCGGCAGCGGCCTTGTTCAGGTTTTGCGTGAACTGGTCGAGCGGGCTTTCCTTCGGCTGGCCATCGACGGGCGCCTCTTCCACGCCTTCGGAGGCTTTCGCGCTTTCCGTCGACTGGTCCTTGCGCACGCCGTGCGAGATGAAATTGACCACGTCCAGGCGCGTCACGCCCTGCTGGTGCAGGTAGTAGACAGCATGCGAATCCTTTTCGCCGAAGATGGCCACCAGCACATTGGCGCCCGTGACTTCCTTCTTGCCATTCGAGGCGGACTGGACGTGCATGATGGCGCGCTGGATCACGCGCTGGAAACCAAGCGTCGGCTGGGTGTCGACTTCGCCCGTGCCAGGCACGGTCGGCGTGTTATCGCCGATGAAATTGGTGAGGGTCTTGCGCAGGTCTTCAATATTGACCGCGCAGGCACGCAACACCTCGGCAGCGGAGGGATTGTCCAGCAGTGCCAGCAGTAAATGCTCAACCGTGATGAATTCGTGCCGTGCCTGCCGAGCTTCGACAAACGCCATGTGCAAACTTACTTCTAATTCCTGCGCAATCATACTTCCTCCATCACGCACTGCAGGGGGTGCCCCGCCTTGCGCGCATGCGTTAAAACGAACTCCACTTTGGTACACGCTATATCTTTAGAGAACACGCCGCACACTCCTTTGCCGTAGCGATGAACACTGAGCATGATTTGCGTCGCCGTTTCACGGTCCTTGTTGAAATACTCCTGAATGATGGCCACCACAAATTCCATGGGGGTGTAGTCGTCATTGAGCAAGGCTACCTGGTAGAGCGGTGGCGGCTTCAGCACTTGCCGCTCCAGCAGGGTTTCTGTGTCGTGCTTGGTTGCCATACGCTTATTCTAATGCTTTCACAGTGGTTGTCATGCGCAATATCTACGCCTTTCCAATTGTTTTCAATCTTACGCGTTTTCTTAATAGTGCGCAGATGGCGACCTTGCCGTCAAAATCAAGAGTTGCTTTTTTGGTTGCCGTGAAGAATTTGGCAATATCGATGGAAAAGCGCTTGACTTCATTATTTATTCCGCCAACAATGCTGTATCGACTGTTGCAGTAATGTACAGCTTGATAAGAAGTGAGACGTCGAGGAGGGGGCAAGAAGCTTCTTGCTTTTATGGCTCGTGTGATTTGTTTTAATTTTGAAAGTTCTTTTTATGGCAACAGGTACAGTTAAGTGGTTCAATGATTCCAAAGGTTTTGGCTTCATCACTCCAGATGATGGCGGCGAAGATTTGTTTGCTCATTTCTCCGCAATCAACATGAACGGTTTCAAGACCCTCAAAGAAGGTCAAAAAGTTCAATTCGAAGTCACGCAAGGCCCTAAAGGCAAGCAAGCTTCCAACATCCAAGCAGCCTAAGCATCGCCGGCCCTCAGATGTGAAAAACCCCGTTTCCTTGAAGCGGGGTTTTTTTTCGTCCGCAGGGCGCGCAGCACCCTGCCCCGTTTCCTTTACATGTGCTCGACCATCACCTGGCCGAAACCAGAACACGACACTTGCGTGGCGCCTTCCATCAGGCGGGCGAAATCATAGGTGACGCGCTTCGAGGCGATCGACTTTTGCATCGAGGAAATCACCAGGTCGGCCGCTTCCAGCCAGCCCATGTGGCGCAGCATCATTTCCGCGGACAAAATCAGCGAACCGGGGTTCACGTAATCCTTGCCCGCGTACTTAGGCGCCGTGCCGTGCGTCGCTTCGAACATGGCGACGGAGTCGGACAGGTTGGCGCCCGGCGCGATGCCGATGCCGCCCACTTGCGCCGCCAGCGCGTCGGAAATGTAATCGCCGTTCAAATTCAGGGTGGCGATGACGCTGTATTCGGCCGGACGCAGCAAAATCTGTTGCAGGAACGCGTCAGCGATGGAATCCTTGACGATGATGTCGCGGCCCGTCCGTGGGTTCTTGAACTTGCACCACGGGCCGCCATCGATCAGCTCGGCGCCGAATTCCTTTTGCGCCAGCGCATATGCCCAGTCGCGGAAGCCACCTTCCGTGTATTTCATGATGTTGCCTTTGTGCACGATCGTCACGGATGGCTTGTCATTGTCGATCGCATACTGGATGGCCTTGCGCACCAGGCGCTGCGTGCCTTCGATGGAGACGGGCTTGATGCCCAGGCCCGACGTGGCCGGGAAGCGGATCTTGGTCACGCCCATTTCATTGACGAGGAAATCCATCAATTTCTTGGCTTCGGGCGAGCCTTGCTGGTATTCGATGCCGGCGTAGATATCTTCCGAGTTTTCGCGGAAAATCACCATGTCCGTCTTTTCCGGCTCTTTCACGGGCGATGGCACGCCCGTGAAGTAGCGCACGGGACGCAGGCAGACATACAGATCGAGCTGCTGGCGCAGGGCCACGTTCAGCGAGCGGATGCCGCCGCCGACGGGCGTGGTCAGCGGACCCTTGATGGAAACCACGTAATCTTTCAGCACGGCCAAGGTTTCTTCCGGCAGCCACACATCGGGGCCGTACACATTCGTCGCTTTTTCGCCCGCATAGATTTCCATCCAGCTGATCTTGCGCGCGCCGCCGTAGGCCTTGGCCACGGCCGCGTCGATCACCTTGATCATGACGGGGCTGATATCGATGCCCGTGCCATCGCCTTCAATGAAGGGAACGATGGGATTATCTGGTACATTCAGCGAAAAATCGGCGTTGACGGTGATTTTTTGGCCGTCAGCAGGTACAGTGATATGTTGATACATCGTGATCTCCGAAGTGGGACACACCGCTGGCGGGCAACACGGGCCGGCGACGCGCTCTGCGGTTGCAGAGTTTACAAAAACAAGTCCGAACAGGGCGGCAACAACGCACTTTAGCAGGGAAAGAACACCCGGGCCACCCGCGGCGCCAAAGAACCGCATTGCCATACCGCCTCAAGTCTTCTATAAGACATAAGACTAACATTTCACATTATGCACCAGTATCTTACAGGGCGCCACGCTTTTGCGGCGCCGATCAGCAGCCACCATCGCTTACATCAATTCCCTTACCAGCATGCCACTCATCCTCTTCAATAAACCATTCCAGGTCCTGTGCCAGTTTTCGCCGCAGGAGGGCCGCGCCACCCTGGCCGACCACATCACCATCCCCGGCATCTACCCGGCCGGCCGGCTCGATGCCGACAGCGAAGGCTTGCTGCTGCTGACGGACGACGGCCGCCTGCAGCACGAGATCAGCCACCCGGACCGCAAGGAAGCGAAAACCTACCTGGTGCAGGTCGACGGCGTGCCCGATGCGGCCAGCCTGGCGCACCTGCAGGCGCCGCTGGACCTGGGCGACTTCATCACCAAGCCGTGCAAGGCCGTGCGCATCGCCGAGCCGGACTGGCTGTGGCCGCGCAATCCACCGATCCGCGCGCGCGCCGACAAGCCCACCTCGTGGCTGGCGATCACCCTGAAAGAAGGGAAAAACCGGCAAGTGCGGCGCATGACGGCCGCCGTCGGCCTGCCCACGCTGCGCCTGGTGCGCAGCGCCATCGGCCCGTTTTCCCTGGCCAGCCACCCCTTGCTGCCCGGCGAATGGTGCGAAGTGCCGGCCGAAAACATAGGAAAAGCGTGAACCGGACAAGAAAAAACGCCCCCGTCGCCGAATTTTGCCAAGATGCACTATTTATTTTTAGATAATGCATTAAAATCATCCCACCTTAACATGATAGAAAAGGAAAGATGATGACAAAAGTAATCCTGGCCCTGGCCGCTTCCCTGCTTGCCGGCGCCGCACTGGCGCAATCGGGCGCCAAGGTGCACGCTTCCGCCGCGACCGATGCCGTCAAGCCGCCGCCCGCTTCGGCAGCCAGCCATGCGTCGGCCGCGACTGACGCCGTCAAGCCGGTGCCGCCGGCGTCGGCCACCGTCAACGCTTCGGCCGCGACGGATGCGGCGCGTTCGGGCGCATCGACCAAGGCTTCGGCCGCAACGGATGCCCCACGCCTGGTTCCCCAGGCCCGCAAGGCGAAGCAGCCGGCCGCCGAGGCAGGCAAGCCCGTGAAGTAAGCAGCAAGAAGTAGGAAGTAGGAAGTAGGAAGAAGCAAGGGTAATTCCCGGGGTTACTGCAGCAGCCATGTTGCTGTAACCCCACGCTTTCGGCGCGGACAGGCAGCATGCTTGACCAGGCAGCCGCCAGCATGGCTTAATCGCCGCTTCGCAGCCACCGTCCCGCCCCATGAAAAATTCCCTACGTCATCTCAGCCTGTCCATCGCCCTGCTGGCCGGCGCCAACATTGCTCAAGCTCAAACAAAGAGCGTGCAACTGTCGGCTGGCATGCATTTGATCCAGGCGGAAGTGGCCGCCACGGAAGAGCAGCGCGAACAGGGCTTGATGTACCGTGAAAAGATGCCGGCCAATGCGGGCATGCTGTTCGTCTTTGGCAATCCATCGACGCAATGCATGTGGATGAAAAACACGCCGCTGCCCCTGTCGGTGGCCTTTATCGATGCCGGCGGCAAGATCGTCAACATCGAAGACATGCAGCCGCACACGCTCGACAGCCATTGCTCCACGAAGACCGTGCCCGTGCGCTATGCGCTGGAAATGAACCTGGGCTGGTTCAAGCAAAAGAATATCAAGCCGGGCATGAGCATCGGCAACTTGCCAGGGGCACGCTAGGCCAGCGCGGCCGCAGCCTGCCGCTGGCGGGTGCGGCCGCAAAAAATCCTGAAAAAACGCGAAAAAACCCGCCAGAATGAATCTGCGGGTTTTTGCTTTTCAACCAGTGCCAGCGTACCGGCACAGGCAAGGCCGCCGTGGCGGCTTGCCTGCTGGCGAATATTAAGCGGACAGTGCTTTCAAAGCAGCTGCCAGACGGCTCTTATGGCGAGCTGCCTTGTTTTTGTGGATGATCTTCTTGTCAGCGATACGGTCGATGGTCGACACGGATGCTTGGAAGATTGCAGCAGCAGCTGCCTTGTCGCCGCCCTGGATCGCTTTGCGAGCAGCTTTGATAGCCGTGCGCAAGGTCGAACGTTGGGACGAATTGTGTGCGTTTTGCTTAACTGCTTGACGAGCGCGTTTGCGCGCTTGTGCGGTATTTGCCATGGAATTTCCTAAAACAGGGTCAAAGTGCGTTTGCAAACATTAGTGTTTGCCAACCGGTGCGTTCTGTGCGTCTGCCGAACCATGTGTGCCAAACCAGTGCCTGTCAAACATTAGTGTCTGCGTAACAGAATTCTGTACAGCCTTCGATTATAGCGATATTTTCAAGCGGGGGCAAATCAAAAAACCGTGTGTGATGCCAAAATCACCTGAAAATGGGCCTGGCAAGGGCGAATCGGCGACGATTGTTACCATATTTTAACCGTTTGCCGGTACCGCGCCCGGCTATAATCTGCCCCCATGAACTTGCTTAAAACCCTCGCCGCCATTTCCAGCATGACCATGCTGTCCCGTGTAACCGGATTATTGCGCGAAAGCCTGTTCGCGCGCGCCTTTGGCGCCGGAGCCTACACGGACGCCTTCATCGTTGCCTTCCGCATTCCCAACCTCTTGCGCCGCCTGTTTGCCGAGGGGGCCTTCTCGCAAGCCTTCGTGCCGATCTTGTCTGAATACAAGAACCAGCATGGCCAGGAAGCGAGCAAGCAACTGGCCGACCATGTGGCCACCACCCTCGTCTGGGCCACCTTGCTCGTGTCCGCCATCGGCATCGTCGGCGCGCCCTGGTTCGTGTACGCGATCGCCACGGGCCTGTCCAAGGATCCGGGCGCCTTCGACGCGGCCGTATGGATGACGCGCCTGATGTTTCCTTATATTACTTGCATGTCTTTCGTGGCCCTGGCCGGCGGCATCCTGAATACCTGGCGCGAATTCAAGATACCCGCGTTCACGCCAGTGCTGCTGAACCTGTCGTTCATCGCCGCCTCGCTGTTCCTCGCGCCGCACTTGAAACAGCCGATCTACGCCATGGCCATTGCCGTGTTCGCCGGCGGCTTGCTGCAAGTGGCAATCCAGATTCCCGCGCTGATCAAGATCGGCATGCTGCCGCGCCTGTCGATCAATCCCGCCATCGGCCTGTCCGACGGCGGCGTGCGCCGCGTGCTGAAAAAGATGGGACCGGCCGTGTTCGCCGTGTCGGCAGCGCAGATCAGCCTGATGATCAACACGAGCATCGCGTCGCGCCTGGCCGAGGGCAGCATTTCCTGGCTGTCGTATGCGGACCGCCTGATGGAGTTCCCCACCGCCATGCTGGGCGTGGCCCTGGGCACCATCTTGCTGCCCAGCCTGTCGAAGGCGAACGTGGATGGCGACAAGACGGAATACTCGGCCCTGCTGGACTGGGGCTTGCGCCTGACTTTCCTGCTGGCCCTGCCCGCCGCCGTCGGCATGGCGACCCTGGCCACGCCGCTGATCGCGACATTATTTCACTACGGCAAGTTCACGGCCGAATCCGTGACCATGTCGACGCAGCCGCTGGTGGCCTACAGCCTGGGCCTGATCGGCATCATCCTCGTGAAAACCCTGGCGCCCGCCTTCTATGCGCGCCAGGATATCCGCACGCCCGTGAAAATCGCCATCGGCGTGCTGATCGCCACGCAACTGATGAATCTGCTGTTCGTGCCCTACATCGCCGTGGCCGGCCTGGCCCTGTCGATCGGCCTGGGCGCCTGCCTGAACGCCAGCTTCCTGTACTGGGGCTTGCGCAAGCGCGGCATCTACCAGCCGAAACCAGGCTGGGCCAAGTTCTTCCTGCGCCTGCTGCCGGCACTCGTCGTGATGGGCGGCGTGGCGTATGCTGGCGCCATGCGCATCGACTGGATCGCTATGCAAGCCCATCCGCTGTTGCGGGCCGGCGCGCTGGCCCTGGTGGTGGCCCTGTGCGGCGTGGCGTATTTTGCGACGTTATTTGCGGTTGGCTTCCGCTTCCGCGATTTCAAGCGCCACGCTTGACAGCATGGGCAAGACGTTGTTGCCTGCGTCTCGCCGTACTAGCGTACTGCCTTCGACTGGGCGCCTAGTCCTGCACATGTTGTCGCAATCGCACATGTAATCATGCAGTAGAAACAAAAAAACCCGCCTCGGCGGGTTTTGTCATTCTAGCCAGCAAAAATCAAACAGCTTTGCGGGCGCGGCGGCGGGCGGCGAAACCGACCAGCGCCAGGCCACCCAACAGCATGCCGTAGGTTTCCGGTTCCGGCACAGGCAAGGCCGAGACCGTGCCCACGTACTGGCCATTCTGCAAACCGGTCAAGCCCGAAACACGCACCTCATAGGTACCTGCCGCCAGGGAACCGGCCCAGCTCAGGCTCTGGATGCCGGCCACCGACGTCAGGGTCAGGTCGCCATAGCCCACCAGGGTGGCGGCGAAGTTGCTGATCGCGCCTTCGGCAACGGAAAACGTTTGCAATGCGCCAAACGAAGTCGACGACGGGGTCAGCAGTTTGAAGGTCCACAAATCATCGACCACCGAATTGGCGGCGAAATTGGTGGTGATCGATGCCCGCGTATCGAAGCCGCTTGGATCCAGGATGCCCAGATTGTAGGTGGCCGCCGATGCGCTGAACGATGCTGCAGCCAGAATGCCTGCCGCGATAAATTTCAATTTCATAAATTATCCCTTAAAAGTAATTTATGGCCGCCAGGTGGGCCAGCCATCGCTTTAGTACTGAAAGTACCAGGAAGGATGGTAGCATAAAGACATCAAATTACTTGTAATTATTTTATTGAAATTTCATTTATTGAAAGTATTTCCTCTATGAAATGGTTCCAGGTCAAGATGAATTTCCAGGTGAAAATAGTTATCCCTGTATTCTTCATCGTTGACTTATGGTTACGGCAGATTGCGCGCTTGCGCGCCGGTCTCTTCCTCCGGCTCCTCCGCCTCGGGCGCCGACGGTTCGGGCGCTGGCGCAGCCGGATGCGGCGGCGGGAACAAGGCGGGCGGCGCGGCGGAGGGCGGCGCGGCGGCGTCTGGCGGCGCCAGGACCAGTCCCGCCGGCGGCACGGGCCCGCCGGCGACGAACTGCCACTCGGACAGGTGCGACTTGCCTTCGAAACCGGTGAAGCGGGCGTCGAAATTGCCCACTTTTAAGGGCGCGGACGATGACAGGCTATGCACGCCGATGATGCCCTGGCCGCCGGGCTGGTACAGCAAGCCCCATTCGGCGCGTCCCGTGACGGGGTCCACATACAGCTTGCGCAAATGGCGGCGCACCTGCGGAAAGCGGGGGTCGCGCAGCAAGGCGGCCAGGGTCGGCGGATGCTGCGGCTGGCCGGCGGGCGTGGCGCCCGTGTAACTCTGCAGCGCATCGACAAACTCCGCACCGATGTCGAGCAGCTCCTGCTCGGCCGCCTGGCGCTGCAGCAAGGAGCCCATCTTCAGCCCGGCCGCCCCCACGAGGCCCAGGATGGCGACCAGGATGATCAGGCCCAGATACGTAACACCGCGCTGGCGGCGCGCAGGACGGTGCATGGCCGCTACCAGTCGGCGAACGGCGTGCCGCTGCGGTCCTTGCCGGGCGCGCCGCTTTTCACGTCATACACCTGGCCCGGCGTATCGTCGGGCGGCGGCACGATCAGCCAGCTGCTGTCGCTGTCCGTGATGGGGTCGATGGGCATGGCGCGCAGGTATTTCTTTTCGACCAGTTGCTCAAGAGTGTCGGGATAACGGCCCGTATCGCCGTGGAACTGGTCGATGGTCGTGCGCAGGTTGCGCAAGTTGTCCGCCAACACGGTTTCCTTCGCCTTGTCGAGGCTGGGAAAGTAGCGGGGCACGGCCAGGGTCAGCAACAGCGCCACGATGCCGAGCACCACCAGCAGCTCGATCAGCGTAAAGCCGCGCGCGCGGTCAGGGACAGGCATGGTTCACCATAGACGATAAGGCACGTTGTTCAGGCCGGTCTTGTTGGAAGTCGAGTACACATCGTACACATCGTCGCCCTCGCGCGGCTCGGCCGCTTCGCTGGCGTAGCTGCGCTTGCCCCACGTTTGCGCATCGCTCAGGCCCGCATCCGCATTGAACGGGTCGCGCGGCACGCGGCGCAGGAAAAACAGCTTGCTGCGCTTCGGGTTGCGCTGGTCCGGCACGCCCTCGACCAGCAGGTCCAGGCTTTTCGGATAGCCGCTGGCGTCGGGCGTGCGCATGACGCGGCCTTCGTCGCCGGCCCGTTTATAGGCGTCGAGCCCCTGGCGAATCTCGCGCAGCGCGCGCCGCAATTCCTGCTCCTGGCGCCGCTGCACCGTCACCTGCGTGACGGGGATCACCAGGGTGGCCAGCACGCCCAGGATGGCCAGGGTCACCAGCAGCTCGATCAGGGTGAAGCCGCCTGGCCCGCCCTGCGCATGCGCCAGTCTCATTTGGCGGGCGCCACCGGAACCGGCTGGCTCGATGACAGCGGCAAGGGCGACGCCTGCAGCGGCACGGGCTGGCCAGCCGAGATCGGCAAGGGCGAGGCGGCCGGCTCGGGCGACGGCGCCACTTCCGGCGCGGGCACGCCCTGCGGCAAGGCCGGCGGCACCTGGCCCGGCGTCATCAGCGGCTGCGCCGGCGCCGGCTGCATGCCGACGGCCGACGGGCCGGAACGCACGATCACCGTGCCCGGCATCTGCGTGGGCGCCTTGGCCGCCATGTCGGGCCGGCGGCGGAAGCTGCCTTCCGTTCCGGCGGAAAATTCCGACTCCTTCGCTTCCGGACGCTGCACCGTGCGCACCAGGTGCGGCGTGATCGACAGCACGATTTCCGTCTTCTGGCTATCGTCCTTGCTGCTGCCGAACAGGCGACCCAGCACGGGTATGTCGCCCAGGCCCGGCACCTTGTTGCCCGAGCTGCGCTCTTCATTGTTGATCAGGCCCGCCAGCACCTGGTTTTCGCCATCCTTCAACTGCAGCATGGTCGACGCCTGGCGCGTGCCGATCTGGTACAGGGTCGAGCCGCTCCGGGTGGTGGTGGCCGCGCCCAGGTTGCTCACCTCGAGCGAGATGCGGATGCCCACTTCATTGTTCAAATAGATGGTCGGCTCGGCGTTCACCGTCAGGCCCACGTCCAGGTAGCTGATCGATTCGGAAGCGAAGCCGCCCGTGCCCGGCGAAATCGTGGTGGTCACCACGGGCACCCGGTCGCCGATGACGAATTTCGCCTTTTCCCGGTTGCGCACGCGGATGCGCGGGTTGGCCAGGATGTTCGCGTCGCCGTCCGTCTTGTTGGCGTTCGCTGTCACGGCCAGGTTGCTCACGCCGAGAGTACGCTGATTCAGATTATTCAAGTCGTTGATGGTCAGCCCGATCCCGCCCGAGGTACTGAGCGGCGTCAAGGTCAGGCTCGATGGCCAGGCCACGCCCAGCTCCATCAGGCGGCTGCGCTTGACTTCGAGGATTTCCAGTTCCAGCACCACTTCCGCCTCGGGCACGTCCTGCAGCGCGATCAGGCGCTCGGCCAGGCGGATCGCCTCGGGTGTGTCGCGCACGATGACGAGGTTGAGTTTTTCATCGGCCACCACGTCGCGCGTCTTGAGGATGGTCTTGAGCGTGTTGGCCACCTGCTTGGCGTCCGCGTTCGCCAGGAAGAAGGTTTTCACCAGCACTTCCTGGTATTCCTTCAATTTCGCCGCCACATTGGGATAGATCAAAATGGTGTTCGCATCCATCACCTGCTGCTCCAGCTGGTTCGTCACCAGCAGGAAGTAGACGGCCGATTCCACCGTGCTGTTTTTCAGGAAGATCGACGTTTTCGCGTCCGCCTTGACGTCCTTGTCGAAGACGAAATTGAGGCCGGAACGGCGCGCGATCAGCTCGAACACCTGTTTTAACGGCGCGTCGCGAAACTCGATCGTGATCGGCTGCTTGTACGACCTGGCCAGGCCCGATTCGACGATGGGCGGCGCCGTCTTTTCATCGACCTCGCGCAGCAGCGCGCGCGCGCCCGCGTGATTCGGCTGCTCCGTCAGGATGGCGTTCAGGCGCTGGCGCGCGGGGTCGTATTGTTTTGCCTCAAGCGCCGTGCGCGCATCGGCCAGCAATTTCCCCTGGCGCTGCTCGCGTTCGAGCGCGCGCAAGCCGCTGTTGGCCCGCTCGTTCTGCGCATCGATTTCCAGCACGCTCATGAAGGAGGCGCGCGCCAGCTCGCCCTGCCCCGCCTGCGCCTGGCGCTCGGCCTGCTGCAAGCGGCTGCTGGTGGCCCGCTCGCGCGCCTGCAGATAGGCGCTGCGGTATTGCGCATTGCCGGGGTCTTGCTGCAGCGCTTCCTGCAGTTTTTGCAGGCCGGCCGGGATGTGATCTTGCGCAATCAGCTCGCGCCCGTCGCGGTAGGCTTGCTGCCCTGCGCAGCCGGACAGCAGCAAGAGCAGCAGCGCCGATGAAAAGGAACGAGACATCACTCGGAAACTCCAATGTTGAGCTGCTGAAGCTGGTTCAACGGCAGATAAGTGAGCGTCATGACGGGCGGCGCGATCGTCACGACCTTGTAGGCGCCATCGATGACGGTATTGGCGCGCACGATATACGTCTTGTCGGCGCGCGACAAAAACACTTCCCAGGCGCCGTCGGCGGCCGCCTTGCCCAGGTAGACGTAGGGCAGCGGCGGCGCCATCGGCGGCGGTGGCGGCGGCGCTGCCGTCACTGCCATTTTCGGCGGCGGCGGATTCCAGTTCTGGCTCTGGAAGACGCCGTCGGCGCCGCCAAAGGTCTCGCCCTCCTCGCCCGCCACTTCGCTGCGCGGCAGCAGGGCCAGGATGGCCGGCTGCGCGGCCGGCGCCTTGACGGCCGCATGGCGCGCGGGCGCGACGGCCCGCTCCACCGCTTCGGCCACGTCGGCCACGGGCTGGCGCTCGCCGAACAGCAGCAAGGCGCCCGCGCCCAGCACGCCGGCCAGCATGAGCCAATGGCGCGGCGTCATGGCGCGCCTCCCGCATCGCCCGGCGCATCGGCCTGCGTATCGGTCAGATAAAACGTCAGGCGCAAGCGCGCTTCCAGTTGCGTATCGGCGATCTGCTCGCGGCGGAAACTCAGTTCGTCGAGCGAGGCGAAGGGCGCGGCGCGCAGCGCTTGTAGCGCGAACTGCCACACGGCCCCGTAACTGCCCTTCAGCGGCAAGGTCACCTGGTATGTGGCGACCCGGCTGGCCTTGTCGTAGCCGCTCTTGTATTCGCCCTGCGCCAGCAGCAAGCCATTTTTCGCGGCCAGGTCGAACAGCTGCTTGACCTGCTGCTCCGCGTGGCGCTGCTGTCCCAGGGCGGCATAAAAGCGCGCCAGGTTTTCGCTGGCCGTCGCCGGCGGCGCCGCGATGGCGACGGCCAGCGATGGCACGGGCAAGGGACGTGCTTCCAGCTGCGCCGCCACGGCCCGCTGCTGCCAGGCCCACGCCCAGGCGGCCACGCCCAGCGCGAGCAAGGCCACGGCGATGCAGGCGGGCGCGCCCAGGCGGCGCAGCAGCAGTTGCGCGCGCAGGCGCAGGATATTGATGTCGATGGCCATCATGGCGTGCCCCAGCGCGCTTCGAGCTGGAAGCGCAAGGGTTTGTTCGGGTCGAGCGCATTGATTTCATGGCGCAGCAGCTGCACCCTGGCGCCAAACAGCTCCTGCTGCTTCAGTTGCGCGATGTAGGCCACCATGGCGTCGCTGCCGGTCGTCTCGGCCGTGATCTTCAGCACGCGCTTGCGCGCATCCGGTTCCAGCGCCAGCAGCGCGATGGCGGGCGGCGTGGCGCTGGCCAGCGCATCCTGCAAGTCGCGCCACGGCAGGTTCAATTGCAGGATGGCCGCATTCACGGCCGCCGCCTGCGCGGGCGCGATGGCGATTTGCGGCGCAGGCGCCGGTCCCTGCATGGCGGCCATCATGCGCTGCTGCGCGCGATGCAACTGCCCCTCGCGCAGCTGCTGGCGCTGCAACGCGGCGCTGCCGCTGCAGGCCGCCGTGACGGCCAGCACCACGCCCAGCGCCCCCGTCATCCACGCCCAGACCGGCACGCGGTGCAGGCTGCGGCGCCAGCCGGGCGGCGCGAAATCGATATCGAGGCGCGTCATGCCACGCCTCCGCTGCGGGCCAGCCGGGCGGCCGGCGACAGGGCGCCGTCCCCGTCCGGCGCGGAAAAAACCTGGCAGCGGAACGCTGCCGCCGGCGCCAGCCAGAGCACTGGCGGCGCGCCGCACAGCTGCAGCAGCGCCGGTGCGGGCACGCCTTGCAGCAGCGCCTCGCGCGCCAGCGTGTGTTCCAGCCAATCCTGGCCCGCGCCGGGCGGCACGGGCAGCGCGCGCACGGCGCGCAGGCGGCCATCGTGCCGCACGCCCAGGGTCAAGGCGTTCTCCTGCAGCTGGCCGAACCAGGCGCCCGGTTTCAGCGCCCCGTGCCAGCGGTTCCAGTGGCGCGCGAATTGCGGCGTGATGAAAATCAGGGCCAGCTTGCGCGCCGCCGCCACGCGCGTCAGCTGCGCCAGCAGCGCACGGGGCACGGCGCAAAAGAAAGGCGCGCGCGCATCCCAGGCGCTGCTGCTGTGCCACAGGCCGGGAGGATCGCCATACAGCGACTGGAAGCGCAACGCGGCGGCCGCCTCGATGTCGGCCAGGCGCGCGGCGCCGTGCGGCATGTCCACTTGCCACAGACGCGCCAAGCCATCGTCGAGCACCACGGACAGGGGCCAGCCCGCGTACTCGCCCGCCGGCAGAATCTGTTCCAACGCCTGGCCCAGGGCGGCAAAGTCGCCATGCAGCGTGTCGCCCGGCACATACGCGGCTTCGCCCAGCGGTGTCCAGGCGGGCGCGCGCCAGCGGCTGCTGCGCCACAGGCTCACCTTGCCCGCCGCCACGCCCAGGCGCAGGGCCTGTCCAAAGCTCAACTTCGCAAAACCTCTACGCATGCAGGGTGACCCTCTTGATTTCCGTGATGGTGGTGGCGCCCCGCTTGACCAGTTCCAGCGCCGCCAGGCGCAGGCTGCGCGTGCCGTTCGCATGCGCGGCCGCCTTGATCTGGCGGATCGGCTTCTTGTCGACGATGAGTTCGCGGATTTCATCGGTCAGCACGAGGATTTCGGCGATCGAACGGCGCCCTTTGTAACCCGTGCCGCGGCAGTCGCCGCACCCCTTGCCCTGCTTGAATTGATATGCATCAACGTCGGCGCGCGCCAGGCCCACGCTGGCCAGTTCAGAATCGTCCGGCGTATATTCGGTAGCGCAATGGGGGCAGTTGGTGCGGATCAGCCGTTGCGCCCAGATGCCGTTCAAGGCCGAGACGAACGCATACGGATCGATGCCCATGTGCGTGAAGCGGCCGAACACGTCGAAGACGTTATTCGCATGCACGGTGGTGAGCACCAGGTGGCCCGTGAGGGCCGACTGCACGGCGATTTCCGCCGTCTCGCGGTCGCGGATCTCGCCCACCATGATTTTATCGGGGTCGTGGCGCAGGATCGAGCGCAAGCCCTTGGCAAAGGTCAGCCCCTTCTTTTCATTGACGGGGATTTGCAAAATGCCGGGCAGCTGGTATTCGACGGGGTCTTCGATGGTGATGATCTTTTCGCGCCCGTTATGGATTTCCGTCAGCGCCGCATACAAGGTCGTCGTCTTGCCCGAGCCCGTGGGACCCGTGACGAGCAGCATGCCGTAGGCTTCCTGCGCCAGCGCGCGCAAGGCTTCCAGCGACGGCGCGTCAAAGCCCAGCGCTTCGAGGGTCAGAGCGCCGTACGCCTCGATCATGGCGCGCTTGTCGAGGATGCGGATGACGGCGTCCTCGCCATGGATGCTGGGCATGATGGAGACGCGCAAATCGATTTCGCGCCCGCCCGATTCGACGCGGAAGCTGCCGTCCTGCGGCACGCGGCGCTCGGCGATATCGAGTTCGGCCAGCACTTTCAGGCGCGAGATGATGTGCTCCGCCACTTCGATGCCGTTGACGGACGTGGCGTGATCGAGCACGCCGTCGACGCGGTACTTGACGGCCAGGCCGCCGGCCGTGCTTTCCAGGTGGATGTCGGAAGCGCCCGCCTTCAGCGCGTCATACAAGGTCGAGTTGACCAGCTTGACGGCGGGGCTGGCCGCTTCCGACACGCTGGCGAACGACAGCACGGCGGCCGTCTTGCCGTCGCGCCGCGCGTCGGTGGCGGCGCCGGGCAGCAGGCTGTCGACGGCGCGCGCCGATTCTTCCTGCTTCGACAGGTAGGCGCCGATGTCGGCCTGCAGCGCCAGACGCACGCTCAGGGCGCCCTGCCCCGCGCGCGCGCCGAGCCAGGTTTGCAGGTCCAGGTCGAACGGGTCGGCGATCACGCCCACCAGCTGGCCGTCGGCGGCGCGCAGCAGCACGCTGTGGCGCGCCAGCGCCTGCGACAGGGGCAGCACGTCGAAGGCGGGAGACAACGCCAGCATGTCGGCCGTTTCCAGCACGTCCAGGCCGAACGGGCGCGCCAGCGCGCGCACCACGGCGCGCGCCTCGATGCCGCTCAACTGCTGCAATTCCTCGACCAGGCTGCGCTTCGATTGGCGGCACAGGAGGCGCGCGCGCTGCAGCAGCGCGGGATCGATGGCGACGCTGGCCACGGGGGATTCGGCTGCGCTCTGCATCATGAAATATCGCCGGCAAGGTCAAAGATGGGCATGTACAGCAGGATCACGATGGCGCCCACGACGAGGCCGATGGCGGCCATCAGCAAGGGTTCGAAGGTGCGCGTGAAACGGTCGATCCAGCGGCTGATTTCGCCGTCATAAAAGGCCGCCGACTGCGTCAGCATGGGCCCCATGTCGCCCGTGCGCTCGCCCACGCGCAGCATGCGCAGGGAAATGGGCGTCGTCAGTTGATATTGCTCAAACGCGGACGACAGGGGCTGGCCCGCTTCGATGGCGCCGCGCGCCTGCTGCAACGACGCCTGCATGCCGGGCGACACCATCGCCTGCACGGTGGCGATCGCCTGCACGATGGTGATGCCGCCTTCGGCCAGCATGCCCAGCGTCAGGTACAGGCGCGACAATTCATAGATACGCACGCGCTCGCCGATGCCGGGCAACTTCGCCAGCAGGCGCGCCACGCCGCCATGGCGCAGCACGCGCCGCACGGCCGACCATGCGACGCCGCCCGTGATCAGCAGCCCGAGCAACAGCAGCACGCCATGCTGCGTGACGAACTGGCCCCAGCTGAGCATGACTTGCGACATCCACGGCAAGTTGCGTCCCGCGCCCTGGTACACCTCGGCGAAGCGGGGCACGACATAACTGATCAGGAAGGCGCTGACGCCGCCGCCCACGGCCAGCAAAATGGCGGGATAGATGGCGGCGCTGACGATCTTGCCGCGCACCGTATCGATGCGCTGCTGGTAATCGATGTAGCGCGACAAGGCGCGCGGCAAGTCGCTCGTGCCTTCGGCCGCCTTGACGATGCCGATATACAAGGGAGGAAACAGTTCCGCCTGCTCCGCCAGAGCGGCGGAAAAGCGCTTGCCTTCGCGCAAGCCTTCCAGCAGACGCGTGAGCACGCTGCGCGTGGCCGGCGACGCTTCCTTTTCCAGCAAGGCTTCCAATCCTTCGACGATGCCCAGGCCCGCGTTCAACAGCGCCAGCAACTCCTGGCTGAACAGCAGCAGGGGCAAGGCCCGCGCGCGTTGGCGGCCGGCCGCGCTGAACGGGGTGGCGCGCAACGGGCGGATGGCGCTGACGAACAGGCCGCGCGCCTCGGCCTGGCGGCGCGCGTCGGCTTCGTCGCGGCCGTCGATCACGCACGTATGCAAGGTTGCTACGGCCTGGTCCGTGGAAAGCGCGCGTACTTCGAACTGCATGATGGCTTGTCCGTAGGAAAAAGAATGCTGCTGGCGTTATTGCGAACTGATGTCGGCGTTCTCGCCGCTGCCGCCCGGCTGGCCATCCTTGCCCATCGAGACGATGTCATATTCGCCCTTGCTGCCCGGGGCGCGGTATTGATAGGCATGGCCCCACGGGTCGAGCGGCACGGCCTTTTTCAGGTAGGGTCCATTCCAGCGCGTGCCGGCGGCGGGCGGCGCGACCAGCAGCGCGGCCAGGCCTTCTTCCGTGGTCGGGTAGCGCCCCACGTCGAGGCGGTAGGTGTCGAGCGATTTTTCAAACGCCTCGATCTGCGCCTTGGCCACCGTCACTTCGGATTTGCCCAATTGGGCGAAATATTTGGGGCCGACATACGCCGCCAGCAAGCCGATGATGACGATGACGACCAGCAATTCGAGCAAGGTAAAGCCGCGCGCATGGCGCGTTGCTGCAAGGTTCTGCCTGTGTGCTGCATGCATCCGGTAACTCCTTATTGCCTACCTTCAATACATTGCCGCCATGTGCACCGCTGGTGGCCGCGCACAGGCGGCGCGCGCCTGCCTGATGCCTAGCAGGCTACCATGCCGCTTATGGTTAATACAATCTTTTGTTTGTACTGAAAACAACAAAATCCCAGGGGAAACCATCGCGTTTGCACTAACGCAAGTCGCGCGCCACCTGTCCCGCGGCAGGCGTACAATCGGCGCATGTGCGGCCACGCCGCCTGCCTTGGGAGCTTGCATGTCTGCAATCCGTTTCAGCCTTGCCATCCTGGCCGCCGCCAGCGTACTGCCTGCCGGCGCGTCGGCGGCGCCACAGCGGCAGCCATATATTGTTGAAGTGCGCATGCAGTTGACGCCGCCTGACGCAATCCAGCGGGAAACCCAACGGGAAGCGGGACGGCGCGCCGTGCTGGCGCTGGTGCCCGATGCCATCGTGCAATATCACTACACGGCCGCGCTGAACGGCTTTGCCGCCCTGCTGACGCCGGCCGAAGTCCAGCGCCTGCGCACCAGCCCCCTCGTCGCGCGGGTGGCGCCCGACACCGAGGATCAGTTCAACAGCGGCGGCATGCACCGGACCGCCGCACCCCGGCCGCAGCGCTAAGCAGCATCAGGCGGCCAGCAGGCGCAGCGCGATGCCGCGCGAGACGGCTTGCGTGCGATTGCTCACCCCCAATAATTTATAGATGCGCTGCAAGTGGCTTTTCACGGTCCCCCCGCTGATGCCGAGGATTTGCCCCACCTCTTCATTGCTCTTGCCGATGCTGACCCAGTGCAGCACTTCCAACTCGCGCGCACTGGCCGCGCGCGCCGCGCCGGCAGGAACTGCCTGCGCGCCGTCCGGCAGCGCCAGCCAATGCAGATGCAGGCAGGGCAGCAGCAATTCCAGCACGTACGCTTGGCGCGCCGGGTCGGGCCAGGCAGCGCAGGGGGCGCGGAACAGGGCAAAGAAACTGCCGCCGCCAGCGCCCGCGCTGCCATGCACGAGGGTCCCGTCGATGAAGGCGACGCGCCGCCCGCCAGCGCGCCAGGCCTGCGCCAGCCGGGCCACCTGTCCGTGGCGCGGGTCGCTGAAGTCCCGCACCTCGGCTTCGGCCAGCACCGCGCTATGCCAGGCCGCGCTGCGCACCACGCCGCCATCGGCGCCCAGTTGCGCGCAGACGAGGACGGCATGCGGCAGCAGCGCCTGCAGCGGCCCCTGGCTCCACAAAAAGAAATCGCCGGGCGCGGCGATGCCATGCGCGCCGAGTATGGCGTGCAGCAAGTATTCCTGTTCCCGCCCCGTCAGCAACATCAGGCGCACACGGCGGTGTCAAACGCCAGGTAGCGGTAGCCGCTGCCGCGCACGGTTTCGATGCGGTGGCCGCAGCCGCCCGGCAGCAAAGCCTGCCGCAAGCGTCCCACGTGGGCGTCGACCGTGCGTTCGTCCAGATACGCGGCATGGCCCCACACCTGGTCCAGCAGTTGCGCGCGGCTATGCACCCTGCCCGGATGGTCCATCAAAAAATGCAGCAGCTTGAATTCCACGCGGCCCAGGCTGACAGGCACGCTGCCGGCCGTCACGCGCCGGGTGTGCGGATCGAGCCGCAAGGCGGCGCCGTCCGCGCTTGAACCTGCGCGCAAGGCCGCTGGCGCGCGGCGGCGCAGCAAGGCATGCACGCGTGCCAGCATTTCACGGGGGCCGACGGGCTTGCACAGATAATCGTCGGCGCCGCTTTCCAGGGCCAGCACCTTGTCCTGTTCGCTGTCGCGCGCGCTGACCATGATGATGGGCAAGTCGCACAGCACGCCATCCTGGCGCACCTGGCGCAGCAGCGCGATGCCGGACGCATCCGGCAGCTCCCATTCCAGCAGCAGCACGTCGGGTGGATCGGCGGCCAGCAAGGCCAGCGCGCCGCGCGCATCCACGGCGCAGCTGACCCGGTAGCCGGCGCCTTGCAGGTTATGCACCAGCAAGGCTTGCGAGGCTGGCGCAGGATCCAGCAGCAGAATATGACGGCGCATCGATGCATCCTCCCGAAAAAAGTGGGCGGCCCTCCCTGAGAAACTAGACGGCACGACAAGTTTTTGACTATGCATCAAGCGTAAAACGGTGACTAATACAATTTAGTTTCCCGATTTATAGCTATTCCGAATAAATAGGCGAAAAAAAACACAGCGCACCGAGGCGCGCTGTGTTCAGGCGGGACAACGACTATTTATGCTGGCGTGACGAACCGGCGCCGGCGCAGGGCAAAACCGATCAGCGCCAGGCCGCCCGTGAGCATCATCCATTCCGACGCTTCCGGCACGGCCGAGATCGTCGCGATGCTGGCGTAGGTGCTGCCGGCTATGCTGGCGGGCAAGCCGCCGTTCAGCGGGGTCAGTTCGAATTGCAGCAGGTTGCCATTCGCATTGCCCAGGTAAGCCATACCCGTGTAGTCGAGCAAGCCCACGCCAAACGTCGTGCCCGCGTTGCCGGCCGTGTTCAGGAAGTCGCCGCCGAAGACGACGTTGAATCCGAACTTGCCGCCCAAGGTCACGTTGTGGAACCAGTCGTTGTAGGCGCCGCTATTGCCGAAGGTCAAGGTACCGGGCACGCTGCCGCTGACATTGCCTTCCAGCGATTCCAGCGCGCCGAACGCGCCCGAAAAATTGCTGAGCACGGCGCTGGCGCCCGGCGCGGGGCTGTTGCCGGCGATAAAGGCGAAGTCGAGGAAGCCGGCGCCGGAAAAGGCGCTCGTGTCGATTTCCACGCGATAGGCCAGCGGATCCGCCAGCGCCACGCTGGAACTGGCGGCCAGCACGGCGGCCAGCACGGCGCGGCGCAAGGCCGGATGGAGTTTTGTTGTCAACATGATGGTGTCCTTAGAAGTTGCCGGCGTAGATGCTGGCCGAGTAGGTGATCGTCACTTTCGACGGATTGGTGAAACTGACGGAAAACGAGGCCGTCGCGCCCGGCGCCAGGCTGGCGGCGTTGACGGTGACATATGCGGCGCCCGCATGGGTACCCGTGGCATTGGCCAGGCTGACGCCGGCCGGCAAGCCGCCGAACGCCACCTGGAACGGGCCGCTCAAGGCGCTCGTACCCGTGTTGGTGAACGAGAACGTGCCCGTGTATTTTTGCGTCGCGCGGTTGTACGCGAGGCCCGAGCTGGCTTGCGCCACGCCGGCCGTGATGTCGCGGTAGGCGGGCTGCAAGTCCAGACTGATGACGACGGGGTCATGGTCCGAGGCGCGGTAAGGCAAGGCGTTGTACAAGTCTTGCGGCTTGGCCGAATCGATGTTGTAGTCGATCACTTCCGGCTCATCCGCATTCACATGCCATTCGGCCACGCCGGCCACTTGCGGGCTCAGCGACGCGCTCGCCAGCGCGTGGTCGAGGTAGCCGCTCTGGCCGCCAAACACGTACGAGTACGGCATGCCGGACGGCCGCACGAAACGCTCGAGTTCGTTGACGAAGCCGGCGCCCGTGATGACCTGGATCGGGTCTTCCGCGCCATAGGAATTGAGGTCGCCGATGACCAGCACGTCAGCGTCGCCGGCAGCGGCCGCCACCTGCGGCACGAAGCTGCCCACCAGGCGCTGGGCTTGCTGCACGCGGGTGGCGTTCCAGCAGCTCTGGCTATCGTTCTGGTCCGCGTCCAGCCCGCTCGACGGGCAGCTACCCTTCGATTTCAGGTGGTTGACGATCAGCGAGAATTTCTCGCCATTGCTCGCAAGAAAAGTTTGCGCCATCGGTGGCCGGTTGTTGATGGCGTTGGCGTCCGACAAGGCGCCGCCCACCAGGCCCAGCTTGCCCGGCTTGTAGATCATGGCCACGCGGATGGCGTCCGTGCCCGTGGCGGCCGGCTTCGGCACCACGGCATACGTGACGCCGCCGATGGCCGCGTTCAGCTGGTCGACCAGGTAAGTGACGGCGATTTCGCCATTGTTCTGGATTTCCATCAAACCCACCACGTCCGCATCAATGGCTTTCAGTTCGGCCACGATCTTGTCGCGCTGGCGCTCGAATTCGGCCAGGTTGTCGGCACCGCGGCAGTTCGACTTGGTGGTCGAGGCGCCCACGGTGCAGCCCTGCCCCGTCTGCCCAAAGATATTGTTGCCATTCGTAAAGGTCGTGAAGAAATTCAGCACATTCGCGCTGGCCACCTTGACGTTGCCGGATGGCAGTTCCGGGCTGCCCGTGCGCGGGTTGTCGCGCGAAAACTGCGGCATCTGCGTCGGCTGCAATTTATATGCGGCCCCGCCACCGCCGATGGCACCGAAATCGACCACGCCCGTCAGGTCGGCCACTGTATCGCCGCTGCGCACGGTGTTGTCCTGGCCGATGTAGGGAATCGTGGGCGGCGTGACGAAAATGCCATCATCGAGCACAATCAGGTTGTTCGCATTGGCGGCGATCAAGGCTTGCGCCTCGGCGGAGCCGGCCGGATAACGGTTGGTCGGCACTTCGCGCCGGCCCGCCGACAGGGTCAGCTCGCCGCGCGCGCCCAGGTAGGCGTTTTGCGACACGGTCAGGGGCTGCGTGAAACGCACCAGCATGCCTTCCACGGCGGCCAGCTTGTCGTTCGGCAAGGTCACATTCGTCGGCACGATGCCGTGGCCCGCGCTTTGCGTGAGGATGGCCGTCACGTCCTTCAATTCCGTGTAGGAATTCTTGGCGCCCGTGGGCGTGTATTCGAACACCGTGCCCGTCACGCGCACCAGCTCGCCCGGCTGCACGGTGGTGGCCGTCGCGCCCGTGTACACGAAGATGCCGTCCGACGTCGATGGATCGCCGTCGCCGGCCGCGTCCTGGATGAAGAAGCCCGTGCCCACTTTCAGGGTCACCACGCCTTCCGTCGTCTGCACGGAATTGGCGTAGGGGCTGGCCGCGCCACTGCCCTGGATTTGCGGAATCGTGTGGCTGACGGCGGCCAGGCCTTGCACGGCGACATCCACCTTGCAGGTAGCCGTCTGCTGCTGGTCATTGCTGAAGCTGACGATCACGGGATAATTGCCCACCGGCACGCCGGCGGCCACCAGCAGGCTGACCATGGCGCTCTCGCCCGCCACGCCGGCCGCGCTGAAGTTGGCCAGGCTGATGCCGGCCACGGCCGGCGAACTCAAGATAGCGGCGTTCACGACGCCATCCGCGTCGGACGCGCGCAGCACGGCGCTGCCGCCATTGCCCACGGCCAAGGCCAGGCTGGCAGGGCAACTGGTGATGATCTTGTGCACGACGGGGCCGCCGCACACATTCAGCGGCGAGGCCGTATTGCGCGGCGTCACGCTGCCGGTGGCAAAATCCACGCTGTTATCGTCCGTGTCGCCGCAGCCGCCATTGGCGCGCAGAATCGCCAGGGTATTCGAGGGCGCGGGCGCCACGGCGCCTTCGAAGCCGTTGGCCGTGCCGAAGCCGACCAGGTCGATGACGGCCGCGCCCGTGGGGCTGGCGCCCACCTGGGCCGTCTTGCTATTACTCAACAGTACCTTGCCCGTCGTGCCGGACATGGCCAGGGTGCCCGTCGCGTCCGGCGTCGGCAAGTCCTGCGTGCCGCCCGTGCCCTTGGCTTGCTGGACCAGCAAATACTGGCCAGGTTGCAAATCGATAGCCGGCAAGGCCGTCACGGACCAGCTCGTGTTGGCGGCGGCGCCGTACTGCACGCTCCAGTTGCTCAGGTTGACGGGACTGGCGCCACGATTGAACAGCTCGATGAAATCGTTGCGGTACACGGCGCCCGTATTGCCGCCGCCCCCATATACCTGGCTGATGACGACATCGGATACGGCCAAGGCTGGCAAGGACAGGCTGGCCAGCACGGCGGCCATGACCGTCAGGCGCAACGGTTTACGCAGGGACGAGAGCGGGACGGACGGGACGGCAAGGTGGACATTCATGGTTTTCCTGGTCGGTAAGATGACGCCAACCCGGACAGGCGCTGGCAGGCTGTTCTTGACAAAATGATGACGAACTTATGATTTGCATACTAAACAGTGTGCATGACGAGTTGATGACATTTCATTAAGCTGAACGGAGTAATGCGCAGCGCGGATCCAGGCTGGCGGCCGCCTGCCGAAAGTATCCTTTCAACAACGCCAGGCTGTACAAAGCAAGCCAGGTCGTTATGCCGCCGCACAATATGATATAATTCAAACAAATAAGTTTAGTTCCTGACAAGGAATTGAACGGCAACACCAGACCCAGTAGTGCAGGCCCCATCCATGCCTGACCTTGAAACGCACTCCCTGCCTTGCTCGCAACAGTAGCCTGGACGGGAGCGGCAACAATCGCATGCGGACATACGCGCCCAGCGGCGCACCCTTCCATGCTTTTTGAGAGATCGATCATGCCAACACCAATTTTCACGCCAGCCTCTTCCCGTCCCTTGCTGCTGGCCGCGGCCTTGATGTTCTTCGGCGCCAGCGCCCAGGCACAAACGGCCGCGCCTGCGCAAAAGAATGAAAAGAATTGCCAGGCCAGCACGCAATCGGCGAATGGCAATACGAAAGACGCCAACCTGGACGGCACCTACAGCGCCTGCAGCCTGGCCAATGGCTTCATCGGCTCCGGCACGCGCACCAACGACGGCTCGAACAAGACGCCGGAATTTGACGGCATCGTGTCCGACCAGGAATTCCGCAATTCGTCATCGGCCGAGAATAATCACCGCCTGACCGCGCGCCAGTTGCCTGACGGTGCCGGTGCCGGCGAACCGCGCAAGGTGCGTGCCAGCGACGACCGCGACTTCAGCTTTATCACGCGCGACTTCGTGGCCGCCGAAGAAAACCGTCCTTTCGATGACGCGGCCGGCTACCGTGGTCCGGGCCGTTCGTATCAGGCCCGCAGCGGCGACACCCAGGCGCCCTTGATCGTTTCGTCGTCGCTGGGTGAAAACTTGCCCACCGGCAGCAACGGTGTCGGCGGCGGCGGTTCGGGTGGCGGCTTTACGGGCGGCAGCATCCTCCCCGTGACGCCGGAAATCCCGGCCGTGCCGGAACCGGAAACCTATGCCATGCTGCTGGCCGGACTGGGCCTCGTCGCCCTGGCGCGCCGCCGCAAAAGCAAGTAACCGTCACGCAGCACCATGAAAAAAGGCCCGCAAGGGCCTTTTTTATTGTCTGGAAGAATCCGGTTTCAGCGCCGGAAACCCGCATACGGCGCCGCCAGCGGGTCGCCGATGAACAGGCCCTGGGCCGGCCACAGCACGCTGCCCCAGTACGCTTCCAGCGCCGTGCTGCCGGACAGGTAGCGGCGCAGCAGCACGGTCGGATTGGGAAACTTTTGCCAATAACTGCACGGTTCGCTGACAGTGCCATAACTGGCCGTCGCGCCCGCCTCCAGCCAGCGCTGGCTGCTCATCTGGCTACTGCCCTGCAAGTCGCCGCCAAACGAGGTCAGGTGGTCGGCCAGGGCGCCGGGCAGGAAATGCAGGGTCTCCAGCTTGGCCACCTTGGCCTGCCCCGTCTGGTACACCATGATGTCTTGCGCCCCTTCCAGGCTGTCCGCCTTGAGGTTCTTGACGGTCAGCTTGCGCTGGCGCACGACGCCAGCGGGTGGAAAGAAACCGGCCCGGCTGTTGCGCACCGCGTCGCTGGTGGTCAAATAATAGGCGCTGGCGGCCGGCACGGAAAAGCCGCTGACGGCGCCGCGGTCCACCACGGCCTTGGCCTCTTCCACGAAATCGACAGGCAGCAGCATCGACAGGCGCAAGCCCAGCTGCGTGTAGGGTTGCGCCGCCTCGCTGTTGAAATACTTGCTGGGCTTGCCGGGATCGCAGGTCTTCGCGCATTGATCCCCGTCATAACCGAGGGTGAAAGCGGCGGTGATGGCATTGCATTCGACGGCATACGGCGCGCTCCACACCATCAGTACGGCCTGGATCTCGGGTTTCAGCTGCGCATTGATGCGTTCCTTCAACTGCGCGAACTGGTCGATGCTGAGCTTGCGGGGGCGGTTGGGAATATTCACGTGCGCCACATTCGCGGCAGGAATGCCGTGCGCCTTGCGGTAGTACTCGCCCACCTCGACACTGTTGGGTTCGGCGTCGTTGATGACGATGGCCAGCTGCGACGCCTGCAAGCCGGGCGGCGCCACGGCTGCGGCAGCGGCGGCTGGCGCGTCGGCATGGGCGGCGCCGGCGGCCAGCGCCAGCGAAAGACAAAGGAAGTTGCGCAAGGGTCGGTACACCGGTAAGTGAGGGATCGGAGGCAGCCGGCCAGGGGCGCGGCTGCCCTGCGATGAGAACGCCATCAGGCGCGCTGGTAGACATCCTCCAGGCGCACGATGTCGTCTTCGCCCAGGTAGCTGCCCGACTGCACTTCGATCAGGTGCAAGGGCAGCTTGCCCGGATTTTCCAGGCGGTGCGTCATGCCGATGGGAATATACGTCGATTCGTTTTCCGTCAGCAAGGTCACCTTCTCACCGCACGTGACTTGCGCCGTGCCGCTGACCACCACCCAGTGTTCGGCGCGGTGATGGTGCATCTGCAGGGACAGCTTGCCGCCCGGATTGACGGTGATGCGCTTGACCTGGAAGCGTTCGCCGATATCGATGCCTTCATAACTGCCCCACGGGCGGTACACCTTACGGTGCTGCACGTGTTCGCTGCGTCCCGCCTGCTTCAAGTGGTCGACCACCTGCTTCACGCGCTGCACCTGGTCCTTGTGCGCGATCAATACCGCATCGTCCGTTTCCACCACGACCAGGTCCTGCACGCCCAGCACGGCCACCATGCGGCGCTCGGCGCGCACCAGGCAATTGCTCACGCCATCGAGATACACGTCGCCGCGCACCACGTTGCCGTTGGCGTCCCCCTGCTGCACTTCCCACAGGGCCGACCAGGAACCGACATCGCTCCAGCCTATGGCGGCCGGCAACACCACCGCATGCGCCGTATGCTCCATGACGGCATAGTCGATCGAATCGGATGGGCAGGCGGCGAAGGCCTGCTCTTGCAGGCGGCAGAAATCGAGGTCGCGGTAACCGTCGCGCACGGCCGTTTCGCAGGCGGCCAGCATGGCGGGCTGGAATTGCCCCAGCTCGCCCAGATAGCGTTCGGCGCGGAACATGAACATGCCGCTGTTCCAGAAATAATTACCGGCGGCAAGGAACGACTGCGCCGTGGCCAGGTCCGGCTTTTCCACGAAACGCTCGACCTTGCAGCCCGCGGCGCCCGGATTGACGGGCGCGCCGCTGCGGATGTAGCCATAGCCCGTTTCCGGCGCCGTCGGCACGATGCCGAAGGTGGCCAGCGCGCCATCGGCCGCCAGCAGGGCCGCCTCGGCGATCGCCTGGTGAAACGCGGCCACGTCGGTGATGACATGGTCGGCCGGCAAGACCAGCATCAGCGCCTGCGGGTCGATGGCCAGCAGGAATTGCGCGGCCACGGCCACGGCCGGCGCCGTGTTGCGCCCCACGGGCTCAAGCAAGATGCCCAGCGGCGGCAAGCCGATCTCGCGCAGTTGCTCGGCCACCATGAAGCGGTGCTCGTTGCCGCACACCACCAGCGGCGGCATGACGTCGAAACCGGCCAGTCCGCTATCGCCGGCACGGCGGTTGGGCAGGCTGGTCACGCGCAACGCCGTTTCCTGCAACATGGTCTTGTCCGTTACCAGCGGCAACAGTTGCTTGGGCAACACGGCGCGCGACAGCGGCCATAAACGGGTGCCCGAACCGCCGGACAGGATGACTGGATAAATTTTCATGGTTTCACTTCGCAAACAGTTTATTGGGCAGCATACAGGGCCGGCGGCGTTTCGTCGCGGCGCAGGCTGCGCCGGTCGCGCGCATTGCCCCAGGCATCTTTTTCATAGTCGGAGACATGGCGCATCTGGCCGGCACGGTCGACACTATAATCCTTGAAGACGATCATTTCATCCAGCACCACGCCAGGCAGCACGCGCGTGTACTCGAACAGCACGCTGCGCACCACTTCGGCGCCACCGCAGACGTGGCTGCCATGGCCGATCCAGGCCGGCCCGATGATGGTCGTGCCCGCCTCGATGCGGCAACCCGAGCCGATGTAGACGGGGCCTTCGATGCGCGTGCCGCCGCTCCAGTCGATGCTCGTGTTCAGGCCGGCCCACACGCCATCGGCGATCTGGGTGCCAGGCACGTGCAAATGGGCCACTTTTCCCATCAGCACGCTTTGCAGCACTTCCCAGTAATCCTTGATGCTGCCGATATCGATCCAGTTGTACTGGCGTTTTTGCGCATGGAAGGGCAAGCCTTGCGCGACCAGCAGGGGAAACAGTTCCGAGCCGATATCGAAGGGCTGGCCGGCGGGAATCAGGTCCAGCACGGCCGGCTCGAACAGGTAGATGCCGGTGCTGACGCAATTGGACAGCGCATCGGCCTGCGCCGGCTTTTCCTGGAAGGCGCGCACGCGCCCGTCGGCATCGCTGACCACCACGCCATAGCTCGACACCTTGTCCCACGGCACTTCCAGGGTGATGACGGACGCCAGCGCGCCCTTGCTGCGGTGCTCGCGCAGGGCCGCTGCCAGGTCGAGGTCGATCAAGGCGTCGCCGCACAGCACGATCGTCGTATCGTCGAAAAAGCCGCCGAACTCCTGGATCTTCTTCATGCCGCCAGCCGAGCCGAGCGGTTGCGGCACGACCTCGCCCGCATCGTTCGTATAGCCTTCGAAGGAATAGCCGATGCGCACGCCGAACTGGTGGCCTTCGCCGAAATACTCCTCGATCTTTTCATGCAGGTAGCTGACGTTGACCATGATGTCGGTCACGCCATGCTGCGCCAGGTGTTCCACCAGGTAAGCCATCACGGGTTTGCCCAGGATGGGGATCATCGGCTTGGGCAAATCATAGGTCAGGGGCTGCACGCGCGTGCCCTTGCCTGCTGCCAATATCATCGCTTTCATCGTCAAACTGCTCCATCAGGGTTGGGGATGGCTGGCCAGGCGGCGCACTTCAGCGGCCATCCTTGCTCAAGGTCACGGGAGCGGCGGGCGCGGCGGCGGGAAACAGGCGCGCATACGCGGCCAGCAGCTTCGGCGCTTCATATTCCCACTCCAGTTCGTTAATCACGCGATGGCGGCCAAACGCCCCCATCTGCTCGCGGCGGGCCGGGTCGTCCAGCAAGTCGACGATCTTGCGCGCCATGTCGATGGGATCGTTCTTCAATGCATACAAGGATGCCTGCTGCGCGGAAACCTTGCCCTCGACCAGATCAAACTGCACGATCGGTTTGCCCAGCGCCATGTATTCCATGATCTTGTTCATGGTCGACTTGTCGTTCATGTCGTTGGCCACGTCCGGATTCACGCACACATCGGACGTATTGAGCATTTCCAGCAATTGCTGGTCCGGCACGCGCCCCGTAAACGTCACGTAGTCGGCAATGCCCAGGTCCTGCGCCATCTGCTTCATCTGTTCCAGCGAGGTGCCGCCGCCCACCAGGCCGAACTGCACATCGTCGCGCTTCAGGGTTTGCACGATGTATTGCGCCGCCTGCAGCAGCAGGTCGATGCCTTCCTGCGCGCCCATCACGCCCACGTAGCCGACCAGGTAGGCGCGGCCCTTCTTGAGTTCCGCCACGGGCGGCAGCACGCGCAGGCGGTCCAGCTTGGGTCCGCTGCGCACCACGTAGACATCCTCGGGCTTCATGCCGCCCCGCTCGATGGCGATCTTCTTGTACGACTCGTTGGTGGCGATCGACACGTCGGCGCTCCGGAACGACCAGCGCTCGAACAGCACCATCAGCTTGTAAAAGAAATCGCGCCGGCCGAACTTGGCTTCGTACAGCTCCGGATTGATGTCATGGTGGTCGAACAGGAAACGCTTGCCCATCGTTAACTTGAAGAAGCCGCCGATGAGGAACAGCAGATCGGGCGGATTGCAGGCGTGGATGACGTCGAAGCCGCGCGCGAAATGCACTTTCCATGCCAGGCGGAAAGTGTGGAACAGGGCCAGCGAATACTCGACCAGGTAGCCCTTCGCCCCTTCCGCTTCCAGCGGCAGGTGGTAGCGGTAGATATGGATGCCGTCGATGGCTTCATAGCGCGACTCGTAGCCCTTGCCCGTCGGGCAAATGATCGACACTTCATAACCGTTCGCATGCAGGGTGGTCGCTTCCTGCCACACGCGCCGGTCGAACGGCGACGGCAGGTTTTCCACCAGGATCAGCACCCGGCGCGGCTGTCCTGCCACGGTGTTACCAGCAGATGCCGTCATATTGCTCTCCACTTTGTTCTTTGCTGATGCGCACCAGGTCGACGATGTGCTGGTGCGGCTGCAGGCTGGCGGGCACGGTCTTGAATTCGGCCGCGCCATTGCCGATGACGATGGTGTCGGCAAAATCGAGCACGTCCTGCATGTTCGTCACCATCAGCTTGGAAATGTGCGGGATGTGATTGAGGATGTAATCCTGGTTGGCGCCCGTCAAGGCGGCCAGGTTGACGTTCTTGTCGTACAGCTTCAGCTCGTAGCCCTTGCCCAGCAGATACTCGATGACATCGACCAGCGGCGACTCGCGCAAGTCGTCCGTGCCGGCCTTGAACGAGAAGCCCAGGATGCCCACCTTGCGCGCACCTTTGTCGACGATCATCTTGATGCCCTTTTCCACTTGCCGCTGATTCGACGGCAGGATAGAGTTCAGCAAGGGCAAATCGAGGTCCAGGCTGCGCGCCTTGTAGGTCAGCGCGCGCACGTCTTTCGGCAGGCACGAACCGCCGAAGGCGAAGCCCGGCTTCATGTAGTACGGCGACAGGTTCAGCTTGGTATCCTGGCAAAAGATTTCCATCACCTTGTGGCCATCGATGCCGACGGCCTTGCAGATGTTGCCGATTTCATTCGCGAACGCCACTTTCACGGCGTGCCAGGTGTTGTCCGTGTACTTGACCATCTCGGCCGTTTCCACGTCCGTGCGCACCAGCGGCGCATCCATCTTTTCATACAGCTGCACCAGCAGCGCGCCCGCCTTTTCGTCGGATTCGCCGATCACCGTCTTCGGCGGATTGTAGTAATCGTAGACGGCCGTGCCTTCGCGCAAGAATTCCGGGTTGTTGCATACGCCGAAATCGACGCCGGCCACCTTGCCCGACGCCGCTTCCAGGGTCGGGATGACGAGCGAACGCATGGAGCCGGGCAACATGGTCGAGCGCGCAACGACGACGTGGAAAGTATCCTTTTCACGGATGGCGGCACCGATTTCCTGGCACACCTTGCGCACGTGGCTCAGGTCCAGGTTGCCATTGAGCTGCGACGGCGTGCCCACGCAGATGAGCGACATGTCCGAGCCGAAAACGGCGTCGCGCACGTCGAAGGTGGCGCGCAAATGGCCGCTCTTCACGGTGGCGGCGATCATTTCGCCGATGTCTTTTTCAATGATGGGCGTGGTGCCCTGATTGATCAGCTCCACCTTGGTCCTGTTCGGATCGACGCCGATGACTTCGTGTCCATCCGTTGCCAGGCAACCAGCCGAGACGGCACCCACATAACCCAAACCAAATATGCTAATTTTCATGTTTTCCTCGTATTTTCTGACAGATCAGGGGTAGCCAAACTCAGGTGAAACTCCGTGCGCAAGGTGGCTGCGCCTTGCAGCCGCCCGCGCCAGACCAACACAGGCGCAGCCTGTTTTTCATCGAAGCGGTGCGAAATCCAGCCCAGCGGCGGATGGTCGCTGCCGCATACCAGTTGCACGGAAGCATCCGGCAACGGCGGTAAATGCATCTCCAGCGCGAAGGCGTCGCCCGCCACGCGCAGCACCTGGCCGTCCAGTTGCACGCGGCAGCGGGGATCGACGTGCCAGAACAATTCCACCTCATGCGCGTCCTGGCATTCGAGCACGTCATCGACCACGATCAGCGCGGCGCCGGGCGCCAGGCGCACGTCGCGCCGGTGCAGCACGCCATCTTTCAAGCCCAGGTAGCCGTCATGGCTGGCGCTCCAGAATTGCCCATCGGCATCGTCACGCCACGCCAGGCACTCGGCCCTGGCCTTGCGCAGCCACAGGAAGTTGCCGCCCGACTCGGACTGGTCGCGGCCATCGATGCGCACGGTGTTGTGCGCGCTGGTGCCACGGAAATAATCGCGCCACTGCTTGTGCGTATGGTAGGCATAGGTACCCGGATCGACCAGCACCATCTGGCCCGCCACGGACAAGGTCAGCGCCAGCGCATCGGCGTGGCCGTGCGCGGCGATGCCCAGGTAGCCCAGCGGGCCGGCATCGGCAATCAGGCGCACTTCGTCGGGCGTGCCAAAGCCGGCGCCCATCACGTAATAGCCGCCATCGGGGAAGGCGCGCGGCAAGGTATCGGGCGCAGCGTCCGGCAAGGCGTCAAACGCCTGGCTCCCCGCCTCGCCCAGCAGCCAGGCGCTTTTCTCGTCGAACGTGCGCGCCTTGGCCTTGAAGTCCGCACGGCCAAACAGGGCCGCTCCGCTGGCCAGCAGCGACGTGTAGGGATTGGCGCCCGGCGCCTTGTCCCAGTGCGCCAGCAGCGCGTCGTCGGCGTCGCCGAGCATCGGCACCTCGCCCGCCACGTTCGTCATGGCGGCGATAAATTCCAGCATGGCTTCCAGGCGCCGCAAAAAGGCGGCCGAGCGGGGCCGGCCATTGGCGCGGCCCGCCAGCACGCACAGCAGCATTTCATCGGCCACCGTGTGCTGGTAATAAATGGCTTGCTCACGGTTCACGCCATCGGGTCCGTTCTGCTGCAGCGCCTGCGCTTCCAGCTCGCGTTCCGTCTGCGCCAGCCAGCCGGCACTTTCCGGCCAGCAAGGCCACGTGAGCGCGGCGATATGCAGGCCCGTCAACTCGCCAAACAGGTGATTGTTGGCCGACGAGTGGCGCGAAAAGTGTCCCGCGATGAAGTGGCAATGCTGGTAGATGCTGTCGAGCCAGCGCTGCAGGAAGGCTTGCCCCTGCGCACCCTGGAACAGGGGGCTGTTAATGCCTCCGAGCAAGTGCCACGCATGCGACCAGCTGACCAGGCGCAAGGCCAGCTCCAGCGCGCTGCTCCAGTTCGGTCCCAGCGGATACGGACATTGCTGCCACCACGATTCAAGCAGGACTTGTACACCTTGCGCATGGCGCAAGTCGCCGCCGAGGCGGTAGGCCATCGCCAGGTCGGCCACGGCCAGGTGGCGGTTCGGTTCCCACAGGCATTTGATATCGCCCACCACGGTTTCGTCGCGGTAATTGAGCGTCTTGCCAAAATCCAAGGGCACGACGGTGCCCGTCTTCGGATCGCGGTTCCATTGCGGCGGGAAACCCAGCTCCGCATCGCGCAGGGCGAACACATCGAAGCGGCCCGCGAGGATGCGTTCGGCCGCCGCCAGGTGCGGCGCCGTGTCGATGGGCATGCCCAGCCAGGGTGCGCCGAAACGCTGGCGCACGGCGGGCGGCGGCACCTGCGCCAGGCCATAGCCGCGCGCCTGCAGCCGTTGCTGCAAGGCATCACGCACGCGATGCGCCACCTCGGGCGCCCCCATGGCGCGCAAGCGGTTCAGTTTCCAGGACAGGTTGCTCAGCATGGACGTCTCACAGATACTGGCGGTGCCAGATTTCCAGGGTGAGCAAGCTCCACAGCAGTTTCTCGTGGTTTTGCCGTCCAGCCACGTGTTCGGCCAGCACCTGCTGCAGGGCTTGTGTATGGTAATAGTGGCGCGTGCGCGACTCGGCGCCCGTCAAGTGTTCGTACAGATAATCCTTCATGGGGCCGCGGAACCATTCGTTGACGGGCACGCGGAAGCCCACTTTCGGCCGCTCCAGTATGGCTTGCGGCAACAGTTGCTTCATGGCTTCGCGCAAGATCCACTTGGTGGTGCGGCCGCGCACGCGGTACTCGTCCGGCAGGCTAGCCACATACGCCGCCAGTTCGTGGTCCATGAAGGGCATGCGCGCTTCCAGCGACGCGGCCATGGTCATGCGGTCGCCCCGCTCGAGCAGGTTGTCGGGCAGCCAGCTCAGCTGATCGAAACACAGGATGCGGCGCAAGGCGCTGTTGCCGGCGCTGCCGCAGCCCAGCGAGGGATCGCGCTGGCGCGCCGGCGCGGGCATGGCCACCAGGCGCGCGCGTTCCTGATCGGACATCATGCCGAACCAGCGCGGCATGCGTTCGTGGAACGCTTCCAGGCCCAGGTTGACGATGGCCGTCTTGGCGCGGCGGAAACGGTACGGCAAGGCGCCGATGGCCGGCTCGATCAAGCCCCGGCGCAGCAGGCCCGGCAGCATCTGGTAATTGCCCGCATAGCGCTCGTACACGTGCTTGGGGTAACCGCCGAGGATTTCATCGGAGCCTTCGCCCGTCAAGACCATCTTGACCGTCTTGCGCGATTCCTTCGCCAGCAGGTAGATGGGAATGTCGGATGGCTCGGCCACGGGGGCGTCGCGGAAACGCACGAGGTCGGGCAGCAAGGCGATGACCTGGTCGACGGACACTTCCAGCTCATGGTGTTCCGTGGAAAATTGCCGCGCGATATCGGCCGCATACGCCAGCTCGCTGAAGCCGCCCTCCTTGAAGCCGACGGAAAAAGTCTTCACGGGCACGCCCGCATGGCGCGACATCAGCGCCACGACGGCCGACGAATCGATGCCGCCGGACAAAAAAGCGCCGAAGGGCACGTCGGAAATCATGCGGATGCGCACCGATTCATCGAGCTTGTCGAGGAAGGTGGCAACGGGGTCGGCCGGCAACGGGGCCGCCAGGCGGGGCCGGCTGTCGGGCGGCGTGTAATACACGCGCTCGCGCAACACGCCGTTTTCCCACGTGGCCGTGGAACCGGGCGCCAGCTTGCGGATGCCCTGGAACAAGGTGGCCGGGCCCGGCACGTAGCGGTAGGCGAAATAATCCCAGATGGCGGCCTCGTCCGCTTGCGGCGCCACGTCCGGCAAGGCCAGCAGCGCCTTGATTTCCGAGCCGAAAGCCAGTTTTCCCTCGTGCTGCCACAGGAACAGGGGTTTCTTGCCGAACGGGTCGCGCGCCATGAACAGGCGGTCGTTGCGCGCATCCCAGATGGCAAACGCAAACATGCCGCGGAAATGCTGCACGCACTCCTCGCCCCATTGCACGTAGGCATGCACGATGGTTTCCGTGTCGGATGCCGTGCGGAAATGGTGACCCAGCGCGATCAATTCGTCGCGCAGGGGCTGGAAATTGTAGATTTCGCCATTGAAGATGATTTGCACGTCGCCCGTCTCATTGCCCAGCGGCTGGTGGCCCGTGGCGATGTCGATGATGGACAGGCGGCGGTGCAGCAAGCCCACCTGCCAGGCGCCGTCGGCCGTGGCCGCGTTGAGCACGCCCGTGTCATCGGGACCGCGGTGCGCGATGGCGCGCCCCATGGCGTCGAGCGCCGCGGGCAAGCCGGCGACGGACGAGGGGAAGATCAAACCGGCAATACCGCACATATAGGCTCGCTTAAAAAAGGGTTCGGCTAGACTGCCGGCGGCGCCAGCAAGACGCGGTAGACGCGGCGAAAATCCTGCGCCAGGCGCTCGACCGTATAGGCGCTTTCGATGCGCTCGCGGCACGCTTGCCCCATGCGCAGCAACAGGGCGCGGTCGCCGTCGAGGCGCGCGATGGCGTCCGCCAGCGCCTGGGGATTGCGCCGCGGCAAGAACACGCCATGCACGCCATCCTGCATCACGTCGGCAATCGCGCCCACGGGGCATACCAGGACGGGCGTGCGCGCGGCCATGCTTTCCAGTAGCGCATACGGCAAGCCTTCCTGGTGCAAGGTAGGAAAACCGAACAGGTCGGCCTGGCGCCATACGGCTTCCTTTTCGGCGCCAAAGACGGGGCCGAGAAAGCGCACCGCCTCTTGCAAGCCGAGCCCGGCGACGCGCTCGCGCAGCGCCGCTTCCTGGGGGCCGCTGCCGGCCAGCGCCAGCGTGGCTTGCACGCCTGCGGCGCGCGCCAGGCGCAGCCCTTCGAGCAAGTCGAACAGGCCCTTGCTTTCCGCCAGGCGCCCCACGTACACGAGTGACAGCGGACGCTGCGGCACGAGCGGCCTGTCGCCAGGGTCGCTGCCCGCATCGATGGCGTTGGGTATCACGTCGAGCGCCAGCGCGGGATCGAAATCGCGATAGCCCTGCAGTTCGCATTGCGCCAGCAACACCACCACATCGGCCGCGCGCAGCACGCGGCGCAGCAAACCCGTCAGCAATGGCTTGCCGTTGAAAAACACCTGCGGCAAGGCGCCGCCATGCACCTGGTACACGACGCGCTTGCCCATGGCCTTGGCCAGCAGCAGATACACGATGTCGCGCCAGTAGCTGCGCCACTCCATGGACGTGTTGATATGCACGATCTGCGGACGCTGCCTGCGCATGGCCTGCACGAACTGCACGGGGCTCCAGGCGAAACGCAGCAGCTTGTGCAGGCGCGACTCATTGCGGCCCTCGCTGCCGACCTGGAAGTGCACGAGCTTGTAGTCTTGCGACAAAGAACTGTGAAATAGTTGATTCAAATGGGTGGTTACCCCGCTCACCGCATTAAGTGCAGGTCCTAGCAGCATTATCGTAGTCATATTGGTATTATATGTTGTACTTTTGTAATTTAGACGCGAAGACAAATATATTTGCTGCATTGCGCTAACATCTACAACAATTTTCTTCCAGGGAACACCACCCATGGTGCATTCTGAGCGCCGTTTACGTGTTCGGCAACAACTTCTTGCCTGCGCTTCCAGCCATGGGCGTCAACGGCGCGCGCCGGCCAGATCCTGGTAGCGCTGCGCCAGTGCCTGCGCCAGCACGCGGTAGCTGCGCCGCGCCTCGATATAGGCGACGCCGGCCTGGGCGCGGGCGCGCGCTGCGGGCACATCGGACAAGATGGCCGCCATCGCCGCGGCCATGGCGGCCGGTTCGCTGGCCGTCAGCCAACCTGCGCCGCTGGCCGTCAGTACTTCGGCCTGGTCCGGGCTGTCATTGCCCACGGCCGGCATGCGCAAGGCCAGGTATTCGAGCAGCTTGGTGGGCGAACTGACGTCGAACAGGGCGCCACGGGGAATATACGACAGCGCGGCGTCGGCCCCGGCCAGCAGGGGCCAGGCCTGGTCCGAGGGCAGCCAGCCCGTCACGCGCACGGCCCCGGCCAAGCCGGCGCGCTGCGCATAGGCAAGCAAGTCATCGACGTCGGATGGCGTATCGGAAGCGCCGATCAGCAACAGACAGGCTGCGGGGATGCGCTGGCGCACGATCAGCAAGGCGTCCAGCAAGCGTTCCAGCTGGCGCGACTGGTCGAGCGTGCCCAGGTAGGCCAGCAAGGGCACCTCCTCCCAGCCCTCCGGCCGGACGGGCGCGATGGCTTGCGCCTGCAACACTTCCATGTCGACCCCCATGGGCACGGCAGTGAGGCGCTGCGCCGCGATGCCGCGCGCCTGCATCATGCGCAGCATCGCGTCGCTTTGCACGAACACATGATTGGCGCGCGGCAACACAATGCGGTACAACAACCATTGTTCGAGCAAACCCTTGCACAGCACCAGGCGCGCGCGCAAGGTGGGGCGCTGCGCCAGGCTGCTGCGCGCCCGTTCGATGCGTCCCTCGCTGATCAGGTATGACACCCAGTAATAGAACGGTATGCCCTTCAGGCGCGCCACCAGCAGGGCAAGCAGGCCCGTGGGCACCATGTCGCGCACCTGGATCGCATCGCAACCGGCGCGGCGGGCGCCCGCCAGGGCGCGCAGGCAGAGCCACTGGAAAGCCAGTTCGCGCAACAGGCGGCTGCCCAGGAAACGCCCGTGGCGCACCGAACGGAAACCCTGCGCCTGCGGCGGCTGTTGCGACGGCATGCCGACGATATCGCATTCGACGCCGTGGCGCGGCAGGTACTTGCCGAACATTACCGCGACATCGGGACGAAACGTGGGCAGGCTTTCCGGCACCAGTTGCAAAATCTTCAGGGACATAGGCGGTTCGACGGCAAAAAAAGGTTGAGGCAGATACAATACGCCATGCGCCGAAGCATATCATGCCCTTACGAAATAATTAATTATATTGCATTAGTAGCATCAAACCAAGCTTGCACCATTGATGAGCGGCAAGCTGGCCGCAGCATGACAGGTCTCACGCTGAAACAATGCATAAACGTCCATTTTAATGCTATTGTAATAATGCAGTCGATTGCCAATCATTAATTGTGTGACAACGAGGGCCGGAACGGCCCTGGCTGTTGTTTTAATGTGATAATGTTCATTTTTAATAAGGCGCAACAATGATCCACGTGCTGCTGTCGGAAGCGGGAACCTACCACGACATCGTCGAGCATCTGGCGGCGGGCGGCGCGCGCGTGACGCATATCGGGCCGGACGCGCAGGCGCACATGCGCAGCAAACTGTCCATCCTGGCCGCCATGCTGTCGCCGTCGCTGTTGCGCACGCGCAAATTATGGCGCCAGCAAGACCGCCTGCTGGTCGTCGGCTGGCAGGCGCTGCCCGTGCTGGCGCTGATACGCCTGGGCCTGCTACCGCGCCCGCAGCGCCTGCTGGTGATGGCTTGTTTCATCCATGGCACGCGGGCCCGCAACGTGATCAACCGGGCCTGGCGCCTGCTCAATTTCCCCGGACTGGAATTCATTACTTTTTCCAGCGGCGAAACGCGCAACCTGACCGACAACGTCGGCATCGCGCCCGCCGCCGTGCATTTCCACCTGTGGCGCCAGCATCTCGACGGTGCCACCACGGCGTCCCAGCGGCAAGATGACGGCAGCATCTTCTCCGGCGGCTTTTCCAACCGCGATTACGACCTGCTGCTGGACGCGGCGCACGGGCTGGAAGCGCACCTGGTGATCGTGGCGTCGGCGCAAAACCAGATCCCCGCGCAAGACCCGGCGCAGACCACGGTCCATCTCGACTTGCCGGAAGCGCAGTTTGAAAAGCTGCTGGCAAGCAGCCGGGTGGTCGCCATGCCGCTGAAAAGCCAGGGCGAAGCCTGTGGCCAGAGCGTGCTGCTGCGGGTATTGCGCAATGGAAAACCGCTGATCGCCACGCGCCACGAAGCCATCGAAGCGTACCTGGGACGCGATTACGCCGGCTTCGTTGCCGCCGGCGACAGCGGCGCCATGCGCGAAGGCTTGCGCCGCGCCCTGTCCGACGAGGCATTCCGCGCAGGCTTGGCCGCGCAGGTGTCGCGCGCCTGCGCCCAAATGGAACAGCGCGGCGGACCGGGCCAGGAAATCGAACAATTTCTGCTCGCCAATTAAAAAATCCACTGTCGCAACGACGACAGTGGATTTTCCTTGAACCGGCGGTCAGTTAGGCAATGTCACCACTTGCTTGCCGACCGTCAGCGTGCGGGCCGTGCCGCTTTTGCCCAGCTTGATCAGCGGCTTCTTGCAGCCGACATCGAGCACCGTGAGGAATTCGCCGCTCAGCGCCGCGGCCGACTTGATGAACACCCCATGCTCTTCATAGGTACCGGGCTGCGGCGGAGGTCCCGTGCGCTTTTCGAAACGCGCGCCGGTGCTGACCGGCACCACGCACACCTTGCGGCCCTGATTCGTCACCGAGATGGCGCCGCCGGCGTCGACCACGATAGGCGCATACGTATGGAAGTTCCACTCGAACACGCGCGGCGTGGCCGAGGTCACCTGGTCCTGCACCACCACGGCGTCCGTGGTGCGCAGGAACCACAGCTTGCGTAGCGCCGATGTCAGCTGGCCGCCATAGGCCAGCGTGGCGTCGCCCGCCACATAGTCGACGGTGGCCTTGGGAGCAAAGGCGGTGATGCGGCCGTTGCGCGCCATGGTCGTCTCATAGCCGTCGACCAGCTGGCCCTGGCCATTGTCGAACGTCAAGGCATTGTGGGCCTTGGTCTGGCGGTACCAGGAACTCCACAGCGGCGAATCGTACCAGTCGTACCAGCCGCTTTCCGTCAGCAGGGGCACGCCCGCGCTGGCCAGCACAAAGCCGTTCTGGTCGCCGTGGCTGTGATTGAACGAACCGTAGGGACTCGATTTGAAATACACCGAGGTGCGCTGCAGATTGCCGATGTCGCTGTGCATGGCGGCCCAGCCGATGCTGGGGTAATACGCCGAGTTGCCTGGCGGCGCGGGCGTGGCCACCGTCGCCACCGGCAACGGGTACGGCGCCTGCAAGGTGGCCAGCGAATCGTCGGTGCGGATCAGGTTCTTGTAATACCACGCCGCGGCAGGCGTGGCGAAATGCGCGGCGAAACCCTTCATCATGCGGATTTCAGGCAGCGTCTCGTGCCCGTCGCCAAACACGTGGGTCTGCGAACCGGGCGGCACGAAATGCATCAAGTAATCGAGGAAGCCGCTGGCCCAGGGCTTGGTGAACAGGTCGACCTTGGTCGCGTAGGCAAGCGCCGGCCAGATCTGCAGCGCATAGTCGGCTTCATACTCGGCATACGCCGTGCCGTTGGCAAAACCGCCCTCCGGACCGCTCCACACGCTGTAGGAACTGACAAAGGCGCGGAACGAGAAATCGAACCAGTCCTTCGCCTCCGGGATATCGCCCAGGGACAGCGTTGAAATCAGCGTCAGGAAACCGATATTGCTGGCGGCGTGGGAATCGTAGGGATACTGGTCCAGGCGCCCCGTCTGCGCAGCCAGGTCGAGGTACATCGCATTGGTACGAACGCGTACCATTTCCAGCCATGCGGCGCGGCGCGGCGCATCGAGGGCGCTGCCCAGGTTGTCGACCGCCTTGATCAGGCTTTGCGCAATGGCGCGGTTGCCCTGGTCATGGTTGACAAAACTGGTACCGCCGTTCGGGCTGAGCGCGGCTTCCTGGTCGCCGCGCGCGATCGCCTCCACCAGATACTGGTTCTCGCCCGTCACGCGGTACAGCAGCGAGGCCGCCTCGAGCTGGCGTGCGCTCTGATTCGTGCGCGAAATGACGCGCGCATTCTGCGCCTCGTTGGCGGCCGTGCGCACCTTGCCTGGAGACAATGGCCACTCGGCGTCGGAGACGGGCGCGATCGCCGTCATATTACGTATCACCTCGGTACTCAGCCAGGTCAGCACCTGGCTGCGGTCGGCGCGCTTGGCCGCGCTCCAGCTCGCAAAAAAGGTCGCGTTATCCTCCAGGCCGCGCGGACGCGGGCGCAAGACGATGGCAGCGCGCAAGGTGCTGCTTTCCGGCACTTCGAACACTTTCGACGTGGCGTCGATCACAAAGGTTCGCGGACTCGACCATTCATTGCTCGTGCTGGGACGCACGCGCCAGCTATAGGTGCCTGCCGCAAATTTCTTGGATGGCAGATACCAGTTGCGCGCCGACGTGAAGGTGCTGACCACGGTGCCCGCCAATTTGACTTCAATGACATACGACGCCGGCGACAGCGGATGGCGCGACCAGGTAAAACTGGGGGGATTTTGCGGCTGGATCTGGCGGTTGTCCGGCAAGGTGCGGACGGCCAATGGGTCGGTCGCCAGGGCCCAGTCGGCCTGGGCCTGGCCGCAGGCTGAACAGACGAGCAGCAGCGCCACTTTGACCAGCGTATATTTAGCGAATTTCATAGATTACCTTCTTAACATCAACTATCGAGCAAGATACCGCCGCTGCGTGGGGCATATCATACGCCTCCTGTCGAGGCTGCTTGCGAGACACAGGACGGCCCGCCGTACAAAATCGGGCAAAAGGCGAAGACACTGCTGAAGGCACTGCGAATACCTGTAAGCATATACCTAAAGTATTCTTCCGAACATTAATATTAGTTGCAGCTCAGCTATTAATGTGCGTTTCGCGCCACATTTGCCATTTGACGGCGAGCCGGGTCGGCAGCAAACAAGACAAGGCCAGGGCCACCCACCAGTGGCGCGACATGCCGCCGCCGGCGGCGCGGCGCAGCCCGGCCAGCGCCTCGCCGCGGCGGCCCCGCGCCAGCGCCGCGCGCGCCACGCTGACGCGCGCATCGGACACCAGCCGCAAGGCGGAACGGCGCGCCGGATTGGCCGCCGGCCAGGCCAGGGCGCGCCGTTCCAGCCGTTCGAACGTGGGCGCCAGCACATCGGCCGACTCGATCGCGCACAGGCTGCCGGCCACCTCGACACGGTAGGCCACCAGCTGTGCCGGCGTAAACACCAGGGTCAGGCGCTCGGCCAGCCGGAACCACAGATCCTGGTCCTCGCCAGCCGACTCGCCTTCCGGGAAGCATGGTTGCAAGGGCAACAAGTCGCTGCGCCGGATGGCCACCGAATTCGTGCAGAAAAACGGTCCGCCACGGCGGCGCCGCTCGAAAAAGTCGTCGAGCAGGCGCGTCTCGCGCACGGCCGCGCCCTGGTAGCTGAGCGCCGCGGCGCGGCTGTCCGGTATGCGTTCGAAGCCGCAGGCGAAAAACGAGCCGGACGGATAGGCGCGCGCCATGCCCACCATGGTTTCCAGATACACGGGGCCATACCAGTCGTCCGCATCGAGAAAACAGATCAAGTCGCCGCGCGCTTCGAGGATGCCGCGGTTGCGCGCGCGCGAGACGCCGCCATTGGCCTGGCTGACGAGGCGCACGCGCGCATCGGCGCAAGCCCGCACGCGCTGCGCGCCATCATCGCTGGAGCCGTCATCGACCACCACCACTTCCCAGTCGGCATGGGTTTGCGCCAGCACCGAGGCCAGCGCCGCTTCGATATACGGCCCCTTGTTATACAGGGGCACTATGACCGAGCACAGCATCAAGCCATCCCCGGCACGCGCACCTTGCGCGCCCTGACGGCCTGCTTGTCGGCCACCGGGAAATACGCCGTCACGATAATGAGCAACAGCAAATGCGTCATCGCCTCGGCGGCAAAGCCCGTCAGCGACAGCGGCACTTCGCTGATCGAGCGGATGGCGATGAGAACGAACAAGGCCATCGACAAGCCCTGGCTGGCCCGCGCCGTGCGCGCGCACGCATACAGCAGCGCCATGGCATACAGCACCAGGCCGATGGCGCCGATGGTGCCGGCGCTGGCCAGGCTCTGGTAAAACTGGCTGTGCGCATGGGTGGCGTATGGCATGCCGATGCTGATGCGGAACGCGTCATCCCACAGCGGCAAGCCGTAGCCGAACACGGGATTCTTGTGCCATTCCTGCAGCGCCACCTGCCAGATCACGTCGCGGCCCGTCAAGCTGATCAAGTCGGAGCCTTCGCTGCTGGTGGCAAAGTGCGCCAGCTTGGCATCGATATTGCCAAACATCACATACAACATGCCAAGCGTACACAGCAGGATGAAGCAGAAGATGCCGACGATCGACAATTGCGGGCGGCGGTAATCGAACAGCCGCTCCTTGATCTGTTCGCGGAAACCGAAATAGGCGACGCAGGCAAAGCACAGGAAGCAGGCGATCCAGCTGGTTTTCGATTGCGCCAGCAGCAGGCTGCCCAGGCCCAGGCCCCAGGCGAACAAATTCAGCGGGCGCCAGCCATAGGGCTTGCGCCACAGGCACAACAGGAACACCACCACCATCGGTCCCAGGCTGTTGGCGTGATTGGCCAGGCCCGTATAGCGGATGCTGAGGAAGGGAATCAGGCCGTGGTAATTCCGGTTGACGACCATGTTCGGCTTCCAGGCAAACACGGCTGCGCTGAGCACCAGGAACAGCAAGGTGGCGTTGCGCATCGAGATGACGCTCAGGTCGACCTCCTTGTGCGTCATCAGCAAGGCCGCATAGCCGGCCAGGAACATGTACAGGTATTCATGCGACACATTGGTATGGCGCCCCAGCACGGCCGGACTGACGATATTGCTGAGGAAATACACGAACAGCGCCCAGAACAGCAGCATCGGTATCGGCTGCAGCTTGTCGCGCGTAGTCAGGCGGTGCAGAATGCGCTCGCCGCAGGCAAAGATCACGAACAGGGACGTGAGCCGGCCAAACCAGGAGCTGGCCGGATGCCGCGCCAGCGCCTGCATGCCCATCTGGAGTTCATCGCCCGAGACATCGCGGTTCGACAGGATGGCCGCCACGGCGATCGACAGGAAGACCGGATAGAACACGTACGGCACCAGTCCCGTCTCGCGCTTGCTGCCCCAATGGATGCTCAAGGCGATCACGAACACCACCACCAGCGCGGCGACCACGGCAAACAGGCCAAACAGTATTTCACTCATGTAGTTCTCGCGTATCCAGTAAGTTGTCGCGCGCGCCACAGCGGGCGCGCAAATAGGAGACCACCCTGGCCGGCAGCGGCGGGCTGAAGCGGGCAAGCATGCCCACCGCGCGCGTGCCCAGCAGTTCAGGCCAGGCCAGCACGGCCAGCAGCAGGGTCAGGCCGCCGAACAGCGCGCCGCCCAGGAATGCCGGCAGCGGATGACTGCCGCCCAGGCTGCCCAACATGGCGCCGCCCCAGCTGCCGGCGGCGGCCAGCAAGCCCATGGCCAGGCCGCGCGCGGCCAGCGGCGCCAGATCGCCCGGCCCCACCTGCAGGCGCAGGCACGCCACCGTGCCCACCACCAGCGCCCGCGCCAGCAAGGTGCCGGCGGCGATCATGGCGACCACCGCCCCGCCATGCCCCGCCCACAGCACCAGCGCCGCACCGGCCAGCACGATCAGCGGCAGCTGCAGCAGGCTTTCCAGATGCTTGCCGCCCGTATTCCACAAGATCGGCGTCGACATGCCCCACGTGATGTACGCGGGCATGGCCAGCGCCAGGATGCTCAGCACGATGCCCGATTCTTGCCACACCTTGCCGTACAACACGCCGATCAAGTCCGGCGCCGTCATCGCCAGCAGCACGAACAAGGGCAGGATGATGATCCAGATGGTCGCCAGCACCGACAGATACGTGTCGCGCAGGCGCGGCAGATCGTCCTGCAGCTTGGCGCCCGTGGCCAGGAAGGCCGGCTGCAAGGCGCTCAGGAACAGCGAGTTGGGCGTATTGGCCAGGTTGTAGCCGACCGCATACACGCCCACCGCGTGGGCATTCAGGAAGCGGCCCAGGAACACGCGGTCCATATTGTTCAGGCACCAGTTGCACAGATTCGTCACGAACACCGTCACGCCCACATTCGTCGAGCGCCGCGCGCCCTCGTACCACAGCAGCGGCTTGAGCGAGAAACGCGTGCGCGCATACGTCAGCACCAGCGCCGTGGATGCCTGTCCCAGCCAGGCGCACACGAGGGTCCACACGCCGGCGCCCGCATACGCGAGCGGCAAGCCCACCAGCAGGTAGCCGACGATGTAGCTGATCACCTGGATGATGTTGAGCCAGCGGAAATCGAGGGCGCGCCGCAGCAGGCTGCTGCCCGGCGCCGTCAGCGCATTCAGCAGGCAGGTTAGGCTCATCCAGGCGATCACGGGCGCGATGCGCGGTTCCTTGAAGTACGCGGCGATCCACGGTGCCATGAAAAACAGCAAGCTCATGGCCGCCAGGCCCGTCAGCGCCTGCCACGTCACCGTGAAGCGCACGTCTTCCTCGCTGAGCGTGCGGTTTTGCACCAGCCCCCAGGAAAAACCGAAATCGGCCAGAAAGTTGCTAAATGTCAGCACAATCAGTCCCATCGCAAACAAGCCGTAGTTTTCCGGCCCCAGCAGGCGCGCCAGCACCACTTGCGTGACCAGCTGCAGGCCAAACATGAGGACCGTGCCCATCGCCGCCCACTTGACGGCGCTGACGCTTTTCTTGTTGATGTCGCTGCTCATGATTCTCGCTGTCCGCCACGCCGTGCCGCGCCCGCCGGCGCTTTGTCATCGTTCAAGCCATGCCTCATCCGGGCGGCGCGCCGATCAGGCGGCTGCGCTGCGCCACCGGCATGCTGGCCAGCAAGCCGTTGACGAAATCGGCCTGCAAGCGGTAGGCGCGCGGCAAATCCGTATCGATGCTCGACACGCGGAACAGCATGGCGTCGGCCACGGTGCCCGTCAGGCCATAGCGCAATTGCTCCAGGCGCTGCTGCATGCCCACCTTGCTGATCTTGTCGCCGATGGTGATCCAGTACGTGATGGGCTCGCTGCGGTTGCCATTCACGGCCAGCAAGCGCTTCACGGGCAGGCTGCCGTAGGCCGAGGCCAGCTCGCCGTATTCGTCGCGCTCGACCTGGAAACCCTGCGCCGCATAGCACACTTCCGGCTTGTGCACGCCCATGTTGTCGCTCTGGTCGCCGCCGTACGCGATCGACAGCATCACCCGTTCGCCGTGCCCATTGATGTAGGTGCGCGACAAGGTCTGGTTGTAGATCTTGTTCAGGCGTTCCTGGGTTTCCGGATCCACCTGCAGCGGCACGATGGAACTGTCGACGCGCCAGTCGCCGAACGCTTGCGGTATCGCCGCTTCCAGCGAAAAACTCGGGCGCTGGTCGGCCATCTTCACGCCCGGCGCCACGCCGTGGCTGAGGACGGCTGCGCCCAGCAGCAAGGCGCCCAGCAGCATATTCATGCGCAGTGCAGCGTTCATGTCGACGCTCCCACGGTTGGTGCGCGGCCCGCCTGGCGCTTGCGCACGATCCACTGCAGCAAGCTGTCGACACTGAGGATCAGCAGCAGCGCGGAAATGAACAGCACCATGCCGGCGAAGCCATGCAGGAAGCCCTGCCCGGCCGCGTCGCCGAAGTAATACGTGATCAGGGTCAGCACCATCACGCGGATGACATTGGCAGTAAAGGAAATCGGCACGATCAACAGGGCCAGCACGATGTTGCGGAACGGCGAGGTATGCCGCACCAGGTTCAGGTAGAACAGGCCCAGCGCTTCAAGCGTCAGCAGGGTCTGCAAGCCGGCGCAGGCGTCGGCCACCAGCAGCTGGTACTGGCCGATCTGCAGGATCACGCCATTGCGGGCGATCGGATAGCCGGCCAGGAAAAGCAGGTGTTCGGTCACATACGAAACCGCCATTTTCATCGGCATGGTCAGGGTCGTCACCAGCGGCAGCGGCAGCGGCACCATGAACAGCATGAAAAAGAAGGGAAACCACAGAATACGCGCTGCAATCCAGCCGCGCTTGAGCAGCAGCAGGGACAGGCCGGTGCCGATCAGGGCGAGGATTTCCAGCGACAGGATATGCTGCGAACGGCCCAGCACATACAGCAGCAGCGAAACGGCCAGCAGCGGCCAGCCGGCGCGGCCCGGACGGGCGCCGGCGCTCTGCGCCAGCATCTCGGGCCATTTGCGGTAGATCAACCACAGCGACAGGGCCAGGATGATGGGACCGTGCGCCTGCTCTTCGGTGGACCAGATGCCGCGGAACAGCCCGACCAGGCTGGGCGCGAGCATGGCCAGGAAACCCAGCGCCAGCGGCAGCCAGTCCGGCACGGCGGAGCGGCCGGCCTGCGCCGGCGGCATGGCGTGGCCTGGCGCAGCCATCAAAAGTCGACCATCACGGAACCGACCACCTGGGCGCCGCTATGCGTCATTTGCTCGGCCATGGCCGCCACTTCCGCCATCGGCGTCTTGTTCTTGCGCGCCACCAACAGCACGCCGCCCGCACGCGCCGCCACGGCCAGCGCATCGGAACCGGTGGCATACGCCGGCACGTCGTACAGCACCACGTCGTAGCGGCTTTCCAGCTGCTTGTTGAGCGTGACGAAGGAGGTACGGCTGAGCAGTTCCTGCGGATTCGGCGGCAAGGTGCCGGCGGACAGCACCGACAGCGCGACAAACGATTCCACCTTGGCGATGATATCGAGTTCGGCGCGGCCGGCCAGCACGTCGGACAGGCCCTGGCGTGTCTTCAGATCGAAGATTTCCTGCTGGCGCGGCGCGCGCAGGTTGGCGTCGACCAGCAAGGTGTGCTCGCCCAGCTGGGAAAACACCACGGCCAGGTTGGCCGCGAACAGGCTGGCGCCGTCGCCCGGCTCCATGCCCAGCACCACCAGCGACTTGCTGCCGCGGGCGAACCAGCGCAGCATCAGCTGGCTGCGCACGGCGCGCAGGGTTTCCACCTGGTGGCTGAAAGGCTGGTAGGCGGCCACCAGTTCCTGCGGATACTTGCCGGCGCCCGGCTGCAGGTAGGGGTAGTCGAACTGGCGCGCCAGCACTTGCTCGATATCGGCTTCCGTGATCAGGCCCAGGCGCAAGGCCGCTTCGCCGAAGCGGATGCCCAGTTCCTTTTGCATGCGCAGCACGCGTTCGGCGTTTTCCGGCGTGATCTTGCCCGATTCGAGCAACAGGCCGCCAATGCTGGAATCGGTGCCGCGCGCCAGCGGCGCAGTGGTATTGAGGAGGTGTGGACTTGAAGTCATGATAGGTTCCATCTCAGTTCAGGCGCAAACGGCGCGGCAGCATGCCGCGCATGCGACGCTGTTTAGGTTTCCAGTCGACCACGCCGAACACGGGAATCTGCAGCACTTCGCTCAGGTCCTGGTCGGAACGGATACGGCGGTCCAGCAATTCGGCCAGCAGCGCGATGCCGCAGCCCAGCATGAGGCCGAGGAAGATCGACAGCAGCACGTTGCGGAGAATCTTCGGGCTGTCCGGCTCGATCGGCGCCGTGGCCGGATTGAGCATGGCGATATCGGACTGCTCCGCCTGGCCTTCGATGCGCGTCTGCGACAGGCGCTGCGAGGTCACGTCGAAGGCGCGCTGGGCGCTTTCCACATCCTTGCTCAGCACGCCCATTTCATCGCGCGTCCGGTTCAGTTCCAGCACCTTGGCTTTTTGCGCCGCCAGTGCGGCGCGGATCGCGCCTTCGCGCTGCTGCAGGATCTGTGCATTGTTGCCCACGCTTTGCGAGGTGGCGCGCGTCTGCTCGGCCAGGTCGCGGCGCAGCTTGTCCACTTCCGCCTTGGCGCTCTGGTATTGCGGGTGATTGCGGTCCAGGCGCTGGCCCAGTTCGGCCAATTTACCCTCGGCATTGCCCAGGCCCAGCTTCAGGCTCTGGATCAGCGGATTCGACGCGACGTCCGGCGATTCGGACAGGTTGCCGCCCTGCGCCATGCGCTGGCGCGAATTGGCTTCCATGGCCTGGCCCTGCGCCAGCACCAGTTGCGCCGACAGGTCGTTCAAGCGGTTCGATTCCACATCGAGGCGGTTGTCGACGCTGACGATGCCATTATCCTGCTGGTATTTCGACAGGCGGCTTTGCGCGCGCTCAACGTTGTCGCGCAGCAATTTGGTCTGGTCATCGAAGTACGTCGTCGCCTTGCGCATCGGGTCGACCTTCAGCTGGATGCTGACCTTTTGATACTGTTCCGCAAAGGCGTTCGACACGGCCGCGACGAATTGCGGGTCGGCGCCCTTGAAGCTGACATCGACCACGCTGCTTTCGCGCGACGGCATCACTTCGAGTTTCTTCAGCAGCAAGTCGGCCAGCCAGTCGCGCACCGTGCCCTTGCCTTGCGCCGCGTCATTGAACTGGGCGATCACGGCGGGGCTGCGCGCCAGTTCCAGTTGGTCGACGACGCGCAAGGCCACATTCTTGCTGCCGATAATATCGACCTGGGTCGCCATGTAGCCAGGCAGCAACTGCCCCGGCATGGTCATGCCCGTCAAGGGATCGACGCCCTTGTAGTTCAGCAGCAGGGTGCTGGTGGCCTTGTAGGTCTTCGGCAGCACCAGGCTGACGCCCAGCGCCAGCGCCACGGTGATCATCAAGGTCAGCAGCACAATCTTCTTGCGCGCCCGAAGGATCAGCAATAGTTGGGTGAGGTTCATTTGGAAACTTTCAATACAAAAAGGTAGGGAGCCAGTCGCTCTTAGAACAGGCTTTCCTGGACATACACGACATCGTCGACGCGCAGCAGGTCGTCATGCTTGACCGACAATACTTCCATCTGGCCTTCCGCATTGCGGCGCTTGACGCGCACGCCCCGTTCGGTGCCGCGCAAGGTCAGGCCGCCACCCACGGACAGGGCTTGCAGCACGGTCATGTTGCGTTCCAGGCGGAAAGCGCCCGGACGCTGGACTTCGCCGTAGATGTAGAAGCGCGGCGCGCGTTCCACGTAGATGATGTCGTTGCCGCCCACCTCCATGTCGCCCTTCAGGTCGCCGTTGCGCACGATGTCGAGAATGTCGGCCACGTCGCGCGTGGCACTGCCGCCGCGCTTGCGGATCACGGTGATCTGGTCGGCGCCGTCAGGACTGACGCCGCCGGCCATGGCCAGCATGTCCATCACGCTGCGCTTGCCTTCCACCGGGTAGCGGCCCGGACGGTTGACCTGCCCCAGCACGGACGCCTGCTGGCTTTGCAGGCTGGTGACGATGATGTTGACTTGCGCCTTGCGCAGGAAGCCGCCGCTCTCGAGCAGGCCACCCAGTTTCTTTTCCGCTGCCGACGTGGACAGGCCGCCGACGGCCACCGCGCCCACCAGCGGGAAGGTGATTTCACCCGCTTCGCTCACGCGCGTCTCCAGGCCCAGGTCCGGGTTGCCGTAGACGGAGATTTTCAGCACGTCACCAGCCCCAAGGGGGACATCGGCTGCACCGGCCATGCCTGCGGCGAGGGCCAGAAAGGCCGCCATCATCCAGTTTGCGAGTCGTTTCATGATTACAGATTCCCGTTGGTAGATTGCTGATGTTTAACTACTTGTCGATAAGTCACTTATTTCAAGCCCGCCACACCGCGCTCGTTGGCTTCATGCGCGCTGTTCGCCGGCGCCGCTGCTGCAGGTGCGCTGGCCGTAGCCGAGGCCGCAGCCGCTGCATCCTTGTTGAAATACTCGATCTTGGCGCTGGCGCGCAGACGCTTCAGTTCCGCTTCGGCCGCATCCTTGTTCTTCTTGTTGGCCAGGAATTGCTCGATTTGCGGCGCCGCCGCATCCAGGCCCACCGGGCTGTCCTTGATATCGGCCAGGGCGATGAGCAGGCTGCGCTCGCCTTCGCGCACGATGAACAGTTGGCCCTTCGGCATCGATTGCAGTTTGCTGCTCAGTTCGGGCGCCAGGTCGGCGCTGGTGCGCGACACCTGGGTGCGGCCGAACGCGATCTTGTGCTCCTCGAGCCATTGCGCCACGTCTTCCAGCGACTTGGCGCGGTCCATGACGGCTTTGAGCTCATCGTTCAGCGCCGCCGTCGGGATGACCAGCTCGCGCAGATCGAATTGCTTGCGCTGGCTGAAGAACAGCGGATTTTTCGCGAAATACTCTTCCACTTCGGCCTTGCTCGGGCGGGTGGCCGCGCCGATGCGCTTTTGCATGTATGCCTGCGCAACGATCAGCGCCTTGGCGCGCTCGATGGCCTGCATGACTTTCGGATCGCGGTCGACCTTTTCCTTGGCCGCTTCGTTCTGCAGCAACTGGCGGTCGATCAGCGACTCGAGCAACTGCTTGCTGGCCGCGGCCTGCTGCGGCGCCTGCACGCCGGCGCGCTGCAACTCTTCATTCAACTGCAAGACGGTGATTTCTTCGCCGTTCACGCTGGCCAGCGCCTGGCCAGCCTTTTTTTCCTTGTTGCCGCAAGCGGACAGGCCAGCAGCGGCCAGCAGGACCAGGGCGGCGCACAACAAACGTGGCGCGGGGCGGGAGTGAATAAAATGATTCAAGCGTGCTCCTTCGGATGACAGGTATGACGGGGGTGGAAAATCCGGCGCAGTATAACGGGCCATGGCCAGGCTGCACTGCACGGATGCCCCGAAAAATAGTTATTCGTCAAATAATTAACAATATTGTAAACATAATACACATAATGCATGGCGACAAGCAAAATATTTGCTTAAAAATCTACTAATGAGATATAAAAACAACTATTTCCACAGTCTACTTGATTGCAAAAAATTATGTATTGCGTGGTTCAGACCGACTTTAAAATCGATAGTTGGCGCGTGCCGTCCCGGACGGCTTCCCGTCAGGGTGACGCACGTCCGGCAGGGGCAAGGCCGGATACTGCTCACATCGTGAACCCTTTCCAAGAGGAAAGTATTGGCGCATGGCCGGCACGACTCGTGGCAAGGTGAGCGCGGAGTGGTCGCGTAATGCGCTGGTGCTCTATAGATGCTCCATTTTAACGCGTATTGACTCCGTGCAAAGTATATTCAAACGCTATTTTTTCCTGCGGGCAGCATACTGACGCTCAATGGGCGTTCTCGCGCGCCAGCACCACTTTGACCGTGCGCGCGATAATCCACAGATCCAACCACAGCGACCAGTTGCGCAGGTAATCGAGGTCGAAATGGATGCGCGCCTCCATCTTGTCGAGCGTTTCCGTCTCGCCCCGCAAACCGTTGACCTGGGCCCAGCCCGTAATGCCGGGCTTGACCTTGTGGCGCAGCATGTAGCCCTTGATCAGCTTGCGGTACTGCTCGTTGTGCACGACGGCATGGGGGCGCGGTCCGACGATGCTCATGCGGCCCTGCAGGACGTTGAGGAATTGCGGCAGCTCGTCGAGCGAGCTGCGGCGCAGGAAGGCGCCGACGCGCGTCACGCGCTGGTCGTTCTTGGTGGCCTGCACCACCGTGTCGCCATCTTCGCCCACCGTCATGGAGCGGAATTTGTAGACGACGATTTCCTCGCCATACAGGCCATAGCGGCGCTGGCGGAAAATCACGGGGCCTTTCGAAGTGGTCTTGACGGCGATGGCAATGACCAGCATCACCGGCAGCAGCAGGATCTGGATCATCAGCCCCAGCACGATATCGCTGCCCCGCTTGACCATGCTGTTAAAGCCCGTGAACGGCGATTCGCGGATGGCGATGACGGGCATGCCGCCCACGTTGTCGAAACGCGCCTGCATCAGGTCGAAGATATAAATATCCGGCAGGAAATACACGGAAGCCGTCGTATCTTCGAGCTCGTCGAGCATCTTGCGGATGCGCGGCTGGGCCGAAATCGGCTGGCTGATGAAGATCATCTTGATGTTGTGTTCGCGCACATAGGAGGCGATATCATCCATGCGCCCCAGCATGGGTTCGCGCATCTTTTCCGGCCAGCGGTCGTCCGTGCGGTCATCGAAAAAGCCGTGCACGTGCATGAACAGGTTGGCATTGCGCTCGACGGTGGCGGCAAACTTCAGGCTGGCGTCGTTGGCGCCGATGATGACCACCGAGCGCACTTCGCTGTCGCCGTCCGGGCGCAGGCTGAACCTGCGCCCGGCCAGGTGCCCGGCCAGCAGCACGAAGGGCGTGAGGACAAACCAGGCCAGCACCACTTCGGTATCGAAATGATAGGCCAGGCCCGTGGCCGAGCCCAGGAAGGTGAGGATCAGCGCGACGATGGTCCAGCCGACGAGGATATCGCGCGCATACGCCAGCATGCGGCCGCTGCGCCAAGTACGGTAGGGGTCGACATGCTGGTAGACCGTCGATGAAATGAAGACGGCCAGTATCATCAGCACCAGCGTATAGCCGGTGAAGGTCGAACCCGACAACACCGTCATCAGGTACAGCAAGCCCATGATGATGATCGGGTCGAGGACGCGCTGGAAAAACGAAATCAGGGGTATATCATTGACAGTCATGTTGATCTTTAAAACTGTACGCTGCCATTGAAGGAAATGCCCTTGGCCCGGTAGCTGCCGCTATCGATGATGGCGACGCCTTCGCGCCGCTCGTGGAACACGCGCACGCCAAGCTGGATTTTCCGGTGCGGCGCATACGTCGCGCCCAGCGAAGCCGTGCGCGTGGTGTCGCGCCCGTCGCCGGGCAGCACCAGGCCGCTGACGGCCTCGAAATCGCGCCGTTCCTGGCGCAGCTGCGCATCCACGCGCACCTTCGACGTGGCCGTCCAGGTCGCGCCCAGGCTGGCGCCCGTGTTCAGGCTGCTCGTCACCAGCGAATTGTCGACGGAACCGAATTCGCGCCAGACGATGCCCGTGAAATTCACCTTGCCCAACGGCTTCCAGTACACGCTCAGCCGGCCATTCGTGCCGCTGGTATCGCGCCCGGACAGCAAGTTGTTGCGGTGGCGCACCCAGCCACCGAGAAATTCCATCTGCGTGATATCGCTGAAATCCCACAAGACATTGGCCTTGATCTCGTCCTGGCTATAGCCGTTGCCGTACACACTGGCGTCGAACGCGCCGCGGTTCGGATACTTGCCATTCAGGTGGCGCAGCTGCACACCGACGCGGCTGTTGCTGCGCGCCAGGTAGTCAACGCCAAATTCCGTCGCGTCTTCCACCCAGTTGGAAAACGCCTGCGACGGCAAGTCATACGAGTAACGGTCGCGCGACAGGCCGCCGCGCACGCGCCAGCTGGGGTGGAAGCGCCACGCGCCATTCACGTACTCGCGGCGCTGCGTGCGCAGATTGCGTACCGAGCTCTGGAAGTCGCTGAACGGCGTCAGGGTCTGCGAATAACTGGCGCCCACATGGCCTTCCAGGTGGTTGGCGATGTGCCATTCCAGGTCGGCCAGGTAATCCTTGCCATCGTAGTCGAACTGGCTGAAGCGGTTGAAGCTCACCTTCGACCACTTGGCCTGGCCCGTCAGTATCTGGCGGCCGATGGGACGGTTGAACAGGAAGCCCGCCTGCAGCATCCTCGACGTATCCGAACGGGGGCCGGAAAAACCCCGCACATCGTCCGGCAGGCGCATCAGGTTGTCGTCGTACGAATAGGACGTGGCAACGAAAGGCTTGATGGTGTCGCTGATATCGGCCACGGCGGCGCCGCTGGCCAGGGTGCCCAAGAGTAACAGCGCAACCGGCAAACGCGGGCTGGCCGTGAAGGCGGCGGCAACGGCTTTTTTACGCAAGGAATTCAACATGGATTTTGTCTTTGAAAGATCACACAGTTGATAGGCAATACTACCAGTAAATCCAGTGCCCACCAGAAATAATCCAGAGGCCCAGCACGCCGTTCGTCACGCCGTGCGCGAGGATGGGCGACCACAGGGACTGGCTACGCATGTACAACAAACTATAGACCGCACCGGCCACCATGCCGGCCAGCCATAAATTATGCTCAAAGCCAAACAGCAACACGCTAATGGCGAAGGCCTTGGCGCTGGCCAGGCGCGGATCGGCCCGCAAAAAGTCCGGCTTGTCGATCCAGCGCAGCAGGAAGGAGCGCCAGAACAGCTCTTCCATCACGGGCACCACCAGCGCCGCGCCGGCGATGCGCAGCACCACCAGGCTCCACTCGATGCGACCATCGGTGCGGGGGTCGAAACCGTCCGGCTTGCCGATGCTCATCCAGCTGGCGTCGAGATTGATCCACAGCAAAAAAACAACAACACCGCCTGCCAGCGCCCCGAGAATGGCACGCGCGCCCAACGGCGTCCACCGCAATTCCGTGTAACTGCGGCGCCAGTACAACAACAAGCCCAGCACGACGCCGATCTTGACGACATACAGCCAGCGCAAGTCCTGCGCGGCAACGTCCAGGCGGCCGAGCATGTCGGCAATGGCAATGAAGGAGAGATAGGCCAGGAATGGCGCTACCCGGGGCAAGGCGGCGCGGTCAAACATGCTGCCACGCATCGGAGGAGGAGCTGCGCGCCGGACGCGGTGGTCCGGCGCGCATGTTTTTCATGACAAACATGCATCCCCCGATGTAATAAATATAATTATATAATTATATCAAGCAGAACCGTTGCCGTGGCAAATAATCCTGACTTAATTACAACAGGGTATGCAAAAAAGCATCAGCTATTCGCGCGCGCCTCGATCTGCTCCCACTTTTCCAGCGCTTCCAGCAGTTCGCCTTCGATCTCGGCCACGCGCGCATTCAGGCGCTTGCCTTCGGCTGGCGTCTTCTTGTAGAAGTCCGGATGCGACAGTTCGGCGGCCAGCACCGATTGCTCGTCTTCCAGCTTGGCGATCAGTTTCGGCAACTCTTCCAGCTCGCGCTGTTCCTTGTAGCTGAGCTTTTTCTGCTTGGCGGCCGGCGCGGCAGCCTCGACCTTCACGGCCGGCTTGCTGGCTGGCGCCGTGGCGATCGGCAAGGTGCGCACGCGCTCCCAGTCCGTGTAGCCGCCGACGAATTCGCGCCACTTGCCCTCGCCTTCGGCGACGATCACCTGCGTGACCACATTGTCGAGGAAGGTGCGGTCATGGCTGACGAGGAAGACGGTGCCCGTGTATTCTTCCAGCAACTCTTCCAGCAATTCCAGGGTATCGATATCCAGGTCATTGGTCGGTTCATCGAGCACCAGCACGTTGGCCGGCTTGGCGAACAGACGCGCCAGCAGCAAACGGTTGCGCTCGCCACCGGACAGCGACTTGACGGGCGAACGGGCACGTTCCGGCGCGAACAGGAAGTCGTTCAAGTACGTCATCACGTGGCGGCGCTGGCCGTTGATCTCGACCCAGTCGCTGCCCGGCGCGATGGTTTCCATCAGGTTCGCCTCTTCGTTCAGCTGCGTGCGCATCTGGTCGAAATACGCCACTTGCAGCTTGGTACCCAGGCGGATGGTGCCCGTGTCCGACTGCTCTTCGCCGAGGATCATCTTCAGCAGGGTGGTCTTGCCGGCGCCGTTGGCGCCGATCAGGCCGACCTTGTCGCCGCGCAAGATGGTGGCGCTGAAATCCTTGACAATGACCTTGTCGCCATAGATCTTCGAGACGTTTTCCAGGTCCGCCACGATCTTGCCCGAGCGTTCGCCGGCCGAGACGTCCAGCTTGACTTGTCCCTGCTGTTCGCGGCGCGCATTGCGCGTCAGGCGCAGCGCTTCCAGGCGGCGCACGCGGCCTTCGTCGCGCACGCGGCGGGCCTTGACGCCCTTGCGTATCCACACTTCTTCCTGCGCCAGGAACTTGTCGAACTTGGCGTTTTCCACTTCTTCGATTTCCAGCTGCTCCGCCTTGCGCACTTGATACGCCGTGAAGTTGCCCGGATACGACAGCAAACGACCGCGGTCGAGTTCGATGATGCGCGTGGCAACGTTGTCGAGGAAGGAGCGGTCATGGGTAATGAACAGCACGCTGCCCTTGAAGTCGCGCAACAAGCCTTCCAGCCACAGGATGGAACTGAAGTCCAGATGGTTGGTAGGCTCATCGAGCAGCAGCACGTCGGGCGCCGACACCAGCGCGCGCGCCAGGGCCACGCGCTTCTGCATCCCGCCGGACAGGGTTTTCATGGCCATGTCGCCCGTCAGGTTCAGGCGGTCGAGTACGGTTTCCACCTTGTTCGGCAAGCTCCACGCATCGGCCGCATCGAGTTTGACCTGGATGTCGTGCATGCGTTCCATCAGTTCGTCGTCATTGCCCTGGCCAAACTGGCCCGTCAACGCATCGTATTCCTTCAGCCACGCCTGCGATTCGCCCATGCCGGACGCGACGGCGTCGAACACGGACATTTCCGGGTCGAATTGCGGTTCCTGCTCCACATACGCGATCTTGATGCCTTGTTGCATTACCAACAAGCCGTCATCGAGCTTGAACTTGCCCGAAATAACCTTCAACAGCGACGATTTACCCGTGCCGTTGCGGCCGATCAAGCCGACCCGCTCCGAGGTTTCCAGTGAAAATTCCGCGTGATCGAGCAGCGCGACGTGACCGAACGCAAGTTGCGCCGATGAAAGAGAAATGACAGCCATAATGAGTAAGAGTGCTCGGGCGCCGTCTCGCGCACACCGCGTGGTGTGCAAAACAGCCGCCGATTGGATGAATGAAGCACGCATTGTACCGATAACTCGGACTTCAATCGCCATCGACCAGTAATTACCGCCTGGATGATCACAGGCTGCCGACGCGCGTTGCGTGGAAACGTGGTGTCGCCAGCAGGAATCGAACCTGCATTTAAGTCTTAGGAGGACCTTGTACTATCCATTGTACGATGGCGACACGCGCAGCGGCATTATACAGGCTAGTTCCGGCCATTGACAGTCCGGCAGCGCGTGCGTGGAGCCGGAGCCTCAGTGCCCTGCCACCTGGCGCAATGGCGCCGGCAACGCAGGCGATGCCGAAGGCAACAAAGGCAGGATTTGCTGCGCCGCCAGATCGTGCGCCACCGGGTTCCAGTGACCATCCATCGGCAGAAAATCCATGCGCTCGCGCTGTTGCGCCCAATGGCGCGCGAATACCGGCTGCATGTCCACCACCTGATGGCCGTGTCGCAGGGCCGTCTGGATGAAAAATGCGCGATCGCCCGCTTTCCAGTTGGGTACTGCCTTCTGCGGCGCGTACAGCATGTTCCGGTCCGCGTCGACCAGGAAGATAAATCGCGTATCGCCAACGCCGCCCAGCGCGCGCAATTGCGTCATGTAGTACTCGAGCGCAGCGGCGCGGCGTGCATCAGGTGCGCTGGCGGCCGGCGCCTGCGCCGCGGCAGGAGGACTGCGGCGCAACTGGCTCATCAACCAGTCAGGAAATTTCAAGTTGTAATAAATATAACGGGCCAGGGCCGAATAGGCGACCAGCCGCTTGGCCTTGGACTCGACATAGGGAACATGCACCATCCTGATATCGTTCCCTTCGCTGACAAACATGCTATGGCCCCGCTGCGCCGGCGCCAGGATGTCCTGCATGTCCATCGGCTCGACGAACATCACCACCGTGCGCGGATGCAGCTGTGCACGCGTATGACGGAACACTTCCAGCGCGTCGGCAAAGCCGTTGCCCGAGGCAGAGGCGGCATACACGCCGCCGCCCAGGGCTTGACTCAGCCGGCCTTGCAGGGTTTCCGGATACTCGAGCATCAGGCTTTCGATAAAGCTGTCGCCGATGACAAGCACGGCCGCGCCATCCTTGAAATCGGGGGAATTGGTAAAGCCCTGCCGATTCGTGCGGCCATGCCGGGCATTCGCCAGGGCCCAGCCATGCGAATACACGTAGTCCTGCTGCGGCAGATAACGGGCATACGGGCGCTGCTCGCTGCTCTGCTCCATGCGCAATCCGGACACCACCGGCATGCATTGCAGGAACGCTTCCAACGCCAGTGCCGTGACCAGCACACCCAGGCCTATCGCAAATATGGAGCGCATATGATTTGTCAGAAATTAAAGTACAAGAATTCAGAAACGCCACGCGTCTCGCTAATTGCCAGCAAGACCAGGCAAAGCATCAACATGGCCCCCAGCAAGACGCTGCCCCGGCCACTGTCCAGGCGCTGCTCCGTCGACAGGCGCAAGCCTCGCCCCAGCAGCTCATACACATTCGGCAGGAAGAAAACGATGGCGGCGCAGACGCCCAGCCACCACAGGCAGGAACTCAGCTGCATGATGCGGTTCACGCCCAGCATGCTTTCCCGCATGGCGGGCGTCAGCGTGCCGCCGCCCATGGCTTGCAGCACGTCCAGCGCCACCTCGAGGGAACTGGCGCGAAAAAACACCCAGGCCAGCACCACGGCAAAAAAAGTCGCCAGTGCGCCGCCGGCCCGTATCGCCAGGTTGCTGCGCTGGCCCAGCAGATGGCGCAAGGCATGGTTGACGATCAGATAAGCGCCGTGCAAGCAGCCCCAGACCACAAAGGTCCAGTTGGCGCCGTGCCACAGTCCGCCCAGCAGCATCGTGATCAGGAGGTTGCGGTAACGCAAGAATCCGCCCTTGCGGTTCCCGCCCAGGGGGATATACAGATAATCGCGCAGGAAATTGGACAGCGTGATGTGCCAGCGGCGCCAGAAATCGATGATGGAGGTCGCCTTGTATGGCGAGAGAAAGTTAATCGGCAAGATAATGCCGAACATATAGGACAAGCCATACGCCATGTCGCAATAGGCCGAAAAGTCGAAATACAGCTGGAACGTATAGGCCAGCGCACCGGCCCATGCCTCCAGCATGCTCAAATGGGCGTGATGGAGGTCGAAGACGGGTGCGACGTAGCGCGCGATGCCATCGGCCAAGATGACTTTCTTGAACAGGCCAATCGTGAAGAATGCTAGGCCGACGATCAGGCGCCCGCGGCTGAAGACATGCGATTCGGCCTGCACGAACTGCGGCATCATCTCCTTGTGATGCAAAATCGGACCGGCGATCAGGTGCGGAAAGTAGGTGACGAACAAACCATAGCTTTCCGGCTGGTAATCCTTGACTTTGCCCGCGTGGCAATCGACCAGGTAGGCGATTTGCGTGAAGGTGAAAAACGAGATGCCGATCGGCAGGGTAATCCCCAGCGGCTGGAATGTCGCCCCCGTCAGGGTGGCAATATTGCTGATAAAAAAATCAAAATACTTGAAAAACACCAGCAGCGACAAATTGAAGGCGAGTCCGAGCCACAGCCAGTGCTTTGCCTCGCGCTTGCGGCCCGTCTCTTGGCGTTTCGAAACGACTCGGCCAATGCTGAAGTTGCAGCAGATTGACAGCAGCAGCAGCGGCAGGTAGGCGACATCCCAGTAGCTATAGAATGCAAGCGAGGCCAGCAACAGGAAAATTATGGATAGCCGCAGCGAGTATTTTGACAGGAGAAAGTATCCCAGCAACGCCAACGGCAAGAACACCAGAAAGAACGGAAATGAATTAAATAACACGGTGCAATTCCATAAAGTTGCTTATACGTAACGCGTTGGCAGCCAGCAATGGCAAGTTTATGCTTTTAACGCTGAGTTTTGTTTATTATTATTCTGAACATGGTGACGAGACGAACTCTTGCCCGCACAACGTGCGGGCATGCGCCCGGACTGCCACGATCAGGCGCGCCGTCGCCGTCAGCCATTCCTGCACACCATTTCCCGCCACGCTGCCGAACCCGTACCAGCGTCCTGCCTTATTTGATACCCATGGTGGCAAACGGCGGCACGCTGAATTTCCTGCGCCGCGCGACGCCTGCACCAACCAGCAACAAGCCGGCCAGCATGAGTTGCAACATCGCGGGCTCGGGCACGGCGCTGACGCTAAATACTTGCATGGCGCCAAACGTGACGTTCGGATAGGAGCCATACGGCGCGCCATCGAGCAAGCTTGCGCCAAAGATGCCATTGACCGGGTCGATGTACGAGTAGCGCGAAGAAATGCCATTGGTGCTCAGGTCCGCCGACATGCCCAGGTCGGCGCCGATGCCGAACGTGGGGCCGGCGTCGATATCATTGAAGGTTTGATACGCCCCCACCGAGTCCAGCGCATAGGTTTTCGGCGTCTGCCGGAAATACTGGCCCGACGTCAGGTTGAAGATGAAGGCCGTGCGGTCGCGGTCTTCCGGCGTCATGTTGTAGGTACCCGACGAATTCCAGCTTTGCGGGTTGTAGCCGCCCACCAGCCAGGTCTGGCCGGCGGCGTTGCTCGCCTGCATCACGGAAAACGTGCGTCCCTTGCCGTCGGCGGCCAGGTGGAAGTCGCGCGAGGTGTCGCCCGCCGACTTCGTGTAGATGGCCGTCAGCGCCAGCGGCCCTTCGCCCAGCCATGCGGACAGCTGTGCTTCCTGCGCGCCGTTGAGCAAGGATTGCGCCGAGGCGACAGGAACGCTGCCGATGCACAGCAAGGCACCGGCGAGCAAGGTGACGGGCCGCACCGCCTTGATTTTCAGCATGATTTGTTGTTGCATCGCTCCCCCTGTATATATGCCGCGAATTTTCGGCATATCAATATAGCACAGGGTGATATATTAATTGCATTAATTTATTTCAATTGAAATGCAGTTAAGGCAATAGTTTATTGCAGCCATCATGGCGGCAGCACGGCCGTCACCTCGATTTCCACCCTGGCGCGATCCTCGATCAGGCCGGCCACCTGCACGGCCGTCATGGCAGGAAAGTGCTTGCCGATCAGCTCGCGGTACGCCACGCCGATTTGCGGATACGCCGCCACATACTCCTTCTTGTCGAGCACATACCAGTTCATGCGCACGATATGCTCGGGCAAGGCGCCCGCCTCCGCCAGCACGGCGACGATATTCTGCAAGGCCTGGCGTACCTGCCCCGCAAAATCGTCCGTATGGAACCGGCCCTGCGCATCCCAGCCTATCATGCCGCTGACGTACACCGTGCGTCCGCTGGCGGCTACGCCATTTGCATAGCCGCGCGGCCTGGCCCATCCCGGTGGTTGCAGCACTTGCATTGCGTTCTCCTGGTTATTCATACATGTCCCGCCTCGCGCAGCAGTTCGCGCGCGATGATCAATTGCTGTACTTCGCTGGCGCCCTCGTAGATGCGCAAGGCGCGGATTTCACGGTACAGGCGCTCGACCGGATGATCGCTGACCACGCCCATGCCGCCGAACAGCTGCACGGCCGCGTCGATCACCTGCTGCGCCGTTTCCGTGGCCGTCAGCTTGGCCATGGCCGCTTCCTTCGTCACCTTGCGGCCCTGGTCGCGCTGCCAGGCGGCGCGGTAGGTCAGCAAGGCAGCCGCCTCGATGCCGGTGGCCATCTGCGCTAATTTTGCCTGCGTCAGCTGGAAGTCCGCCAGGGTCTGGCCGAACATCTGGCGCGCCATGGCGTGGCGCAGCGCCTCGTCAAAGGCGCGCCGCGCAAAGCCCAGCGCGGCGGCGGCCACCGACGTGCGGAACACGTCCAGCGTGGCCATCGCCACCTTGAAACCCTGTCCCGCCTCGCCCAGGCGCTGCGTGGCGGGCACGCGGCAGGCATTGAAACGCAGGCGCGCCAGCGGGTGCGGCGCGATCACCGCGATGCGCTCGGCGATTTCCAGGCCGGGATTGTCCGCGTCGACGATGAAGGCGCTGATGCCGCGCGCGCCCGGCGCCTCGCCCGTGCGGGCGAACACCACGTAAAAATCGGCGATGCCGCCGTTCGAGATCCACGTCTTTTCGCCATCGAGCACGTAGTCGTCGCCATCGCGGCGCGCCGCGCACGCCATGGCCGCCACGTCGGAGCCGGCCTGCGGCTCGGACAGGGCAAAGGCGGCGATGCGCTTGCCGCTGGCCACGTCCGGCAGATAGCGCGCCTTGTTGTCGGCGCTGCCGAACAGGCCGATGGCGCCGGAACCGAGTCCCTGCATGGCGAAGGCGAAATCGGCCAGGCCGTCGTGGCGCGCCAGGGTTTCGCGCATCAGGCAAATGGCGCGCGTGTCGATCTTGCCATCGGTGCCGGTGGCGTATGTCAGCCAGCCGCCCTGCCCCAGTTGCGCCACCAGCGCGCGGCAGGCGGCATCGACATCGGCGCCATGGGCTTCCTGCAGGTGCTGCGCGGCCCAGGCATCGAGTTCGCGTTCAAGTTCGGCATGCCGCGCTTCGAAAAACGGCCAGTCCAGGTAAGTCGTATCACGCGTTCTGCTCATGTCAGTCGCCCTCGAATTGCGGTTTTTCTTTCGCCACGAAGGCGTGATAGGCGCGGTGGAAATCGTTGGTGGCCATGCAAATGGCCTGCGCCTGCGCTTCCGCCTCGATGGCTTCATCGACGCCCATGTTCCACTCCTGCTGCAGCATTTTTTTCGTCATGCCGTGCGCGAAGGTGGGGCCGCTGGCCAGGCCGGCGGCGAACAGCTGCGCCGCCTCGGCCAGCTCCCCGGGTTCGACCAGGCGGTTGAGCCAACCCCAGCGCTCGGCCTCGCTTCCAGGCAGGGAGCGCCCCGTGTACAGCAATTCTGCGGCGCGGCCCTGACCGATCACGCGCGGCAGCAAGGCGCAGGCGCCCATGTCGCAGCCGGCCAGGCCCACGCGGGTAAACAAAAAGGCCGTCTTGCTGCGCGCCGTGCCGATGCGGATATCGGAGGCCAGCGCCAGCATGGCGCCAGCGCCCGCGCAAATGCCGTCGATGGCGGCGACGATGGGTTGCGGACAGGCGCGCATGGCTTTCACCACGTCGCCCGTCATGCGGGTAAATGCCAGCAGGCCGGGCATGTCGAGCTGCGTCAGGGGGCCGATGATGTCGTGCACGTCGCCGCCCGAACAGAAATTGTCGCCGCTGCCCGTGATGACCACGGCCTTGACGTCGTCCGCATGCGCCAGCGCGCGGAACAGCTCGCGCAGCTCCGCATACGAATCGAAGGTGAGCGGATTCTTGCGCTCGGGCCGGTGCAAGGTCAATGTGGCGACGCCTGCGTCGACGGAAAACAGGAAATGCCGCGCGGCGTAGCCGGCCAGGCTGGCGCGGTTGCCTGGCAGGTCTTGCGGCTGGCCGGGTAGATGGCGCATGCTCAGTCCTTTAGGGGGTGTTATTCAACTGCTGCTTCATGTGCGACAGCAGGTCGATCAATCGGGTTTTGTCGTCCGGCGTCACGCCGTGCAGCAGTTCGGCGATCCAGCCTTCGTGCACGCGCGCCATTTCGTCGAACGCGCGCCGGCCCGCCGGCGTCAGCTTGACGCTGTACGAGCGGCGGTCCTTCGGATCGACCACGCGCGCCACCAGTTTTTCCTGCTCCAGCTGGTCGGTGATGCCCGTGATATTGCCGCCAGTGACCATCATGCGTTTGGACAGTTCGCCCATGCGTAAACCTTCGGGAAAGCGTTCCAGCTGCGCCATCAAGTCGAAGCGGGGCAAGGTGATGCCGAAGGTGGCGCGCAGGCGCGTGCGCACCTCGTTTTCAATCTTGACCGTGCACGAGAGCATGCGCAGCCACAGCTTGAGCGACTGGTGGTGGTCCTGCGTCAGCCGGCTCGCCAGGTCCAGCACGGGTTCTTCCGGTACGTTCTCGGTTTCTTTATCCATGGTCTTCATTCCGTTACATGACTTCGCCGCCGGCGACGGCGATCGATTGTCCATTCATGGCGGCCGACGCGGGCAGGCAGAGCCACGCCACCGCATCGGCCACTTCCCGTGGCTGCACCAGCCGCTGCTGCGGATTGCCGGCCGCCAGTTCCGCGCGCGCCGCGTCTTCGCCGCGCCCCGTCTTGCGCACGATGTTTTGCACGGCCTGCGCCACCATGTCCGTTTCCGTGTAGCCGGGGCAGACGGCATTGACGGTGACGCCGCGCGACGCCACTTCCAGCGCCAGCGCGCGCGTCAGGCCGATCACGCCATGCTTGGCGGCGACATAGGCGCTGACGTAGCGATAGCCTTTCAAGCCCGCCGTCGACGCCACGTTGACGATGCGCCCCCAGCCCGCTTCCAGCATGGCCGGCATGGCCGCCTGGCAGCAGTGGAACACGCCCGTCAGGTTCACGGCCAGCATCTGCTGCCAGATGGCGGTATCCGTCTTGCCGAAAGGCGCCGCATGCGCCTGGCCCGCGTTATTGATCAAGATATCGATGCGGCCGAAATGCGCGGCGGCCTGCGCGAAACCCGCCTGCACGGACGCTTCCACGGCCACATCGAGCACGCAGATGGCCACCCTGCCCGCATGGCCCTCTTCTTCCAGCTGCATGCGCGCGCGCGCCAGCCGCGCGCCGTCGCGCCCGGCCAGGGTGACGCGGGCGCCCGCATCGAGCAAGGCGCGCGCGCAAGCGAGTCCGATGCCGCTGCCGGCGCCCGTCACCAGCGCGTGCCTGTCGATTATCGCTTGCGTCTTCATGTCATCCTTCCAGCAGCCGCGCGGCCACCTGTTGCGGGGTGAGACCCGTATTGGCGGCCGCCAGCTGGCGCTCGCGCTGCAGATTGCGTTCCAGCTGCTGCTGGCCCGGCCGGTACTGTTTCGGCCAGACGGCACCGGCACCGCTGTAGCCGATGCGCGCCGTCTCCGTCAGAGTCCAGGCGGGGTTGGCCAGGTGCGGCCGGCCCACGGCGCACAGGTCGGCGCGCCCGGCGGCGATGATGCTGTTGGCGTGGTCGGCTTCAAAAATCGAGCCGACGGCCATGCTGGCGATGCCCGCCTCGTTGCGCACGCGGTCGGCGAACGGCGCCTGGAACATGCGCCCGTACACGGGCTGTTCGAGCTTGCTGACCTGACCCGAGGAGCAGTCGATCAAGTCGGCGCCCGCCTGCTTGAACAGGCGCGCGATGACGACGGCGTCGTCAGGCGTGATGCCGCCATCGACCCAGTCGTGGGCCGAGATGCGCACGCTCATGGGTTTATCCTGCGGCCAGGCGGCGCGCATGGCGCGGAACACGCGCAGCGGATAGCGGCAGCGGTTTTCCAGGCTGCCGCCATATTCATCCGTGCGGCGGTTGGTCAGCGGCGAGATAAAACTCGACAGCAGATAGCCGTGCGCGCAATGCAGCTCCAGCCAGTCGAAACCGGCGACGGCCGCCGCCAGGGTGGCGCGCACGAAATCCTGCTCGATGCGCGCCAGGTCGCTTTCCGTGGCCGCACGCGCCACCTGCGACACGCCGGCCAGGTATTGCTGCTCCGAGGCCGAGATCAGCGGCCAGTTACCCTCTTTCAAGGGCAGGTCGATGCCATCCCACATGGGCCGCGTCGAGCCTTTCGCCCCCGCGTGGCCCAGCTGCAGGGCGATCTTCGCATCGCTGTTGGCATGCACGACATCGACGATGCGGCGCCAGGCCTGCGTGTGCGCTTCGCTGTACATGCCCGGGCAGGCGGGCGTGATGCGCGCATCGGCCGACACGCACGTCATCTCGGCAAATACCAGCCCCGCGCCGCCCATGGCGCGCGCGCCCAGGTGCATCAGATGGTAGTCGCCCGCCACGCCATCGACGGCGCTGTATTGCGCCATCGGCGAGACGGCGATGCGGTTTTTCAGCAGCACGCTGCGCAAGCGGAAAGGCGTGAGCATGGGCGGCAGGACCTCGTCCCGCATCGCCACGCCGGCCTGCTCACGCGCGCGCCACGCCAGCCATCGCTCGTAATCGGCTACGTAGGCAGGGTCGCGCAGGCGCAGGTTTTCATGCGAGATGCGCTGGCTGCGCGTGAGCATGGAATAGGCGAACTGCGGCGCTTCCATGGCGCTGTAGCGCTCGACGTTTTCAAACCATTCCATGGAATTGCGCGCCGCGCTCTGGATCTTGAGCACCTCGATGGTGCGCAGCTGCTGGTAGGCGGTCAGCGCAGCATCCGTACCGGCAGCGGCGTCGGCATGCTGGCCGAAACAGCGCGCCAGTTCGATGGCGTCTTCCAGCGCCAACTTGGTCCCCGAGCCTATGGAGTAATGCGCCGTGTGGGCCGCGTCGCCCATCAGCACGACGGGCACGCCATCCTGGCGGTGCACCCATTGGCGGCAGACGATGCGGGGGAAGGTGATCCACTGGGCCGAGCCGCGCAGGTGCGGCGAATTGCTCAGCAAGCCGTGGCCATCGAGTTCCTCGGCGAACAGGGCTTCGCAAAAGGCGATGCCCTCATCCTGGCTCATGGCATCGAGGCCCGCCGCACGCCACACATGTTCGGGCGTTTCGACGATGAAGGTCGAGGTGTCGCCGTCATACTGGTAGATATGCGCCTGGAACCAGCCGTGCGGCGTCTGGCGGAAGGCGAACGTGAAGGCCTCGAATTTCTTGCGCGTGCCCAGCCAGACGAAGCGGCAATGGCGCTGGTCGATCTCGGGCTGGTAGCTGGCCGCATAGCGCGTGCGGATGCGGCTGTTCAAGCCGTCGCTGGCGATCACCAGGTCGGCGCCGTACTGGCGCGCGATGGCCTGGTCGTCCTGCACTTCCGTCTCGAACACCAGCTGCACGCCGAGTTCCTCGCAGCGCGCCTGCAGGATGTTGAGCAGGCGCTTGCGGCCGATGCCGCAAAAGCCATGGCCGCCGGAGCGCACGGTCTCGCCCTTGAAGTGGATCTCGATATCGTCCCAGTGGTTGAACGCCTGAAGGATGGCGCGCGCCGTCGGCTCGTCCGCGTTGGCCAGGTTGCCCAGGGTCTGGTCGGAAAACACGACGCCCCAGCCAAAGGTGTCGTACGGGCGGTTGCGCTCGATGACAGTGATGCGGTGCGCGGGGTCCTGCTTTTTCATGAGCAGGCTGAAATACAGGCCGGCGGGGCCGCCGCCGATGCAGACAATATTCATGGAGTGTCCGTGCGAAGTTTGAAGCGCTGCAGCTTGCCCGTTTCCGTGCGCGGCAGGGAAGGCAGGAAATGGATGGCGCGCGGGTATTTATACGGGGCGATCTGCTGGCGCACGAAGTCCTGCAGTTCGGCCGCAAGCAGGTCGCTGACCTGGCAGCCCTCCTTGAGCACCACGTGCGCCTCGACGATCTGGCCACGCTCGGCATCGGCGCGCCCGACCACGCCGCATTCGGCCACGGCCGGGTGGCGCAGCAGCGCCTCTTCCACTTCCGGGCCGGCGATGTTGTAGCCGGCCGAGACGATCATGTCGTCGCTGCGCGAGCGGTAATAGAAATAGCCGTCGGCATCCATCTCGAAGGTGTCGCCCGTCAGGTTCCAGCCATTCTGCACATACTCGCGCTGGCGCGGGTCGGACAGGTAGCGGCAACCGGTAGGGCCTTTCACGGCCAGGCGGCCCGTCACGCCGGGCGGCTGCGGCACGCCGGCGTCATCGACGATGCATGCCTGGTAGCCGGGGATGGCCTTGCCGATGGCGCCGCGGCGGATGCCCTCGCCCGTGGCGGAAATGAAGATGTGCAGCATCTCGGTGGCGCCGATGCCGTCCGTCATGGCCAGGCCCGTCGCCGCCTGCCAGGCGTCGCGCGTGGCCAGCGGCAGCGCTTCGCCGGCCGAGACGGACAGGCGCAGGCTGCGCAGGTCGTGGCTGGCCGCCAGGAGCGCCATCTGGCGGTAAAAGGTGGGCGCCGTGAAGCAGATGGTGGCGTGATAGGCCTCGATGGCGCGCAGCAGGCCGTCGGGCGTGAGTTTTTCCAGCAGCACGGCGCAAGCGCCAAAGCGCAGGGGGAACAGCAGCAAGCCACCGAGGCCGAAGGTGAACGCCAGCGGCGGCGTGCCGATGAAGATATCCTCAGCGCGCACCTGCAGCATGGAGCGGGGAAAGCAGTCGCAGATGGCCAGCAGGTCGCGGTGCATGTGCATGGTGCCTTTGGGGACGCCCGTCGTGCCCGAGGTAAAGCTGATCAGGCAGACGTCGTCGGCCGCCGTATCGCATGCGGCAAATGGCGCATCGTGGGCCGCCATGCGCTGTTCCAGTTCGGCGCCCTCGGCGCCAAAGCACAGCATGGCGGGCAAGCCAGGCACGCCATCGAGTTCCCCGCGCAAGCCTTGCGCGCACAGCACGGCGTTCACTTCCGCCTTGGCCAGGATGGTGGACAGTTCACGCGCGCGCAGCAGCGGCATGGTGGGCACGGCGATGCAGCCCGCTTTCAGCACGGCCAGCAGGCAGGCGGCCATCATGGGCGTATTCGCGCCGCGCAGCAGCACGCGGTTGCCGGGGATCAGGCGCAGGTCGCTGCGCAGCACGTGGGCGATGCGGTCGACCTGCCGCGCCAGCTGCGCGTACGTCCAGCGCTGGCCGTCGGCAAGGATGGCGATGCGCCCGCCGCCGCCATTGGCCACGGCGGCATCGAGCAGCGCGGCGACGCAATTGAGGCGCGCCGGATACTGCAGTTCGGGCAAGTCCAGGCACAGCTGCGGCCAGAGTGCGCGCGGCGGCAAATGCGTGCGCGCAAAGTCGTCCTGGGGAGATGCGGTGGTAGGCGAAGGGTCGCTGCTCATGCTCATCCTGGCTGGTAGCGGGCGCGTGCACAAGGCCCGGAAGCAGATACTTTAAACCTAAAGTATTTTCCCGGCAAGCAAAAAACAGCAGATTCAGTCGATCCCGTCCTGTTGCCGCAGCAGGCGCGCCTGCTGCGCCACGCTGCGCGCCAGCGCGGCCAGCGCCGTCTGCATCTGGTCGCCATCGAGCACCGAGGCCTGCAGCAGGGCCATCATCCCGGCTTCCGCGCCATGTAACCCCAGGGTGCGGCAACCGAGGTGCAGCCGTTCGAGCTGCTGGCGCGCCTGGGCCGGTTCGCCGCGCGCCAGCAAGGCGTCGACCTGTTCGCTGGCGGCGACTATCTGTCCCTGAAAGCCCGTCAGATACGCCAGCAGGCGTTCGCTGTCGATGCCCAGCCGCTGCAAGGTGTCGCGCGGCGCCTCGGCCGGCAAGGCCGAGACGTCGAAGCAGGCATCGATATGCTGGCGCACCTGCTCCGGCTGGAAAGGCTTGACGATGTAGCCGGCGGCGCCGGCCTGCACGGCGTCGCGCACCGTGTCCTGGTCATTGGCCGACGACACGAGCACCAGCGGCATGGCATCAAGCGCGCTGTCGGAGCGGATTTTCTGCAGCAGCTCCATGCCGGACAGGCGCGGCATGCGCAAGTCGCAGAAGCACAGCGACGGGCGCAAGCCGCCTTCGAGCTGTTCCCACGCCGCCGCGCCATCTTCGGCTTCCACGATATCGTGCACGCCACAGCTGTCGATCAGATGCATCAATACCATGCGCGACACGACATCATCGTCAACCACCAGTACTTTCATTGCTTTCTCCATTGGCGGCAGCGTCTCGGTGCCTGGCCGTATTCTACCCAGTTTCGCCGCGCGCTCCATGGCCGGCATTGCCTATTTTACATTTCCTTGCCCGAAACGGCTATTTGCGCCAACAGTGCGCGCAATTGCGGCAAATGCAGGGCCACCTGCGTCCAGCGCCCGCCGTCCGCCGCTTCTTCCATTTCCGTGCACAGCATGTGCAGCTGCGTTTCATCGAGGTAGGCGGCGCTGCCCTTCAAACCGTGCAGCAGGCGCCCGGCGTTGTCCTTGTCCTGCGCCGCCAGGGCGTCGTCGAGTTCACGCAAACGCCCTTCCAGGTCGGCGACGAAGGCGACGCGGATGCGCCGTTGCAGTTCGCCGCTGCGAATGGACTGGGAAGGCGCCGCGACGGGAAGTGCCGGCGCGATGCCGAACAGGGCGTCGAGTTCGGCCTGTCCCCGCGCCGTGCCGCGCGGCGCGTTCGACGGCATGCGCGGCAACATGAAACCGCGCTGCAGCTGGCGCTCGATGGCGCGCGCCAGCAAGCCATGCAGCACCGCCTCGTCGACGGGTTTGCTGAGGAAATCATCCATGCCGACGCCAAGATAGCGGCTGCGGTCTTCTTCGCTGGCGTTCGCCGTCAGGGCCACGATCATCAATTCCTGGTCGCGCACGGGCTGGTCCGGCCAGCCGCCCACACGGATCAGGCGCGTCGCCGTGGCGCCGTCCATCTCCGGCATGCGCCCGTCCATCAGGATCAGGTCATAGCGCGTATGCACGCAAGCCGCCACCGCCAGCACGCCGTTGGCAACCACGTCGACCCGGTGCCCCAGCTCTTCGAGCATGACGCGGATGATGATCTGGTTGGTGGGGAAGTCTTCCGCGCACAGCACGCGCAACTGGTGGCTGTGCGGCGCCAGCGCCACCTGCGGCACCAGCGGCGGCGCCACGCCATCGGCCAGCGGCAAGGTGAAGGCAAAGGTACTGCCCTGCCCCGGCGTGCTGGCCACCTCGATCTGGCCATCCATCAGTTCGACCAGCTGGCGGCAGATCGCCAGGCCCAGTCCCGTGCCGCCGTAGCGCCGCGTGGTGCTGGCGTCGGCCTGCTCGAATTTCTGGAACAGCCGCGCCATGGCCTCGGCATCGATGCCGATGCCGCTGTCGCTGACGGTAAAGCGGATCAGGTTGACCTTGCGTCCGCCGCTGCCGCTGGCCACGCCGGCCCGTTCGACGCTCAGGCTGACGCCGCCGCGCTGGGTGAACTTGAAGGCATTGCCGACCAGGTTGACCAGCACCTGGCGCAAGCGGGTCGGGTCGCCCACCACGAAGGGCGGCAGGTCGGGCGCGAAATCGATGGCGAAACCGATGCTGCGCGCGGCAGCCTGCTCCTCGAACAGGGTGACGACCGTCTCGATCGCCGCGCCGAGCGCGAAATCGATGTTTTCGATACTCAGCTTGCCCGCCTCGATCTTGGAAAAATCGAGCAAGTCATTGATGATCACCAGCAGCGACTGGGCGTTGGCCTGGCCGCGCAGGATCTGCTCGCGCGTGGCGTCGTGCAGCTGCTCGTCGCGCAGGGCAAAGCCCAGCATGCCGATCACGCCGGCCAGGGGCGTGCGCATCTCGTGGCTCATGTTGGCCAGGAATTCCGACTTCTGGCGCGTCGCATCCTCGGCCTTGCGCTTGGCCTGGCGCAGGCTTTCCTCGTTTTTCGTCAGGCTGCTGTTGACTTGCGCCAGTTTTTCCGACTGGGCCAGCACTTCGATTTCCTTGCTCTGCAACTCCGCCGTGCGTTCGCTGACCTGCTTTTCCAGTTCATTCTGCTGATGCCGCAGCGCGCGCACGCGCTGGCGGTACGCGCCATAGATGACGCCCAGCAGCAGCGCCGCCATCAGGGTGCGGAACCACCAGGTTTTCCAGAACGGCGGCAGAATCGTGATGGCCAGGGTGGCGCCGCTCTCGTTCCACACGCCGTCCTTGTTGGCCGCCTTGACGCGAAACACGTAGTTGCCGGCATCGAGGTTGGTGTAGGTGGCAAAGCGCCGCCCCGCATCCGTCATGACCCAGTCCTGGTCGAAGCCTTCGAGCCGGTAGGCGAACATATTGCGCTGGGGCGCGGCGAAATGCAGGGCCGCGAATTCCAGCGAAAAGACGCTTTCGCGGCTGATCAGCACCAAGTTGCGCGTGTGGTCGATCGCCGCCTTGAGCACGTGCGCGAACTCACCGCGGCCGATGGCCACCGGCTTGTTGAATATCTGCAGCTCCGTGATGGCCACCAGCGGCGGCACGCGGTTGTCGTGGATATCCTCCGGCACAAACGCCGTCATGCCGTTAAAGCCGCCGAAATACATGGTGCCATCGGCCGCGCGCAGGGCCGCGCCATCGAAATACGAGCCTTCCACGGTGCCATCGGCGCTGTCGTAATTGCGGAACAGGCCGCTGCGCATGTCGAGCCGCGTGATGCCGCTGTTCGTGCTCAGCCACAGCTGCTCGTTGTCGTCGCCGAGGATGCTGGCGACGGCGTCGTCGGCCATGCCATCCTTGCGCACGAAGCGGCGGAAGCGGATCTCGCCCTTGGCGTCGACGTCCATGCGGTTCAAGCCATTGGCCGTGCCCACCCACAGCACGCCGCGCTTGTCCTCGTGCAGGTAATGCACCTCGTCGTGGCTCAGGCTATGCGGGTTTTGCGGATCGTGGCGGAAATGGCGGAAGTGGCCGCTGGCGCGGTCCAGCAAGTCCAGGCCGTGGAAGGAACCTATCCACAAGCGCCCCTTGCCGTCTTCCAGCACGGGCCGCACCATGTTGTCGGACAAGCTGTTCGGGTTGGCCGGGTCGTGGCGGTAGGTGGTAAAGCGGCGGCTGACGGGGTCGAAGCGGTGCACGCCGCCCCGCGTCGAGACCCACAGCATACCGCTGCGGTCGCTCACGATATTGCGGATCGTGTCGCTATTCGGGTCGCCGGCGGCAAAGCGCATGGTGAAGAAGCGCCCGAGGGCCGGATCGAAGCGGTGCAAGCCCGTCGAACCGCCCACCCACAGCACGCCGTCCGGCGCCTTGTACAGGGTCGTGACCTGCTCGTCGCGCGACATGCCGGGTGAGCTGCGCAGATCGAACAGCCGCGAGCTGCCGTCGCGCGTGTCGTACAGTTTCAGGCCGCCCTTGGTGGCCAGCCACAGCTTGCCATCGCCCGCATCGGCCACGGCGCGCACTTTCTTGTCCGCCAGCGCGCCCACGTCGCCGGGCGCGCGCGCCATGCGCGAAAAGCCGCCACTGCCCAGGTCGACCCGGCTCACGCCGCTGTACCAGGAGCCGACCCAGAAGGTGCCCGCGCGGTCGCGGTACAAGGACGACAGCTGGTTGTCGGCGACGCTGAATTTGTCGCCCGTCTGATGCCGGTATTGCAGGAAGGTGTCGCTGCCGGGCAGCCAGCGGAACAGGCCATCGGCATTGCTGCCCAGCCAGACGGTGGCGTCGACATCCTGGTACAGGCTGGCCACGCGGATGGCGGAAAAGCCATGCTTCTCGCCGAAGCGCACGCGCGCCTGCGGCGGCTGGCCGGCGCCGCCCAGGCGCCAGCGCTCGGCGCCCGCCATGGTGCCGATCCACAGGTTCTGCTGGCGGTCGATCAGCAGCGACTGGATCACGTTGTATTTCGAGCCTGGCTCCGTGTCGACGGCAAAATGCTCGAAGCGCTCGCTGCCAGGCGCCAGCATGTCCAGGCCCGTTACCGTGCCGATCCACAGGCGCTGTTGCGCGTCCAGCGCCAGCGCCTTGATTTCATTGTCGCCCAGGCTGTGCGGATTGCCCTCTTCATGGTGCCAGGTGCGGAAGGTGCCCGTGGCGGGGTCGAAATGCTGCAAGCCGTCCGAGGTGGCGATCCAGAAGCCGCGCGCGCCATCGTCGAGGATGGCGTGGATATGCCGGTTGCCGTTGCCGCGCTTGCTCTTTTCGGCCGGAACGTAATGGATGAAGGTCTGGCTGGCGGCGTCGAAGCGGTCCAGGCCATTGTCGGTGCCGATCCACAGCTGGCCCTGGCTATCGACGTGCAGCTCGCCCACCCAATTGTCGGCCAGGCTGGTCTTGTCGCCCTCGATATTCTTGTAGACGACCATGCGGTAGCCATCATAGCGGCTCAGGCCAGACTGGCTGCCGAACCACATATAGCCCTGCCGGTCCTGGGCGATGGCCAGCACCGACTCCTGCGCCAGGCCCTGGTCGACGCTGAGCTGGTCGAAACGCAGGGTGGGCGCAGGCGCCGCCGCGGCCGGGACGCCCAGCAGCAAAATTAACAGTAAAGCAACATCGCAAACACGTCGAAATACCAGCACAATCGTCCTGTCAAAAAAAACGCGAAAAACCCGCACACCGCTCCTGGGGCCGTCTCAGGAACCAAAGAACGCCAGGACATCATCCTTGCGGGCTTGCGTATCGCGCTGTCCAAGACGGATCAGCTCGTTAGTATACGTCGATTCGAACAATAAATACGATGCCAGCGCCGCGCCGCGTGCTTCGGCCGCGCCGATACCCGACAACATGGTGCGGATGGGGCGGGGCAAACTGCCGATATGCCGACTGGCGATGGCGTCGAGCCGCTCGGACGGCGCGATGACCAGCAATTCCACGGGCCGCAAGGCCGTCTTGCCCAGCAATTCGGGCGGCAGCATCGACAGGGTCAGGTTGATGCGGTTCAGGCGTTCGATGTCGACGGCCAGGCCGTCGAGGAAGATCGACGACAGCGCGTGGCCGGCAATCTGCGCCAGGCTCGGGTAGCGTGCCGCTTCGGACGCGGCGGGCGCCGGTTCCGTCATGCGCCCCGCCCCCACCACCAGCACCTTGTTCGCGCCCAGGTGGATCGCCGGCGAGATCGGGGCCAGCTGGCGCATGGAACCGTCGCCGCAGTATTCGCGCTGGCCGCCCACGTACAGGGGCACGGCGGGAAAGATGAAGGGGATGGCGGCCGAGGCGAGCAAGTGCTCCACGCCGATCTGGTCCGGCAGGGCCAGGCGCTGCGTGCGCACCCAGGGCGCGATATCCTCGGCCGTCTGGTAAAACGTCATGTGGCGGCTGCCCGAGTACGACGACGCCGTCACGGCCAGCGCATGCAGCAGGCCGTCGGCCAGGGCCGCGTCCAGGCGCGGCAGGTCGAGCATGCGGTGCAGCAGGCTGACCAGCGGCGTATTATCGAGCAGGGAACTGGGCGGCGACGCATGCCACTGGCGCAGCAGCCAGCCGAACGACAGCAACGACAGCCAGCGCGCGCCCGAGCGGATCACGCCCAGCGAATCGGCCCGGTAGACTTGCTCGACTTCGATGTGCTGCCACACGTCGAGCAGCTTTTGCACGCCTTCGCCGAAGTTGTCGGCACGGCAGGCTAGCGCCGTGGCGTTGATGGCGCCGGCTGAGGTGCCGCAGATGATGTCGAACGGGTTGCGCGCCGGCGCCCAGCCCGCTTCCCACAAAATCGCCGAAATCGCCTGCAGCACGCCCACCTGGTAGGCGGCACGGGCGCCTCCTCCCGTGAGTATCAAGCCTGTTTTATTTTGCATTCCCATGCCGGCAGATTAGCAGGGTCTTGATACTTTGTGGAAAAGTTTCAATCTCCCTTGACCATGCCTTCACGACGCGGATCGGCACCGCCAAACCAGAAATCCTTGCCGTGCGCATTCAGCCGCATGATGCCCTGCAAGCCCGAGTTCTGTTCGATCACGCGCACCTCGTGGCCCATCGCCTGCAGCGCCTCGACTTGCGCGGCGGGCGCGCGGCCCTTTTCCAGCTCCGTCGGGCCATTGCGGCTGCCGAAGTTCGGCAGGCTGATCGCCTGCTGCACGTTCAAGCCCCAGTCCATGGTGCCGACCAGCACCTTGGCGACATAGTTGATGATGGACGAACCGCCGGGCGAACCCGTCGCCAGCACCAGCTTGTGCGTGCCCTTCTCGAACACGAGGGTGGGCGACATGGCGCTGCGCGGACGCTTGCCCGCTTCGACCCGGTTGGCGATGGGGCCGTCGGCATCGCGCGAATCGAACGAGAAATCCGTCAGCTGGTTATTCAGCAAAAAGCCGTCGACCATCTGGCGCGAACCGAACGCGTCTTCCACGCTGGTGGTCATCGACAGGCCGCCCCCAAAAGCGTCCACCGCCACCAGGTGCGACGTCGACGGGCGCTGCAAGGCGTTGTCCATGCCCCACGCCACCTGCATGCCCGGCGGCGTGCCAGGCATGGCCTTGCCCATGGATTTGTCGCCGATCAGCGAGGCGCGCTGCGCCAGGTAGGTTTTATCCAGCATCGAAGCGACGCCATTGCCGGGCAGCGGCACGAAGTCCGTGTCGGCCACGTAGCGGTTCCGGTCCGCGTAGGCCAGGCGCCCCGCTTCCGAGAACAGGTGGATCGCCTGCGCATCGAGCACGCCGTCGACGGGCGCATACGGCCGGATATCCTTCACTTCCAGCATGCCCAGCATCTGCGCGATGGCGATGCCGCCCGACGATGGCGGCGGCATGCCGCACACGGTCCAGGCCTTGTAATCGCTGCAGACGGGTTCGCGCACCTTGGCGCGGTAGCCGGCGATGTCCTGCGCCGTCAGCTTGCCCGGATTGGTCGGATGCGCCGCCACCTTGGCGGCGATGTCGCGCGCGATGCGGCCGTTGTAAAACGCGTCGGCGCCGCCACGGGCGATCTCGCGCAGGGTGCGCGCCAGCTGCGGGTTTTTCAGCACGTGGCCGACGGGCCAGGCCTTGCCGTCCGGATCATAGAAATACGCGGCGGCGACAGGGTCGCGCTTCAGGGCCTGGTCCCAGTTCAGCAAGCCGTTGAGGCGCTGGCTGACGGGAAAGCCGCCGTGCGCCAGCTTGATGGCGGGGCCGAACAGGGTCGCCCACGGCAGCTTGCCATGTTCCTTGTGCGCCAGTTCCAGCATGCGCAGCACGCCCGGCGCGCCCACGGAACGCCCGCCCACCACGCCCGTGGCGCGCGAGACGGGGCTGCCGTCGGCATTCTGGAACAGGTGTTCATCGGCGCTGGCAGGCGCCGTTTCGCGTCCGTCGAACGCTTGCACGCCCTTGGCCGTGGAGTACAGCAAAAAGGCGCCGCCGCCGATGCCCGACGATTGCGGCTCGACCAGGGTGAGGACCAGCTGCGTGGCGATGGCCGCGTCGATGGCGCTGCCGCCCTTTTTCAGCATCTGGTAGCCGGCATCGGCGGCCAGCGGATTGGCAGCGGCGACCATGAATTTCTGTGCCGCCCAACCCGATTTTTCCGCATACGCGGTGGCGATTTCCGGCGCCTTTTGCGGCACTTCGGCAAATGCGGGACTGGCAGCGAGGGCTCCCAGCAAGGTCAGGCTCAGTGCCAGCGGCTTCAATATGATCATGGATTCTCCGATAAAAAAAGGGCGCACAGCCAGGCAAGGCTGTACGCCCCATACGGGGGTATCCTACATCAAATGCCCGTCAGGGCACTGCCCCTTACTTGGGCTGCATGCGGATGGCGCCGTCCAGGCGGATGGTCTCGCCATTGAGCATGACGTTTTCCACGATGGCTTTCACCAGTTGCGCGTATTCGCCGGGCTTGCCCAGGCGCGAAGGGAACGGCACCATCTTGCCCAGTGCATCCTGCACTTCGGCCGGCATGCCCAGCAACATCGGTGTTTCGAAAATGCCGGGCGCCACCGTCATCACGCGGATGCCGTTGCGCGACAGGTCGCGCGCCATCGGCAGGGTCAGGCCCACCACGGCCGCCTTCGACGACGCATACGCGGCCTGGCCGATCTGGCCATCGTAGGCCGCCACGGAAGCCGTGTTGATGATGATGCCGCGCTCGCCTTCGGCCGTCGCATCCTGTTTCGCCATGGCGTCGGCCGCCAGGCGGCACATATTGAAGGTGCCCACCAGGTTGATGTTGACGACCTTCTGGAACAGGGCCAGCGGATGCGGGCCATCCTTGCCCACGGTTTTCACGGCAGGCGCCACGCCGGCGCAGTTGATCAGGCCGCGCAAGGTGCCCAGCTTCGTGGCTGCCGCCACCACGGCCAGGCCGTCCTCTTCCGACGTCACGTCGCACTGGACGAACACGCCACCGAGTTCAGCGGCCAGCGCCTGGCCCGCTTCCGTCTGCACGTCGGCCAGCACGACCTTGCCGCCGGCCGCCGTCAGCATGCGTGCCGTGGCCGCGCCCAAGCCCGATGCGCCGCCCGTGATGATGAATACATTGTCCTGAATCTGCATGAAATCTCCTGAGTGATAAGGGCCGTGTTCCCGGCGCCTGATGGTTGATACATGATGCCATCATTACGTTTACGTAAACGTAATGTCGGCGACAATTGTAGCCATTTTTATGGTCACCGAGCGAAAACTTGCAGCGCTGGCGAATGAGAAAGTTAAAAACACTGCATGAAAGCGCCATTGCGGTGGCAGATGCGCCCGTTGGCATCAAGCGTGGCGTTGCCCGCGCCGTTGTAGCGCGCGCCTGCCGCATCGCGGCAACCGCCTGAGTCGCATGAGCCGATGGGCTGCGGCGCGCGCGGCATCGGCACGGCCGGGCTGGGCGGCAGGGGCGCGATGGGCACGACCGGTGACGCAGGCTGCGCCGGCATGCGGCCGATCACTTGCGCCACGGAACGGCGCGGCTGCACGGGCGGCGCCGGGCGGCACGGCTCCACCGCCAGCTTGCCGCTGTCGCGCGGGTCGAGCTGGCACACGGGCAAAGGCTCAGTCAAGGACTCGGCAGGCGCCGCCTGCTCCTGCGCCCGGGCATGGCCGCCAGCGAGCAGCATGGAGCACGCCAGTGCCGATATCGTTTTTGCCAGCCTCTTCATGCCGCCTCCCAAGCATCCATCGCAACTTTCATTATTGGCACACGCCGCGCCAGATGCCAGCGCGGGTAACAATTTGTCACGCTTGTACCTGCCATGCGCACAGCGTAACGGTGTTTTATTTCCTTTCAGCACTTTCCTTCTTGCCAGTATGGCATTACAATAAGAACGATTCTTATTCTCATTCGCAGGATGGGAGCGCATTTTTTACTCTTTTCATTCATTCATACCCGAGCCACCCGGAAGGCAGCCAGGAAATAACAACATCCGGAAAGTTCACCATGACCAAGCGTAGTCCCGCCTTCGCAGCCCCCGTTTCCACTCCCGCCCGCTCCATGCATTCCGCCGCCCTGCTCCTGCCCTGCCTGCTCTCGCTGGCCGTCAGCAGCGCCTGGGCCGAAGGCAATGTGGCCGCCGATCCCACCATGAACACGGTGGTCGTCACGGCGTCCGGCACGGCCATCGACATCAAGGATGCGCCGGCCAGCATCAGCGTCATCACGCGCGAGGAAATCGAGCGCCAGCCCGTGTATGACTTGAATACCTTGCTGCGCCGTATCCCCGGCGTGACGGGCGGCACCGGCCCCGAAGGCGAAGCGTCGAAGATCAAGCTGCGCGGTTTGCCCGACAAATACACCCTGATCCTGGTCGACGGCAAGCGCGTGGGCAGCTCGAGCGACACGGCTTACCGTCCCGACCTGGGCCGCCAGGACTTGAACTGGATCTCGCCCGACATGATTGAGCGCATCGAAGTGGTGCGCGGACCCATGTCGTCGCTGTACGGTTCGGACGCCATGGGCGGCGTGATCAACATCATCACGCGCAAGGTGCCGGGCAAGTGGAACGGTTCGGCCACGGCCAACTACACGCAACCGCAGGAAAGCGACCGCGGCACGGCGCACCAGCTGGGCGTCAACCTGGCCGGCCCCCTGTCGGACACGGTGGGCATGCGCCTGGGCGTGAGCCAGACGCGCCAGAATCCCGATGAAAAATTCGACAAAGCGGGCGGCATCGGCGGCGAACGCAACCAGACTGTCTCGGGCCAGCTGACCTGGGCGCTGGGCAAGAAACAGAACCTGTCGCTGGACGCCAGCTATGGCAGGCAGGAAGCCAGCGGTTCGAGCACACGCGATGCGGACGGCGAGTCGCTGGTTCCCAGCTGGGGCGCCAACAAGCTGATACGCAAGAGCGTCAGCCTCGGCTACGAAGGCCGCTGGGACTTCGGCAAGACCACGGTCAACCTGTATCACAACGATTTCGACAACCAATTCGTCGGCACGGTGGCAAAATCCAAGGACAGCACGCTCGATGCCAGCCTGGAAAAACGGGTCGGCTGGGGCGGCATCGAGCAAATGCTGGTGATGGGCGGCCAGTGGAAGCACCAGGAATTGACGAACACGAACACCATCGGCACCGTACCCACCGATTACCTGGGCAACACCGTGAGCGGCGCGACCCTGTCCGGCACCACCTCGGCCCTGTTTGCGGAAGATCAATTGTTCCTGCGCGAGGACTTGACGGCCACGGCCGGCTTGCGCCTCGATCACCACAGCAAGTTCGGCAACCATTACAGTCCGCGCCTGTACCTGGTGTACCACCCTGCCCCCGCCTGGACCATCAAGGGCGGCATCTCGCAAGGCTTCCGCGCCCCGAGCCTGAAGGAAAACTCGCCAGCGGCAGCGACCAACTCGGCCGGACGCGGTTGCGGCAGCCTCAAGCCGCTGGGCTACATCAAGGGCGACTGCTACATGGCCGGCAATGCGGACTTGAAGCCGGAAACGAGCACGGCCGGCGAGATCGGCGTGGCGTGGGAACAGAATGGCTGGGATGTGGGCCTGACCTGGTTCCACACGGATTTCAAGAACAAGATCGACTATGCGCCGCTGGGCTTTTACCAGCAGCGCTGGTGGACCAAGATGACGAATATCCAGAAGGCGCGCACCAGCGGCCTGGAAGCGACGGCCACCATCCCGCTGACGAAAAACCTGAACTGGCGTAACAACGTCACCTACATGGCGGAAGCGAAAAACCTGACCACGGGCGCCAACCTGCTGTCGACGCCAAAACTGTCGTGGTACTCGGCGCTGGGCTGGCAAGTCAACGACCAGCTGTTCGGCGAAGTATCGGCCCAGTACACGGGCAAGGAACTCGACGCCGGCAAGCTGGCCGACAAGGCCTACACCATCGTCGACACCGTCGTGTCGTACAAGGTCACGCCGCAATGGACCGTGCGTGGCGGCGTGCAAAACCTGTTCAAGAAGGGTCCGATGGCCGATGGACTGGTCGACTACTACGTGCCGGGACGGCGCATGTTCGTCGGCCTGACGTCGCGCTTCTAAACACGCCTGTCAAAACCTGCTGCGCGTCGCGGGTTGCGGTCTGCGATGCTCACTGTACCTCCGTACAGTTGCGCGTCTCAACCGCATCCCCCTTCCGCTCGCTACGCTTGTGCCAGGCGTTGTAGCAACCTAGTACCGGGGCGGCGGCGTATCGGGCGGCGGCGTGGCGGCATTCGCCGGCACGCTGCCCAGCATCCGCCCGGCCGCGGGCACCTTGTGGCCGCTCGCATACATGCATTTTTGATAAGAATCATCGTAACTGCGCTGCATGCCATGCGAGGAACTGTCGGCCGCGCCCGGGCCGGCCAGCTGCGCCTGCGCGTAGCCACGGCAACTGCCGTCATCGACGCGGAATTGCTCGAGGCTCTTGCCCGTGCCGGGCAAGGCCGTGGCCGACGGCCCTTCCGGCATCACCGTGCAGGCGGCCAGCAGCAGGGGCGCCAGCAGGCCGGCACGCCCCATCAACGCTTTCGTGTTCATCGTCGCCTCCCCGTCAGCGCACGCTGGTCGGCAACACGGCACGCCATGCCGTACTGCAATTTTTCACATAGGGATAATAGCCCTGCGGCCTCGCGCAGTAGTACCACATCTGCGCCGTCGGCTCGCCGCCCTGCTCGATGTACACGGGCGGCGGCTGCACGATCAGGGTGCGCCCATATGGATAGGGATAGCCATACCACGGGTCGCCATACCAGCCCGGCCCGTAGCCATACCACCAGGGATATCCCACCCAGACGCCCACGTGCGAACGACCATGGAAGTGGCCGTGGCCGCCGTGAAAGCCGCCATGCCGGCCCGGCGCCGCCTGAGCCACTCCCGCCGTGACCGCCAATACCAAGAGCGCCGCCAGCGCGCCGCCCTTCCTGCTGATGCTGTCCATGACATCCTCCCGCCTTCATGCCCAACTGTGACACTCGTTTCATTATTGACAGAGAGCCAGCACAAGCAAAGGCGCCGTAACAATTGCTCACCTTTGATACGCCGAGGATATGGACGGCAGGAAAGTTTCATTTGCGCAAAATACAAACAGCCCCGCGGCGCTGGCCACGGGGCTGCGGGGATGGCGCAGTTTATTGCGCGGGCAAGCTTTGCACGGGTGTCGCCGGTGCCAGGATGGGCGGCGCGGGCGCGTGGATGGGTGCCGGCGCCTTGACGGCCAGCCAGCCCGTGGCCGGCAGCAGCGGCACCAGCAGCAGGGCCACGATATTGATGATCTTGATCAAGGGGTTCACTGCCGGACCGGCCGTATCCTTGTACGGGTCGCCCACCGTGTCGCCCGTGACGGCCGCCTTGTGCGCGTCCGAACCCTTGCCGCCGAAATGGCCATCCTCGATGTATTTCTTCGCATTGTCCCAGGCGCCGCCGCCCGTGGTCATGGAAATGGCCACGAACAGGCCCGTGACGATCGTCCCCATCAGCAAGCCACCGAGCGCCGCAGGCCCCAGCAGCATGCCCACGACGATGGGCACCACCACGGGTAGCAGGGACGGCACGATCATTTCGCGGATGGCCGACGCCGTCAGCATGTCCACGGCCTTGTCGTATTCTGGCCGCGCCGTGCCTTCCATGATGCCCTTGATGTCGCGGAACTGGCGCCGCACCTCCACCACCACGGCGCCTGCTGCGCGGCCCACGGCTTCCATCGCCATGGCGCCGAACAGATACGGTATCAAGCCGCCGATGAACAAGCCGACGATGACCATGGGGTTCGACAAATCGAAGGTGATGTGCTGGCCCACGGATTCGAGCGCATGCGTGTAGTCGGCGAACAGCACCAGCGCGGCCAGCCCCGCCGAGCCGATGGCGTAGCCCTTGGTGACGGCCTTGGTCGTGTTGCCGACGGCATCCAAAGGATCGGTGATGGCGCGCACGGAGTCGGGCAAGCCCGACATTTCCGCGATGCCGCCCGCGTTATCCGTGATGGGGCCATACGCGTCGAGGGCGACGATGATGCCCGCCATCGACAGCATGGAAGTGGCCGCGATGGCGATGCCGTACAGGCCCGCCAATTGATACGAAACGAGGATGGCGACGCAGACGGCCAGCACCGGATACGCCGTGGACTTCATCGACACGCCCAGGCCGGCGATGATATTCGTGCCGTGGCCCGTCGTCGACGCTTCGGCGATGTGGCGCACGGGCTTGAAATCCGTGCCCGTGTAGTACTCGGTGATGTACACCATCAGGCCCGTGAGCACGATGCCGACGACGGTGGCGCCCAGCATCTTGTAGCGCATGGCGTCGTCGGGCCACAGCAGCCACGTGACCACGGCAAAACCGACCAGCGACAGGCCGGCCGCCCACCACAGGCCCGTGTACAGGGCCGACATGATCTTCTTGCCGGGGGCCGTCTTGACCATCGAGCAGCCGACGATGGATGCGAGGATGGAGACGGCGCCCAGCAGCAGCGGGTAGATGATGGCCGTGCTGCTGGCCTCTGCCATCAGCAGTGCGCCCAGCAGCATGGTGGCGATCAGGGTCACGACATAGGTTTCGAACAGGTCGGCCGCCATGCCGGCGCAGTCGCCCACGTTGTCGCCCACGTTGTCGGCGATGACGGCCGGGTTGCGCGGATCGTCCTCGGGGATGCCCGCCTCCACCTTGCCCACCAGGTCCGCGCCCACGTCGGCGCCCTTGGTAAAGATGCCGCCGCCGAGCCGCGCGAAGATGGAAATGAGCGAGGCGCCGAAGGCCAGGCCGATCAGGGGCTTGATCAGGTCATGCTGCGTGAGGCCGGGCGCGCCCGTCGTCGCCAGCAGCCAGTAGAACAGGGTCACGCCCAGCAGGCCCAGTCCCACCACCAGCATGCCCGTGATCGCCCCGCCCTTGAAGGCCACGTTCAGCGCCTGGTTGATGCCCAGGGTGGCCGCCTGCGCCGTGCGCACATTGGCCCGCACGGAGACATTCATGCCGATGAAGCCGCAGGCGCCCGACAGCACGGCGCCGATCAAGAAGCCCAGCGCCGTGTGCAGGCCAAGCAGCGCATAGATGGCGATCAATAACACCACGCCGACGATGGCGATGGTGCGGTACTGGCGCGCCAGGTAGGCGGCCGCGCCCTGCTGGATGGCCAGGGCAATTTCCTGCATGCGCGCGTTGCCGGGATCCTGCCTCAGGATCCAGCTGCGCGACACCAAACCGTAAATGACTGCGACCACGCCGCAGGCTACCGCAAACCACAAGCTGGCTGCCATATCGTCCCCTTCTGTTTTTATCCGACGTCATTGCCAACAGCTGCAGACCGCACCGGGTAGGCACGCGCAGCCAGGAAAACACGACCTGCAAAAAACCTGAACTACGAAAACGATGCGGCACCGCTGTTGAAAAGCGGGCACAAAAAAAGCGGACACTCAGGTCCGCTTTTCATAAACTGCTTATTCCGCCAGGGCGGCAAATGCGCTGTCGCGGATTTGCTCGACCGGACCGACGCCGGCGATGCGGCGGTATTTCGGTGCGCCTGGCAGGCCGGACTTGGCCCAGTCATTGTAGTAGCCCAACAAGACCTTGGTCTGGTTGTGGTACACGTCCAGGCGCTTCTTGACCGTTTCCGCCTTGTCGTCGTCGCGCTGGATCAGCGGTTCGCCGGTGATGTCGTCGACGCCGTCGACCTTGGGCGGGTTGAATTTGACGTGATACACGCGGCCCGAACCCGGGTGGCTGCGGCGGCCGTCCATGCGCTCGATGATCGAAGCGTCAGGCACGTCGATTTCCAGCACGTAGTCGACATTGATGCCGGCGTCTTTCATGGCGTCCGCTTGCGCGATGGTGCGCGGGAAGCCGTCGAACAGGTAGCCATTGGCGCAATCGGCTTCCTGCAGGCGATTCTTGACCAGGCCGATCATGATGTCGTCCGACACGAGGCCGCCCGCATCCATGACTTTTTTCGCGGCCAGGCCCAGTTCGGAGCCTTCCTTGATCGCCGCGCGCAGCATGTCGCCCGTGGAGATTTGTGGAATGTTGTATTTTTCTTTGATGAAATTAGCTTGGGTGCCCTTGCCGGCACCGGGTGCTCCTAAAAGTATCAGACGCATTGAAAAGTTCCTAAAAAACAGATTTTGGATGGTGGTATGTGTAATTTTTTTTAGATGGTGTTGCTAAGGCTATCTTTCCCTACGAAACTTACCACAAAAAATCCCCGGAACGCCAGTTTGCTATCGAATTGCTATGCCCTGATTGATCAAAGCCAGCAATTCGCGCGGCGCACGTTTCAAAATGTGGTTTTTACTGCAGGCGCACAAAATTATATTTGCACGCCTGCCGTTTTGCGGGTAGCGCTTACAGGGCGCCGTAGTGGGCTTGCACCCTGGCAAGATCTTCCGGGGTGTCGACACCGGCGGCCGGGGCGCTATCGGTCACGTGGACGGCGATGGCAACACCGTGCCACAGCACGCGCAGCTGCTCCAGCGCTTCGATGGCTTCCAGCGGCGAGGCGGACAATTGCGGATATTCTTGCAAAAACGCATTGCTGTACGCATACAGGCCGATATGCCGCAGGGGCACGTAACCTGCCGGCAAGCTGTCTTTCGACTGCGCGAAGCCGTCGCGGTGCCACGGGATGGTGGCGCGCGAGAAATACAAGGCGCGGCCGTTCTTGTCCAGCACGACCTTCACCACGTTCGGATTGAACGCGTCGGCCACATCATGCAGCGGATGGGCGCAGGTAGCCATGGGGACGGCGGCGCTGATCTGCGCCGCGCAGGCGGCCAGCAGGGCCGGATCGATCAACGGTTCGTCGCCCTGCAGGTTGACGACGACGGCGTCCGGCGGCAGCCCGAGCGTGCGCGCCACTTCGGCGATGCGGTCCGTGCCCGACGGATGGTCGCTGCGCGTCATGCACACTTCCACGCCATGCGCGGCGCAGGCGGCACGGATGCTGTCATGGTCGGTGGCGACGATGACGCGCGCGGCACCCGAGAGCAGCGCCTGCTCGGCCACGCGCACCACCATGGGTTTGCCGCCCAGGTCGGCCAGCGGCTTGCCCGGCAGGCGCGTCGAGGCCAGGCGGGCCGGGATGATGACGATGAACGCCATCGTTATTCCACTGCGTCTTGCAGGGTGCGCGCTTCGTCCGCCCACATGATGGGGATGCCATCGCGGATAGGATAGGCCAGACGGTCGGCGCGGCAAATCAGTTCCTGCGCCTTCTTATCGTGTTCAAGCGGACCCTTGCAAACAGGGCAGACCAGGATATCAAGCAGTCGAGCGTCCACGACATTTCTCCACAATTTGTTGGGCCAGCGCGCTATCGATGCGCGCACTGACGGGGACGACCCACAGTCTCGGGTCATCTTTGAGATGTTCAATTTGCGCACATTTTACTGCATCCTTCTCGGTGATCAAGATCACATCCGTGTCGAGGGCGGCAAATGGCTGGTCGAGGAAGTCGTGGTGGTCGGGCAGGGGCAGCTCCGTGAAGTCCAGTCCGGCCCCGCGCAGCATGGTAAAGAAGCGCTGAGGATTGCCGATGCCGGCCGCCGCCACGATGCGCCGGCCGCTGGCCGCCAGGTCGGCAAGGGCCATGCTTTCGCCGCGATTCAGCAGGCGCTCGGCCACGCCGCCGGCCAGCCGCATCTGCACCACCAGCCCGCCTTGCGGCGCGACCTGGTCCACCAGTGCCGGCGCCAGCTCGGGCGCATTGATCACCGTCACGTCGCGCCGGCGGCGCGGCGATTCGCGCAAGGGCCCCGCCGGCAGCAGCCAGCCATTGCCGGCGCCGCGGCCGTCGAACAGCACGATTTCCACGTCGCGCTGCAAGGAGTAATGCTGCAAGCCGTCGTCCGTCACCAGCACGTCGACGTCCGGGTGCGCGGCCAGCAGCGCCCTGCCCGCTTGCGCGCGGTCGCGCCCCACCACCACGGGGCAGCCGCCGCGCTGGAAGATCAGCAGCGGCTCGTCGCCCACCTGCTGCGGCGTGGAGGCGGCGCTGACGGCGCGCGGCAAGCGGTCGGCGCTGCCATGGCCGCGCGAAATGACGCCCGGGCGCATGCCCGCGTCGCGCAAGGCTTGCACCAGCCAGATCGTCAGCGGCGTCTTACCCGTGCCGCCGATGAAAATGTTGCCGACGACGACGACGGGCACGGGCAGGCGCGCCGATGTCAGGAGATTTGCCCGGTACAGGCCGCGCCTGACGCTGCTCAAGGCGCCGAACAACAGCGACACGGGCCACAGCGCGCACGCCAGCGGGCCGCGCGTCAGCCAGGCGCGGGTGAGAGTGGATTCAAGCTTGAGGGGTGAGGAAGTGGGCATGCGGTGAAGGGTAAAGGGCTGGGGTCTGACCCGGCGGGTCAGACCCCAATTTTGTTGCCGGTAACGGTAGGAACTTACTTGCCGCCCGCCTGCGCCGCAAACGTCAGCTTTTCATAGCCGGCCAGTCGCGCCGCTTCCATCACGTGGATGACCATCTGGTGCATGGCGAACTGGTCGGCGTTGACCACCACCACGGGCGTCTGCGCGGGCGCCTTGCCGCCATTGGCCGCCTTGGCCGCATCCTGCAAGGCGTCAGCCAGGCCGGCCACGTCGCGGAACGAGACGGGTTCGCGGTTGACCGTGTAGTTACCCTTGGCATCGATGGTGACGTCGAGCTGCTGCGGCTTGTCCTTCGCTTGCTCGGCATCGGCCGTCGGCAAGGTGATCTGCAGCTCCGTGAACTTGCTGTAGGTGGTGCTGACCATGAGGAAGATCAGGATCACCAGCAACACGTCAATGAACGGGATCAGGTTGATTTCGGGGTCTTCACGCCCCTTGCCTTTGCGGAAGTTCATTGGCGGCCACTGTGGACGATGTCGACGAACTTGACCGCTTGTTGCTCCATGTCAATGACGAAGCTGTCGACGAGGGCGCGGAAGTGGCGGTAGAAAATCAGGGCCGGCATGGCGATGGCCAGACCAAAGGCCGTGTTATACAAGGCGACGGAAATACCGTGCGACAGCGCCGCGTTCGACGCGGTGGCGCCGGGCGAGGCAAAAATCTCGATCATGCCGATCACCGTGCCGAACAACCCCATCAGCGGCGCCAGGGTGGCGATGGTGCCCAGGGTCGTCAGGAAACGTTCCAGCGTGTGAGCCACGCCGCTGCCTGCCTCTTCGATCGATTCCTTCATCACTTCGCGCGGCGCGTCGACGTTGCGCAGGGCGGCGGCCAGCACCACGCCCAGCGGCGAGTTGTCTTCCAGCTTGGCCACCGTGTCCGGCGTGATCTTGCCGCTGCGATACACCTGCACCACTTCATCAAACAGCTTGCGGGGCAGTATCTTGACGCGGCGCAAATACAGCAGGCGCTCGATGATCAGGGCCAGGGCGACGATGGAAGCGATCAACAACAGCCAGATGGGCCAGCCAGCGGCTTGAAATATAGCGAGCAAAAGAAACTCCTGATAGAGGAAAGGCGATGGACCGCCCGAACAGCCTGTATTGTACCGAGCGCCGAAGACCGATTGTACGTCCGCGCGGGAATGGCGCAATGTAGCGCGTTGCCGCGCCGGCGGCAAGTGGCGCCCGCATGGCACTTGTCCACACGGCGCGGCGGGCGTGCGCCAAGCACACCCGGTTTTGCACACTTTGTGTGGATAAGATTGTGAGCAAGCATGAAGTCCAGCATGCAAGCCCTTGATTTACAAGCGAATTATTGTACTGCGCAAAATACAGGCATAGCAGCTTATCGACAGGAGTCAATGTCATAAAATCAAGAATTCAAGAGTTCTGCACATTTACTGTGGACAAGATTGTGCGCAAAGCCAAGGAATTCAATTAAGTCATTGATTTTAAAAGAAATTAAATCAATGAGTAAAAAAGTGGCAGCGAGCACGAAATCGACGCCAGGGAGACCGTCAAAGTTCTGCACACAATCTGTGGACAAGATTGTGTGCAAGCGCAAGGATACGCGCTAAGTACTTTGATTTATATCGTTTTTATTGCCATGCATAAAAATGTGGCAAGCGCTGAAAAGCGGGCTTTTATCGGCCCGATTGCGCTTCGAAACGGCAGTTTTCCACCGCAAAGGCAGTTTCGCACATAAAGTGTGGATAAGATTGTGAGCAAGCGGATTGACTCCATGCAAGAGCATTGATTTTAAAGGAGTTTTTTTCAATGCTGAAAAATGAGGCAGCGCAACGGCTTGGCCGCGCGGTGGAAAAGCAAGCGAAAAAGCGAAATGATTTATGCAGTTTTGCACATATTCTGTGGATAAGATTGTGAGCAAGGCCCACGATGTGATGCTATATCCTTGATATATATGGCTATTTTTATGCTGCGCAAAATTCAGGCAAGCCATGCCATAGGCATTCCGGTGGATAAATCCGGCGCCGCGCCAGAGTTCTGCACATTTTTTGTGGATAAGATTGTGCGCAAAGCCATGCATGGCATACTAAGCGCTTGATTCCTATGCTCTTTATTTCCGTGCGCAAAAATGTAGCAAGGCATTTTTATCGGTCAATGCCGGCTTGCCGGGCCATGTTTGTCCAAGGCAAAAAGTTCCGCACACTTTCTGTGGATAACTTTGTGCGTAAGTGGCGGGGGCTATACTGATGTGCTTGATATTAAAGGTTTTTTTCCCTGTGCTCGCAAATCAGGCATATGGGAATTCATCATGAAATCAAATACTTAGAAATAGAACTTGTTGTTTTGCACGATATATGACATAAGCATGACCTCGCCGATAATATGTGGACAGTTCCCTCACCTCCCCCCAGCTTGATGATGACCGACACCCCGACTGACAGCGGCTTTGCCGCCCCGCCCGTGCTGACCGTCAGCGCCCTGAACCAGGCCGTCGCGCGCCTGCTCGAGCGCTCGTTTCCCCTGACCTGGATCGCCGGCGAGATTTCCAACTTCACGCGCGCCGCTTCCGGCCACTGGTATTTCACCCTGAAGGACGATGGCGCCCAGGTGCGCGCCGTGATGTTCCGCGGCCGCGCCCAGTTTGCCGGCTTCACGCCGCGCGAAGGCGACAAGGTCGAAGTGCGCGCCCTCGTCACCCTGTACGGCGCGCGCGGCGATTACCAGATCAACGTGGAAGCCATCCGTCGCGCCGGCGTAGGCGCCCTGTATGAAGCGTTCCAGCGCCTGAAGGAAAAGCTGGCCGCGCAAGGGCTGTTCGACCAAGAGCGCAAGCGCGCCATCCCCATGTTCGCGCGCAGCATCGGCATCGTCACCAGCCCGCAGGCGGCCGCCCTGCGCGACGTCTTGATCGCGCTCAAGCGCCGCGCGCCGCACGTCAACATCATCCTCTACCCCACGCCAGTGCAGGGCCAGCAGGCGCCGGAAAAAATCGCGCACGCCATCCGCACGGCATCAACCAGGGCCGAGTGCGACGTGCTGCTGGTATGCCGCGGCGGCGGCAGCATCGAGGATCTGTGGTCGTTCAACGATGAAGCCGTGGCATACGCGATCGCCGATTGCTCCATGCCCGTGATCAGCGGCGTGGGCCACGAAACGGATTTCACCATCGCCGACTTCGCGGCCGACCTGCGCGCGGCCACGCCGACGGCGGCGGCCGAACTGGCGGCCACGCCGCGCGCCGACTGGATGGCGTCCCTGCGCGCCGATGCAGCGGACCTGCGCCGCGCCATGCGCCGCAGCCTCGACGATGCGGCGCAGACCCTGGACCGCCACAGCCGCCGCCTGCTCAACCCGAAGGCGCAGCTGCGGCAGCAGCGTTTGCAGCTGCTGGCCCTGTCGACGGCCATGACGCATGCGGCGCGCGCGCCCGTGAACCAGTCGCAGTACGCACTGGAACGCCTGCGTGCGCGCTGGGCGGCCTTGCGGCCCGACGTCGCGGTGCCGCGCGCGCGCCTGGTGGAAATGCAGCGGCGCGGCGGCGCGGCCATGGCGCAGCAACTGACGCAGCGCCGCCACCGCCTCGACGGCCTGGCGGCGCAGCTGGAACTGCTCAATCCACAGCGCACCCTGGAACGGGGCTACGCCATCCTGCGCGATGAAAAAGGGGCGATCGTGCGCTCGCCGTCGCAGCTGCAGGCGCGCCAGAACGTCAACGTGCGCCTGGCCGAAGGCAGCGCGCAGATCGGTATCGCCAGCGTGCAGGCGACCCTGGAATAAAAAAGGCCGGGGAAGAACCCCGGCCCAACACCTTCCCTACTGAGTGGACTGCTACTGCTACTGCTCTTTCCCCCTACGCCATCAGAACTTCATCGACACGCGCGCGCCAAAGGTGCGCGGCGCGTTGTAGAAGGCGCCGTAGATCTGCTGCGTGGGCTGGCATGGCATGCCCACGTCCGTGCAGATTTCATTGACGTCCAGCTTGACGGCCTTGTCGGTGGCATTCTGCACGAACGCTTCCACCGTATAGGCCTTGTTCGCCGGCTGGAAGCGCAGGCTCAGGTCCAGCGTCGTATACGCTTCCTGGCGCTTGACGCCGGCATGGCCCGGCACGTCGCCGTTGAATGCGCCCGCGCCCACATACGACATGGTTTCGTAGTGCACCGAGGCGCGCGGCGTGAGCTGGCCGCCGGCGACATTGAAATCATGCTCGTACTGCACCGTGGTGGAAAACTTCGGCGCATGCTTCATGGTGCTGCCGCCCACGCTCACCAATGGCGCCGTCGAACCGCAGGACTGGCCATTCGCGCGCGCCGCATCGACGTCGCACGACATGAAGTCGTCATACACGGCCTTCAGCCAGGTGGCGTTGCCCGTCAGGCGGTCGACCTTTGTTGGCCGCCAGACCCATTCCGCTTCCAGGCCCTTGACGGTGGCGCCGGCCGCATTGAAGTTGGCCAGCACGCTGTTGACCACCTGCGACTCGAGCTTGTCCTTGTACTTCATCAGGAAGGCATCGAGGTTCAGGGTCAGTTCGCGGTTCAGCAGGTCCGACTTGAAGCCGATTTCATAGCTGGTCAGCTTTTCCGGCTTGGTGGTGGCGCCGCCGTCGCCGATGGCCGGCGAGTGGAAGCCCGTCGTCACGGAGCCGAACAGCAAAATATCCGGGCGCAGCTTGTACTCGATGCGGCCCAGCCAGGTGGCCTGGCCGTATTTCAGGTCGGCCGTGTTGTCGCCCGGCGTATTGCCGCAGCTGGCCGCCGTGATGGCGCCGCCGGGGCCGATATTGTGCGTGTTGGCCAGGCCCGTGCCGGGCGTGACCAGCTGGCGCAGCTGGTCGGCAGTAAGGACCGTGGTGCCCAGCGGCGTATTCGCGGGCCAGTTCGGGCAAGCCCAGTTCTTGCCGCCGATATCGAATTTATGGTCTTTCGTATAGCGCGCGCCGGCCGTCAGCTTGATCTGGTCCGTCACTTGCTGGCTGACCTGGCCGAACACGGCTTTCGATTTGAGCTGGCGGTCGCCCTGGATGAAGGACATGGCCGAGGCATACTGGCCCACGGTGGGCTGCACGAAAATCACGGCGCCGTTGGCGATATCCTGCTGCACGGCCGCCTGCGAAATCTGGCTGCGGTCGATATCGAAGCGCACCTTGTTCTTTTCATTGAACAGGAACAGGCCCGCCACCCACTGGAACGGCGCATCGTCGTCCGAGCGCGCCTGCAGCTCGTGCGAATAGCTGTCGAACTGCGCCCAGTCGGTACGGTTTTCCGACTTGAAGCCGGGGAACAGTCCCGCATCGGCATCGTTGCTGTTCTGGCGCTTGTAGCGGCTCCAGCTGCCCAGGTAAGTGAAGTCGAGCGCATCGGTCGGCTTGTAATTGAGCTTGCCCTTGTAGGTCAGGATCGACTGGTCCAGGGTGCCCGGCGTGTCGATCAGGGCCGAACGCAGCTTCTCTCCCGCTTTCGGCTCGGCCGCCAGGTAGACATTGCCGGCGCCCTGGTCGAGGAAGTAATCGGCGATGAACGTGCCGCGCAACTGCGGCGTGAACTTCCACAGCAGGGAGGCGCGCACGCCCATCTGGTCGCCGGCGCCATACTTGGCCGTGCCCGGCATGACGTTCGAGCCGCGACGGAAGTCCACCGTGCCGTCGTGGCTATCCTTGATGGCGGCGATGCGCAGCGCCACGTCGTCGGAAAACGGGATATTGATCATGCCCTGCGTCTGCAGATGGCGCTTGTCGCCCACGGTGATGCCGGCCGAGCCCATGAACTTGGCCGTGCTCGGCGCGGCCGACACGAGATTGACGGCGCCGGCCGTCGAATTGCGGCCGTTCAGGGTGCCCTGCGGTCCGCGCGCCACCTCCACGTGGCTCAAGTCATACATCAGCGCCGTGGCGCCCTGCGGACGCGGCGAATACACGCCGTCGACATAGAAGGCGACGGCCGGGTCGCCCAGCTCCGTGTGGTTGGCCGAGCCGACGCCGCGCATGTAGACGTGCACGCCGCCCGAGTCGCCATGCTGCTCGACGACGAGGCTGGGCACCATGGTGGCCAGCGACGCCAGGTCCTTGACTTGATTGTTTTGCAGGGTGTCCTGGTTGAAGGCGGTGACGGCCAGCGGCGTCTCCTGCACGAAGGTATTGCGGCGCGTGGCCGTGACGACGATGCGGTCCATCTGCTCGGCGGCCGGTTTTGCCGCATCGGTGGCTGCCGCAGTGCTGGCCGCTTCCTGTGCCATGGCGGCGCCGCTGCCCAGCAAGATGAACTGGGCGAAGGTCGCATGCGCCAGGCTGAGGGCGATGGTATTGCGTTTGAGCTGTTGCATTGTTGTTGTCTCCTGTACCGCTGGTTGAATGATGATCACATAGCTCTTTGGCTACTGCTGCACATTTTTTGGGTGTCAATCTGAAGTCATGTCGCCTCCGTGCGGGGTCAATGGGTAGCCACGGCGCGCCCGGCCGTGTCGAATAGAAAGGCATGGCCTTCTTCCGGCGCGAAGCCGATGGCGCTGCCCTGCGCCAGCGCATGGCGCGCCTCGCCGTGCAGCTTGATGGCCACCGCATGCGGGCCGCCACCGATGCGGTCGTCCAGCGTGGCGTGGATGATTTGCGCATCGCCCAGCTGCTCGATCAGGGTGACCGTGGCGCCGTAGCCTTCATTGCGCGGCACCAGCCGCAGGTGTTCGGGGCGTATGCCGACCAGCATGCCCGCCTCGCCGCCGAGCTGGCTGGCCAGCGCGGGAACGGCGGCGCACGGCAAAAAGTTCATGCGCAGGGCGCCGATGAAGCCGGCCACGAACTGGCTGGCCGGATGGCGGTACAGCTCCAGGGGCGCACCCACCTGCTCCAGGTGGCCGCCGTGGAAGACCGCCACGCGGTCACCGAGGGTCATGGCTTCGACCTGGTCGTGCGTGACGTAGATCATGGTGGTGCCCAGTTCCTGGTGCAGCTTGGCCAGTTCGATGCGCGTCTGCACGCGCAGCGAGGCATCGAGATTGGACAGCGGCTCGTCGAACAGGAACACCTTGGGCTGGCGCACGATGGAGCGGCCGATGGCCACGCGCTGGCGTTCGCCGCCGGACAAGGCCTTGGGCTTGCGGTCGAGCAGATGCGTGATCTGCAAGATCTCGGCCACCTTGCCGACGGCCGCGCGCACCTCCGCTTCCGGCCGGCCTGCCAATTTGAGGGCAAAACCCATGTTGTCGCGCGCCGTCATGTGCGGATACAGGGCGTAGCTCTGGAAGACCATGGCGATGCCCCGCTCTGCGGGCGCCACGTCGTTGGCCAGCAGGTCGCCGATGCGCAGCTGGCCCGCGCTGATGTCTTCCAGTCCCGCGATCATGCGCAACAGGGTCGACTTGCCGCAGCCGGACGGTCCGACGAAGACCATGAATTCGCCGTCGTGGATATCGAGGTCCAGGCCCTTGACGATTTCCGGGCCGTCGCCGTAGGTCTTGCGGATGCCGCGCAGGGAGATGGCCGCCATGTCAGTGCTCCCCTGCCAGGACGGCCGCATCGGCATGCGCGGCGCGCTGGGCGGCGATGAAGTCGCGGTACCACAGGGCGCTGTCCTTGAAGCTGCGCTGCTGCGTGGCGTAATCGACGTACAGCATGCCGAAGCGCTTGGCGTAGCCCGAATTCCACTCGAAGTTGTCCATCAGGCTCCAGTAGAAATAACCGCGCACGTCGATGCCCTGCGCGATCACGGCGCGCAAGGCGTCCAGGTGCAGCTGCACGTATTCGATGCGCGCCTCGTCGTGGATCTTGCCGCCGACGGGCTTGTCGGCGACGGCCATGCCGTTTTCCGTGATGTAGACGGGCGGCAGACGGTATTCGCGGTGCAAGCCCACGAGCAGCTCCGTCAAGCCTTGCGGATAGGTTTCCCAGCCCATGTCGTTGACGCCAAGCGTGCATTCGGGCTTGCGCGGCGGCGTCTCGGCGCTCATGAAAGCGCGCGTGTAGTAGTTCACGCCAAGGAAATCGATAGGCTGCTTGATATCCATGAAATCGTTTTCAAAGATGGATAAAGCGGAAGCGTCGGCGTGTTTCAGGGCCAGGGCCGGGTAGCGGCCCTTGAAGATGGCGTCCATATACCACTGCACCGAGCGCGCATATTCCAGTTCGGCCAGCTCGCGGTCCTGGGCGCTGTCGGTGGCCGGCGTGGCCGTCCACTGATTGAGCACGATGCCCAGTTTCGCGGGCGGATTGACGGCGCGCATGGCTTGCATGGCCAGGCCGTGCGACAGCAGCAGATGGTGCGACACCTGCACGGCGGCGGCCGGATCGGCCATGCCGGGCGCGAACTGGCCCGTGCCGTGGCCCAGCACGGCCGTGCACCACGGTTCGTTGTGGGTGGCGATGCTGGCGACCTTGTGGCCGAAGCGGCGCGCCACCTCGGCCGCATAGGCAGCGAAGTGGTAGCAGGTGGCGCGATTGAGCCAGCCGCCTTCGTCCTGCAGCGCTTGCGGCAAGTCCCAGTGGTACAGGGTCAGGTGGGCGTCGAGGCCCTTGGCGGCCAGGGCGTCGAGCAGGCGCGCATAGAAGTCGAAGCCGGCCTCGTTCCAGGCGCCGGAACCCGTGGGCTGCACGCGCGGCCAGGACATGGAAAAGCGGTAGGCGTTCACGCCCAGGTTGGCGATCAGCTCCACGTCCTCGGCATAGCGGTGATAGTGGTCGCAGGCCACGTCGCCATTGCTGCCGTCGATGATCTTGCCATCCGTGTGGCTGAAGGTATCCCAGATGGATGGGCCGCGGCCATCGATGGCCGCGGCGCCCTCGATCTGGTAGGCGCTGGTGGCCACGCCCCAGGTGAAAGTGGCGGGAAAGTTGATATCAATGTCGTCGTTATGCATGGTGGTCATGTCAGTGTGAGTGGATTAAAGAGAGTGCTAGCCTTTGACGGCGCCTTGCGTGAGGCCCTCGATCAGGCGCTTCGAGGCGACAAAGAACATCAGCAGCAGCGGCAGCACGGCAATGGCGGCGCCCGTCATCAGCGCGCCCCACTCCGTGTTGTTCGGCGCCTGCATGCTGCGCAGGGCCAGCGGGATCGTATAGTTCTCGACCGAGCGCATGACGACCAGCGGCGTGATGAAATTGTTCCACGAGTTGATGAAGGTGATCAGGCCCAGGGTGCCCATGGCGGGACCGATCAGCGGCAGCACGACCCGCCAGTAGATGGCGAATTCGCCGCAGCCGTCGATGCGCGCCGCCTCGATCAGGTCCTTCGGAATCGCCGTGCCGATGTACTGGCGCATGAGGAAAATCCCCAGCGCGCCGGCCGCTCCCGGCACGTACAGGGCGCGCGGCTGGTCCAGCCATCCGAGGAAATCCATCAGCATGAAGGTGGGAATCATGTTCATGAAGGACGGGATGATCATCGACGCCATCACCAGCGTAAACAGGGGCCGCTTGAAGCGGAATTCGTACATGGCGAAGGCATAGCCGCCCAGCGAGCAAAAGAACAAAGTCAGCGCTGTGGTCATCAGGGCCACGTACAGGCTGATGCCGATATTGCGCCAGAACGGCAGGCGCTCCTGCAGCAATTCCAGGTTGTTGAGCAGGGCCGTGCCGAACCAGCGTGGCGGCGGCAGGCTGTAGATCTCGGCGCTCGTGTGCGTGGCGAAGACGAACATGAAGTAGAACGGCGCGACCATGATCAGGGCGCCGGTGGCCACCATGGCGTAGGCCGTCCAGCGGGTGGTTTTCATCGGACCTCCTTGCGTTCATTGCGGCTGAAGATGCGGTTGTTGACCCAGGTGGTGCTGGCGATGATGAGGAACAGCAGCCAGGAAATGGCCGACGCCGTGCCGAAGTCGCCCGAGGAAAACGCCGTCTTGTAGACGAAGATGGCCGTCGTCATCACGGACTGGCTCACGCCGCTCGATTCGGCCACCAGCACGAACGGTTCCTCGAACAGCTGCAAATTACCCATGATTGTCAAGGTGACGGCCAGGTAGATCATGGGGCGCAGCTGTGGCAGGGTGATGTACCAGAATTGCTGGCGTTTCGAGGCGCCGTCGATGGTGGCCGCTTCATACAAATCCTTCGGAATCACCTGCAGCGCGGACAGGTACAGCACCAGGTTCCAGCCCAGGTAGCGCCAGAAGATGACGAAGGCGACGGCCGGCTTGATGAACAGCGAGCTGCCCAGCCAGTCGATCGACTCCGCAGGGAACAAGCCGCCGACCAGCGGCAGGCTGGTGCACCATCCGATCAATACATTGATCTGCCCATAGTCGCGCGAAAACAGGGTGTTGAACACCATGGCGATGGCCACGCTGGAGGTGATGAACGGTAAAAAGTAAATGCCGATCACGAGGTTGCGCGAGCGCTTGAAGCTGTTGTGGATGAAGGCAGCCAGCGGAATGGCCACCAGGTGCTGCGGCACGCCCGAAGCCAGCGCCAGCCAGACCGTATTGCCCAACGAGCGCAAGAACCACGGGTCGCTCAAGGCGTACTTGTAGTTATCCAGCCCCACCCACTGCATGGCTTCCACGCCGCTGGCCGCTTCCCACTGGTTGAACGACAAATAGATGGAAAACAGCAGCGGGAACAGGCTGAAGACGGCGAACAGGATGAAGAAGGGGCTGATGAAAATGTACGGCGCCCACTTCTTCATGTTGAAGCGTTTCCTGGCGGGCCGCGCTGCAGCGGCAGCGGGCGCGCCCTCGGTACAAGGCATGGAGGTAGTCATGCTGCTCCTAGCGCCGCGCGCGGTGGGTGATCAGGGCCTTGGCGTCGGCCAGCGCCGTCTTGATATCCTTGTTTTGCGCCAGCACGCTTTCCAGTTCCATGTTGACGATGTCGCGCGCCACGGCGTCGAACTTGTCGACGCGGATGACGGGGATCTTCGCCGCCGTGTCGCGCGCCAGCAAGCGCGTCTTCTGGCCGCCGAAGTACGGCTGCGGCTCGTCCATCATGGGGTCCGCATAGGCTGCCTTCAGGGCCGGGAAGGCACCGATCTCTTTCAGCGAGTGCAGCTGGATATCCTTGTTGACGGTCATGAACTTGATGAATTCCCAGGCCTGGGCTTTGTTCGTCGCCTTTTTCGGGATGCCGTAGAAGGAGCCGCCGTACGACGCCAGCGCACCGGCCGGCAGGTTCGCCGCGCGCCACTGGCCTTTCGAATCGGGCGCCAGCCACTTGGCCAGGTGGCCGCTGAGCCAGGAACCCATCATCTGGCTGGCCACCTTGTCGCGTTTGAAACCTTCGGCCCACTCGCCAGTCCAGGCCACGGTGCGCGCATCGATGCCGGCTACCCGCGCCGCCTTGGCCAGCTCGAACGCCTTCACGAAGCGGGGCGAATCGACCAGCACCTGGCCCTTGTCGCCAAAGTAAATGCCTTCGCCATCTTTCAAATTGGCGCGGATGACGATGTCGGCCAGGTCGCTGGCGCCGGCCAGCAGGTAGGTGCCGGTGGCGGCCTTGAGCTTCTTGCCGGCGGCGATGTACGATTCCCACGATTGCGTCAGGTCGGCTTCCTTGATGCCCGCCTTGTCCATCAGGTCTTTGCGGTAGAACAAGGTGCCCGGTCCCAGGTCGGCCGGCATGGCGCCCAGGGTGCCGCGCGAACTGGTGGCCTGCACGAAGGTGAACGGCACGAACTGGGCGCGGTACTGCCCTGCCCCGTATGGGGCTTGCAGCAAATCTTCCATGCCCTTCGATTCGGCGAAGCTGCCGACGTAGCGGAAGTCGATGGCCATCACGTCGGGCAGGCGCGCACCGGCCGCCAGCGCCGTCGTCATCGAGTTATGGTGGTCGTCGATCTGCAGGCTGACCAACTTGACCTTCACTTGCGGGTACAGTTTTTCCCACAGGGGCAAGGCCGTCTTGACGGCGCGATCCAGGTCGGGGAACGAGGCGACGGTGATCGTGGCGGGGGCCAGCGTGGGCAACGGCGCCGCCGGCGGGACGACTGCGGGCGCGGCGGCCACGCCACAGGCCAGGGTCAGCGCTGCCAGCGGGGCGGCGCCAAGGATGCTTGACTTCATTATTTCATCTCCGATTATTGAGCGTCTTCTATCTTGAAAACGTTTTCACAACATGTGTCCATTTAACACCGCAAAGAAAATCAAGTCAACCGAAAAAGTTGTCATTTTTATTGAGGGAAGCGTCGCAAGCGGCATGCCGCGGCGCGTGTTCCCCTATGACAGAGGCGAAAATACGGGTTGTCTCGGCCGCTGTTGTTTTTTGTGAAAACGTTTTCAAGCAATGTACTATCAGCAGGCCCGCCCAGGTGCGCCGGCATCATCCGACGTGCACGGCCCAGAATCTGTCGGCTTGCGCCCTGCTGGCCAAGCCGCGCTGCGCCCGACCCGCTGCGCTATCAGCTATGGCCATTTATGGTAATCTTTCGATGAAAAGGTTTTCAGGGCACTGACAACCAGCCATCTTGATACCCAGGAATCACCTTGAACGATAGCGCCCACGCTGCTCCCCCTTCCACCCTGCTCGACGTGGCCCGCCAGGCCGGCGTGTCGCCCAGCACCGTCTCGCGCATCCTGAATGGCACGGCCAGGGTCTCCGACGACAAGCGCGACGCCGTGCTGGCGGCGATTGCCCACATGAAATTCGCGCCCAACCAGATGGCACAGGGGCTGAAAAAGGGCCGCTCGATGACCATCGGCATCGTGGTGCAGGATATTTCCAGCCCCTTCTTCGACGAAAGCCTGCGCGGGGTGGACGACGGCTTGAAAGACACGGGCTACGCATCCGTCATCGTCAGCGGACACTGGAATGCGCAGGAAGAGGCGGATCGCATCCGTCTGCTGCTGGCGCGCAAGGTCGACGGCATCATCCTGCTGTCGGGACGCATTTCGGACGAGAGCGTGCTCGATTTCTCGCAGCAGCGGCCCATCGTCTCGACGGGCCGCCTGCTGGCCACGAAAAGCGCCATCGGCTTCAAGCTCGACAATGAATACGGCGCCTACCTGGCCGTGCGCCACCTGGTGGAACTGGGCCACCGGCGCATCGCCTTCGTGGCCGGCCCCGCCAACAACACGGATGCGGCCGAACGCCTGACAGGCTACCAGCGCGCGCTGCGCGAAGCGGACATACCCATCGACCCGAAGCTGATGGTGGAAGGTGATTTCCACGAGGCAAGCGGGATGCTGGCCATGAACCATTTGTTCGATACGCAGCAGCAGTTCAGCGCCGTCTTCGCCGCCAACGACCTGTCCGCCTATGGCGTGCGCCTGTGCCTGTACCGCAAGGGGATCCGCGTGCCCGACGATATCTCGCTCGTCGGCTTCGATGACTTGCCCGGCTCGTCCTACACGACGCCGCCGCTGACGACCATCCACCAGCCCCTGTACGACATCGGCCGCATCGCCACCGAAGCGCTGCTGGGGCTGATCAATGGCGAAGCCGTGCAGGCGGCCATTCCGCCTTTGGAACTGATCGTCAGGGAAACCACCCGACGCATCCGCTGAGGCTTGCGGCTGGGAACTTTTCCGCCCGATTCAGGCTGAACGAGAATCAGTACGCAAACGGCATCCGCAACGCATGCGGGAATCTGCAGCAATGGCGCATCCGCTTTACAATAGTGGCTCGTTCAGCAAGAATGCCTGCTTCAAGCAAGCTTGGCTCAACCCTCCGGCCGCAGGCTGGAAGACTCCGAACATTCACCACAAAGGGACATCACATGGAACATACTCTGCCACCACTGCCGTATGAAATGGACGCTCTGGCGCCGCATATTTCGAAAGAAACCCTGGAATACCACTATGCCAAGCATCACCAGGCGTATGTCACCAACTTGAACAACCTGATCAAGGGTACCGAGTTCGAGAACCTGTCGCTGGAAGAGATCATCAAGAAATCGTCGGGCGGCATCTTCAACAATGCAGCGCAAGTATGGAACCACACCTTCTACTGGAACGGCATGAAGCCGGCCGGCGGCGGCGCGCCTGCGGGTGCCGTGGCTGACGCGATCAACGCCAAATGGTCGTCGTTCGACAAGTTCAAGGAAGAATTCACCAAGTCGTGCGTGGGCAACTTCGGTTCGGGCTGGACCTGGCTGGTGCAAAAAGCCGACGGCTCCGTCGACATCGTCAACACCTCGAACGCAGGCTGCCCGCTGACCACCGGCGACAAGCCGCTGCTGACCTGCGACGTCTGGGAACACGCCTACTACATCGACTACCGCAACCTGCGCGCCAAGTACGTGGAAACGTTCTGGGGCCTGGTCAACTGGGACTTCGTTGCCAAGAACTTCGCGTAAGCAGTTCCTGTCAACGTAAGGAGAAAAAGCCTGCGCCGCCCCGCGCGGGCTTTTTTTTTGCCTGCTGAAAGGCGAGGCGCTGCGCTACAATCAGCATCTTCCCACCCCACCCTGCCCCGATGTCCGCTCGCCTGCTGCGCCGCCTGTCGATTTTGCCCCTGCTGGCGCTGCACCTGCACGCATACGCGGCCTCCCCCTCTCCCCTGCTGTCCGACTACACGCATAATGCCTGGGGCGCCCTGCAAGGCGCGCCCGTCGACGTACTGAAATTCGCCCAGGGCCAGGATGGCTGGCTGTGGATCGCCACGGCCACCGGCTTGTACCGCTACGATGGCGTGCGCTTCGACCGCGTCGACAGCGTGTACGGCTACCGTCTGCCGTCGAGCAATGTGCTGGGCCTGGCCACGCCGCCGGACGGCGCCGTGTGGGTCGGCTACCGCCTCGGCGGCGTCAGCGTCTTTCGCCGGGATGGCGCGCGCACCTATGGCGAAGCCGATGGCTTGCCCACGGGCGCCGTATTTCACATCGAGGCGGCGCCCGACGGCAGCATCTGGGTCGGCACGCGCGATGGCGCGGCGCGCCTGGCGCCGGGCGCGGACCGTTTCGAAGCGCAAGCCGCCAACGTGGGCCTGCCCGACAAGCGCGTGTACCAGATCCTGTTCGGGCGCGATGGCACACAGTGGATGGGAACCATGCATGGCGTGTTTTTCCGCAAGCCGGGCCAGGCGCGCTTTTCCCATGCCTGGCCGCGCACCATGCTCACCAGTATGGATGAAGCACCCGATGGCGCCATCTGGGCCGTCGACAACCAGAGCAATTACTACCGCGTGCGCACCAGCGCGCCGCGCGGCGATGCGCCCATCCGTCCCGACGCCACGGGCAACGGCATCCGCTTCGACCGCGCCGGCACCATGTGGCTGATGCAGCCCGATGGCCTTGAGCGCAAGTTCGATCCTTCCGGCCCCAGCCTGCCGGCCCAGCGCCTGACGCGCCAGAACGGCATCAGCGGCCCGCTGCCGCAATCGTCGTTCCAGGACCGCGAAGGCAATCTGTGGTTCGGCACGTCGACGGGCCTGGACCGGCTGCGGCCGAACCGCCTGCAGACCCTGCCCGTCGCCGTGCCCTTCGACCATCCCGGCATGCTGCCAGGCCCCGATGGCGACGTGTGGATCGGCGACTATGTGGGCGACGTGCGCAGCTTTACCGCCGACGGGGTGAAAAAGGTGGAATTGAAAGGAGCGCTGGCGGCCAGCCACTGGGCGCCCGACGGCACGCTGTGGCTGGGGAACGAGCAGGAACTGCACCACCGCGCGCGCAACGGCGCCATGACGCGCGTGGTGCCGCCCGTACTGGGACTCGATCCGCAGGCGCTGCAGCAAGACCGCTCCGGCGCCCTGTGGGCCTCGTTTTCCGGCGGCGGCCTGTTTCGCCTGAGCGAAGGGGAATGGATCGCCAATGGCGGCCTGTCCGGCCTGCCGGCGGTGCTGACCACGGCCATGGCGATCGATGGCGCCGGCACCGTCTGGCTCGGCCATGCCGACAATACAATCAGCCTGGTGGCCGATGGCCAGCGCGCGGGCGCCGTCAGGCGGCTCGGCGCACCCGAGGGCCTGCAGGTGGGCACGGTGCTGCAGCTGTACCGCGATGGCGACATGATGTGGGCCGGCGGCGAAAACGGCGTGGCCCTGTACCGCGCCGGCCGCTTCCACACCTTGCGCGGTGCGCAAGGCGCGGCGTTTCGCGGCGTGTCGGGCATCGTGCGCCTGCCAGACGGCGACCTGTGGCTGCATGGCGCGGACGGCATCGAGCATATCGCCGCCGCCAGCCTGGCCGCGTGGATGCGCGACGGCAGCGCCGTCGTCTCGGAACGCTTCGACGCGCTCGACGGCTTGCAGGGCCATGCCTCGCAGCTGCGCCCCGTGCCGTCGCTGATCCATGCGCCCGATGGCAAGCTGTGGTTCTCCACCTCGGCCACCATCGCCATGCTCGACCCGCTGCATATCCGCCGCAATCGCCTGCCGCCGCCCGTGCAGATCCACAGCTTGCTGGCCGATGGCGTGCGTTACACGCTGGACGACGGCAAGCCGCTGCACCTGCCGCAGGGCAGCCGGAACCTGCAGATCGGCTTCACGGCCCTGAGCCTGTCGATGCCGGAACGCGTGCGCCTGCGCTACCGGCTGGCGGGCGTGGACGCCGGCTGGCAGGAGGCGGTGGGTCGCCGCGAAGCGTACTACACCAACCTGGCGCCCGGCAGCTACCGCTTCGACGTCACGGCCGCCAACGAAGACGGCGTGTGGAACACGCAGGGGACAGGGCTCGACATCGTCATCGCGCCCGCCTTCGTGCAAACGCCGTGGTTCGCGCTGCTGCTGGCGCTGGGCGCCGCGCTGCTGCTGTATGGCGGCTATGTGCTGCGCATCCGCCATCTGACGCGCAATATGCAGGAACGGTTGCAGGAACGCTTGCAGGAGCGCCTGGCCGAACGCTCTCGCATCGCCCGTTCGCTGCACGACACGCTGCTGCAAAGCGTGCAAGGCCTGATCCTGTCGTTCCATGCGCATGCGGACATGCTGCCCAAGGGCACGCGCGAACGGGCGCGCCTCGATGGCACCCTCAACCTGGCCGACCAGTTGCTGATCGAAGGCCGCGACCAGATCATGGACTTGCGCGCCTCGGCCGAACCCGACGAACTGCGGCTGGCGCTGCAGCAATTCGGCAAGGGCCTGGCCGAACACCGCGCGCACGCCTTCACGGTGCATGTCAGCGGCATCTGCCGGCGCCTGCAGCCGCGCGTGCATGACGAAATCTACGCCATCGCGCGCGAAGCGCTGTTCAACGCCTCGCGCTATGCCGAAGCGGCAAACATCGTGCTGGAACTCGACTATGCGGAGCAGGCCTTCACCCTGCGCGTGCGCGACGACGGCTGCGGCCTCGATGACGCCGTGGCGCAAACGGGCCAGCGGCCCGGCCACTGGGGCCTGGTCGGCATGCGCGAGCGCGCCGCCGCCATCGATGCCAGCCTGCGCATCGACAGCCGCCCCGGCGCCGGCACGCAGATCGAAGTGAGCGTGCCGGGCCGCCTGGCCTATTGACGGCACGGCGCCGGCGGACGGGCGGGCAAGCGTCTGCGGCCTCGATGAAAAATGTTATACGATACGCAAGAGCGCTGCCTGGCTCGCCTATCCCGCCACACCACTTCCTGAAAGCACTCCATGAAAAAATGCCTGCTCGCCCTGCTGCTCTGCGCCTCCGCTTCCGCCTTCGCCAACTCGGCCTGCGACACGCCGCGCAACGACTTCGACGGCCTGTATTGCCTCAACAAGGTGTACCAGGAAGCGGACAAGGAACTCAACGCCAACTACAAGAAACTCGCAGCACAGCTCGACGCCGGCGGCAAGCAAAAGCTGAAAGCGGGCCAGCTGGCGTGGATCAGCGCACGCAACCAGAACTGTTCGAAACGCGAATCCTCGGGCTTCTATGTGAACCTCGATTGCGCCACCCAGACCACCATCGAACGCGCGCAATTTTTGCAGGACCGCGTGCGCGAATGCGTGAGCGCCGGCTGCCAGAACAGCAAACTGTGAGCTGAAGCTGCGCCAGCGCAAACGCGAGCGGGCGGTAATCCCCCATACTGGCCACTCGGAGGTCTTTCCGTTTATGCCATGAGCAAACTCATCGATATTTCCCTGGATCAATGGGACGCCAGCGGCAGCGCCACGCAGCAGGCGGCGGCGCTGCAAGCCCTCGAAGACGGGCAAGTACTGCTGCTGCCCCGCCTGGGATTCTCGCTGCACCCGGAAGAGCATGGGCTGCTGAACGGCGCGGCGGGTAACGCCAGCGGCGCCAAGAACATCAGCTGGGAACCGGTACGCGGCGTGCGCGGCCAGGGTGACGCCTGCGATGCGGCCCTGCTGGCGGCGCTGATGCAGCGTTATGCGCGGCACACGCGTAGCCTGCTGGCCGGCCTGCTGCCCAGCTACCAGGCGCATCTGCAGCAAGGCAAGGGCAGCTTTCGCCCCGTGGAAATCGCCGGCAGGGTAACCTCCTGGCGCAAGGACGATACGCGCCTGCATATCGACAGTTTCCCCTCCTCGCCCACGCAGGGCCGGCGCATCCTGCGCGTCTTCACCAACATCCACCCGCGCGACGCGCCCCGCGTGTGGAAACTGGGCCCGCCCTTCGAGCAGGTGGCGCAGCATTTTTTACCCGTCGCGCAGCGTCCGCAGCCCGTGCTGGCGGCCATGCTGCAATGGCTGCACGTCACCAAGTCGCGGCGCACGGCCTACGATCACTACATGCTGCAGCTGCACGACGCCATGAAGGCCGACCTGGCCTACCAGGCGCAGGTGGAACAGCACACGCATGCCTTCGCGCCGGGCCAGACGTGGATCATCTTCAGCGACGCCGTATCGCACGCGGCCCTGCGGGGACAACATGCGCTGGAGCAAACCTGGCTGCTGCCCGTGCGTGCCATGGCCGCCCCCGACAAGTCGCCGCTGGCCATCCTCGAGCGCCAGTTGCAACGCCCGCTGGCCTAGCCTGGCCAGGCACTGCGCCCCGGCAAAGCCAGGCTCAGGCAAACCTGCTCAGGCAGGCAAACGGGCCGCCTTGAAGCGCCGCCAGGCCTTGTGCATGCGGCCATCGCTGCCCTGCGCCTGCGCGCGCGCCGCCAGGTAGCCGCGCACGAAGGCCGCGTGCTGCCGCAACCCGTCCTGGGCGGACTGGTCAGCCTGGCCAGTCTGAACATCGGGCAATTGCTGCAACAGCCGGTCCGCCACCTGCACATCGTTGAGCCAGCCCAGTTCATCCTGCAGCACCGACAGCCGCCCCACATATGGTTGCACGGCGCGCGCGGCAAACAGCGAGGCAAAAAATTCCGTCGCATAGCGCGTCTTCTTGGCCGCGATGCGCACCCGGTGGCGCTGCAGCGGCGTGGCATGCAGCAGGCGCTTGCCGCGCTTCACCAGGCGGCGCTGATCCTTGCGCAGGGTGGCGCGGGCAAACGGCGGGACGTGCGCATCGAGGCGCCGCACCTGGCGCGCGGAACAGCTGTCGCGCCAGGCGCGCGCCTGCAGCCAGCGCTGCAAGCCCAGCATGCAAGCCGTGTAGCGCGCCGACGTGACGGCCTGGGCCGCTTGCGCATGCTTGAGGCGCGCCTGCGCGTGCGCCGCCTCTGCCAGCGCCGCCGCATCCGCCTGCGCCTCGCCATCGAGCTGCGCCAGGGTATTGCCAGCCAACACATCCCAGTCGCGCGCCTCGCCCAGCGCGCCGCCCAGCCAGTCGAGTTCGGCCTTCAAGGCCTCGGGCAGCGCCAGCAAGGACTTGAACATGCCCAGCGCCGAACGCAAACGGCGCAGGCCCACGCGCATCTGGTGCACGCTTTCCACATCCTCGCCCGCCGCCACGCCATCCTGGTTGCCGCTGACCTGCTCCAGGCAATTGCCAGCGATGGCCAGGAACACTTGCTCCACCGACATCGCCGCGTCCAGCGCCAGGGGCTGCGCCTTGACCGCCTGCAGAGGCTGTGACGCCGCGAGGCGGTAGCCACGTTCCGCCTTGCTCATGTGGCCCAGCTGCAGCGGCACGTCCTGCAGCAGGGCCAGCGCCACGTCGAACAGGCTGGCCGCTTGCCCCTGCTTCAATTCCAGTTCGATCTCGCTGACGGGCACGCTGCGGACGGCGCCATTCGCCCCATCCGCGCCGCTTTCGATGACACCCTGGTCCAGCACGCATTCGATCTCGTCGCCCTGCGGCGTGCGCAGCTGCCATACGGTGCGCTCCATGCGCGTGGTAAACACGGGCTGCAAGGCGTCGCGGACGGCGTCCTGGCGCAGCAGCGCGCGGATGGGCTGCTTGCGGCCGATGGCCGAGTCCAGCGCGGCGAGGTCCGGTTGCGGACCGGAAACTTCGCCCTCCCATTCGTGGCGGCTGTGCAAGCCGCTGTTGACGCTGCCACCGGCCTTCAGGGTCTGCACCCAGCGCCCGTCCACCTGGCGCACGCGCAAGCCCGCCTGGTGGCGGCACAGCTGCAAATCGGGCGTATCGACATAGATATCGTGCATCTGCAGCAACTGCACCTCTCCTTGCGCCTGTTGCGCCAGCAACGGGTGCGCGCGCAGGCGCGCTACATCTTGCTGCGCCAGCAACAATTTCAATTCGATTTCCATGACCGCTCCTCGCGAGACTCCTGAACGCCCATTGTAAGGCGCGTCCAGCCACATACAAGGAGCACGCGCACCGACCTTGATTTTGCGCGAAAATAGGCGCGTCATTCAACCAGGAGATGCCATGACCTACCACGCCGCCGAAAACCGCTACGACACCATGCAATACCGCACGTGCGGGCGCAGCGGGCTGAAACTGCCGCTGTTGTCCCTGGGACTGTGGCACAATTTTGGCGACAGCAACAGCCTGGCCTCGCAGCGCGACATGCTGCGCACGGCCTTCGACCTGGGCATCACGCATTTCGACCTGGCAAACAACTACGGCCCGCCGTATGGCAGCGCGGAAAGCAATTTCGGCAAGCTGCTGCGCGACGATTTCTTACCGTACCGCGATGAACTGATCATTTCCACCAAGGCAGGCTGGGACATGTGGCCGGGCCCGTACGGCCAGGGCGGCGGCTCGCGCAAATACGTGCTGGCCAGCCTGGACCAGAGCTTGCAGCGCCTGGGCCTCGACTACGTCGACATCTTTTACTCGCACCGCTACGACGCCGACACGCCGCTGGAAGAAACCATGGGCGCGCTGGCCACCGCCGTGCAGCAGGGCAAGGCGCTGTACGTGGGCCTGTCCTCGTATTCGCCGCAAAAGACGGCTGAGGCGGCCAAACTGCTGAAAGAGTGGAAAGTGCCGTGTCTGATCCACCAGCCAGCCTACAATATGCTCAACCGCTGGATCGAGGAAGACGGCTTGCTCGATACCCTGCAGCAAGAAGGCATGGGCTGCATCACGTTCACGGCGCTGGCGCAGGGCTTGCTTAGCGACAAATACCTCGATGGCGTGCCGCAGGATGCCCGCGTCAACCGCCCCGGCGGCGGCTCGCTGCTGCAAAAACACCTGAGCGCGGAAAACCTGGCCCGCGTGCGCGCGCTGAACCAGATCGCCGCGCAGCGGGGACAAACCCTGGCGCAGATGGCGCTGGCCTGGGTGCTGCGCGATCCGCGCGTCACCTCGACCCTGATCGGCGCCAGCAGCAGCGCGCAAATCCGCGAAAACGTGGCCGCGCTGCAGCAATTGTCGTTCACGGCCGACGAGCTGGCCGCCATCGACGTGCAGGCGCGCGAAGGCCATATCAATCTGTGGGAAGGTCCATCGCGGGCCGTCTGAGCACGCGCTCCCCGGTGCTTGTGAAGCCGGCGGTCTGGCGCTAGACTGCCGGCTTCACAACATCCCTGCCCGCGACCAGACACCATGAAGACCATCACTGCCACGACCCTTTGCCTGCTGCTGTGCGCGGCCAACGCCAGCGCGGCCAATTATTGCGACGCGCCGTCGTGGTCGATTACGCATGGCAAGAGCTACGACGAGGTCATGCAGATCGCCACGAAGCGCGACAAGATCCGCGACGCCGAATGCAGCTTTACGGATGTGATCCTCAGGATCCAGAACGAGGAGGCGGGCATCAGCCGCTATCCGGGCATCCTGCTCATCGCCGACGAGCGCGATGAACGCTTCGTCGTCACCAGCCGCGTCGGCGCCTACACCATCTTCAGCTACCGCTACAACGACAAGCGCCTGCTGCAGTTTGCCATGAAGGATCACAGCTGGGAGGAAGGCGAAGCGTTCCAGGCCGGCGCCTACAAGATCACGGGTGCGAAGGAATTCAAGACGCTCACCGGCTTTCCCACCACCTTGCTGGTGGTACAAACGTTCCAGTTTTACGGCCCGAAGTAAAGGCCAGCTTCCCTCACGGTTCCAGCGGCGGCAGCCAGGCCAGCAACTCCTGCGCCACCTGCCGCCGCCGTTCCGGCGTGGCAAAGGCGCCCACCTCCACATGCGTGCTGCCGCAGCTGATGCATATCAGCTGGCGCGGCCCCTCCGGCACGACGATATGCGTGCACCAGGGACGAAAGCTGCTGCGCTGGCGCCGGCCGGCGCTCACCTGCTCGACGACCAGCACGCCGTCGCGCAGGGCCAGATGCTCGTAGTCGCGGGCATGGCGCAGGTAATACAGCAGGGAAATGGCCACCAAGACCAGTTCGGCAAATGAAAAGACGGGGATGTACCAGTAGCCGCGCAGCGCAAAGGCGGCGGCGATGGCGGTGGAAAACAGGCACAGCACACCATAGGCGCGCAGCAACTGGCGCACCGTCAAGGCACTGTGGCGCGTAAACAGCCATTGCGGCTGTTCCCGTGCAGTATCGCGTGGCATCTCGCCTCCCGCAACAGGAAGGGCGCCGGCGTCATCGCTGCAGCGGCGCGTCCTTCAGGATATGCTTGCGCCGCTCAGGCGCCCATCCGCACCAGCGCATGGCCCACGTGCTGCCACCAGTGATCGCGCGACTTGACCTGTTTCAGGCAAGACGTGTCGATTTCCGCGGGGAAGACGCGATCCTGGCACACCTTCGTTTCCAGCGCGTAACGCTGATTCTCCGCCGCCGCCAGGGCCACGACGAGCCAGAACGCCAGCGCCAGCAAGACCACCAGCGAACTCCAGGCCAGGTGATTGGTGTTACTTTTTTCGCCAAAAAACTCGCGCGGCCGCGTCTCGCGATACATCGACATCAAGTCTTTTTCTTTCTCTTCCGACATCTGCGTTTGCATCCTCTGACATCCTATCCTGTACCGGCCGGCTGGCCATGGCGGCGCGCACGCCGCCTTGCCTGCATTTTACGCCGATGGCGCAAGAGGGGCGGTAATTCATGGAGGCAATTCACTACCATCACCCTGCGCCGGCTGCACGGGCGCCACGCTTTCCACATGATCGACGTCGATGTCGCCGCCAGCAGGCGCCGTATTGCGCGGCTCCACGCCGGCCCGCTCGCCCGTGCCGGCCGCATCGCTGTCGTTCTCCAGCGCTTCCGCATCCTGGCCCGGCACGCCCTGCATGTCGCTGCCGCTGTCGGAACTGTCGCTGGGACCGAGCGCCCCCTTGCCATGGCCGCTGCCCAGGACGCGGTCAGGCGTGACGGGCAAATTGTCCGGATCGAGTGTGCTACTGCTCATGGCGGCCTCCCGTTCATAAAAAATCAGCTTACTCCGCTGGCCTGGCCAGCGGCGCACGCCTGCACGGCATTTCCCCAGGAGAAATGCGGCGGCGCACAACTATTTTCAGAAATTACTTCACAAATGTACTATTCATTGCTATAGTTAATTCAAGTAAGCATCTTCTCATCCAGAAACTGCTTCATCGGCGGCACGGCGCCCACCAGCGCCATGCCGCCGAACCGACCGGTACGTGGCGAGCCGGCCCATCCACCCAGCCATCATGCACATATTGGAGTTTTATCATGCAAGCCAAATCACTCATCGCAGCATTGTTTGCCATCACCGCCGCCACGTCGGCTTTCGCCCAGAGCGCCGCGCCTGCCGCTGCCAGCCAGCAACTCACGCGCGCTGACGTCACGGCCGAATACATCCGTGCCCGCAACGCCGGCGAAATCGCCACCAGCGAAGTCGACTACCCGAAAACGCCGGCCACCGCCGCCAGCAAAGTGACGCGCGAAGAAGTCATGGCCGAGTTCTACGCCGCCCGCAAGGCTGGCCTGATCCCGCAAACGGAAGCGGACTTTGACGTCGCGCAAACGACCAAGCACGTCGTGAAATAAGAAACCAGTCAGCCGGTTTCAGTCAGTCAGTAACACACCTCAGTTGCGGCGCAGCGCTCGGGCCACTCCCGAAGCTCACCGCGGCGAGCTGTCAGCAGCACCCCCAACACGATCTTTCCCGGAGTCCCTGCATGTCCCTGCACCGCCGTTTGCTTGCCGCCAGCCTGATCCTTGCCTTGAGCGCCTGTGCCGACATGGGCCATATCGCGCCGCAATCGGCCATGCTCGATGCCAACAAGCTGCAGGCGAGCCAGGCCATGGATGCCGCCGCCAGCGCCGCCATACAATGGCCGCGCACGCAATGGTGGCAAGACTTGCACGACCCCCAATTGAACCGCCTGATGGAGCAGGCGCTGGCCGACAGCCCCACCCTGCGCGGGGCCCAGGCGCGCGTGCGCCAGGCCGAGGCGCTGGCCGGCGCGGCGGAAGACAAGACCCGCCCGCAAGCCGACGCGAATATCTCCATCAACCGCGAACTGTATTCGCAGCACGGCAGCACGCCGGCACCGCTGGCCGGCAATTACGCCTGGCGCAACCAGGCCACCGTCACGGCGTCGTACGACCTGGACCTGTGGGGCCGCAACCGCGCCGCCCTGTCCGCCGCCCTGGGCGACGTGCAGATGGCCTCGGCCGAATCGCAGATGGCGCGCCTGGCCCTGGAAACGGCGCTGGTGCGCACCTACATCCAGCTGTCGTATGAATTCCAGCTGCAGGACGTGATCGAACGCAGCCTGGCGCAGCGCGCCCGCATCCTCGACATCACGCGCCAGCGCAAGCAAGCCGGCATCGGCACCGATATTGATGTAGCGCAAATAGAAACCACCTTGCCCGCCGGCCGGCGCCAGCTGGAACAGTCGGCCGAGTCACTGGCCCTGCTGCGCAACCAGCTGGCGGCCCTGTCGGGCAAGGGGCCGGCGGCCGGTGCGGCGCTTACGCGGCCCGTGCTGCGCCTGGACCAGCCGCTGGCCATTCCCGCCGCCCTGCCGGCCGACCTGATCGGTCGCCGCCCCGACATCGCCGCCCAGCGCTGGAGAGTGGAAGCGGCGGCGCAGCGCATCGACGCCGCCAAGGCCGAGTTCTACCCGAACGTCAACCTGGTGGCCTTTGCCGGCTTCCAGGCCTTCGGCTTCAGCCATTTTCTCGATGCCAACTCGGACATCCGCGGCGTCTCGCCCGCGCTGAGCCTGCCCATCTTCGCCGGCGCCCGCCTGCGCGCCCAGCTGGGCAGCCAGACGGCCGTGTACGACGGTGCCGTGGAGCAATACAACGCCACCGTCATCAACGCCATGTCGGACGTGGCCAACGCCGTCACGAAGGCCCAGTCGCTGGCCAAACAGCACCAGCTGACCTTGCAGGCGCTGGCCACGGCGCAGCGCGCGCGCGACCTGGCGGAGAAGGCCTACAACGCGGGCATGAGCGACGCCATCAACATGCTCAACACGCAAGTGGCGCTGCTGGCGGAAGAACAGCAGCAGGCGCAAAATGGGGCGCGCGAGCTCGATCTGTACGTTTCCTTGATGAATGCACTGGGAGGCGGCATCTGAGCTTGCAATCCTGGCATTGCCCTAGCCCAACAAGATACAATCGGAACTTTATTCACACATGAAGGAATATGACATGACCGCTTTTGACGCCACCTCCAAGCGGCTGCAAAACATCCGCACGCGCATGCCAGGCTTCCCCATGGAACTGATGCGCCTGTTGCGCATGACGTACCACATTCAAAAAGGCATGAAGGATCTGACCAATGCCGCGCTGAAAAAGCACGACCTGGTCGATGCCAGCTACATGGTGCTGGCCGTGCTGTACGGCACGGACGACGAAACCTCGAACGCCTGCACCCTGGGCATGGCGTGCCATGAAAAGCCGGCCAACCTGACGCGCGTGTGCAACGACCTGGAAACGCGCGGCCTGATCCACCGCGGCACGCGCCCCGGCGACCGCCGCTCCGTGATGATCTCGCTGACCGACAAGGGCCGCGCCCTGATCGAAACGGCGCTGCCGGACGTGTACCAGGAAACCTCGGCCCTGTACGAAGGTTTCACGGACGAAGAGCTGCAAGTGCTCGACAAGCTGTACATGCGCCAGTTGCGCAACCTCAACAATCTCAACAACCAGAACTGATAGCCTATCGATGACGCCAGCCACAGCAACAAAACCTATATACGGCCCCCTGACCCGGGCGGCCCACTGGCTGGCGCTGGCGCTGCAGGACTGGCGCTCGACGGAAGGCGAACGCTGGATCTACGTCGGCAAGACCCTCATCGCCTCGTTCTGCGCGCTGTGGCTGGCCTACCGCCTGGGCCTCGATTCGCCCAGCACGGCGATGACTACCACCATCATCCTGGCCCTGCCCAGCAGCGGCATGGTGCTGGAAAAAAGCTTTTACCGCCTGTGCGGCACCCTGCTCGGATGCACGGCCGCGCTGACCCTGATCGGCCTGTTCCCGCAGCAACCCGTGCTGCTGTTCGCCGGCCTGGCCCTGTGGGTGGGTCTGTGCACGAGCGGCTCGGCCCTGCACCGCAACGCGCAATCGTATGTGTACGTGCTGGCCGGCTACACGGCCTGCATGATCGTGCTGCCCGCCATCGAGCAGCCGATGCAGGTGTTCGCGCTGGCCGTCACGCGCGTGGCTGAAGTGGGCCTGGGCATCATCTGCTCGGCGGCCGTGTCCAGCGTGCTGCTGCCGCGCCACCAGGGCACGCAGGTGATGCGCACGGTGCAAGCGCGCTACGGCAAATTCCTCGCCTTTTGCCAGGACGTGCTGCAGCAAAAACTCACGCCGGCGCAGGTGGAACTGACGCATTTGCAGTTTGCCGCCGACGTCGCGGCGCTGGAACTGGGCCGCTCGGCCGCCCTGTTCGAAGTCACCAGCAAAGTGAGCCACGTGCGCGCGCAAAACCGCAAGCTGCACGCCTTCAACGCCACCTTCATGACGGCGCTGACCACTTTCTATACCTTCCACCGCCTGTTCGACCGCCTGCAGCGCGACGACGAGACACAAGTCATGCAGGCTTGCGCGCCCCTGTACGCCATCGTCGCCGAAGCGCTGCAAACGACGCCGTCGCAAGACTCGCTCGACACCATGCAGCAGCACCTGCAAACGGCGCTGGGGCAGGCCCGCGCGGACATCGACGGCGCCCCCATCGCGCATGCGCAGCGCATCGATTTCGACACCGTGTGCGAGCTGCTCGAGCGCTTCGCGCGCGACATGAGCCGCTTTCACGAAGTGTATTTCAGCCTGGCGCACGACACGCCGCTGGAAATCAGCACGCCGCAGGCCTATGCGCCGAAGACGCCGCCCGCGCTGGTGATCGCCAGCGGCGCGCGTGCGGCCATCAGCCTGGCCCTGCTGGCGCTGGGCGCCTACTTCCTCGCCTGGCCCTATGCCAGCACGGCGATGCTGATGGCGGCCGTGTTCTGCGCGCTGGCCTCGTCCTCGCCGCGCCCCATCCTGATGATCCGGCAAGTGCTGGCGGGCTTCTTGATCGCCATGCCGCTGTCGCTCGTCTGCGTGTACTTCGTGCTGGTGCACGGCGACGGCTTCCCCATGCTGGTGCTCAGTTTTGCGCCCTTCCTCGCCGTGGGCCTGTATCTGATGACGAATCCGGCCAAGCTGGGCGTGGGCCTGGGCGTGTCGACCTTCATCACGCAGATGGCGCCGACGAATCTGATGCATGTCGACGGCGCCGCCTTCCTCAACACGGGCATGGCGCTGATCGTCGGCCTGATGCTGGCCGCCCTCGTGTTTGCCGTGCTGCTGCCCGAACACACGATGGGCCACAAGGACCATATCGGCCGCGCCCTGTGGCGCGAAGCGCTGCATGCGTGCACGGCGCCGGCGCGGCGCGTGAAACACCGTTTCGACAACCGCGTGCGCGACCTGCTCAGCCAGCTCAATGCGGCGGCCGGCCCGGCGCCTGGCGAGGCCACGCGCGCCGTCGTGCGCCAGGCCCTGACCCTGCTGGAAATCGGCCACTCGGTGATCGAATTGCGCGAACTGATCGCGACCGCCCGGCCAGGCGCCACGCGCCACGCGCTGCAGCAATGCGTCGACCACATCGCCGGTTGGCTGCGCACGCGCGGCGACGCGGCACTGCAGGCGGCCCTGGCGGCGACCCTGCAGGCGGGCGCCGTGGTGCGCGCGGCGCAAAACGAAGCCGGCGTCACGCCCGAGCGCAGCGCGCGCCTGCAAACGGCGCTGGCCGACCTGCATTCGATCTACACCTCTTTACTCGACCACATGGCGCCTGGCGCCGGAGACCACCATGCCGCGTGAATTCGCCCTGTTCGGAATTCTGATTCCTACCCTGCTGCCCCTGTTCATCCTCAGCATCGGCCTGCAAACCCTGCTCGACCGCGTGCTGGGCTGGCTGGGCGTGTACCGCATGGTGTGGCACCCGTCGCTGGCGCGGCTGTGCATCTTCATCGCCATCTTCGGCGCGCTGGCCTTATCGCTTTACAAATAAAAAAAACTGTTCAACCCAATCAAGGAAAGGCTGCCGACATGGTAAGCAAACTGACCCGCTATGCAATCACCCTGCTGCTATTGGCCGCAGCCCTGTGGATAGGCAAGACCGTCTGGGACCGCTACATGGAGTCGCCGTGGACACGCGACGGCCGCATCAAGGCCGACATCGTCAACATCAGCGCCGACGTGGCCGGCACCGTCACGGACGTGCTGGTGCGCGACAACCAGGTGGTGCAAAAGGGCGACGTGCTGTTCGTCGTCGACAAGGAACGCTATGCGAGCGCGCTGGCGCAGGCCGACGCCGTGCTGGCCGCGCAGAGGACGGAGCAAGGCCGCCGCGGCAAGGAAGCGCAGCGCCGCGCAGGCCTCGATGCCAGCATCATCTCGACGGAAAGCCGCGAAAGCGCGGCGTTCGCCGCCAGCTCGGCCTCGTCGCAAGTGCAGGCCGCCGTGGCCGCCCGCGCGCTGGCGCAATTGAACCTGGAACGCACCACCGTGCGCGCGCCCGTCAGCGGCTATGTGACCAACCTGAACGTGCACAAGGGCGATTTCGCCGCCGTCGGCGCGGCCAAGCTGGCCGTCATCGACAGCGCCTCGTACTACGTCGTCGGCTACTTCGAAGAGACCAAGCTGGGCATGCTGGCGCAGGACGACAAGGCGGAAATGAATCTGATGAGCGGCGGCACCCTGCATGGCCACATCGAGAGCATCGCGCGCGGCATCACCGACCGCGACGCCGCCACGGGCCGCGAATTGCTGGCCGACGTCAATCCCACCTTCAACTGGGTGCGCCTGGCGCAGCGCGTGCCCGTGCGCATCCACATCGACGAGCAGCCGAAGGGGCAATTGCTGGTGGCCGGCACCACTTGCACCGTGGTGATCACGCCCCACTCGGCGCATTCCGCACCGGCGCCGAAGCCAGCGGCCGCGCACCCGGCATGAGCCGCGGCGGCGCCGGACGCCTGGCGGAAATCGCCCTGTTCCTCGACGCTGCGGCGCTGGGCAGCTTTTCCGCGGCCGGCCGCAAGCACGGCCTGTCGCCGGCCGCCGCCAGCGCCGCCATCGCGCGCCTGGAAACGGCGCTGGGCGTCACCCTGTTCGAGCGCACCACGCGCCAGCTGCGCCTGACGGAAGAGGGTCTGCACTACCGCCACTACAGCGAGCAGGCGCTGGACTTGCTGGCGCAGGCGGAAGACGGCTTGCCTGCGGGCGCAGCCGCCGTGCGCGGCGTGGTGCGCATCTCGGCGCCGTCCGACATCGGCCGCCAGCTGCTGCTGCCCATGCTCGACCGCTTTGCCGCGCTGCACCCGCAGATGCGCCATGCGCTGACCCTGACGGATGCCACGGCCAGGCTGGTGCAGGACGATATCGACCTGGCCATCCGCTACGGCGAGCTGCCCGACAGCGACATGGTGGCGCGCCTGCTGCACCCGGGCCGGCGCGTCGTGTGCGTGGCGCCCGCGCTGGCCGCCAAAGTGGGCGTGCCGGCCACGCCGCGCGACCTGGCGCTGCTGCCGACGCTCGTGCTCACGGCGGGCGACGGCGCGCCGCAGGAGTGGCGCTACCGCGAGGACGGCAAGCGCCACAGCCTGCGCCCGCAAGGCGCCTGGCACAGCAACGATGGCGAAATCATCCGCCGCTGGGCCGTGGCCGGCCATGGCTATGCCTACAAATCCCTGCTCGACATCGGTGACGACCTGCGCGCGGGGCGCTTGCACACGGTGCTCGACGATTACTTTGCCGACAGCGTCCCCCTGAACCTGCTGTACCGGCGCAGCCGCTTCCAGCCGCCGCGCGTGGCCCTGCTGGCCGACTTCCTGCTGCAGCAATTCGCCGCCCTGCCGGCGCAGCGCTAGCGGGCCACGGTCAGGGCGCCAGCACGCCCAACTGGCGCAGCAGGGTCAGATTATCTTCCAGGTGCCAGTTGTCGCTGATGCGCCCCTGCGCATTCACCCGGTACAGATCGAACGCGTAAAAGTCGATGGCCTGCCCCTGCCCCTGCAAGGGGCCCTGCGGCGTGGGGAAGACGCCCGTGAAGCGCCCCGTGAAATGCAGGCGCAAGGTGACACGGTCGCCCGCCACCAGCATGTCCTCGATGGCCACCTGCAAATCCGGCACGGCCGCATGAAACACGTCAGATGCCTGCAGCGGACCGGCCAATCCTTGCGGACGCCCGGCGGGCAAGGTGCGGTCGGTAAAATCGTCGGCCAGCGCCTGGCGCGTCAGGGCCGGGGCGCCGCTCTGCCAGAACGCGGCGTAGCGGCGCGCCGCCAGCACCACCTTGTCGGTGATGGCGGCGCCGGCCAGGTGGGCCGGCATGGGCAGGTGCGTGGCGGATTGGGCGGGCGCTGCGGCCAGCAGAGAAAGGGCCAGGATGGCGGGGGCAAGAACAGGTGCGGACATAATGAATCCAGGTGGGTTGATCGGCGTGCCTGCTGCATAGGGCACCCCGTCATTCTGGACTCGCTTGCCCTATTTGATAATTGGCCCCGCGCTTGAATCACTTGCTTGCAGTAGTTGAAAATCAGCGGCCGCCCGCCACGTCGAGGATGCTGCCCGTCACATACGTGGCGCCCGGTCCCAGCAGGTACAGGATGGCGTCGGCGATTTCTTCCGGCTGGCCGCCCCGCTGCATGGGCACGCCGGACGCCAGGCGCGCCACCCGTCCCGGTTCGCCGCCCGACGCGTGGATGTCCGTGTAGATGATGCCAGGGCGCACGCCGTTGACGCGGATGCCCTCGGCCGCCACTTCCTTCGCCAGGCCCAGGGTCAAGGTATCGACGGCGCCTTTCGAGGCCGCGTAGTCGATGTATTCGCCCGGGGAACCGAGGCGCGCGGCGGCCGACGAGACGTTCACGATGCGCCCGCCCTGCCCGCCATTGGCCGTCGACATGCGCCGCACGGCTTGCTGGCAGCACAGGAAATAACTGATCACGTTGGTGCGCAGCACGCGTTCGAGGCGCTGCACGGAAATGTCGGCCAGCCGGCATTTCTGCTCCAGCACGCCCACATTGTTGACCAGCGCCGTGAGCGTGCCCAGGCGCGCGTCGACTTCCGCAAACAGGCGTTCCACGTCGGCTTCATCGCTGACGTCGGCCTGCACGGCGATGGCTTCGCCCCCGCCGGCGACGATGCGCGCGCACAGCGCCTCGGCCGCCTGCGCATCGCGCACATAGTTGACGCAAACGGCATAGCCCTGGCGCGCCGCCAGCTGCGCCGTCGCCGCACCAATGCCGCGGCTGCTACCGGTAATCAAGATCACTTCCTTCATTGTCCCTCCTCGATAGTTGTGGTTCCATCATACGCGGACGAAAAAAAACCCGCGCATGGCGGGTTCTGTATGCAAACACCTTCAGTTCCTGAAGTGCGTCATGGCGTACGTCAAGTGCTGCCACCAGTGCTCGCGCGACTGCACGGACGCCAGGCATTTCGCGTCGACCTCGTTCTTGAACGCGGGGTTCACGCACGCCTTGGTGGCCAGCGCATTGCGCTGGTTTTCCACATTGACGACGGCAATCGCCAGCCAGGCCACGAGGGCAAGAGCCAGCGCGCACAGGGTCCAGGGCAGCTGTTTCATGACGTTCTCCAGTTTACTTCTTCGCAGGCGCCGGGGCGCGCTCTTTCAGCACGCGCGCCACCAGTTCATCCATCACGCGCAGGGTCGCTGTCTGGGTTTGCGGCTCGGACTGCCCCGGACGCGACAGCTGCGCCGGCGACGTCACGAAGCGGCCATCGATGACGATGGTCGGCGCGCTGTCGATCTTGCTGGCGGTGATCAGCTGTTCATTGCGTTTCAGCTTGGTCTGCACGCCGAAGGAATTGAACATGTCCAGGTATTTCGCCTTGTCGATGCCGTTCTTCACCAGCAGCTCGAGGATGGCGTCATCGCGGTTCAGGCGGTTGCGCTCGACGTGGATGGCGCGGAAGATCTTGTCGTGGAACTGGTCCAGCTGGCCCATCGCTTCCAGGGTGGCGTAGGCGTGCGCCTGCGCATCTTTCGGGCCATTGAAGGCCAGGTGGATGCGGCGGAAGGCGATCTTGTCGCCCTGCTTCTTGACCCAGTCGTGCATCAGCGGATCGAGCGCGTAGCAATGCGGGCAGGAATACATGAAGTACTCCACCACTTCCACCTTCTTGCCCGTGTCCGTGCGCACTGGCGTCGGGAGCGTGGTAAAGCCGGTATCGGCCGCCATGGCGCCGCCGGTGGCCGCCACCAGGGTGACGGCGGCAAGCAGGGGACGCAAGAAACGCAGAAAACGCATAATAATCCTTCATCATAAGTGGTCGAGAACGGGGCGAGATTACCACTTTTTGCGCCGGGCGATGAGGCCCGGGCGGAAAAAAGCCATGTTTATCGCCCCGGTTTGCGCCAGCTTAAGCCGTATTTAAGCCCCGCTGCACCCGCGCCTCAAAAATGGTAGCGCGCCGACACGCGCAGCTGGCGCGCATCCTTGAGGTAAATGCTGGAACGGCAGCCGGGCGCATCGCCGTAATGGCGGCGGTTGGCCAGGTTGCTGCCGGCCAGTTCCAGCTCCCAGGCGCCCAGCTTGTGCGCGTAGCGCCCGTCCACGGTGGCAAACGCGGGCACCTGAGCCAGGCAGCTGCCGGCGAAATCGGGGCCATAGCGCAGCGCGCGCAGCCATTGCACGCCCACGTCGGCACTGGCGCCGCCCTGCCCCGTCCAGTACAGGCGCAGGCTGGCCAGGGTTTTCGGCACGAGGGCGATATCCGGGCCGTCATAGGCGTAATCGTCGTAGCGCGCATGCACTTGCCGCAGTTGCCCGTCGAGGCGCCAGTCGCGCACCAGCGCCATGCTGGCCTCGATGGCGATGCCGTCGCGGCGCGAGGGGTCGAGGTTGCCCGCAAAGCCCAGCTGGCCCAGGCTTTGGTCGAAAACGATCTGGTTGCTCAGGCGCTCGCTGAATACGCGCACGGAAGCGCTGCGCGCCGCGTCGCCGACGGTGGCGCCCACTTCCATTTCGCGCCGCAACTGGCCCGCCAGGGGGCGGTAGCCGGCGCGGGTATAGCCATCGTCGTCGATGCGGTAGCTGCGCGCGGCCTTGGCGTACACGCTCAGTTGCGGGCGCAATTGCAGGCTGCCCTGCAAATCCCAGGCATTCTGGTTTTCCCAGTCGCTGCCGCCGGCGGGCAGGTCGGCCGGATCGAGCTGGAACTGCTCATGCCGCAGCCCCAGCAGCAGGCGCGGCGCATACGGGCCGCCGAAGGCCAGCTCTTCGCGCAGCAGCAGCGCGCGCGAATACTGGCGGCGCTGCCCGTCGCCATCGCGGTCCGAGCGCCGCTGCCACTGCATCAGGTCCAGGCCCACTTCCGTATCCGTGCCCACGCCGCCCACCTTGCCGTAATGGCGCAGGCGGGGCGCCAGCTGCCGGCGGCGGCTGCTGTACCTCGATTCGCTGCTGCCGTCCTCGCCCGCATAGTGGGCCGTGGCGCGCTTTTCCCGCTGCGACAGTTCCACGCCCAGCTCGAAACTGCCCACATAGCGCTGCACGAAGGCGCTGGCGCGCCGCACCTCATAGCGGTACAGGTCTTCCGGGCGCGCCGCCAGCAAGGCCAGGAACGGCGCCTCGGGCGCGGGATAGCGGGTCTCCTGGTTCAGCTGGTCGGCGCTGAAGCCGAAGCGGCCCTGGCGCGCCTTCCATTCCGCGCCGCCGTTGATGCCGCGCTGGTGAAACACGCTGCCATCGCGGTAATTGCCATTGCGCAGCCCGTCCATAGCCACATCGAGCGTCATGCCGTCCTGCTCGCGCGACAGGGCGCCGCGCACGCTGTGCTGGCCGCCCTGCGCCAGCTCGGCGGACACGTCGCCATGCGTGACGCCGGCCGCGCCGGCATCCACGCCTTCCTGCGCGCACGCCGGCATGGCCAGGGCGCACAGCAGCAAGGCGCGCGTGGCGATGGTCAGGACGGGAGGGGCAGGCATCATGGCGGCAGGCTGGAGGCGTCACCGCGGCGCAGACGCGCGCTGGTGGAACGGAAGGATGGCAAAAGCGAATCATTATACGCACGGCGCACGGCGCCGCAAGCGCCAGCCCGGCGGTACTTTCCTTATGCCAATATTTTATTGGTGATTTGGCATTTTTGTAGGTATATTAAGGTGCGCCCGGCGATCCTGGGCGCAGCCGACTGCATTTAAAAATCAACAATAAGAAGTCACTGTGGGAGTCACGCATGGAAAGTCGTAGCACAACGCGCCGGGGGCCGCCAAGTCCCCGCGGCACGCGCCGCAGCATTGGTTTTTTCCCCATCTCGGGCAAGCTCAAAGCCCTTTCCATCACCGCCATGCTGCTGGCCGGCCTTGCTTTGCAGGCCGACCTGTTCGCCCAGCCGGGCCAAGGCAAGCCGGCCGGCGCGCCCGCGCCGCTGGCGCCATCCGCCGACGGCATCGCCCTGGCGTCGCCGCATGCGTCGGCCGTCAGCACGCCCAGCGCCAGCAATGCCTGGGGCGGTGCGCGCACGGGCGCGCAAGCGACCCTGTCGGACCGCGTCGTCGATTATCAGATCGAAGCGACGCTCGATCCCGTCAAGCACACGATAGACGGCCAGCAGAAACTGCGCTGGCGCAACCGCAGCGCGCAAGCCGTCAGCAGCGTGTACCTGCACCTGTACCTGAATGCCTTCGAAGGCGAACATTCGACCTTCTTCACCGAAAAGCGCAAGCTCGACACGGGCTTCCGCTCGGGCGTCGACACGCGCGACGGCGAGTGGGGCTACATCGAACTGCGCAGCATGACGCAGAACGGCGCCAAGGCGCCCTGGCATTTCGTCCAGCCGGACAACGGCCCGGCCACCGACCGCACGGTCGTGCGCGTCGATTTGCCGCAGGCCGTCGCGCCGGGCGCCGAGACGACGCTCGACATCCGCTTCTTCGACCAGTTGCCGCGCGTCATCGCGCGCACCGGCTATTTCGGCAGCTTCCACCTGGTGGGCCAGTGGTTCCCCAAGATCGCCGTGCTGGAACTGCCCGGCGAACGGGGCGCCACCGCGCCGCGCTGGAACGCGCATGAATTCCACCTCAATTCGGAGTTCTACGCCGATTTCGGCAACTACGACGTAAAGCTGACCGTGCCCAAGGAGTACACGGTGGGCGCCACGGGCGAACTGCAGGGCGCGCCGCAGGAAAAGAACGGCATGCTCACGCATCACTATGTGCAGGGCGACGTGCACGATTTCGCCTGGACGGCCGACAAGCGCAGCGCGCAGCCGTTGACGGGCAGCTGGAGCGGCCCGGGCAGCCCGCCGGTGGCCATCAAGGTGCTGTACCCGCCCGAATACGCATCGAATGCGGCGCCCGCGCTGCAGGCGGCCAAGGATTCGCTCACGTATTTCTCGCGCACCCTGGGCCCGTATCCGTACAAGACCCTGACGGTGGTGATTCCGCCGTTTAACGCGGCCGAAGCGGGCGGCATGGAATACCCGACCTTCATCACGGCCTCGAGCTACGCCAACCTGCAGCCGAAGACCATTCCCGAATTCGGCCTCGATTTCGTCACCATCCATGAATTCGGCCATGGCTATTTCTATGGCATCCTGGCGTCGAACGAGTTCGAGGAACCCCTCCTCGACGAAGGCTTGAACGAGTACTGGGACCAGCGCATGCTGCGCGCGCGCGGCCAGGATATCCACGCCACCACGCCCCTGCTCAAGCGCCTGGGCTTCGATCCCGTCTTCAAGGTCTTCGAATTCGAGCGCATGGCCGCGCCGCGCCAGGATGCGGCCGATCCGCTGGGCCAGAACGCGTGGAACCGCCTGCAGGGCGTGGGGCCCGTCTACAGCCGCACGGCCATCACCATGCGCGACCTAGAAGCGCGCATCGGCAGCGACGCCATGGAACGGGGCTTCAAGGCCTATTACGAACAGTGGAAATTCCGCCACCCGAGCGTGGCCGACCTGCGCGAAACGCTGGCCGAGGCGACGGGCCAGCGCCGCATCGTGGAACAGGTCTTCGCGCAGCAAGTCTATGCCAGCGCGAATATCGACGACCGCATCGGCACCTTCACCAGCGAAGAACAGACGCCGCTGGCCGGCATGGCGGTGGTGAACGGCAAGCGCGTGGAACATACGGCTGAAGCGCTGGAAAAAGAGGAGAAAAAGGTGCGCGAGGCGTGGGACAAGGCGCATCCGGACGCCAAGCCCGGCACGGGTCCGTATCCTTATCTCACCAGCGTGGTCTTGCGCCGCCGCGGCGCGCCCGTGCCGCAGGTGCTGCTGGTGAAATTCGCCGACGGCAGCTCCGAACGCGTGGTGTGGGATAATGAGCAGCTGTGGCAGCGCTACACCTGGAGCAAGCCCGTGAAGGCCGTCTCGGCCGAACTCGATCCCGACCGCGTGCACTACCTCGACGTCAACAAGCTCGATGACAGCCGCACCCTGAAAGCCGACACCTCGGCCGCGCGGCGCTGGAGCTTCGACCTTGCCGCCGTCTTCCAATACCTCCTTTCCCTGATTGCCACCGTATGAGCGCCACTTCCACGACACGGGCCAGCGGCCTGACCCTGACCACGCGCGCCAGCCGCGCCGCCCTGCAATGGCGCTTGCTGCTGCTGTGGGCGGGCCTGCTGCTGATCCCCGCCATCCTTGCCGTCATTCCCCTCTGGCGCACCTTGAGCGCCAGCCTCGATAACGCCGTGCATGCGGCGGCCCTGGCGCACAAGCTCGACCTGATGACCCTGGCCGACCTGGTGGCCAATACGGGACGCAACGGCGCCGCCATCAGCCAGGCGGCCATCACCGGCGTCGTGCTGGCCCTGCTGCTGTCGCCGCTGCTGAGCGGCCTGGTGGTGACGGCCGCGCGCGCGCCTGCGCCACCCGGCTTCGGCCCCCTGCTGACGGGCGCCTTCAGCGAATACGGCCGCATGCTGCGCATGTTGCTGTGGAGCATCGTGCCGCTGGGCGTGGCGCTGGCGATCGGCGCCGGCGCGCTGAAACTGGCCGACAAGCACGCGGCAAAGGCCATCCTGGAAGCGGATGCCGACCTGGCCCGCCACCTGGCCTTGCTGCTCACGGGCTTGCTGTTCCTGCTGGCCTGCGCCACGCTCGACGCGGGCCGCGCAGCGCTGGCCGTCGACCGCCGCCGCACATCGGCCGTCAAGGCCTGGTGGCGGGGACTGGGCATGCTGCGCCGGCGTCCGCTGGCCAGCCTGGCCATCTACCTCGTCATCACCCTGCTGGGGCTGGCGCTGTATGCGCTGCTGGGCGTGGCGCGCCTGAACCTGGCCGCGCCCGGCCCGCTGGCCATCGTGGCCGGCTTGCTGGTGACGCAGCTGGCGGCGCTGGTGCTGGCGTGGATGCGCAGCGCGCGCCTGTTCGCCTTGATCGACGTCAAGCGCTCACTCGCGTAATCACGCCCCCAGGCGCCCTTCATCGGCCAGGAAGTCGATGAAGGTGCGCACTTTCGACGACAGGTAGCGGCGGCTCGTGTAGACGGCGTACACCTTGCCGCCCGCCAGCTTGAAATCATCGAAGAGGCGCACCAAGCGTCCCGCCGCCAGGTCCGCATCCGTTTGCCACGACGGCAGCAGCGCGATGCCCATGCCGTCGAGCGCGGCCGCGTGCAGCAGGCTTTCGTTATTGCATTGCAGGACGGGCGAGAACTTCACCATCTCGCGCCCCTGTACCCCGTCGAAGGCCAGTTCATTGCCGTTTGCCAACAAGGAATAGCTGATCATGGCGTGCTGCGCCAGGTCTTGCGGCAGGTGCGGGTGGCCCGCGCGCGCCAGATAGGCGGGCGCGGCCACCAGGTGGAATTCGATGCTGCCGATGGGCCGCGCGATCAGGGTCGGCGATGGCGCCTGGCTCACGCGCAGGGCCAGGTCGAAACCCTCTTCCACCAGGTTCACCACACGGCCGCTGAGGTCGATGTCGAAGGTCACTTCCGGAAAGCGCGCGCGATAGGCCGCCAGGGTGCGCGTAAAGATGGCGTTGGCGAACCAGACGGGCGCGCTCAGGCGCAGCATGCCGCGCGGCACTACCGTCGTGCGGCCGACGGTCGCTTCCACCTCGTCGAGATTGTCGAGCATGTCGCGGCACTGTTCAAAATACACCTTGCCGATTTCCGTCAGGCTCAGGTGGCGGCTGCTGCGGTTCAGCAGGCGTGCGCCCAGATGGCGCTCCAGGTGCATCACGTGCTTGCTGACCATGGCCGGCGACAGGTCCAGGCGCTCGCTGGCCCGCACAAAACTGTCGAGTTCCACCACGGCGCGAAACACGCGCATGCTGCGCAAGGTATCCATGACGACCCAATCATCAACAAAATGGAAATGATATATCAATAATAGCGATCTTGATCAACTGACTGCGCATGACTATCATGGTTCCATCGTTAGCCATTCCCACCAGGAGCCGCCATGCAAGAGCACATCTTCCCCACTTACTTCCTGTCGCACGGCGGCGGCCCGTGGCCGTTCATGAAAGACCAGTTCGGCGGCCGCTACGACGTGCTGGAAGCGTCGCTGCAGGCTATCCCGCGCCAGGTCGGCGCGCGTCCCAAGGCCGTGCTGGTCGTCACGGCGCACTGGGAAGGGCCGCAATTCCTCGTCTCGGCCAGCCCCCGTCCGGGCATGATCTACGATTATTCGGGCTTTCCGCCGCATACGTACCAGATCCAGTACCCGGCGCCGGGCGCGCCGGAACTGGCGGCGCAAGTCAAACAGTTGCTCGACGCGGCCGGCCATCCGGCGCGCCTGGACCACGAGCGGGGTTTCGACCACGGCACCTTCAGCGCCCTGTTCCCCATCTACCCGCAGGCGGACATGCCGCTGGTGCAACTGTCGCTGAAACACGGCTACGACCCGCTCACGCACGTCGAAGTGGGCCGCGCGCTGGCCAGCCTGCGCCGCCAGGGCGTGCTGATACTCGGCAGCGGCCTCAGTTATCACAACCTGCGCCAGTTCGGTCAGGCGGGCGCCGTCGCCTCGCACCAGTTCGACGCCTGGCTGCGCCAGGCCATGGCCTTGCCGCCAGAACAAAGGCTGGAGCAGTTGCTGGCCTGGGACCAGGCGCCGGGCGCGCGCCAGGCCCATCCGCAGGAAGACCATCTGCTGCCGCTGATGGTGGCGCTGGGCGCGGCCGAGCAGGAAGCGGCGCACGTCGTGTACCACGAGGAGGATTTCTTTGGCGCGCTGGCCGTCACCAGCTTCAAATTCGGCTAATCGGCCAGCGCATGAAAAAAGCGCCGCGACATTGCTGTCGCGGCGCTTTTTGCATGGTGGAGCGGTAACTTACGTGCCGCGCTTGCCGCGCGCCGCATTCCGGGCCTTCTCGGCGGCGATTTCCGCCGCCTTGGCCGCTTTTTCCGCCATCTCGGCCGCGTGCTGGGCCAGCAGGGCCGCGCGCGTGTCCGGCGTTTCCAGCGAAATGCGTCCCAGGATGCCGCTGCGGTAGTCGAGCAACAGGGTATGCGAGGCTTTCTCGAAATCGTAGTCGCCGCCCTTGATGCGGAAGCCGCGCTTGGCGGCGATGCCCTCGACCACGCCGATGGCGTCGACTTCATCGACCTTGGTGCCGTAGCGGGCCGCCAGCAAGTCCGGGTAGCGCTTGAGCAATTCCTCGGCCAGGAACACGGCCACTTCCTCTTCGATCAGCGCGTTCGAGCCGATGGCGTGGCTGGCCGCCAGCATCAGGCCGTCGCTGGGGATGGCGATCTTCGGCCACAGCATGCCGGGCGTGTCGACCAAAATCGTGTTCTTGTCCAGGTACAACTTTTGCTGCATCTTGGTGACGGCCGGCTCGTCGCCCACCTTGGCCACGCGCTTTTTCAGCAGCGCGTTCATCAGGGTCGACTTGCCCACGTTGGGAATGCCCATGATCATGATGCGCAGCGGCTTCGTCGGCACGCCGCGGTGCGGCGCCAGCGATTTCGCCAGTTCCGGAATGCGCGCCACGTCGCCCGGCTTCTTGGTCGTCATCGCATACGCGGTCACGCCTTCCTGGGCATTGAAATAGGCCACCCAGGCGGCGGTGGCGGCAGGATCGGCCAGGTCGGTCTTGTTGAGGATTTTCAGGCAAGGGCGCTGGCGGAACAGGCGCAGCTCGTCCACCATGGGATTGCAACTGGCTGCCGGCAGGCGCGCGTCCACCACTTCAATCACCAGATCGGTGTTTTCCATGGTCTCGGCCGCTTTCTTGCGGGCCGCGTTCATGTGTCCTGGGTACCATTGTATCGCCATGCTCTTGCTTTCAAAATCGTTCGGTCAATCCGCTATTTTACGTGGTTGCCGCCACGACGTCCCATTTTCCGCCGCCAACGCCAGCCGTGCGACACGAACGAGACAATTGGTGATAATTTGGCAGTTACATGAATGATAAGATTCGCAGTCCGTCCAGCCTGGACGGTTTCCCATCGCAAGCTTAACCTGGCACGCAATCCATGCACTTTCCCCGCTTTTGCCTCCTCGCCTCCCTTTATGCCAGCCTGCTGCCCGCCATGGCCCAGGAACAAGCGGCGGCGCCGGGCGATGCGGCAAGCCAGGAAATGCAGCAAATCGTCGACGTGCAAAGCACGCGCGATCCCGACCTGCGCCCCTACCGCACCATGCTCAAGGGACTCGATGCGTATGCCGACCACCAGCGCCTGGCGCCGGGCGCGCCGCTGCGCTTCATGCTGATTCCCGCCACGCCGCAGGCCAGGCTCGACGGTGTGACACTGCATCTGTTGGCCGACAACCTGTCGATCCCCGTGCCGCTGGCGGCGGACGGCGGCTTCACCTTGTCGCGCGACAAGACCGCCTACGATGCGAATGCCGACCTGGTCAGCAACAAGAAGCGCGACACCCTGCGCTGGCGCGCCGACATCCACACGCCGGGCCTGCCCCAGAACGTGCGCCGCCTGGGTGACTTGCGACTGGAATGCGAAATCCGCTGGGCCGTCGAGCAGGATGAGTTGTCCTTTGTCCGGCGCAACCTGTTCCGCCTGGCAGGCGGGCCGTGCCACTCGTCGCTGATCCACGTGCCGTTTCCCGTGGTGCACAAGCTGCTTGCCGTGCAGGCGCGCTCGGGCGAGCGCACGCTGGACATCCGCGTCACGCAAGACCGGCAGCGCTTCGTGCCGCCGCTGCATGACCTGAACTGGGACGACAATACCCTGCTGACCCTGACCTACGCCGACGACGGGAAAATGGCGGGAGCCGCCCCGGCAGCGCCCTCGCAGGCAGCGCAGCGCCAGTAAGGCGCCGCCCGCGCAGCCAGGTCAAATATTTCCACGTGGATTCTTATATTTACTGAAAGAAATAAAGAAGTATGTTCTAATATCGCCTCTTAAATGAAAAGCAATTATTTTCCAGGCTGGCTAGCGCCGGGTGCAGGGAGATAGGCGATAGGGATGGCTCGATATGGTGATGGAACACACTGGCAAGGCGCCAGCGGCACACGTGGAATGCGAACGTGGCAGCGCGCGCCCGGCCAAGGCGGCGGCCAAGCGCGTGCCGCGCAATGGCAGCCTGTTGCAGTGGAAGAAGGAATGCCGGCAATTGCAGGGGCAAGTGGCGCAGCTGGAAGAGCGCCTGAAGCGCCAGAGCGCCGACAGCTATGGCTTGCAAGTGCTGTATGACCAATTGGTCAATGAAATCAAGCACCACCGCGACATGTTGCAGCTCGACAGTTTTGACGCGGATAAATCATCGCTCGTCTACACGCAAGCCTGGCGCCGCTTCATGGCTGGCGACGCGCTCGACTACCAGACGCACCGCCACACGAATTCCCGCAGCCGGCCCAGCCTGCTGTAGCTCCCCCCTTACAGCTCCGCCAGCGCCTTCACGTGCGCGGCCACGCTGCGGCCCAGCGACGACAGGTTGTAGCCCCCTTCGAGGCAGCTGACGATGCGGCCCTTGCCATACTGATGGGCCACGGCCATCATTTGCTGCGTCATCCACGTGTAGTCGGCCTCCACCAGGCCCATGCCGCCCACGTCGTCTTCGCGGTGGGCGTCGAAACCGGCGGAAATGAAAATCATCTGCGGCTGCTGCCGGTGCAGCGCGGGCAGCCAGTGATCGAGCACCAGCTGGCGCACGGCGTCGCCTTTCGAGCGGGCCGGCACGGGCACATTGACGCGCGTGTCCGTGTACGATTCCACGTCGCTGTACGGATAGAAGGGGTGCTGGAAAAAGCTGACCATCAGGATGCGCGGATCGTGCGCCACGGATTCGGCCGTGCCATTGCCATGATGTACGTCAAAGTCGACGATGGCGACCCGTTCGAGCCCGCGCACGTCGAGCGCATGCTTGGCGGCGATGGCGATATTGTTGAACAGGCAAAAGCCCATGGGCTCGCTGGGCCGCGCGTGGTGGCCGGGCGGGCGGATCGCGCAAAAGGCGTTGCTGATTTCGCCGTCGATGACGGCGTCCGTAGCGGCCACGGCCGAGCCAGCGGCGGCCAGCGCCGCATCGTAGCTGTGCGCGTTGAGCAAGGTGTCGCCGTCGAGCGGGTAATAGTCGCCTGCGGGCGGCACGTTGTCGCGCACGAGGCCGATGGCCGTGGCGCTGTGGTTGCGCTCGATATCGGACAATTGCGCGCGCACGCCGTCGCGGTGCTCGACCAGGTCGCTGATGTGCGCCAGGATCAATTGATCGTTGATGGCCTGCAAGCGGGCCGGCGATTCGGGATGCCAGTCGCCCATTTCGTGGCGCTGGCAATCGGGATGGGTATAAATGGCTGTGCTCATGCGCTGTACTGGTTACCTCTGTCTCTGCTCTCTATCCATACCGGGAACGCGTGCCGGAATCACTGCAGAGCATTCCTGCCTGCCTGGCCCGTTCTCGCATAAAATCACTGGCTGGTCTGTGCCGCCCTTGCCGCCTTTGCTGTCACGCTAATCTACCACGAGCGCGCAGGCGGCGGGCGGCGCGGTTTGACCTGGCCAAAGCGATTGTAAATTAAATAATCCGTCTTACTGTGATAGAAATAGCATGTTTTCGAAAATACACCAGGCCGCACAGCAGATCGGCGAAGTTCTCGTCGGCAAACAGTTACAGATCCGCCAGACCCTCGCCTGCGTGCTGGCCGGCGGCCACCTGCTGATCGAGGACGTGCCCGGCGTGGGCAAGACGACCCTGGCGCATGCGCTGGCCATCTCGCTGGGCCTGCAATGGAAGCGCCAGCAATTCACCAGCGACCTGCTGCCCGCCGACGTGGCCGGCATGAGCGTGTATGACCGGGGCAGTGGCAGTTTCATCTTTCATCCTGGCCCCCTGTTTACCCAGGTGCTGCTGGCCGACGAAATCAACCGCGCCACGCCGAAGACGCAATCGGGCTTGCTGGAAGCGATGGAAGAGCGGCAAGTGACGCTCGATGGCGTCACGCGCGCGCTGCCGCAGCCGTTTTTCGTCATCGCCACGCAAAACTGCGCGCACCAGCTGGGCACCTTCCCGCTGCCCGAATCGCAGCTCGACCGTTTTCTCATGTGCGTCACCCTGGGCTACCCCGATGCGGCCGCCGAACGGGAGCTGCTGCTGGGCGCCGACCGCCGCGCCATGCTGCAAACCTTGCCGGCCGTCATGAACGCGGAAGAATTGCTGCAGGCGCAAGCGGGCCTGCGCGCCATCCACGCCTCACCTGCCGTCGTCGACTACGTGCTGTCCCTCGTGCATGCCACCCGCGTGCCGGGCGTGTTTGCCGATGGCCTGAGTCCGCGCGCCGCGCTGGCCTTGCTGCAGGCGGCGCGCGCCTGGGCTGCCCTGGCCGGACGCGACCACGTCACGCCCGACGATGTGCAAGCCGTACTCATTCCCGTCTGCGCCCACCGCCTGCACGCCGCGCAAGGGGTCACGGACAGCCGCATGCTGCTGCAGCAATTGCTGCTGGCGACACCCGTCTGACAGCCGTGCGCCTGCGCACCATCCGCTGGCTGCCGGCGCGCCCCTGGCTGGGCGCGCAGCGCGTGCACATCCGTCCCTCGCGCGCGGGCCTGGCCTTTGCCGCGCTGCTGCTGGCGCTGTGGATCGCCGCCGTCAACTACCGCCTGGGCCTGGGCTACGCGCTGACCTGTTTCGCGGCCGCCTGCGCCATCGCCGACATGCTGTTTGCCAGCCGTAACCTGGCGGGCCTGGCGTTGGCCGCCACCCCGGGCAATCCCGTGTTCGCGAGCAACCAGGCCACGTTCACCTTGCGCCTGATCAACCGCAGCACGCGCCCGCGCCATGCGATCCACCTGGCCATGCGCGATTCGGCGGCGGCACCCGGCCCGGTCGACATCGCCGCCCACGGGGAAACGGCCGTCACCATCGTCGTTGCGGCGCGGCAACGTGGATGGGTGATTGCCCCGCCGGTGCGCCTGTCCGGCAGTTTCCCGCTGGGCCTGTTTATCGCCTGGTGCCATTGGCAGCCCGAGGCGCGCGTGCTCGTGTATCCGCAGCCCGAGCACAACGCGCCGCCGCTGCCCTTGCCGGCCGGCACAGTACAGCAGACACGGCAGAAAGCACGGCCACGCACGTCCGATGGCGCCCTGGAATTGGCAGTGGAACTGGCCGGTGTGCGCGCCTACCAAGCGGGCGACCCGTTGCGGCGCCTGGCCTGGCGCCAGATCGCCCGCCATGACGGCGAGCATTTATTCAGCAAGCAATTCCAGCCAGCCGCCGACGCGCCAACGGGAGCCGTCCCTGACAGCATCGTGCTCGAGCACGCCGCCCTGCACGCGCTGGCGCCGGAAGCGCGATTGTCGCGCCTGGCCGCCTGGGTGTTGCAGGCGGAACGCACGGGCCTGCCATACGGCTTGCGCCTGAGCACGCTGACTGTGGCGCCGGCCCTGGGCGCCCACCAGCGCGACGCCTGCCTGCGCGCGCTGGCCCTGCACGATTTGCCGCACAATTTGCCACAGGATGAGGCCATGCCATGAGGCAATGGCTAGCCAACTTGCCGCGCGACAAGGCCGACATCCTGCTGCTGTTGCTGGCCGCCGCCATGGTGCTGGCGCCGCACGCGCTGCACCTGCCCCCATGGCTGTCGGCCGCCGCCGCGCCCCTGCTGTGGCGCGCCTTCATCACCGTGCGGGGCCGGCGCCAGCCGCGGCTGGCCGTGCTCGCGCCGCTGGCCTTGCTCGGCATCGCCGCCGTCTATGTCAGCTACGGCACCGTGCTGGGACGCGATGCGGGCGTAGCCATGCTGGCCTTGCTGCTGGCCTTGAAATCGCTGGAAATGCATGGCCGGCGCGACATCTTCGTCTTCGTCTTCCTCAGTTTTTTCCTCCTGTTGGCGAACTTCTTTCATGCGCAAGGCATCGTCAGCGCCGCCTGGATGCTGGCCACCGTCATCGTCCTGCTGGCCGGCCTGCTATCGTCCCAGTATGGCGCCGTGCAACCACGGCTGGCGCACAGGCTGGGCTTGCTGGGGCGCATGCTGGCGCTGGCCCTTCCCCTGTCGGCCGTGATGTTTCTTGCCGTGCCACGCGTTGACGGCCCCCTGTGGGGCGCGGCACCAGAAGGCACGCAGGCGCGCACGGGCTTGTCCGACAGCATGCAGCCGGGCGCCATCGCCTCGCTGGCCCTGTCAAGCGACCCCGTCTTCACAGCCCGTTTCAGCACACCGCTCCCGCCGCAAGACCAGCTGTATTGGCGCGGCGTGGTGCTGGGCGACTTCGACGGCGCCACCTGGACGCGCAGGGGCGCCGGCCGGCGCACGCCTGCCGCCGACAGCCGGATAGACATCGCCCTGGAAGGCCAGCCCAGCCAATACGAAGTGACGTTGCAAGCGAGCGGCCAGCGGCGCATCTTCGCGCTCGACGTGCCGCGCAGCATCGAACGCTTGCCCGGCAATCCGTACGTCGTGTCGTCCGCGCTGGAAGTGCTGACCATACAGCCCATTACTTCGACCGTGCGTTACCGCGTCAGTTCCCAACCCCGCTACCGCTTGCAGGCCAGCCTGTCTTTTGCCCAGCAGCAGCCCTGGCTAGCCTTGCCTGCCGGCAGCAATCCGCGCAGCGTGGCCTGGGCCCGCGCATTGCGCGGCCATGGCGCGCAGGCGCTGGCGCCCGCCGACGCCATCGCCGCCGTGCTCGAACACTTCCGCCGCGCCCCCTTCCGCTACACCCTGCAGCCGCCGCTGCTGGGCAAGCATGGCGTCGACGACTTCCTGTTTGCCACGCAAGCGGGCTTTTGCGAACATTACGCGGGCAGCTTTGTCGTGCTGATGCGCGCCATGGGCATTCCCGCGCGCGTCGTCACCGGTTACCAGGGCGGCCTGCATGGCGCGGCAGACAACAGCCTGAGCGTGCGCCAGTCCGATGCCCATGCGTGGAGCGAAGTGTGGCTGGCGGGCCGGGGCTGGGTGCGCGTCGATCCCACCAGCGCCGTCGCGCCCCTGCGCACGGAGCGCAACCTCGATGCCGCCCTGCCGCCGGCCCCGTCGCCGCTGACGGCATGGCGCGCCCTGGCCGGCCTCGACGGCGGCGCGCACGGAGCGCTTGCCGCGTGGCGCCAGCAATGGCAGCAAGCCGAGCAAGCCTGGAGCAGCTGGGTACTCGACACCACGCCGCAACGCCGGCGCGCCATGCTCGATGGCTTGAAAAACGTGCCGGCAAAAAAGCTGGCAGCCGCTTGCGCCTTGCTGGCCCTGCTGTCCGCCCTGGCCGGCGCACTGGTCTGGTGGCGGCAGGCGCGGCAAGGCGATCCGCTCGACGCCCTGTACGCGCAGTTTTGCCACCGGCAAGCGCGGCGCGGCTACAGCCGTGCGCCGCATGAAGGCCCGCACGGTTATGCTGCCCGGTTGGCCGCAGGCAAGGCCACACAAGAAGCGCACGCCGCCATCGCACAGTTTCTGGCAATCTATGCCGCGATGAAGTATGGTAATGCCAACCCATACGAACAACTCCGCGCGCGGCGCAGCTTGCGCCGCCTGTTAACCCAATGCCGATGAGACGCTCCTTGTTACCGATCAAAACCTCCGCCCTGTCCCTGCTCCTCTCCCTTCCCCTGTGCCTGTCCACCGCGCACGCAGGCGAAAACAGCAATATTTCCGACGCCGACCGCGCCCGTGCCGTGCGCGCGGCCAAGGCACAGCCCATCAAGAAGGTCGCCGGCAAGCCGGCGGCGAAGAAAGCGCCGGCGAAATTCGACTTCGAGGGCGAATTTGTCGACTATGCCAACTGGAAAGAAGTACGCGCCTTCCTCGACGACATGTCCGCCAAGCATGGCTTTAACCGCGCCGAACTCGATACTCTGATCGGCAAGGTGCGCTATGTCGAATCGACCGTGCAACTGATGAAGCCGGCCCCGCCGGGCAAGCCGAAGAACTGGCAAGCGTACAGCGCCCGCTTCATCGAGCCGGTGCGCATCAATGCGGGTGTGAAATTCTGGGAAGAAAACGCGGAAGCGCTGGCGCGCGCCGAACGCGAATATGGCGTGCCGGCCGAAATCATCGTCGGCATCATCGGCGTGGAAACTGTGTACGGACGCAACACGGGCCGCTTCCGCGTGCTCGACGCGCTGACCACCCTGGCGTTTTCCTATCCGGAAAGCCCGACCCGCGCCGCGCGCATGGAGTTTTTCAAGGGAGAACTGGAAAACGCGCTGCTGTACGCGCGCAAGGATGGCATCGATCCCTTGACCCTGCTCGGCTCGTATGCGGGCGCCATCGGCTTGCCCCAGTTCATGCCTAGCAGCATCATGAAATATGCGGTGGACTTCGATGGCGATAGTCACATCGACCTGCGCAATTCCACGGCCGACGCCATCGGCAGCGTCGCGCATTTCCTCGTCGAGCACGGCTGGCGGCGCGACGATCCGGCCATCAGCACCTATCCCGTCACCGTTTCGGCCAGCCGAGCCTGGGAAAAGTTCATCGGCCAGGGCTTGCAAGCCAAGTACCGGCTGGCGGAATTGCAGGAGGCCGGCGTGAGCGCCGGCCCGTCCACGCCACAGAACATGTTGTTCGGCTTGATCGATCTGCAAAATGGTTCAGAAGCAACTGAGTATCACTTGGCAACCAATAACTTCTTTGCTATAACTCAGTACAACAGAAGTTATTTTTATGCCATGTCAGTGATCGACTTGGGCAAGGCCATCAGTCAAGTGCGCGCACGCTAACTGAAAGTCGGTGTAAAGTTATAATATTACTTGTAAGAAAGCGTAAGGGATGTTGAAGCGACCAGAAAACAAGTCTATGGTAGGGCCGATAACATGTGCCAGCCTTGCTCGCCAGCCTTTGTGCGGCACGGAATACGGAAATGGTTTTATACTTAACTTTTGTCAAAGTACAATTTTTGTTCTATCATAGAGCATAATAAAGAATAAATAGGTGTTGCAACAAGACAACACCTATTTTGTACAAAGCAAGATTACTGGGCTTTCCGGCCTGAAATTGAATCCTGTTGTACAATTGTGTATATATTACGAAAAACTGTATCCCGGATCGTACCGTGTGTGAATTCGTTCCTTTTAGTAAAGAATGAACATGAACGCAGCAAGAGCGAGCTCCGAGTGTTTTTTACTTTGCAGTGCAACTACAGAAGGAACAATAACATCATGACAAACCAAGTCGGCATTGATATGAACAGCGATTCGGACTCCGACGATCTGCTTCAATACAACCCAAACAGATTGCTCGATACCCTGATCGAAAACCTGCGCCTGAAAAACGACGCAGCCCTGTCCCGCGCGCTGGAAGTAGCGCCACCAGTCATCAGCAAAATCCGCCACCACCGCCTGCCGGTCGGCGCATCGCTGCTGATCCGCATGCACGAAGTCAGCGACCTGAGCATCCGCGACCTGCGTTACCTGATGGGTGACCGTCGCAACAAATTCCGCATCAGCGACAAGCAATTCAAGCCAAAAGAAGGCGAAACGCCACAAGGCTGATCCTGCCAGTTGCGCAGGTTTTCCCTCCCCGCCATGGGGAGGGGGTATTTCCAGCAGTTCTCAGGCCGTTCTGGCCGATATTATTTTCCCGTATCAACTATCAAGCAGGAAACACGCCGGTCGACAGATAGCGGTCGCCACGGTCGCAGACGACGAACACGATCGTCGCGTTTTCCACCGTTTGCGAGATGCGCAGCGCGATTTCGCACGCGCCGGCGGCCGAGATGCCGCAGAACAAGCCTTCTTCCGCCGCCAGGCTGCGCGCCATGCGTTCGGCCACGCCCTGGCTCACGTATTCCACCTGGTCCACGCGCGACTTGTCATAGATTTTCGGCAAGTACGCTTCCGGCCACTTGCGGATGCCGGGAATCTGCGAACCTTCCTCGGGCTGGGCGCCGATGATCTGGATGGCGGGATTCTGCTCCTTCAAATAGCGCGACACGCCCATGATGGTGCCCGTCGTGCCCATGGCGCTGACGAAATGCGTGACTTGGCCATTGGTATCGCGCCAGATTTCCGGCCCCGTGCTTTCATAGTGGGCGCGCGAATTGTCTTCGTTGGCGAACTGGTCGAGGATCACGCCACGGCCATCCTTCTGCATCTGCTCGGCCAGGTCGCGCGCATATTCCATGCCGCCCGTCTTCGGCGTCAACAGGATGTCGGCGCCGTAGGCGGCCATGCTCTGGCGGCGCTCCACGCTGAGATTGTCCGGCATCAGGAGCAGCATCTTGTAGCCGCGCAAGGCGGCGGCCATGGCCAGCGCGATGCCCGTATTGCCGCTGGTCGCCTCGATCAGGGTATCGCCCGGCTTGATGACGCCGCGCTCTTCAGCGCGCTTGAGCATGGACATGGCGGCGCGATCCTTCACGGAGCCGGCCGGATTATTGCCCTCCAGCTTGCCAAGGATGACGTTGTTGCGCGCAAGCGCATCGGCACCCGGCAAGCGCGTCAGCTGCACCAGCGGGGTATTGCCTATCGTATCTTCAAGTGTCTTGTAAGCCATCGTGTCTGTTTGAGTAGATTCAACAAAGACCCATTCTAATATGAGATGCTGGGTGGCGTATCGCTCATCGGCACCTGCATCCGGGCCTGCGCGCGCGTCCGGATGCGCCGCCGCATCCCGCACGGCGCCTGCCGCGCTGCCGTTTCCGGGCGTGTACAAGGGCGATTGCGGCAGGCGCGCGCCGCATGCGCTAGACTCGCCACTGTTAGTTATTTTTGTTATTTGCTTATTCAGCCTCCGAACGGACTCGCCATGGCCAGCAACACACCCGAATTCATTCCCGAAACGACGCAGGACGATCCCGTCCAGTTCGCCACGCTCGACTTGCAGGGCCGCAGCCACCAGATCTCGCCAGTCTTCACTGCGCCCGAACTGCAGCGCTTGCAGCGCTATGGCACGCTGCAACGCTTTGCCGATGGCGATACGCTGTTCGAGGCGGGCAGCAGCAGCTTCGGCATGCTGGTGATACTGTCCGGGCGGGTCAGCATCAAGCGCCACGAAGTGCTGGGGCAGGCGTCGCAGCTGCGCGAAGTGGGCGTCGGCCACTTCATTGCCGAGGTGGCGCAATTGTCCGGCCGCCCCACCCTCGTCAACGGCAGCGCCGTGGGCGCCGTGGAATTGCTCGACATCTGCTCGGAATCCTTGCGCGCGCTGATCGTGGCCGAGGCCGAGATGGGCGAGCGCATCGTGCGTGCCCTGATCCTGCGCCGCGTGGCGCTGATCGAATCGAATTCGGGCGGCCCCGTGCTGGTGGGGCCGCGCGGCAATGGCAATCTGTTCCACTTGCAAAGCTTTTTATCGAGCAATGGGCATCCGCACACGGTGCTCGATCCGGCCAGCGATGCGGCCGCCGCCGCGCTGGCCGGGCGCTACCAGCCCACGCCGCAGGAATGGCCGCTGGTGGTCTGTCCGGACGGCAAGATCATGAAGAATCCCGGCAATGCGGAACTGGGGCGCTGCCTGGGCATGCTGCCCGATTTGTCCGGCGACAAGATCTTCGACGTGCTGGTGGTGGGCGCCGGTCCCGCCGGCCTGGCCACGGCCGTGTATGCGGCATCCGAGGGCTTGAGCGTGCTGGCGCTGGAACAGCGCGCGTATGGCGGCCAGGCGGGCGCCAGCGCGCGCATCGAAAATTACCTGGGCTTTCCCACAGGCATCTCCGGCCGCGCGCTGGCGGGACGCGCCTATGTGCAGGCGCAAAAATTCGGCGTCGAGATCGCTACGCCGGCCAGTGCCACCAACTTGCTGTGCGACACCTGGCCCCTGCGCGTCAACTTGTGCGACGGCACGCAAGTGCGCGCCCGCACGGTAGTGCTGTCGTGCGGCGCGCGCTACCGCCGTCCTTCGCTGGCGAACCTGAAAACGTATGAGGGACGTGGCGTGTATTACTGGGCCTCGCCCATCGAAGCCAAGCTGTGCCGGCAGGAAGAGATCATCCTGGTCGGCGGCGGCAATTCGGCTGGCCAGGCGGCCGTGTTTCTCTCCGGCCATGCCGCCAAGGTCCACATGGTGATCCGCGGCGAGGGGCTGGCGGCCAGCATGTCGAGCTACCTGATCGAGCGCATCGCCGCCACGCCCAACATCACCTTGCACACGCACACGGAAATCATCGCCCTCGAAGGCGACGACGATGGCTTGACGGAAGTGCGCTGGCGCAATAACCGCACGGGCGAGGAAGCCGCTTGCGCCGTGCGCCGCGTCTTCCTGTTCGTCGGCGCCGACCCGAATACGGACTGGCTGCACGACTGCGCCGTGGCCGTCGATGAGCAGGGTTTCATCCGCACGGGTTTCGACGTCACGCGCGCCGAATGCCGCGCCCATGGCCACGCCGCGCATTTACCCTATCCGCCAGCGGACTTGCCCGAGCGGGCCGCGCTGGAAACGAGCGTGCCGGGCGTGTTCGCCATCGGCGACGTGCGGGCCGGCTCGACCAAGCGCGTGGCCGCCGCCGTCGGTGAAGGGGCAGCCGTGGTATCGCAGATTCACGGCTTCCTGGCGCGGCTACCTGCGGGCTCGGCTTGAAAATCGTGCATTGTAGAAACTGCTACAATCGGCTGTTGCCATCCAGCTGAAAGAGTCCGCATGCCCCACACCGCCAAGCTTTCCTCGCGCCGCAGCATGCCCGCGGTCCGCTGACGGTGCGCCGCATGCTCGTCAAACTGTTGCTGCTGGCCACCTTGTTTACCGTGCTCAGCATCGCCGCGCTGTACAGCTACGGGCGTTTCGCCGAGCGGTCGCTGGGTGCGCCAGGAATGGCCTTGCCCGTGGCGGTGGATGCCACCCTGCTCGACCGCGTGCTGGCGCCGCAGCTGGCGCAACGCCCGGGCCACAGCGGCACGGCGCTGATCGACGACAACCTGGAAGCGTTCGCCCTGCGCGCCCTGAGCGCGCGCGAAGCGGGCCGCAGCATCGACCTGCAATACTACATCTGGCATAACGACGTCACGGGACGCCTGCTCGTGCGCGAACTGCTGCGCGCGGCCGACCGTGGCGTGCGCGTGCGCGTGTTGCTCGACGATATCAACGCGCGGGGCCAGGACGCCGCCATCCTGGCGCTCGACAGCCACCCGCTGATCGACGTGCGCATCTTCAATCCGGGCCGCAACCGCGACGGCATCTGGTTGCGCGCCATGGAAATGGCCTTGCGCGCCGTCAGCCTGAACCGGCGCATGCACAACAAGGCCTGGATCGTCGACGGCAGGGTCGCCCTCGTCGGCGGGCGCAATATCGGCGACGAATACTTCGATGCCGCAGAACAAGTCAATTTCCAGGATGCCGACTTGCTGCTGGTGGGGCCCGCCGTGCAGCAGACGAGCGACATCTTCGACCGCTTCTGGAACAGCCGCGCCGTCATTCCCATCAGCGCCTTGCACGCTGGCAAGAACATGGGCGCATCGGAGCTACAGACCGTGCGCGCCCGCCTCGACGCGCTGACCGGAGAACTGGGCGCCTCGCCCTACCTGCGCCAGCTGACCGATGCGGGCCAGCTGCAAGCCCACCTCGATGGCCGCCTGCGCCTGCACTGGAGCACGCACGTGCAAGTATTGTCGGACCCGCCGGAAAAAGCCGCGCCCGTGGCCAGTTTGCAGCGCAGCGAGCACTGGCTCATGTACAGCTTGCAGCCCCTGCTGACGGACGCGCGCGAGGAAGCGCTGCTGACCTCGCCATACTTCGTGCCCGGCGCGGAACTGACGCAGACCCTGGGTAAAAAGGTTGCCGCCGGCGTCCAGGTCCAGGTGCTGACCAACTCGCTGGCCGCCACCGACGTGGCCCTCGTGCATGCAGGCTATGCGCGCTACCGCCAGGCGCTGCTGGGCGGCGGCATCGAGCTGTATGAATTGAAGACCCTGCACCGCAAGCGCATCAGCCTGATGGGGTCGAGCCGCGCCAGCCTGCATACCAAGGCCGTCGTGGTGGACGGCCAGCGGGGTTTCGTCGGCTCCTTCAACCTCGATCCCCGCTCGGCCCAGCTGAATACGGAGATGGGCGTGCTGTTCGACGATGCCGCGCTGGCGGCCGACATGCGCGCGCTGTTCCAGCATTCGACGGCCAGCGACACCAGCTACCGCGTGTTCCTCGACAACGGCGCCCTGCGCTGGTCCGACGCTACCGAGGAGCCCGCCAAGGTGTGGACGCACGATCCCGAAGCTGGCTTCTGGCGCCGCACGCTGGTGTCCGTGATGCGCTGGCTGCCGATCGAATCGCAGCTGTAGGCGTGCGCGGTATGCAAAAACTTTTTAATCCTGGCAAAATTGCCATCTAAAAATATTTGTTGTTTTCGAGACATGTTAGATGCCGTTTTGCCAAACGCTGCTATAATCGCTTCGACGGGACACCACTGCTGTCCCTGAAGTACCCTTCTCGCCCCTTCCGCGATTGAATAAACGTTGGCCAAAAGCTCGCCGACAGACTGCAACACTACCCTGTCACTTTTGGAGCTTTATCATGCGTAAAACATCTACCTTGCTGGTGCTGGCCGCCGCTTCCCTGTGCGTCTCCGCCGCCCAGGCCGCCACGACCAACCTGGTCAAGAATGGCGATTTCGAACTGACCAGCAACGGCACCTCGAAACAGCTGAACGAAGGCACGTACGCGCGCGCGGACCGCACCTACCTGAGCGACTGGTCCAGCAAAGGCTATAACTTCGTCTTGAACGGCAACAACATCGACGACACCAACGCCGCGACGGCGCTGGCCTTGTGGGGTCCGAATTCGTACAGCGGCCACGGCCCGCAAAACGGCCTGGGCGCCAGCCCTACGGGCGGCAACGTGCTGGCGGCCGACTGGGATTACTTTCCCGGCCCCGTCACACAGCAAGTCAGCGGCCTGATCCCCGGCCAGGCGTATACCCTGAGCTTTTCCTACGGCGCGGCCCAGCAGGTGGGCTTCCGTGGCGATAACCTGGTCAATTACTGGGATGTGTCGCTGGGCAACAGCAAACAGCAGACCGCATCCCTGGCCAACGTCAGCCAGGGTTTCACGGGCTGGCACCAGGCCAGCATGACCTTCATGGCCACGGACAGCAGCGAATTGCTGTCGTTCATGGCCAAGGGCAGCCCGTCCGGCGCGCCGCCATTCATGCTGCTCGACGGCGTCTCGCTGGTGTCGGCCGTGCCGGAACCGTCGACCTGGGGCATGCTGATCGGCGGCCTGGGCCTTCTGGGGTTCATGGCACGCCGCCGCAAGGCTGCTGTAGCAGTCTGAGCCGCCAGCGCGCGTGACAGAATCCGGACCAGCCCAGCTTTGTCCGGATTTTTTTGCTTCTTACCTGACGGAATGAAATGAGCCTGCTGCACACCCTGCAAACCCACCTGTCCGGCATCGCCATCGATGTGCTGCGCCTGAGCCTGTGGCTGGTGCTGCTGGCCGTGATCTTCGTGCCGCTCGAGCGCTTGTTTGGCGAACGCCACGCGGGACGCTCCCGCACGGAACTGTTCAGCGACCTGGGCTTTTATTTCATCAGCAGCCTGCTGCCGGCCGCCTTGCTGGCCGCGCCGCTGGCCCTGCTCGCCGTCGCCGGCCAGCACCTGTTGCCGGACGCCATCCCCGCCACCATGTCTACCCTGCCCCTGTGGGGCAAGCTTCTGCTGGGCTTGCTGATCGGCGAAGTCGGCACTTACTGGGGGCATAGGCTCAGCCATGAAATTCCATGGCTGTGGCGCTACCATGCCGTGCACCACAGCACGGAACAGCTGTATTTCCTCGCCAATACGCGCACCCATCCCGTCGACATGGTCGTCACGCGCCTGTTCGGCCTGACACCGCTGTATCTGCTGGGCCTGGCAGGCCCCGGCGCGGCAGGCAGCGCGGCACCCGTGCTCTTGCTGCTGATCGGCACCGTCTGGGGTTTCTTCATCCACGCCAACCTGCGCTGGCGCTTCGGCCCGCTGGAATGGCTGGTGGCCACGCCTGCCTTCCACCACTGGCACCACAGCAAGTTCGAACACATCAACCGCAACTATGCGTCGACCCTGCCCGTGCTGGACCGGGTGTTCGGCACCCATCACTTGCCGCGCGCCTGGCCAGCCGCCTGCGGCATCGAGGCGCACATGCCGAAGACGCTGGCAGGGCAACTGGCTGCGCCATTCCGGCCCACCGGCAAGCGGGAAGTTCCGGCCGCGGAATAAAAAACCCCGCGCGGCCGGTACCACGCGGGGTTTTCTTCTCGTGCTGCGCGGCACCACCACGCAACACGCTTTACAGCAACACGCTTACTTTTTCTCGGCTTCTGCCTTCTTCGCGTCGGCAGCAGCCAGTTTGGCTTCCTTCTTCGCAGCCGCTTCCGCAGCCTTGGCTTCCTTCTTGGCCGCCGTTGCTGCTTTCTTCGCGGCAGCAGCTTCCTTCTTCGTTTCGGCGGCCGTTTTCACAGGGGCGGCATCGGCCGCAGCAGCAGCGGGAGCCGGCGCGGCAGCAGGCACTGCCTTGGCGGCGGCGGCTTCCTTCTTGGCGGCAGCGGCGGCGGCCTTGGCTTCTTTCTTGGCTGCAGCAGCTTCCTTCTTCGCTTCAGCGGCCGACTTGGCTGGTGCCGCAGCGGTGTCGGTCGCACCAGCTGGCTTCGGTGCGGCTTCTTTCGCTGCAACTTCCTTCACTGCAGCATCCTTTTTTGCCGGGGCAGCTTTCGCCGCCGGAGCGGGTGCCGCTGGCGCGCCGGACTTGGCCTGGCCATTCACTTGCAAGCCCGCTTCCGACAGTTTCACGGAACTTTTCGGGCCGATACCTTTTACGCGGCTTTCGAAATCGGCCCAATCCTTGAAGGCGCCGCCCTTGGCGCGTTCATCGACGATGGCTTTCGACGTGACGGGGCCGATGCCCTTGACGCTGTCGAGTGCCGCCTGGTCCGCCTTGTTGACATCGACCTGGGCAAAGGCAAAGCCCATCGTCGCGATCAGGGTGGCGATGGCCAGCAGTATTTTTTTGAACATGGGTATCTCTCCGTGATGTGGTTTCAAGATGACTCGAACGCAAGGGAGGAACAGCGCCTTAACGGCTTAACGGCTGTAGCGTGATACGGTTGACAAGATGGGACTGCGGAACTGCGGGAAAACCTGCGCCAGATCAAACGGTCCGGCGCAGGCGATACAACATATTACTGCGAAAACAGCTCGTCGCGGGTGACGGTGGCAGTGCCCAGCTTGCCGACGACGATGCCGCCGGCGCGGTTGGCCGTGCGCACGGCGTCGCCCAGGGCCATGCCGGCCCCCAGCATGGCTGCCATGGTGGCGATCACCGTGTCGCCGGCGCCCGAGACGTCGAACACTTCGCGCGCATCGGTCGGCATGTGCAGCACCTCATCGGCCGTGTACAAGCTCATGCCTTCTTCGGAACGGGTCAGCAGCAAGGCGTCCAGGCCCAGTTGCGCGCGCATCTGCTGCGCGCGCTCCGTGAGTTGCTCCTCCGTATTCCAGCTGCCGATCACGCGGCGCAGTTCGGACTTGTTCGGAGTGAGCACTGACGCACCTGAATAGCGGCTGAAATCATCACCTTTCGGGTCGACCATGACGATCTTGCCGGCGGCCCGGGCCGCCTTGATCATCTCTGCCACGTTCACCAGGCTGCCCTTGGCGTAGTCGGACAGGATCACCACATCGTAATGGGGCAGCAGCGCGTTGAACTGCGCCAGCTTGTCGCGCAGCACCGTATCGCTAGGCGCATCCTCGAAGTCGATGCGCAGCATCTGCTGCTGGCGGCCGATCACGCGCAGCTTGATGATGGTGGAAATAGCTGCGTCGCGCTGCAGATAGCTGTGGATGCCGCCGCCTTCGAGCAGACGCTCGACCTGGCTGCCGGCCTCGTCGTCGCCCACCACGCCGAGCAAGCTCGTCTTCGCGCCCAGCGCGGCCGCGTTGCGCGCCACGTTGGCCGCGCCGCCCAGGCGTTCCTCGCGCTTTTCGATGCGCACGATGGGCACGGGCGCTTCCGGCGAAATACGGCTGACGTCACCGAACCAGTAGCGGTCCAGCATCACATCGCCCACCACCAGCAGGCGTACCTGGGCCAATGCGGCCGGCGCCGTCAAGGCGACCACCTCGTGGGCGCTCATGCGCGCGTCAGGATCGAGCGGCCGATCCCGTGGTATTCGATGCCATTCTCGGCCATGACGGCCGGCTCGAACAGGTTGCGCCCGTCAAAGACGACGGCCTGCTTCAGGCGCGCCTTGACCTGCTCGAAGTCGGGGCTGCGGAAGGCTTTCCATTCCGTCACGATGACCAGCGCATCGGCGTCCTGCAGCGCATCCTTCGGACTGTCGGCAAAGCGCACCTTCGCCAGTTGCTCCGGCGTCAAGTCCAGTTGCAGCACGCGGCGCGCCTCGGCCATGGCGACGGGGTCGTACACGGCCACCGTGGCGCCGCGCCCCAGCAAGTCGGCCAGCAGCACGCGAGCCGACGCTTCGCGCATGTCGTCCGTATTCGGCTTGAAGGCCAGGCCCCAGACGGCAAAATGCCGGCCCGTCAAGTCTTCGCCGAAGCGAGCGACCACTTTGCGGCCCAGCACCTGCTTTTGCTGGTCGTTAACGGCTTCGACGGCACGCAGGATCAGCAATTCCTGGCCGTGGCCGCGCGCCGTGCGCTCGAGCGCCTGCACGTCTTTCGGGAAGCAGGAACCGCCGTAGCCGCAACCGGCATACAGGAAGCTGTGGCCGATGCGCGGGTCGGAACCGATGCCGTGGCGCACGGCTTCGATATCGACGCCCACCTTGTCGGCCAGGTTCGCCAGCTCATTCATGAACGAGATGCGCGTGGCCAGCATGGCGTTGGCCGCATATTTCGTGAATTCGGCCGAGCGCACGTCCATCCAGTAGGTGCGCTCGTGGTTGCGGTTGAATGGCGCGTACAGGCTTTTCAGCAATTCGCGCGCGCGTTCACCGTCCGGCGTGGCGTCGACGCCGATGACGATGCGGTCAGGGCGCATGAAGTCTTCGACGGCCGCGCCTTCCTTGAGAAATTCCGGATTCGACGCGACGGAGAACGTGGCAGCCACGCCGCGCGCATCGAGTTCGCCCTGGATAGCGGCGCGCACTTTTTCGGCCGTGCCGACGGGCACGGTGGACTTGTCGACGATGACCTTGAAGTCCGTCATGTACTTGCCGATGCCGCGCGCGGCGGCCAGCACGTATTGCAGGTCGGCCGAGCCGTCTTCATCGGGCGGTGTGCCGACGGCGATGAATTGCATCACGCCGTGCGCGGCGGCAGCCTCGACGTCGGTGGAAAAGGTCATGCGGCCGGCGGCGCGGTTGCGCGCCACGACTTCTTCCAGGCCCGGTTCATGGATGGGGATGCCGCCGCTGTTGAGCAAGGCGACCTTCTGTACGTCGAGGTCGAGGCAAAAGACGTCATTGCCCAGCTCCGCCAGGCAGGCGCCCGTCACGAGGCCCACATAGCCCGTGCCGATAATGGTGATTTTCATGGTTGTGCCGTATTTGTAATATGGGTTCTGACCTGCAAGTGCACAGCACAGGGTTCAGGGCAAGGCGCTGCAACGCAGCCATGAGCCCTGTGCTGGGCACGACTAATTCATGACGTTGAGTTCTTCCGTGCGTCGTGGCGGATAGGTTTCCCACTTGTTGCAGCCCGGGCAATGCCAATAGAACTGGCGCGCCTTGAAGCCGCAGTGGCTGCACTGGTAGCGGGCCAGCTTTTGCGTATAGCCGTGCACGAGGTTTTTCACCATCGACAGCTCCGACCAGATGGCGGCCGGCGCATCCATCATGCGCGCTTCCAGCAGTTTATCCAGGCCCAGCAAGGTCGGCGTGCGGCGCAGCTCGGCGCTGACCAGCTGTTTCGCCGCTTCCACGCCGTCGAGCTCGATGACGGCCTTGAAGACGACTTCGATCAGGTCGATCGACGACGCCTCTTCCAGGTAGGAGCGCAACAAGTTGACGCCTTCCTGTGGACGGCCCAGCTTGGTATAACCGTCCATCAGGCGCTGCGCCACCAGGGCCACATGCGGCACGCTTTGCTGCTCCACGCGGCGCCAGGTGGTCAGCGCGCCCTCCACGTCGCCGCGCGCCAGCAGCACGTCGCCCGTCAGGATGGTGGCGCGCACGCTCTTGCGGTCCGTCTGCAAGGCTTTTTCCAGCAGCGGCATGGCTTCGTCCGGCTTCATGTGCACCAGCGCGTCATGCGCCAGTTCGCAATAGAACTGGGCGATTTCCTTCTGGCGCGCGCCGGCGCCCGATTCCTGCAAGCCCACGGCCGCTTCGATGGCGCGTGGCCATTCCTTTTCGCGCTGGTAGATTTCCAGCAGCGCGCGGCGCGCCTGGGCCGCATATTGCGTGTCGACCAGGCTGTTGAAGGTTTCTTCGGCGCGGTCCAGCAGACCCGCCTTCAGGTAATCCATGCCCAGCTCATAGGCGGCATGGCCCTGCTGCTCCAGCGGCAAGTCCGGGCGCGCCAGCAAATTCTGGTGCACGCGGATGGCGCGCTCCGTCTCGCCGCGGCGGCGGAACAGGTTACCCAGGGCAAAGTGCATATCGGCCGATTCCGGGTCCAGCTTGACGACTTCGATGAAGGCATCGATGGCCTTGTCATGCTGCTCATTGAGCAGGAAATTCAAGCCCTTGAAGTAATTGCGCGGCAGGCTGCGCGATTCGGACACCAGTTGATGAATGTCAACACGCGCGGCAATCCAGCCCAGCGCGAAAAACACGGGGATACCCAAGAGCCACCAGAGTTCAAAATCCATGCGATTGTTTTTATTCGAGTAAGAGAGATAGGAGCGATGGCGCCGCTTACTGCGCGCTCACGCTGTCCGGTTGCGGCTGGACATTGCTGGCCACGCCAACGGTCTGCAGCGCGGCAATGGTGGTTTTTTGCTTGCTCGCTTCGCGGCGGTGACGGAACACGGTCGGCGTCAGGGCCAGTACGCCCAGGCTGGCGCCGGCGACAAAAAAGCCCAGCAGCATCAGGACCAGGGGGCCGCGAATTTCATAATTGAGGAAAACATGCAGGTCGACAACCTGCGCATTCTTCAGCGCAAAACTGAAGAACAGGACGAAGAGAACACAGCCAACGATGGTGGAGATGATTTTCATCGATACGCCCAGAAAGTACAAAAAATGCCCGTATGGCACAACCTTGGAATACCTGACAGAAGCGTAGCGAGCGTCAGCGAGGCTCGGCGCCCCCTTTGGTCCGAGAAGCACAACCGTACTTAAGTACGGTGAGCATCGCAGGCCGCAAAGCGCGACGCGCAGTAGCTTATGTCAGGCATTCTCAGCATATTAACAAAAAAAAGCGGCATCCAAGGACGCCGCTCTTTGTGTCGCCTTCCAGCAGACGATTAATCCTCGATGATCGGTTGTCCGACCATCGCGTCCACCCGCTCGCGCAACTGTTTGCCCGGCTTGAAGTGGGGTACCCGTTTTTCGGGAACCATCACCTTGTCGCCGGATTTCGGGTTGCGGCCGATGCGCGGGGGCCTGCTGTTCAGGGCAAAACTGCCAAAACCGCGGATCTCGATACGCTGACCGGTCGCCAGGGCGTTGGTCATCGCATCGAGAATGGTCTTGACGGCATACTCCGCATCTTTCGCCACCAGCTGAGAATAACGCTCAGCGAGGCGGTTGATCAGCTCGGACTTTGTCATCTGCCGTATCCGCAGTCTTAGTTCTTGTTATCGAACTTAGCTTTCAACAAGGCGCCCAGGCTGGTGGTGCCCGAAGCTGCGTTGTTGTCGGTAGCTGCCATCTTCTGCATGGCTTCCTGGGTTTCAACGTTGTCTTTCGCTTTGATCGACAGTTGGATACCACGGGCTTTGCGGTCGATGTTCAACACCATTGCTTCGACGGTGTCGCCGACTTTCAGGTGCGTACCAGCATCTTCAACGCGGTCGCGCGAGATTTCGGAAGCGCGCAGGTAGCCTTCAACTTCTTCGGACAGTTGGATCACGGCGCCTTTAGGCTCAACCGATTTAACGGTACCGGTTACCAGCGAGCCTTTGTCGTTCATGGCTGCGAAGTTGTTGAATGGGTCACCTTCCAGTTGCTTGACGCCCAGGGAAACGCGCTCGCGCTCAACGTCGATGGCCAGAACGATGGCTTCCAGTTCGTCACCTTTCTTGAAGCGACGCACGGCTTCTTCGCCGGTTTCGGTCCAGGACAGGTCGGACAGGTGCACCAGACCGTCGATGTTGCCGGCCAGGCCGATGAACACGCCGAAGTCGGTGATCGATTTGATCGCGCCGCGGACTTTGTCACCTTTCTTATGGGTAACACCGAAGTCGTCCCATGGATTGGCTTTGCACTGTTTCATGCCCAGCGAAATACGACGACGCTCTTCGTCGATTTCCAGAACCATCACTTCTACTTCGTCGCCCAGTTGGACAACTTTGTTAGGAGCAACGTTTTTGTTCGTCCAGTCCATTTCGGAAACGTGTACCAGACCTTCGATACCCTGTTCCACTTCAACGAACGCGCCGTAGTCGGTCAGGTTCGTTACTTTACCGAACAGACGGGTGCTTTGTGGGTAACGACGGGACAGACCGGTCCAAGGATCGTCGCCCAGTTGTTTCACGCCCAGCGAAACACGGTTTTTCTCTTGATCGTATTTCAGGACTTTGGCGGTGATTTCCTGGCCAACCGTCAGAACTTCCGACGGGTGACGTACACGGCGCCATGCCAGGTCGGTGATGTGCAGCAGGCCATCGATACCGCCCAGATCCACGAACGCGCCGTAGTCGGTGATATTTTTGACGACGCCGGTCACGACCGTGCCTTCTTTCAGCGTTTCCATCAGTTTCTGACGCTCTTCGCCCATCGAAGCTTCGATGACGGCGCGGCGGGACAGAACCACGTTGTTACGCTTGCGATCCAGCTTGATCACTTTGAATTCGAGGGTTTTGCCTTCGAATGGGGTGGTGTCTTTGACAGGACGGGTATCAACCAGCGAGCCCGGCAGGAATGCGCGGATGCCGTTGGTCAACACGGTCAGACCGCCTTTGACTTTACCATTGACGGTACCGACGACGATTTCGCCCGATTCCATCGCTTTTTCCAGAGCCAGCCACGAAGCCAGACGCTTGGCTTTGTCGCGCGACAGGATGGTATCGCCGAAACCGTTTTCCAGCGATTCGATCGCCACGGAAACGAAGTCACCAACTTTGACTTCCAGTTCGCCGTGGTCGTTCTTGAATTCTTCGACAGGGATGAATGCTTCGGATTTGAGGCCAGCGTTCACGATCACGAAATTGTGGTCGAGGCGCACGACTTCAGCGGAAATAACTTCGCCGGAGCGCATATCTTGACGCGACAACGATTCCTCGAAGAGCGCAGCAAAACTTTCCATACCGGTAGATTCGTTAGTTGTAACAGTAGACATAGGGTTCACACAGGTTATCCAGCAGAGATCGCACGATGCGACTTAAACTGGGTTAGGTTTTTGACACACCCGGACAGGCCAGGAGCCGTCAACGGGCACCACATAGCACGCACTACACATCAATACACGCTATTTTTCTGCTTATTTTGCAACTGCGGCATACCATTTCAACACGGTTTCGACGGCATCATCTGCCGTCATGGCCGAGGTATCGAGGACATGCGCCCCTTCTGCGGGGACCAGCGGCGCAATCGCACGGTGAGTATCACGTTCGTCCCGCGCCTGCAAATCCATCAGAAGGTCTTCCATATTAGCAGAAAAACCCTTGTCTATCAATTGCTTGTAGCGCCGTTGCGCGCGCGCCTCGACGCTGGCGGTCAGGAACACCTTCAACGGGGCGTGCGGGAAGATCACCGTGCCCATGTCGCGTCCGTCGGCCACCAGGCCCGGCGTCTTGCGAAAGCCCAGCTGCAAACCGACCAAGGCATGGCGGACGGTTGGTAAAACAGCAATTTTCGACGCCGTATTCCCCACTTCTTCGGCACGGATCTGCTCGGTGACATTTTCATGCGCCAGCAGGATCTCGCCGCCCGCAAAATGGCAGGGCAAGTGTTCGGCCAGCTTGGCCAGCGCGTGCTCGTCGCGCAAGTCCGTGCCGCGGCGCAGCGCGCTCAAGGCCGTCAGACGGTACAGCGCGCCCGAGTCCAGGTAATGAAAGCCCAGCTTGTCGGCCACGCGGTGCGCCACCGTGCCCTTGCCGGAAGCGGTGGGGCCGTCGATGGCGATGACTGGAATGTGGGAGGTCGGCATAGTGTTGGCAATCAATTAAATCAAAGTATCTTTGGCAATCCCCGCGAAGGCGGCGAAATACTCGGGGAAGGTCTTGGCCACGCATTTCGGGTCGTTGATGCGCATCTCGTTGCCGCGGCGCGCGGCGCCGTCCAGCGAAGCCAGCGAAAAGCACATGGCCATGCGGTGGTCGTCATACGTGTCGATGGTGGCGGCAAGAATCTGCGCCGGCGGCGTCACGCGCAGGTAGTCCGCGCCCTCTTCCACTTCCGCGCCCAGCTTGCGCAACTCCGTGGCCATGGCGGCCAGGCGGTCCGTCTCCTTTACGCGCCAGCTGGCGATATTGCGCAAGGTGCTGGTGCCGTCCGCGTACAGGGCGGCCACGGCGATCGTCATGGCCGCGTCGGGGATGTGGTTAAAGTCCATGTCGACGGCTTTCAGGACGCCGTTCGAACGGGCTTCGATCCAGTTCTCGCCCATGGTGATGGTCGCGCCCATCTGCTGCAAGGCTTCGACGAAGCGCACGTCGCCCTGGATGCTGTCGCGCCCCACGCCTTCCACGCGCACGGGGCCGCCGCCGATGGCGCCGGCCGCCAGGAAATACGAGGCCGACGAAGCGTCGCCTTCCACGTGGATGGTGCCCGGGCTTTGGTATTGCTGGCCCGGCTGCACGGTGAACGACTGCCAGCCGTCATGTTCGACCGTCACGCCGAAACGGCGCATCAGGTTCAGGGTGATCTCGATGTACGGCTTCGAAATCAGCTCGCCCGTGACATCGATGGTGACGGCATGGTCGCGCGCCATCAGCGGCGCCACCATCAAGAGGGCCGTCAGGAACTGGCTCGACACGTTGCCGCGCACGGCGATGCGCTGCGCGTGGATGTGGCCGCGGCGGATGCGCAGCGGCGGGAAGCCCTGCTCGCCCGTGTATTCGATCTGCGTGCCGACGGCGTTCAGCGCGTCGACCAGGTCGCCGATGGGGCGCTCGTGCATGCGCGACACGCCATGCAAGGTGTAGTCGCCACCGATGACGGCCAGCGCCGCCGTCAGCGGGCGGATCGCCGTACCGGCATTGCCCATGAAGAGGTCAGCCTCGTGGTGCGGGAATACGCCGCCGCAGCCTTCCACGTGGTGGATCTGGTGCGCGGTGGCCGGGTCGCCCTGCAACTCGTCCTGCGTCCATTTGACGCCCAGCGACGTCAGGGCCGTCAGCATGACGAAGGTGTCGTCGGAGGCGAGCAAGTCGACGATCTTCGTCGTGCCCTTGGCCAGCGCGGCCAGCAGCAGCACGCGGTTGGAAATGCTTTTCGAGCCGGGCAAGCGCACCGTGCCCTCGGCGTGCATCACCGGCTTCAAGTCGATATGGTGGGGGTAGTGCTTGGTCTGGGTCATGCTGGAATCCTTGAGTATTTATTGTGCGGGCGCGGGAGCTTCCGCCGTCTCGATCGCCTCGATCCATTGCTGCCGCGCGTGCTGGGCGTTCGCGTACACGCCCTCGATGGCGGCGCCGTCGTGCGCGGCCAGGTGGGTGCGCAAGGCCGTCAACTGTGCCAGGTAGGCGTCCAGTTCGTGCAGCAGCGCCGGCTGGTTGGCCAGGCTGATGTCGCGCCACATTTCCGGCGATGAACCGGCGATGCGCGTAAAGTCGCGAAAGCCGCTGGCCGCGTATTGAAACAGCAGGCCCGCGTGCGGTTTGTTGGCGATGTCGTCGACCAGCGCAAAGGCCAGCAAATGCGGCAGATGGCTGACGGCGGCAAACACCTTGTCATGTTCTTCGGGCGTCAACGTGTGCAGGATGGCGCCGCAGGCACGCCAGGCGGCCGCCACGCGCTCGACGTCGTCCGCTGCGTTTTCCGCCAGCGGCGTGAGCACCACTTTCTTGCCTTGATACAGATCAATGATGGCGGCGTCGGGACCATTCGTCTCGCGCCCCGCGATCGGGTGGCCGGGCACGAACTGGCCCACCTTGCCGCCGAGCGCCGCGCGCGCGGCCGCCACCACGTCGCTCTTCGTGCTGCCCCCATCGGTGACGATGGTGCCGGGCTGCAGGTGCGGCGCGATGGATGCCAGGATGGGACCCGTCTGCGCCACGGGCGCGGCCAGCAGCACTAGGTCGGCGCCATGCAAGGCTTGCGCCATGTCGCCGCCGATTTCGTCGATGATACCCAGTTCGAGCGCGCGCACCATCGACGCGCGTGAGCGGCCCATGCCGACTACGGTTTGAACCGCGCCCGCGTGTTTCAAGGCGCGCGCGAACGATCCGCCGATCAGGCCTACGCCAAAAATGACGACCTTCTTCAGTGCAGGCGTCGTCATGGCGTCAGGCCAGCGCTTTCGTCAGCGCGGCGATGAAGATGGCGTTTTCCTGCGGCAGGCCGATGGAAATGCGCAGCCATTGCGGCAAGCCATAGCTGCCCACGGGGCGCACGATCACGCCCTGTTTCAGCAGCGCCAGGTTCACGCGCGCGCCCGCTTCATCATCGTCGCCCACCTTCACCAGCACGAAATTGCCGTGCGACGGCACGTATTCCAGGCCCAGTTGCGCAAACGCTTCCGTAAACTGCTGGTAGCCGGCCGCGTTGTTGCGCGCGCTTTGCTCGAGGAAGGGCTTGTCGTTCAGGGCGGCAATCGCGGCCGCCTGCGCCAGCGAATTGACGTTGAACGGCTGGCGGATGCGGTTCATCAGGTCCGTCAGCACCGGCTGGGCGATGGCGAAGCCGATGCGCAGGCCCGCCAGGCCATACGCCTTCGACAGGGTGCGCGAGACCACCAGGTTCGGATACTGGCGCACCCACGCCGTCGACTCGTACTGCTCGTCGGCCGACAGGAATTCGTTGTAGGCCTCGTCCAGCACGACGACGACATGCGCCGGCACTTTCTGCAGGAAGGCTTCGAGCTGCGCCGCCGTCAGGAAGGTGCCGGTCGGGTTGTTCGGGTTGGCGATGAAAATCAGACGCGTGTCGTCGGCAATCGCCGCCGCCATGGCGTCCAGGTCATGGCCATAGGCTTGCGCCGGGACGACGATGTGGCGCGCGCCCAGGCCTTGCGTGGCCAGCGCGTACACGGCGAACGAATACTGCGAGTACACGACGGATTCGCCATGCTGCACAAACGCGTGCGCGGCGATTTCCAGGATGTCGTTGCTGCCATTGCCCAGGGTGATCCAGTCGGCCGGCACGTCATAGCGCTTCGACAGCACGGCTTTCAAGTCAAAGCCGTTGGCGTCCGGGTAGCGGCCCAGGTCATCGATGGCGGCGATCATCGCCTGCTTGGCCGATTCCGGCATGCCGTACGGGTTTTCATTCGATGCCAGCTTGACGATGGCTGCCTCGTCGAGGCCGAATTCGCGCGCGACTTCCGCGATCGGTTTGCCGCTCTGGTAAGGGGCGATGGCGCGGACGTATTCTGGACCGATATTTTTAGACATGGTGTTCTTTAAAAAAGTGGGTGATTGTAAGAATAGCTACAGCTTCACAGGCTGACCGGATATGACCCCAGCACCTTGAAAAACGCCGCATTGCTTTGCAGCTCGGCCAGCGCCTGGGCGACGGCTGCGTCGTGCACGTGACCCTCCACGTCGACATAGAAATAGTACTCCCAGCTGCCCATGCGCGCCGGGCGCGACTCGAAGCGCGTCATCGACACGCCGTGTTTCGCCAGGGGCGCCAGCAGCTGGTACACGGCGCCCGCCTTGTTCGGCACGGCCAGCACCAGCGACGTCTGGTCCTTGCCCGACGGCGCCGTCTGCAAGGTGCCCACGACGGCAAAGCGCGTGCGGTTGTGCGGGTCGTCCTGGATATGGCCCTTGACCACGCCCAGCTTGTACTGCGCGCCCGCCAGTTCGCTGGCAATCGCGGCCACCGTGCCATCTTCGCCGGCCATGCGGGCCGCCTCGGCGTTCGACGCCACGGCATGGCGCGCGATGTGCGGGTAATTCTGGTTCAGCCACACCTGGCACTGCGCCAGCGCCTGCGAATGGGCGCAGATGGCGGTGACGCCATCCATGTTGCCGCTCTTCGTCATCAGGCTGTGGTGCACGGCGATCGCCACCTCGCCGCTGATGATGAGACTCGTCTGCAGCATCATGTCCAGGGTGCGGTTGACGGCGCCTTCCGAGGAATTTTCGATCGGCACCACGCCGAAATCCGCCGTTCCCGCCTCGGCGGAACGAAATACTTCGTCGATGGACGCGCATGGCAAGCCTTCCACGGCACTGCCGAACTGCTGGTACACGGCCTGTTCGCTGAAAGTGCCGGCCGGGCCAAGGTACGCCACGGTGACCCGCTTTTCCAGCGAGCGGCAGGACGACATGATTTCGCGGAAGATAGTCTGCACTTCGCGGTCGCCCATGGGGCCGGGATTGCGTTCGGCCACGCCGCGCAGCACCTGCGCCTCGCGCTCGGGGCGGAACACGGGCGCCTGCGTTTCAGCCTTCACGTGGCCCACTTGCTGGGCGATTTGCGCGCGGCGGTTCAGCAGTTCGAGGATTTGCGCATCGATCGCATCGATCTGTTCGCGCAGCGGTTTCAATTTATCGGTCATGGTTGGTTTGTTTCGTCAGCTGTACTTCAATCATGGCCGCGCGGCCTGCGCCGGCGGCGGGCCGGCGCGGTCGTCTAGGCGACTCAGCGTCCGGCAAACTCGTTCAAATAGTTGACCAGGGCTTGCACGCCCTCGATCGGCATCGCGTTATAAATCGATGCACGCATGCCGCCGACGGACTTGTGGCCCTTCAGTTGCAGCAGGCCGCGCTGTTTTGCGCCGGCCAGGAATGCGTCGTTCAGACTTTCATCGCGCAGATAGAACGGGATGGTCATGCGCGAGCGGTATTCTGGGGCGACCCGGTTCTGGTAAAAGTCGTCCGCATCGAGCGCCGCGTACAGCAGCGCCGCTTTCTCAATATTACGCTGTTCCATGGCTGCAACGCCACCCTGGCGTTTGAGCCACTGGAAAACCAGGCCGGCGATATAGATGCCGTAGGTGGGCGGCGTGTTGTACATCGACTCATGTTCGGCCACGATGCTCCAGTCGAAGGCCGACGGGCAGATCGGCAGCGCCTTGCCCAGCAAGTCTTCGCGCACGATGACCAGGGTCAGGCCGGCCGGGCCGATATTTTTCTGCGCGCCGCCAAAGATGACGCCATATTGCGATACATCAATAACGCGCGACAGAATGTGCGACGACATGTCGGCCACGATGGTGGTCCCTGCCGGCACGTTCGGCGCCTGCTGGAATTCCACGCCGTCGATGGTTTCATTGGTGCAGATGTGCAGGTAGGCGGCGCCCGGCGTCAGCTGCCATTCGGAGACCGGCGGCACGCCCGTGAAACGGGCGGCCTTGGACGACGCGGCCACGTTGACGTTGGCGTACTTGGCCGCTTCCTGGATCGACTTGCCGGACCACGAGCCCGTGTGCACGAAGTCCACGGTGGCCGGCTGCTGCGCGGCCAGACCCACCAGGTTCATCGGGATGATGGCGTTCTCGCCCAGGCCACCGCCCTGCAGGAACAGAATCTTGTAGTTGTCGGGCACGGCCAGCAGCTCGCGCAGGTCGGCCACTGCCTGCTGGTAGATGGAAATGAATTCGGGACCACGGTGGCTCATTTCCATCACCGACATGCCACTGCCATGCCAGTCCTGCATCTCGGCAGCTGCTTGCGCCAGCACTTCCTTGGGCAGGACGGCGGGGCCGGCGGAAAAATTGTAGATATGGGTCACGATACGGTCCTTGGCAAAATGAAAATCTTATTGGGGCGACTGCGTGGCCGCCCGCATGACCTGGTCCAGCACCGCATTCACGCGCGGGATCAGCACGCGCTGGCTGATGGCCATCGATTCGGCAGACAGTTGCGGCATGGTGGCCAGCATCTTGCGTCCCAGCGGCGTCTTGTAGAAGGTCGTCAGCTGCTCGACTTCGGGCACCGTGTAAAAGCGCGCGTACAGGGGCACCATTTCGGCGGCCAGTTCGTCGATCAGGGTCGGGTCGGCCAGCACCTGCGTCAGGGTGGCGATGGCCAGGGGGATTTCTTCCTCGGCGCTGGCCAGCGCGCGCGCCTTGCGCTGCTCGTCCAGGTTCGGGTTGCTGCTGATTTGCTGCTGCGCCGACTGGCGGATCATGGCCGGCACCGATTGCAGCATCTGGTCGAAGATGTTGCGCGTCAGTTGCGGGAACTGCATCGCGTCGAGCATGCGCCGCACGGCCACCTTCATGGCGGGGCTGGGCGCCGCCTGGCGGGCGGGCGTGGCTTGCGTGCTCTGGGCCAGGGCCGGCAGGGTCGCAAGGAAGGCCAGCGAAAACGCGGCGAAGAAGGTGGCGACGATTTTTCTCATGGCATGCGGGACTTTACAAAAGCGGGGAACTATCTGGGGATACGCAGGCTAGCGCCGCAACCGGCACGCCAACAGCAATTGGGGCTCCCGAAAGAGCCCCAATCATCTTACTCCGGCTGCGCCGGGTCGACAGGATCGGCCGGTTCAGCCGCTGCCGGCGCGGCCGCAGCCTCCTGGCCCACCTCCGTCGTCAGCTCGACTTCGTCGATATCCGTCTCCACCACGCGCTGCAGGCCGGACAGCTTGGTGCCGTCTTCCACGGCGATCAGGGTCACGCCCTGCGTCGCGCGGCCCATCTCGCGGATTTCCGACACGCGGGTGCGGATCAATACGCCACCGGTGGTGATCAGCATGATTTCATCGCTGGTATCGACCAGGGTCGCGGCAACCACTTTACCGTTGCGCTCGCTGGTCTGGATGGCGATCATGCCTTTCGTGCCACGGCCATGGCGCGTGTACTCGGTGATCGGCGTACGCTTGCCGTAGCCGTTTTCCGTGGCCGTCAGCACCGACTGCTGCTCGTTCTCGGCCACCAGCAGGGCGATCACGTGCTGGCCTTCTTCCAGGTTCATGCCGCGCACGCCGCGCGCCGTACGGCCCATCGGACGCACGTCGTTTTCGTCGAAGCGCACAGCCTTGCCCGAATCGGAGAACAGCATCACATCGTGCTGGCCGTCGGTCAGCGCCGCGCCGATCAGGAAGTCGCCGTCGTCCAGGTCGACCGCGATGATGCCGGCCTTGCGTGGATTGCTGAAGTCCTTCAGCGGCGTCTTCTTGACGGTACCGAGGCTGGTCGACATGAACACGTAATGGTCTTCCGGGAACGTGCGGTTCTCGCCCGACAGCGGCAGGATCACGGTGATCTTTTCGTTGTCCTGCAGCGGGAACATGTTGACGATCGGCTTGCCGCGCGAATTGCGCGAGCCTTGCGGCACTTCCCACACCTTCAGCCAGTACATGCGGCCACGATCCGAGAAGCACAGGATGTAGTCGTGCGTGTTGGCGATGAACAGCTGGTCGATCCAGTCTTCCTCTTTCGTCGCCATGGCCTGCTTGCCGCGGCCGCCGCGCTTCTGCGCGCGGTATTCGGTGATCGGCTGGGCCTTCATGTAGCCCGTGTGCGACAGGGTCACGACCATGTCCTGCGGCGTGATCAGATCTTCCGTTTCCAGGTCGGTCGCGTTCAATTCGATCTGCGAGCGGCGCACGTCCTTGTTGCCAGCGCCGTATTCGTTCTTCGCCGCCGTCATTTCGTCGGTGATGATGACGGTGACGCGTTCCGGCTTGGCCAGGATGTCGAGCAAGTCGGCGATATGTTCCATCACGTCCTTGTACTCGTTGACGATCTTGTCCTGTTCCAGGCCGGTCAGGCGCTGCAGGCGCATTTGCAGAATTTCCTGCGCCTGGTCGTCCGACAGCTTGTACAGGCCATCGCCCTGCATGCCATAGTGCTTCGGCAGGTTTTCCGGACGGTAGGCGTCGATGCCGCCTGGCGTCGAGCCGTCGCCCGTGCGAGCCAGCATTTCGCGCACGACGGACGAATCCCAGGCCTTGGCCATCAGTTCGACCTTGGCGATCGGCGGCGTCGGCGCGGCCTTGATGATGGCGATGAAGTCATCGATGTTGGCCAGCGCGACAGCCAGGCCTTCCAATACGTGACCGCGTTCGCGCGCCTTGCGCAGTTCGAACACGGTGCGGCGCGTCACCACTTCGCGGCGGTGCGACAGGAAGCATTGCAGCATCTGCTTGAGGTTCAGCAGCTTCGGCTGGCCATCGACCAGGGCCACCATGTTCATGCCGAAGGTGTCTTGCAACTGGGTCTGCTTGTACAGGTTGTTCAGCACCACTTCCGGCACTTCGCCCCGTTTCAGCTCGATCACCACGCGCATGCCCGACTTGTCGGATTCGTCGCGGATGTCGGAAATGCCGTCGAGCTTCTTGTCGCGCACGTTTTCAGCGATGCGTTCCAGCAAGGATTTCTTGTTGACCTGGAATGGCAGCTCATCGACGATGATGGCGATGCGGCCGCCATCCTTGCCGTATTCTTCGAAGTGGGTCTTGGCGCGCATGACGACGCGGCCGCGGCCCGTGCGGTAGCCGTCGCGCACGCCGGACACGCCATAGATGATGCCGGCCGTCGGGAAGTCCGGCGCCGGAATCAGCTCGATCAACTCATCGATCGTGCACTCGGGGTTGCGCAGCACGTGCAGCGCACCGTCGATGACTTCGGTAATGTTGTGTGGCGGAATGTTCGTCGCCATGCCGACCGCGATACCGGACGAGCCATTGATCAGCAGGTTCGGGATACGCGTCGGCAAGACCGTCGGTTCCTTTTCCTTGCCATCGTAGTTGGGCTGGAAGTCGACGGTGTCCTTGTCGATATCGGCCAGCAGCTCGCTGGCGATCTTGTCCAGGCGGCACTCGGTGTAACGCATCGCCGCGGCGCCGTCGCCGTCGACGGAGCCGAAGTTGCCCTGGCCATCGACGAGCATGTAGCGCAGCGAGAAATCCTGCGCCATGCGCACCAGCGTGTCGTAGATCGAGGCATCGCCGTGGGGATGGTATTTACCCATGGTTTCGCCGACCACGCGGGCGCACTTGACGTAAGGGCGGTTCCACACGTTGTTCATTTCATGCATCGCGAACAAGACGCGGCGGTGCACTGGCTTCAAGCCATCGCGCGCATCGGGCAAGGCGCGACCGACGATCACGCTCATGGCGTAATCGAGGTAGCTCTTGCGCATCTCTTCTTCGAGGGAAATAGGAATTGTTTCTTTTGCGAATTGATCCATTGGCGGTTCGACTGATCTCAGGCTGTGGTTAACTTATCTGTTACGCAATGTATGACGCAATACTGCATATCCTGGGTGGCTGTCGTCGTGGACGCCGCGCCGCGCGCTGCTGGCGCGGCCCGGCTTCCATGTCGCAGAGTGCCGGAACAAATCGGCGGGCTGGCGGCACGGCCAGTACGTGTACCGCAGTGGTACGCGCTGGCCATGCAGTGCCGCCGTGGGCATTTGCCCGACACTCTTAACAGTCAAGCGCACGATTTTAGCATGCGCGCCCAGCTACCTGTACAAATTGGCCATACCAACAAGATTGGCAGTTTGCACGGGAGCCGTGCAGCCTGACCTTTCGATAATGCACAATGGCAATACCAGTTCAAGACACCTGCCCTTAAAAGAGGCAAAAAAAGCGATCAATTGTTACAGACGCGTTACAAATGGGCATTTTCGTTGCGCAAAAACAACGCGCGGTCTAAAATCGGGCAAGCTTTGATTTAACCACGGTCGTGCGCCCCTGATGCGTGTGGCAAAATGACTGGGAAGTTAATTGCTAGTTTCGCAATCTGAAACGAGCGCATATGGTCTACATGATAAAATCTTGGCACGTAGCACCAGTAGCGCAGTGTTGTTCTGCGGATATCACCCCCCGAAAGGAAAAAAGAATGAATAAATTTGTAACGCTGTTTTTCGCTGCATCCGCAGTGATTGCTGGCTCGGCTTCGGCCCAAACCCCAACCTCCCCACCATTCGCGCCAGTTACCACTGACATCAAAGCACCAAGCCCAAAAAGCGCTTACGTGCAAGATGCCCGCGGCGTGATCGTGCGTGACCCATTCGGCCTGTGCTGGCGTACCGGCTACTGGACACCTGCTGACGCAGTGCCAGGTTGCGACGTGCCACTGTGCGTAGAGCCAGAAACCCTGCAAGACGGCAAATGCGTGGCTCCTCCAGCACCAGTCGTACCAGCACCGGCACCAGTCGTTGTCGTACCAGTACCAGTCGTCGTTGCTCCTACCTCGGAAAAAGTCAGCTTCGCTGCTGATGCATTCTTCGATTTCGACAAAGCCACGCTGAAGCCAGAAGGCAAAGCCAAGCTGGACGAGCTGTCCGCACAACTGGGCGGCATCAACCTGGAAGTCATCATCGCTGTGGGTCACACCGACTCCGTCGGCACCGATGCTTACAACCAAAAACTGTCGGTACGTCGTGCTGATGCTGTCAAAGCCTACCTGGTCACCAAAGGCGTTGAAAGCAACCGCGTGTACACCGAAGGCAAAGGCGAGAAACAACCTGTTGCTGATAACAAAACTGCCGAAGGCCGTGCGAAAAACCGTCGCGTGGAAATCGAAGTTGTTGGTACCCGCAACAAGTAATAGCTGAACCCCTGGACTTGCCGCAAGTCATCGCGCAAGTCAAGAACAGCATGAAAAACCCCGCCACGGCGGGGTTTTTTTTCGTCCGTGGCTGCCCAATTGTAAAATTGCCGCTATTATTCGACCTATGAACGCCGACCCTCTCGAAATCCAAAAATTCAGTGAGCTGGCCCACCGCTGGTGGGACCCCACTTCCGAGTTTCGTCCCCTGCACGAAATTAACCCCCTGCGCCTGGAATGGATCAACGCGAAAGTGCCGCTGGCCGGCAAGCGCGTGATCGACATCGGCTGCGGCGGCGGCATCCTGGCCGAATCGATGGCCCGCAAGGGTGCCGACGTGACGGGCATCGACCTGTCCGACAAGGCCTTGAAAGTGGCCGACCTGCACAGCCTGGAATCGGGCGCCAAGGTGCGCTACAAGCTGATCGCCGCCGAAGCCATGGCCGAGGAAGAGGCTGGTCAGTACGACGTCGTGACCTGCATGGAAATGCTCGAGCACGTGCCGGACCCCGCCGCCATCGTCAAGGCTTGCGCTGCGCTGGTAAAACCGGGCGGCCACGTCTTCCTGTCGACCCTGAACCGCAACCCGAAAGCGTACCTGTTTGCCATCCTGGGCGCCGAATACCTGCTGCGCCTGCTGCCGAAAGGCACGCATGACTATGACAAATTCATCACTCCTTCCGAACTGTCACAATACGTGCGCAGCGCCGGCCTGGACGTCAACAGCATGCGCGGCATGGGCTACAATCCGCTGACCAAGATTTACTCACTTAATAGCGATACCAGCGTCAATTATCTGGTGGCCTGCACCCGGCCGCTGTAACCATCACGCACAATACAAGGCGGCTGCGGCCGCCATTTTTCATTCCTACTTGACACACTTTGTCCGCCATGATCACTGACCATCTGCCAGCCCCGCGCGCCATCCTGTTCGACCTCGACGGCACCCTGGCCGACACCGCGCCCGACCTGGCGGCGGCCATCAACCTGCTGCGCGCGCGCGCCGGCCTGGCGCCGACCCCGTATGACGTCCTGCGCCCCACGGCCTCGGCCGGCGCGCGCGGCATGATCGGTGCATCCTACGGCATCGGCCCCGGCGAAAGCGGCTACGAAGCCCTGAAAGACGGCTTCCTGAACAATTACGAAGCTGCCCTGGCCGTGGAAAGCCGCCTGTTCGACGGCATCCCTGCCCTGCTGGAAGGCCTGCAAGCCCTGGGCCTGGCCTGGGGCGTGGTCACCAACAAGGCCGCCCGCTTCACCGACCCGCTGGTCGGCCAGATCGGCCTGGGCGCCGCCGGCTGCGTGATCTCGGGCGACACCATGGCGCACCCGAAGCCACACCCCGCCCCCCTGCTGGAAGCGGCGCGCCGCCTGGACCTGGCGCCGGAAGACTGCTGGTACGTGGGCGACGACCTGCGCGACATCCAGGCCGGCCGCGCCGCCGGCATGCGCACGGTGGCCTGCGCCTGGGGCTACTGCGGCCCCGTCGAACCGCAGCACTGGAACGCCGACCACCTGCTGGATACCCCGCATGCGCTGCTCGAGCTGGTCAGCGCGGTGGTGAAGGCGGCGCAGGCGCGGCAATTGGCGGCATAAATCGGCCCGCGCTTGATCTGGCACGCCAGCAAGCGAATGCACCATGCAAGAGTGGGCGGATTGCGCTACAATGAAGGTTCTGTGGGGACGACCTGGTTTCGACGTGGGTTGCAAAGCAGCGCAGGGCATACCGAGGGCGGGCTACCTCGTAAATACAACCTGAAAAAACTTAACTGCAAACGATAACTCGTACGCACTGGCAGCTTAATCGCTGTTAGCTCTAGAACACCTCGTCCCTGGGGTGGGCCGTCAAAAGCTCTAGAGTCATTTACAGGGACTCGTCGTATGCTGGGTTACTTAGCGTCCGACTAAATAATAGGTAACTCGCTTGCCCATAACGTGCACATCCGTGCTGGCTGAGTTAAATTAAATGATAGTGCTAAGTATGTAGAACTGTCTGTGGAGTGCTTGCGGACGCGGGTTCGATTCCCGCCGTCTCCACCACTGAATTGTTTAGAATCAAGTAGTTAGCAAGAAGAAGGCTGTCATTATTTGGGTTGTTTTTGGGCTGTTTTAGCCTAGGAATGACAACAAAATGACAGCTTTTTTTTGTTCGCCAGAATGTGTTGCCACACTTGCTAAATACGCGGAGTTCATCTTCTGCTATATTGATTCATCCTCATTGAGCCAGGCATCGCAGCACCTCAAAGGGACTAAGTCCAACTGTAGCCATCAGGCATTTTCAGCCTTGAAGAACCAAACGTTGCGAAAGACGATGACTGGATGTCACGACAAAAGTCGCGGCATCACAGAAGGATTTGGCGTTGGCAAGTGCATAGCCTAACAATACCCGCCAAGACCGGCATTAGATGTACCAGCATTCCTGAAATAGCATATCTAGAATCATTATGAAAAAACCAACAAGTGTCGATTTATTTGCAGGCGCAGGGGGACTTAGCCTTGGTCTTGAAATGGCTGGATGGGACACAAAAGTTGCGTCCGACTTCGACCCTCGAGCCTGCGCCACTTATCGCAACAATTTCCCGAATACTGAAGTAGTTGAAGGCGATGTTCGCAAAATTGACTGGAAACCATTACGAGGAAAAATAGATCTCGTTGCTGGAGGTCCTCCATGTCAGCCATTTTCTGTTGCAGGAAATCAAAAGGCTGCCAATGATATGCGCGACATGCTGCCTGAGTTTGTCCGTGCCGTGCAAGAAATCAAGCCCAAAATGTTCCTGATGGAAAATGTAGCGGGACTTGCTTCGGTTCGACATACACCTTACTTGCAGGAAAAAATCGCCATCCTTGAGGCACTTGGCTATGAGGTCGAGTACCAGGTTTTAAATGCTGCAAAGTTTGGTGTGCCACAGGATCGAAATCGCGTAATTGTGATTGGTTCCGCGCGCTCCAATCCGATATTCCCCACGGCAACACATGGCACAAAAAATCGTCCATTTAAGTCTGCTCGAGAGGCAATCATGCAAGCGTCCGCCGATGCTCCGAATCGTGCCATTGTGACGTATGCCAAGGCCCCTGTCCTGCGCCCAAGCCCCTGGGCTGGCATGCTGGTCAATGGCGGTGGTCGACCAATTAACCTTGACCTACCCTCGCAAACTATACCTGCTTCGGCCGGCGGCAACAGAACGCATATCGTTGATGAAAATGGTGTTCTGCTTGAATATCATGCACATCTTATGAACGGCGGAACCCCAAAAGCAGGACTGGTCGAAGGCGTCCGTCGCTTAACAGTTCGCGAGTCTGCAAGCTTGCAATCATTTCCTGAGAATTTTCAGTTTAGTGGTCTAACGAGCGCGCAGTACAGACAAATTGGCAATGCCGTCCCACCTCTTTTGGCACGTGCGGTAGGTAAAGCCTTAATCAGAGCATTGGGTTAGCTCGAGCATGAGGTGACTCATAGTCCGTGGACATAAAGTCCACATGAACATGATCATGTGTTCATGAGCACCTCACATAGCATTGACCCAAAAATACAATTTGGCCTTCGTCTCCGAGAGCTAAGGCTAATTGCCGGACTTTCACAGGAAGCGCTTGCTGATCGCGCTGGACTTGATAGAACGTACATTAGCAGTTGCGAGCGAGGTCGACGAAACGCTAGCCTCGAGGCACTGCACAAGCTTAGTGGTGCACTGGGCGTTGAGGCGTCTTCGCTCTTGGAGACTCCCGGCTCTGCAAGTCATGGGGGGCTTTCAGATGCCTAATCCCGCCTATGTTATCTCTTGCTTACGCATGCTTCTTTTACCCATGCGGGTCGAGAAAGAACTGCAATGTTCTGTAGCGTTTGAAGCAACTCTCGTCGGCATGGGTATCATTGAGGCTGACTTTCGTGCCTGGGTTGAACTGCAAACTGGAACCTGGCGAGACTCAGGTGCTCCATCAGCTGAATTCTGCATAGCAACACAAGCTGTACTTCGTGCAGCAGACTCCGAACATGGTCTGGTCCTAGCGGATAAGTATTTCATTATCCACCGTCAGCTCATTTCTGAACACTTCATGTCGCACGAAGAGGCCAGAGCATTTCTAACAAATGCTTTTCTGATGGCCGATCTCGCCCAGCTTGAGAGACTCTCTGGCGCTCAAATTTCAAGGCTACTTTCCCAGGGTCATGAACAATTAAAATTTAGTCGGCAGTCTGTTGGATATCTTTTGGAGTCGTTGGGCCGGACCTGCTCACTTTCAGTTGAACAAGTAAAGCTTCTTTACCAAAGCGATACTGAGTCGGAAATTTCAGTATTTGCCGACTCTGACATGAATGCTTCTGCCGAAATAGTTGCTGGATCAGCTACTTTATTAGGGTTTCCGTATGACATAAAGGAAGCCTTGGGAACACTTTGCCCTGCAGATGACCTTGCATACTTCCCGCCATATTTACAAATACTTCACTATCAATGCACGATAGCGGAGTTTTACGACCATGCTGCCACAGACATGTACGAGTTCAGCCCAAGGGGCAACGCGGCGCTTTGGCTGTTTGCACAGTATCCGGATGCACTCTCAACAGCCGGAAATCCGTACCTGAACAACCTAAAGTCAGTGGGCAATCTAGATGATTCCTGGGTACGAAGTAAAAAACTCAAGGCACGCCCTGGCGCTAAATCTCTCCTGGATATTTTGAAAGGATTGGAGTCATTACGCTTCGCAGCTAGGCGAGAACTTGCAAAAATTCTGCGGCTTTGGCTACACAGGATCATGCGCCTAAGTGCGCCGTTATTTGTACCTCTTCCGGACGCACTGACACCAGTCCAAGTTTCATCGCTATTGCGACGTATTACACTTGGCAATACGGCTACGTTTGGAGTGTTGGAGCAACGGGTCGTGGATGCAATTTCCTCGTCAATGCACTTACCTGCAGATGGCTGGCGCAGTCGAGGCCTTGGTGACTCTGTGAATACAACGAATGTCAGCCGAAGGAAACTAGGGGATTGTGATTTCCAAGATGCTGCAAATAGAAAAATCATCGCTTATGAATCCCATGGTGGAGAACTGACCGACGTTTACGTTGATGAGCACTTACGAACACTTAGCAAGGTGATTTCCCTGAGATCCGATGAGCTACAAGGCGTTGCTGAGTTGGCTGAATGGAATTTGACGGTTGTTTTTTCGGCTCACCGCATTTCGCTCCGTGAACGCCCTCCAATCAAAATAGGAGGGGTAATGGTCACACTCAAATTTGAAACCTTCACCGATTTTATTGAGGTCGTTGACCCAGTGCAACCCGACTGGGATATGTATCTACTCACCCCATTGAAGCAATCTAGAACTCCCAATGAAACGAGAGAAATATTTCGTGAAATGGCAGAAATAATTTAGTCATTACCCACAACGCTCCTGGGCAACGCAACCTCCAAAGTGTACTGAGGTTGCTTTTCCGTCAAATAAAATATCAGCGAAATCCCTGCAGAATTGGGGGAGCACAAAACCGCTCAAAGTGCGTCAAAATGCGTCAAATCGCATACCCCCTCTTCGCCCCGCCGCGCCAGTCCTCATGCGCCTTCGGCCATGGCGCACATTTGAGTCAAAAGACCCCTAACTAGCGGGCAGGTGTGGAGGGGGGACAACTGCGCGCGCCGGGCCGAAATGGGCTGTTTTCTTGCTCCAAGGGCAACATCATTCGTCGGGACGTGAAAAAGCCGCCTCATGGGCGGCCTGTGCGGTGGCTAGGGCGCTCTGGCGCGGCTGGGCTATCGCGGCCCGGCCCTGCCGGCTAACGCGGCGTGACAGTCATCCTGGGCAGCCGGCGCGCACCTTGGCCGCCTGCTCCTTCTCGTAGTCGTCGCGGCAGTCCGCATCGCAGAACAGCAGCGCGGGCGCCAGCGGCTCGTCGCAGTAGTGGCAGCAGCCATGCGCCACCAGGCCCGGCCGGCGCCGCACGGCGGCCAAGCCGCGCGCCACCTCGGCGAAGATGATCTTGTCCGTGTTGTCGACGTGGTCGCTCATGCCGCGCCCTCCCCGCCTGTGGCCAGGTCATACGGGGCGAACTTCACCACTTCCACGCCGGCCCATTCGTTAATCGCCATGAACTGCGACTGCAGCGGCACCAGCTCATTGCGCGCGAAGACTCGCGCGGCCGGTTCCACGGCACCGAAGCCGCCTGCATTGTTCGGCAGGATGCCCATGAGCTGGGGCGGCACGCGGTGCGCGGCCAGTTGGTCGTCGCGCGTGACGCTCTTGATGTTGAAAAACTCGTCCTTGGCGGCCACGTCCGACACCGGCAGAATCTGGATACCGTCCTTCTTGCCGTTCGGCGCGTACATGAACAGGTTGCGGAAGTTGCCCGGCCCCTTGCTGTCGCGCATGGCCTGGCGCAGGTTGTCCACGTCCTGGGTGTTGGCGGCGGCGTCCGTCATGTAGAACACGAAGCCGGCGTGCGAGCCGTTCTTGTAGTACTTGCGACGAAACAGGGTGGCGGCCTCGTTGAGCCAGGCCGATTGCAGCGCGCTCAGGTACTGCGGCACGCCGTACAGCTCCTGATTGACGTCCGGTTCCATCAGGTGGAACACGCGGCCCTTGTTGAACTGGTGCACGGCCTGGTATCAGACACGGCACACCTATGCCAGCATGATGCTATCGGCCGGTGAACACCCTATTTGGGTGGCAAAACAGATGGGGCATGCTGACTGGACGATGATTGCCAGGGTATATGGGAGGTGGATGCCGGATGCTGACCAGTGTGCGGGCTCAAAGTCCGAAAGTGTTTTCGGCGTCTAAAACTAGCAATATCGGTTAGTTTTCATCCTGCCCTACTTACCCAAACTATGGGGCTGAAATGCCCCAAAGCAGGTTGTTTAACGGAGTATTTCAAACCTGAACATCCCTAACCTTTTCCATGAACATCAGCTCTTCAAAGAATTAGTCAAAAATCGTCTTCGTCATCATAAATTTCGCCCAAGTCCTCAGGTTGACTAAAATCAACGCCACCCATAGCGATAACGTTTAATGTCTCGAATCTCAGCTTTCTGGTATCCGAATCCAGGTTTTCATAGTGGTACTCCAACTCGTCCATCACACCAGCTGGAGGTGGATTTAATTTGAAACAACTAAGGTAATCGTCTAACAACGCTGGATCGAAATCCAGCGGAACAATCTCTTTCAAGTAGTTCAAATAGCCCGTTGTAGGGGCTGTATTCATGAAAAAAATCAACAATTCCTTCCACAAAACATCCTCATTACGGATATCCGCCGTCCCCAAAAAAACACGCGCTGCCTTCGATTCGAGCCGTAGTTCGTATGTATACAATCCAAGGGCACTGGATCGCTCGGTGATAACTTTGTAGATCGTTTGTGAAATCTTCAATACGGTACGCCTGATAAACGATCTGTAGTTGTCTTCATTAGGCGTGCCAAAAATCTCTCTATCAACAATTTCTATGTTTAGGTGCTTACTTAGCAATCCGCAAATCGCTGAAGCTTCCTTCTTTCCCTCATACACCGAATTGAGAGAAAACCGATCATATCTTACTGATTTGTAGAAGGTACTCAAGAGTTGCAGGAGATCATTCTGTGGCTTGCCGAAATTGATCAGGACACTTTTCCGCACGCGCGCCAACAAGTCCAAGTGGCTGTGTGTGATCAGTGACTTCTCTAGACTGATCTGATCGGTAGTTTCAGTATGCTCGTGAAGCACAATAGCAATCTTTAAGAGTCGCTCAATGCCAACTGACAAGTTATAAAGGAATTCGAAAAGCTCTTCGCTGTGATTAAGCACCTCAAGCTCATGAAAACGACGCAAGCCGTTATAGATGAATGAGCCGGAGATGTGCACTTCTTCGCCAAGTCTAAAGTTCTTCCACAAATCCGATTTGTTCATTTCTATCATCAACGTGCCTCTAAGGTCAGGTAGTTCAAGCTGCTAGTGGTCGAAAGATCTACATGGATTCTCGCCCATCAATCATAGAAGAGGTAAGCATGTCTGATCTAACAAACAATTAACGTAGCAGGTCTATTGTCTGCATTTTGACAGCAAAACCGTCAAGATACCTAAGAAACCTTGGTTTACGGTAGGTTCGATTCCCGCCGTCTCCACCACTGAATAAATAAAAGGGCTTCCCCGTTTTGGCGGGGAGGCCCTTTTTATTTATTCCATGCATGCAGAGCGCGGGCGTCGAATCCGCGTCCGGTACGGGCGCGGGGGTTTTGCGGGGCTTCGGCGAGCGCAGCTCGGCGCCGCAAAACCGGGTTGCGCTTGCAAGCGCAACCCTCTCCGATTCGTCTGACTAGGTTTTGCGCCGCAGGCGGTTTTTCCTAGCGACAACATGAACTGCTCAGGCCGTGTACGAATGGCGGACCTGCCCCTCGCCCTTTAGCCGGTAAAATCATACGCAAAGGTGGCCTGGCAAGCCACGCCGGCGCGAGAAAAAAATAGCAAGCAAGACTACAAACACGGCCAGCGAGCCATATTCAGCAAAGACAAGACTATCCAAGTAACCAAACAGAAGGGCCAACTGATCTGCGCTATCTCAAGGCATTGGCAGAGAAACCCAAACCATGAAAATTGCTCGCATGCTTTCCTCCAGTTTCCTCGTGCTAGCCGTGGCCCTCGTCGTCTATGGTCTTTTCGGCCTCTCCCGTTTTGCCTGGTACACCGGCGCATACTATGATGAGCGCATGATCTTGTTCGACCACGGCTTCTATCCTTTTGCGTGGGGTATCGCGCTGCTGCTGATGGGACAAATCGCCCGCTTGCACCATCGTCGACCGGCCATGCTTCTCGCCGCGGGTGCCGCACTGTTGCTCCTTGTCTGGAAACGAGCAACCGTGCCCGGTGCCATCACCAATCAGCAACTTTTCCCCGATCCAGCTTTACTGGAGGGAATGATTGTTACCGCTGTCGTGGTCTTCGTTTTGGCGCTGATAGACCGCCCCGTCGAACAAGCCATCCGCAAAGCTCTTGCTCGTACCCGGTGACCGGTCGCCCCCATTACTCCCCACACACCGCCCCACCCACCGCTCCCCCGATACTCAAGCCCGTCGACAAATCGAAACCAAAATCACAGCGATAGCCATCTTTCGGACGATGCCGGCACAGCAGCATGTCACGATTGCGAATGCGTATTTGCGGGTCGGGGCAGCCATCGCGCATATCCGGCCCGATGGCGTCAAACATGTCCTTTGCAGCGGCTCCCGTCAAACGAAACGCAACTTTGGTATCGCCCGCAACCGGTGCCACGGCATCGTCGAGATATGCGCCATAAATCGCGTACGCCCCTGAAAAATCCTTTTGCACGAATTCCCATACGGCCCTGGCCTGGTGCGCCAACAACAAGCACAGTAGCGCGACGAATAGCTGGCTGGCGCGCCTCAGCATACGGAGCCGCCGATACTGCGTCCGCTCAGAAGGTCAAAACCGAAGTCGCAATGGTGCCCATCACGGGGATGATAGGAGCAGCGCACTTCCGCCCGCTGGCGCAGGCGATATTCGCCATCCGCGCCGCACGCATTGCGCAAGTCCGGCCCCATCGCATCGAATAGCTGCTTTGCCGCCTTGCCATCGATCCAGAATGCAATGCGCTTGTCTTTACCGGTCGACGGTTGCGGATCGCTCAGGCCTCCGCTATAGATGGCATAGCGGCCTTTGAATGACTGGTAAGAAAATAACCATTTGGGAGCGGACTGAGCCATGGCCATAGCAACGACAAGGAGCGGAAAAACAGCGAGAATGCGTTTCATGTCATCCGTCCCGCTACTTAATCGTGACGTGAAAATGGTCGTCGTGATGTATGAGTGGTCTTATCCGGGGGATAGTAGGGTCATTAAAATAAATAACTTGGACAAAGCTGAATTCAAAAAATATGCGGATTAGCTGCGCCGTTGCATCGCGATGCATACTGCCTGTCAAACCTTGTTGCGCATTTTATTGACGATGTCTCGCGCCGCAGTAATTGGCGAGAATCTTCGCATGATCGCCCAAAAATGCACACTCGACAATTTTTGCCGTAATGCATTCCCGAAGCATTGCGAAGGATCAAATCCCTGTACGTTAATGGCGTTATCGCTAGTTGCAGCCATGACATTGGACCAGCACAAGATCGCGCCGCGTCACTTTGAAACTAAAGAACCTCTCCCAGCAAATACCCCATCGCCCTCCGATACTTCTCCACCCTCTCCAAATCCTTCTGCGTCGGCATATCTATCCTCGACAAATCGCTGTTCTCGGCCAGATCCGCCAGCTTGACGGCCTTGCCGACCGGATTCAGGGCCGCGCGGGCGATGAAATCCTCGTACGACTCGCCCTCGATCTTGGTCACGGCGCGCACGCCGTCGATGACTCCCCGGGAAAATCCTTCGCGCGCCAGGTCGTCGAAGGTGATTTTTCCATCGCTGTCTTCCACCACATCATGCAGTACGGCGACAATTTGCTGGGCGCCAGGGGCGACGCGCAGCATGACGCGCAAGGGGTGGAGTATGTATGGCGCGCCGCCCTTGTCCTTCTGGCCGGCATGGGTGGCGGCGGCGATTTCAATCGCGCGTTCCAGGGTGCCGCGTCTTGCGTGTTCACTCATGTTTATTCCTTGTTCACTCCACGTTGGTTGCTGACCCCGTTGTGCGCCAGCCGCGGCGCTGCAAATGGCAAACGCTGCTGCACAGCAAGGCTGGCACCAGTAAATTGAACACCGGTATCAGCATCAGCAAGCACAGCAGCAGGCCCAGGGCAGCAATCGCCGGACGCTGCGCGCGGCGCAACGCCGCTTGCTGTTCTGCGCCGAGCACGTCTTCGGCCGCTGCGCCGTAGATCATCCGGACATTCCAGGCCAGCAGGTACGAGACCAGCACGCACATGGCCCACACGGGGATCAGCAGGGAAAGCAGCAGCAACAGGCGCCGCCAGACGGGGCGCGGGGAGGACAGCTCCAGGCCGGCCGGAGGTTGCCACGGAGCATAGCGGCGTGCCGCCACAGCCTTGGCCCGTTCCAGCAACAGCCAGCGCAACGGCAAGCGCGCCGTGCCGATGGCGCCGACGATAAAGACCATGACATAGAACAAGGTGGCCAGCGCCAGCAAGGCCAGGGCGATCTGGCCTATCGACAGCAGGGCCTTGGCGGCGCTGCCCAGGCCGCCGGCGATATTGCCCATCTGCGAGAGCGTGGCAGGCCCGTTGGCCAGTGTCCCGACGCCATCCATCACGCCCAGGCCCAGCAAGCCGGTAACCGACACCAGCGCCAGCATGGCGCTCAGCTCGACAAAAAAACGGCCGAAGCAGCCATACAGTCCCAGCCATAGCGCCACGACCGCCATGCACCACAGCGCGGAGCGCCACCACAGCCCCGCATGACGCGCATCGCGCACTCCCAGGCCGATGCACGTGAAGGCTTCCCGCCAGGCCAGCAGCCAGGTTTGCAATGTTTGTGTCACGCTCAGGCGTACTCCGCAGTGAAGGGGCGGATACGTCGATCCGGATGTTGCCGATTGTACATGAACAAGGCTTGCGCACGCGCCCCCCTCCGCCGTCAGCAATCGCTATCGAAACGCAAAAGCAGTCGCGTCCTGCTCGGCCGGTTCGCAAGGCGAGGCATAACAGACTTGATTTCTGCCGGATGCCTTGGCCTTGTACAGTGCCGTATCAGCGAGTTCAACCAGTTCGACTGCCTGGTTTTCCAGGTGCGTCGGCATGAAAGCCGCCACGCCGACGCTGACCGTCACCACGCCCAGGGGATTGCCCCGATGTTCGACGCCCAGCGATTGCGCTGCCTGGCGAACGCCTTCCGCCACCGCCAGGGCGCCCGGCAAATCCGTTCCAGGCAATAAAATGACCATTTCCTCGCCACCATAGCGTGCCGCCAGGTCGCCCGGCCTGCGCATGCTGTAGCCGACCACTTTGCCGATTTTTCTCAGGCACTCGTCGCCGGCCACATGGCCATAGATATCGTTGTATTGCTTGAAGAAGTCGACATCGATCAACACCAGCGCAAGCGAGCCGTCTTCACGCTGCGCACGGCTGAACTCGGCAAGCAGCGACTGGTCGAAGTGGCGCCGGTTCGCCAGCCCCGTCAAGCCATCCTGGTTGGCAAGGCGGGCCAGGGTTTCATTGATCAATTCCAGCTCATTGCGCGCCTCGAGCAATCCAGCCTCGCTCTTGACCCGCAAATCGATTTGCCGCACCACGCGGTATCCGATGAAGGCAATCAGCAGCACCAGCACGCCACCCACCGCGTTCTGTAAAATCGTGTCGAGACGCCACGAAGCGAGGACTTCATCCTGTGACAGTGCGGCAGAGACCACCAGCGGATATTCCTCGACCCTTCGATAGCTATTGATACGCGTCACGCCATCGACGCCCGACTTGATCACGGCCGTGCCAACGGGACTTTTGGGCAAATAATCGTGGAACACGGGGAATTGCGAAATATCGCGTCCCAACAGGCTTTCATCGAAAGGCCTTCGCAATAAAAGAATGCCTTTTCCATTCGCAATGAAAATGGCGCCTTTTTTCCCTATCGAAAAGCGTTCATAAAACAGCCTGAAATAATTCATGTCGATGGTCGCCAGCGCCACGCCGCCGAAACTTCCGTCGGGCATATTGATTCGCCGCGATACCGTGACTATCCATTGCCCCGTTGATTTGCTGCGCACGGGAGGTCCGACATAGGGCCCCCGGTCCTCATGCGTTCGATGGTAGTTGAAATAATCCCGATCAGAATTATTCAGATTGCTCAACAGCGTTTTCTGCGAATTCACGAGCCAGCTGCCATCCCTCGCATAGATGAAGATGCCGTGCAACTGGCGCAGCTCGGCGACACGGGCGACCAGCAATTTGTGCATGCGGGCCAATTCGCTATCGGAAACACCGTCTGTTTCCACCCGCTCCACCAGTCCGACCAGCACCGTATCGGCTTCCTTGATGGTGTCATAGGCATGCTGCGCAACAGATTGCGCCAGATTGGCGCTTTCGCGGGCCGCCTCACTCAGCTGTACTTCCCGTGCGCGCAAGGTCATCCAGAACTGGATCGCCAGGAGCGACAGGCACACCAGCACGACAAATGAGATGGCCAGCGGCAGTAAGGAAAAACCACGGAAACCTGCTCCCAACAAGCGTGGCGGCAAGCTGCGTGACCTGATCATGGCGACACTCCCGGATTGACATGCCGCAAAGTGTGCACCAAATAGGCAGCAACATACTCACACATCGTCACAAACAAGATACAAAAAAATTACCACTGCACTTGCCAGGGAGCATGGATGAAGAATCACTTTGCCTGCTGCGCCATGGTGCTCGCTCTTTTCTCAACGACACACGCGGCTGACAGGCAGCGCCCGCCCTACCGCCGGCTCAACGGCACGTATTCCCCCGGCAAGCTGGCCACCTCCAGCGCATCGGCAAACGCCAGCAGGAACTTCGCCGGGCCATGGTCCGACACCAGCAGGGAGGCGCCCTTGTGGCGCAGCAGTTTCAAGACTTCCTGCTGGTGCGCCTGATATTCGCTGGAGTGGCCGTAAAACGTTTGATACATCTCAAGGGTTTCCATGGCCTTGGCGGCCAGGATGAATTCGGGTTTGTCCATGATGTCTCCTCGTTGTTATTGCTGCCAAAACCACGAAAAAAACCTGCAAGACGTGCGGCCCATGCCGGTCGCACTGCATTGCGGCAACCACATCCGTATTTCCATCATACGCCTCAACCCGGCCATTGCGCCGTCCTGTCGCGCATCTTTTTCCATTCCACCCGTCCTGCTACGTTACCGTGCATCCAGACCTGCGCCATTCCTCGCGTGCGCGCTAGCCGCACGCTCCCGCACATGGCATCATGCGCGTTACCCATTCACTCTGGCGACACATGGACCAATATCACTTCCTGGTAGGCGAATTCAAGAAAAATACCCCCTTCATTGCCGCCGCGGCCAGCGCGCAGCTGTTCGCCTGGTTCGCGCACATCGGCGAACCCGTCGAGCGCTACGGCAACAAGCGCGGCAAGATCGTCAAGTTCTCACAGCGAAATTACGAGAAAATGCTGTTCGCGCCAGAGACCGACGGCATCGGACTGCTTTCGCCGCGTCTCGTGCCGCCCGACGAAGCTGACGAGGCCGTCAACTGCGACGCGCAAGCCATGTACTCATCGGGCTCGGAGCTGGTTCTGTCCATACGCGCCAGCAAGCTTGCGCTGATGCCGTTGTTCGACGGTGCCCGGGCCATACCCGGCCTGTTTGAGCATTGCGAATATGTGTACTGCTACGCTGAAACGCAGGGCTATGGCACCGGCTACGCACTCGGCTACCGGCAGATCGATGAGGCCCATCCGATGACCTTTGGCACTCCTTGCCCCGCAAATAACTGGGCCGCCATCAAGCGGCGCGGGCTGCAAGATTCGCACCTGCGCGATGTATATCCCATCAATGGTTTCACGCAAGCCAGACTGGATGCGCTGCCGCCCGAGCGCCGGCAAGCGCTGCGCGACGCGATGCAGGCGTATGGCCGCTGCGAAGAGCATGCCGGCTTGACTTTCTGGTACCTGCCGCCCGAGGAACTGGACGCCGCCCGCACCGCGCTGAACGCACACGCCATGCTGGGCGCCTATATCAGCCACCGACACCCATGAGCACACATTTATCGCTGCACTGCTATCTGCAGGACGCCGCCGCCGAGCGGCCCCTGCCCTGCTCCGACGTGACCATCCACGCCGACCCGGCCACCCTGCGCGCCATCGCCCATTTTCTGCTGGCCAGCGCCGACACCTTTGATCAGGCGCAAGACCGGGCCGGCATGCATGCCCATCTGCAAGACGACTGGGACGGCTGGCAGGACGACTTCCCCGACCTCGTCGTGGTGGCGGCCTAGGTGGCAACCTAGCCCGGCGCCTGCGTCGGCGCGCGTCGGGTAACATACGCCACCTTTGCCATACAGAGAACACTCGATGCCCCATTCCCGATACGCCCTGCCGTCGCTGCGCACGGCCGTGCTGGCCGCCGCGCTGGCCAACCTGTCCGCCTGCGCCAGCCCGCCCGCGCACGAAACGCTGTTCCTCGCCACCACCCTCACGCCCGCGCACTCCTTTACCAAGGGCATCGAAGGCCCGGCCGTGGATGCGGATGGCAATATCTATGCCGTCAACTTTGCGCGCCAGCAAACCATCGGCAAGGTCAGCCCGGGCGGCATGGGCGAGGTGTACCTGACCCTGCCTGGCACCAGCATCGCCAACGGCATCCGCTTCGGCAGCCGTGGGCAGATGTATTTGGCCGACTACATGGAACACACGATTTACCTGGTCGACCCGGCCACGCGCGCGCTCACCATCCACGCGCGCGAACCGCGCATGACGCAGCCGAACGACATCGCCATCACGGCCGATGACGTGCTGTATGCAAGCGACCCGAACTGGAAGGAAAACACGGGCCGCGTGTGGCGCATCGCGCAAGACGGCACGGTGACCCTGGCGCTCGACACCATGGGCACGGCCAACGGCATCGAGGTCAGCCCCGACGGCAAGATCTTGTATGTGAATGAAAGCGTGCAGCGCAATATCTGGATGTATGACATTGCCGCGGACGGCAGCCTGAGCGGCAAGCGATTGCTGATCAAGTTCGACGATTTCGGCATGGATGGCATGCGCGTGGACGTCGACGGCAACCTGTACGTGACGCGCTACGGCAAGGGCAGCGTGGTCAAATTGTCGCCGCAGGGCCGCATCTTGCGCGAGATCAGCGTGCCCGGCGCCAAGCCGAGTAACATCACCTTCGGCGGCCCCGATGGCCGCACGGCGTACGTGACGGAAGTGGTGCAGGGACGGCTGCTGCAATTTCGCGTCGACCGCCCGGGCCTGGAATGGCAGCGGGCGCAGCAGCATAAGGCAAATGCGGCCAATGCGGCGGCAGCGGCGGCAACCCCGCCACCGGCTGCCGCGGAGTCCGTCAGCGCGGAATGACGCGCTCCGCCTTCAACTTCCCGAACAGCTTGAAGAAGGCGTCTTGCGTATCCTGGTAATCGAGAAAGCCGGCCTTGCGGCTCTTGCCCATGTCCGTCATCACTTCCATCGGCCGGCCCAGGTCGGCATCCGTATGCCACCAGGAAGCGAGGCGGCCGACATCCAGCTCGGCCAGATCATGCTGCTGCGCGATGGCGCGCCACTGGGCGGGGGCATCCTGCATGCGCTCGGCCAGCGGCGCCATCACCTCGGGCAGGTCGGCCGCCGCGACGCCGAAGTAGGCGGCCAGGCGCGGCCACAGCCACTTCCAGCGGAATACGTCGCCATTGACGATATTGAAATCTTCGTTGCGCGCGGCGGGGCTGTCGGCCGCCCACGCCAGGTGGCGCGCGATCTGGCCCGCGTCCGTCATGTCGGACAAGCCGTGCCATTGCGCGGGCGAACCGGGAAACACGAAGGGCTGGCCGCCGGCCTTGCACAAATTCGCATACACGGCCAGGGTCAGGCCCATGTTCATGGCATTGCCCAGCGCGTAGCCGATGATGGTGTGCGGGCGGTGCACGCTCCACGTAAATCCGTACTGCGCGGCCGCTTCGAACAACCGGTCTTCCTGAGCATAGTAGAAATTCTCGACCGCTTGCCGGCCCTGCTCTTCGCGAAATGGCGTGACGGGCACGCTGCCCTTGCCATACGCGTCGAACGGTCCCAGATAATGCTTGAGGCCAGTGACCAGCGCCGCATGGCGCAAGTGGCCGGCCGGTCCCAGCGCGGCCAGCACATTGGCCACCATGGCGCCATTGACGCGGATGTTTTCCTGCTCGTTTTCCTGGCGTGCCCAGGCCGTGAAAAAGACGTGGCTGGCGTCCACGCCCGACAGGGCGGCGTTTACTGCCGCGCCATCCGTGGCATCAAATTGCAGGGAAGTGCAGCCTGCCGGCACGGGCGTGCGGCCGCGCGAGACGCCCGTCACCTGCCAGCCCTGCGCCAGCAAGTGCGTGGCCAGATTGCTGCCGATGATGCCGCTGGCGCCGATGATGAGAGCGTGTTTTTGCATGAGAGAAAGCCTCCGAAAGAAAAAAACATCATATCCGCGACATCAATTCTTATCCGCGATACTATTTCTCCCTATTCATGAATAAAATTCGCGGATCATGTTTTCATCGGAACATCTCAAGGGCCTCACACCGTTTCTCGCCACGGCCGACGCGGGCAGTTTTACCAAGGCGGCCGAGCGCCTGCACCTGAGCAGCTCGGCCGTCAGCAAGAGCGTGGCGCGGCTGGAAGAACGGCTGGGCGTGCTGCTGTTCGAGCGCAGCACGCGCCGGCTGAAACTGAGCGACGCGGGCCGCGCCTACTACGCCACTTGCAAGCGCGTGCTGCAGGAACTGATGGATGCGGAAGACGTGCTGGCCGAACACGCGACGGAGCTGGCGGGCAAGGTGCGCATCGGCGTACCCGCCTCGTACGGGCGCCTGCGCGTGATGCCTGCGCTGCTGGAGCTGTGCGCGCAGTATCCGCGCTTGCAGCCGTCGATCGCCTTCAGCGACCGCTTCGTCGACCTGTTCGAGGAGCGCATCGACATCGCCGTGCGCATCGGCGCGCCCTCGCACTGGCCCGCCGCGCTGGGCCAGATGCACCTGGGCGACGAACAGCTGATCCTGTGCGCGGCGCCCAGCTACCTGGCGCGGCGCGGCACGCCCGCGTCCATCGCGGATCTGGATGGCCACGACTGCATCGCCTACGGACGCGGCGACAGTTCGCCCATGCCGTGGGTCTTCCCTGACGTCGCCACGGGCGGGCAGGTCGAGCACCGCCTGGCGTCTCCCCGCATGACGGTGGGCGACGCGGAAGCGCGCACGGCCGCCGTACTGGCAGGCCTGGGCGTGGCGCAGCTGGCCACGTGGCTGGTGCACGAGCACCTGGCCACGGGCGCCATCGTGGCGGTGCTGCCGGCACTGGCCACGCAAGGCTTGCCCCTGTACCTGGCGTGGCCGCTGGCGCGCCAGCTGACGCCGAAAACAGGCACCCTGCTGCAGGAACTGCGGCAGCGGCTGACGATCAGTTGATTCAGTTAATTCAGTTGAAAATTCCGCTTGACCCTGACGTTACGTCAGGTGCGATTCTGCTTGCACGCACCCGGAAAGGAGTACCCCATGCTGTTGAAAATCGGTGAACTGGCCAAGATGACAGGCTTGAGCATCCGCACCCTGCACCACTACGACAGCATCGGTCTGCTCTCGCCCTCGGCGCGCACGCAAGCTGGCTACCGCCTGTACCAGCACGGCGACATGGACCGGCTGCACCGGATCATGGCGCTGCGCAAGTTCGGGTTGTCGCTGGCCGATATCGCCAACGCCCTCGCCGGCCCGGACCTGCCTTTGCATTCCATCGTGGCGCAGCAGATCGCCATGCTGGAACGCCAGATCGCGCAAGCTTCCACCTTGCGCGAACGCCTGCGCACCCTGCAGGCGCAACTGGCGCAGGGGCAGGCGCCGGAACTGACCGAGTGGCTCACCACTATGGAGTTAATGACCATGTACGACAAATACTTTAGTCCCGAAGAACTGCAACAGCTGCCGCTGCTGACAGATAGCGCCGTAGAACAGGAATGGAAAGCACTGGTAGCGAGGGTGCGCGCCGTCAAGGAGGCGGGCGCCGGCCCCGGCGATGCGCAAGCACAAGCGCTGGCCACGGAATGGATGGTCAAGCTGGTGCGCGACACGGGCGCCCACCCGGGCCTGTTCGCGCGCCTGAACAGCATGCACGAACAGGAACCATCGATGCAAGCGACGACCAGCGTCGATGCGGACGTGATGCAATTCATCATCGCCGCCTTCAATGCCTCGCGCATTGCGCTGTATCGACCTTTCCTCGATGAGCAGGAATATGCGTACCTGGTGGCCAACTACGGCAAGCGTTCGGGCGAGTGGCCGGCCCTGATCGCCGCCGTGCGCGCCGCCATGGATGCGCGCACGCCGCCCACCGACCCGGCCGTGCTGCAGCTGGCGCGGCAGTGGCTGGAACTGTTCCGCTCGTATGCGGGCACGAACCCGGCCACGCAGCTGAAATTCCGCCAGGCGCACCAGCAGGAACCGCGTCTGATGGAAGGCAGCTTCGTCGACGGAGCCATGCTGCAATACCTGGGCGCGGCGATGGCCGTGGTGGCGCAGGGGCGTCCCGCCAAATAAGTTGACGTGTGGCATCTCGTGGGCGGGGCCATGTAGAATCGGCCTTCGCCCACGAGAGGAACAACCGATGCGCCGCTTTCTGTTTGCTTGCCTGACCCTGCCCGCCCTGCATGCCGCCATGGCGGCCGAGCCGCCCGTGCAAGGGGTATGGCAGGGCACCGTGGGCAAGGCCAATATCGTGGCTTGCTTCAACCAGCCCGGCCCCACGCAAGGGTCTGATCGCAGCGGCAACTATTACTACACGCGCTACAAGACGCCGATCATGCTGGCCAAGCCGAACGGCAAGACGCTGTGGCAGGAACTCGACGCCAAGGGCGACACGACGGGCACCTGGTCCCTGAATGCGCCGCAAGACGGCAAAGTCACCGGCACCTGGGCGGACCCGAAAAGCGGCAAGACCCTGCCCCTGGCCCTGACCCTGCTGGAAGCGGCGGGCGACCGCGAGCATCCGTCCTGCGCCAGCGATGCCTACAACCTGGCGCTGGAAGATTTTCCCAATACCAAGACGAGCAAGCCGATCGCCTTCGAAGGCAGGCAATACCGCAACCTGCAAGTGGGCGACACCATCACCGTGGAATTGATCGCGCCCGGCGATGGCGTGACAAAAATCAATGCGCAGTTGCGCGCCGTGCTGGCAAAAAATAAAAAAGACCTGGCCGACTTCTATGCCACGCGGCGCGAATACCTGGGCCGCAACGGGTTCACGACGGAAGACGAAGTGTATGCGGAGCCGACCTACTGGTCGCCGCGCTGGGTGACGGTCAAGTTCTACCGCTGGGCGGCAGGCTATGGCGCCAACGGCATCTCCATCAAATTCCGTACCTGGGACGTCAAAACGGGCCAGGAAACGGACGTGTGGAACTGGTTTGGCGCCAGCGCCAGCGATGGCGACGACAAGGCCGAATTGCCGGACCGCTTGCGCCAGGCCCTGTTCAAGGACGTGAAAATCGATGCCGAATGCAAGGGCACGGATTACGACGGCCGAGGCCGCTTCCACCTGTCCCTGAAGCCGGAAGGCGTGTCCTTCTGGGAAGACTCGAACGGCAGCGGCTGCGAAAACGACTTTTTACTGCCCTACAGCAAGGTCGGCCCCTTCCTCACCGTCAAGGGCCGCGCCGCCCTCAGCGATTTGCTGCCGAAGAACTAAGCAGCACCTCTGCCACCATCTCCGCCGTGGCGGCCGCCAGGGTCCAGCCCAGGTGGCCGTGGCCCGTGTTGTAATACACGCCAGGCGCCTTGCCCGGCCCCACTTTCGGCAGCATGTCCGGGAGCATGGGGCGCAAGCCCGCCCACGGGATCACCTTGCGCGTATTGACGCCCGGAAAACACTGCTCCACCCAGCGCACCAGCGGGCGGATGCGGTCGGCGCGGATGTCGTCATTGAAACCATTGAATTCCGCCGTGCCCGCCACTCTGAGCCGGTCTTCGCCCAGGCGGCTGCTGACCAGCTTGGTCGCGTCGTCGAGCAGGCTGACCTTCGGCGCCGCCGCGCGGCTGGCTGCGTCGTCGAGCTGCACCGTGATCGAATAGCCTTTCACGGGATATACATTCACGTGGTCGCCCAGCATTGCCGCCATGGCGCGGCTGGCCGTGCCCGCGCAGATGACGACGGCGTCGAACAGGGTGCTGTCCTCGCCCGCGCCGTCTCCCACGCCAATGCGCACCTTGCCGTGTTCGCGCGCCAGCGCGGTGACCTGCGCACCGTAGCGGCAAGCCACGCCCAGGCGCAGGCAGGCGTCGGCTAGGCCGCTGGTGAACTTGTGGATGTCGCCCGTGGAATCGCTGTCCGTGTAGTAGCCGCCGTAAAAGTCGCCCTGCAAGGTCGGCTCGATGGCGCGCATTTCCTGCCGCGTGACGGCGCGCCGCTCCAGTCCGCCCTGCGCCAGCAGGCGCGACACGCCGGCTGCCCGCTCGAAGCCGGACTTGTCCCGATACACGTGCAGGATGCCGGCGCGGCGATGATCGAAATCAATATGCTCTTCCTGCGCCCAGGCAAACAAGTGTGCGCGCGCGGCGATCGCCAGGCGCGCCGTGGCGATGGTGTTGCGCTCGTAGGCGGGCATGGCGGCAAGGAATTGCGCAAACCAGCTCAGCTTGTGCCAGCTGGGCCATGGATGCAGCAGCAAGGGCGCATCGCGCCGCGCCATCCATTTCAGGGCGTTCAAAATCGTTGCCTTGTGGTTCCACACTTCCGCGTGCGAGGCCGACAATTGCCCGCCGTTCGCATACGACGTTTCCATGGCGGCATAACGGTGGCGCTCGATCAGGGTGACATCCACGCCCCGTTTCGCCAGCGCGTAAGCGGTAGTGACGCCCGTGATGCCGGCGCCCAGCACGGCCACCCGCGTCATAGTGGCGACACCTTGTGCACGACGGTATCGCCCGCCTGCAGTACGCGGCCATCCTCGGCCAGCACGTCCATCCTGCGCACGGGCAAGCCTGAACCGCGCTGCAGCAAGGTCGAATGCGCCTCGCCCGCTTCGAACAATTGCGCCTCGCTCCACTGGCGCAAACCGACGACGACGGGAAACAGCGCCAGCCCCTTGGGCGTCAGCACGTATTCCTGGTAGGCCGTGCCGTCCGAAGCGGGCGCGACCGTAAAGATGCCCTCTTCCACCAGGGTGTGCAGGCGGTCGGCCAGGATGTTCTTCGCCACGCCCAGGCTTTTCTGGAACTCCCCGAACCGGCGCATGCCGTCGAAGGCGTCGCGCACGATCAGGAGCGACCAGCGCTCGCCGATCGCATCGAGCGCGCGCGCCACGGGACAGGGGTCGGTTTTCAGGCTCTTGCGCTTGGCCACGGGCATTCTCCAGGATTGAGTGGTTGCATTTTAAAACTTCCCGGCGTAGACTCCAACTGGTTTTAATTTGAAACCACTTACATACAGACCCATGCGCGATACCAACCCATCCATCACGACAGCACTTCCCCCTTCACTCGTCTGGCTGTTTGCCACGGCGGCCGGCCTCAGCGTAGCCAATGTGTATTACGCCCAGCCCTTGCTCGCCACCCTGGCGCAGGAATTCGGCATGACGGAAGCGGCGAGCGGCATGGTCATCACGGCCACGCAGCTCGGCTGCGCGCTGGCCCTGCTGCTGCTGGTTCCCCTGGGCGACATGCTGAACCGGCGCCGTTTGACCCTGTTCCAGCTGGGTTTGCTGGCCATCTCCCTGGCGGCGCTGGGCTGCGCCCGCTCCACGGCCGCCTTGCTGGGCGGCATGCTCCTGGTCGGCTTGCTGGGCACGGCCATGACGCAGGGCTTGATCGCCTATGCGGCCAGCGCGGCGGCCAGCCACGAGCGGGGCCGCGTGGTCGGCATGGCGCAGGGCGGCGTGGTGATCGGCTTGCTGCTGGCGCGCACCCTGTCCGGCGTGGTGGCCGATGTGGCCGACTGGCGCGCCGTGTACTTTGTGTCGGCGGCCATCGCCTGCGCCCTGCTGTTGCTGCTGTGGCGCAAGCTGCCGCCGGCGCAGTCGGCCAACCGACAACTGGCGTATGGCGCCCTGCTCGCCTCGATGGTGGAGATGTTGATGCACAACAAGGTCTTGCGCGTGCGGGGCACGCTGGCCCTGCTGATGTTTGCCGTGTTCAATATTTTCTGGAGCGCCCTGGTGCTGCCCTTGACGGCGCAAGGCTACAGCCATGCGGCCATCGGCGCGTTTGGCCTGGTGGGCGTGGTGGGGGCGCTGGGCGCGGCGCGCGCCGGGGCGCTGGCCGATAATGGCCGCGCGCAGTGGACGACGGGTGCGGCCCTGTTGTTGCTGCTGGCCGCGTGGCTGCCGCTCAGCTTTGCGGGCGCAGCCCTGTGGCCCTTGCTCGTCGGCATCATCGCGCTGGACCTGGCAGGCCAGGCCATCCACGTGACGAACCAGAGCCTGATTTTCAGGCAGGACAGCGACGCGCACAGCCGCCTGGTGGCGTGCTACATGCTGTTTTATGCGGTGGGAAGCGGACTCGGTGCGATTGCCGCCACCAGCGTGTATGCGCTGGCGGGCTGGCATGGGGTATGCGCGCTGGGCGCGGCGGTCAGCTTGCTCGCCCTGCTGTTCTGGCGACTGACCTTGCCTGCTGAAAAAGCTTAGTTCAGCATGGCCGCGGTAGAACCATGGCGGTAGGTTTTCAAGGCGTCCGGCTGGATCTGGATCAGCGAACCGCTGACTTTAATCAAATGCAAGTCCGTCAACTGGTGCAGCACGCGCGACAGGGTGGCGGGCGCCAGGTTCAGGAACGATGCCAACAGACTTTTCTTCAAGTCCAGCTTGACCTCGTTCGAACGCTGCTGGTCCGAAGCTTGCAACAGGTACTCGACCACGCGCTGGGTGGCGTTCTGCACGGAGCAGCGCTCCACGTTGCGGATAAAACCCATCAGGTGATGCGACAGGCTGTTCATCATCTGGCGCGCGATACGGGGCGACTGGTCCAGCAGGCGCAGCAGCGCGTGCGGCGGAATGCGCAGCAGCAGGCAGTGCTCGAGCGCTTCGGCGCAGAACGGATACGGTTCATCGAGGAAAATCATGGCTTCGCCGAAACTCTGGCCCGGGCGGATCAGTTCCAGTACCTTGTCGGTACCTTCCATGGAAAACACGCTCAGCTTGACGAGGCCGAAGACCACCACATAGGCGCCTTCCGCCACTTCGCCCTTGCGGAACAGTACTTTGCCTTTTTCCACTTCGACGCGCACGACATCCTGGCGCAATTGCTCTAATTGCGAAGGGGAAATATGGCGAAACAGAGCCTGGCTCGATAGCAAGCCATCGACGTTGACCTTATGCATGACACTCTCTTATTAGATTAGCGAATGACTAAGAGTGTAATGCGCAGGCACGGTCAAGGCCATACGTCAAAGGAACTAGGGTTGTCTAGGCCGGAACGCCATGCAGATCAAACAATCGCGCATTCCTTGCGCACTATTTGCACTTTGTTTGATCTTTATTTGCTCAACTCGCGCTCGACGGCATACACGGCGATCTGCACGCGGCTGCTGAGCTTAAGCTTTTTGAGGATGTTTTGCACGTGGATTTTCACCGTGCTTTCGGCCACGTCCAGCTGGCGCGCGATTTCCTTGTTGCTCAATCCTTGCGCCAGGCATGCCATGGCTTCGCGTTCGCGCGGCGTCAGTTTGTCATAGTCGGCCTGGGGCGCGTTCTGCCCCGCGCGGAACTGCGACACCAGCTTGGCCGTCATGGCGTCGGCGATCACGGATTCGCCGGCGGCGGCGCGGCAAATGGCCTGGCCCAGCTGCTCGGCTTCGATATTTTTCAGCAGGTAGCCGCGCGCGCCCGCGCGCAGGGCCGCGCCCAGGTCGGCCGCGTTTTCCGACACGGTCAGCATCAGCACGACCATCTGCGGCAAGTCCTGCAAGATCAGCTGCAGCGCCTCGACGCCGGACACGCCGGGCATGTTCAAGTCCATCAGCACCACGTCGGGCCGCAGTTCGGCCGTCAGGCGCACGCCGTCCAGCCCGTTCGATGCCTCGCCCACCACCTGGAATTGAGGATTGCGCTGCAGCAGCAGCTTGACGCCGCTGCGCAGCAAGGTGTGGTCGTCGACCAGCAGGATTTTGATTGGTGCGTTCACTATGTTTGTGGCCTGATAGGGATAAGTCATCTGTTACGCGGCCTGGCGCCGGGCTGCCGGCAAGGCCAGCGAGATCGTCGTGCCGCCGCCGGGCGTGCTGTCGATGGCAAATTGCGCACCGAGCCGCTCGGCTCTTTCCTGCATGATACGCAAGCCGATCTGCAATTCCGTTTTCTTGTCGCGCAGGTTGGCGGCGAAGCCTTCGCCATCGTCGCGCACCTGCAGCGCGAAATCGCGCCCGTTGACCACGCGCAACGCCACGTTGCTCGCCTGCGCGTGCTTGCGGATATTCGACAGCGCTTCCTGCACGATGAACAGGATCTGCAACTGCTGCTCGGGCGCCAGCGGCGCGCCATTGCCGCTCATGTCCAGGGTGCCGACGACGCCCGTCTGCAGCTCGAACTTGGCCAGCACTTCCGACAGCTTGCTTTCCAGGTCGCTGCCATGCCAGCGCGTGCGGAAATTGACCAGCAATTCGCGCACGTCCTGGTAGCTTTGCTCGACGCCCATGCGCATCAGCGGCAACACTTCGGCCGCTTCGTCGAGCTGGCCCCGGCGCACGGAATCGTCGAGCATCTGCACTTGCAGGCTGATGAAGTTGAGGCTTTGCGCGATGCTGTCATGCAAGCCTTCGGCCAGCAGGCTGCGTTCGCGCGCCACGGCGAATTCCTTTTCGCGCGCGATCAGGCGCTGGTTTTCGATGGCGATGCCCAGGCTCTGGCCCAGCGTTTCCAGCCAGCCCTGCTGCTGCGCATGCACGGCTTGCGGGCGCGCAAAGTGCAGCGAAAAACTGCCCACCACCTGGTCGCGCGCGAGGATGGGAAAGACGGCGATGGCGATAAATCCTTCGTCCTGGCAACGGTAGCGCTGCAAGGCATCGACCTGGCGGAAATCGCGGATCTGGATCACGCCCTGCGCCACGGCCGCGCCGCACAGGCAATCGTTGTTGCGGATGCAGTGTTCCTCTTCCACCATGGCGTCGGAAATGCCCTCGTGCACGATGATGTGCACGGTATCGTGCTGCGGATCGAGGATGCGCACGGTGCCCCCTTCCGCTTGCGCGAACTGCATCACGTGGCGCAGGAAGCCGCGGCACAGCGCATCGATGGCGTGCTGTCCCGCCAGCAAGGTGGAAATCTCGTGCAGAGTGGCCAGCTGGCGTTCCTGCGCGGCGCTCAGGCCCGACTCGGCTTGCGCCAGGCGGCGCTGGCGCCAGCGCGACGCTGGAAGTTGTTTGCGGGAAGATTGACTGCGCGGCGCATGCATGAAGAACTCGAATCTGAAAAGTAGTGCGCCCGGCAAGCGCTGCGGCCTGCCGGGCTGGTAAAGGTTACAAACGGATCTCGGTACCGAGCAGCTTGACGAACTGCGCCAGCCAGGCCGGATGCGCGGGCCACGCGGGCGCCGTGACGAACTGGCCATCCGTGACGGCGTCCGTGACGGCGATGTCGGCATACGTGCCGCCCGCCAGCTTCACTTCCGGCGCGCAGGCGGGATAGGCGGAAATGCGCTTGCCGCGGATGACGTCGGCGGCGGCCAGCAACTGCGCACCGTGGCAGACGGCCGCGACAGGCTTGCCCGCCTCGGCGAAATGGCGCACGGCGGCGATGACTTTCTCGTTCAGGCGCAGGTATTCGGGGGCGCGGCCGCCGGCGATCATCACGGCGTCATAGTGGGCCGGGTCGATGTCGTCGAAGCTGGCGTTCAGGGTGAACAAATGGCCCGGCTTTTCCGTGTAGGTCTGGTCGCCCTCGAAATCGTGGATGGCCGTCTTGATCGTCTCGCCGCTCTTCTTGCCGGGGCACACGGCATGCACGGTATGGCCGAGCATCAGCAGGGCCTGGAACGGCACCATCGTTTCATAATCTTCTGCAAAATCGCCGGTCAAAAACAGAATTTTCTTCGCTGCCATTTAGTTCTCCTATGAAAGATTGATCCCGCATCCCTGCCAGCAAGACGCACCGCAAGGCGTATCTTAGCGCGACTTGGCAACCATACTGGATATTTATCAAACTTTTGCGCCTTGATCGAGGATTTTACAGGCTGAGGCAGAATTTTTTACAGGCTGGCAGCTCAAACTCGGACGCCCCCACTCGAAAGCCTGGCCATGCACACCGCCACCAGCCCCCTTGTTGCGCCTGCCCTGATCCGTATCTTCGACCATTTTGCCGATGCGCAACAGGCCCGCAGCGCCCTGCTCGACGATGGTTTCCCCGCGCACGCCGTGCAGCTCGACACGGTCGACGACGAGGCCGTCCCCACCGTCCCCATACAGGGCAAGGCCGCGTGGCGCGGCATGTTCCGCCTCGTCGTGGCCATCGGCAATGCGCAGGAACGGGAACGGGCGCACGCCATCGTGCAGACGCATCACGGCTGCGATATCGAACAACGCACGGCCAGCCACGTGGGCGGCCGGCGCGCAGGCGTCGCTACGCTCGCTGGCTGAGGCGCTCTCCCCCGCGCGGCCGAATTATGGCAAGATCAAGCTTCCTTCATTCCTCAGTGGAACTTGCCATGATTTTTGAAATTGCCCACATCCAGATCAAATCGGCCACGCACGCTGCCTTCGAAGCGGCCGTGACGAAAGCCATCCCCCTGTTCCAGCGCGCGCGCGGCTGCGAGTCGATGCGCCTGGAGCGCTCGATCGAAAACGGCGACGCCTACCGCCTCGTCGTGGGCTGGACGACGCTGGAAGACCATACCGTGCATTTCCGCGGCAGCGACGACTTCCAGGCATGGCGCGGCCTGGTGGGCGAATTCTTCGCCGCCCCGCCCCAGGTCGAGCACATGAACACGGTGGTGACCGGGTTTTAATATCGGCAGGCGGCACGGGCTGTCAATGTCCGTGCCGGCGCCTTAAACGGCAGGATGGTGAAACACTTGCCGCAAGTACGCGAGGAAAGTTTCATCCTTGCACAGGGTCTTGCCCGGCGAATCCGACAATTTCGCCACGGACTGGCCATTGCAGCGCACCAGTTTCATGACGATGTTGAGCGGCGTCAAACCGACATCGTTGGTGAGATTGGTGCCGATGCCGAAGCCCGTCATGATGCGGTCGGCGAAGTGCTGGTACAGGGCAAACGCCTTGTCCAGGTCCAGGCCGTCGGAAAACACGAGGCGCTTGGTATTGGCGTCGATGCGCAGGGCCGCGTAGTGGGCCAGCGCCTTCTCGCCCCACTCGACGGGGTCGCCCGAATCGTGGCGCAAGCCGTCGAACAGCTTGGCGAAATACAGGTCGAAGTCGGCCAGGAAGGCGTCCATTCCCACCACGTCCGTCAGGGCAATACCCAGGTCGCCCCGGTATTCCTGCACCCAGTCTTCCAGTGCCGCCTTTTGAAAGTCGCGCAGGCGCACACCGAACGACTGGAACGATTGCATGTATTCATGCGCCATGGTGCCGATCGGCACGATGCCTAGCTTTTTCGCCAGGTAGACATTCGACGTGCCCTTGAAATACTCGGGCACCTCGCGCGCCAGGCGCTGCACCACCTCGTCATGCCAGGCACCGGAAAAGCGCCGGCGCACGCCGAAGTCGGAAAACTCGAATGGATGCTTGCGCCTTGGCAGCTTGCCGAATTCCTTCACGGCCGCCACTTTCAAGCCCAGGCGGTGGCGCCCTTCGCGCATGGCCGCATCCAGGTCGAAACGGCGGAAATACAGTTCGTTGATGATGTACAGCACGAAAATCTCGAAGCCCATCACGTGCACTTGCGGCCCGGCCGCGTGCACGAGCAAGGTGTCGCCATCCGTGCTCACTTCGATGAACTTGCGCTGGAAGCGGAACACCGTCAAAAAGTCGACGAAATCGCTCTTCATGAAGCGCAGGGTGCGCAGATAGGCCAGCTCGTCGTCGGCAAACGACATCGAGCATAAATGGTCGAGCTGCTCTTCCAGCTCGCCCTTCAGTTCGGCCAGGGGAAAGGCGGTGGCGTTGCGGCAGACAAATTCGTATTCGGTATGGGTATTCGGATGACCGTGCAGCAATGCTTGCCACATTGTAAATTTATACAGATCGGTTTCCAGCAAACTGCGCACTATCGGGGTCATGTGTGTTTTCTCCAACTTCCTGAAGCCAGAATAGTACGCCACTGCAAGCATTTCAGCAGGACACAATCGACAATGGCTCAGGCAATCGCGTTCGCCTGCAGTTCGGGCAAGACGTCGGCGGAGGTGGCCAGCCGCGCGCCGCGCGCTTGCATGGCGGCCAGGAAGTCGCGCTGCTGTGATGCAAAGCCCGTGACAGGGCTCATGCAGTCCGTCAGCAAGACCAGGCGCGCCAGCGCCTGCGGTCCCTGCTGCGCTTGCAGGTAGTCGGCGATGTGCTCGGTGCTGGCTTTCACGCAATGGCTGCCCGCTTCGCCGGTGACATAAATCTGCTGCGCCGGCAGCAAGGTATCGAGGAAGGCGCGGTTGAGCTGGGTGGCCGCATCCTGCGGATCGGGCACTTCCGCCATGACGGCCGAGTAATGCTCGGTCCATGGGTTCGAACCCTTGCTCAGCTTGGCCACCACTTGCAGCCGCTCCACTTCCCACGCGTTGTAGGCGGCGCGCACGGCCGCGTGGACATTCTGCCCCCAGCTGCCGATCTCGCAATGCACGGGCCACACCATCAATTGATAGCGCCCCGCTTGCTGCAAGGCATCCAGATAGGCCAGCGCGCGCGGCAAGGCGCCGCTGGCGGCGGGCAGGAACAGGCGGTCGCGCACCTGCTGCGCGCTGATCTGGGTAAACGGCGGCACGGCGCCGCCATCGCCCGTGCGCCAGAAGGCGGGGTGGGCGATGTCGTAACGGTGGTGCGCATCGAGCGTGATGCTGATCTGCGTCAAACCTCCGCCCCCTTCGCGGATCAGTTGCGCCACGCGCAGCATGTCGGCGTGGGCGCCGGACACGGCCAGCGCCGGTGCGGCGTCTGGCGGCAGCCATGCGGCAGGCAAGTCGCAAAAATCGTTTTGCGGATCGATGACGAGCAGGTGCAACTGGCGTTTCATGGCGGTCCTCTGGCGTGGCAATAGTTCGCATGATACGGGCAACTGCGCCGGCGCGCCTGCACCGGCTAAGCCCGGACTGTGCTCATTCGCAATAACTTGCACCGAAACAAGCCACGCGATGCTTCAGGGGTGGAAGACATAGCGGCGCTGGCGCCGCTCGACCAGCTTGACGGCCACCTCGCCCGCTTCCGCCACGGCGTCCGCTTCCGTTGTAAACTGGTGGTCGGCCGACACCCGGCGCTTTTTCACCAGGTTGACCCGGTGCATGGGGTTACGCGACGGGGCATAGATGGCGACGTAGGCGCCCCATAGCTTGCAGCCCCGCAAGGGTTCCGCCGTGTAATTCACCTCATAAAAATCAACATACTTTATCGGCACGATGTTCGCTCCAAAAATGACATGGCCGGACAGCTTGTCTCTACGGACTGACGCGGTAAAAAGGTAAAACCATGCGTTCACGCCTGCTCGGGATACCCGATGCGGCTTTGTTTTTATAACGCGGCACAGGAGAAAATGGATGAATGACTACCTCATCTTCATGCACGACGACACGGAAACACCAGTGGACGTCGCCACGCCGGCCTGGGAAGATTACTTCGCCATGCTCAGGGCCAGCGGCCGCTTCTGCGGCGGCAGTTCCATCGGTCCCGGTATCTGCGTGCACCGGTCCGGCCAGGCCAAACCGGTCACGCCACACTTGTCAGGTTATATACGTGTACAAGCTGAAAGTATAGACGATGCAAAAAAATTGTTAATCGGAAACCCCGTACTGAACGCAGGGGGGACGGTGGAAATTCGCGAGCTGCCGCGCGACTGACACGGCGTCGCCGGCCCCCTACTTTCCGGCCTCGGCCGCGGAATGCATGGACCACACGACGCTGAGGATTTTCCATTCGCCATCGCGCTTGACCATTTGCCACGCTTCCACGCCATAGTTGGACAATTTATTGCCGACGAGGAATTCGTAGTCGAAGTTGACCCACGCGACATGGCGGTCCTGGGTGATCTTGACGTTGTAGAATTTTTCTTCCGTGCGCTGGGGTTCACGCTTGATGAAGTTGGCGAAACCGACATAGCCGGCCGCCCCGACGCCGTCGAAGTGGACGTCCGTCGTGTCGCGCATTTTCTTGATGAAATCGTCGTCGGCAGGCGAGGCGAACAGGATGTTCGTATGCAGCAGCAGCGACGAGAGCAGCTTGACATCCTTGGCGATCAGGGCCGCCTGGAAGTCGGCGACGACTTTTTCAATGGCGCGGATATCTTCGGGTGTGGAAGCATGGCGCCCCACGTGGGACGGCGCAGCTGGCGCAGTTTGCGCCAGCGCAATGCCTGCTGAAAACAAAGAACATCCGAACAATACCGCGCTTGCCAACTTGTGCATGAGGGACTTTCATGGCGAACCGCTCGCCGGGCCGGCACGGGGCGTGCCGCCGGCAAGCTTATGTCAACCATGGCAGATTGGCAATCCCCCTTTGGAACTAGAGGCGAGCCTGACTCAGGCAGCCAGGGCTTCGATCGAGGCGCGGCCCTTGGCGATCGCGCTGCTGACGGCTTCCTCGCCCATGGCCACGCCTTCGGCTTGCACGAACTCGATCTCGGTGATGCCGATGAAGCCCAGCGCCGTGCGCAGATAAGTGCTCAGGTAGTCATACGCGGCGCCGGGGCCTTCGCTGTAGACGCCGCCGCTGGCCGTGAAAATGACCGCTTTCTTGCCCGTGGCCAGGCCGACCGGGCCCGTCGCCGTGTACTGGAACGTGCGGCCCGCGCGCGCCACGTGGTCGATCCACGCCTTCAGGGTCGAGGGCACGGAAAAGTTGTACATGGGCGCGGCCAGCACCAGCACGTCGGCCGCCAGCAATTCGTCGACCAGGGTATCGGACAATTGCACGGCCGCTGCCGCCTGCGCGCTGCGCTGGTCGGTCGGGGTGAAGAAGGCGCCCATCACCTCTTCCGTCAAGTGCGGCACGGGCTGCGCCGCCAGGTCGCGTTCGACGACGCTGGCCCCTTGCGCGGCCAGTTTGGCGACGAATTCGCCGGACAATTGACGAGAAAGGGAACCGCTGTTGCGCACACTGCTATTAATGTATAAGACCTTGCTCATGAAGTGCTCCTGTGAAGATGGGTGACGGGAATGGCCGCATCGCAGCCCTTGCACACAGCATAGTTCGGGTCTACCATCGAGAAAACCGTGTAAATATAAATGATTAGCATCGAATTTCTGGATATGGAGTCAGCATGAGAGAACCGGGCCAGCCTTCGCTCGACCAGTTGCGCGTGTTTGTCGCCGTCATCGACGCGGGCGGTTTCGCCCACGCGGCGCGCCAGTTGCACCGCACGCAGTCGGTGATCAGCTACACCATCGCCAACCTGGAAGAACAACTGAACGTGGTGCTGCTCGACCGCGGCAAGCGCAAGCCCACCCTGACGGACGCGGGCAAGGCCCTGCTGGCCGACGCGCGCGCCGTGGCCCTGAAGGTCGACGGCATGCGCGCGCGCGCCAAGGCCTTGGCCGGCGGGCTGGAGGCGGAAGTGTCGGTGGTGGTCGACGTGATGTTTCCCACCTGCGTGCTGGTGCGCGTGCTCGAAGCGTTCCAGGCGCAGTTCCCCACCGTCGCCCTGCGCCTGCGCATCGAGGCCATGGGCGCCGTGGCGCAACTGGTGATGGATGGCAGCTGCCACATCGGCCTCGGTGGCTGGATGACGGCCACGGCCAGCGTCTTCGAGCGCCTGGCCGTGGGCCACGTGCGCCTGATTCCCGTGGCCGCGCCCAGCCACGCGCTGGCGCAGCTGGCAGGCCCGATCGCCTCCAACGTGGCGCGCGAACACGTGCAGCTGGTACTCAGCGACCGCAGCGTGCTGACGGAAGGCCAGGATTTCGGCGTGCTGGGATTGCGCAACTGGCGCCTGGGCGACCTCGGTTCCAAGCACGCACTGCTGCGCGCGGGCCTGGGCTGGGGCAACATGCCCGAAGCGATGGTGCGCGACGACCTGGCGGAAGGCCGCCTGGTGCACCTGCCGCTGGCCGTCGACAATGGCGAGAATTACCCGATTTATCTGATCCAGCGCGCCGACACGCCGCCGGGCCAGGCGGGCAAGTGGCTGACGGAGCGGTTTGCGGAACAGTTGCCGCTACTGGCACAAGTCTTCTAGAAGCGCGCGCGGGCGGGTATCATGCGCGCATACATTGATCAGCATCAGAAGGAACCACATGGCCGGCATCGACGACTTCGTCAACAAACAAAAACCTGGCGCGCGCTTCGTCATCACGGCGCAGATGCTGCGCATGACGCCGCAGCAATTCGATTCGCTGGCGCAGGAATGGATGGAAGACGGCGGCCCCGGCTTCGACGTGGCCGGCATCCCGCACCGGGTGGTCGTCGACGGGCAGTTCTATATTGCCCGGCTCACCGTGCAGCGGCACGGCGAGCCGGCATAAGGCCTAATCGACGCCCAGCACGTGCAGGCGGCGCCGCAGGCGCGCCACTTCTTCCGACAAGTCGACCACCAGCGCGGCCAGTTCGGCGTTCGCGTCGAACACGGATTCGATTTCGTGCAGGCGGCGCGCGCGCACCAGGTCCAGGCTGGTGAAGCGCCAGGCCGTGAGTTGCCCCGCCGGCGGGCCATTTTGCAGCAGCACGCCCGTCTGCACGTGCTGCACCACCCAGTCCGGCTCCACGGCGCAGGCGCGCGCCAGTTCTTCCAGGCTCAGGGCACGGTCTTCCAGCAATTCGCCAATTACCTTGTTTGTCATGATTTACCCTCCCAGCTTCTGGCGCGGATTGAAAGCCATCTCGCGCGCCATGGTTGCATACAGTTCGCGCGCCTTGTCATCGTTCGCCGGCGGCAGCACCACTTCCAGCAGCAGATACAGGTCGCCCGGCTGGGCGGCGGGGATGCCCCGTCCCTTCAGGCGCAGCTTGCGCCCCGTCTGCGAATTGGGCGGCACGCTGACGGAGACCGTGCCCGATGGCGTGGGCACGTCGATCTCGCCGCCCAGCGCCGCTTCCCACGGCGTGACGGGCACCGTCTCGAAGACGTCGCGCCCTTCCACCTTGTAGCGCGCATCGGGCCGGAAGCGGATTTCCAGGTACAGGTCGCCGGCCGGCGCGCCGCCGCTGCCCGGATTGCCCTGCCCCTTCATGCGCAGCTGCTGGCCTTCCGTGACGCCTTTCGGTATCGTCACTTCCAGCGTGCGCTCGCGCGTCACCACGTGGCCTTGCGCATCCGCCTCGGGCACGCGCATGACGATATGGCGCTTGGCGCCCTGGTAGCTGTCCTGCAAATCGATGGTGATGGCGGCGTGGCTGTCTTCGCCCTGCATCTGGAACGTGCTGTTGGCGCGGCGCCGCCCGCCCACGTGGGCGAACAGGTCGGCAAAGAAGTCGCTGTCGTCGGCGCCCGACGATTCGTAGCCTGAACCCCAGTCCGGCGGCGGGCGGAAGGGCTCTCCCTTGGGATGGCCCTGCGCGCTGCGGCCCAGTTCATCGTAGGCGGCGCGCTTTTCCGCGTCGCCCAGCACGCCGTAGGCTTCGTTGAGGGCCTTGGTGCGCTTGTCGGCGTCCGGCTCCTTGCTCACGTCGGGATGGTATTTGCGTACCAGCTTGCGGTACGCCTTCTTGATCTCGGCCTCGGTCGCCGTCTTTTCGACGCCAAGCTCCTTGTAATAATCCTTGTATTCCACCGTGCCTGCTCCCCATGGTTGAAGTGCCTGTAGGAAGAGTACACGAATTGGCCGAAGGACAGCGGACGCACAAACCAAACCGCCCGCGGGACACGGGTCGCGCGGGCGGTGCAAGGGCAGCGGAAAAGGTCTAGCGCACGCGGCGCAGCGAGGAAATGCGGCGATCCAGGCCATGGTGCAGGCGGCCATAGCTGCCAGGCCCCATCACCACGCAGCGGCCGCGGAAGTTGGCGTCGACGCAGAATTCCCAGCGGCCGTAATTGACGACGATCGATTCGGCGCGGTCGTTGAAGCCATAGCGGCTCAAGTCGCGCACTTCGCGGTCCAGGCGCACGGGCCGGCCGCGCATGCCCGCATCGGGGAACATCAGCACGGCGCCGTTCATGTCGGGACGGTGGCCGCCGCCATGGCCGTGGCCAGGGTATGGGCGTTCCGGCTCCGGATACGGACGGTTCGGCCGCGGCGGGTAGGGACGGTGATCGCCGCCGCCGTGACCCGGCCGGCCCACTTCGCGCACCGAGGAAACGGCGTCGTTCATGCCCGGCATGGTGTCGTAGCGGCCCGGTCCCAGGGTGCGGCAATTGCCACGGTAATTGGCGTCCTTGCACACTTCCCAGGTGCCCGAGCGCACGATGATGCTGGAGGTCTTGTCGTTAAAGCCCATGCGCGACAGATCGCCCGCATCGGAACGCAGGGTGACCGGACGGCCGCGGAAACCGGCATCCTCGAACAGGGTGATTTCGCCCGCCGATGCGGCAAGGGGGGCGAGGAAGGTGGCGGCGCACAGCAGCGCGGGCCGGAAAGATCGAACCATGACAACTCCAATACTGAGACATTTTCGCCAGTGTAGTCCAGGCGACAGGCGGCGAGTGTAACAAAGGGCAAGCAAATGTCAGCACACGGCAGGGAATGTAAAAACCGCCTGGCGGGATCAACCCGGCAGGCGGCCTGTCAGTATCGCGTCAAGGCGCGATCAGCGCACGCGGCGCAGCGAGGAAATCTGGTTTTCCATGCTGTTCAGGCGGCCGTATTCTCCCGGCCCGATCACTTCGCAGCGGCCGCGGAAGTTCGAATCGCTGCACACTTCCCACTGCCCCTCGTTGACGACGATGGACGAGGCGCGGTCATTGAAGTTGTAGCGCACCAAGTCTTCCGCATTGCGGTCCAGCGCCAGCGGTTCGCCGCGCATGCCCGCTTCGGGGAACAGCAGGACGGCGCCGCGCTGCTGGTACTGCTGTTGCGGATACTGCTGTTGCGGATACTGCTGCTCGTATTGCGGCCGCTGGTACTGCTGCTCATACTGCTGCTGGCGGCGCGCTTCGCGCTCGTCGACCATGCGCGCCGACGAGACGCGCCCATCGAGGCCGCGCCCCAGGTCGTCGTGGCGGCCGGGGCCGAAGATGCGGCACACGCCGTTGTAGTTCGAATCGCTGCACAGCTGCCAGTAGCCGTTGTAGATGACGATGCTCGTGGTGCGGTCGTTGAAGCCGATACTGACGAAATCGTCCGTATCGCGGTTCAGGCGCGCCGAGCCGCCATTCTGCCCCGCGCCCGAATACACTTCCAGGGTGCCGCCACGGCCATAGCCGCCATGGCCGCGGTCCGGATCGCGCCCGGGGCGTCCCGGATTGTAGCCGTCGCCGCGCCCCGATTCGCGCACCGAACTGATGGCGTCGTTCATGCCCGGCATCGAGCGGTACTCGCCCGGCCCCAGGGTCTTGCAATTGCCGCGGAAGCCGGCATCGGTACACACATCCCAGGTCCCCGAACGCACCAGGATGCTCGATGTCTTGTCGTTGAAGCCAAAGCGCGACAAATCGTCCGTCGTCTCGCGCAGGTTCACGGCGCGGCCCCGGAAATTATCATCCTCGAACAAGGTGATATCGCCCGCATGGGCGGTTGCATGCGCCCCCAGCGAGAGCAGCAAGGTCGCCGCGCATGCCAGCGCGTGTTTGAAAGGGCCCGTCATGATTAACTCCATTCTTCATTCTTTGGTGATGATTCGCCTGGCCAAAACGCCAGGGTGTTAGTGTAACAAATACAAGGCCTCGGCGAAGGCCCGGTCGCGCATTCAATACAGGCGACGCAGCGAGGAAATGCGCTTTTCCAGCGTCGCGCCCAGGGTTTCATACTTGCCCGGTCCCATGCGTTCGCAGGTGCCGCTGAACTGCGAGTCCGTGCACACTTCCCAGGTGCCTTCGTGGATGGTCATGGAGGCCGCCTGGTCGTTGAAGTTCAGGCGCACCAGGTCGCTGACGTCGCGGTTCACCTGCAGCCCGGGTCCATTCAGGAACGCGCGGCCGTACAGCACCACCAGTCCCTCGTTATTTTGCGGACGGTTCTCTTCGCGCGGATCGACCATGCGCGCGGACGACACGCGCCCGCTCAGGCTGCCCAAGTCATCGTGGGTGCCAGGTCCGAACACGCGGCAGCTGCCGCGGTAGTTGGAATCGCTGCACAGCTGCCAGTAGCCATATTCGATGCGCGCGCTGCTGGCGCGGTCGTTGAAGCTGATGTCGACCAGGTCGTCGCGGTCCGCGTTGATGCCGGCAGACGCGCCGCGCTGGCCGCCGTCCGCATACAGTTCCAGCGCCGCGCGGCGGCCGCCGTTGCTGCTGCTGCTGCTGCCGCCGACTTCGCGCACGGATGAAATCTTGTCGTTCATGCCCGGCATCGAGCGGTAGTCGCCGCGTTCCAGCGTCTTGCAATCGCCCTTGAAATCGGAATTCGTGCACACTTCCCAGCTGCCCGACTCGACCTGGATGCTCGACGCGGCGTCATTGAAATTGACGCGCGACAGGTCATCGGTCGTATCGCGCAAGACCACCACCCTGCCCTTGAAATTATCGTCGGTGTACAGGCGGATCTCGCCGGCCTGCGCCGCGAGGTGGACAAACAGCGAACTGGCGCACAGCAGGGCAAAAGCGAACGGGCGATTCATGGGGCGGTCTCCGGTGGCGGCAAAGGCAAGTGATCGACATGACAACTGATGCCAGTGTAGCCATCCGTAGAAAAAACGGTGTAACAAAGTATGAGAAAAGGACAACAAATTGTTACCAAAAGCAATAACCGGCCCTGCGGGAGCCGGTTATTGCCATTTCGCTGACGCGCTGCCCCGCGTCAGCGCACTTCGCGCACCGACGAGATGCGGTTGCTCAGGCGCTCCAGGCTCGCGTATTCACCGGGTTCCAGGGTGCGGCAGCGGCCGCGGAAATCCACGTCCTCGCACACTTCCCAATAGCCGGAGCGCACGCGCACGCTTTGCACCGTGTCGTTGAAATCGCGCTCGCGCAAATCGGCCGAGGCATTGCGCACGGTCAAGCTGCGGCCGGCGAAATCGTCGCGCGTATAGAAGGTCAGTTCGCCGCCCAGCGAGCGCCCCGGCAAATGGCCGCGCTCGCGGTCGCGGTCACGGCGGCCGTCCCAGTCGCGCCCCCGGTCGCGGTCGCGGCCCGGATAACCATCCCAGCCGCCGCGCACTTCGCGCAGCGAGGTGATCTTGTTGGCATGGCCGTCCAGCGACGGATATTCGCCCGCCTCGAGCAGGAAGCAGGCGCCGCGGAAATCGGCTTCCTCGCACGCTTCCCAGCGGCCCGAGCGCACGCGGATGCTTTGCGTCGTGTCGTTGAAACGGACCTCTTCCAGGTCGGCGACGGCGTCGCGCACGGTGTGCGAGCGGCCGTGATAATCGTCGCGCGAATACAGGGTCAGTTCGCCGGCGCCGGCCAGTTCGGCCGTCATGGCGGCGCCCAGCAGCAGGGCGCAGTTCAAAGCTTTCTTCAACATGGTCTTACTCCATAGTCAGGGTACTGCGGTTGACTATTTGGTCATCTTGCCAAATAGAGCGCGCAGTCTATCCGCGACTGGCCCACTTAGCTGTAACAAATGATTACCGCGCGCCGCCCCCGGGGGCGGCACGGCGGACAAGCACGGCGAATGCCGGTAGAATCTTGTGTTTAGTCAAGCTTGCCGACCATGCCACACACTACCTCGTTCACCCCGCCCGCCGTCCGTACTGAAATTTCTTCGCTGTGGAAGCTGGCGTGGCCCATCCTGATCGGCCAGCTGGCCACCGTCGGCATGGGCGCGGCCGACGTGGCGATGACGGGCCATACGAATCCCGAGGAACTGGCCGCCGTCTCGCTGGGCGCGGCCATCTGGTCCATCGTACTCGTCACCGTGAGCGGCATCATGATGGCGATCAATACGCTGGTGGCGCATGAAATCGGCGCCGCGCGCCACGACCGGGTGCCGCACATCGTGCGCCAGTCGCTGTGGAAGGCGCTGCTCGTGGGCCTCGTGGCTTGCCTGCTGACGAACATGGCGGCGCTGGTGTTCGACCACCTGATGCTGGAGCCAAACGTGGCTGCCAAGGCCAAGCTGTTCGTGCACATCATCAGCTGCGCGCTGCCGCCGTTCGCCGCCTACCGCGCGCTGTACGGCTACAGCACCAGCATCAACCAGACCAAGCCCGTGATGGTCATCGCGCTGGCCGCGCTGGGCCTCAATATCCTCGTCAACTACCTGCTGATCTACGGCCACTGGGGCATGCCGAAGATGGGCGGCGTGGGCTGCGCCGTGGCCACCACCTGCTGCGTGTGGATGATGCTGCTGGCCATGCTGGCCTGGATCAAGATCGCGCCCGCCTACCGCGCTACGTACCCGTTCACGCACTGGGAAGGGCCGCAGCTGTCGTCCATCGGCCCCATGCTGCGTTTGGGCCTGCCCATCGGCGTGACCTACTTTGCCGAAGTGAGCGCGTTTGGCGTCATCAGCCTGCTGGTGGCGCGCTTCGGCGTGATCCAGGTGTCCGCGCACCAGATCGCCCTGAATTTCTCGTCCGTCGTCTTCATGGTGCCGCTCACGTTCGGCATCGCGCTGGTCACGCGCGTGGGCCATGCCGTGGGCGAAGCCAACCTGCGCCGCGCGCGCTTCATTTCGTGGGTGGGCGTGGCCATGTCGCTGACGGCGGCCATCGTCTCGGCCACCGTCATCACCGTGTTCCGCCACCAGATCGCGCAAGCCTACACGTCCGACCCGCAAGTGCAGGCCCTGTGCGCGCAGCTGCTGCTGTTCGCCGCCCTGTTCCAGCTGTCCGACGCGACGCAGGTGGCCACGTCCTGCGCCATCCGCGGCTACAAGGTGACGCGCCAGCCGATGCTGATCCAGCTGCTGGCCTTCTGGGGCTTCTCGCTGCCGATCGGCTACGTGCTGGGCCTCGCGCCGGCCGGCTTCCCCTGGTCGCCGGCCGAGCCGATGGGCGCTGCCGGTTTCTGGATCGGCCTCGTCACGGGTTTGACGGTCGCCGCCGTGCTGCTGACCTGGTACTTGAACCGGCTGTCGCTGCAGCGCCTGCGCGCGGCGCATTGAAACAATGCATGGAACACAGGGTGGCGCGCAATTTATGCATGCCGCCCTCCCTGCTTCGCCATACAAAGCCCCAGCGCCGCACTCTTTCCGCCAAAGTAAAGAAGGCAATTGCCGGATTATTCCGTGGCTGGCCCTATCGCATTAAACGCCGTGCTCTGGTATCGTTTGCTGTCAAGCATCTTCTTGACATCCCTTTACAATCACCGAGACATCCATGCGTTTTATTCTTTGTTTTCTGGCCGCGATGGCCAGCGTTCCCGCATCGGCTGAAAAGCTGACCCTGGAACGCATCCACGCCGATCCGGCGCTGGCCGGCCCCGGCGTGCGCAACCTGAAGGTCTCGCCCGATGGCGAGCGCGTCACGTTCCTGCGCGGCCGCGCGGACAACCAGTTCCAGCTCGACCTGTGGGAATTCAAGCTGAAGGACAAGAGCACGCACCGCCTGGTCGACTCGAAGGCGCTGGTGCCGAATGAAACGATTTCGCCCGAAGAGCAGGCGCGCCGCGAACGCGAGCGCACGGCCAGCCTGAACGGCATTCTCAGCTACAGCTGGTCGCCGGACGGCAAGCAGCTGCTGGTGCCGCTGGCCGGCAATCTGTACCTGGTCGACGCGGCCCACCCGGACAAGGCGCGCCTGGTCGCCAAGGGCAATGTACTCGATCCGAAAATCTCGCCGAAAGGCCGCTACGTATCGTTTGTGCGCGATCAAAACATCTATGTGATCGACCTCAAGACGAACAAGGAACGCCAGCTGACGACCGATGGCAAGGGCACCATCCGCAACGGCGAAGCCGAATTCGTGGCGCAGGAAGAAATGGGTCAGCGCACCGGCTACTACTGGGCTCCCGACGATTCCGCCATCGCCTATAAACGCTATGACGAAGCGCCCGTGCCCGTCGTGCGCCGCTTCGAAATCTTCGCCGACCGCACCGACGTCGTCGAGCAGCGCTACCCGGCTGCGGGCGACCCGAACGTGCTGGTGCAGCTGCTGATCGTCTCGCCGGAAACGGGCGCGCAGCGCCAGGTGGACCTGGGCACGAACCCGGACATCTACCTGGTGCGCGCCGACTGGAGCGCGGACGGCAAGTCGCTCGTGTACCAGCGCCAGTCGCGCGACCAGAAGACCCTCGACCTGGTCGCCGTCGATGCGGCCACCCTGGCGCAGCGCACCTTGCTGACGGAAACGTCAAAGACCTGGGTCAGCATCCATGACGACCTGCGCTTCCTGCCGAACGGCCAGTTCCTGTGGTCGTCCGAGCGCACGGGCCGCAACCACCTGTACCTGTACGACATGGGCGGCAAGCTGCTGCACCCGGTCACTTCCGGCGAGTGGGGCATCGACAGCGTGCTGGCCGTGAACCAGAAGACGGGCAAGGTCTACGTATCGTCGAACCGCGATGCCGTCATCGACAAGCAGACCTACGCCCTGGCCCTCGATGGCAGCACGGCCGACAAGCCGCAGCGCGTCACCAAGGCCGATGGCTGGCACGACACGACGTTCTCGCGCAATGGCGAAGTGTTCGTCGACACGTATTCCGACCCGGCCACGCCGCCGCAAGTGAGCATCCGCCGTCCGGACGGCGCCATGGTGGGCTGGCTGGAAGAAAACGCGCTGAACGCCAGCCATCCGTACTACAAGTACAAGGCGGACCACCTGCCGACCGAATACGGCACCCTGAAGGCCAACGATGGCCAGACCTTGCACTATTCGATCGTCAAGCCGTCGAACTTCGACGCGGGCAAACGCTATCCCGTCTACCTGTCGACGTATGGCGGCCCGCACTCGCAGCACGTGGCTCGCCGCTGGGGCAACAACTTCGACCAGTACATGGCGCAGCAGGGCTTTGTCGTCTTCCGCCTCGATAACCGCGGTTCGTCGCGCCGCGAGCGCGCGTTCACGGACGCCATCTATCACAACCTGGGCGCGGCGGAAGTGGCCGACCAGCTGGTGGGCATCGACTGGCTGGGCAAGCAAAGCTTCGTCGATCCGAAACGCATCGGCGTCTTCGGCTGGAGCTACGGCGGCTTCATGACCCTGCGCTTGCTGTCGGCCGCGTCCGACAAGATCGCCATGGGCGTTTCCGTGGCGCCCGTGACCGACTGGTCGCTGTACGACACCCACTACACGGAGCAATTCCTCGGCATGCCGAAGGAAAACGTCGATGGCTACAAGGCCAGCACCGTGTTCGCCCACCTGGACGGCCTGAAGTCGCCGCTGCTGCTGGTGCACGGCATGGCCGACGATAACGTCTTGTTCAGCAACAGCACGCGCCTGATCGACGCGCTGGTGAACCGCGGCGTGCAATTCGACCTGATGACGTATCCTGGCGCCAAGCACGGCATCTCGTCGCGCGCGGGCCAGCGCCACGTGTACAAGAAAATCGAGATGTTCTTCAAGCAGAACCTGGCCAATCCAGTGAAATAGGTTTGACCGGCATCAAATAAAAAACCGCCGCCTGTCTCGCGACAGGCGGCGGTTTTTTTATGCGTGCGTCAGATTACGGCTTGCGGGTAACGGTTTCCACCGCGTCCTTGACGTCGCCGACTTTCTTCTGCACTTTGCCTTCGACCTGGTTTGCCAGGCCCTTGGCTTGCTGTTCTTCGCTGCCGACGATCTTGCCAGCGGCTTCCTGGATTTTACCGCCGACTTCCTTCAGTTTACCTTCGACTTGATCTTTGTTCATGATGGATCCTCACTGTAGTTGGTACATCTGTTGTCCGGCCCCGAAGGGCCGGTACTGCGGCTCACACGCTGTTGCAAACTGCTTGCTGCGTGTCGATGTGTCCATACTACGGGGCGGGGGATCAATGCTCTGTACGGTTCCTAACACATGCTCAATTTGCGCCAATATCGGCGATCACGCCGGCTTGCGCCACACGGTGGCCAGCCACGGCTGCTGCTCGCGCGGCAAGCCCGGCGGACGGTAGTACTGGTCGAGCAGGCTGAAACCGGCCGCCTGTACATACGCAGCCCACGTTTCCTCGTCGTGATAGCTGCCGTAGCGGGCGCCGTTCCAGCCTTCCTGGTTCTGCCCGCGCGGATTCGAGCTGAACAGCACGCCACCGGGCTTCAGGCAAGCGTGCAAGGCGCGCAGCACGCCGGGCAAGACGGCGCTGGGCACGTGGAACAGCACGGCATTGGCGAACACGCCGTCGAAGTGCGCGGCCGGCAAATCGAGGTCGACGAAATCCTGCTGCCACACGGTGCAGCCGCTGTAGGCGCGCGCCATCTCGACGAAGCGGGGGCAGCCATCGACGCCCGTGGCGTGATGCCCCATGGCCGTGAACGCCTTCAGGTCGCGGCCAGGGCCGCAACCGAGGTCGAGGATGGCCAGCGGTGCCGGCTTGCCGATGGCGTCCAGCAGCGCGGCGATGTTCTGGCTGACGTCGTGGTCGCGCGTGCCTTCGAAAAACTGCTCGGCGCTGGCGTCGTAATGGGCCAGGGTGCGGCCCGTGATGGCGTGGATGGGGTCTTGCGGTGGGCTTGGCATCATGGCGGTCCTGTCGATATGTTCCGCCATTTTACGCTGCCGACCAGCTCCCCGGCCGGCAGCGTCAGCACTCTTACCAGACGCGCACGCGCTGCTCCGGCGCCAGGTACAGCTGCTGGCCCGGCTGGACGTCGAAGGCCGGGTACCAGGCGTCGAGATTGCGCACGGTGGCGGCACGGTACTGCGCCGGCGCATGGCCATCCGTGAGGATCTGCTGGCGCGCCGCCGCTTCGCGCGCCTTGCTGCGCCAGCTGACGCCATAACCCGTGAAGAAATCGCGGTCCGCGCCCGCCTGCAGCGGCTTGCCCTGCTGCGACAGGGTGAACGCATCATGCGCGGCCGCCACGCCGGCCAGGTCGGCCAGGTTTTCGCTCAGGGTCAGCTGGCCATTCACGGCCAGGTCGGGGAATGGTTTATAGGCCGCGAACTGCGCCACCAATTGCTTGGATGCCGTCTGGAAATGCGCCAGGTCGGCCGGCGTCCACCAGTCGCGCAGCTTGCCCTGGGCGTCGAATTGCGCGCCCTGGTCATCGAAGCTGTGGCTGATCTCGTGGCCGATGGTGGCGCCGATGCCGCCGTAATTGGCCGCGTCGGATGCCTGCGGGTCGAAGAACGGCGGCTGCAGGATGGCAGCCGGGAAGTTCAGCGCGTTTTGCAGCGGCAGGTTGACGGCGTTGACCAGCTGCGCCGGCATGGCCCAGGCCTTGCGGTCGGGCGACTGGCCCAGCTTGGCCAGTTCCTGGCGATAGTGGAACTGTTCCGCCCGCTGCACATTGCCCAGCGCATCGCCGCGCACCACGCGCAAGCCAGCATAACTGTCCCAGCGTTCCGGATAGCCCACGCCCACGTACAGGGTTTGCAGTTTTTCCTGCGCCTGCGCCTTGGTGGCCGGCGCCATCCAGTCCAGCTTGTCGATGCGGCGCGAGAAGGCGGCGACGATATTCGTCACCATCTCCTGCACGCGGGCTTTCGATTCCGGCGGGAAATAGCGTTCCACGTACAGCTTGCCGACGGCGTCGCTGAGGGCCGCATTCGTCGCGGCCAGCGCGCGCTTGCTGCGCGGCGACTGCTGCGGCGTGCCGCTCAGGGCGCTGCCATAGAAGGCGAAGCGCTGGTCGGCGGCCGCCTTCGGCAAGGTGGTGCTGAAATGGTTGATGGCGTGGAAGGCCAGGAAATCCTTCCACGTGGCCAGCGGCACGCTCGCCACCAGCGCGGCACTGCCCGTCATGGCCGACGGATGCCAGACGATGAAATCCGTCTGCTTGCCCAGGCCCGCCGCCTGGAAGAAGGCTTGCCAGTCCAGGCCCGGCGCCTTGCTGGCGAAGTCGGCGGCGCGCCACGCGTTGTTGCCCTTGGCGACATCGGCCGAATCCTCGCGGCTGGCGTGGCTGGCGGCAATTTTCTGTTCCAGCGCAAACACGCGCGCGGCGCGGGCCGGTGCATCGCGGTAGCCGGCCTGCTTGAGCATGGCGGCGATATGCGCCTGGTAGCCGGCGCGCAAGCCCTGCATGCGGGCGCTGTCGTCCTGATAGAAGGCACGGTCAGGCAAGCCCAGTCCGCCCTGCAGCAGGTAGGCGACATTGCGCGTGGTGTCGTTCAAGTCTTGCGCCACCCACAGGCCGAACAGGTTTTCCGTATAAAAATTGGTGGAATTGAGCGGGTCGACATCGGCGCGCAAGCTCTCGCCCAGCGCCCGGGCCAGCCCTGCCTGGTCGCGTATGCCATTGATCTTGCTCAACAAGGGCTTGATCGGGGCCCAGCCTTTCGCTTCGATAGCCGATTCATCCATCCAGGAACGGTAGAAATCGCTGACCTGGCGCGCGGAGGCATCGGCCTGCGGCGCCGCCGCTAGGCCCTCGACGAGGGCGATGATGCGCCCGTTGGTCGCATTGGCGAGGATGGCGAACGAACCCCAGCTGCTGCGGTCGGCGGGAATCTCCGTGCCGCGCAGCCAGTCGCCATTCACGTAGTCATAGAAGTCGTCGCCGGGCAAGGCGGCGGGGACGGCGGCGCCAGCGACATCGGCGGCGGCCGGCTGGCCGTGCGCCCGGGCGGGCAAGCCGGTCAGCGAGACGCCGGCCAGGGCGAGGACGATGGCGGCCTGGACTGGCGTCCGGGACCAGGAAAAACGCAAACCGTGCATGGCGATCCTTTCGATGGAATAGTCAAAATCATAGCCTGTTTCCCATGCAAAAAGCATCCCGGAACTTTTTTGCATGCGGACAAAAAATCGGCCTATAGTTTCACGAGCCCGTGCCGCGTGTACGCCAAGGAGATTGCCATGCAACTGGAAGCGCTGTTCCAGCAACCCCACGCCCTGCCTGCCGCCCCGAAGATCGTCGATGAACTGGTGCGCAGTTTCGACAACCCCGCCATCGCCACCGAAGACATCGCGCGCCAGCTGGGAGCGGACCCGGCCTTGAGCGCCAAGCTGCTGCGGCTGGCCAATTCAGCCTATTACCACGTCTCGCGCAGCATCGGCACGGTGGAAGACGCCGTGCTCATGCTCGGTTTTGTTACCGTGCGCACCCTCGTCATCAGCTCCGGCCTGGTCAGTGGCTTCAAGGCCGTGCCCGGCCTGAACCTGCCGCAATTCTGGCGCTACAGCCTGCACAGCGCCGTGTCGGCCCGCTGGATCGCCAGGCAGACGGGCGACAACCAGGACCTGGCGTTCACCATCGGCATGATGCATGCGATCGGACAACTGGTGATCCATGCCGCCATGCCCGAGCAAGCCATGCAGCTCGACAAGATCGCCCCACCGCTCGATGCGCGCCGGCTCGACGCGGAGCGGGTCTCGCTGGGCTATGACTATGCACAGGTGGGCGCCGAACTGGCGCGCCGCTGGAAGTTCCCCGGCGCCTTTGCCGACGCCATCGCCGCCTTTCCCGACCCGCTGGCCAAGGCGCCGCTGAACCGCCTGGCCGCCATCATCCACCTGGCCGCCTGGCGCGCCCGCATCGATGAAAACGCCCTGAGCAATGAAGAAATCATCGCCTGCTACCCCGGCAACGTGGCCGAAGCGCTCGGTTTACCGCCTTCGGTACTGGTCGACAAGATGCCGCCGCCAGCCGAACTGAGCGCGGGATTGGAAGAACTCGTCAAATAAATCCCCCACCGCCGGCATCGCCGACCCTGCATCCATGCGGGTTTGCGGGCGATTCCGGCGGATCGCCAAAATTATCCAAATTATTTTCACTTTTTTTTCAAAAACACCCTCAAGTTCCCGTTAAGCACGCCGTTAATCTAGACAAGCGGTAATCCATTCACTAGTTACGGGTGTGCTCATGACCTCCAACGACGTTCTTTCGATGTATGAAAATATTGCAGGAATGACCAATAAAATGGTCGTGGCCGCACGTTCGAGCGACTGGAATGACTTGGATGCCCTGGAAAACCAGTGTGCCAGCGCCGCCAGCACGGTCATGACGGGCAAGGTGCCCGCCCAGGCCGGCGCCTCGCGCCTGCGCAAGATCGACTTGCTCAAGCAAATCCTGGCCAACGACCGCGAAATCCGCACCATCACGGAACCGTGGATGACGCAGCTGCCGAACGCCATGCAAGGTTCGCGCGCCCGCATGTAAGTCAATATTGCAGCGCCAGAAACGACAAAAGCACCCGCGGGTGCTTTTTTTTACGTCTGCCGCCTTGCCGGGGAGCACGCCATCTGCGGCGCTCGGGAAACAAGGAGGGGAATTTGGAAGGCGAGCCCCAGGTATCTCCTGGCGTCGCCTCGCTGCCGGTTGCATCCGGCGTTCGCGAGCACATCGTCGGCATCGCGAACCGCTTCCAGACCCAGGCGTTTATGCAACGCTACACCTGTTTGCCGCGCCACACTATCGTTGGTGACTGCGCCAGGCTGGGGCTGTTTTGTCGTAGAGCAAGTCCACTGAATTAATCATATCACCATATTTAAGAAACAGGCAACACGCGATACAAGCATTTTTCTGTCTTTTTTCAATATCTTTTTTTATATCAAATTCCGGCGCCGCCTTGTCGCAGCCCTTGCAACATCATCAACGCGAGAACGGCTCCGGTTCCGGCTCGTCCGCCACGCCCTCTTCCACCGCCTCCGTCAGCACGGGCGCCTCCTTCTTCTTGCGGCCGAATGGCTTGCGCAGCAAGACCCAGTATTTCGACGGCGCACCCGGCCCCGCCGCCTGCTTGCGCTTGCGCACGACGTACACGATGAGCGCCGTCAACAGCAGGAAGGCCAGGGTGCCGATACCCAGCCACAGCAAGCCATTGCCGCCCGCCTTCTTCTCGGCTGCGGGCGCCGCGTGCAGGGGCTTGGGCTTGGCATGCGGCGCCTGCGCCTCGGCCGGCGCGGCAGCCGGCGCAGCGGCAGCGGCGGCAGGCTGAGCCAGCGCCTGCTGCAAGGCGCCGATCTTGCCTTCCAATTCGCCCAGCTTGTCATTCAGGGCCGCGTTTTTCTCATCCAGCGCCACGCACGCTTGCGCCTGCTCAATATTGGCTTGCGGCGCGCAAGCGGCGACGGGCGCCGTGGCGCGGCGCAACGGCGCCGGACGCAGTGCGGCAGCGGGCGGCGCGGGCGCGGCGGGCGGCGGCACGAACACGCGCGCCGGGCGCACCAGGCCCTCGGCGCGCGCGCGGGCCGCCAGGGCGGCGGCATCGGGCGACGGCGCGGCGGAGACGGCGCGCGGCAATGGCAACGGTTGCGGCACGGGCGCGGGCGCCGGAACGGCGGGCCTGGCTGGCGCGCTGACAGGGGCGACGGCGGCGGCGGGCGGGGCCGGCGTCAGCCACAAGGTGCCCAGGCGCACGACGGCGCCATTGCCACTGCCCAGCAATAAATACAGGTGCACATGGCCTGCCTGGATCGCTTGCCGCGTTGTCACGCGCACATAGTGGCGTCCACCGCGCTCCAGCGGGCTGATGGTCAAGGTTTGCAGGGCCGGATCCATGCCGATGCCGCCGCCGCGGTACACATCGGACGAAGCCAGGCGCACGGCCACGCCGCTCGCTTCCTCGGGCGCCAGGGCTGTCAGTTCGATCTCGGCCAGCAAGGGCTGGCCCACGTGCGACAGCACGGCCATGTCACCCAGCTCGGCCGCCATGACAGGCGGCAAGGCCAGGCTGGCGGCGGCGCACGCGATCAGGGACCAACGGGGAAAGATGCTGCTCTGCATGGACTGATCGCTTTGATAACAGGATAGATAAGGGGAACTCGCCTGTCTTTAACGGCAGGAAATCGCAAAAATATAGATGGGTCAGGGCAAAAATGATGCAATACAGCATCATCCTGTGCTTTTTTGACGCCTGGAGTACACTCGATCCACCTCCATCGATGAAAGGGATGCCATGAGTAGCAGAATCGAACGCGACAGTTTCGGCCCGATCGACGTACCCGCCGACCGGCTGTGGGGAGCGCAAACGCAGCGCTCGCTCGAGCACTTCCATATCTCCACGGAAAAGATGCCGCCCGAACTGATCGCCGCCCTGGCCACCGTCAAGCGCGCGGCCGCCCACGTCAACCTGGACCTGGGTCTGTTGGATGGCAAGAAAGCCATCGCCATCACGCAGGCGGCCGACGAAGTACTGGCCGGCAAGCACGAGGCAGAATTCCCGCTGGCCGTCTGGCAGACGGGTTCTGGCACGCAAAGCAATATGAACATGAATGAAGTGCTGGCCAACCGCGGCTCCGAGCTGATCGGCGGCTTGCGGGGCGAGGGGCGCCTGCTGCACCCGAACGACGACGTCAACCTGGGCCAGTCCTCGAACGACATCTTCCCCACCGCCATCCACGTGGCGGCCGCCCTGGCCGTCGCCAACACGGTCTTGCCGCCGCTGCGCCAGCTGCGCGCCACGCTGGACGCGAAGGCGACGGAGTTTGCCGACATCGTCAAGATCGGCCGCACCCACTTGCAGGATGCGACGCCGCTGACCCTGGGCCAGGAATTTTCCGGCTACGTGGCGCAGCTGGACTTTGCCGAGCACATCATCACGGCATCGTTGCCGCCGCTGCTGCAGCTGGCCGCCGGCGGCACGGCCGTCGGCACGGGATTGAATGCCCACGTGGAATTTGCCGGCCGCATCGCGACGGAACTGGCGCGCCTGACGGGCCAGCCGTTCGAGACGGCCAGCAACAAGTTTGCCGCGCTGTCGGCCCACGACGCCCTGGTGGCCGCCCATGGCGCGCTGAAAACCCTGGCCACGGCCCTGATGAAAATCGCCAACGACGTGCGCTGGATGGCGTCCGGCCCCCGTTCCGGCCTCGGTGAAATCACCATCCCAGAAAACGAGCCGGGCAGCTCCATCATGCCGGGCAAGGTCAACCCCACGCAGTGCGAAGCGCTGACCATGCTGTGCTGCCAGGTGTTCGGCAACGATGTCGCCATCACGGTGGGCGGCGCCTCGGGCAATTTCGAGCTGAACGTCTTCAAGCCCTTGATTGCGCACAACTTCCTGCAAAGCGCGCGCCTGCTGGGCGACGGCATGCGCAGCTTCGACGAGCATTGCGCGCACGGCATCGCGCCGAACCGTGAGCGCATCGCCGAACTGATGGAGCGCTCCCTGATGCTGGTCACGGCGCTGGCGCCGCACATCGGCTACGACAAGGCGGCGCAAATCGCCAAGCAGGCCCAGCATGAAGGCACGACCTTGAAGGAAGCGGCGCTGGCCCTGGGCTTTGTGACGGAAGAGCAATTCGGTGCGTGGATCGTGCCCCTGGACATGACGCGGCCCAACAAAAGTTAAGGCTCAGCCTGCATTCCTCCTGGCTTCATGTAAACTATGACCTTAGTTGACACCGTCATTAAGTGTTTAAAACACATCGTTGCAATAAGGGATACAATGCAAAAAGTAAGCTTTGATTTAACATCCGAGTTCGTCGAGCTGAACCAGCTGCTGAAGCTGGTCGGCCTGTGCGACAGCGGTGGCGCAGGCAAGGTCATGGTCGATAGCGGCGTGGTGAAGGTCGATGGCAAGAAGGAATTGCGCAAGACCGCCAAGATCCGCGCCGGCCAGGTCGTCAGCGTGGGCGATATCCGTATCACGGTCGTCGCTCCCGCTTGATCCCGGCATGGGGCGCGAAAGCAGCCCCATGCGTCCAGCCAGCGCCGCTGCCAGCCGGCTGCCTGGATCAAGCTGCAAACACGTCGTTATTGTCAGATAAATATCGATTGCAGAAGGGAAGCGCCATGGACCATCCCGAACAAGGTACGCGCAGCCAGGAACGCCTGATCGGCGACTTGCGCCAGGTAATAGAAAACGCGGAAGAATTGCTGCGTAACACAGACAAATACACCAGCAGCCTGTACCAGAGCGCGCGCGCCAGGCTGGAACTGGCCCTCGTCGCGGCCACGGCCGAGCTCGCCCGCTTTGAAGAAGAGCAAGTCACGCGCATGATGGACGCCACTCTGGCCGCAAATGCCCTGTACCGCGATCAGACGGGCGAAGCGCGTCTGCTGCGGGCCTTCGAATAACAGTCAGGTTGTCAACACCGCATGCGCCAGCCACTGGCGCAAGTGCGCGGCCAGGTCGAATGCGGGGTCCAGCTCGAACGCCGCATCGAGCGCGGCGCCAAACGTCTGCCCCTGCCTTAACGCCAGCAAGGCGGCATGCGCAGCCGCATCCAGTAGCAGCACCTGCACCTTCCAGCGCGTCCGGCATACGAGCGCGCAGCTCGCCACCTGCATATCCTGCGGAAACATCCCCTGCCCCTCTCCCTCCTGATGCGCCTGCCACAGGGCCGCCACTTGCCAATCCGATTCCAGCAAGGCGCAGGCGGGATGCAAGCTGAAGCGCCGCGCTTCGAGCTGATCGGGATGCAAGGCGGCCAGCGACTCGGGCGCCAGGCCCTGCGCATCGGCCGCGTAATGGGCCAGGTGCACGGCCCATTCCAGGCGCGCCATGTCCGGCAGATAGGGCAAGTCGGAGATATGCGGGAAAGTGGCCAGAAAATCGGCGAAACGGGCGCCAAACTGGTTCAAATCGGCGCTATCGGATGGCATCTGCCGCCCATACGCGCGCGCCAGGCCGCCCAGGAATTCCTCGCCTACCAGCGCCAGCACGACGGGATAGGCGTGCGCCAGGGTGCGGCGCCAGGTGGCGCTCATATTGCCACGGTACAGTGCAAAACGCTGCGGCACCTGCTCGCCCGCGAACGGTGGCAGGGTTGCCTCGGCATCCAGCAAGGCCGTGGCAAACGCTTGCTGGCCGGCCGCCAACGCATCAAGTAACGCGGGCGGCGGCGGGGACGGCAGCGCTGCTCCCTGCCATGGCGTTGGCGGCGCATGGCGCGCCAGCATGGCTTGCGCCTTGTCCGCCTCGCCCAGCAAGACATCGAGGGCGGGCAAGTCCGTATCCCATTCGACCAGCGTGGGCACGGCGCCAAAGCGCTGCAAGGCGGCCGCATACAAGTCCCAGACGGGATCGGCCACGGCGGCGCCGTGATGGTCGATCACGGCATGCGGCGTTACCAGATGGCCGCCCAGGTGCAGCTCGCCCACGCTGCCCGGCGCGATGGACTGCATGGCCGTCAAGGCGTCTTCGCCGTGGTTGCACTGGTTCACATACAGGTTATTGATATCGAGCAGCAGCCCGCAGCCGCTGCGGAGCGCCAGCTCCGCCAGGAATTGCGCCTCGCTCATGGCATCGTCGGCAAAACGCAGGTAAGTGGAGACATTCTCCAGCAAGATCGGCCTTTTCAGCACATCCTGCACCCTCCCCACCCTGGCGCACAGCAAATCGAGGGCGGCGCCATTCAAGGCCAGCGGCAACAGATCATTGAGTTGCTGCTGCGCCACGGCGCCCCAGCTCAGGTGTTCCGACACGAGGACCGGCTCGACGCGCTCGACCACGGCGCGCACGTGCTGCAAGTGGCTCTCGGAAAAACCGCGCGCGGACCCCAGACCCAGGCCCACGCCATGCAGGCTGATGGGGTAATCCTGGCGCAGGGTGTCCAATACATGGTTATCCCAGCCCGACGGCTGCAGATAGTTTTCGGTGTGTACTTCCAGCCAGCCCACCCGGGGGCGGCGCGCCAGGAAGTCGCGGTAGTGCGCGGCGCGCAAGCCGACGCCGGCAAGCGCTTGAACTGACGGCGGCATGGGCAGGCGGCGGATGCTTACGGCTGCGTGGCTGGTTTTGCCGCCTTGCCGGCCTTGATGGGCTTGACGGAACCGCCCGCCTGTTCGCACGTGCCCTTGGCAACATACGTCCATTCCGTCGGCAAGTTGTCCGCTTCCGCCTGGCCCGCGCAGGAGTGCGCGCCGTCGGACGAGGCGCAATCGTTCTGCCCTGCCTTGGCCACGCCATAACACTTTTCCTTGTCGCCGGGGGCGGGACCATCGTGCGCGGCCGCGTTGAGGGTGGTGCCGGCACAGATGCCCGCGAGGGCGGCGGCGATGAGAGCTTGACGTTTGTTCATGGGGAATCCTCTTGCATGGGTCAAAGTAATGGCACGCCCCGGGCTGCGCTGATGGGCAACGCGAGGTGATGGACGCCATTCTACTGAATCGGCCGTGCCATGGCGAACCATGGTCAATTAATCAACTTGACAGGGGCGGAGAGAAAAATGGAAGGAAAGCAGGAAGACAGACAAAAATGCCCACGCGCCACCGTCGATGACGGTGGTGTGGGCGTAAGTAATGCGAGCGCCAGACGGGCGCCGCGGGACTGCGCTCAGGCGGTCGTGTTGATGCGGTTGCCGAGGTGAGCCGGCAGACTTGGCGCCGACTGTACCGGTGGCAGCGCTGCCAGCAAGGCCGTGGCGGTCGAGCTTTGGATATCCTGGGCTTTTTTCAGGACAGTCAAGCCGACGGCTTGCCGCGTGCCTGTCTCCGCCATCGTGGTTGACAGTTGAGCAATGCTTCCGACGTCCATACGTTTCTCCAATGAGGTTCTACCCTTGTTAACGGATGCCGCCGGCAAACCTTTAGCTTATTTTTCCAGCTTATTTTCCAACTGCAGCAGCAGCCAGGCCAGCACGTGTTCGCGCGCATTCAAGTCCAGCCATTGCACGCCCTCGCGCAAGTCGGCCGGCGCCGGGCTGTCCGACGCGACGGCGATCACATGCGGGTCATGCGGATACAGGGGCGCCTGCCCCACTTCTGGACGGAATACTTCCAGCTTGGGAATCGGGTCCGTCTTGAAGCCTTCCACCAGGGTCAGGTCTGCCGGCCCCATGCGGGCCAATTGCTGCGCCAGGCTGGGTTCCGGCGCGCCGCGCAGTTCATGCACGATGGCAAAACGGTACGGCGACGCCACCAGCACTTCCGCCGCACCGGCCAGGCGCAGGCGGGCGCTGTCCTTTTGCGGCGGTTCCAGCGCCAGGTCATGGTGGCTGTGCTTGACCAGGTTGACGCGCAAGCCGCGCGCCGCCATTTCCTTCACTACAAATTCCAGCAGGGTCGTCTTGCCGCTACCGGAACGGCCGATCACACCGAGTACCGGGTGTGCGGGCATCGCATCGTGCATGGTCACTCCTTGATTGAGAAGGAATGATTATACGCAGCACACCGGCGCTGCCGCCTGGCGCAGGCGCCGCGCATCGCCCGACTCATCGCGCAACTCAAGCGCCGCCGGATTTCCCGCCATTCCTGGCACTGGCGGGCCCTGGCTTGCCGCCCTGCCGCCGACGCCTTCCCGCCGGCTTCGGCGCTGCCGTTCCCGCCGTTTGACTTGCCATTTTACTCGCCGGTTTACCATCCACCGCCTGCGCATTCCTCGCCCTGCGCGCCAATTGCCGGTGGGCGGCGATCGCGCCCGCCTCCGCATCGGACTGGAAGGGAACGGCGGCAGCGGCGGCCAGCGCGCCATCCGGCGGGGAGGCAGGCGCCAGCGGGGCGAAATCCTGCGCCCGCACATCCGCTTCCCAGGCGGCGCGCTGCGCCTGCACGGCTGCGGGCACGGCAGGCGCAGCGCGCGGCTGCGCCAGGGTCAGCACGGCGCCCAGGCCGCTGGCGGCCGCCACGCGCGCGCCCATCTGGGGCAAGGCGCCATCGGCGGCGCGGCAAAAGCGCTGCAGGATGGTCTTGATGATCGACGCGTGATCGTATACCTCGTGGCTGACGCTGCCCGGCGCGATCAGCGGCGACACGAGCAGCATGGGCACGCGCACGCCGTAGCGGCGAAACGCGGGGTCGTCGTCCACGGCGACGGGTGGCGGCACATGGTCGAAAAAGCCGCCGTGCTCGTCATAACTGAGGATCAGCAAGGTGCGCGCCCAGGCGGGACCGCGCGACAGGGCCTGGTACACCTGCGCCACCAGCGCCTGGCCGGCGCGGATATCGGCCGGCGGGTGGTCGTCATTGTCGAAGAAATGGGGATCGATCCAGCTGACCGAGGGCAAGGCGCCCGCCAGCGCATCGCCGATGAAACCATAGCGGCGGGCGCTGGAGCCGAACGGTTCGTACATGTCGGACGAGCGGTAATGGTCGTCCGTCAGCGCCAGGCTCCAGGGCTTCCAGGCGGAATAAAACTTCCAGCTGACCTGGGCCCGCTCGAGGTGGCGCACGAAGGATTTGTTCGCATACAGGGGCACGCGCTTGCTGTCCTTGCTGCCGGCCGCCTTGCCGCTGACCGCATACAGGCGGTTGGGCCAGGTGGCGCCCGGCACGGAACTGTAGCAGCGGTCGCAGACGCAGAACTGCTGCGCCAGGAAATCGTACATGGGCAAGTCGGCCCCATTGTAGTAACCCATGACCAGGTCGATGTCGGGGTCGCCCGGATGCGTTTGCGCATAATCGTCAACGAAGCCACCGTTATTGTTTTGCAATTGCTGCGCCACCGACATGCCCGTATGCGACGGGTCTTGCTGCGGGCCAAAGGCCGTGCGCAGCAAATGGTGCACGGGGTAGCGCACGCCCGCATGCACGTTGGCATGACTTGCCTGCAAGCCATCGATATCGGTGCGCCCGCCTTCCAGGCTCAGGTAGCCAAGCATGTGGTCGAACGAGCGGTTTTCCATCATCAGCACGACGATATGGTCGATGCGCGCCAGGTTTCCCAGGCCCTGCGCATCAAGCACACCCTCGCCAGCAGTTGCGGCAGCAATCATCGGACCTCCCCGGCCGCGCACACGGTCGCAGCGACCCTGGTTCGACCAGGCCTGGCCAGTATGGTTCAGCTATGGCGGCCCGGCCTTGATGCACAACAACTCAATATGGCACGCGGTAGCGGTAGCCCTTGAAACTGAAGATGGCCGCCTTCGGCTGCAACTTTTCCAGCACCAGGCCGGGCGCCAGCTCCTCACCCTCGTGGCGCAAGACCTTGTCGATCAGCAACAGGCGGTCGGCCGGATTTTTCGAATAGATATAGCCGCCGATGGCGACAGTGGGGATTTGCCGCTGTATCGGCTCGGGCAGGTCGCGCATGCCGGGCACGCTCTCTTCGGCCGCCGGCGCGGGCGCTGGCGCGGGCATGGCCGGCGCCGGAGCGGGAGCGGGAGCGGGAGCGGGAGCGGGAGCCGGAGCGGGGACAGGCGGAGCGGCCTGGCCTGGCGTCTCCTGCTTCGGTTCCGGCACGGCCCTCGCATGGTGCACGGGCGCGGCGGTGGCCGCTGGCGGCACGGGTACGGGTACGGGCGCAGCCGCGGGCGCGGGCGCGGGGACAGCAGGCGGCGGCGCTGCCGGCAGCGGTGCGGGCACGGCCTGGGCCAGCAAGGCAGGGGCGACGGCCGCAGGTGCTGCCGCGCCCGCCTGCCACGGCTGCCACAGCAGCAGCGCGGCAGCCACTGCCACCGTCACGCCGCCCAGCGCCAGCCACACGGGCGCGCGCCGCGCGGCGCCGGATGCGGCGGCATCGTGCAGCTGCACTTGCGGTGCGTGGATCGACGGCAACTCGCCCAATTGGCGCTCGGCCTGCGATTTTTTCAGTGCTTCAAGTATGTAGGACATCTTATTTCCCCGCCACCATCGCCGTCGCAGCGGGCGCTGCCACGGCAGGAGCCGCGCTGCTCAGGCGCGGCTCCGAGTTGTCACCCAGCTGCATCAGGCGTATGAATGTTTTCGGGCCCGCCAGGCCATCGGCCCGCAAGTTCTGGCGCTGCTGGAAAGCGCGCAGCAAGCCTTGCATTTCGGCATCGAGCGGCAGATTGGCGGCCGGCGCAGGCAAGCCCTGCTGCTGTGCCAGACGCTGCGCCAGCCAGTCCACGTCGGCGCCGCGGGCGCCCAGCGGCACTTCGTCGCGCCAGCTGCGCGGGGCGCGCCAGAAAGTGGTGAAACTGCCATCGCTGCGCTGCGCCAGCTGGGCCAGCGGCACGCTTTGTGGCTTGCCATCGAGCATCAAGGTGGCGATCTCGTCCTGCACGCGCGTCAGCAGCGCCAGCTGCTCCTCCCCCTCCCCGTCGCGCAAGGCCAGCATGGCGGGACGGTCCAGCACGCGCAGCTCGGCGATGCCGCCCCGGCTCTGCAGGCAGCGCAGGCCGGCGCGGGCGCCCGCCTGGCAAGCGTCGCCGGCCGGCAACTGCTCGCCCCACAGGCTGGCCAGCTGGCGCAGCACGGCGTTGCGGTCCGGCACGCTGGCCGGTGCGGGGGCGGATGCGGCGGCAACCGCCACGGCGGAGACGGCCGGCACAGAGGCGGCCACGGCAGGTGCAGGGGGCACGGCGGACGGGCGCGGCATGAAATGCCAAGCCAGCGCGGCCGTGACCACGGCGCCGGCCAGCACGCCACCGGCCACGTGCGGCCAGCGCAGACCCCGTCCGGCAGCCGACTTCCCCTCTTCCGCAAACACTTCCTCGGCGGCGCGGCGCAGTATCTGGCGCGTCACCTGCGGCTGGTTTTCCACGTAGGCGCCCAGCAACGCGCGGTCGCACAGCAGGTTGATGCGGCGCGGCACTCCCTTGCTCAAGGCATGGATCTGCGCCATCAAACGCGGCGCGAACGGCGTCTGCGCCGTGCTGCCGGCCACGGCCAGGCGGTGACGGATATAGCTGGCCGTCTCGTCCGCCGTCAGCGACCCCAGGTGGTAGCGGGCGATCACGCGCTGCGCCAGCTGTTCGAGTTCGGGACGGGCCAGCATGGCGCGCAATTCCGGCTGGCCGATCAGTATGATCTGCAGCAACTTGCGCTCGCTCGTCTCCAGGTTGGTCAGCAAACGCAGCTGCTCCAGCACGGCGGCGGACAGGTTTTGCGCTTCGTCAATGATCAGCACATTATTCTTGCCCTGCGCATGGCTGGCCAGCAAGTGCGCATTGATGGCGTCGACATAGCCTTTCACGCTGGCCACGCCGGGCGCCAGGGCGATGCGGAATTCCTCGCAGATCGACAGCAGCAATTCCTCGACGGACAGTTTCGGATTGAAGATGTAGGCGAGCTGGCAATTTTCCGGAATCTGTTCCATGAAGCAGCGGCACACGGTGGTCTTGCCGGCGCCGATTTCTCCCGTCAGCAGCACGAAGCCGCCGCCGCTGCCCACGCCATACAGCAGGTGCGCCAGCGCTTCGCGGTGGCGTTCGCTCATGAACAGGTAGCGCGGATCGGGGGCGATCGAAAACGGCGATTGCTTGAGCTGGAAATAATGCGTGTACATGGAGACCCTGCGGATGAAACGATCAAAATGCGCGGCGGCAAGCCGAACCCCTCATCGGGTGCGGGCGGGCGGCAACGGCTTGTATTTGGCGCAATACACTTTCGCCTTGCTGCGGAAGTAGACGATTTTACTGCCAGGCACGGAACCACGGACAGGAAAGGCGGAATTGTCGAGCTTATTGAAGCGCAGGCCCGAGACGCCGCGGATGGCCGGTTCCAGCTTTTCCGGCGTCGCGTCCGCCACCACGCCCATGAAGACGAGGGGACTGGTGTCGTCGCTGACGATCACGTCGGTAATCGGCGCGCCCCACAAGGTGGCGTCCGTGCGGAACCAGTAAGCGCCCCCTTCATGCTTGTAGGCGGGGCCGAAGGCCGTCAGCAGATACGCATAGAAGGCCTTGTTGTCGATCTGGTCGATGCACAGCACGGCGTTGCCCACCACTTGCCCGAACGTAGATGGCGGCGGCTTTTGCTGCGCCAGCACGCCGGACACGGGCGTGCCCACGGCCAGCAGGGCGAACGCCGCCAGCAGGGCCGGCGCACGCCACGGGCGCGACAGTAAGCGACGCAGGCGCATGATCAGCGCTTGCGCTCTTCTTTCTTGACCTTCTTGGCTTCCTTCTTTTCCTTCATGGTCTTGGCCGGTTCCTTCTTGGCTTCCTTCTTGCTGTCCTGTGCCTTGCTCATTATCTACTCCATACCTGGGCGGAAATGCCTGGGCCATTATGACACTCCCCCATGAAAATGCCACCCGAAAAGCAAAACGGCCGCACAAGGCGGCCGTTCCAGTCGCGCGTCAGCGCACTCTCAGTGCAGGCACAGGCGGCGGCGCGTCTTTTCGATCAGCGCCGCATCGTAGGGATACAGGTTCTCGATGAAGAACAATTCCGTTTCCGCTTCGTCTTCCAGGCACATTTCGATCATGACCGGGCCATCGCTTTCGCGGCCCAGGAAATCCTTCGGCCAGCGGTTCTTGCGGTGCGTGCGCATCATTTCCATGCCCAGCGCAGCCAGCGGCGCCGACACGCCAGCGGCCAGCGCCTCTTGCTGCCAGTCGTCCCAGTAATCGCTCTTTGCTGCCTTGTCGTTCATCATGCTCTTCCAACTCAGGTGTAAAAGGCGGACTTTACTCTTCATGGCGTCCCTTGCCAAGCATGCGCGGAAGCAACACTACCGCGCGCGGCGCAGACCAGTCTGAAAAAATTGGCATTAAACAAGGCCAATTTCAATACCATTCGGCAAGCATAAAAATCCCTTTATTAACAATCACTTGCAATCACGCCCTCGGGCATGCGGCGACAGCGCGCAACGCATTTATTAATACCACTTAAATACCTGTTGACAAGCCATCGGGGCGACAATATAGTGCTTTCAGCTTTTTCGCCGCCCGACAAATAAAAGAACCGAGACAGGCGCAATCAACCAAACGCGGGACTGCACAACATGATCGAATACATAATCGGCGTCGACGGCGGGGGCAGCGGAACCCGCGTACGCCTGGCGCGCCTCGACGGCCAGGAACTGGCGCAGGGACAAAGCGGCCCATCCGGCCTGGGACTGGGCATCGAACGGGCCTGGACGTCCGTCGCGCATGCCGTCACCCTGGCCTTCCGCGCCGCCGCACTGGAACAGCCGCCGCTGCAGCGCATGGCCATCGGCCTGGGCCTGGCTGGCGTGCACAACAAGCAGTGGGCCGCCAGCTTCATCGAACACAATCCCGGCTATGCCGCCGTCGCGCTCGAATCGGACGCCCTGACCACCCTGCTGGGCGCGCATGCGGGCCAGCCGGGCGCCATCGTGGCCATCGGCACGGGCAGCGTGGGCGAAGTGCTGCACGCGGACGGCAGTCGCCATGAAGTGGGCGGCTGGGGCTTCCCGTCCGGCGACGAAGCGGGCGGCGCCTGGATCGGCATGCGCGCCATCAACCATGCGCAGCAGGTGGCCGACGGCCGCGTGCCCGGCAGCGCCTTCGCCACGGCCATCATCGATGCCTGCGGCGGCCAGCGCGACGCCATGCAGGTGTGGCTGGCGGCCGCCAGCCAGACCAATTTCGCGCAACTGGCGCGCCTGGTGCTCGAACACGCAGCCACCAATGCGGTGGCGCGCGCCATCCTGGTGGACGCGGGCCAGCAGATCGCCCTCATCGCCAGGGCCCTCGACCCGGCCGGCGCCTTGCCCGTGGCCCTGTGCGGCGGCCTGGCGGCGCCCTTGTCGAGCTACCTGCCGGCGGCACTGTTGCAACTGGTCGTGCCGGCACAGGGCGACTCGGCCGCAGGCGGCCTGCGCCTGATACGCAAGCACTTGCAGGAGCAATGACCATGCTGGCCAAACTGTCCGCCTTCAAACCCAATCCGGCCAGCGACACGCCGCTCTACATGCAGCTGGCGAACATGCTGTCGGACGGCATCGCCAGCGGCGACTGGCGCGCCAACCAGGCCTTGCCTTCCGAGCGCGTGCTGTCGGACATCCTGGAAATCTCGCGCGTCACGGCGCGCAAGGCCATCGACATGCTGTGCGACCGGGGCATGCTGACGCGCAAGCGCGGCTCGGGCACCTACATCACGCCCAAGCTGGAACAGCCGCTGTCGCGCCTGACGAGCTTTTCGGAAGAATTGCGCCAGCGGGGCTTCACGGCCGGCTCGCGCTGGCTGCAGCGCGACATCGGCGCGGCCGCGCCGCTGGAATTGCTGTCGCTGGGACTGTCGCCGCACATGCCGGTGGCGCGTTTGCGCCGCCTGCGCACGGCCGACGAAGTGGTGATGGCGATCGAAACGACCACCATCCCCGCGCTGTACATGCCGGACCCGCAGCAGGTCACCGATTCGCTGTACGGCTACCTGGAGTCGCGCGGCACCATCCCGATGCGCGCGCTGCAGCATATCCGCGCCGTCAACGCCACGGCGGAACAGGCCAAGCTGGCCAATATCAAGACGGGTGAAGCCATGCTGCACATCACCCGTGTCAGTTATCTCGACAACGGCGCAGCGGTGGAACTGACCCACTCGTATTGCCGCAGTGATTATTATGAATTCGTAGCGGAGTCGCGCAGATGAGCAGCACTATCAAAGGCAATATCCTTACCCCCGGCGGCTGGATCCACGGCGCCATCGCCTTCGGCGAGCGGGTCGACAGCATCACGGGCGATTCGCTCCACCCGTCGGGCAACAGCGACGATTACATCCTGCCCGGCTTTATCGACCTGCACGTGCATGGCGGCGCAGGCAAGGACATCATGGAAGGCGGCGAAGCCGTGTACACCATCGCGGGCATCCATGCGCGCCACGGCACCACCAGCCTGCTGGCCACCACCATGACGGCGCCGCCGGAAGATATCGACATGGCATTGACGGCCATCGGCATCGCCGCCAACCACCGCCGCCCGAACACGGCGCGCGTGCTGGGCGCCCACCTGGAAGGCCCGTACATCAATGCCGGCAAGCTGGGGGCGCAGCCGAACTACGCGCGCGCCGCCAACCTGGCTGAAATCGAGCGCCTGCAAACGCTGGCCAAGCTGCGCGTCATCACCGTGGCGCCGGAAATCGCCGGCCACCTGGACCTGGTGCGCGCCCTGGCCGACGCCGGCGTGCGCGTGCAGATCGGCCACACCCTCGGTTCGTACGAAGACGGCGTGGCCGCGCTGGAACACGGCGCCATGGGTTTCACGCATTTGTTCAACGCCATGAGCGGCCTGCATCACCGCGAGCCGGGCATGGTCGGCGCCGCCCTGGCGCACGCCGAATACGCGGAACTGATCCCCGACCTGCTGCACGTGCATCCGGGCGCCATCAAGGTGGCCCTGCGCGCCATCCCGCGCCTGTACTGCGTCACCGATTCCACCGCCGCCACCGGCATGCCGGACGGCGAATACATGCTGGGCCGCCACGCCGTACAGAAATGCATGGGCGGCGTGCGCCTGCCCGACGGCACGCTGGCGGGCAGCACCCTGACCCTGGACCAGGCGCTGCGCAACCTGGTGGGACTGGGACTGGACCTGGCCGACGCGTCCAAGCGCGTGTCGACCAACGCCGCCGATTACCTGGGCCTGGAAGAACGCGGCCGGCTGGCCCCCGGTACTTACGCCGATCTGGTGGTACTCGATCGCGATCTCAAACTCAAAGCTGTGTATATAGAAGGAGAAATCTGTGACCTCAATGATGCTTAAAGAAGCCATTTCCGCCGCCGAATGCGTCGCCCTGCAACTGGCCAGCGACACGGAACGCTACGCGGAACTGGGCCGCAAATTGAGGAGCACCTCGTTCTCGACCGCGCTGACCATCGCGCGCGGCAGCTCGGACCACGCCTGCAACTACGTCGCCTACCTGATCATGGCGCGCCTGGGCCGTGTCGTCGCCTCCCTGCCGATGTCGCTGGTGACGCTGAACAAGTCGCCGCTGGTGACGCGCGACACGCTGGCCATCTCGATCTCGCAATCGGGCCAGAGCCCTGACGTGGTCGAGCCGATCCGCTACTTCCGCGACGGCGGCGCCACCACCGTGGCCCTCGTCAACGACATCGATTCGCCGCTGGCGCACGCCGCCGAGTGGGCCATGCCCCTGCGCGCCGGCAAGGAACAAAGCGTCGCCGCCACCAAGAGCTTCATCACCAGCCTGGTCGCCGGCGCGCGCATGGTGGCGCAGTGGCAGAACGACCCCGAACTGCAGGCGGGCCTGGAAGCGCTGCCCGAAGCGCTGCTCGAAGCGACCCGCGTCGACTGGTCGCCCGCCATCGACGTGCTGGCGCCGGCCCGCAACATCATGGTCGTCGGACGCGGCATCAGCTTCCCCGTGGCGCTGGAAGCGGCGCTGAAATTCAAGGAAACCTCGGCCCTGCAGGCGGAAGCCTTCAGCGGCGCCGAAATCAAGCACGGCCCGATGGCCCTGATCGAAGACGGCTACCCGCTGCTGATTTTCGCCACGCGCGGCCCGACGCAAGCCGGCCTGCTGCAGCTGGCAACCGAGATGCGCGGCCGCGGCGCCAAGGTCTTGCTGGCGGCCCCCGCCGACGTGGCCGAGCGCGACCTGACCCTCCCCGTGGCGGCCACGCCGGACCTCGATCCGATCGTCGCCATCCAGTCCTTCTACGTGATGGCGGCCAAACTGTCGGCCGCGCGCGGCATGGATCCGGATGCGCCGCGTCACCTGAGCAAGGTCACCAAAACCAATTAAGCAGCAAGCGGCAGCTGCGCCCCCGGCACGGGGCGCGGCTGCCGTCCGTAGCACCCGAATATAAGCGACGGCAAGGGCATGTACCCGCGCCGCGGACTCATGGACATTGGAGCCTCGCGCTCCAGGATAAAAATGACGATCAAGAGACTGTTGGCGGTTGTTGCCTGCGCGGGCCTGCTCGCGCCGCAGGCATGGGCTGCCGAGAAAATCGAATTCTGGACCTTGAGCATGAAGCCCAAGTTCACGCCGTATTTCAATGCGGTGGTGGCGCGCTATGAGGCGCAGAATCCCGGCGTCAAGATCGAATGGATCGACTTCCCGTGGGACGTCATCCAGACCAAGCTGGTCACGCGCATCGTGGCCGGCACGCCGCCCGCGCTGGTCAGCCTGAACGTGCCCTGGGCCGACGAGTTCGCGCGCGACGGCTTGCTCACGCCCGTCGATGGCCTGATCGCAGAGGCGCGCGCCGGCTACATCCCCAGCGCCCTGGCGGACTTGCGCTTCAAGGGCGGCACCTACGGTTTTCCCATGTACAGCAATGTCGCGGTGATCGCCTTCAATACCGCCATTTTCAGGCAGGCGGGCCTCACGCGCGGCCCCGCCAGCCTCGATGAACAGCTGGCGTTCGCGCGCCAGATCGCGCAACGCACGGGCAAGGCCGGCATCGCCCCCGCCCTGTCGAAAATCGATGGCCTGTTCATGCAGCAGGGCCTGGCCGTGATCACCGACAACCGGGCCGTCTTCAATTCGCCGCAGCACGTGGCGCTGGTGCAGAAGCTGGCCGACACCTACAAGGTGGGCGGACTGCTGAAGGAGAGCCTGTTCGCCGAAGATAACTTCCCTGCCGTGATCGACGCCTACAAGGGCGGCCGCCTGGGCATGCTGCTGGCGCCGCCGACGGCCATGCAGCGCATCCGCGGCGACGCGAAAGACATCTACGCCATCACCGACGTGGCGCCCGCGCCGCTGGGCCCCACCGGCATCGCCGACGGCGGCTGGCTGGTGCACTTCGCCATTCCGAAAGGCGTGCCGGCGCGCCAGTTGCCATCGGTCGGCAAGTTCGCGCGTTTCCTGACGAACGACGAGAACCAGCTGGCGTTCGCGCGCCAGGCCAGCGTCTTCCCCACCACGGTGAAAGCGGCGGCCGATCCGTTTTTCCTCGCCACGCCGACCAACGCGGGCGCGGCCGAAAAGGCGGTCGCCGCCGGCGCCCTGTCGATGGGCCACTCGCGCACCCTGTACGTGGCCGGCATCGACGACTACGACGAGCTGCGCCGCTCGCTGGTGAAAGCCGTCGAGGCGGGCGTGACGGGCAAGCAGGATGTGAAACAGGCGCTGGACCAGGCCGTCGCCATCTGGAACCGCAAGCTGGCCACCCTGCCGCGCCACTGAGGACACCATGACATTCTCCCACCGTCACACCCTGCAAGCCTGGCTGTTCCTGACCCCCGCCCTGCTGCTGCTGGCCGCCTTTTCCTTCTGGCCCGTCGGCTACGGCTCCGTGCTGGCCTTCACCGACTACAGCCTGATACGCGAGACGCGCTTCGTCGGCCTCGATAACTTCCGCTACATCTTCAATAACGAGATGTTTGTCTCGGGCCTGAAGAATTCGCTGATGTTCCTGCTGATGGTGCCCTTCGTGCAGGTGGGCGCCATCACCCTGGCGGTCTTGGTGAACAACCGCCTGCCCGGCATCCGCCTGTTCCGCGCCGCCTTCTACGTGCCCGTGGTGACGACCGTGTCCGTGGTCGGCATCATGTGGGGCTTCATGTTCCACGAACAGGGCGCGCTGAACTACGTGATGCTGACCCTGAAACTCGTGAACGCGCCCGTGGGCTGGCTGTCGAACGACAGCCTGGCCCTGTTTGCCGTCATGTTCGTCACCCTGTGGCGCGGCCTGGGCTGGTACATGGTGATGTACCTGGCGGCGCTGCAATCGATTCCGTCGGACATGCAGGAAGCGGCCATGCTCGATGGCGCCAACCGCTGGCAGCGCTTCTGGAAGATCACCGTGCCCATGCTGCGCCCCACCATCATGCTGTGCTCCATCCTGTCCGTGCTGGCGGCCCTGAAGGCGTATCAGGAAGTCGACGTGCTGACCCAGGGCGGCCCCATGAATTCCACCTTCACGGCGCTGTACTACGCGTACGACCAGGGCCTCAAGCACTTGAAACTGCCGCGCGCGCTGGCCGCCAGCTTCGTCGTGTCCCTATTCTGCATCGGCATCGCCCTGCTGTGCCTGCGCTACCTCAAACCCAAGCACCGCTGACCGGGAATGACCATGCAAAAACGTTCCCGCCCCCTGAAAACCCGCCTGCAAATACTGGGCCACTATGCCGTGCTGTGCGCGATCGCCGTCGTCTGCGTCTTCCCGTTCTGGTGGACCCTGGTGACGGCCATTTCCACGGAGGGCAATATCTTTGCCTTCCCGCCCACCTTCTGGCCGAAGGCGCCGTCCTTCGACAACTTCATCGAAGTGTTCAGTGCGATCCCGATCTGGTCGTTCTTCAGGAACTCCGTGCTGATCGCCGTGTTCACCGTGTTCTGGAAACTGCTGCTGTGCTCACTGGCCGCGTATCCGCTGGCGCGCCTGAAATTCCGCGGCCGCAAACTGGTGTTCGGCCTGATCCTCGCCACGCTGGTGCTGCCGTCGGAAGTGAACTTCCTCGTCAACTTCATCACCATCACGCAAATGAGCCTGGTCGACACCTACACGGGCGTGATCCTGCCCAACGTGGTGACGGCCGTGGCCATCCTGCTGCTCAAGCAGGCGTTCGAGGAAGTGCCGCAAGACCTGATCGACGCGGCCAGGGTCGATGGCGCCTCCGAGTGGGTGATCTTCAGCCGCATCATGCTGCCGCTGATTACGCCATGGCTGGCCACCGTCGGCATCCTGACGGCCGTCGAATCGTGGAATGAATACATCTGGCCGTCGATCGTCATGAGCAAGCCCGATGAATTCCCCCTGTCGGTGGGCGTGCTGTATTTGCGCGGCACCTTCGGCAGCAGCACGCGCGTGATTGCGGCCGGCACCCTGATCACCATCGTGCCGACCCTGCTCGCCTTCCTGTTTACCCAACGCTTCTTCATGCGCGGCATGGACGGCGCAGTCAAATGAAAACGTCTCTCGATAAGGAAGCCTCCATGCACGACAAGCGCACCAACATTGGCAAACGCAGCCCGATTTCCTGGGTGCCGACCCTGTACTTCGCCCAGGGCCTGCCGTTCTACGCCGTGGCCCTGGTGGCCGGCCTGATGTTCAAGAGCATGGGCGTGCCGAACGACCAGATCGCCCGCTGGACGGGCCTGATCGGCTTTGCCTGGGTCTTCAAATCGCTGTGGAGTCCCTTCCTGGAACTGGCGTCGAGCAAGAAGACCATGGTGGTGCTGTTCCAGTTCGCCGGTGGCCTGAGCCTGGGCCTGATCGCGCTGGCCCTGCAAACGCCGCTGTGGTTTGCCGCCTGCATCGCCGTGCTGTTCGTCGCCGCGCTGGCCTCGTCGACGCACGACATCGTCTGCGACGGCCTGTATATCGCCAGCCTGTCGGACAAGCAGCAGGCGGCTTACGCGGGCTGGCAAGGCGCCTTCTTCAACGCGGGCAAATTCATCTCGCTGGGCGGCCTGGTGATCCTGGCCGGCTACCTGGAGAAAAAAATCGGCATCAAGCCCGCATGGTCTGTGATCTTCCTGATCATCGGCGCCATGATGCTGTCGCTGGCCGCGTACCACCTGTGGGCGCTGCCGCAGGTGCGCAATGCGGCCGTGGCCGACAAGAGCGTGGCCGGCATCAGCCGCACCCTGTGGGACGTGCTGGTGGACTTCCTGAAAAAGCCTGGCATCTGGGGCATGATCGCCTTCATCATCCTGTTCCGCGCCGGCGAGGCGCAAGTGCAGACCATCGGCCCGCTGTTCCTGCGCGAAGCGCGCGAACTGGGTGGACTGGGCCTGTCGACGACGGAAGTGGGCGCCGTGTACGGCACGGCCGGCACCGTCGCATTCCTGCTGGGCAGCATCGGCGGCGGCTACTTCACGTCGTGGCTGGGCCTCAAGCGCGCCATGTTCTTCCTGATCCTGGCCATGAATTTGCCGAACCTGGTGTTTTATTACCTGAGCCACAGCATGCCCACCGATTTGACCCTGATCACGGCCGCGCTCAGCGTGGAGATGTTCGGCTATGGCTTCGGCTTCGTCGGCCTGATCCTGTTCATGATGCAGGTGGTCTCCGTCGGCAAGTACCAGACGGCCCACTATGCGTTCGCCACCGGCGTGATGCAGCTGGGCTTCGTGCTGTTCAAGATGATCAGCGGCGACATCCAGACGGCGCTCGGCTACAAGACTTTTTTCCTGTGGGTGCTGGTGTCGGCCGTGCCCGTATTGATCCTGTCGCGCTTCATGCGCATCGGACCGAAGGATGCCTCCGGCCAGACTGACACGGGCGCCACGTCCGCGCCGGCCAGCGCCAGCTAGGATAGAACCACTTCATGGCACATATCGCGTTAAAGAACATCGTCAAGCTGTACGACGACAAGCACCCGGTCATCCACGGCATCGACCTCGATATCCGCGACGGCGAATTCGTCGTCTTCGTGGGGCCGTCCGGTTGCGGTAAATCAACCCTGCTGCGCATGATCGCGGGGCTGGAAGACATCACGGACGGCGAACTGCATATCGGCGGCAAGCTGGCCAACGATATCGCGCCGGCCGAGCGGGGTCTGGCCATGGTTTTCCAGAGCTACGCCCTGTACCCGCACATGACGGTATTCGAAAACATGGCCTTCGCCCTCTCGCTGGCGGGGCACAAGAAGGCGGAGGTGCGCGCCGCCGTCGAGCGCGCGGCCGATATCCTGCAGATCACGCCACTGTTGAAACGCAAGCCGAAGGATCTGTCGGGCGGCCAGCGCCAGCGCGTGGCCATCGGCCGCGCCATCGTGCGCAAGCCGCAGGTATTCCTGTTCGACGAACCGCTGTCGAACCTCGACGCCTCGCTGCGCGTGCAGATGCGCGTGGAAATCTCGCGCCTGCACCAGGAATTGAAAACGACCATGATCTACGTCACGCACGACCAGGTCGAGGCGATGACCCTGGGCGAACGCATCGTCGTCTTCAACGGCGGGCGCATCGAGCAGGTGGGCAGTCCGCACGCGCTGTATAACAATCCCGGCAACCTGTTCGTGGCCGGCTTCCTCGGCGCGCCGAAGATGAACTTCATCGCCTGCACAGCCGTCGCCAGCGGCCCCGGTTCGGTGGCCGTGCGCCTGCCCGGCGGCGCCGTGATCGACGTCGAAGCGCAGGGCGGGAGCGTGGCGCCGGGCGACCAGCTGACCCTGGGCGTGCGCGCCGAGCACGTCGTCCTGCAGGACGGGGACGCTGCAGGCGAGAACGTCATCGACGCGGCCGTCAGCCATGTCGAATACCTGGGCGACGTGGCCATCGTTTACGCCAGCATGCCGGGCGTGACCGAGATGCTGGCCGTCAAGCTGCCGGCCGAGGAAGGCTTGCGCCAGGCGGGCGACGCCATGCGCCTGCATCTGCCGGCGCAGCGCTGCCTGCTGTTCGATGCCGCAGGGCAAGCCCTGGCGCGCACGTTTGCCGCACCCGCTCAGCCGTTTATGTGACAATAGCCGCTTCGTATCATGCCGCTTCTGTTTGACTTATGCAGGCAGACTGGCAGAATGTGTGTTTTTTCGAGCTTCCTTGCCCCTCTGGCAATGCCACTGCACGATGTTGCGGCTGCCAGTGCAGGTGCGTATTTTTGTTATTGATTGAAGGATTGACCATGTCCCAATTCCGTCTTGCCCGTCTTAGCCTGCTCCTGGCCGCCATCGGCCTGAATGTCCTGCCATCCCTGTCGCACGCGCAGGATGCCAAGCCAGCCGCTGCCGCTGCCGCTCCGGCCGACTCGGTGCGCCCTGAAGTGTTCAAGCTGCTCGATCCGACCGCCGTGAAGGCATCGATGGATGCCAAGAATTACGCCGACGTGCAAAGCCGCATCGACCAAGCTGCCGCCATGCCGGCCCTGACGCCGTATGAAACGTTCGTGCTGAACCGCCTGCGCGTGGCGCTGGCCTCGACCACCAACAATGCGCCTATGGCCATGACGGCACTGGAAGCGGTGATCGAATCGGGCAAGCTGGACAAGAAATCGGAAGGCGACTTCATCCAAGCGCTGGCGAACTATCACTACAACGCCAAGGATTACCCGAACGCCATCAAATGGTTTACCCGTTACCAGACGGCAACGGGCGACGTAGCCTCCGTGCGTCCCTACATCATCCGCGCGTATTACTTCAGCAATGATTTCGCGCGCGCCAAGCAGGAACTGATGGCCGACGTGACGGCCAAGCAGCAAGCGGGCAAGACGCCGACCATCGAAGAACTGCAATTGCTGGCCAACACGGGTTCGAAGAGCAAGGATCCGGCCACCTACCTGATCGCCATGGAAAACCTGGTGCGCTACTACCCGTCGGATGACTACTGGAGCGACCTGCTGGGCCGCCTGCAAGGCAAGGCCGGTTACTCCGACCGCTTCGCGCTGGACGTGCTGCGCCTGCAATTCAAGGCCGTCGACACCATGCCGCCACAGGACTACAGCGACATGGCTGAAATCGCCTTGCAAAACGCCTTCCCGACGGAAGCGAAAAAAGTCATCGACGCCGGCTTTGCCAAAGGCGTGCTGGGCACGGGCGCGAATGCTGCCAAGCACAAGAAACTGCGCGACCAGGCCAACAAGGCTGCCGCCGACGATGCGAAAAACATCGCCAGCGGCGAAGCGTCGGCCATGAAGAGCAAGGATGGCACGGGCTTGATCAACCTGGGCTACGCCTTCGTGACGATGGACCAGTTCGACAAAGGTATCGACCTGATCCAGAAGGGCATCGCCAAGGGCGGCCTGAAACGTGCTGAAGACGCCAAGCTGCGCCTTGGCTATTCCTACGCCATGGCCGGCAAGAAAGACGACGCCATCAAGGTCCTGGAAACGGTCAAGGGCGGCGACGGCGTGGGCGACCTGGCCCGCTACTGGATCCTGTGGCTGAACCGTCCTGCCACGGCAGCGGCGGCGGCACCGGCAGCAGCGGCACAGTAATTCCTGCGCCCTCAAGCAGACGCAAGGCAGTTCCCGGCTCAGGCCGGGGCTGCTTTTTTTTCGACCATCCACCCAAGAATGGGTATCGCCGCCCAAGCCACACGGCATGGGCTGACGTCAAGTTTCAGACCTTGATATAGATCTTGCGCTTGTCCATCGCGTAGGCGATCAGCCAGCACAGCAACATGAAGCTGACGGCAAACAGCATGGATCCCACGCGCGCCGGCGCCCAGCCCGTAAACCACTGCTGGTACAGCCACTGGTACAGGTTGACGCCACCGATGCGCACGGTAAACGCGACAATCACCAGCACTTCCGACACCAGGTAGATGAACAGGGTGTTCTTGCCGAAGACTTCAAAGAAGTAGGTCCAGCCCGTCATTTGACGCACGTCAATGATGAACATCAGCAGCGCCAGCAGCAGCAAGTCCAGGCCGATGCCCAGCATCACGTAAGAGCTGCTCCACAGCTTCTTGTTAATCGGAAACACTTCATTCCAGCACAAAGCCACCGCCACGCAAATGGCGCCGGCCACGGCCAGCTGATACAAGCTGGAGCGCAGCCGCGCCGGCGCAGCCTGGCGCAAGAAACTGCCCGCCAGGTAGCCGGCGATCACATTGACGATAGCCGGCAAGGTGCCGAGGACGCTTTCCGGATCGAAGGCGATGCCTTCGCCGTGGTACAGGTGGCTGTCGCCCAGCAGGATCAGGTCCAGCTTGGCCGGCGCATTGCCGTGCAAGCTGTAGTCGCCAAAGCATGCCAGGATGGCCCAGTAGCCGAGCAAGGCGCAGGCGCTGAAGGCCAGCGCGCCCCGCGTCTTCCAGTAATGCAGGATCAGCGCGGCGGCCAGGTAGCATACGGCGATGCGCTGCAGCACGCCGGGGATGCGCGTGTGCGACAGGGGCGACCAGGCGAACTGGCCCGCGTCGTCGATCTTGAAGAAAGGGAACCAGTACAGCAGGAAGCCCAGTAAAAAGATCAGCGCGCTGCGCTTGCACAGCTTGGCCAGCACAGCGCCATGGCCCAGGTTTTCATACTTGCCCAACGCAAAGGCCAAGGCATTGCCGACGACAAACAAAAAGCTGGGAAAGACCAGGTCCGTCAGAGTAAAACCATGCCATTCGGCATGCAGGAACGGGGCGTACACGCTGTCCCAGTCGCCGGGTGTATTGACGACGATCATCAGGGCCACGGTCAGGCCGCGCAAGACATCGAGAGCGAGGTAGCGTTGAGGTGCAATAGTCATGATCAAACAAATCCAAATGAGAAAAACCGCCTTCCTGCTTGCGGCAAGGAGGCGGCAAAAAACCTTGCGCCGCAGGATACAAGCTTGGCAGCGCAAGTCATGCTGGCAACCGGCGGGGACAGCCCAGGCATGAACAAGCCAGAAGCCGCCCAGCCGGTGAGCGCAAAAAAAAAGCAAGCCCCTGAAGCAGGAACTTGCTTGAAAGACCGAGGAAGACCTGGCCTGACGCGGACGCATCAGGCCTGATCGTCTTGCTTACAGCTTGCCGCGCAAGCCCAGGTAGAAAGTACGGCCATTGCTATAGAAAGCGCGTGGCTGTTCCTTGTTTTCGGCGTACATCTTGATGGTTTCATTGGTCAGGTTAAGCGCATCGAACGTGATCGTGAAGTGTTCGTTGATCTTGTAGTTGAGCGAACCGGCCAAAGAGCTGCTGTCGTCGACGTGCTGGCTGGCGCCACGGTCCACGCCGGCCTTGTAAGCCGAGCGATAGTTATAGGCCAGGCGCGCGCTAAAACCATGTGCTTCATAGAAAGCGGTCAGGTTATAGGTATTTTTTGATGCATTCAGCAGTTCACTGCCATCGTTCAACTTGCCATCGGCATAGGTGTAATTGGCCAGGACGCCGAAATCACCCAGCACCGGTTGCTGGTAGCTCAACTCGACACCCTTGTTCTTGCCCTTGGTATTGAAAGACTCGGTAATTTGATACAGGTTGTTAGCGCCGACCTTGGTGTTGAAATAGGTCGCATTGACGTTGCGCTGTGCCACGATCGAGTTCAAATCCATGTAGAAAATACCGGCCGACACCGCCGATTTCGGTGCGAAATACCACTCGGCACTGACTTCGGCATTATTCGAGCGCACCGGATTGAGATTCACATTCCCCTTGGTGCCGCTGATGGTATCGTCATTCAGCGCAACAGCGCCACCCAATGCGCTATAGTCGGGACGCGCAATGGTCTTTGCCAAGGCTGCGCGAACGACGATATCGCGGTTGACATCAAACTTGATGTTGGCGCTAGGCAGGAAGTCATTGTAGCTGCGCTCGTAGGTGTTTTGCGAGTAATCGCCAAATGCCGTGGAGAGCGGGCCACCGCTGGAGTTGACCGTCGTCGTTTGCTTGGTGTGCACGGCACGCACGCCGAAGTTACCACTCCAGTTATCGCCAGCCACATTGGCCATGCCATACACGGCCTGGGTTTTTTCTTGCAGTTTGAACTCATCCTTCCAGTTATGGCGCACCACGCGGTCTACGTTGCGGTTGCCTGGCACGGCACCCCAATTGGCCAGCGCCTGGCCATCGTACAGGAAGTAATTGTTTGGCACGTTTCCACCCAAATTGTTACCATAATTGCCTGGGAACATGGTGCCATTCCAGACGGGACCTGGATTGATAAAACCTAACTTGCCAGGGCCGGCTTCATACGGGTGCTCGGCGCTACGTTTATGATCAGTGAAGCGTGCGCCAAACTTGATGGAATCCCAAATGCCGCTCGACAGGCGCAATTCGCCATCGATCTGCGTGTAGAGTTCCTTGTCGACCGATTGCGATTCGCCGCCGCCGATCCAGCCGGTTCCCTGTGGCGAGGAAGTATTACCACCTGGATAGGAAACGGTCGCCGGGTTCATGCCGTTGAGTGCATACGCCATGCCGCCATTGACATTGTTTTGATAATAAACATCGTCGCGGTCGTAACCCACGCCGTGGGTCTTGCCCAGCTTCCCGGTAAAGGTCAGGTCCTTGCTCGCGCGGTACTTGAAATTGAAATCGAGATAGTACGTCTCGCCGCCGGCATCGGGACGGTAGGCATTGTCTACTTCCCCAGCATTGGAGGCGAACGTAGCGCCGACCAAGGTACCGTTCTTGACGGTGTAATTCGTCGGAACAAGGTTCGAACGATCCGCACGGACCGAATTGCCGGGCGCTGCCAGGAAATTGGTATTCTGGTTAGGCGCCTTCAACTGGGAGTAGAAGCCGTTAAAGTCCAGGGTCAAGTCTTTGTTGGGCTTGAATTCGACGTCAAACGCGCCGCCTTCACGCGTTTTCTTTTGGGTGAAATAGCTCGCGCCAATAAACGTAGGCACCCGCACGCCGACCAAGGACGGATCGGCCTTGGCCGCCGCGCTATCCGCAGTGATGCTGGTGTAGCCCAGGATTTCCTGGCCATCGCGGCGTACCGACGTCTTTTGCGAGAATCCCTGCAGCATGACGCCCAGGGTATTGGTATCATTTTTCCAGTTCACCAAACCGGAGAATTGCGGCTCTGTTTTGCTGGACAGGTCGTTGTAGACAGCCTGGATCGAACCTTCGGCCGTGATCTGATTCTTGAATTCCAACGGACGGCGCGTAATCACATCGATCGCACCGGACACGCCGCCTTCCACCAGATCAGCGGTGGCGCTCTTTTTCACCACTACCGAGCTCACCAGCTCGGACGGCAGCAAGGAGAAGCTGCTGCTGCGGCCCACGTTGCCACCGTATTGATTCAAGACAAACCAGTCGCCCGTGCTGATGGCATGGCCGTTGAACAGGGTTTGCTGCAGGCTGGGGCTGGTGCCGCGCAGGCTGACGCGGTCGTTTTCGCCGAAGCCGCCTTCACCACCGGCCGACGATTGGGTATTCACACCTGGCAGGCGCTGGATCGCGTCAGCCACGTTACGGTCAGGCATCTTGCCGATATCTTCGGCCGTCACCACTTCCACCACGGAATCCGCATTGCGTTTTTGCTTCAGCGACTTTTCCAGCGAGGCACGCACGCCGGTCACGGTGACGGTCGTCACGTCGTCGGCGGGTGCTTCTTGCGCCTGCGCCGAAAAAGCCAGACCAGCGACCATCACGGCAACGGCCGCGGCGATCGGCGTACGGCTACGCGATCCGGATTTCACGACGGCAGCTGCAGGTGTCAAATTGCGTTTCATGTACTCCCCCTTGATTTAGGCTCCAGGATTGGAACCTTTTCATTTTTAACGTAGGTCTTCTTTCCAGCCCGCCCACTCACGCCGGCATGCTGCAGACCCTTCGGCACAACCACTTACAAAACCAATTCAACGCCAATATACTACTATCCAATACCAGAACACTACCAGTTGCAACTTTTTTTTTATAACGTTGTTTGAATCACACAGACCACTTTATCTAAATCAATCCGTAGCCCGTATGCGCGGCTTAAATACGGGGGAAGCCAGGCATAAATTGTTGGCCTGATAATTCAAATTGGTTTTATAACGGCCTTTTTTGGTATTATCCAGCGACACAAAACAGATACAGAGCGCGTCTGCAACGCGCCGTAACGGAGACCCTCAGCGTATGACAACCCTCGCTCACATCATGCAAGGCCTGGGGCAGACGAGTAGCCTGCCCCTGTACCAGCAACTGCAGCGCGCGCTGCGCGAAGCGATCGACAAGCGCATCCTCGGCCCCGAGGAAGCCTTGCCGGCCGAACGCCAGCTGGCCAGCGACCTGTCCGTTTCGCGCATCACCGTGCGCAAGGCCATCGATGGCCTCGTCAACGAAGGCTTGCTGGTGCGGCGCCCCGGCTCGGGCAATTTCATCAATACGCGCATCGAGAAAAACTTCGCCAAGCTGACCTCGTTTTCCGAGGACATGCGCGCGCGCGGACGCACGCCCCGCAGCGTGTGGCTCAAGCGCGCAGAAGGCACCGTCACGCCGGAAGAAGCCTTGCGCCTGCGGCTGTCGCCGGGCGCGCCCGTGTACCGCTTCCACCGCATCCGCTATGCGGACGAGGTGCCGATGTGCCTGGAGTACGCGACCATCGTCGCCAGTTGCCTGCCGGCGCTCGACGCCGTCGACGTGTCCATGTATGACGCGCTGGAACAGGCGGGCAACCGGCCCGTGCGCGCCTTGCAGCGCCTCAGCGCGCTTTTATTGACGGGGGAGCAGGCCAGCCTGCTGCAGGCGGAGGAAGGCGACGCGGGCTTGTCGGTGGAAAGGCTGGGCTTTTTGCGCGATGGCCGCGCCGTGGAATTTTGCCGCTCCTACTTCCGCGGCGATATGTATGACTTCGTGGCCGAATTAAGTACCAATTAATACCGGATGCGCGAATTTCTCAATACCAGATAACACCACTTATTGCAGTGCAATATATATGCCGGCATCGCGCCTATAATATGCACGGCAATGGTGCAATTATCGGCGGCGATTATGTGGCCGCCCGCGCAGAATATAAAAGAAGACCGTGCAATACGGTTTTGCGCATTGCAACAAAACGCGGCGTTATGCGTCAAACGGCGGGCGCGGCGCGACGGCCCGCGCCCAGCAGGATCACGCCCAGCGCCACGCACAGCCAGCCGAACAGCGGCCCCAGCCAACTGGACCAGGTGGCCACGGGCCGCGCTGCCGGCAGCGGCGCCAGCAAGGTGCTGCCCGGCATGGCGCTGCTGGCCCGCTCCGCCAGCACGTTCCCATACGCATCGCTGACCGTCAGCACGCCCTCGCGCGCCGCGCGCAGCACCGCATAACCGTTTTCCACGCCGCGCACCGCGGTCATGCGCGCCCCCATCCAGGCATCGACCTGGAAATCCCAGGCCGGCACCAGCATCGTTTGCGCGCCGGCCACACCGTATGCCCGCCCCAGGGGCGCAAAATGCATGTCCTTGCAAATGGCCAGCCCCATGGCCTGCCCCGCCACCGGCTGCACGGCATACGCGCTGCCAGCAAGAAACTCGCGCTCGGGCGGCGCCAGATGATGTTTTTGATAGCTGACAGGCGCGGCGCCATCGGGCGCGAACAGCCAGGCCAGGTTGCGCCGGCCGGCAGCGTCCTGCACGCCGATACCCAGGATAATCCACGCGCCCGTGCTGCGCGCCAGCGCCTGGAAACGTTGCCGCACGGCGTCCGCCTGCGCAGGGGCCAGCACGGCTATCTTTTCCGGCAACAGCACCAGCGTGGCGCCCTGCCCGGCCAGTTGCCCGACATGGCGCGCGTACTGGTCCCAGACGGCTTGCGCGCGCGCCGGCGGCGTGGCCGGACCGATAAAGTCATCGATGGCCACCAGTCCCGCCAGCGGCCCGCCAGGCGCCGGCGCGCCAGAGTTTCCCTGCACGCGCCAGGCGCCGCCAGCGAACGCGGCCGCCAGAAGCAGCGCGGCCGCGCCCGCCGCTGGCGCATATGCGCGGCCGCCCGCCAGCAGCAAGGCCAGCGCGGATGGCGCCAGGCACAGCAAGAACAACAGGCCAGGCACGCCCGCCAGGGCCGCCACCTGCAGCACGGCAAGGTTATCCGCTTGCGAATACGCGAGGCTGCCCCAGTTACCATCGGGCAGCAAGGCCGCCATCGCCGTATCGATGGCCACCCACAGCACGGGATACGCCAGCACCGTCCAGCCGGAACGGTAGCGCAGCACGAGACGCCGCGTGGCCAGCACCACCAGCAGCCACAGCAGTGCCTTGACGAACATCACGGCCAGCACGGCCGGCAAGGGCATGAGCAGGCGAAAATAGGCAACGTTCGATGACAGGCCCAGCAGAGCGGCCAAAAACGTCATCCAGGCCGCATCGCGGCGCGACGAGCGCAGGGCCAGCCACAGTACGGGCAGCGGCGCGCACCAGGCCAACCAGCCCAGCGGCTGCGGCCCCAGCACCCAGTACAGGGGCAGGCCCGCCGCCAGCGCGGCGGCCGTTTGCAACAGGCGCTGGCGCAGCGCGGTGCCGCCGGCAGCCGGCGTAGTCAAGGTCGGGAACATGGTCATGCTTTCAAGGGAAGCCAGATTTCCACGCCGCCGCTGCCGCTGGCGGGATCGAAATGCTGGTCGTAGCGTTCAAAATCGGGCGCGTCGGCCACTTCCAGGCCGGATCGGGGCAACCATTCGTTCCACACCGTGTGCCAGGTGGCGCGGATGGTGGAAATGTGACCGCGGTGATGAAACACGGCATAGCGCCGCGGGGCGATGCGCAGCCGCGTCCAGCCGTCGGGGGCCTGGGAAAAGTCGTTCACGGGCATGGCGCACAGGTAATCGAAATTGCCCGCATCGTCATTGTTGCAGCACACGCCATACACGAGCTGGCCGGGCGCCGCATGGGGCAGGAAACGCTGCCACAGGGCGGGGATGCCGGCAACCGTTTCTGCGCGATAACGTTCGACGAGGCCCGCCACCAGCAAGGCGGGGCCCTGCTCGAAACGGGGTGCTTCCAGCGCCACGCCAGGCGCCACATCCAGTTTGATGGCCTCCACCAGCGCGAGGTTGGCGACATGGCGCTGGGCCCGCACCATTTCCGGCGTGCGCTGGAACTGCTCGCGGAAGGCCCGCGTAAATGCCTCGTGGGAACTGTAGCCAGCCTGCAGGGCGACGGCGAGGATGTCTTGCGCGCCCTGCGCCAGCGCGCGCGCCGCCTCGCTGAGCCGGCGCGCCCGCACATAGCGCATCACGGAGTGGCCCGTGGCCAGGCCAAACGCGCGCGTCAGGTGACACGGCGAGGCGCCGCCCACGTGGGCGATGTCGCCGAGCGAGATATTCTCCGCATAATGCGATTCGATATACCAGAGTGCCTTGGCCAGATAGTGCATGGACGCTTCCCGTTGAACGAGCTGCGACTGTAGCATTTTCAGGTCACGAGGATTTGACTGAAATTGCGCAATGCGGGCTTACTTTCTGGTGCGCTTTTCGTAAACCAGCTGGCCGCTGCTGATGCGCGCCAGCTCGGCCATTTCCTGGGCCAGGAAGGCGAGCAGGTCGTCGATGCTGACGACGCCGGAAAGCGCGCCCAGGCTGTTGACCACGGGCAGGCGGCGGATGCCGTTGACGCGCATGCGTTCGATGATGTCGTAGACGTCTTCGTCTTCGCTGGCCGTGAGCAGTTGCGCGCTCATGATGTCGCCCACCAGCAGGCTGGCGGGGTCGAGGCCCAGGGCGATGACGGAAATGACGATGTCGCGGTCGGTGAGGATGCCGATGGGAACGCGCTCGCCGTTCGGCTGTTCGGCCACGATCAGGTCGCCCACGTGGTGCTGGCGCATCAGCAGCGCCGCGTCTTGCACGCTGGTGTCACGCTGGCAATGGATGGTGTGCAGGGTACAGATGTCGCCGATGCGCATGTCGCCACTCCGTTTGAGGCAGAGTGTCCACGCTACGCCAGCCCACCGTGGCGGGCTTGAGGCAAATCAATGGAGCGGTACTTACTTTTCTTCGGGGGGCGGCAGGAAGCAGGCTTCGACGATTTGCAGGTCGTTATCCTTGGCAAATTCGCGCACGAAGTGAAACGCCATCGGCTCGATCTCGCGCAACTTCGTGTTGACGACCACCGACTTGACGCCATTGACGACGGTCGGGCGCACGTAGGGCGAATACTGGAGGTGCGCATTGCGCCCGCCGCCTTCGGGATTGAAACAGGACATCACTCCGCAAAGGCGCTCGGCCCAATCGCTGGGTCGGAATTGCTTGCCATTGCTGGTGAGACCAAGGATGAAGAACTCGTCTGAGAGTTCCCCTGTTTTTTGAGATAACTCGGCCATGTGGCTTGTCGGGACTGGATTGCGTGAATGGCCCCGGCGGGTAAGCCGGGCTGGTAATTCAACTACGTTTGCTGCGGTAAGCCAGTATTATATCTTATAGAAGACTTGGGTTCTACCTCGATCTGCCCTGACGATGCAAACAGGGGCCGGCACGCGTAACGCGCCAGCCCCTATTTTAACCTTGTTCCACGCGCCAGGCGCATGGATGGCGCGTGTGCGCCCGCGTCAGCCGAGGAAAACGGCGCCCGACATCAACAACAGCAGCAGCATCCACAACAGCAAGGCGCGCCAGACGAGGCCCACCGTGCTCTGCAATGCGCGTGCGCCCGGCTCTTCGCCCGGCAGGATATCGCTTTCGCTGTCGCTGTCATCGACGGCCATGTCGGGCGTGACGACCACGCGGGCCGCCGTTTCCGCCGGCGTGCCCAGGCGCACGCCCATGGCGCCGCCGCCGGCCGTCAGGATGATGCCGATGGCCTCGTCCTGCCAGCGCTGGGCGAAATTGCGCCAGGCGTAGATGGCATCCTCGAAATTGCCGACCACGGCAAACGCCACGGCCGTCAGGCGCACGGGAATCCAGTCGATCAGGTAAAAGGCGCGCGCGGCGAACTGGCCGAACGCTTCATTGCGCATGTGCTCGGGCTCGTTCCAGGCGCGCGCCAGGTATTCGGCCACGCGGTACATCACGGCGCAGGCAGGGCCCAGCGGCATGAGGAACCAGAAGAACACGCCAAACACATTGCGATGCGTGGTGATCAGGGCTTTTTCCACGGCGATGCGGGCGATTTCGCTCGCTTCCATGCCTACCGTGTCGAGCTTGGTCCACTCGGCCAGCAAGGTCCGCGCGGACGCCTCGTCGCCGGCGCTCAGGGCCAGCTGGATCGACGTGAAGTAATGGCTGTAATGGCGAAAACCCAATGTCAGGTAGACGATGAGGACATTCCAGACGAAGGCCAGGGGGGTCAGCTGGTAATGCCGCAAGAGCCAGTACACGCCGGCCGTCGGCACCATCAGCACGCCGATCATGAGGAACCAGCCCATGCGGCCGTGGTTGGCGTGGCCGGCATTGAACCAGGTCTCCATGCGCATTGCCAGGCTCTTGATTTCGGCGTAGATCGGATTGTCCGCGCGCAAAGGTTTGAGCTGCTCGATCAGCAATGCGCAAAGTATGGAGAGAAATGTCATCAATGGTCCTTTTTGTCTTTTTCAGCAATACCGCAATGCCCGCTACGATAGCGCAGTGCAGTGCTGGAATCAAACTTATTACGTGCGGGGTGCCATTTTACGCGCGCAAGAGGTGAAACAGATTGCGCAGCATGCCGGCGGTGGCGCCCCAGATGTAGAAGCGCTCGTAGGGCATGGCGTAGAACGAGCGCCGTCCGCCGGGCAATTCCACGGACAGGCGCTGGTGGTTGAGGCCATCCATGAGGAAGGCCAGCGGCACTTCGAAGATTTCCGCCACTTCCGACGGGTCGGCGCGCAGCTCGAACGGCGGCGTCACCAGGCCCACCACGGGCGTGACCTGGTAACCGGTGCCCGTCAGGTAGTCGGGCAGGCAGCCCAGCACTTCAATGTGTTCGCGCGCCAGGCCCACTTCTTCTTCCGTTTCGCGCAGGGCCGTGGCCACGGGCGAACCGTCGAACGGTTCGCTGCGCCCGCCGGGAAAGCTGACCTGGCCCGCATGGCTGCTCAGGTGGTCCGTGCGCATGGTCAGCAAGATGGTCAAGCCCTGTGGCCGTTGCACCAGCGGAATGAGCACGGCGGCGCGCACGGGCACGGCGCGGGCGGACAGGAAATCCTGGGTAATCTCGGGCTGCCAGTCTGGCTGTTCGGCCAGGCGCCGGCGCAGCCAGTCCGGCGTCAGGCGTTCGGCGTCCAGCGCCGCCTCGCCGGCGATCGAATCGATGGCGAGTTGTTTGGGATCAAATGCGATGGTGGCCATGGCAGCTTGCCTCAATAGCAATTCAGAATAAAAAAGGGGCGCCGAGAGGCACCCCTTTTCCCAACGCAGACGCTGATATTACGCGCTTGCTTTCGCCACAACGCGGCGATTTGGCAATTTTTCTTTGATACGCGCCGATTTACCCGAACGCTCACGCAGATAGTACAGCTTGGCGCGGCGAACATCACCACGGCGTTTCACTTCGATCGAAGCGATCAGCGGCGAGTACAGTTGGAACGTACGCTCAACGCCTTCGCCGGACGAGATCTTGCGAACGATGAAGTTCGAGTTCAGGCCACGGTTACGACGGGAGATAACGACGCCTTCGTAAGCCTGGGCGCGCTTGCGCGTACCTTCGACTACGTTGACGCTGACGATAACGGTATCGCCTGGTGCGAAGTCAGGAATCGATTTACCCAGACGGGCGATCTCTTCTTGCTCTAATTGTTGAATCAAGTCCATTTTTATAACTCCGAAAACCATCATGCCGGCGCACTGTGGATAGCGTGCTATCCGCCCGGTAGAGGATGGGTATTACCAATTTGGGCAACATGCCCGGCACTGCAAAGCCACCCTGCTGGCCGTCCGAGAACGGCTTACAGGCTGGCCAGGAATTTTTCGTCGGTCTTGCTGAGCAAGCCGGCGGCGCGCGCACTGACCAGCAGGTCAGGCCGCTTTGTCGCGGTCGCTTCCAGCATGCGCTGGCGGCGCCACTTGACGATCTCGGCATGATTGCCCCCCATCAAGACGGGCGGCACGGCCATGCCTTCATAGCTTTCCGGCCGCGTGTAGTGCGGCGAATCGAGCAAGCCATTGACGAAGCTGTCCTCGATGGCCGATGCCTCGGTGTTCAAGACACCCGGCAACAGGCGGATCACCGCATCCATCAGCGCCATGGCGGGCAGCTCACCGCCCGACAGGACAAAGTCGCCGACGCTGATTTCTTCGTCGACGCAACGGTCCAGCAAACGCTGGTCCACGGCTTCATAGCGGCCGCACAGGATCACCAAACCGGGTTCGGCTTTCAACTGCGTGACGCGCTCGTGCGTCAGCGGACGGCCTTGCGGCGACATGAACACCACGCGGGGCGCCGCCAGGCCAAGATCGGTCTGACGTTGCTTCGCGGCATTAATTGTCGCTTCGAGGGGACGGGCCATCATCACCATGCCGGGGCCGCCGCCATACGGGCGGTCATCCACGGTACGGTGATTGTCGGTGGTGAAATCGCGGGGATTCCACAGCGACAAGCCACATTTCCCCTGCTCGAAGGCGCGCCGGGTCACACCCGACTGCGTCAGCGCGGCAAACATTTCCGGGAACAGGGTCACGACATCAAATTGCATCGTTCACCATCCTGCAAAGTTTGCCCGGCGCAAAGTTAAGCGCAGGCGGTTTAATAATCGAGGCCCCAGTCGACCGTGATCTTGCTGGCAGCCTTGTCAACGTTAATGACAAACTGGCCAACAAACGGGATCAGGCGCTCAGGCGCCTTTTCAACGGTCTCATCGGCAGTGACCACGGGCGTAACGCGCAAGATCGACTGCGGACCATTGCTCATCATGTCGTGCACTGTGCCGAGGCACTCGCCTTGCAAATTCTCGACTGTCAGTCCGATCAGATCGGACCAATAAAATTCATCGGCCGACAGCGTCGGGAAATGGCTACGCGGAATTTGCACAGAGACGCCTTTCAGCGCTTCTGCGGCATCCCGCCCGACCACACCCACCAGCTGGGCCACGACGTCGCCGCCGTGTAACTTCGCTTGCCTGACTTGAACATCATGCAAGGTCGGTTTATCAAACCACCAGGTTTTGACGCTTAATAATGCATCCGCGTCGTCGGAGAAAGGAGTGATCCTGACCCCGCCAGCAATGCCATAAGCACCGGAGACATAGCCTACCTGTACCAGGTCATCGGGGACTTTCACCCCGGATGCAGTCTTGACCGTCAAACCAGTGATCTAATTAAGCTGCTGCTTTGTTGTTGCTAGCTACCAGGCGAGCAACGGTTGGCGACAATTGTGCGCCAACGCCTTGCCAGTAGGCCAGACGGTCTGCGGTGATACGCAGTGGAACTTCGCCACCTTGCGCCATCGGGTTGTAAAAACCGATACGCTCAATGAAGCGACCATCGCGGCGATTGCGCGAGTCAGTAGCGACGATGTTGAAGAACGGGCGCTTCTTGGCGCCTCCACGAGCTAAACGAATAACGACCATAATATTTCCAAAAAGTGTGCTGAGGCGGAAAAAGCCGCAAATTATAGCGCGCTTTACCGCCAGGCAGCAAGCGTTATGATGACGGGCGTGTAATTTGGGCTAATCAAACATTATGACCAGTCATGGCCGAAGACGCAATAGGCGCGTGCGTCTATCGTGCCTGCCATGCCACGTCCAGGCGTTGATATTGCACGACAGCATCGCCTGAACGCCGCCTGAAAGTGCTATCGTTGCGGCAAGCAATGACCGATACTGGCAATCTTTACCGATGAGCAACTCTGGAGTCCCATGACCACCGCTACCATTTTGCAACAGTCGCACAAGAACAAGGCCTTCACGACACTGCTGGCCTTCCTGCTGGGCATGCTGGGCGCCCACCGCTTCTACCTGCACGGCGCCAAGGACCGCTGGGGCTGGCTACACCTGGCCGCCCTGCCCGCCTCGCTGCTGCTGCGCCAGCTGTTTCCCGAAGCGGACTGGTTTTACCAGATATTGCCGCTGACCCTGTCCGCCCTGGGCGGCTTCCTGGAAGCGCTGGTGCTGGGCCTGATGCCGGACGACAAGTGGGACGCGCGCTACAACGCCGCCTCCAGCCGCCAGTCGGACACGGGCTGGCCCCTGGCCGTGGTGCTGGTCGCTACCTTGATGCTAGGCGCGGGCGTGCTGATCGCCACCATGGCGCGCCTGTTCGACTTGCTGTACACAGGCGGCGCCTACGGTTAATTTCCACCCGGAAATAGCATCGGATCGCGCCTGCCGCACGCACATGTAAGTGTTGGTAAGCAATCATGATTTTCCTCTATACTGCATTCACAATGCCGACATTACTGGCACATTCAACACCCCCTAGGAGAAGATCATGATTCGTCGCCCACTCGTCCTTGCAGTCGCCGTCACGGCCCTGTTCAGCACCTCCGCCTTCGCGCAAAACCTGTCGCCGAAAGCGCAATACGCGTACGACACCAAGCAAGCCAACACGCGCTATGCGGACGACAAGAAACTGTGCGCAGAAGAAACCAGCTCGAAAGCCCGCATGCAATGCCTGCGCGACGCCAAGGGCGAATACGACCAGGCCATCATCAACGCCAAGGCCGCGCAAAAGGCGGGCAATTCGTATGCGGGCCAGAACAGCAAACCAGCCCAGCAACAGATCTGCGCCGAGTGCGGCAAGGTGCTGGCAGTCAACGTCGCTGAAAAAGCGGGCGAAGGCGGCGCGCTGGGCATGATCGGCGGCGGCGTGGCCGGCGCCCTGCTGGGCCGTCAGGTCGGCGGCGGACGCGGCAAGGACCTGGCCACCCTGGCCGGCGCCGCCGGCGGCGCTTTTGCCGGCAAGCAAGTCGAAGGCCACATGAAAAACAGCAAGGTGTGGACCGTTACCGTGCAGTACGAAACGGGCGCCAAGGCTGACTTCGCGTTTGACCAGGACCCTGGCCTGGCCGCTGGCGACCTGGTGCGCAATTCCGGCAACGGCATTGCCAGAAGATAAGCTTTTGAAAGAGTAAAAAAAAAAGCGCTGGAGAGTGATCTCCAGCGCTTTTTTGCATTAGGCCAGCTTGCGCCGGCCAAGTTTCAACTTAAAACTGCTCTTCCGACAAGGCCATCACGCCGGCGCTGCCATCGATGATAGTGGCGCGCAAGCCTGGCGCCTGTGACAGGATGTGGTCGGCAAAGAAGCGCGCCGTGGCGATCTTCGCCTTGTAGAACGAAGCGTCGCCGCTGCCCTCTCCCAGCTTTTGCTGCGCCACCACGGCCGCACGGGCCATTTGCCAGCCGCCCAGCACGATGCCGGCCAGTTTCAAATACGGCACGCTGCCCGCGAACACGGCCTTGATGTCCGTCTTCATGTTCGCCACCACATACTCGACTACCGCTTCGAGGGCCGCGCTGCCTTCGGCCAGGTGGCGCTGCATGGCCTGGAAGTCGGCGCCGGACAGTTCGCCCAGCTGGGCTTCCGTGGCGCGCACCTGGGCGATGATGGCTTTCGCCACGGCGCCGCCGTCGCGCACCGTCTTGCGGCCCACGAGGTCGTTCGCCTGGATGGCCGTCGTGCCTTCGTAAATGGTGAGAATCTTGGCGTCGCGGTAATGCTGGGCGGCGCCTGTTTCTTCGATGAAACCCATGCCGCCATGCACTTGCACGCCGTCGCGCGTGACGTCTTGCGACATTTCCGTGGCCCAACCCTTGATGACGGGCACCAGGTATTCATACGTCGCCAGGCTTTCCGCGCGCACGTCCGCGTCCGGATGGTGGTGCGCCACGTCGCTGATGGCCGCGCCCACGTAGGCCAGCGCGCGCGCCGCCTCCGTTTGCGAGCGCATCGACATCAGCATGCGGCGCACGTCCGGGTGGTGGATGATGGAGACGGGGCCCGGCGAGCCGGCCAGGTCGCGCGACTGCACGCGGTCCTTGGCGAACGCCACGGCTTGCTGATAGGCGCGCTCGGCCAGGCCGATGCCTTGCAAGCCCACGCCGAAGCGGGCCGCATTCATCATGATGAACATGTATTCGAGGCCGCGGTTTTCCTCGCCCACCAAGGTGCCGATGGCGCCGCCGTGGTCGCCGAACTGCAATACAGCCGTCGGGCTGGCCTTGATGCCCAGCTTGTGCTCGATGGACACGCAATGGGCGTCGTTGCGCGCGCCCAGGCTGCCGTCAAGATTGACGAGGAATTTCGGCACGATGAACAGGGAGATGCCTTTCACGCCGGCGGGCGCGTCCGGCGTGCGGGCCAGCACCAGGTGGACGATGTTTTCCGCCATGTCGTGTTCGCCGTACGTGATGAAAATCTTCGTGCCGAAGACTTTATACGTGCCATCGTCCTGCGGCACGGCGCGCGTGCGCACGGCGGCCAGGTCGGATCCCGCTTGCGGCTCCGTCAGGTTCATGGTGCCCGTCCACTTGCCCGACACCAAGTTTTCCAGATACACCGCCTTTTGCTCATCGCTGCCGGCCGTCAGCAGCGCTTCGATGGCGCCGTCCGACAGCAGGGCCACCAGGGCGAACGAGATGCTGGCCGAGTTGAGCATTTCGATGCAGGGCGTGGCCAGCAGCTTGGGCAAGCCCTGGCCGCCGAACTCCGTCGGGTGCTGCACGCCCTGCCAGCCCGCTTCGCCATACGCCTTGAACGCGTCCTTGAAACCTTTCGACGTCGTGACCTGCCCGTCGTGCCAGAAGCTCGGTTCCTTGTCGCTGGTGCCGTTCAAGGGGGCCACCACGCCGCCGCAGAACTTGGCGTTCTCTTCCAGCACGGCTTCCGCCGTGTCGGGCGTGGCGTCTTCGCAGCCGGGTAAGGTGTGGATTTCGGCCAGGCCGGCCAGTTCGTTCATCACGAACAACATGTCTTTCAGCGGGGCTTGATAGCTCATCTTCTTTTCTCCAAGAAAAAAGCCACGCGCGGCTCGCCGTGTGGGGCGGGCCGGCGTGGCTTTGTCAGTAACAAAACCGGAAGGGGTGTGACTTAACCCAGTTCTTTGACCAGTTGCGGCACGATCTCGAACAGATCGCCCACGATGCCGTAGTCGGCCACGGCAAAGATCGGCGCTTCCGGATCCTTGTTGATGGCGACGATGGTCTTCGAATCTTTCATGCCGGCCAGATGCTGGATCGCGCCCGAGATACCGACGGCGATGTACAGTGATGGCGCGACGATCTTGCCCGTCTGGCCCACTTGCCAGTCGTTCGGCACGAAGCCGGCGTCGACGGCGGCGCGCGAAGCACCCATGGCGGCGCCCAGCTTGTCGGCCAGCGGTTCCAGGATGTGGAAGTTTTCCGCCGAACCCATGCCACGGCCGCCCGACACGATGATTTTCGCGGCGGTCAGTTCAGGACGGTCGGACTTGGCCAGTTCGCGGCCCACGAAGGCGGACTTGCCCGCGTCGGCGACGGCGGCGACGGTTTCCGTGGCAGCCGAACCGCCGGTGGCGGCAGCGGCGTCGAAACCGGTGGTGCGCACGGTGATGACCTTGACCTTGTCGCCAGACTGCACGGTGGCAATGGCGTTACCGGCGTAGATCGGGCGCTCGAAGGTGTCCGGCGAATCGACCTTGGTGATTTCCGAGATTTGCGCCACGTCCAGCTTAGCGGCCACGCGCGGCAGGATGTTCTTGCCGTAGGCGGTGGCTGGCGCCAGGATGTGGCTGTAGTTGCCGGCGATGGCCAGCACTTGCTCGGCCACGTTTTCGGCCAGGCCGTCGGCGAAGTATGGCGCGTCGGCGACGATGACTTTCGTCACGCCGGCGATTTGCGCGGCGGCAGCGGCGGCGGCCGATGCGTTCGAGCCTGCGACGAGCACGTGCACGTCGCCGCCGCATTGGGCAGCCGCGGTCACGGTGTGGTGGGTGCTGCCCTTTAAGGTAGCGTTGTCGTGTTCAGCAATAACTAATGCGACCATGATATGTCCTGTAATTGTTCTGGGTAGACGGCAAAGCCGCTTAGATGACTTTGGCTTCGGTACGCAGCTTGGCGACCAGGGTAGCGACGTCCGGGACCTTGATGCCGGCCGAGCGCTTGGCTGGCTCGACGACTTTCAGGGTCTTCAGGCGTGGCGCAACATCGACGCCCAGGTCTTCCGGCTTGACGGTCTCGAGCGGCTTTTTCTTGGCCTTCATGATGTTCGGCAAGGTCACATAGCGTGGCTCGTTCAGGCGCAGGTCCGTGGTGATGATCGCTGGCAAGGTCAATGCCAGGGTTTCCAGGCCGCCATCGACTTCGCGCGTGACGGTGACTTTGCCGTCTTCCAGCACGACTTTCGAGGCGAACGTGGCTTGCGGCCAACCCAGCAGGGCTGCCAGCATCTGGCCGGTCTGGTTGCTGTCGTCATCGATGGCTTGCTTGCCCAGGATGATCAGTTGCGGCTGTTCTTTCTCGGCCAGGGACTTGACCAGCTTGGCCACGGCCAGCGGTTCCAGTTCAGTCGTCGTTTCCACCAGGATGCCGCGGTCGGCGCCGATGGCCATGGCCGTGCGCAGGGTTTCCTGGCACTGCGTCACGCCGCAGGAGATGGCGACCACTTCAGTGACCTTGCCGGCTTCTTTCAGGCGCATCGCTTCTTCCAGCGCGATCTCATCGAAAGGGTTCATCGACATTTTGACGTTGGCGGTATCGACGCCAGTGCCGTCACTCTTGACGCGGACTTTGACGTTATAGTCGACCACGCGTTTGACGGGTACCAAGACTTTCATAGCTATGCCTTTGGGAAATTATAAAAATGACGGATCAAGTGCTGATTGTGCGTTCGATTATAAGAGAAATTTGAATCTTGAACCGAATTTAAGCACGATCGTGCGATTTTTTGTTAGAGCAATCCATCTAAACTGTCCAGCTTTGAGGATTTCAGGGGAGTCCGCCGCTACGCTGCAAGGCAGCAAAAGGGCACGAAAGTGACGCACACGGCAGGGTATTCACCAGGCCGCGCCACGGCGGCCCCGGCTGGCAGAATTATTTGCGTTGCATCAGGAAGACGAATTCGGTACCCGTCTGCACATGCGACAGCAGGGCATTGCCCGTTTGCTTGGCAAAAGCCTGGAAGTCGCGCACGGAACCGGGATCGGTTGCCATGATGCGCAGCACTTCCCCGCTCTGCAGCTCTGACAAAGCCTTTTTCGCCTTCAGAATCGGCAAGGGGCAATTCAAGCCCCGCGCGTCGAGTTCTTTATGAAATTCCATAATCTCGGTATCAAGTAGTGTGTCGCTCATCATCAATATCCCGCCATTTTTGTTGTACTGATTTTCGACATACTACTCTAAATCAGGGGCATTGACGCGCTGCACCAAAATAGTTCATCGGCTGTTGTGGTGTCACAACGAGATTCCACACGGCAAAACGGCCCGCAAACACCGTCTGCGGGCCGTTTTCAAGGGACTGTGGGGCGAAAACCCCGCATGGAGCCTAGCTTACGCCTTATTTCGCGCGTTCGCCGACCCAGGCCGGCACGCCGGCCAGGGCGTTCGCCAGGCCGCTCGGATCGGTGCCGCCCGCTTGCGCCATATCGGGGCGTCCGCCGCCTTTTCCGCCCACTTGCTGTGCAACGAAGTTCACCAGCTCGCCCGCTTTGACCTTGCCAGTCGCGTCGGCCGTGACGCCGGCGATCAGGCTGACCTTGCCGTCGGCCACGCTGGCCAGCACGATGGCGGCCGTTTTCAGCTTGTCCTTCAGCTTGTCCATGGTTTCGCGCAAGCGGGCCACGTCGGCGCCGTCCAGCACGGCTGCGAGCACCTTGATGCCGTTGACATCGACGGCTTGCGTGAGCAGTTCATCGCCCTGGCCCGACGCCAGTTTCGATTTCAGCGCGGCCAGTTCCTTCTCCAGCGCCTTCACGTGGTCCTGCACCTGGCCGATACGGGCAGTGAGCTCTTCCGGCTGCGCCTTCAGGGCATTGGCTGCCTCGACCAGGCGGCGGTTGATGGTTTGCACCAGCGCCAGCGCGCCCTCGCCCGTCACGGCTTCCACGCGGCGGATGCCGGCGGCCACGCCGCTTTCGGCGATGATCTTGAACAAGCCGATGTCGCCCGTGCGCTGCACGTGGACGCCGCCGCACAGCTCTTTTGAGCTGCCGATGTCGAGCACGCGCACTTCGTCGCCGTATTTCTCGCCGAACAGGGCCATCGCGCCATGCTTGACGGCATCGTCAAACGACATCAGGTGCGCTTGCGTGGCGCGGTTTTCCAGGATCTCTTTATTGACAATGGTTTCCACGGCGGCGATTTGCTCTGCCGTCATCGGCGCATTGTGGCTGAAGTCGAAACGGGTTTTATCGGGGTCGACCAGCGAACCCTTTTGCGCCACGTGGCTGCCCAGCACTTCGCGCAAGGCCTTGTGCATCAAGTGCGTGGCCGAGTGGTTGCGGATGGTGCGCGCGCGCTTGGCCGTGTCGACTTGCGCCGAGACGGCGTCGCCCACCTTCAGCGCGCCCGATTCCAGCACGCCGTGGTGGCCAAACACGTCGGCCTGGATTTTCAGGGTGTCGCTGACGGCAAAGCTGCCGGCGCCCGAGGAAATCACGCCCTGGTCGCCCACCTGGCCGCCCGATTCCGCGTAGAACGGCGTGGTGTCGAGCACGACGATGCCCGCTTCACCGGCTTTCAGTTCAGCTACCTGCGTGCCGGCTGCATACAGCGCGACGACTTTGCTGCTGAACGTCAATTGATCGTAGCCGACGAAGGTGTTTTTCTCGCCCGTGTACTCGACCTTGCTGTCCTTGTGCGTCTTGCCGCCCTTGCGCGACAGTTCCTGGCTTTCCTTCAGGGCCGCGTCGTAGCCGGCCTGGTCGAACGTGATGTCGCGTTCGCGGCAGATGTCCGCCGTCAGGTCCGGCGGGAAGCCGTAGGTTTCGTACAGGGTGAAGGCGGTGGCGCCGTCGATGCCCGTGGCATCCTTGGCCAGCTGCGCTTCCAGCACTTTCATGCCCGTTTCCAGGGTTTCGCCGAAACGCTCTTCCTCGGCTTTCAGCATGTTGGCGACGTTGTCCTTCGCTTCTTCCAGCTCAGGATAGGCGCCGCCCATCTCGATGGCCAGGTCGGCCACCAGCTTGTAGAAGAACGGTTTCGTCTGGCCCAGCTTGTGGCCATGGCGCAAGGCGCGGCGGATGATGCGGCGCAATACATACGCGCGGCCTTCGCTGCCCGGGATGATGCCGTCGACGATCATGAAGGCGGCGGCGCGGATGTGGTCGGCGATCACGCGCAGCGACTTGTTTTCCAGGTCCGTGGCGCCCGTTTCACGCGCGGCAGCCTTGATCAGGTGCTGGAACAGGTCGATTTCATAGTTCGAATGCACGTGCTGCAGCACGGCGGCCAGGCGCTCCATGCCCATGCCCGTGTCCACGCATGGCTTCGGCAACTTGTGCATGACGCCCGCTTCATCGCGGTTGAACTGCATGAACACCAGGTTCCAGATTTCAATGAAGCGGTCGCCGTCTTCGTCAGGCGAGCCCGGCGGGCCGCCAGGAATGTCGGCGCCGTGGTCGTAGAAGATTTCCGTGCATGGACCGCATGGACCCGTGTCCGCCATCTGCCAGAAATTGTCCGACGCGTAGCGCGAGCCCTTGTTGTCGCCGATGCGGATGATGCGCTCGGTCGGCACGCCAATTTCTTTCGCCCAGATATCGTACGCTTCGTCATCTTCGATGTACACGGTGACGGTCAGCTTGTCGGCCGGCAAGCCATATACCTTGGTCAACAGTTCCCACGCGTATTGAATCGCGTCGCGCTTGAAATAATCGCCGAAGCTGAAGTTGCCCAGCATTTCAAAGAAGGTGTGGTGACGCGCCGTGTAGCCGACGTTTTCCAGGTCGTTGTGCTTGCCGCCGGCGCGCACGCAGCGCTGCACGGAAGTGGCACGCGTGTACGGACGGCTGTCCGTGCCCGTAAACACATCCTTGAATTGCACCATGCCGCTGTTCGTCAACAGCAAGGTCGGATCGTTGCCTGGCACCAGGGAACTGGAACGGACGATGGAATGGCCCTTGGACTCGAAAAATTTGAGGAACTTGTCGCGGATTTCAGTTGATTTCATGTTTTTTTGGCAAAGAGTGGCGGCAGCTTTAAAGGGAAGATTATACGTGATATGGGGTGCGGCAATGACGGCGGGCCAGGGCATTGTTGCGCCCGTGCCAACATCGACAACCTGCCCGCTCAGGCCGGGTCGTGGTGGCTGGCGCAGGCGTGCGTTGCAGGCGCGGCCTTGGCCGCCGCAGCGGATGGCGTAGGGCCGGCGGCCGCATTGCAGTCGGCGCAGCGGCCGTACAGGGTCAGTTCGTGGCGCTCGACGACAAAGCCTTGCGGCGCCATGCGCTTCAAGTCGCCCGGGCAATCATGCACGTCGAACACGCGCTGGCACGTGGTGCACTGGAAATGGTGGTGGTGGTGATTGGCGGCCGTGTTCGACTCATAGCGCGGGTTTTCACCCGGCAAGGTCACCACGTGCACCTTTTCTTCCAGCACCAGCGATTTCAAGTTGCGGTAAACGGTGGCGATGCCCAGCTGCGTCACCTGCAAGCTGGCCTGTTCGAGGATTTCCTGCGCCGACAAGGGGCGCTGGGCCGACTCGATGGCGGCTTGAATAGCGGTTTTTTGACGTGTTGTGCGTTCCATAGCCGACAGAATACACCATCCGCCTGACTCCTCTGCCCGGAAAAACTGTCACACAGTAATGATAATGGGTTATCATTATCATCTTCTGGCAGCCACCCCATCCGGCAATGGCCTGCCCCGACCCGTCAAACCGATCGCCGATAAAGGAATTCTTGCCCATGTCCGTCCGTCCTCACCAACCCACTCCCCTCGCGCTGGCCATCATGCTGGCCTTTGCCGCCCCTGCCAGCGCCGTGGCGCAGCAAGCGACAACCTTGCCCGCCGTGACCGTCTCGGCCAGCGCCCTGGCCCTGGGCAGCGACGACATGAGCACGCCCGTCACCGTGCTCGAAGGCGAGGAACTGGTGCGCGCCCGCGAAGCGACGCTGGGCGAAACCCTGGCCGGCCAGCCCGGCATCACGTCCAGCCATTTCGGCGCCGGCGCCAGCCGTCCCATCATCCGCGGCATGGATGGCCCGCGCGTGAAAGTGCTGTCCGACGGCGCGGAAGTGCAGGACGCGTCGACCATCAGCCCCGATCATGCCGTCGCGGCCGAACCGATGCTGTCGGAACAGATCGAAGTCTTGCGCGGCCCGTCCGCGCTGGCCTACGGCGGCGGCGCCGTCGGCGGCGTGGTCAACGTGATCGACAAGAAAATCCCCACGCGCGTGCCGGCGAAAGGTTTTGAAGGCAGCGCGGAAGTGCGCGCCAACTCGGCCGCGCGCGAAAAGGCGGGCGCCTTTGAAGTCACTGGCGGCTCCGGCAACATCGCCTTCCACGCGGAAGGCGTCAAGCGCGACGCGAAGGAATACAAGGTCGGCAGCGGCTGGGAAGGCGGTTCCAAGGTGGCCGGCAGCTACAACAAGACGGACACGGGCAGCGTGGGCGTGTCGTGGGTGGGACAGCGCGGCTTCCTGGGCCTGGCTTTCACGAGCCAGCATGCGGAATACGGTTTGCCTGGCCACAACCACGAATTTGAAAGCTGCCACCCGCACGGCACGCACCTGCATTGCGGCGGCCACGAAGGCCACGGCCATGGCGATGAAGAAGAACACGACCACGATCACGAGCATGAAAGCGTGCCGTACGTGAAGCTGAAGAGCGAGCGCTGGGACGTGCGCGGCGAATTGCGCGACCCCGTGCCCGGCTTCGCCAAGCTGCGCCTGCGCGCTTCGTTCACCGATTACAAGCACGATGAAATCGAAGGCACGGAAATCGCCACCACCTTCAAGAACAAGGGCCACGACGCACGCCTGGAAATGGAACACCATCCCGTCTTCGGCTGGCGCGGCGTGGTCGGCCTGCAAACGTCGAAGCGCGATTTCTCCGCCCTGGGCGAGGAAGCGTACGTGGCGCCGACGGTAACGAAGAAGCACGCGGCCTTCCTGGTCGAGGAATACAAGCTCGACCAATGGCGCTTCGAAGCGGGCTTGCGCCACGAATGGCAAGACATCACGGTCGACAGCGCCACCCTGCAAGACCGCAGCGCCAAGGGCACGTCCATCTCGCTGGGCGCCGTGTGGAAATTCGCACCCCAATATTCGCTCGGTTCGACCATTTCCCGCACGCACCGTTTGCCCAGCGCCGAGGAACTGTATGCGCACGGCGTGCACATGGCCACGGCCACGTATGAGCTGGGCAATCAAAACCTGGGCAAGGAAACGTCGAACAATATCGACTTGACCTTGCGCAAATATGCGGGCGCCACGACCTTCTCGGCCAGCGCCTACCGCAACAAGGTGGATAATTACATCTTCGGCTCCACCCTGGACAGCCACGAAGGCTTCCAGCTGATCCAGTACGCCCAGCGCGACGCCACGTTTACTGGCGTGGAAGGCCAGATCCGCCAGCAATTGAACCCCATGTTCGGCGCCAGCGTGTTCGGCGACTACGTGCGGGCCAAGCTGGCCGACGGCGGAGGCAACTTGCCGCGCATCCCGGCCCAGCGCGTGGGCGTGAAGGTCGACGCCAACTGGCAGGCATGGAGCGGCGTGGCCGAGTTCTACCGCGTGGGCAAACAGGATAAAGTGGCAGCGTTCGAAACGGCCACGCCGGGCCACAACATGCTGAACCTGTCCGCCAACTACGACACGCGCATCGGCACGACGCCGGCCCAGTTCTACATCAAGGCGAACAACCTGACGAATGAACTGGCGTACAGCCACACCTCGTTCATCAAGAATGCGGCGCCGTTGACGGGGCGCAACTTGACGGTCGGCATGCGTATCACCTTTTAATGTTTGACTAGACGGCAACTGCTGGGGTCAGCCCCGTCCGGGGGAATTTTTTCCAATGGGGAAAATTCCACTCCCGAAGGGACTGACCCCGGATTTCCGCTGAGTATGCATCGCATTATTCCGTCGCTCCGATCAGATCGATCCTGTCCGTACAAAACCCGTCCACACCCCAGGCCAGCAGCTCGCAGGCCCGTTCCGGGTTGTTGACGGTGTAGCAAAACAATCCCAATCCCTCTTCTTTGACTGCCAGCGCCTGCGCGCGCGTCAGCTGCTGGTGGTCGCAATGCAGCGCCACCACGCCCAGTTCGCGGGCCGTCCGCGCCCAGCCATCCGGTATCTGTTCGACCAGCCAGCCGCGCGCCAGTTCCGGGGCCGCCTGGCGCGCCGCCTCCAGCGCCGCAATGCTGAACGACGACAGCAGCGGCAATAATTCCCCTGCAGCGATTTCCTGCGCAAAATGATCGCGCGTGGCCAGCGCCACGGTCTTGCCCGTGGGAACGTCGAAGCCGGGCGCCGGCTTGATTTCGATATTCATCCAGATGCGCTGCGCCTTGCAATAGTTCACGACGGCATCGAAGGTGGGCACGCCTTCGCCCGCGAAAGCGGGGCCGAACCAGGCGCCCGCCTCCATCGCGCCCAGCTGCGCGGCCGTGTAATCGTTGATCTGCCCGCGACCGGCCACGGTACGGCCCAGGTCGGGGTCGTGCACGACGACGGGCACGCCGTCGGATGCCAGCATGACGTCGAATTCCACGGCGCGATAGCCGTAGGCCAGGCCGCAGCGCAGGGCGGCCAGGGTGTTTTCAGGCGCCAGGGTGCCGCCGCCGCGGTGCGCCAGGGTGCGTGGATAAGGCCACATGATGCTTCCTTTATAGCAATTCCATGGATACAGACTGTCTTGCCATACTATTGCGTGCCTGCCCTGAAAAGTAAAGCGGCCCCGTTTGGCGATCCTCCGCGGCGAATGGCGGCGCGCCAGCCCCGTTTCGTCGCAGCCCGGTTGCGCCCAGGCTTGCGCTGGCACACAATGCCCCATCGCTACCAGCAGACACCACCATGAAAACCGACGCAACATCCGCCGCAGCGCCAGCAGCCAAGGCCAGGTCTCCGTACTACCGCATGCTGCCCGACGCGCGCTATGCGCTGGCGCTGAACGTGATTTGCGCACTGGTCATTACCTTCATCCTCAATCCAGGCAGCCATTTCGGGCAAAACCTGATCGCCTCGATGTGCATCGGCACGATCGCCTTCTTGCTGATTGACGGCATGCGCCTGACCCTGTGGGGCGAAGGCCAGCGGCCGAAATTCCTGCCCTTCATGCTCATCATCCTCATTTCCGTGCCCGTGGCGCAAATGCTGGGCCTGACCCTGTTCAGCTGGCTGACGGGCGTGGACGTGGGCGGCTTCGAAAGCCTGCTGCCTACCCAGATGATCAGCACGCTCGTATTTACCCTGCTGGCCACGGGCGGCGCCGTGCTGTTTTTCTCCAGCCGCGAAAAAATTGCCCGCCTGCAAATGGAAGCCGCCCAGGAAAAAGCCCGCGCCGAATCCGTGGCGCGCCAGGCTATGCAAGCCCAGCTGCAGCTGCTGCAGGCGCAGATCGAGCCGCACATGCTGTTCAACACCCTGGCCAACCTGCAAGGCCTGATCAGCTTTGACCCGGAGCGCGCCCAGTTGCTGCTCGACCAGCTGATCCAGTATCTGCGCGCCACCCTCTCTTCCTCGCGCGCCGGGTCCACCACCCTGGAGCAGGAATTTTCCCTGATGCAAGCCTACCTGGGCCTGATGTCGATACGCATGGGTGCGCGCCTACGCTTTACGCTGGACTTGCCCGACACTTTGCGCCAGATCAAGGTGCCCCCCATGCTGCTGCAACCACTGGTGGAAAACGCCATCCAGCACGGCCTGGAACCGAAGATCGAAGGCGGACACATCCACGTGCAGGCATCCACGGACGCTGGCGTGCTGCTGCTCACCGTCAGCGACGATGGCCTGGGCCTCGACCATCCGGGCCAGACCAAGGGCACCCACCTGGGCGTGGCGAATATCCGCGAACGCCTGCGCGGCATGCACGGCGACGCCGCCAGCCTGTCGCTGACCGCCAACCATCCGGCAGGCGCGACCGCCCGCCTGACACTTCCCCTTCCACCCACCATCACGAGCCACCTCGCATGAGTCCACATACCCCACGCGCGCCGCGCGCCCTGATCGCCGAAGACGAACCCATCCTCGCCGCCGCCCTCGCACACGCCTTGCAACGGCTGTGGCCGGAGCTCGACATCGTTGCCACTTGCCCCAACGGCGTGGAAGCCTTGCGGCAAGGGCTGGCGCTGCAACCCGACATATTATTTCTCGACATCAAGATGCCGGGCAAGACGGGCCTGGAAGCGGCCGAGGAACTGGCGGAACAGTGGCCGGACGGCGTGCCTTTCCCCCACATCGTGTTTGTCACCGCCTACGACGAATATGCGCTGGCCGCCTTCGAACACGCGGCCGCCGATTACGTCTTAAAACCCGTCAACGATGCGCGCCTGGGCAAGACGGTGGAACGCCTGCAGCAACGCTTGCGCGACAGCGCTGGCGGCAACGGCAACGGCAACGCTACAGCTACGGCAAGCCCAACGCCAGCGACGTCGGCAGCCGAATCCGCCAGCGACGGCAACATGGCCCGCCTGCTGAGCCAGTTGCAAGCCATGCTGCCGCCAGCGCCGCGCCTGCAAATGATACGGGCCGCCGTCGGCAACAGCGTGCGCATGATCGCCCTGGCCGATGTCGTGTATTTCGAAGCGCTGGACAAATACATCAACGTCGTGTGCCAGGACAGCGAAGCGCTGATACGCACGAGCCTGAAAGAGTTGCTGCCCCAGCTGGACCCGCAACAATTCTGGCAAATCCACCGGGGCACCATCGTCAACGCCAGCGCCATCGCCACGGCCGTGCGCGACGAGGCCGGCAAGCTGTCGCTGACCCTGCGCCGGCATCCGGCGCAGCTGCGCGTCAGCCCTTTATATGCCCATTTGTTCCGCCAGATGTAGCACGCCTAATGCAGCTGGTGCTTCAGGTCCGACAATTCATCATGCACCTTGAGCACAGCGCTCTTCATTTCCGGCGTCACGCTGGCCGCCGTGCCGCATGCCCGCTTGGCGCGGTCGCCCAGCGATTCCATCTGGTCGACGGCTTGCCGGATGCGCGCATCGTCTTGCGTGTCGATGGCTTGCCGCACGGCGTTCTTTTGCTGATCCAGCTGATTGATGCAATCCTTCAAGTCCATCGGCATGCCCTGCTGCTTGCCGCACAGCTGGGCCGCCTGACCGATCGCATGTTCAATGGCGCCAAAGCGCCGTGCCACTTCCTTTACTTGCATCATGATGATCTCCTGTTCGCGTGGTGTCCGGGGTTGGATCACCAGACTGGCGCAGGGTTCCCCGCCAGCCGCCATGGCGTTGAAATTTCCATATGGCACTTTTTTGTAAGCACTGGTGACATTTTAGATAATTATCAAATCCTTCAGATACATTGGCGTACCTGAACCACCATGCCCTCCATGACCTCGCCAACTACCCTGCCCCGCCGCGCTCCCAGCCTGCTGCTGATCGTCCTGCTGCACCTTGGCTTTGCGTATATCGTCTTGCAGTCACGGCCCCGCGCCGTCATGGATGAACACTTGCCGCAAGGTCCGGCCATCGCCTGGCTGCGCCACACGCTCCCGGCGCCGCCCAAGCCGGTCCACGTACCGTTGCCCGACGCAAAACCGGCCGCCGCACGCCCGCCGCGCCTGCCCGTGCCGGCGCCCGTCAGCCGCCCCTTGCCCGTTCCTGCCGCCGAACAGGCGCCGGCGCCCGCAATGCCGGAAGCGATCACGCTCGCCGCGCCGCCCAGCGCGGCCGACATCCTGGCGCAAGCCAAGCGCGACGTGGGCAAGATCGACAAGGAGCTGCGCAAGGAATTCCCGCAACGGGGTGGGGAGAAATTCGACGATACGGGCTTCAAGCGCATGCAACAGGGATTTGCCGAGGCCTACGCGGCCGTGCCGCCGAAATGGTATGAAGCGTCAAGGATCGAGGAGATCGGCGCGAATGAGGCCAAGGGCAGCCGCACCTATAAAATCACTAGCGCGCTGGGTACCTTGTGCGTGACCACGCGCGCGGGCAAGCAGGGGGAAACGATGATCGGCATGTGTCCCAAATAGCTGCCTCAGCCCACCGCTTCGCGCGCGCCCAGCGGCTGCAAATGGCGCAGGCGCAAGGCGATCAGCACGCCGCCGCCCAGGCACAGGCCCAGCATGACGACCACGCCCGTCCAGCCGTCGAAGCCCCACATCATGCCCGAAGCGGACCCGATCAGGCTGGAACCCAGGTAATAGAACAGCAAATAAAAGGCCGAGGCCAGCGCCTGCGGCGCGCGGGCGCGGCGGCTGACCCAGCTGCTGGCGATCGAGTGCGAGGCGAAGAAGCCGAAGGTGGCCAGCGCCATGCCGATGACGATCAGCGGCAGCGAGTCGAACAGGGTCAATACAATGCCGGACAGCATCACCGACAACATGATCCACAGCACGCCCCGGCGCCCCAGGCGGTCCACCAGGCGGCCCGCCCAGACGGAACTGAAGATGCCGATCAGGTACAAAAAGGCCAGCAAGCCGACCGTACTCTGGCGCAAGCCGAAGGGCGCGGCCAGCAGGCGGTAGCCGATGTAGTTATACAGGCTGACGAAACAGCCCATCAGCACGAAGGCCAGGCAGAACAGCCACGGCAAGCCCTTATCCGAAAAATGCTGCCTGATCGCGTGCGGCAAGGCATTCCAGCCCTTGGTGCTGGGCACGAAGTTCTTCGACGCGGGCAGGCTGCGCCAGAATTCCGCCGCCGCCAGCACGCCGGCCACGCCCAGCACGCCCAGGGCCCAGCGCCACGACAGGAAATCGCTGAGCATGGACGCCACCAGCCGCCCCGACATGCCGCCAAACGCGCTGCCGGCGATATACAGTCCCATCGACAAGCCCAGCGACGGCCCTTCGATTTCCTCGCCCAGGTACGCCATGGCCACGGCCGGCATGCCGCCTAGGGCCACGCCCAGCGCGGCGCGAATCGCCAGCAACTGCGCATAATCCTGCGCGAACGCAGACAAAATGGTCAATATTGCGGCGGAAAACATCGACGCCACCATCAGCGGCTTGCGCCCGACCCTGTCCGACACCGCGCTCAGCAGCACCAGCGAGATGGCCAGCAAGCCGCTCGACACGGACAGGGACCAGCTGCTTTGCGCCGGCGTCAGATGGAACTGGTGCGACAGCAGCGGGAACAGGGGCTGAATGCAGTACAGCAAGCTGAAGGTGGAAAAACCGCCGAAGAACAGCGCGCGGTTGCTGCGCTTGAATTCGATGGAACCCTTGGCGATGGCCGTGCGGGAAGCGGGAGCGGCAGGCGAAAGCGCCGGCGTGGCGGCGGAGGCATAAGCGAGCGATGAATCAGACATGGCCGTGTTCGTGAAAGAAGCGAGTCTTCATCTTAGGATTGCCAACTCATATCGTCCAATATATATTTAAGGCCCAACTCATACTTTAAAACGATTACTGGACTAATATGGAACTGCGCCACCTGCGTTACTTTGTCGCCGTCGCCGAGGAGTTGCACTTCACGCGCGCGGCCGAGCGCCTGCACATCGGCCAGCCGCCGCTGAGCCAGCAAATCCAGGCGCTGGAAGCGGAATTGGACGCGCAGTTGTTCGAACGCAACAAGCGCTCCGTGCGGCTGACGCAGGCGGGCACGCTGTTCCTCGACGATGCGCGGCGCATCCTGGCGCTGTCGGAGCAGGCGGCCGTCACGGCGCGCCGGGCCCAACGGGGCGAAGCGGGCGAATTGCGCATCGGTTTTACCTTTTCCACGCCGTTCACGCCGTATTTCGCCACCGTCATCAACCGCTACCGCCAACTCTTTCCGCACGTCACATTGACCCTGCACGAAATGGCGACATTGCATCAGCTGGAAGCGATCTCGGGGCGGACCATGGACCTGGGCTTCGTGCGCCCGCCGGAAACGACGTACCCCTCCGATATCAAGCTGACGCAACTGCGCCAGGACCCGCTGTTCCTCGTGCTGCCCGTCGCCCACGCGCTGGCGGCCAAGGAGGCGATTGCCATCGCCGACATGGCGGGCGAAGGTTTTGTCATGTATCCCAAGGATGCGGGCACGGGGATTTATCCGCAGATCTTCCGCCTGTGCAAGGCAGCCGGCTTCGTGCCCCAGGTGGCGCAGGAAGCGGGCGAGGCGTCGACCATCATCGGCCTGGTGGCGGCTGGCTGCGGCATTTCCGTGCTGCCCGCCTCGTTCGACCGCATCCGCATGGATGGCGTGTGCTACCGCCCGATCGACGACCCGCAGGCGACGACCAGTCTGTTACTGGCGCAAAGGGAAGAAGAAACGTCGCCGCTGGTGGCGGCATTCGTGAAACTGGCCGAGGAAGCGGCGCTGGAAGGGGGAGCGTAGGCCGGCAGGCGCCGGCCCACGTACTGCATTACGAGTAGTCGGCGTCCAGCTCCGAACCCGCGTAGTTTTCCAGGTCCTCGAACAGGCTCTTCATGCTGGCCCGCGTGAGGATTTTATGCACGACGGTGCAGCTGCGGCGGTACGAGGCGATGCGGTCGAGCAACACCGGGTGATGCTGCACGGGCACCTTGGCCACCAGGGCGGCCCAGCCTTCCTCGAAGTCGGGCTTGTTCTTGCGCACGGAACGCACGAAACGCTCGAACTCCTTCTGCCCCGTGCGCGCGATGACACGCCCGCCGCCTTCGATGGCGAAGATGATGGCCAGGGCGATGACGCCCTCGGCATTCAAGTCGCTGTCGCTGACGGGGCCATTGTCGTGGTGGCGGCGCAGCCAGCCGGCCAGGCGCACGACGGCTTGCACTTCCTTGCGCTGTTGCAACTGCAACGCATACTTTTCATAGCCGGCCCAGTTCTGGTTCGGGTCGGCCTGGCAAATATCGATGAACAGCTCGCGCAGGCGCCGCTGCAGGTAGACGGGGTCCTGGTCGTATTCGCCGACGAGGGCGTCTTCCGGCAGCTGCGACAATTCCTTGATCAGGCGAAAGCCCACCTGGAACGCGTGCTCGGCGCCGTGCTCGACGAGGAAATCGAGCGCGGCCTGGTCGCCTTCATGCGTGACGGCCTGTTCCAGGCCCAAGGACACGCCGCCCACCGTCAGATACAGCGCTTTCTGGATGCCGTCGGCCGTGCGTTCATTCGTGAACTTCTCGGCCACCATGGCCGTGATGCCCGTCAATTCATCGGCCAGGTTCAGGGCCGCGTCTTCGCGCGGGTCGCCCGGCAACAGTTTGATGGCGCGCACCAGGCGCGGAAGATTCTCTACAACAATTGCTGGCAGCATTAGACGTTCCCTGCTTTCATTACGAGAAAATGCCCGTGCCCAGGCTGCGGCGCGTGCTGGAACGCGGCGCGCTGCGCGTGCTCGGCACTTGCTTGCGCAGGCGGTACAGCAATTCCTTGGTACTGCGCTGCAACATGGTCGGCTCTTCGTCCGGGTCGTCCGAGTATTCCGCGTCGGCCAGGTCGGCGCTGTGGCGGAAGTCGGGGAACAGTTCGAACAACGAGCGGTCCCAGCCGTCTTCATTCGCTTGCGCCAGCTCAATGGCCAGCGGCACGACGTCGTTGTCGGACGAGGTCACGCCCGTCACATACGGTCCCTTGATGACGATCTCGCCCGCCACTTCGAGGATTTCCTTCGGCGCCATCGAGAACAGGATGGCGAACGCCGTGGCGCCCCAGTCGGTGGCGGACGCTTCGAGCAGCAGCTCGCGGCGGCGCTCGGCGTCGTCGGTGGAAAACACGACGCCGTGGATGTGCGCGAACAGGGCTTCGGCGATGCGTTCCGGATCATCCTCGATCTGGTCGTCGCTCCAGGTGGCGGCGATGAAGGCCAGGCTGTCGGCCCAGGCTTTCGGCGGTACCAGCAAGGTCGCCAGCGACATCTTGCCGCCGTCGAAGCCGGCCAGGTGCAGGGCCGTCACTTGCGGCGGGATGGCATTCAACACTTCCACCACGGCAAGATCGCCGTACTGGTCGGCCGCGTCGGCAAACGCCTGCTCGGCGTGGCCCAGCGAACCGGACAGCACCAATTCCGTGACTTGTTTCGTCAGCGCGGGAAGATTGCTCTTTTGATCCGCATTTTGCTTGTCATTATCGGCCATGGTCATCTCCATCCTGGTCAAACATCTGGGCGAAATCGTCGGTCGCTTCGTCTTCATCGTGCTCGTCGTCGCCGTCGTCATTGGCGGCCAGCTGGTCCAGCGACTGGTCGTCGTCGTCCCACAGGCGGGGATTCTTGTGCAGGAAGGCCGTGATGATGGCCTGGCGCGCCAGGTCGGGGAAGCTTTCCTCGATGGCGGCGTACATCTTGGCCGCTTCCGGCGCGGCGCACGCGGCCATGGAAAACACGCGGGCCGTATCGCCGAATTCGTAGTCTTCGCTTTCGGCCAGCAAGCCTTTCGGGTCGCTGAAGGTGATGTGGTCGACCAGCGCGAAGGCCAGCATGTTCACGTCTTCGATGCCGCCGCCGCTCGCGTATTCGCCCACCAGCGCGTCGACCATGCTTTTGTAGTTCTTGCGGTTCGGCGGGTCGCCGAGGATGCCTTCGATCTGGCCTTCCAGCTCGCGCGACTGATACGCGAATTCAGGGTGTACTCTTCTCATGCTGTGCTTTCCAATGTGATGCGCGGCGCTGGATTAACAGCGCCGTTGTTGTTGTTTTTCAAGTAATTCTGGCCGGCTGATGCGGGCCGCATCGATTTAATCGGCAGGTAATACTGTACCGTGGAGGCGGAACACGCCGCACCACAGGGCATAGGCTTCCGCTTCCGGATCGATGATGATGCGGTGGTTCACGCTCTGGTCGTATTCGGCGCGCTTGGCCGGGTCGGCCAGGATCTCATACGCCTTGGTGACGCTCTTGAAGCGCGCCTCGGCGCCGGGGGCCTGGTTGCGGTCGGGGTGGAAGCGCATGGCCAGCGAGCGGTAAACCTTCTTGATTTCATCGTCGCTGGCATTGGGCGCGACACCGAGGACGTTATATAAATTTTCCATAAAAGGCTCCGGGGTCACGTTTTTCTACTAATTAAAGGCGAATTATCCTATAGAACGGCGCCCGCGTCGCTTGCATGCCGGGAAATGGGGGCAAATACGTGCTTATAAAGCGCTTGCGGTACGGTAAAATGCTTTTTACTGTCACTCTTCCGCATTGATCAATGAGCAACGATAAACCGAATAACGCCGCGCCGGCGCTGGCGCCCAATTTCTTGCGTAACATCATCGAAGCCGACCTGGCTGCCGGCGCCCATGTGCGTCCCGGCCTGCCCCAGGTGATCACGCGTTTCCCGCCGGAGCCGAACGGCTACCTGCACGTGGGCCACGCCAAGTCGATCTGCGTCAACTTCGGCCTGGCGCGCGATTACGCCGGCCAGTGCAACCTGCGTTTCGACGACACCAATCCGGCGAAGGAAGAGCAGGAATACGTCGACACCATCATGGACAGCGTGAAATGGCTGGGCTTTGACTGGGAACCGAAGCAGGCCGATGGCCAGAGCCACCTGCACTACGCGAGCGACTATTTCGACCAGCTGTACGCGATGGCCGAGTACCTGATCACGGCCGGCTTTGCCTATGTGGACAGCCAGAGCGCCGAAGACATGGCCGCCAACCGGGGCAATTTCGGCCAGGCAGGCAAGAATTCGCCGTTCCGCGACCGTCCGCGCGACGAATCGCTGGCCCTGTTCCGCGCCATGAAGGCGGGCCAGTTCAAGGATGGCGAGCACATCCTGCGCGCGAAGATGAGCGAAGATGCCATGAGTTCGCCGAACATGAACTTGCGCGACCCGGCCATCTACCGCATCCGCCATGCGCACCACCACCGCACGGGCGACGCCTGGTGCATCTATCCGATGTACGACTACACGCACCCGATCTCGGACGCGCTGGAAAACATCACGCATTCGATCTGCACCCTGGAATTCCAGGACCACCGCCCGTTCTACGACTGGCTGCTGGAAACCCTGTCGGCCGGCGGCTTCTTCCAGCAACCGGTGCCGCACCAGTTTGAATTCTCGCGCCTGAACCTGACCTACATCGTCACCAGCAAGCGCAAGCTGCGCCAGCTGGTGGAAGAAAAAATCGTCGACGGCTGGGACGACCCCCGCATGCCGACCCTGGTGGGCATGCGCCGCCGCGGCTACACGCCGGAAGCGATTCAACTGATGTGCGAACGCACGGGCGTGACGAAATCCGATGGCTGGATCGACTACAGCGTGCTCGAAGGCTGCCTGCGCGAAGACCTGGACCCGAAGGCGCCCCGCTCCGTGGCCGTGCTGCGTCCATTGAAACTGATCATCGACAATTTCCCTGAAAACGACAGCGTGGAATGCACGGCGCCCGTGCACCCGCACTTCCCGGAGCGCGGCTTGCGCACCTTCCCCATCTCGCGCGAGCTGTGGATCGAGGAAGACGACTTCATGGAAGTGCCGAACAAGGGCTATTTCCGCCTGTATCCGCCGATCGACGACAAGCCGGGCAGCAAGGTTCGCCTGCGCTACGGCTACGTGATCGAGTGCACGGGCTTTGACAAGGATGAAAACGGCAAGGTCATCGCCGTGCACTGCACCTACTTCCCGGACAGCAAGTCGGGCACGGAAGGCAGCGCCAACTACAAGGTCAAGGGCAATATGCACTGGGTCAGCGCGCCGACGGCGATTCCCGCCGAAGTACGCCTGTACGACCGCCTGTTTACGGACCCGCAGCCGGACGCGGGCGGCAAGGACTTCAAGCTGGCCCTGAATCCGCTGGCCAAGGAAGTGGTGCAGGCGTGGCTGGAACCGGGCGCGGAACTGGCCCAGCCGGAACAGCGCTTCCAGTTCGAACGCCACGGCTATTTTGCGGCCGACCGGGTCGACAGCCAGCCGGGCAAGCCCGTCTTCAACCGCATCGTCACCCTGAAAGACAGCTGGCAGCCCGCCAAATAAGGGCTGGACGGCACACGAAAAAAACCGCTGCGGCGGTTTTTTTTCGTTTCAAAGAGAAATATTGCCTGTTGACTATATTCACGATAGTTTTGTATATTGGGCAGCTATTGAGCAATTTGCAATTTCGATAGTCCTTGTGCAACTGAGTACAGCCACCACCACACAGGCGGCACCCGATTCCTCTTCCTGATGCGGATGGCGATGTCTTCTACTGCCGGCGAACACCCCTTAGCTGCTGAAAAAAGACCGCTGTGGCTGTTCGGCTTTGTCGTGTCGACGATGGTGGGCCTGCTGTTCTACATGGCCGCTTCGCTGTCGATCGAAAGCGATGCCAGCGAACAATTCAACAATCTGGCGCGCAACACCCAGAAAAACATCGAATCGCGCACCAAGTCGTATGCCAACCTGCTGCGCGGCACGGCCAGCCTGTTCCAGGCCAACGAACACGTGAGCCGCGAGCAATTCCACCGCTACGTGGCCAACATCGCCCTGCAACAGAACTATCCGGGCGTGATGAATCTCAATTACAGCCAGGAACTCGACGAGACGCAGCGCGCCGCCTACGAAACGGCCATGCGGCGCGACTATCCGCCCGGGCGCGACGGCTATCCGGCGTTTGCCATCCACCCGCCCGGCCCGCGCGCCCAGTATTCCGTGCTCGTATACATCGAGCCGATTGCCAGCGCCCCGGAAAAGTATGGCTACGACATCGCCTCGCGCCCGCAGATCGCCGAAGCGCTGGCGCAGTCGCGCGATTCCGGCCACATCAGCAATTCCGGCGTGCCCGTGCCGATGGACGGCCGTCCCCAGTTGACGGGCATGGCCATGCGCCTGCCCGTGTACCGCTTCGGCATGCCCGTCGAGACGGTGGAGCAGAGGCGCGCGGCCTACCAGGGGTCCGTCGGCATCGGCTACGACCTGGTGACGATGATGCGCAGCGCGCTGGCCGACATGCCGGTACGCAACGTCCGCCTGACCCTGTTCGATATCGGCCCGCAGGCGCTGCAACAGCGGGACGTGCCGCTGCAGTTGCCGCACGACATGCGCCCCATCTTCGACAGCACGACGGCGGGCATGCATGCGCCATGGTGGCAGCCCGGCAGTTCGGGCCGCTACCTGAGCAGCACGCTGCTGATCGAGCACAATGGCCGCGCCTGGCAAGCGCTGTTCAGCGTGCGCAAGAGCGACCTGTATTCGCGCTTCGACGCCTTCCTGCCGTGGCTGGCCCTGCTGATCGGCTTTGCCAGCACCATGCTGCTGTATGTGCTGTTCCACACCCTGGCGTCGTCGCGCCGGCGCGCCATCCAGATGGCGACGGGCATGACGGAGGAGTTGCGCGCCAGCCAGATCCGATTGCAACTGTCGCACCAGAAACTGCGCCGCCTGGCCGCGCACGCCGACCAGATCAAGGAAGAAGAGCGCAAGCGCATCGCGCGCGAAATTCACGACGACCTGGGACAGAATCTGCTCGTCCTGCGCATCGACGCCGACATGCTTGCCTCGCGCACGCAGCGCCGCCACCCGCGCCTGAACGCCCGCGCCCGCTCAACCCTGGAGCAGATCGACGCCACCATCAAGAGCGTGCGGCAGATCATCAACGACTTGCGCCCTACCGTGCTGGACCTGGGCGTGAATGCGGCCGTCGAATGGCAGGTGGCGCAATTTCGCCAGCGCACGGGCATCGCCTGCGAAGTGAGCGAAAGCCATGACGACATTTGCCTCAGCGACCAATGCGCGACGGCCCTGTTCCGCATCCTGCAAGAGTCGCTCAGCAATATTTCCCAGCATGCGAATGCCAGCCGCGTGCAGGTCAAGCTGGAAAAGTGCCGCGATACGGTGTCGATGAGCGTCAGCGACAACGGCGTGGGCGCGGCCATCGACGGGCGCAACAAGCTCGGTTCGTTTGGCCTGGTGGGGATAGAAGAACGCATCAAGTTACTGGGTGGCACTTTTTACATCGAAAGCAGCCCCGGCGCCGGCATGAGCGTGCACGTCAGCGTGCCGCTGGGCGCGGACGCCACCGCGTTTCCCTACGAGGAAGAAAGCCGGGCCAGCGGCTGACCGGCACGCGCCCCGCATGAATCAAGCTCAGCTTGCATATTTCGTAATAAGATGCAATATTGATGTAGAACAACTTAGCGCCTGCCCGCCATGGGCAAGGCATTCCTCGACTACTTGCCAGGAGTACACACGCGCCGCTTTCCCTTGTTTCACCGTATTTCCCACAACGCTCTTTACCAAAGGACATTCATGGATACGAACGACAGTTTCAAGGCTATTGCCGATTTGAATTTGGACGCGATCAAGGTCAAACTGATGCACCGGGAGTCAGGCGAAGGATGGAGTCTGGAGAAGGCCAACGCGGTGGAATTCGAATACCGCCGCTTCCTGATCCTGATGAAACAGTTTCCGCAAGAAGAGACGGCGCCCTTGATGGATGTCGATACCTTCTGGCACTACCACATCCTCGATACCCTGAAATATGCGGCCGACTGCGAACAGGTGTTCGGCTACTTCCTTCATCACTTCCCCTACATCGGCTTGCGCGGCGAGGACGACGAAGCGGCGCACCATCGCGTGGGCGAGCGCATGAAGCAGTTGTATGAACAAACGTTCGGGGAAGATTATATCCGCGCTGAAACCGCGTATTCGGGGCGCGCCGTACAGGCGGCGTATTCGGGACGTGCGGTGCAGGAAACGGCTTACTCGGGCCGCGCCGTGCAAACGGCGTTTTCCAGTGCGGCGGTGCAAGCGACGGCTTACTCGGGCCGGGCCGTGCAAACGGCGTTTTCCAGTGCGGCGGTGCAAGCGACGGCTTACTCGGGCCGGGCCGTGCAAACGGCGTTTTCCAGTGCGGCGGTACAGGCGACGGCGTATTCGGGCCGCGCGACCGGGGCTGCCAACACCGCATTTTCCAGCGCCCCTGCCTCACTGGCCGCAGCGGTGGTCAAGTCGTCCTCGACTGGCCTGGAAATGGGGCGCTTCTATGTCGATCGTCCGGTGCTGAACCGCGACCCGCAATAGAAAAGCGGAAAACAGATGTGGCTGCCGCACGCGGCAAGCCTGACGTACCCAGACGGCACCTCTCAGTTTGCCGTCTGTCAGGCGCTCTTAGGCAGCCATCAACTCGCGCAGTTCACGAATGCTGAAATCGCTGATTTCATGCATGCGGATGAGGATCGTGGCGCCGATCGGCAAGGTATTGTGACGAATCTTGCTGATGACCGGTGGCGCCACTTCCAGGGCTCGCGACAAGGCGGCATCGTTTTTCAGTTGCAGCTTGTCGATGATCGCATCGAGGACGCGATTCGGGTTATAGGTAGGCAAAGAGGTAATTTGTTTGAGAGACATGATCGAAAATCCGTACTTGTTGTATTAGAGCAAAAAGAAACCGAATGTCTCTTCTGCAATAATTCAGGGTAAACACACTAAAAAGCGCCATCACTTATGCGGCTTTTACGCCGCAAACAATATAATACACGCTATTGTTGATTTTTGCGTAACTTAACGCAAAATTGTGATAATTGAAGAGAATTGACGCACTTGGAATGTGCTAGAGGATAACTCAAATTGGAAAAATTTGCTGCAAGTCATCAATTTTTACGATGAGCAACACCGCTATGCATGAGCCAAGCTATGGCCATGAGGGCGCTCAGACGCGCCATTTCGGCAGATAGATGCCAGCCTTGCGCGGCCACGCCGGCCGGGGTGGCAAGCGGGCACGTGCCCGAAACGGCATCCACGCGGCACCAGGCCAGTTGCCGGCGGATTTCATCGGGCGGCGGCGGCGGCTGCAGCGCACGTTCGCGACGGCGCATGTAAGCGCGTACCTGTTCCTTGCTGGGGTGACTCGTAGCTCGCATGGCTCGCTCCTGCTGACGGGAAACAGCGTCACGCTATGCAGAGCCCGTCACAAGAGCCCAGACGCGTGACGACATTGCTCACCATATCGCCAGCGCGCCATGACGCGTTTGCGCTGCGTCAAAGGTCACGGCCCCGGTGTTGCGCCGAGACCCGTACTGCGCCATGGCCCCAGCGGCCAGGCCCATATTCTTATTTCTTTTGCTGGCGCACGCGCTGCTGCTGCTTTTCCTGCGTTTGCTGGCGATTCTGCTTGCGCTCGAACAAGGTGACCGCATCTTTCTTGGCTTGTTCGACGGTACGCATTTCCTCATGCGCATCGTGCGGGACAAAAAATTCGGCGTCCTGCGCGGCCACGACGAGCTTGATGGCGGCCTCGTCGTCGAGGTCGTACAGTTCCGTCAGGACGGTGGTGACCTCGTCCAGGTATTCTTCGTAAGTGAGGGTGCTCATGCTGTAGTCCTTAAGTGAGTGGCGCAGCGCGGGAACGGCGCGCTGCGCGCCGGCCCAGCAAAGTGCGCAGATAACCGGCCATTTTACCCGATGCCGGCGCCATCGGCTGCCATCGCCTGCAAGGCATCGGCCACGCGCGCGTAGCGCAGGCGCACGCCCAGCTCGCGCTTGAGGCGGGTATTGTGCAGGCGGCGCGATTCGGACATGAACGACAGCAGCATCGGCGTGACCACTTGCCGCAGCTCGGCCCGCGGCAGGCGCGGCGGGCGCGGCAGGCCAAACGTATCGGCCACGGCATCGAAATACTCGGCCATCCTGAGTTCGCTGTCATCGCTGGCGTGATACACGCGTCCCGGCTTGCCCCGCCACAGGGCCCGCTCGATGACGCGCGCCAGGTCATCGGCATGGATATGGTTGGTGTACACATCGTCGCTAGCCTCCAGGGCTGGCGTGCCTTCGCGCAAGCGCTTCAGCGGCAGGCGGTCTTGCGCATAAATGCCCGGCACGCGCAGGATGGCCACGCTGGCGCCGCGGCGCGCGCCCCAGCCGCGCAAGACCTGTTCGGCGTCCACGCGCCGCTTCGCGCGCGCATTCGCCGGCGCCGTCGGCCGCGTCTCATCGACCCAGGCGCCGCCGCAATCGCCATACACGCCGCTGGTGCTCACATACACCATGCGTGCATGCTCGGGTAAAATGGCGACCAGATTGCGCGTGCGCCGGTCCAGCAAGCCCGACGACATGGGCGGCGCCAGGTGCACGACCATCGTCGCCAGTCCCGCCAGCCGTTTCAGGCTGGCGCGCTCGTCGAGGTTGGCCACGATGGGCACGGCGCCGGCCGCCCGCAACTGCGCGCAGCGCGCTGGCTGGCTGGTGACGGCAAAGACGCGAAAGCGCGCGCGCAGCAGGGGCAGCAGCCGCATGCCGACGTCGCCGCAGCCCAGGATCAGCAAGCGCGGCAAGCCTAACGGCTTGCGCAAAGAGTGCATTAACATATTTTTCATCTCAAGGATTGTATGACTTTTCAAATTACTGTTCAGCCCAGCGGCCACCAATTCAGCTGCGAAGCGGACGAAACCGTCCTGTCGGCGGCGATACGCGCCGGCGTCGGCCTGCCGTACAGCTGCAAAAGCGGTGCCTGCAGTTCCTGCAAGGGCAAGATCGTGTCCGGCAGCGTACAGCATAAGCCATACCAGGCCCGCTCCCTGACGGAAGATGAAGCGGCGGCCGGCTACTCGCTGCTGTGCTGCGCCGTGCCCCAGGGCGACCTGGTGGTGCAGGCGCGCGAAGTGGCGGGCAGCAGCGATTACCCGATCAAGAAAATGCCGTCGCGCGTGACCACCATCGAGAAAGTCGCGCCCGACGTCGTCGTGCTGACCCTGCAATTGCCAGCCAGCGAGCGCCTGCACTACCGCGCCGGACAGTATATCGAAATCATGCTGCGCGACAACAAACGCCGCAGCTACAGCATGGCCAGCGCGCCCGTCGAAGGCGGCCCCGTGAGCCTGCACGTCCGCCACATGCCGGGCGGCCTGTTCACCGACCAGGTGTTCGGCAGCATGAAGGAGCGCGACATCCTGCGCTTCGAAGGCCCGATGGGTACCTTCTTCCTGCGCGAAGATTCCGACAAGCCCGTCGTGCTGCTGGCCTCGGGCACGGGCTTTGCCCCCTTGAAAGCCATCGTCGAGCACATGATCAACGAGCAATCGCCGCGCCCGATCACCCTGTACTGGGGCGGCCGCCGTCCGCACGACCTGTACATGGACGCCCTGTGCCGCCAGTGGGCCGCCGACTTGCCGCAGTTCACCTATGTGCCCGTCGTGTCGGACGCGCTGCCGGAAGACGCGTGGCAAGGCCGCACGGGCTTCGTGCACCAGGCCGTCATCGCCGACTTGCCCGACATGTCCGCGTATCAAGTGTATGCCTGCGGCGCACCGATCGTCGTCGAGTCGGCCAATCGCGATTTCGTGCAATTGTGTCAATTGCCGGCCGACGAGTTTTACGCGGACGCCTTCACCACGGAAGCCGACCTGGCCAAGTAAGCATCCAGGCAGCGGGGTGCTGCTGGCGCGGCATCCGCTGCCGCTCCACCCCGCTGTTTCCTGGAAATTTCATGTCTCTCGCCTCTGCCGGCAACGGCTTCAGTATCCTGCGTCACCGCAACTTCGCCTGTTATCTTTCCGCCCGCGTGCTGGGCACGGTGGCCGTGCAGATGCAAAGCGTGGCCATCGGCTGGCAGGTGTACCAGATCACGGGCAGCCTGTTCGACCTGGGCCTGATCGGCCTGGCGCAATTCGCCCCCTTCCTCGTGCTCATCTTGCCGGCCGGCCACGTGGCCGACCGCTACAACCGCCGCAACATCATCGCGTGGTGCCTGGCGGCGCAACTGGCGTGCGCGCTGGCCCTGCTGGCGTTTACGTTAAGCAATATTTCCGTCGTCTGGCCCGTGTTTGCCGTGCTGGTGCTGTTCGGCAGCGCGCGCGCCTTCATGATGCCGGCCACGCAAGCCGTGCTGGTCAACATGGTGCCCACGCAACACTTCAGCCGCGCCGTCGCGCTCAGTTCGTCGAGCTCGCACGTGGCCATCATCCTCGGCCCCACTCTGGGCGGCTTGCTGTACTACTTCGGCCCCAAGGTGGTGTATCTGATCTCGTCCGCGCTGCTGGTCGTGTCCGTCCTGCTGATGCGCGCCACCACCCCGGCGCCGCAAGTGGTGAAACGCGAACCCGTCAGCTGGCATACCCTGCTCGAAGGCTTGCGCTTCGTCTGGTCGAAGCCCATCGTGCTGGGCGCCATTTCGCTCGACCTGTTTGCCGTGCTGTTCGGCGGCGCCACGGCCCTGCTGCCGGCGCTCGCGCATGACGTGCTGCATGCCGGACCCAGCGGCCTGGGCTTGCTGCGCACGGCGCCGGGCGCCGGCGCCGCCCTGTGCTCGATCGCGCTGGCCATGTTTCCCATCACGCGCCGCGTGGGCGCGTGGATGTTCGGCGGCGTGGCCGTCTTCGGCCTGGGCACCCTGGTGCTGGGCAGCACCAGCTATTTCCCGCTGGCCCTGGCGGCGCTGTTCCTGATGGGCGCCGGCGACATGGTCAGCGTCTACATCCGCCACCTGCTGGTGCAGTTCGAGACGCCGGACGAGATCCGCGGCAGGGTCAGCGCCGTGAACGCCGTCTTCATCGGCGCCTCGAACGAGCTGGGCGAATTCGAATCGGGCTTGACGGCCGGCTGGTTCGGCCTCGTGCGCGCCGTGCTCTTCGGCGGCGCCGCCACCCTGGCCGTGACGGGCGTGTGGGCCGTGCTGTTCCCCGTGCTGTCGCGCATGGACCGCTTCCCCCACCACGAGAAGGAAGCGGCCGCCAGGACGGCCACCGCGGCGAGCGCATAAGGTCTAAGATGCGCTATCCTCACTGACGAATCCGCACCATGAAAATCACGCTTCCATTCCACGGCTTCATCCGCAGCCGCCCCCACCTGAGCATGGCCACGGCCATCGGCGTGGCGGCCGGCCTGCTGCTGCCCGCATCCTGGCAACAGATGACGCGCCTGCTGACGGCGTGGAATGTCGCCGTCTGGTTCTACCTGGCAACGATGGCCTGGATGATGATGCGCGCCAACCACCACAAGGTCAAAGCCATGGCGGCGCGCCAGGATGAGCGGGCGGCAACCGTCCTGTCGGCCCTGTCCGTCGCATCCGTGATGAGCCTGGTAGCCATCGTTTCGCAGCTGTCCTCGATGAAAGACATGGCGCCGGACGAGCGCGCGCTGCATTACGGCCTGACGATCCTCACCCTGGTCGGTTCCTGGTTCCTCGTCGGCACCCTGTTCTGCTTTCACTATGCCCACCTGTACTACCAGGCCGATCCCGCGCTGCGCCCCCTGAAGTTTCCCGACGACGAGCAAAGCCCCGACTACTGGGATTTCCTGTATTTCGCCTTCACCATCGCCGTCGCCGTGCAAACGTCGGACGTTTCCGTGCAGACGCGCATGATGCGGCAAATCGTGCTGGGACAATCCGTGCTGAGCTTTTTCTTCAACCTGGTCGTGCTGGGGCTGTCGATCAATATCGCGGCCGGTCTCATCAATGGCTGAGGGTAAATAATTTCGTAGTGGAAACTTGACCTGGCTGAAGGGTTAAGCTCATCTTAATCGTGCGCACCCTCTTGAAATACTGGAAAGAGGAGTAAGATAAGTCATGCACAGGGATCAAGTGCATGAGGCAAGAACCAGGCGCCGACGCGCCCTGGCAGCGGGTTTGCCCACTGCCATGCAAGGCGCCTGAGATGGGTTTTTTTTGAATTGACAGGAGTAAGCATATGCAAATCAATATTCATACCGACAGCACCATCGCCAACACCGCTGGACTGAACGAACATGTGCAATCCGTACTTGAAAGCGCACTGAACCGCTTCCGCGACAACCTGACCCGCATCGAAGTCCACATCAGCGACACGAATGGCCCGAAAGGCGGCGCCGACGATATCCGCTGCGTCATGGAAGCACGCGTTGCTGGCTATCAACCGATCGCCGTGACCGAACAGAACGCCACCGTGCATCAATCCGTTGCCGGCGCCACCGATAAACTGAAACGCGCCATCGATAGCGCCCTGGGCCGCCTGCAAGACAGCAAGCGCCACGCCACCGGCAAGAATGCCGTGATCGATACGGCCGAAGCGGAAGAAACCGCCGAGTAATCCCCACCCGCAGGATTTCCAGAGACTGAGGCAGCCGTTCAAGGCTGCCTTTGCACATCCGGCCCGCCTTTCGCGCGCGGCAATATCCATAACAAAACCACAAGCATTCCAGCGTATTGACGCGGCAATGAAATAATTGTCGTATTTCTCACAGTAAGTGACCTCAAGCAAGCCTTTGGCGTTACAGCCAAGGCCGCTTTACGCTATCATGAAGCTACCGGCCCCCTGCTCGCGCGCCGGCTTTTTGAAAGTGTGATTGTGGAACAGATCGGCAACTTCGGCGCTTCAGGCTGCAACATCGGCGATTTACAGCTATTTCGCGATGGGGCGGATAGCCAGACGGCCGCCATGCTGGCGCCCTGCCCCGTGATGCGCCTGGAAGCGGGCGAAGCCATTGCCGACACGCAAGGCGCCAGCCTGTACATCGTCCTGCGCGGCTCGCTGGCCGTGGCCGCCGACACCCACACGGGCATGGATGACGGCACCGTCAGCAAGGTCTTGCCCGGCGAAAGCGTGGGCGAACAATCGGTGCTCGATGAAGCGAGCAACCTGGCCGCCATTTCCGCCCTGGAAGAAACCGATTTGCTGGTGATCGACGCGGCCATCGTCTGGGAATTGATCGAACAGTCGAACGGCCTGGCGCGCAACCTGCTGCGGCTGCTGTCCTTCCGCATCCGCGCCGCCAATGCCCTGCTGCGCCGGCGCCAGAAACTGGGCGAATTCTACCGCCAGCTGTCGATGGTCGACAGCCTGACGGGCTTGTACAACCGCGCCTGGCTGACGGATTTACTGCCCAACATGATCGTCACGGCCCACGCCAGCGGCTCGCCGCTGTCGCTGGTGATGATAGACCTCGACCATTTCAAGCGCTTCAACGACACGCACGGCCACCAGGCGGGCGACCAGGCACTGCGCATCGCCGCGCAAGTGCTGGGCGCGGCCCTGCGGCCCACGGATTTCGCCGTGCGCTACGGTGGCGAGGAAATGATGGTGATCTTGCCCGATACCAACGAACACGTGGCCTTGCGGGTGGCCGAGCGCTTGTGCGAGCGCATGCAGCTCGCCGTCATCTTCGCCGACATGCGCAGCGCCTTGCCGCACATCACGGGTTCCTTCGGCGTGGCCAGCCTGGCGGCCGAACAGGACGACCATGCGCTGATCGCCGCGGCCGACGCGGCGCTGTACCGGGCAAAAGCCGGCGGCCGCAACCGGGTAAGCACCTGATAAAAAGCCCATGGCGTCGTTGCATTGCCTCGTCGTACATTCGTACTGCCTTCGGCAATGCGCCTAGCCCTGGACATTTTCTCAGGCGCTTCCGGCGTAATAATGATCAGGCGGCCTTGCTGTCGGCCGGCTTGGCGGCATCATCCTTCTTGCTGCTGTGCGCGGCGATGAAGTCGGCATAGCCCTTTTGCACCAGCTCGTACGTCTTGTCGATATTGCCGGCGATGTCGCCATTCAGCACTTTCAAGCCGCCCAGGATGTCGCGCGCTTCCTTGAAGCCTTTTTCCATGCCGCCGCTGATGGTGTCCATGAACTTGGTCAGGGCCGTATCGTCGTCCAGGCCGGGATTTTGTTTCTTGAAGGCATCAAAAAATCCCGTCGACAGCGATACAATGCGGTTCGCCGTCGCTTCGGCGCTGTTGTCCTGCGAAGCCGCGTTCTGGATCGCGTCCTCGCCGTACTGCCCCTTCAGCGCTTCATTGATGTTGGTGATGGCCGTCTTGTACAGCAGCGCCAGCGGTTCGTTCTCGGAACCGATCGACACGTTCAGCGACGCCTGCATGATGGACGCGTTCAATTGCAGCTTGGTGCGGTCATTCACGCTCATTTCAGCGTTGACGCCGTCCTTTTGCTGGACTTTATCGTCCTTGCCGGCAACGCCCGTACTGACGGAAGTCACGGAAGGGGTGGAATTGCCGCTTGCGGCGATGGGAATTGACACGATAGACCTCCTTGAACGGGCAATGTATGCCACCATGCGGGAAACGCGATGATGACCATCCTCTCGTGTAGTATCGGCAGGTTTTCAGAAAACTGTAGCAGCGGCCGCTTTTGGCGGCCCGGATAACCAATCAAGCAACGACCATCAATGACTAACCAGACCTTTCTTTGGCACGACTACGAAACCTTTGGCGCCCAGCCGCGCCGCGACCGCCCGGCCCAGTTCGCCGCCATCCGCACGGATGCCGACCTCAACGAGATCGGCGAACCCATCATGCTGTATTGTCAGCCTGCCAATGATTTCCTGCCCGACCCGCAATCGTGCCTGATCACGGGCATCACGCCGCAACAGTGTCTGCAGCTGGGCGTGCCCGAACACCAGTTCGCCGCCACCATCGAAGCGGCCTTTTCGGAGCCAGGCACCATCGGCGTGGGCTACAACACCATCCGTTTCGACGATGAAGTCACGCGTTTCCTGTTCTGGCGCAACCTGATCGACCCGTATGCGCGCGAATGGAAGAACCATTGCGGCCGCTGGGACATCCTCGACGTGGTGCGCATGACGCATGCGCTACGCCCGGAAGGCATCGCATGGCCGAAGCGCGACGATGGCCAGACCAGTTTTAAACTGGAACACTTGAGCAAGGCCAATGGCCTGGTCCACGAAGCGGCGCATGATGCACTGTCCGACGTGCGCGCCACCATCGCCCTGGCACGCCTGATCAAGGAAAAGCAGCCGAAACTGTTCGAATTCTGCCTGGCCCTGCACAAGAAGGACAGGGTCGCCAGCGAAATGGGCATGCACCTGGCCGCCAGCGAGCGCCAGCCCTTCCTGCACGTGTCGGGCATGTTCCCCGCCGAACGGGGCTGCCTGGGCGTCGTCTGGCCGCTGGCCACGCATCCGAGCAATAAAAATGAAATCCTCGTCTGGGATTGCGCCTATGACCCGCGCGAACTGTTTACCCTGGACGCCGACACCATCCGCACGCGCTTGTTCACGCGCAAGGACGCCATGCCGGAAGGCATGACGCGCCTGCCCGTGAAAAGCGTGCACCTGAACAAGTCGCCCATGCTGGTCGGCAATTTAAAGACCTTGTCGCCAGCCATGGCCGCGCAATGGAGCATCGATCTGGACGCGGCGAAGGTCAACGCGCAATTCGCCGCCACGGCGCCGAACATGGATGCCGTCTGGGCCGAAGTGTTCCAGCGCCCGGGCGCGAATGCCGCGCTGGACGTGGATGAAGATTTGTACAATGGTTTCGTCAGCAACGATGACCGCCGCCTGCTCGAATCGCTGCGCCGCGACACGCCGGCCAAGCTGGCCACGGCCCGCCCCTCGTTTGCCGATGAACGCCTGCAGGAACTGCTGTTCCGCTACCGCGCCCGCAATTTCCCGCAAACCCTGAGCGAAGCGGAAAGCCTGCGCTGGGAACAGCACCGCGCCGCCCGCCTGTTCGACGGCGACGCCGGCGCCCGCACCATCGAAATGCTGTTTACGGAAATCGACGTGCTGTCGGAATCCGTCGATGAGCGGGGCGAGGAAATTCTGGGAGAACTCTACGATTACGCAGAGATCGTCGCACCACAGCGTGACTAAATGCAAAATGCCGGGCTAGCCCGGCATTTTTTATGCATGCGACTTAAACCGCGCGGTGTTGATTGATCGCATCGCGCGTTTCAATCGCCACGCGGCGCGCCGCGTCGGCGAAGTCTTCGCCCGCCTGCGGCGTGGCATAGATGATGGCGCGCGACGAGCTGATCATCATGCCCATGCCGTTCGCCGTCTGGCCCGCGCCGACGGTGGCGGCGATGTCGCCGCCCTGGGCGCCGATGCCCGGCACCAGCAGCGGCATGTCGCCGACGATGGCGCGCACCTGCGCCAGTTCTTCAGGGAAGGTGGCGCCGACGACGAGCGCGCACTGGCCGTTTTTATTCCACTTTTCGGCCACCAGGCGCGCCACGCGCTGGTACAGCGGTTCGCCGTCCGTATTCAGGAATTGCAGGTCCGAGCCGCCCGGGTTCGACGTGCGGCACAGGATGATCACGCCGCGGTCTTTCCACGCCAGGTAGGGATCGAGCGAATCCTCGCCCATGTACGGGTTCACGGTGACGGCGTCGGCGCCGTAGCGCTCGAACGCTTCGCGCGCGTATTGCGTGGCCGTCGCGCCGATGTCGCCCCGTTTCGCGTCGAGGATCAGCGGGATGTGCGGATAATTCTCGCGCACGTAGCGGCAGATGTCTTCCAGCTGCTTTTCCGCGCCCAGCGCGGCAAAATACGCGATCTGCGGCTTGAAGGCGCAAGCCAGGTCGGCCGTGGCATCGATGATGCGCGTGCAAAAGGTGGTGATTCCATCAGGCAGGTCGCGCAGTTCGGCCGGCAGTTTCGCCAGGTCGGGGTCCAGGCCCACGCACAGCAGGGAATTATTGGCCGTCCACGCGGCGGATAATTTATTGATGAAATTCACGGCACACCTTCTCTATATTCAGTTGCAAACCCCGTATTGTAACGCGGCGCAGGCTTGCCACGGCGTCACAAGGCGGTCGGGGCCGGCGGCCGGCGCTTATTAAACCGACATTACGGGCCGTTTCAGGTATATTTGCCTCACCTCCCTTACTCTGCACGGAACCCATCATGCAAATCACCAATCAATTCACCAAATGGCTGCGCCTGGCGCTGAGCGTCACCGTCCTGGCCGGCATCCTGACGGGCTGCGGCTACAACGACTTCCAGAGCAAGGATGAAGCCACCAAGGCCGCCTGGGGCGAAGTGGTCAACCAGTACCAGCGCCGCGCCGACCTGATCCCCAACCTGGTCAATACCGTCAAGGGCTATGCCACGCACGAGCGCGAAACGCTGGAAGCGGTGACCAAGGCGCGCGCCGCCGCCACCAGTTTCCAGATCACGCCCGAAGTGCTGAACGACCCGGCCGCGTTCGAGAAATTCCAGCAAGTGCAGGGGCAGCTGTCGTCGGCCCTGTCGCGCCTGATGGTGGTGTCCGAGAAATACCCGGACTTGAAGGCCGACACCAGCTTCCGCGACTTGCAGTCGCAGCTGGAAGGCACGGAAAACCGCATCACCGTGGCGCGCCAGCGTTACATCGTCGCCGTGCAGGATTACAACGTGCATGCGCGCAGCTTCCCGAACAACCTGACGGCCATGGTCTTCGGCTACAAGGTCAAGCCATCGTTCACGGTGGAAAATGAAAAAGCCATCTCGACCGCACCGACCGTCAACTTTGGCAAATAAGATGAAAGCCTGGTCCTATCTCGCGGCGCTGGCGACGGCGCTGCTGCTGTGGACGATGCCGCCAGCCGGCGCACAGGGCTTGCAGCCCGTGCCGCCGCTGGCCGCGCGCGTGACGGACAACGCCGGCATGCTGGACGCCAAGCAAAAGGCGGCGCTGGAAGGCGTGCTGGCCGATTACGAAGCCAAGACGGGCAGCCAGATCGCCGTGCTGCTGGTCAAGAGCACGGAACCGGAAGCCATCGAGCAATACAGCATCCGCGTGACGGATGCCTGGAAGCTGGGCCGCAAGGGCGTCGATGACGGCGTGCTGCTGATGGTGGCGAAGGACAACCCCTCGTCCCTGCGCCGCCTGCGCATCGAGGCGGGCCGTGGCGTGCAGGGCGTGCTGACGGATGCGCAATCGAAACGCATCCTGCAAGACGTGATCGCCCCCCATTTCAAGCAAAACGATTACTACGGCGGCCTGGTGGCCGGCGTGGGCTCGATTGCCACCCTGCTGAACCAGGAGCAATTCCCCGCTGCGGCACAGCAAAAGGCGCCAGCCACCGTGGAAGCGGGCGGCATGACCTTTTGGCTGCCGCTGCTGTTCTTCGGCTTCCTCGTCGTGCTGACCCTGTTCCGCTCGCGCGGCGGGCCGACGCGGCTGCAGCGCGGCAGCAACTGGTCCAGCGGCGCCACCGGTGTCGTGCTGGGCAGCATCCTCAGCCAGGCGCTGAACAACCGCGGCGGTGGCGGCTTCGGCGGCGGCGGTGGTTTTGGCGGTGGCAGCAGTGGCGGCGGTGGTTTCGGTGGCGGCGGCGGAGGATTTGACGGCGGCGGCGCCTCGGGAGATTGGTAATGACGAAACAACTGACATTCGGACAACGCTGCGGACGGGCATTGAAACATTTGCGGGGCACGCCGGCGACGGCGCGGCACGCCTTTCCCGAACGCACCCTGAAAGCCATCGAGACGGCCATCGCCGGCGGTGAAGCGATGCACCAGGCGGAAGTGCGCCTGATCGTCGAAGCGGCCCTGACGCCGGGCATGGCGTACCAGGGCGTGAGCAACCGCGAGCGGGCGCGCGAACTGTTCGCCCAGTATGGCGTGTGGGATACGGAAGACAACGTCGGCGTGCTGATCTACATCAACCTGGCCGAGCACCAGGTCGATATCGTGGCCGACCGCAACGTGGGCCGCCGCGTCACGCCGGAACAGTGGCAAGCCGTGTGCCGCACCATGACCAAAGGGTTCAAGGATGGCAATTACCACGACAGCACCCTGGAAGCGCTGGCGCAGCTCAATACCCTGCTGCAAAGCCACTTCCCCGCCAACGGCACGCGCGGCAACCAGTTGCCGAACGAGCCCATCCTCCTCTGATTCCTGCCCAGGGATTAAAATCTGCCCATTGCCGCGCGGGCTGGTGTTCCTGTCAGCGCGGCCCCCATACCCCGCCGAGGAGCACACATGAAATTAGTCAATAAAACCGCCATCGTCACGGGCGCCACGCAAGGCATCGGCCTGGCTTGCGCCACCCGCCTGATCGCCGAAGGGGCGCAAGTGATGCTGGTCGACATCAAGGAAGAAGGCGCACAGGCGGCCGCTGCCCTCGGCCCGCAGGCGCGCTTCTTTTGCGCCGACGTCAGCCAGAAGGCGGACGTGGACGCCATGCTGAAGGAAACCCTGGCGCAGTTCGGCCACATCGATATCCTCGTCAACAATGCGGGCGTCACGCACGCGGCCGACTTCCTCGACGTCTGCGAAGACGATTTCGACCGGGTCATGCGCATCAACCTGAAATCGATGTTCCTGTGCGGCCAGGCCGTGGCGCGCGAAATGGTCAAGCGCAACAGCGGCTGCATCATCAACATGTCCAGCGTGAATGCGGAACTGGCCATTCCGAACCAGGTGCCGTACGTGGTGTCGAAGGGCGCCATCAACCAGCTGACCAAGGTCATGGCCCTGAACCTGGCCTCGCACGGCGTGCGCGTCAACGGCATCGGGCCAGGCACCATCCTGACGGAACTGGCCAAGCAGGCGGTGCTGTCGAGCCCGGAAGCGCGCCACACGATTTTGTCGCGCACGCCGCTGGGCCGCTGCGGCGAACCGGAAGAAGTGGCCGGCATCGCCGCCTTCCTGGCCAGCGACGACGCCACCTACATGACGGGCCAGACCATCTATGTCGATGGCGGGCGCATGGCGCTCAATTACACGGTGGCCGTGAAGGAATGAAGGCAGGCGCGGCAAGTTATATCAAAAAAGAATAATGGTTATCCGAAAAGATCATTAGACACATATCGTGCAACGCAGCATAATGCACCTGTCTCCACTATTCTCCTCCAAGAAAATAGTTTTAAGCCCGCTTTCACCAGCGGGCTTTTTTTTCGCTATCAGTCTTGAAACATGGCTATTCTTGCCATGCTCCACACTCTTTCCGACAATTTGCGCTGCCGCAAAAAAATGTTGCGGCGTGTCATCAGGCCGTCATCTTCACCTCCTATACTTGCTTCATCTGCTGTACAGGCAACCGATATGCCTGACTACAGACAGGTGTGCCGCGATGGCACACCACTCCCCTTTCATGACCGTGGCGGGCGCCCGCAAGGCGCACGACATGGTAAGTACCGAGCAACTCTCAACTCTTGACCCATTTCATTTGGGTTTTTGGCCCGCGCCCCCGCGGGCCTTTTTTTTGCCCGTCCAGCAAGCTCTTGCGCAAAAACACGGTGGCCCGCCCTGCCCATGATATTGTGGCGTCCTTTCCACCTGTCCTGACGCCTCATGCTCGCACCCTTGCCCGAACTGTGTTTTGCCGACCGTTACGAACGCCTGCGCTACCGCACCGCGCTGGTGCTATATGTGCTGGTGATCCTGATCGGCGATATTCCCGGCGTGCGCGCGGACGTGGGCCAGTATGCGTCGGGCGGCGTGCTGCATTCCTTCGGTTATGGCGTGCTGGCCCTGATCCTGTTCAGCGGCACGGGCGGCGGCATGGCGCGCCGGGCGCTGCTGTCGGTGCTGATGGTGGCGGCCATGGGCGCGCTGGACGAATTCATCCAAAGTTTCCTGCCCTACCGCCATGGCGCCGTCAGCGACTGGGTGGTCGATATCACGGCCGCCACGGCAGTCTGCCTGCCGCTGTATTTCCTGTGGCCGAAAATGGTCGCCGCCGCCCTTGGCAAGGACGCGCCGCTGCCCGAAGCCTGAACGGGGGATGGCTCGCGCCCGTCAGGCGCGGTCCGCTTCGCTATCCTGCAATGCCAGCCGCAACTGTCCCTGGCCCCGCTTGCCCAGTCGCCGCATCAGGGCGCGCGTCTCGCGCCGGCTGCCGGCCCCCATGGCGCGTGCCGTATCGCGCTGCATCTCCAGCAACTGTTCCGAGCGCGCCAGCCGCACCAGGCCATGCAAGGCCTGGGCCAGCACATGGCGCGCACGGACATCGTGCGCAGTGCCGCCGATGGCCAGCACCAATTCATCGATCAGTTTTGCTGTAGGGCCAGATGACATTTTTTCTCCCGATTGAACAGTGAGGAAACGTGCAGCCGCACGAAGTGGTAATTGCCAGCATCGTTTATACCAAGCACGGCAATTAGACACTTGATCTAGCTCAATCGACAATGACGGCCGCCGAACATCCCTGTTCCGCCATGCTCTTACATGCAGCAATCGCCGCCATCCGCATCACCGCGGGTGCCGATCCTGAGTGTGCGACCATGAGGAGACCAAGATGAGATCAAAAACCACCCTGCTGCTGACCGGCCTGACATGCGCCTTGCTGGCAGCCTGCCATTCCACGGACAAAACCAGTCTGGCGCGCAGCAATAGCGGCGAAACCTATGCCGCACCGGCTGGCACGACGCCGCAAAGCAGCACGGCCAGCACCGCCAGCAGCACGGCCGCCGATACCAGCAACGCCCAGAGCGCCATGAGCAGCGACATGCGCAACGACGCGAACCAGTCCACGATGAACATCAGCTCGGCCACGGTGCAGTCGATAGAAACCGTGCCGCGCAGCATGGACCAAGGCAGTGGCGACATGCAGGCGGGCACGTCGGGCACGGCCGGCAGCACCTCGGGGGCGGCGGGCAACATGCTGTACCGCGTCACCTTGCGCCTGGACGACGGCACGACGCGCACCTTTGTGCAAAACACCCAGCCCGCCTTCCAGATCGGCGACAAGGTCAGCGTGCAAAAAGGCGTGATGCAGCGCTATTGATCGGTATATTGATCGGTATCAACGCTGGCCGGCGCTGGCCGATTTCCTCCACGCCTGGCCGCACTTGGCACGTACTTGGCGCGCACTTGATACGCAGTTGGCACGCAGTTATCATTTTCAAGCCAAGGCCAGGGTCAGCGGCCGGCTGCGCCCCTGCACCAGGGCCGAGGGCCAGGCCGGGTCATGCGTCAGGTTGTGCAATTGGCTGCCGTCGAGCAAAAACGTGTCTTCCACCGTACTGCCGGGCAGGCTGGGGTGGAAGGCCAGCGCCATGCCCCGCTTGAGGATGATTTCCGTGTGCGCGCCGGCCGCCACTTCGGGCGCCAGGTAGCCGTGGATGCCGCCCTGCCGGCTGGTGCGCACCGTGTCGGGCTGGCCTGCATACGCGTAGGCGCTGTCGAGCGCGTGATACACCATGCTCAGCGCATGGCCCGTTTCGCAAGCATCGAGCGCCACCGCTTCCAGCGCCAGCATGGCCGCATCGGCATCGTCCATGACCACCGCCGCGCCATCGGCGCGATGCAGCGCCGGGCCGAAGCGCCGTTGACGGCTGAGGCTAGCGCACAGGCCGAAACGCCGTGCGCACAGGGCCAGCACGGCTTGCGGGCCCAGCTCCACCTGGGCTGGCGGTGCGCGACGATACCGCTGTTGACGCTCCGCCCCGCTGACCAGCACGTGCACGGCCTGCAAGCCCCGCAGCCACAACGCCCGCGCGCAGGCGGCAGCCAGTTCCAGCTCGCTCCAGTCGGGGCGGGCCTGGCGCAACGCATCCGCGGCCGCGCGGGCAGCCAGCTGCCCCACCTGCCGGTAGCGCAGCTGTTCCGATTCCAGCAGCACCAGACGCTCTTCGCGCAAAGCTACGGGCAGGCTGCGTTCGTGCAAACCCGGCCGGTCGGACAGGACCGGCGCGCCCCCGGCCGCATGCTGCACGAAATGCTCGCGCAATTCATACAGCTGCGGCTGCATCCAGGGCGACACTTGCCACGTCCATGGCCCGCGCACCTCTTCCTCGCGCATGCGCATGGCTTCGGCTTCGTCCGTCAAGATATAGGCGGCGTCGCGCGTCACCAGCACTTCCGCGCAGCCGCACTCGGCCGTATGGTAGTGGCTGTTCGACGCGCCCGCCGTGGCCCACGCAAACCAATCCACGCCGCGCAGGCGCACGGCGCCGGCACGCTGGTCTTCCAGCCAGCCCCGCATCTGCGCCAGCTTGTGCGCCACTTCCAGTTCCAGCGGCCAGTTCATGACCGCCCCTCGTGCGGGCGCCGGCGCGGCGCCACGCCGCCTGCCCTGCCTGGCGCCAGCCGGGTCTCCTGTTGTGCATGCATAGCTGCTCCCTTCCTACATGGAAACGTAAGACCGGCGCCCCCATCAAAAGTTCAGTGCCCGGATGCGTCTCAGGCTTGCAGTCTATGACTTCCCTCTGTTTTTGCAAGCCGCTATTTCGCCAGCTCGATCAGGACAGCCGTGTACATCTGTAGATTCAGCAGCAGCTGTTTTTCCGTGATGAACTCGTGTTCGGAATGCCCCGTGTACACGGTGTGCGGCATGGCCGGGCCGAAGCTGACGGCGTTCGGGAACAGGCGCGAATTGGTGCCGCCGCCGATGGCGACCGGTTGCGGATGCGCGATGCCCGTGTAGTGCCCGAACACGGACAGCAGGGTGGGAATCTGCGGCGCGTCCGTCTGCAGCCACGGTTCGCCGATCTGCACCTGCAGGGTAGCGGGTACCTGGCGCCGCGCCTTCCAGCCATCGAAGGCGGCCGTCACCTGCTGCTGCAGCACGGCCGCCGTCTTGCCTTGCGGACGGCGCAGGTTGATGTTCAGTTCCAGCGCGCCGCCATCTTGCTTGAGCACGGTAGGCGCTACCGTCATCGGTCCCATGAAGCCGTCGCGGTAGGCGATCTGGCCGAAGCGCTCGCCGTAGATGCCGGTACCCACCAGTTCATTCAGGAACGACAGCATGTCGGCCGCCTGCGTGCCCTGCCAGGGCTGCACGGCCAGCGCGTCGGCCAGCATGCTGATGGCGTTGACGCCGTCTTCCGGCTTCGACGAGTGGGCCGACACGCCCAGCGCCGTTACCGTCAAGGTATCGCCAGTGCGCGCGTAGCTGTAGCGCACGCCCTGCTGGCCCTGCGCGCGGGCGCGGATGGCCGCTTCCAGCGCGGCTGGCGCGTGGTCGATCACGGCTTGTGCGTCTTCCGGGATCTGGCTGCCGAAAAAGCCGCCCGCCAGCTTCGCCAGCACGGGGCCGCCCTTGGCCGGCAAGGCCGTGCGCGGCGGCAGGGTCAGCTTGATGGAACCGTAGCCCTTCTCGGCCGTCACCACCGGGTATTCCGCATCGATGGTGATGTTGACCTGCGGCGGCGTATGGGTTTTCAGGAATTGTTTCAACGGTTCCCAGTCCGATTCCTCGGCCATGTACACGTACAGCTCGATGCGCTTGCTCAGCGGCACCTGCTTGTCCTGGATGGCTTTCATCGCATACAGGGCCGTGGCGATGGGCCCCTTGTCGTCTTCCGTGCCCCGTCCCAGCAGCTTGCCCGGTTCGCTGCTGCGGTCCAGCTCGAACGGCGAACGGGCCCATTTCGCGGGGTTCACAGGCTGCACGTCGCCATGCGTGATCACGCCCACCCGTTCGCTGCCGCTGCCCATGCCGATGATGAGCACGTGGCCGTGATCCTGGAAGTCGAATCCCAGGCGCTGCGCCTCGGCCGCCAGGTAGCGCTTGAAGCCCGTGTGCTGTGGATTGTCGGCAAAGGGCACGGCCGGGTCGGCCACCGTGTTGTAGCTGATCATCTTCGCCAGGCTGGCGATCAGCGGTTCCGGATAGGTGGCCAGCGCGTAGCGGGCCGTGTCCTGCGCCTGCTGGCTGACGGGCGCGGCGTGAACGGAGGGCTGCAGCAGCAGGCTCATCAAAGTCAGCAGGATGGGTTTCTTGAACATGGCGGGGCGCATAAAGTAGGGAGGCCAACTCTAGCATCGCCCGCACCGATTTCCAATCGATACGAGTTTTTTACCGATCAGTACGCAAATTCCCGATTCGCATTATCATGTGCACAGCCTGTCATCCCTGCCGCTTCCAAGGCCGACCCTACTGGGGTCAGGGGATAGACAAATCGTCCATTGTGATTTTCCACCACGTCCCGATATCGCTACCATGATTCCATTTTCCATACTCGACCTGGCCCCCATCGCCGAAGGCAGCGACGCCAGCCAGTCGTTCAAGAACACGCTCGACCTGGCGCAGCACGGCGAGCGCTGGGGCTACAACCGCTACTGGCTGGCCGAACACCACGGCATGCCCGGCATCGCCAGCGCCGCCACGGCCGTCGTGATCGCCCATGTGGCGGCCGGTACCAAGACCATCCGCGTGGGCGCGGGCGGCGTCATGCTGCCGAACCACTCGCCGCTGGTCATCGCAGAACAGTTCGGCACCCTGGAAGCGCTGCATCCAGGCCGCATCGACCTGGGCCTGGGCCGCGCGCCCGGCTCCGACCAGACGACGGCGCGCGCCCTGCGCCGCGACCTGCAATCCGACGCGGAACAGTTTCCGCAAGACGTGCTGGAATTGATCGACTACATGTCCGACGAGCCGCGCCAGCGCGTGCTGGCCGTGCCCGGCAAGGGCGCGAAAGTACCCGTGTGGATACTCGGGTCCAGCCTGTTCGGCGCCCAGCTGGCCGCCCACCTGGGCTTGCCGTATGCATTCGCCTCGCACTTCGCGCCGCAGATGATGATGCAAGCCGTGGCGTATTACCGCGAACACTTCAAGCCGTCAAAACAATTGGCGAAACCGTACGTGATGCTGGGCTTTAACGTGTTTGCAGCCGACACGGATGAGCAAGCGCACTTGCGCGCCACGTCGATGCAGCAAGCGTTCGTCAACCTGCGCACGGGCCGCCCGTCGCGCCTGCAGCCGCCCGTGCCCGGTTACCTGGAACAATTGGGTCCGCAGGAACGCGCCATGCTCGATTCCGTCCTGTCGTGCACAGCCATCGGCGCGCCGGACACCGTCAAGGCGAAGATGGCCGCCTTCATCGCCGAAACGGGCGCCGACGAGCTGATGATCACTTCGCAGATCTTCGACCACCAGCACCGGCTGCGCTCGTATGAAATCACGGCGCAGGTGCATGCGGAGCTGGCCCGGCAACAGTAACTGAACGTTTTCCTCCCTCGGTATATCCCCCTATACCCTTTTCCCGGCCGTCGGCAACGATCGCCGGGATTTTTTTGCCTGGCGTGTTTCCCTGCCGTTTTGCCTGCCGTTTTGCCTGCCGTCTTGCCTATCCCCTGCCGCAAAATCGGCCCGGCCCGGCAGGAAATGTGCAGCCCCGCTATCATGCTCATCCAAAAGCATTATTCCAAGAAAGCTGTACCGCATGAAATCTGCAAGCTCTTCCGTCGATGCCAGCACCCTGCTGAGCTCCACCCGCATCCTGTTATTCGCCCTGTCCGCCGGCGTGCTCGTCGCCAGCCTGTATTACGTGCAGCCGCTCACGTCCATGCTGGCTGCCTCGTTCGGCGTCAGCGTGCCGCAAGCCGGTTACCTGGTCACGGCCACGCAGATCGGCTACGTGCTGGGCATCGTGTTCCTCGTGCCCCTCAGCGACGTGCTGAACCGCCGCCAGTTGCTGACGTGGATGCTGATCGCCAAGATCGGCGCCTTGCTGCTGGCCGCTACCAGCCAGAATATTATCGTCTTTGCCATCGCCAGCGTCTTGATGGGGATCACGTCCAGCGCATTGATGGTCGTCACGGCCATGGTGGCGTCGTATGCGCCGGATCACAGCCGGGGCCGCATGGTGGGCACCGTCATGACGGGCTTGTTGCTGGGCATCTTGCTGGCGCGTACCGTGTCCGGCACGGTGTCGCAGATCAGCGGCGGCTGGCGCACCGTCTACGTGCTGGCCGCCATCGTCGTGGCCGCCCTGCTCGTCATGCTGCGCCGCATCCTGCCAAACGAGGCGCCACGCGGCAAGCTGCAATACGGAAAATTGATGGCCTCGCTGGCCGACATCATCCGCCAGGAACCGCTGCTGCGCCAGCGCGCCCTGTTCTCGGGCCTGGGCCTGGGCACCTTCAGCGTGTTCTGGACAGGCCTGACCTTCTTGCTCAGCGGCGCGCCGTATCACTACTCGGAAATGCAGATCGGCCTGTTCGGCCTGGCCGGCGCCACGGGCGCCTTTGCCGCCAACACGGCGGGCCGCATGGCCGACCGCGGCTACGCGCGCCAGGCCACCTGGCTGCTGGCCGTCGCCTCGATCGCAGGCTGGGCCCTGATCGGCTTTGGCGCCCATTCGCTGGTGCTGTTGTTGATCGGCATCGTCCTGCTGGACATGGGCGTGATGGGCCTGCAAGTAACGCACCAATCCATCATCTATAAACTGGCGCCGCATGCGCGGGCAAGGGTTACCACCGTCTTCATCGCGGGCGGCTTCATCGGCGCCTCGGCAGGCTCGGCCCTGGCCAGCGCCAGCTTTGCCGCCGGCGGCTGGCCCGCCCTGTGCATGGTGGGCGGCGCCATGCCGCTGCTGATGCTGCTGGTGTGGAGCAAGTATCGCCACACGCAGCGCCGGCTGGAACGGGCAAGCGCCACCTGAACCAGCGCGAAAAAAAACCGCTCGGCCGAGCGGTTTTTTTTCGTCCCTATTTCGCTGGCGCGCGCGCCTTGCCGAACGCATCGCCCGCCTTCCAGGCCGGCATCTTCGCGCCATTTGCCACGGCTTGCCCCAAGTTCAGGGTGAACTGCGCCTGCTGCGTCATGCCGGACAAATCCCAGCTGGCATCGTACTCATCCGTGACTTGATGGTAGCGGGGGCCGTAGGCGGCCGCCTTGGCTTTCGATGCCTCGACATCCTTGATGTACTCGCGTCCGCCATTGATGGAAAACGCGGGCACGCCCGCCTTGGCAAAACTGAAATGGTCGCTGCGGAAATAACCGCCCGCCAGGTCGGGACGGGCTGCCGCGATGTGCATGCCCATGGCTTTGGCCACCGTGGCGGCGATCGCGCCCAATTCCGTGCGCTCGCTGCCCTGCGCGCCGATGTCGCGCGTGGCGCCCACGAAATTCAAGCTGTCGAGGTTCAGCGCGGCCGCCGTCTTGTCCAAAGGCCACAGCGGGTCGGCCGCGTAGGCGGCGCTGCCCAATAACCCTTGCTCCTCGGCCGCCACCCACAGGAATATCTGCGTGCGCTTCGCGGGTTGCTTGACGGCTTCCTGCGCCATGGCCAGCAAGCCGGCCGTGCCCGAAGCATTGTCGACGGCGCCGTTGTAGATCGTGTCTCCGCTGTCTCCCTGCTTGCCCAGGTGGTCCCAGTGGCCGCTGTAGATGACGGCTTCATCCTTCAGTTTCGGGTCCGTGCCCGGTACCATGCCGGCGATATTGAATTGCTCCACCTTGCGCACGGCCGATTTCATCTCGCCCGACAGTTTGGCGTTCAGCGCGACGGCCTTGAAATCCTTGTTTTCCGCCTGCGCGCGCAAGGCGTCCAGGTCCTGCCCGCCGGCCGCAAACAGACGGCGCGCCGCGTCTTCCGCGATCCAGCCCTGCAGCGGCGTGCCGGCAGTGCGGTCCGCCAACTGGAAGCGCTCGCTGCCGCTCCAGCTGTTCTGCACCACGCTCCAGTCATACGAGGCCGACGGTTTCGTGTGGATCAGCAACACGCCCGCGGCGCCCTGGCGCCTGGCTTCCTCGAATTTGTAAGTCCAGCGGCCGTAATAGGTCAGCGCCTTGCCGGCGAAACGGTTCGGCTCGGCTTGCGTCGGCTGCGGGTCGTTGACCATCATGACGACGATCTTGTTTTTGACATCGGCCCCCTTGAAATCGTTCCAGCCTTCTTCCGGCGCCGTGATGCCGTAGCCGACGAACACGAGCGGCGCATCGAAGGTATGCGCGGCAACGGAGTCGCCCGTGGCCCAGACCCAGTCCGGGCCGAACGCCAGCGGCACGGCCTTGCCGCCCGCCACGGCTTGCAGGCTGCTCTCTTGCGGCAGGGATTTCACGCCGGCAATTTGCACGCTCTGGCGGTAGCTGTTGCCGCGCACGGGTTGCAGCCCGGCCATCTGCGCCTGGGTTTCCAGGTAAGCCACCGTCAGGTCGGCGCCGCGCTGGCCCGTGCCCCGGCCTTCCAATAAATCGTTGGACAGGAAGGCCAGGTGGGCGCGCAGGGGCGCTTCCTGCACGATGGGCAAACCGCTGGCGGCTTGGGCGGAAAACGCCAGCGCAGTCAGGGCGAGGGAAGAAAACAGCTTCTGCATAATATCCTTTGGGTAAGAGGAGGAAAGCGGTCCGGCGGATAGCCGAGCCGGCGATTGTATGCCATGGGGAAAGATGGATCAAAATGCGGACGAAAAAAATCCCCGCGGCAAGGGCGGGGATGGGCGATGGAAGCTGCGTCAGACCAGCAATTACACGAGCAAGGCCGCCGCCAGCGATTCGATCTCTTCCGCCGATTCGTCGAGGATGGTGTGCAAGGTGCTGCCGCCGATGCCGAAGTCGATCTTCGCGGCCGCCTGGCGCCGCGCGGCGCTTTCCGGCGGATGCAGGGGCGAGCCGACAGGCGACAGATCGTTGGCCAGCACCAGGGTCGCGCCCAGGGTGCGGGGCGGGAACGGACTGCCGCCATGCCACATGCCTTCCACGGCCTGCAAGACCATGTCGGGCACCTGCAGCTGGCGCAGCACGCCGCGGCCGATCAGCTTTTCGCCGTATTCGATCCAGTCTTCGGTATTGTCGTCCAGCAAACCCGGATATTCCTCGGCGCGCGACAGCAGATAAAAGCCGCCCACTTCATGCACGATGGCGGCGAACATGGCCGTTTCCACATCGACATGCGTGACTTTCCGCGCGATCACCTGGCTCAGCGCGGCCACGTGGGCCGTGTGTTCCCACAGCTTGGCCGCCTTGGCGCGCAATTGCGGGTCCGTGATCTGGCTGCCCAGCTGGCGCACGATGACGGACGCCACCATCGACTTTAACGTGGCAAAGCCCAGGCGCGAGACGGCCGCGCGCACGTTGGCGATTTCATTGCCGGAACGGTTGTAGGCGGCCGAGTTGGCCAAGGCCACGACCCTGGCCGACAACAGCGGCTCGGCCATGACCATGCGGGCGGCCGCTTCGATATGGCAATCGGGGTCGTCCAGCGCTTCCTGCAGCTTCAAGGTAGCCTTGACGTTGGCGGGGAACGTCAGCTCGCCCTTGCTCGCTTGCAGCGCGATAATCTTGAATACTTCCAGTCTATCCATGGGTCAATCTCCGGTACGGGCTTGTTCAAGCTCTGCTCTGTGGGTGGGCCGGGAACGCGCATGTATCCCCGGCCCTGCTCCCGTTTCCGGCAATATTACAGCAAGTTTATACTCAAACCTATTACTTTCCGGAAACTTTCCCTGCCACGCCTTCGACAAAATAATCCATCTTCGTCAGCGCTGCATCGTCCAGCACGCCTTTGTCCAGGCGCACTTTGCCATCGTTATCCTTGATCGGCGCGCTGAATGGATTGAGCTTGCCAGCTACCAAGTCTTTCTCGCGCGCCAATACAAACTGTTTCACGTCGGCGGGCACGGCGGCGTTGATGCCTTCCAGCTTGACCATGCCGTCCTTGATGCCGCCCCAGGTGCTGCTGGACTTCCACGTGCCGTCCAGCACGGCTTGCGCCTGCTTCGTATAGTAGTCGCCCCAATGGTGGGTGACGGCGGCAAGCTGCGCCTTCGGACCGTACTTTTTCATGTCCGAATGGTAGGCGATCGCATACTTTCCCTTCTCTTCCGCCGCTTGCACCACGGCGGTCGAGTCCGTGTGGTGGGTGACCACGTCGGCGCCCTGGCCGATCAGCGTGATGGCCGCGTCGCGCTCCTTGCCCGGGTCGAACCAGCTATTCACCCACACCACTTTCACTTCCGCCTTCGGGTCGACGCTGCGCATCCCGCGCGTGAAAGCGTTCACTCCCTGCAACACTTCCGGGATCGGGAACGCCGCCACATAACCGGCCACATGGGTCTTGCTCATCTTGCCCGCCAACACGCCGGCCAGGTAGCGGCCTTCATAAAAACGCGCATTCGTGTTGGCCACGTTGACGGCGGTCTTGTAGCCAGTCAGGTGGATGAACTTCACATTAGGAAATTGCTTCGCCACTTTCAAGGTGGGATTCATGTAGCCGAACGAAGTCGTGATGACGAGCTTGCTGCCCGTTTGCGCCAGGTCGCGGATCACCCGTTCCGCATCGGCGCTCTCCGGCACGTTTTCCACATACTTGGTGGTGATCTTGCTGCCCAGCGCCTTTTCCATTTCCTTGCGGGCCAGGTCATGCTGGGTGGTCCAGCCCGCGTCGCCGATGGGGCTGATATACACGAAGCCGACATTCAGCGGCACCGTCGCGGGAGCGGCGGCCATGACGGGCATCAAAACAGCACTGCAAACGGCGGCGCATACTAGTTTCTTGGACATGGTTTTCCTTGTGGTGAGTGATTAATTTCCGGGATTGAAATTTTTCCCCAACGAAGCGGGCATGTTGAGCTTGATGTAATTGGCATTGCTGGAAATGAGCACGAGCACGACGATGGCCGCCAGATACGGCAGCATCGACAGCAGTTGCGACGCGATCGGCACGCCCAGCGCCTGCGCGTGGAAAGTCAATATCGTGATGCCGCCGAACAGGTAGGCGCCGCCGACCACGCGCGCCGGGCGCCAGGTGGCAAAGGTGGTCAGCGCCAGCGCGATCCAGCCCCGCCCCGCCACCATGCCCTCGACCCACAAGGGCGTGTAGACGAGCGACAAAAAGGCGCCGGCCAGGCCGCAGCAGGCGCCGCCGAACAGCACGGCCGCCAGGCGGATGCGCCGCACGGGGTAGCCGAGCGCATGCGCGGAAGCGGGCGACTCGCCCACGGCGCGCAGCACGAGGCCCGCCCGCGTGCGGTACAGGAACCAGGCGATGGCCACGCACAGCAGCAAGGATAAATACACCATGGCATGCTGGCGGAACAGGGCCGGCCCCAGCACAGGAATGTCTTCCAGGTAAGGGATGCCGAAGCGGCCATTCTGCAGGCTGTTGCCCACATACTTCAAGCCGATGTACGTGGACGCGCCCGCGCCGAACAGAGACAAGGCCAGGCCCGTCGCGTACTGGTTCGTGCCCAGCCATACGGTCAGCCAGGCAAAGAAGCCGGACAGCAGCATGCTGGCGCCCGCCCCCGCGAGAAAGCCCAGGGTGGGACTGCCTGTGTTGACGGCCACGGCAAAGCCCGTGATGGCGGAGACCAGCATCATGCCTTCCGCGCCCAGGTTCACCACGCCCGCCTTTTCATTCACCAATAAACCGAGGGCGGCCAGCATCAGCGGCGTGCCCGCATTGATGCTGGCGGCGATCAGGGGCGCGATGGTGAAAGCCAGGTTATCCATGTTTCCTCCAGCGCAGTTTGTATTGGATCAGCACGTCGCAAGCGAGCAAGGCAAACAGCAAGATGCCCTGGAACACGCCCGTGATGGCGCTGGGCAAGCCGAGGCGCGATTGCGCCAGTTCGCCGCCGATATAAAACAGGGCCATGACGAAGCTGGAAAAAATCACGCCCACGGGATGCAAGCGCCCCACGAAGGCGACGATGATGGCGGCAAAGCCGTAGCCGGGCGACACCGTGGGCGTCAACTGTCCCATCGGCCCCAGCACTTCGCAGGCGCCCGCCAGGCCCGACAGGGCGCCGCAGATCAGCAGGGACGACCACAAGGTCTTGCGCGAGGAAAAGCCCGCATAGCGGGCGGCGGCCGGCGCCATGCCGCCCACGCGCAGGCGGAAACCCGAAATACTGCGCGACAGATACAGCCAGCCGCCCAAGGAGGCCAGCAAGGCGAATACGATGCCGATGTGCAAACGCGTATCCGTCACGATCATTGGCAGCAGCAAGCCGTCGGACAGCAGTTTCGACTGGGGGAAATTGAATCCTTCCGGGTCGCGCAGCACGCCATACACGAGATAGCTGAGCAACAATTGGGCGATGTAGACGAGCATCAGCGAGACGAGGATTTCGCTGGCGTTGTAGCGGTCGCGCAGCCAGGCCACCAGGCCCGCCCACACCATGCCGCCGGCCATGCCAGCCAGCAAGGACACGCCGATGATGGCCGCGCCGCCGACACCGTCATCGAGGTACAGGGCGGCCGCGCCGCCGCAGATGGCGCCCAGGGTCAGCTGCCCTTCCGCGCCGATGTTATAGATGTTGGCGCGAAAACAGATGGCCAGGCCCACGGCGATCAAGAGCAGGGGCGCCACCTTGATGCCCAGCTCGGACCAGCCGTGCGCGTCACGCAAGGGTTCCACGAAGAAGACGGCCAGTCCCGCCAGCGGATCGTGTCCCAGCGCAAGAAACAACAGCGCGCCGCATAGCACCGTGAGCAGCACGGCCAGCACGGGCGACAGCCACGACATCAACCGCGACGGTGTGGGACGGGCTTCCAGCCGCAAGGCGAACTTAGCCATGGATGGCCTCCTGCGGCCACAGCCCGCTCATCCATTGTCCCACCTGCGCCACGCTGGCTTCGCCCACGTCCAGCGACGGCGAGATCTTTCCCTTTGCCATCACCAGCAAGCGGTCGCTGATGTCGAACAATTCATCGAGTTCCTCCGACACGACCAGCAGCGCGCAACCCGCATCGCGCAGCGCCAGCAATTCGGCGCGGATTTGCGCGGCCGCGCCCACGTCCACGCCCCAGGTCGGCTGCGCCACCACCAGCACGGTGGGTTCGCGCATGACTTCGCGTCCGACTATATATTTCTGCAAGTTGCCGCCGGACAGGCTGCGCGCCAGCGCCTGCGGCCCGCCCGCCTTCACCTGGAAGCGGGCGATGATGGCGGCCGCCCGCCGCGCGATCGCGTCACGGCGCAGGAAGCCGTGGCGGATGGTGGCGGGTGTCTGCAAGCTCAACAGCACGTTGTCGGCCAGTCCCATGTCGGGCACGGCGCCCCGTCCCAGCCTTTCTTCCGGCACGAAGCCGAAGCCCAGGGCACGGCGGCGTCCCGGCGGCAAGCGGCCCGCCGGCGTGCCGTTCAGCACGATGCTGCCGGCGGCCGCGCGCATGTCCTCGCCCGACAACGCGGCCAGCAATTCCTGCTGGCCATTGCCGGACACGCCCGCGATGCCGACGATCTCGCCTGCGCGCACGTCAAAATTGATATCCGTCAATTGCGTGGCGAACGGGTGGCTCTTCGGCAGATCCAGCTGCCGCACGCTCAGCATGGCAGCGCCCGGCGTGCGCGCCACGCGCGTGACGGCGGGCGGCTCGGCACCGATCATCATGCGCGACAGGCTGGCCGCCGATTCCTGCGAGGGGTCGCACACGCCCGCGTTCTTGCCGGAGCGCACCACCGTGCAGGTATGGCACAGGGCGCGGATCTCGTCGAGCTTGTGGCTGATGTACAGGATGCTGCAGCCTTCGGCCGCCAGCTGGCGCAAGGTGGTAAACAGTTTTTCCACGGCGCCCGGCGTCAGCACGGACGTCGGTTCATCGAGGATCAGCAGTTGCGGCTTGGCCAGCAAGGCGCGCACGATTTCCACGCGCTGGCATTCGCCGACGGAAAGCGTATGCACGTGGCGCTGCGGTTCCAGGTCCAGGCCGTACTGGCGCGCCGTCGCTTCGATGCGCTGCGCCAGCTCCGCCATGTTGGTACCGGCCGGCAAGCCGAGGGCGATGTTTTCCGCCACCGTCAAAGTGTCGAACAGGGAAAAGTGCTGGAACACCATGGCGATACCGAGCGCGCGCGCGGCCGACGGGTTGGCGATCTCGACTTCACGGCCATTCCACAGGATGCGGCCGCCGTCCGGTTGCACGGCGCCGTAGATGATTTTCATCAAGGTCGATTTGCCGGCGCCGTTTTCGCCCAGCACGGCGTGGATCTGTCCGGGCGCGACGGTGAGGCAGATGCCGTCATTGGCCACCACGGCCGGATAGCGCTTGCTGATATCGAGTAATTCCAGGCGTGCCGTCATTGTTTTTTTCGTGCCTCGCTGCAAGGTCGCCGGCATCGTCGCCGGTGGAGAAATTCAAGCTCTTGTCTCTATCGTATCGGCATCCGCGGCGCTTGGGGGATGACGCGGCGGCGCGCATTTCTATTTCCACAAAAAAACAACACCTGTATACAATTTTGAAAAAAATTATCAGCTTTACAGCGGCCGCCTTGCCCCGCAAGGGTAAGAAGGTGCGATGATTATATGCAAGAACTGATAGTAAGTATGCAGCCAAGACATATCGCCCGACGCGGCGCTTCTCGCATCATGGATTGAACGGCGCGCAATATGCCCCATCGCAGCGCTTCATGCGGGCTACGCCCCCTGCTATTTCATTTCCCGTTTTCCAACACCGCCATCAGGAGCCGAAAGTGCCAAAAACCATACCGTGTCTGTTGCTCTGCCTCACTACCACCCTGGGCATGGGCGCGACCGCCCAGGCTGCCGAATGGAGCGATACCGCGCTGAGCTGGCGCGCCGGCAATGACTACCGCGAGCCGTTCAATCCGGACGACATCAAGAAAAACATCTTTGCCATCACGCACGCCAGCGGCTACAAATACGGCAGCAACTTCGTCAACCTCGATTTCCTCATGTCCGACAGCAAGGACCCTGGCGCGCTGGGTAAAACCTCCGGCGCGCAAGAGGCGTACCTGGTCTACCGCAACACCATCGACATCGGCAAGGTGCGCGGCAGCGACATCAAGTTCGGCCCCGTGCGCGGCGTCGGCGTCACCCTGGGCTTCGACGTCAACACGAAAAATGACGTCGGCTACAACTCGCGCAAGCGCATGCTGGTGGCCGGCCCCACCCTGATGTGGGACGTGCCCGGTTTCTTCAACACCAGCCTGCTGTTGCTGCGCGAAAGCAACGCCCCCAGCGGCGCCTTCCCGCCCATTTCGCAAGTGACGGGCCGCTACACGTATAAAACGCACGCCATGCTGACGGGCGCCTGGGGCATCCCCCTGTCGCCGCTGTTCTCGTTCGAAGGTTTCTTCAATCTCATCGATTCAAAAGGCAACGATGAAGTGGGGCGCAAGACGGCGGTGGAAACGAATATCGACATGCAAGTGATGTTCGACGTGGGCGCGGCCCTGGGCAGCGCCAAGAACACCTTCCGCGTGGGCCTGGAATACCAGTACTGGAAGAACAAGTTCGGCAACTCGCCCGCCACCACGGGCAACGTGGGCCAGACGGCGAAGACGCCGATGATACGCGCGGAGTACCATTTCTAAAATTCATTGTTACGCATCAACACACACGGTCGCGCCTGATGCCAGCATGGAGCTTTCCTGCTGGCGGAGAGCGCGACCGTGGAACAACTATTGCCGTATTACGAGCGTGAGCTGGGCCTGTTCCGCCAGTACACGCGCGAGTTTTCCAGCCGCTATCCGAAGGCGGCTGGGCGCCTGCTGATCGCCGGCGAGACATGCGAAGACCCGCACATCGAGCGCCTGATCCAGTCCGTCGCCCTGCTCACGGCCAGGGTCGCCAAGCGCCTCGACGACGCCTATCCGCAATTTACCCATTCCCTGCTCGAAACCCTGTACCCGCACTACCTGCGGCCGTTTCCCTCGTGCTCCATCGTGCGCATCGCCGCCGACGAAGCACCGGGTGGAGGCCAACTGGCCCAGCTTGCGCATGTGGCGCGCGGCACGGTGCTGCGCTCGCAGCCGGTGCAGGGCGTGGCTTGCAAGTTCACCAGCGCGTATGACGTGACCCTGGCGCCGCTGACCATTTCTCGCCTGCATTTCTCACCGCTCCTCGACGCGCCGCCCGGCCTGCGCCTGCCCGCCGGCGCCAGCGCCTTGCTGAGCATTCAATTCACCAGCAGCAGCGAACAGTACCACCTGGACCAGGCCGGCTTTTCCAGCCTGCGCCTGTTTGCCGATGGCGAACCGTCCGTGCGCGCCGCCCTGCTCGACGCCCTGTTCCTGCACGGCGCGGGCGCCTACGTGGCGCTGGACGAACACGGGCCGTGGCAAGCCGTCAATGGCACCTTGCTGGCGCCGGCCGGCTATGCGGACGACGAGGCGCTGATCCCCATTTCCGCCCGTTCGCACCCGGCCCTGCGCCTGCTGACCGAATACTTTGCCTTTCCGGAAAAATTTCACTTCATCGATATCGGATGGTCGCTGCTGGCGCCCCTGCTGCCGAAACAGTGCCGCCAATTCACCTTGCACCTGCCGCTCAAGGGCGTGCGCAGCGACAGCCACGAAGCGCGGCTCTTGTCCGGCGCCAGCCGCGACAACCTGCGGCTCGGCTGCACGCCCGTCGTCAACCTGTTTGCCAAGTCCGGCGTGCCGATCCGCCTCACGCATACCGAGCCCGACTACGCCCTGGTGGCCGATGCCACGCATGCGTTTGCCTACGACATCCACAGCATCGAAGCCGTCACCGTGGTGCGCAAGGATCAGGCCGGCGATCGCCTGAGCGCCTTCCTGCCGCTGTATGCCTCGCTGCAAGGCGCCCAGGCCGAATATGACCAGGAGCGTGGCCAGGAGTATGGTCAATACTGGCTGGCGCGCCGCGACGAAGCCGTGGCCGCCATCAGCCCCGGCCATGAAATGCGCCTAAGCCTGATCGACCCGCAATTCTCCCCGGACAGCCCGGCCAGCGCCACCGTCTCGACGCAGCTGCTGTGCAGCAACCGCGACTTGCCCACGCAGTTGCATTACGGCTTGCCCGGCGGCGACCTGCTGGCCGAAGACGTGCCCGACGGCATCCCCGCACGCTTCCTGCGCAAACCGTCACCGAGCATGCGCTTTCAGGCGGACACGCACTGGCGCCTGATTGCACACCTGTCGCTCAATTACTCGAGCCTGACGCAAGCGGGACTGGGCGAATTCCAGAAAATGCTCAGTCTGTACGACCTGCCCCGCTCTCCCGCCACGCAACGCCTGATCCAGGGCATCCTCACACTCGAGCACGGCAGCACGCGCGCGTGGATGCCCACCGTACCGTTTCCCACGCTGATGCCCGGCATCGCCATCCGCCTGGGCATCGACGAGCAAGCTTTCGTCGGCTGCAGCATCTATATTTTTGCCCAGGTGCTGCAGCGCTATTTCGCCCTGAACAGCCAGCTCAACTGCTTTAGCCAACTGACGCTGCTGTCCCGTCGCAGCGGCGAGGAAATCCTGCGATGCCCGGAACGCAGCGCCGACGCCACGCCAGCGTGATCCAGCAATTGCTCGACGCGCCGCAGCGCTTCGAGTGCTTCCAGGCGCTGCGCCTGCTGCTGGCCTGGCTGGCCGCACACGGCGTCGACGAGCACACGGCGCTGATAAAGTTCGTGCGCTTCGACAATAGCGTCTCGCTGCGCTTTCCCGCCAGCCAGATCGAGGCGCTCACGACCAGCGGCATAGCCGATGCCGATACCCTGCTGCAAGCGCTGCTGTCCGGTCACGGCCAGCCCATCCACCTCACACCCGCCTTCATGGGCCTGCTGGGTTGCCAGGGCAGCTTGCCCAGCCACTATTCGGAGCGTATCGCCGCGCACCAGCATAGCGAACGCGAGAATGGCCCGCGCGCTTTTCTCGACCTGTTTTCCAGCCGCGCCGTCGCCCTGTTTTACCAGGCCTGGCAAAAATACCGCATCGAACAAGCCGGCCATGCGGGCGACTTCCTGTCGCGCCTGCTGGCCCTGGCCGCTTGCCGCCCGGGCCAGGACGAGGCGGCGGCCGGCCTGTACAGCGGCTTGCTCCAGCAACACGACGTCTCGTCCATCGTCATGGCGCGCATCCTCGGCGACCATTTCGGCGTGCCCTGCCACATCGACGAGGCGACGGGCGCCATGGATGTACTGGCGCCGCGCGAACAAACGGCGCTGGGCAGGGAAAACGCCGTGCTGGGCCAGCGCGCCCTCGTCGGCGAGCGCTGCCGCCGTCCCGACCTGGCCGTGCGCCTGCGCCTCGGCCCGCTCACGGCGCAGCAGCACGCCAGTTTCCTGCCCCGTGCCCCGGCCAGCCAGGCGCTGCGCCACATGCTGATGCTGTTCGGCCAGCCGCTCGTGCGCTACGACATCGTGCTGGTGCTGCGCGCCAGCGATGTGCGGGGGGTGGCGTTGACGGCCGCGCCACAAGGCGGCCTCGGTTGCAACAGTTTCCTCGGCGATACGGCAGCGCCGCGCCACCGCGATGACATGCACTACGAAATGCAATTGATGCCCTCATTCAACGATTGAACCTTGCGGCCGCGCAAAACGCTTGTGTTCGCTATTGCTACAGTCGGCCAACGATCCCTACCGTGAAGCGATGCACGATGAGCCAGTTCCCCGATACGACGGCGGCATGGACGGCAATAACGGGCGACATGCAGGGCCAGCGCCTGCTGCGCCTGCACTTTCCGCATGGCGATGGGCCCGCCGGTATCCAGTTCCTGGCCAACAGCCTGGACGCGAGCGAAAGCCTGTCGCGCGACTTTTCCTATGTGGTGGAAGTGCTGTCCGACGACGCCAGTGTTGCGCTCGACAAAGTGATAGGCAAGATGGTGACCGTCGACCTGGTGCGCGAAGACGGCACCTTGCGCCACTTCAATGGCTACGTATTTGAATTTCGCTTCCTGCGCACGGACGGCGGTTTCGCGTTTTACGAGATGGTGCTGGAACCGTGGCTGTCGCACCTGCACTTGCGCCAAAACAATGTCGCCTTCCACGCCCTGTGCTGTCCACGCGCCAGTACGATCCCCAATCGCGGCTCACCCAGCTAACCCTGGCACGCGGCGCCGAGGCGTCCAGCCCGTTGCGCGAACGCTGCTTCGAATACGATGCGCAGGGCAATTTGCGCACCATCTTGCAGACGGGCGCCACGGCCATCGGCCCGCTTGGCAATCTGCGCTACGCCTATGACCCCGTCGGGCAATTGCTGTTTGCCGTGCAAGCGGGCCTGGCCGAACACTTCGCATTCGACCCGGCTGGCAATCTGGTCGACATGGCTCCCGCCACCGGCAACTTCCTGCAACGCTACGGCGATACGGAATACGACTACGACGAGCAAGGCAATACCACCGGCAAGCGCTTCCATCCAAGGAGCAGAGAATCGACCTGGAGCGACCTGGAACTGCAATCCCACAAGGAAATTGTTCCAACTTCTAGCGTAGCCAACGGAAATTATGCACCTCCAAAAATCTCTGGAGCAAAGTTATGCGATGACACTGGAAAACTTGCCTCAGCAGGTGACTACAAAGCAATGCACATTGAAATAAAAAATGGAATACTGGGAAAATGAAAAAATCTATAAATTCAAACACTCTAGGCATAATAAAAAAAGGAAGAATAATTGAACTAGAAAATCTTTCAAAACCATCCAAAGAAAGAATATTAGAAAAAGTACATTTAGATGAAATATTAAAACAACCAAACCAGAAAAATATAAGCGAAAGAAAAAAAGAATTACTGTGGCTAATCGCATTAACAGGAGATAAAAATAGTGAAATACTGAAACTAGCCAAAAAAGAAATATACCCCATAAGAAATTTCGGAGAATACCCGATCATTTCACGCAGTTTAAATAATGCAATATTTTACGCACTTTGCAAAGCAGAAAATGATGACATAAAAAATATTTTAGATACATTACTTGAAAGCAAATCAGGCGAAATTAGACTATTAGTTGCGGAATTCTATTTATATAAAAAACAAATTGAAAAATCAATAGAAATAATAATTGGAATCCTAGATGAAATTAACATTGATCACAATGTTGCAAATGCAATTGACATGGACGTAGCTAGCTGTGCAGATATTGAAATATTAAAAAACACCAAGGAAAAATATATCAACAACAACTCAATTATCACCGACGGCATAAAACATGTAATTTCCATCATGGAAACCGCCATTTTAAAAAAATAACTCCACGACCCTCATCAAAAAAAATTTCAGCCAACATGGCACCTTATTCTCTTTTGTAACATTTTTTAAAATTATAAAAACATTCATTTAAATAGCAAAACCAACAACAAATTGACTTGACTTATATTCTGAACGATACTTGCCACTGCCTGAATTGCAGCCAATCACACGTTATCCAGAAAAACCGCGCCAACTCTATACATAATCAACAGTTCTCTGCATGCCCGTTCCCACCTCCCCCTACATCGGCCGCTTCGCCCCCTCCCCCTCTGGCCCCCTGCACATGGGTTCGCTCGTTGCCGCCATGGCCAGTTATCTCGATGCGAAGGTGCATCAAGGAACGTGGCTGCTGCGTATCGAGGATCTGGACTATGACCGTAATGTCGAGGGTGCCGATCTGGGCATCCTGGCCAGCCTGCAACGCTGCGGCATGCAGTGGGATGGCGAGGCGACGTGGCAGAGCAAGCGCTTGCCGCTGTACGAGGCGGCGCTGAAACAATTGCAGGACGATGGCCTCGTGTATGCGTGCGGCTGTTCGCGCAAGGAAATCCAGGATTCGGTACTGCTGGCGGGCGGGCCCAAGGGTGGGGCCGCCGTGTATCCTGGCACTTGCCGCCACGGCTTGGCGCCGGGCAAGGCGGCACGGGCCTTGCGGCTGCGGGTGCCGCAGGGGGCCGATGCGGTGTACGCTTTTGCCGACCGTTGGGCGGGTCCGCAGCGGCAGGACCTGGCCAGCGAGGTGGGCGACTTCATCGTGCTGCGCGGCGATGGTTACTGGGCGTACCAGCTGGCCGTCGTGGTCGACGATGGCGCGCAGGGCATCACGCAGGTGGTGCGCGGCGCGGACTTGCTCGATTCCACGCCGCGCCAGCTGTATCTGCAGGATGTGCTGGGCTTGCCCCACCCCGGTTTCCTGCACGTGCCTGTCGTCACGAACGACAGCGGCGAAAAGCTATCCAAGCAGACTGGCGCCCTCGCCTTCGATACGGCAAGCAATGCCGCCGACCTGCTGGCGTCGGCGCTGCTGCCGGCGGCCCGCTTCCTCGGCCTCGAGGTGCGCGCCGACAAGGTGGAAGACTTCTGGCGGCAAGCCATTCCCGCCTGGGCGCAGCGGCTGGCGCAGCTTCCCGAGCACCCATAAAAAAACCCGCCGCGGCGAACCGGGCGGGTAGCAATGCAGGCGCCAGCACATGGCCGGCACCTGGTATCAGGCAATTAGAAGTTGCCCTTGAACTGCACGCCAAACTGACGTGGCTCATTGATGAAGCCTGTGCGGTTGTTGAAGTCGATGGCGCCCGTGATACGCTGGGTGTCGGTGATGTTGCGGCCAAAAACGGCCATTTCATACTTGCCGGCATCCCAGGTGTAGCCCACGCGCAAGCCGCCTTCGACCATCGGCTTGCCGGTAAACTCGGTGGACTCGTACAGGAAGAAGTTGATCTTGCTGCGGTAAGCCCAGTCCGTGAAGACGAAGAATTCGCCGTTTTCCATCGGGATCGAATAACGGCCCGTGGCGGTGATCGTCCACTTCGGCGCTTGCGGCAATGGATTGCCATTGATGATGGCGAAGCCGGCGGCGTTTTTCGGATCGGTCACGGTGCAGCTGCGGCATGTGGCCACCGACAGGCTCGGATCCTTAATTTCCGTGAAGTTGTAGCTGCCGCCCAGGGACATCTTCAGGCTAGGCGTGACAAAACCTTCCAGTTCCAGTTCCGCGCCGCGGCCATTCGTCTTGGCTGCATTGATCAAACGCGTCACGTTCGAGGTGCCGCCAACGACCGTCAGTTGCTGGTTTTTCACCTGGTAGTTGTACAGGCTGAAAGCAACGCGGGCACGGCGCTCGAACAGGTCGGCCTTGATGCCCGCTTCGACCGAGGTGATGGTTTCCGCGTCGGCAACCGTTACGGACACCTTGTCGCTGGCTGGCGCAATACTTGGCGCGCGGAAACCGGTAGCAACACGGCCGTAGAAGTTCACGTCCTTGTTGTATTTGTAGGTACCGCTCAGGTCCCAGTTGACCTTGGCTTTGCTGACATCGGCGCTGGTCGGAGAAATCTGGACGATACGGTCCGCTTCAACGGTGTTGAAATCCTTCTTGTCCTTGGTGTAACGCAAGCCGGCACGCAGCATGAAGTCATCGTTGACGGCATAGTTGACGGAACCGAAGGTGGCCCAGGCACTGTTTTTCTGGCGGCTGGCCAGGTGCGAAACGAGCGCATGGTCGCTACCGCCGAAGTTATCCGTGTAGCCGTTGGCATCTTCGTTGAAGTAGTACACGCCAGCCTGCCAATTGAGCGGACCGGCATTTTTCGATTCGGCGCGGAATTCTTGCGAGTACTGTTTCACGCTCTTGATGCCGCCAGCCGTTTCAACCGGGAATGGAATCGCTGGCACCATGCCCGGCGCGCCACCGTCGATGTCGCCATGCGACACATACTTGCCCACGCGTTCGAAACCGGTGATCGAGTACAGCTTGACGCCGTCGAGTTCCCAGCTCAGGCGGGCGCTGGCGCCATTGGTGCGCAGCTCCTGGAAGTTCAAGGCATCGGTGTAGGATTTGGTCGGATTGAAACCGTCGACCAGGTCATTCGTGCCCAGCTTGATGGCGTTGGCGAAGAACACGCGCGCGCTGCCCGTGGTGCTGCGCTGATGCACATTGAACAGGGCGTTGAACGTGCCGTTCGGCGCATACAGCAATTGCACGCGTTCCGCGTGTTCGTTGTAGCCGTCCAGCGCATTTTTCTGGCCCGTAAACGTGTTGTCGACGTAATCGTCGCGGTGCTGGCGCAAGGTCGAGACACGCATGGCCCATTCTTTGCTCAGCGGCACGTTGACGGCGCCGTCGAAATTGGTGGTGTTGTGCGTGGCGGCGGAAACGTTGTAATAGCCTTCAACCTTGTCCAGGTTCGGCTTGACGGATTCGAACTTGACCACGCCGGCAGGCGTATTGCGGCCGAACAAGGTGCCTTGCGGGCCGCGCAGCACTTCCACGCCAGCCACGTCGAAAATCGGATAGCCCTTGAGGATAGGGTTTTCTTGCACGACATCGTCGTAAATCAGGGAAACAGGTTGCGATGCAAAGATGTTGAAGTCGGTATTGCCGTAGCCGCGGATGTAGAAGCGGGGGAAGGTGCGGCCATTCGACGATTCCACGTTCAGGCTCGGCACTTTGCCGGCCAGCACGCGAATGTCTTGTCCACCGGACACCAGCACGTCGAGCTTTTCATCACGCAGCAGCGACACGGAGACGGGCACGTCGCGGATATTTTCCTTGCGGCGCTGCGCCGTCACGGTCACGGTTTCCAGCTGGCTGGCGGCAGGGGTCGTATCAGCAGCGACTTCATCAGCATAAGCCGAGCCGATAGGCAAGGCAGCGGACAGTGCCAGCATAGCAGCGCTTTTGGCGCACAAACGCTTGTGCATCTTGGACATCTTGATCATGTTGTTTCCCAGAAGTTTAAAAAAGAATTGCGAAACCTGTCTCCGGGTTATGTACGGCGCTGGATGATCGTTTGCACCATTTTGGTGCAACAGCGCGAGCGGATGTTTCTCCGCTCTCGGCGTCACTGGCTCTGCCCTGGCTGTCGTCCAAGCTGACAGCGGTTCTGGCCGCATCTCCGGGATGTCTGATGAACACCAACTTTTAAGTAAGGCGCCAATTTAATTCAAGCGCCTTATGCGCTGCAAGAATATTGTTATGTAAAATATTCATTCATCAACATAAAGGCCAGACTAGTGGTTATTCAGCCACAATAGCGTGCTCGCCTTGCTATTTCCTCCGATGCCATGCCGCGTGACGCACCTTTTCGCCAGGCCAGCCGAAAGCGGAATTGCTGCCCTGCGAGACAGCCCCGAGGGTAAAAATAGTTGTAATATCGCCAGAATGAAGTTGCCAGGCCGCCCCATTCCAGTGCGGCGGCGGCCCCCTGCACCATCATCGATAGCCTCCATGTCCGAACCCAGCCAGCCCAGCAACGCCGTCCCGTCCTCCACCGTCGCCGCCCAGGCGGCGCATCTGCTGCTGAGCGCCCATTGCGACATCGTCTGGAGCACGAAAACCTTCGGCCAGTTCGATGCCGACCAGCCATCCTGGCGCGCCTTCACGGGCCAGACCGAGGCCGAACTGCTGGGCCGCGGCTGGGTCAATGCCCTGCATCCGGACGACCGCAACTTGCCTTACGTCATGCCATCGCACCTGACCAGCGTGTTCGAAGCGGAATACCGGCTGCGCCACGTCAGCGGCGCCTACCGCAACATGCTCGTGCGCATGTTGCCCGTGCTGGCGCCCGACGGCAGCATCGTTGAATGGCTGGGCTCGCATAGCGACGTGACGCGGCAACGGCAGACGGAACAGCGGCTGCGCCTGGCAATGCAGGGCGGCCGCATGGGTACGTGGGAGATCGACCTGGGCAGCGGCAGCATGGCCGGCTCCGACGCCTTCAAGGCGAACCTGGGCCTGCCGCCTGACAGCCGCATCGATTACGCGCAGCTGACGGGCGCCATGCTCGATGGTGACCTGCAGCACTGGCAGACGGTGGTGCACGCGGCCATCGCCAGCGCCAGCGATTTCGAAATCGACATCCGCGTGCGCTGGCCCGACGGTTCACTGCACTGGGCGCACATGCGCGGCACCTGCGCCAGCGATGGCGCCGGCAACGTGATCGCCCTGTCCGGCATCTCGCTCGACCTGACGACCAGCAAGCAGAACGAGGAAACCCTGCGCCTGACCCTGGCGGCCGGCGAAGTGGCCACCTGGAACTGGGACATCGTTGCCGACCGGGTCACGGCCGACAGCAATATGGCGCGCTTGTTCCCCGTCAATGCCGATGCGGCCACGGCGGCGCCGCTGGCGCGCTACCTGGACATCATCCATCCCGATGACCGCGAGCAAGTCAGCGCGCAGATTGCCCAGGCGCTGCAGGCGCACACGCCGTTCGAGGCCAGCTACCGCGTCGGCGCCGGCGATGGCCAGTACCGCTCGGTCATCGCGCGGGGCCGCGCGGAATACGCGCCCGATGGCACGCCCCTGCAATTGCCCGGCGTCTTGCTCGACATTACGCGCCAGAAACAGGTGGAAGATGCGCTGCGCCGCAGCGAGGAACGCTATCGCACCCTGATCGAGCTGATGGACCAGGCTTTTTGCGTCATCGAAATGCTGTACGACGAGCAAGGCCGCCCCGTCGATTTCCGCTACCTGGAAGGCAACCCCGCCTTCGTCAAGCAATCGGGACTGGACAATGCCATCGGCAAGACCATCCGCAGCTTCGTGCCCGACCATGACCAGCACTGGTTCGACATGTATGACCAGGTCGTCAAGACCGGCGAGCCCGTACGCTACGAAAACGAAGCCGTGGCCATGGAGCGCTGGTTCGAAGTCTTCGCCGCGCGCCTGGGCGGCCCCGGCAGCCGCCTGCTGACGGTATTGTTCAGCGACATCAGCGAGCGCAAGCGTTCTGAGCAGCAATTGCGCCAGCTGGCCGACAACCTGTCCGAAATGGACCGGCGCAAGACGGAATTCCTGGCCACGCTGGCGCACGAACTGCGCAACCCGCTGGCGCCCATCCGCAACGGCTTGCAAATCATGCGCCTGGCCGCCGACAAGCCCGCCACCGTGGCGAGAGTGCGCGACGTGATGGAGCGGCAAGTCAATCAGATGGTGCATCTGGTCAATGATTTGCTGGACGTGGCACGCATCACGCGGGGCCAGATCGAACTCAAGCTGGAACGCGCGGACTTGAAAACCATCATCGCCAGCGCCGTGGAAACGAGCATGCCGCTGATCGAGGCCAGCCACCATCAATTGCAGGTGCAAGTCGATGAACAAGCGCTGCCGCTCGAGGCCGACCCCACGCGCCTGGCGCAAGTGCTGGGCAATTTGCTCAACAATGCCGCCAAGTACACGCCGGCCGGCGGCCAGATCAGCTTGCGCGCGCGGCGCGATGGCAATGAGGCATTGATCGAGATCAAGGACAGCGGCGTGGGCATTCCCGCCGAGTCGATCACGACCGTGTTTGACATGTTCACCCAGGTGGGACAGAACATGGGCCGCGCGCAGGGCGGGCTGGGCATCGGCCTGTCGCTGGTGCGGCGCCTGGCCGAGTTGCATGGCGGCAGCGCCACGGCGGCCAGTCCCGGCGCCGGCCTGGGCAGCACCTTCAGCGTGCGCCTGCCCCTGCTGGCGGAGGCAGCGGCAGCGCCCGCAACAGTGGCCACGCCCGCCAGCGCCGCCGGCGGCCCGCATTTCCGCGTGCTGGTGGTCGACGACAATGTCGATGCGGCCGATACCCTTGCCGCCGTGCTCGACATGATGGGCCATGTCACGCAAGTGGCCCACGACGGCGCGCAGGCCCTGGCCGTGGCGCCGCAATTTTTGCCGGACGTCATCTTCCTCGACATCGGCTTGCCCGGCATGAACGGCTACGAAGTGGCGCGCGCGCTGCGCCGGATACCGGCCGGCGCCAACGTCGTGCTCGTTGCATTGACGGGCTGGGGCGCCGAAAACGACCGCAGCCAGTCGAGTGCGGCCGGCTTCGACCACCATCTGACCAAACCGGCCAACCTGCTTGCCATCGGCGAACTGCTGGCCACCCTTTCCACTCCAACAACACTGACCGACCATGACTGAATCCCTGAACCACGTCCGCCGCCACCTCCTGCTGGCCGGCGGCACCGCCCTGCTGTGCCCGACACCGCTGCTGTTTGCCGCGCCCGCCACCGGCATCGCCGCCGCCCAGACGCAGCTGGCCGCGCTGGAACAGGCCGCAGGCGGACGCCTCGGCGTTGCCGCCTGGCGCCACGGCAGCGAACAGCGCGTTGCCTATCGCGCCGACGAACGCTTCCCCCTGGCCAGCACCTTCAAGGCGATGCTGGCGGGCGCCGTGCTGGCCCGCAGCGTCAGCCAGCCGGGCTTGCTGGACCAACACGTGCGTTACGAGAAAAAGGAATTGGTCACGTATTCGCCCATCACGGAAAAGCATCTGGCCGACGGCATGAACGTGGCCGACCTGTGCGCCGCCACCTTGCAGTACAGCGACAATAGCGCGGCTAATTTCTTGATGAAAATATTGGGCGGACCGCAAGCCGTGACGGCCTATGCGCGCAGCATCGGCAATACGGTGTTCCAGCTGGAACGCTGGGAAACGGAATTGAATAGCGCCATTCCCGGCGAAGTGCGCGACACAGCCAGCCCCGCGTCCATGGCGCATAGCTTGCAGCAATTGTTATTGGGAAATAGTTTGCCGGCACCGCAGCGCCAGCAACTGGACGCGTGGATGCGCGGCAACACGACGGGCGACAAGCGCATCCGCGCCGGCGTGCCTGCCGGCTGGCAGGTGGCGGATAAAACGGGTTCGGGCGCGTATGGCAGCGTCAACGACATCGGCGTCGCCTACCCGGCCAGCGGCGCGCCGCTGATCATCACCGTGTACTACACGCGCGAACAGAAAAAAGCCGACACGAACCAGGACATCATCACGGCCGCCACGCGCATCGTGGCCGCCGCATTGACGTAATTCGTTGACGTAATTACTTCGGCAGCGCGGCCATGAAGCCGGCGTAGGTGGACCAGGCGGGGTCGGCCGCGCTGCGGATTTCAATCGGGAACTTTGGACGCGGCGCCAGCGCCGTGTTCAGGCGATTGAAGAATTCTTCGCCCGACTGCGTGTAATAAATCCATTCGCGCAGGTTCTCGCCCGTCGACACCAGCGCCAGCGTGGCAAAACCTTCCTCTTCCACCACGGGCGCCAGCGCCGCTTCCAGCTCTTCCATGTGCTCGCGCTCGTTCGGCGCGGGCATGCCCGTCTCGTCCTCATAACGCCAGGCGATGATGATGCGGTCCGGCTGCGACGACAGGTCCCAATCGTCATGGAAAGTGTCGACATAGCGGTAGATGATGGCCATCTCGTCGCTGTGCGTGACGATGGTGCCCCAGCTGCGGGCGGAAGTGGAATTTTCGTTCATGGTTGCAACAGTCAAAAAAACAATCGAGGGGGCGCAGCTTACAGCACTGGCGGGCAAGTCACATTCCACGCGTCATACTGGGCACCGCTCTTGCGCAGCCAGACGCGGGCGTAGCTGTCGCGATCGCTCTTGAACACGAGCGCATAGCGCTCTTCGGCACGCGGTGCGGCGGCGCCCACGTCGACGGCCGCCAGCGAAAACTTCAGCGCCCGCAACGGGGCGCAGGCCGTATTGCCCGCCATCAATAAGCGCGCCCGCTCCAGCAGCGGCTTCTGGTACAGCAGCACGCCTTCCAGTTCCGCATCGGGGACGCGCTGCAGCATGCGCACGGGTTCGGCCACGGGGCGGCAAGTGCCGCGGTCGAGCCAGGCAAAATATTCCATGCCCGCCTCCTGCCAGCGCGCCTGCTTGCCCTCGCCGTGCAGCACGAACTTGGTGCGCTGCGTACGGCACAGCGCGCCATGACCGCGATACGGCGCCGTTTCCACGCTGCCCACCACTTCGCTGCCGCGTCCGCCCACCACGGGCACGCTCTCGAACACGGTGCGCGCAGCCGGCTCGCCCGGATATTGCTGCGCATAAAACTCCAGCAAGGACGCGCGCTGCTGCGCATCCACCGCCACCACCTCGGCGGCACCGGCAGAGAGGCACACAGCCGACACTACGCACAGCGCCAAGGGGCGCACGATATATCTAGGCATGGATCCAGGCATGGCATTCCTTCATCGACGTTCAAGGGCGGGTATCGCCCAAGCGCAGATTATATAGTTACCAGGAAATACCAGGAGGAGCGGACGTCAGGACGTGCGGAAGCTGGCGCCGCCAGCGAGCAACTTGGCGCCGCAGGTGGTGCTATCGCCTTCGAAGGCGATAGCGATGCCGTTGATGCTGTGCCGGGATGAGCCGCTGGCAATCTTGCAACCCTGATGTCCCTTGATGGGGCAGCTGCACAAGTCCCCGACGCAGGCGACAGGAATCCCATTGACCGTAAAATGCGTGGCGGCACAACTGAGCACCTTGCCGCCGTGCGAAGTGGCGTCGCCCAACCTGATGACTTTGCGCATGCTGCCTCCAGAATCATTGTCCCGCCTGGTTTTCCAGGATGGCTTCCACCGATGGCGCCGCGTAGTTTGCGGGGTCGACGGCTGGCGTGATACGGCTGCGGAAGATATCGCCGCCGGCATCCTGTTTCTTGCGGGTTGCGTCCGGTGGCGGTGTGATGAAGATAATGCTCGCCTCGTTATTGTCACGCAGATTGATCGCCGCACTGGCGCCACCGTCGCGATAGCTGCCCATCACGCCGATGGCCATCTGCATGAACCAGGTGGCCGCACCGGTATTGCCCAGGCGATGATCGGTATTGATGAACTGCGCGCTCTTGCCGCTGTCGATTTCCGGGCCGCCCTGTGCCGCGTAGTCATGCAACATGCCTTCCAGCATCAGCAACTGTTCCGGCTGCTTGCCCGTACCGGCCACGACGCGCGCCGGCCCCTTGCCGCGCTCCGCTTCCGGCAAGGTCTGCAGTGCCTGCTGCCAGCCAGCATTGAATATCTTCTGGCGCGCATCACGCCGCATGACAGGCTTGCCTTCCTCATCCGTAAATTTGACGAATACGGGCCGGTGCACGAAACCGAACGAGGGCAAGCGGTCGAAGGTTTCCATCTGTTCCCGGTTCCATGGAATGGGGAACCACGGCGTCGGCTTCCAGTCGCGCGGCGGACGATTTTCCCATGGGTTTAGTTTATCGAAGGTATGCAAGCCCACGCCGCGGATATCGGGCCGCTGGGCGAAGGTAGCGGCGGCGGCGAGCCATTCGGCGACGGTGGGTTGACGCTCGCTGAAGGCGTCAGGTCGTTTCTGTTTCTCGCGTGAGGGAAGCGATTGCATCAGTTCGTTGTACATGGCACGGAGTTGTTCCCTAACGAATTTATTCGCTGGGTCATCCCATACAAAAGGGCGCAACGGTTCTATTCGCTCTCGGCGCGCAAGGATAAATACTGCCGTGGCATCGGGCATATCTGGAATGAAATATCCGTTTACCAATTTCCTTGCAGTACCTGGCTTCCGGTTGCCATCCCGCGTACCAACGCTGTCCTCCGAGTGTAAGGCGACGTAGGGTACGTCAGGATGCTTATCGAAAAAATCAAAAACATCAATCAGCAATTGATCGGGATGTTCATCCAACTTCCATGAAGCCACGGAAAATAGATGCAAGGGCATGCCCCCCGTACCAGCGCCAGCCACGAGTCCCGCCATCGGCTCTATCAAGCTCGGTTGTGCGGCCGGGTCGAGGATGGGAGTACCTGCATAGAAGGATGGCAAGCCCCAGTTCATCGGAGTGAAATTGATGCCATTTTCCAGCGCATCGTAGGCCCTACTGCCGCCCTCCCCATCCTTGTCATCACCCGTCCATGGGTATTTCTTGGGGTCTTGTTCGCGTATGCTGGTATAAGCACTTCCTTTTTGCAAAGCTTCCCACAATTTACCCTGACGGTATTTGTCCACTGTCACACCGAATCCGATCACTTCCAGCACGTATTCTTGCCCAGATTCCACAGGTTTCGTTGGCTGTTGCGCCTGCAACTGGGATGCAATTTCACGCGCCTGACTCTTCGATAAGGCATTGAGCCATAAAAAACCAAAAAATAAAATTACAACAACTAATGATATTCCCAACCAACGAAGCGTCATCATAGCTATCACCTTTTGGTCTGCAATTCCGGCGAGACAATATTCGGCCCAGGCAAGTTGCTACCGACGGGGCTTCGACAATTCTTTTATTTTGCTTTTTTCACTCACTATTTTTATGTTTTTTGTTTGTGACACTACAATTTTCCACAACGGCCCTGATAGCAAGGGCAATCCTACAGGCAAGATCCCAGTGTTGTAATAGTCAATGCTGCCATTGATCGCAGCACTTCTCCATCCAGGTTCTACGGATAAATAGGGAGCAAACTCCAATATGAATTTATCTTTTATCCGTATTCCCTTACGCCCTTTTTCGTTGCTCTTCAGGTTCTTCACCCGCCAATCCGCCACCGCACACAGATACGCATAAAACTGCGGATCCGACGACGCCTTGCCACTGCCAATGGCCACGTCATACGCCGTCACTTGGCGATGATTCTTCGCGCTACCGATAATGGAACTGTGGAAAGATTTGGCACTGACCTCGCGCTGCCAGCGCAAGCGCGCCTCGTTCGGACTTTCCTGAATTTTCGCCACGACGTTGCTGTCAGGGTAGCGTAGCGCGGACACGATTTCACGTTGATCAAGCTTGTCTTTCACGTGCAGTCCCTGTTCTTTGTTGTAGCTTGCCGTCATCAATGCCAACTCTCGTGGATTAAGGTGTTCTAGCCGCTCGGGAAACTTTTGATAGCCTCCCGGATCAGGACGATATTCGCTACGTAACTGCATGCCAGTCCCGCTCGTCAGTGCGACCGTAGCATCGCAAGGATCAACCTCCTCCGCGGGTCCCTGATCGGCAACAGGACGGTTTCTCATCATGGACGTTGCCGGGATACTCGCAGGATCGATTTGCGACATGCCGCGTAAATCGGCGGCCACCGGCTGCTTCAATGCTTCGCCCGTAATGGTGCGTATGCCATTGCGCTGCTCCATCTTTCCCAACCGGGCATTGACAGGCCAGGCCACCGCCTGATGTTGTGCACGGTGTTTTCGCAGCGAAACCTCCACGTGCGACTGCTCCGTTTCCGTCGGCAGGCGCAACGGAAAATCAAAAGGCGGCGGCTTGCCCACCAATGAAACCGTGGTCTTGCCAGTGGCCGGATCCAGCCTGGTCTTCTCGCTGAATACGCGCTGATAAAATCTGCCCCCCAGTTCCGCCAGCGCGCCGCGTACCTGCTTGTGTTCCACCATCTTGGTATGTCCGGAAGAAATACTGTACCCATCAAGACTGGATGTCTCCTCTTCTTCCATCAATTCACTTCCCGACGCATAATCGGGCACGCCATCCCATCCTATGCCCTGGATGTTATCCAGCGCCACGGTCATATCTTCAGGGCAAAAATACAGATAGACTTTGCGGCGATTGTCGCGGTCGTCGGCACTCTGCCAGCGGCTGCCGACCATGCCACGATGTTCGTCCTTTTTCAGGTCGGAAAACGGCGGCTTGCATGCCTGGCCGTTGCCCTTCGCCACGCCGGTAACTATATTCACCAAGGTCTTCAGGCGCGCGCCCAAGGTCTGCGCACCACTGAGCAAATGGTAGTAGGGCTTCATTGCCGCATCCTCGCCGCCATCGAACCAGGCGGCACCTCGCATCAACAGAGGCAGGCTGTCCACCAGGCTGTACGGCGGATGCGTGAGTATCAGATTATCGGCCGGCGCCAGCCCCTTTTCCATCAGCATGGCTTGCGCCAGCAGCGACAGCAGGCAACCCTGGCTGTGAGCAACGATGCTGACAGTGTCTTCCGCGTCATAATCGCGGATCATGGAAATGAGTGCGGCCAGGCGCTGCGCCGCCAGCACCATGTACATACGCCCGGGCGCCGTCCTCAGTGGCCGCAAAGCATCGCCCATGGGATCCGCAGGTGCATACATGCCCGGGCGCCACATGTCGGGCAAGCTGCTGGTGGCGTTGCCGAACGGCCCGCCTTCCTTGGATAAATCCTTGTCCAGGCGGTTACCGTAGCGATCAACAAACTGTCCATTGACGACATCAATTTTGTCCTTCACTTCACGGTAGCCCCAGTAAAATGGAATCACGGGACTGTTGGTGTCCTTGGCAATCGTGCGCTTGAAAAAGATGGCGTCGGGATCGTCTTCCAGCCTGTCCTTGTCCGCCGCCACAGGCATGCGGTAAGACGCGGCCGTAAAGCCGCGACCCAGCCTTTGCGTCAGGCCTTCGCACAAGCCATCTTCCACCGCCTTGTAGCTGACGCCCACATCGTTGACGCCATGAATGACGATGATATTGCCCGGCAGATTGCGGCGTATCTTGACCTTCTTGCACACGCTGCGTTCGCAATGCAGGATCGCCACATCGTCGCCCACGACATACGGCACTGTCGGATAACTGCCCATCGCACTCTCCTGGCGTCATCAATCCTTGTTGTTGAACACTTCGATGGCGGCCAGATGCATCGCCGTGCGCTCCAGCACGTCCGTCTTGCCGCTCCCATCGCTGCGGCCATTCGTCGCTGAACCATCGCCCAGCTTCACTGCAAAGTGCGCCTGCGGCGCCAGCTGCGGTTCTTGCGGCACGCCATCGACGGGACTGTCGTCGCCCTCGTATTGAAAAATGAATTGCTGGTCGGTCTTGCCCTCGGCAAAGTTTGGCAATTGCACCGCCATGCTCTGCGGATCATTGAAAACGAAGTTGGGTGCATTGAAATTCAGCGGCGACTTGCTGCCGAAGGTGATGCCATCGGCGATGCGGATAAAGGCGCCGTGCTTGGAGATCAACACGATTTCATCGGCCATGCCAGTCAGCTTGCCGTCGCTGGCCGTCAGTTTCAGGTTTTTCCCCGCATTCAGTTCCATGTCGTCATGCTGGCTTTGCAGCAGGAACTTGCCATGGTGCGCGATGGCGCGGATGCCGTCCGCATGGGAAAACAGCGATATGCCCTTGCCCGCATTCACGCTATAGCGCTGGCCCGCGACCGCTTGCAGATGCTGCTGCGCCACCGTATCGACATTGCTGGCGGCGTAGCTGACGATGGCCTTCGAACTGGCAAAGCTGATGCCGGCGGGCGCCGTGACGACAATCGCCGCCGCAGCGCCCAGTTCGGCACGGGGCTCCGTATTGCTGCCGCCTTCCCAACTTTTTAAACTTTGCTGCAATGCCTGCTGCGCCTGGTCTTCCTGTTCCAGTGCCTGATGCGCCACCGCATAGCTGCCCAGCGAGCGAAACAATTCCAGGCAGTTTTCCATCAGGCCCAGATATTCGCTGCGCGCCATATGGCTGCCATCGCCATTCAGGCGCTTCCAGGCCGAAATCAGCATGCCCTTGCCCGCCCGCATAGCCATTTGCTCGTCGGTACGCAACTCGGCACCCTCGCCGCGCGCCGTGCCCTGGCCGTTGCGCCTTTCCTGCGTCAGCCAGCCCAGGTTGAGCTGAGTGGAACCATGATCGCTGGCAAGCTGGGCATTGATTTGCCCATGGACATCATCAAAACGCAGCTGGTTGCCACGCGTGCCCTTGATTTCGCGGCTCTTGATGCCGGACAAGTAACGGTTACCGGGCAAGTCGCCTGCCTTGCTCAGGGCGATCGGCTGCGCGTTGTGGTTGTATAGCTGGCCGACGATGATAGGCCGGTCCGGATCGCCGCCGAGAAAGGCCAGCAGGACTTCGCTGCCCACGCGGGGCAAGCCCAGGTAGCCGCATTGCTGCATGCTGCCAGGTCCGTTCCCCGCCCAGTTCGACGCGACGCGTATCCAGGCCGAATCGGCATCCGTGTCGGAGGCGCCCGTGCCGCCCGCATGCTCGTGGTCCAGCTTGCGCGTGGCGGGAAAGCGAACCTTGACCCGGCCCATCGCGTCGCAATGGACTTCCTCATTCGCCGGTCCCACCACCACGGCGCTATGCATGGTGACTGGCGGCAGGTCGATGCGCGTGTCATAGGATGGGACGATGGGCACGCCGCGCCGCACGGCAGTCAGTGCAATATGCATGCGCAAGGGGCCATCATCCACCACCGCCGCCAGTTCGCGCTGCGACAGCGCTATGTCATCGGCCAGCCAGCGGTTGCGCGCAAACAGGCGTGCTACCCTGGCGGCAAGCTCTCGGGGTAAGTTATTTTGCGCTGCCACCTGCAGCGATGTAACGACAAAATCACGCTCGGCCGCCGGCAAGGCGTCAATGTCCGGGTGCTCGGCCAGGCTGAAGTATTCGCCCGGGCACAGGTCGCGCACACTGCCTTCGGCGTGAAAGCAATGGCTCTCGTAATCGTGCTGCTGCATGGCCAGCATGCCCAGCTGGCACAAGGCCTCATGATCGATGCCCGCGCGCGGCGGCAGCACGCGGTAATCATCAAGCGTGGCGGCAACGGCATTGCCATGCATGCCCTGCTGTCCACGCCCCAAGGCATCGGCAGTCATGAACGGCCGCGCGCGCGGGTGTTCTTCATTCCAGCTATGGCGCGTCACCTTGCCCGCCTGCAGCTTGCGCACTTCGCTCCACGACGTCAGGGTGTCGCGCTGTTCCGTCGCGCGGTCCGCGTGATAGCGCACGGTATCCGCCATGTTTTTCCGCAAGCCATCGGCATGGTTGAATAGCACCAGGGTATGCGCCGGCTCGGCATGCGTATCCGTATTGCCCACCGCACGAAAAAACCAGGCGACGCCGCTACGCTTGAGCAAGCGGCGCACGAAGGCTGCATCGGATTCATTGTGCTGCATGACAAATTCACGCTGCGGATACATTTGCGCCTCGAAGAAATCCGCAAATGCATACTGGAAGGCGTGCGCCAGCACGGTATTGCTGCGTATCCACTCGTCGAGCAGGGTCTTGACGATCTCGATATCCGTCAGGCGCCGGAAGACGCGCGTATTGCAGCGCTTCTCCATGATGGCGAAGGCATCCGTCAGCACCAGCTGGTAGCTGGCCAGCCCACCGTCGCTGTCGCCGGCGCTCGCTTGCGTGACGAGGCCGCAGATACTGCGCAGCCGGCCCTGATCCGTCACGAGATCGATGGCGGCGGGCAAGGCAATCAAACTACTGAGCGGCAAGTCGGCATGCGTCGAAACACACAGCACACGGTACTCGATACCGCCACAGATCGCCTCGCTGCCGGCGATACGCTGTGGTATCAGCACGCCGGCGGGCACCTTGGGCGAGACACCCAGGCGCAGGCGCAAGGGACGCTGGGCACCAGATATCGACTCGTCACCGTCCATGGAGTTCTCCTCATTCGCACTTGCATTTAGAGCCTATCCCAGTAGATGAATACATCTCCCGCTGGCGCGCCTCAGAAGCGGGGACTGCGTTGATCGTCGTTGCGTGGCTCGCCACGCGTCCTCCTCACGCCTTGTCCGCGCTCCTGATGTGCTGCCAGCAGAAGACGCTCCCTACTGGGATATGCTCTTAATCAAGCTGGAGAACCGACAATGCCATGAGATGGCAAGGAAATACTTGATATTTAGTAAGAATCCGCCAAGGTTCCCACTACTTCCGTCAAGCTTTGCCGCTTGGCCGCCAGCGCCGCATCCGCCAGGCTCCACTGCTCCAGCCGCAACGCATACGCGGGCGTCATCATCCAGCCGAACACTTCCGCCTTGTCTTCCTCGGGGCCGTAGGCCGCGTACAGGCTGACGAGACCCGGCTGCGGGTGGCCCAGGTTCTGGAAACCCTTGCCATAGGCCGTGGCGCCGCCCTGGCCGTAGGCTGTGCCGGGCGGGTTCAGGGCCAGCCAGGCGGGGTCGCGGTAATAGAAATCGTTGAACAGCCGGTATTCGATGAAGTGGTAGTACTCATGGTGCACGCGCAGCTCCATGCCGGATGGACACATCGCGGCCAGCAGGTTGTCGGCGTAGACGACGCTGTCGATTTCCGGCGCCGGCATGGCCAGGCGGCGCTGGCCATCCACGCTCAAATCCTTGACCAGGACGACGTGGCGCAAGCCCGTGCGCGCGAAGACGCCGGCCGGGTAGCGCTCCATGGCCGGCAAGACGATGCTGAGCAGCAATTGCAGCCCAGCGCGGTCTTGCTCCGACTCCGTAAAGGCGTGCGCCGCGCTGCCGGGCATGGACAAGGTCCAGGCGGGCGCCAGTTGCAAGGCCGCCAGGCGCGCCGTGGCGATCGCCTGCAGCTGCGCCACGCTGGCGTCCCTGGGCGCGACGGGCGCGTAGCGCGCGTTCCAGTCGCATTCGCTGCGCATGCTGTCTTGCTGGGCAGCACGCTCGAACGCTTGCGCGTCGGCGGCCGATGGCGCGAGCGGGCCGCCACTGGCGCAAGCGGAGAGCAAGGCGACGGCAAGGCAGGACAGCAAACGGCAAGCGGGCATGGGATTTTTCACAGGCATAAAGTGGGGCGCAATCGCGGCGCCCCATTCTACAAGCTTCAGTTCCCTACGCCATCAGCGCTGGTAATTCTTGAAGAAATTCCAGCTGATCACGGTGGCGTCCGGGCCCAGCTCGTCGCTGAACGGCCAGCCGGGAGGGCCGCCGCTCCACGCGTGGTTCATGCCCTCGACCGTGTACTTTTGCGCGATGACGGCGCCGTTGTGCAGGTAGGTGTCGATGGAATAGCTGCGGCCATACGGCACGGTCTGGCGCACGATGCTGTCGGCACGGTAGCGCACGCTGTCATTGTCGAGGCCATCGTCGCCGTAATCGCTCGTTTGCAGGAATTGCTCGATGGTTTGCTCGCCATTGACCGGATTGACGACGATGTCGGACGTGCCGTGGAACACCATCGTCGGCATCAATCGGCGCGGCGACCCCGAGCAGCGCCAGGCATCCTTGCCGCGCACTTTCGGGTCGAAGGAGCTGCCGTTGAACAGGGAATCGGCGGCCGTGATCATGCCCGTGGCGCCCTTGTACATGCCGCCCGAATGCACCATCACGGCAGCGAACACGTCGGAATAACAGGCGGCCATGATGGACGCCATGGCGCCGCCGGCCGAGATGCCCGTCACATACACGCGGCTGTCCTGCACCGCATACTTGCTCTTGACCTTGTTCAAGATGCCCATCAGCACGGCCGGTTCGCCCGTGCCCCGCTCCTGGTTCAGCGGCAACATGAAATTCCAGCAGCGCATCGGGTTGGCCGTGACGTTCTGGCGCGGATAGACGACGATGAAGTTTTCGCTGTCGGCCAGCTGGTTGTAGCGGCTGACGGCGGCCATGCTGTTGGGCTCGGAGCCGCAGCCGTGCAGCATCAACACGACGGGCAGCGGCGTGTTCGGATTGTAGTTGCTCGGTAGCCAGACCTGATACTCGCGCGAGCCCCACAGGCTCGCGTACAGGCCGAAGTCCCACTGGCCGGCTGCGGCCGGCTGCGCGGCCAGCAAGCCGCAGGCGGCGATGAGTGCAGCTAATAAGTGACGCAGTTGCTGATTCAGATGTGCCATGCCAGTCTCCTGATTATTATTAAGGACGAAAACAGCGACAACAAACCGGCTTGATGCATATCAAGCCGGCACTTACGACCAGCGAGGCCGGACCCGGCGGGTCCAGCCCCGATAGTTGAGAACCTTAAAATTTGTAGCCTGCCTTGGCGATGATCTGGCGCGGCGGGCCATAGAAACCGTCGAGGATGAACAGCGCAGGAATGTTGTAGCCATCCGTGCGGTAGCGTTTATTGCCCAGGTTGCTGCCATGCAGGCTGAAGGTCCAGTTCTTCGGCGCTTCCCAGACGACGCCAGCCGTCCAGATGCTGTAGCCGCCCTGCGCCAGGGTTTCGCTCAAGTCCGTGGTCGGATACACCTTGCTGCGGTAGCCGTAGCCGACCATGCTGCGCAAGGCGCCGCCAAACACGTCGCGGTCCGTGCGCGTCAGGTTCAGGCCCACTTGCCGGCGCGGCGTATTGCTGAACTTTTGCGTATCCGCAATGTTCTTGCCGCCGCTCATGAACTCGTCATAGCTGGCGTTCAGCAGCGCGAGGAAACCGTTGACTTCCCACTGGCGGTTCGGCCGCCATGAAAATTCGAACTCCGCGCCTTTGACTGTCGCCTTGCCCGCATTCGTGAAGTCGCCATAGAAACCGGGCAAGCCGCCCGGCTGCACGTAGCTGGTGAAGACGGACAACTGGATATCCTTGTAGCGGTTGTAGAACAGGGCGACGTTGGCGTCGAAGGTATCGTCCGGCGCCGCGTACTTCATGCCCACTTCCAGCGCATCGAGTTTTTCATCCTTGTACGGGCGCGCGGAATCGGGTACCACCAGGTTGTTGGCGCGCACGTTGTAGCCGCCCGACTTGAAGCCGCGCGACAGGTTACTGTAGAAATTCGTCGTCTTCGACGCTTCATAGCGCACGGACAGTTTCGGCGAGGTATTGCTGACCGACAAAGACTTGTCGAAATCGGCCGCCGTCTGGATCGGCCGCGTAAAGCCCACGTCGGCAAAAGCACGGTTGAGCACGATGGCGCGCTTTTCCTCGCGCGTGTGGCGCAAGCCCGCATTGATGCTCCACGCCTTGCCCACGGGCCAGGTCCAGTCCGTGTACAGCGCCGTGCTGTCCGTCTCCACCGTGCTGACGGCGGCCTGGAACTGGCGTCCCAGGAAATTGTTGTAGATGCCGCCGCCGGCCGTGCCTTCGAAACGGTACAGGCCGATCACGCCGGCGCCATAGTCGCCGCTGTAGGACGCCTGCAATTCCAGGCTTTTCTGCTCGTCACGCGAATCGCCGAACACGTCGGCGATGGGCTGCGGCAAGCCGTCGAAGTCGATGGTTTGCTCGGACGTGCTGCGCCGCTTGGCGCCGATCACTTTCACGGACCAGTCGTTCGACAACGTGTAGTTGGCCACCAGCGAGCCGCCCCGGTTGTGCGTGAAGTTGTTGCCCGGCATGCCGCTCTGGATGTCATACGCATCCGTGCTGGGCGGACGCTTGAGCGGATCGAAAGCGCTCACGCCCATGCGCTGGAAGCCGCGCACGCCCGATTTGTCGTCCGTGGCGTCCAGGCTCAGCACGACGGTCAAGGGGATGTCTTGCGGGAAATAGCCGACGGACAGGCGCGCGGCCGTGCTGTCCTGGTCGCTGACCTGTTCGCCGTTAAACGTGTTGCGGCCGAAACCGTCGCGGTCCAGCTTGGCAGCCGCCAGGCGCGCGCGCCACGTGCCGTTCTCATTGGCCACGTTGAAGGCGGCCTTGAAGTTGCGCTGGTTGTAGTTGCCGATGCCCACTTCCGCCGAAGCGCCGTTTTCCTTCGCCAGCGGACGCGAAATGTATTTGATGGCGCCGCCGATGGTGTTCTTGCCGTACAGGGTGCCTTGCGGACCGCGCAGCACTTCGATGCGCTGCACGTCGAACACGTCGAGCAGCGCGCCTTGCGGACGGGCCATGTAGACGTCGTCGAAATAAATGCCCACGCCCGGATCCACGCCCCAGACGGGGTCGGCCTGGCCGACGCCGCGGATAAACGCCGTCAGGGTGGTGTTCGTGCCGCGCGATGCGTACACGGTCAGGTTCGGCACGCGCTCCTGCAAATCGGCCAGGTTCTGGATATTCGCCCGTTCCAGGGCCTTGGCGGAAAACGCCGTGACGGCGAGCGGCACGTCCTGCAGGCGCTCTTCGCGGCGGCGGGCAGAGACCGTCACGGTTTCCATGCGTTCTTTCGCATCGCTGGCTTCCTGGGCGCTGACGGCAGTTGCCGGGTTGGCTTCCTGCGCCTGGGCCTGGGTGGCAAACGCGCCGGCAACGGCGAGGGCGGCGGGCATCAATTTCAAAGCAAGTTTCATAGCGTCTCCAATGTCAGGCTTGCTTACCGCCAGGGAAAACGGCCGGATTCCAGAATCGCAAGACGTAACGGTACCCGCGCGCAAAAAGCGTGCACCTGCCCTGCGATGACTGTGTTCCGGCCCCCGGCCCGTGCGGCGAGTGGCCTGTTTATTTTGAATTTATGGTAAGGAAGGACTGCAACAAGGTATTCACACGCTGCGCCTGGTCCAGGGGCGTGGCATGGCGCGAGTTCGCGATGATCTCGATCTCGCACTGCTGAAACTGTGCGGCAAAGGCCCGCTTGCTGGCGACGGGCGTGTAATCCTGGTCCGCCGCCATGATCAGGACGGGCATGGCCAGGGCCTGGAAATGGATGTCGATATCCCAGTGGAAAATGGCGTCCAGCGCGGCCAGGTAGGCGCGCTTGTCCATGCCCGCCATCTGCGTGGCAAAGCGCTCGACGAGGGCTTGCTGTTCAGGGTCGGGAAACAGTTTCTTGCCGATGATCTTGCCCATGGCTTTCAAGCCGAAGGTGGCGATCACCGTGCGGCGCAGCCAGTAGGCAAACAGCAGCGCGGCCGGTTTGCTGCCCTGGAACGGCTGGGAATTGATCAGGCACAAACTGGCGACCCTGCCGGGGGCGCGGTTGGCCATTTCCAGGCCCACCATGCCGCCCAGCGAAAAGCCGACGATGTGCGCGCGCGCCACGTCAAGCTGGTCCATCAGATTGAAGAGGTCGTTGGCGAAGTCGCCGATCTGCCAGTCGCCGTTGGGCGCGGGACTGGCGCCATGGCCGCGCAGGTCGGGCACGATCAGGCGATGGCTGCTGCCGAGGGCGTCGATTTGCGGACGCCAGTCTTCGGCGCAGGAACCGAGGCCGTGCAACAAAAACACGGGATCGCCCTGCCCTGCCTGTGTGCCGGGACCGAGGTCGAGATAATGCAATGGAACATCGGATGTCGTGTGACGCCGCATTCTGTCTCCTTGCTGTTGAACATGCTTTGTGTTCAGGTGCAGGAATATATTTTCCTGCTGTTGGAAAACATAATACGGAATCCGAATTCCGATTTCAAGTTAAATCGGTAAATATCTCAAGTCAGGTAATTTAAAGCAACACGTACCAGCTCGTCTTCCAGCGCGGCCGCCGACAGGAAGGACAGCGAACCCGACAACACGTGCTGGTTCAGGATGCCCAGCAGCACGGGCGGCACCACCATCATCGCCTGCGTGGGATTCGGATGGCGGATGCTGGCCGACTTGCTGGCCAGCACGGCGACCGTGCGCTGCGAGATCAGATGGTTGATCTGGTGCACCTTGTCGCGGAACTGCGCATCCTGCGAGCAGCGCGTGATCAGGGCGCGCAGCACGCCGCGCCGGCCCATGTTGACGGCCACGAACATGGCCACCATGGCGCGGATGAAGTCTTCCAGGCTGCGCCCTTCCCACTGGCGCAGCTCCGTCAGGGTTTCGACCTTTTCCACCATGTCGGAAAAAAAGCGCTGCAGCAGCAAGCGGCTCAAGGTGTCCTTGTCGCCCAACAAACGGTAAAACGTGCCCACCGAGGTTTCCGCCAGTTTTGCCAGGTCGGCCACGCCGATTTCATCGAAACGGTTTTCCGCCAGCAACTGTTCCCCTACCAGCAGCAAGCGCTCGAAGGCCAGCTTGCTGCGCGCCTGGGTGGGCTCGGGTGGAACGATCAACTGCGGGAAGGGCATCGGGAAGGAAGGCATGCGGCGTCGGCGTCTCGGAATAGTGGAACCTAAGTTCCGTTATGGATGCGCGTATTGTAACGCGGGAGACGGCCGATGGGGAGCGCCGCGTGGCGCCCTCGCGTGCGCTAGCGGCCCTGCCACTCCATGTAGACGTCGGCGCGCTGGTAATGGGCCTCGCCGGCCGGCCGCGCCACGTGCGTAAAACCGCTGCTTTCATACAGGCGGATGGCGGGCGCCAGCTTGCTGTTCGATTCCAGGAACAGCAATTGCGCGCCGCTGGCCTCGAAGGCGTCGAAGGCCCGTTCGATCAGGCGGCGCGCGATGCCCAGGCCCTGGCACTCGGGGGTGACAGCCATCTTCGACAGCTCGATGCTGGCGTCGCCGGCGCGGATCAGGGCGCAGGTGCCGACGATCTTGCCGTCCAAACGCGCGAGAAAAATCTGTCCGCCGTCGTCCAGGATCGAGCGTTGCGGATCGGACAGCACCTTGTCGTCCAGCGCCTCGACATAGAAATACCGCTCCAGCCAGGCGATGTTCAGCCGCTTGAAGTCTGCCGCGTATTGCGCGGCGTAATCGATGATTTCCACGGCCGCCCGCTCGCGCAGGCGCCGGCAGGCGGCGATCGTTTCGCCGAAACCTTGCGCCTGCAGGCGCGCTTCGGCCCGGTCCAGGCTGGCCATCAGCTGCGGCGTACCGTGCTCGAAGACGCTATCGACGGCCGCGCGCACATCGTCCCACAGGGGCGCCATGTTGCGCAGCAACGCTTGCCCGGCGTCGGACAGCGCCAGCAAGCGCCGCCGCTCATCCTTGGCGTCCGGCATCTCCGCCACCACGCCGGCATCGAGCAGCTTGCGCCCCAGTTGCACCACCACCGGGTGCGTCTGCCCGATCTGCGCGGCCAGGGCCGTGATCGCCGTCGGGCCGTTGTCGCGCAGCAGCAATAACAAGGGGAAACAACGCGACGTCAGCTCGACGCCGGCGGCCAGATAGCAGGTATCGACGCCCGCATACAGTTGATCGGAAAGACGGCGCAGGCGGCTGGCCAGCATCAGGGAGCCGTAGGTTTGCAAGTTGGAAGACATGTTGGGCGGGATATATGTAAGCAGTTACGTATACCCTAACGCAAACGGGCTTTCCAGGTCAAGGGCAGGCTTGCCTAGTCCTCATCTTCCGCCAGCGCCTCCTGCAGCCTGGCTTGAAACACGGTCTCGACCAGCTCTTCCAGTCCCGGCCACACCTGCGTCAGCCAGCGCTTGCCCTCTGCGCTCACCGCCACATACGGCGCGTCGCGCGTGGCGCAGGCCAGGCCGATGGCGATGACTTGCCCCGCATCGTCCAGGCCGCCCGCGATCATGGCGTCGATGGGCAAGACGATCAGCTCGGCGGTCAGATGCGGACGCAGCAGGCAGGCGGGCGCGATGATGGCGAACGATGCTTCCACGTAACTCCAGCAGTTGGTGGGCCAGTGGGCGGCTTTGACGGCGCCGAGGAAGGCCGCGTCGCCGATGGCATCCGGATGGGCTTGCACCTGCGCATAAAAGCCGGCCAGGGCGACGAGTTGGGGCGGGGAAGTCCAGGTGGGCATGGGGCAAGTGGGCAAGTGGGGCTGGCGAACGCGGAACCGAAGCCCGGCGTTCGCCATATTACATCACTGAGTTACATCACTTAGTTTGACGTGAAGTCGGCGTTATAAACGAAAGACTGGCCCGTTTCCGCCACAAAGAACTTGTAGCTCAGTTTAGCCGTTGCGCCATTCGTCTTGGGCGACACCAGCGAGAAGGTGGCGCTGCTGCCGGCAGGAATGACCTGGCCCGACACCAGACCGACGATGGCCGGAACGACCTTGCCGGTACTGTCGACGGCCGTCACATTGGTAATCATGAAGCTCGTCCCGGCGGCGGCCACCTTGAAGGTATCGACCGTAAAGTTGGCCGCGCACGATCCCGAGCACGACCTCTGTACCGTCGCATTGGCGAGGTAAGGCAAGCCGGCCTTCGTCTCGACCGGACCGGCCCCATTGTCCTGCACCTGGTATAAATTGAGCAGATTCGGCGTCGCCGTTACCGTGACATTATCTTCGCCACTATTCACCGAGCCATCGTTGACGATTAATGTCGCGACATAATCACCGGCCATATCTGCGACAAATGTCGGCTGCGCGGCAGTCAATGACGACAGCACGGCCGCACTGCCAGCAGGCTTGCTCTTCAACTGCCAGCGGTATGTCAACACATCGCGGTCCGCATCCGTACTGCCAAGTCCCGTCAAACGCACGGTCGTTCCTGGAGCGACAACCTGATCTATGCCCGCATTGGCCATCGGCTCCGCATTGGTCGAGCTTGCAGTGGCAATAATGGTGGCGGTTGATGGTGCACTGTCGACCGTACCGTCATTGACGACAAGGCTGACGACATAGGTTCCCGGCACATTCGCCCAAAATCTGCTGACTGCCTGGCTGCGGTACAATTCGCCGGGAAACGGTTGCAGCATGCTATTTGGCGGCACGGAGATGAACGTCCATTTATAACTGAGATTGTCGCCGTCCGCATCCGAACTGCCCCTGCCATCGAGGGTCACACCATACGCACCTGCCAGCACACGCTGATCCACCCCGGCATTCGCCACCGGAGCGGCATTCGTGGACGTCGCCGTAATCGTGACGCTCATTGAATCGCTCGATGTCGTTGCGTCCCACACACGCAACGTGGCGACATACGTGCCAGCCTTGTCGGCGATAAAAGAGGGTTTCACCAGCGTTGCGGACGACAACGTGGCAGTACTCCCCGCAGGACGGTAAGTCAGGGTCCAGTAATACGTCAGGGCATCGCCATTCGCATCGGAACTTGCGCTGCCATCAAGAATAACGGTGTTCCCCTTAAGCACGTTCTGCGCCACGCCCGCATTGGCCAATGGCCGGGCATTGCCGACAACCGCCGTCGTCGTCACGAAAGCCGGCGCACTATCGACCTTGCCATCGTTGACAACCAGGCTCAGTTCATAGGCACCTGGCAAATCCACGCCGACATACGGACGCACGGAGTTTGCATCCACGATCCGTACAGTACTGCCGGCAGGCTTCGATACCAGGCTCCATTTATAGATGAGGATATCGCCATTCGCATCGCTGCTTGCGCTACCATCCAACATGATACCCATACCCGCGACAATGGTCATTGACTGCCCCGCGTTAGCGACAGGCGGGGCATTGGCTACCGACGCGGCAACCGTCACCGACGACAGCTCGCTGCTGATCTTGCCATCATTGACCATCAGCGTGGCCACGTACACGCCCTCCACATCAGCGGTAAAAGTCGGTTTCACGGCAGATAAGGAATCCAGGACAGCGGCGCTGGATGCAGGTTTGGAGCTGATCACCCATTTGTAGGTCAAGGCATCGCCATTCGCATCGGAGCTGGTGCTCGCGTCCAAGGTCACGACGCTGCCGACCACCACGCTTTGGGCGGGCCCGGCCTGCGCGACGGGCGCCGTATTCGCCACCGGAATGGAAGGGGTAACGGGTGGCACGACTGCGCCGCCATTGTCCGCCGCGTCATTACTGCCGCCGCCACAGGCCGACAAGGCAGCAAAAGCCAGCGCACAAAATAAAATTCTACTATTCACGTGATATTCCGATCAGGTTAATGATATTTCACTCGACCCGAATTATTCACGATAAGTAAAAAATATGATAGGCAACCGCTGAATTGAACGGCATAAAAATATATTAATTCCAGCGCCGCCTTCTTATTATCCATTTCAAGCAGAGAAAAATATCGCACCACAACCATCTAATAAAATTCATTTGTAACGATGAGTCACCACAGGAAGCCGAATTGATAAACACGAAAACAAGGACGATGCATTTTGATCGAAAAGAAATCTGCCACCATCAATAAAATCACGGGCGGCACAGGTCATAATGGCAGCTCGTCGCGATCATTTCATTCATTCCATGCCATCCTCATTCGAACACTGGAAAGCCGAACTTTTAATTTTGGGCAACATCATCCAGGACGACGACACCGCCACGCCGCCCGATGAAGCCCAGCAGCGCTTCCAGCGCTACTGCGCCATGCTCGATGCGCTGACGGGCAAGGAAGGCGCGCAATACGCACTGGCCATCTTTCAATCCGTGCAAGCCGAACACGATTACGGCGCCTATCAGATAGCCAACCGCGCCGCCTGGCGCTACGGCGAGACGGCGTATTGCATGGCACTGCTGCACGAACTGCCGCGCCTGATCGCCACCTTGCCCGACTGGGCGGGCGAATTTCTCGTCGGTATCGCCAATGGCGCCGGCACGCCCCACGCCTCGGCCATCAACTGCTTCAACTCCCTGCTGGCCGGCGCGCCGCCCGCGCCTCAAGCGCTGATCGCGGCCTTTATTGCCGAGGAAGAAGACGATGGCTGGTTCGAGCATTGCCCTGGCGTGCTGGGCGCCATTGCCGGCGAGCGCTACGCGGGCATCCTGCCTGGCCACGCTGGCGCCCCCGGCTACCAGCTGTTCCTGCTGCCCGGCGAAGCCGGCGCCCTGCCCTGGCAAGCCGCGCTCGACTGGGCCGCGGCGCGCGGCGCCTGCCTGCCCACGCGCAGCGAACTGGCCTTGCTGCACGCCAACTTGCGCGACGCCTTCCCGGATGCCTGGTACTGGTCGTCGGAAGCGGACGCCATCCTGCCCCGCCTGGCCTGGAGCCACGATTTCGATAACGGCACCCAATACAACTTTCGCAAGACCTACAGCGGCCGCGCCTGCGCCGTGCGCCGGGTCGAATTGGCGCCAGCGGCCGCCGCACCCGTCCCCTTGCGGCAGGGCGAGCGCTATGCCGGCCTGATTCTCGGCAAGGATGGCGTGCCCGACTACCATCTGCTATTGCAGCCGGACAAGCTCGAGCCGGAGTACGACTCGTGGCAAGCCACGTCAGACTGGGCCGCCAGCCTCGGCCACAGCTTGCCGGATCGACGCGAGCAGACCTTGCTGTATGCGACATTGAAAGAGGCATTCCGGCCAAACTGGCACTGGTCGAGCGAGCCGGGCGACATCGAAGACGAAGCCTGGTGCAAGGACTTTGACACGGGCGTCGCCTATCAGACTTTGCGCGAGTTCGACGGCTACGCGCTCTGCGTGCGCCGGGTGCTTGTATAGTGCGCGTTTGCTCAGCCGAGCTGTCCCATCAAGGAAAACCATGCTGTTATCACTCGACGATCCCCTCTGGCCCACCCTGGAAGGCGGCTACCGCGTACCTTACGACGTGGCCGAGGCGCTCAAGGCCATGCAGGCGGGCGAAGACGTCTGGCATGAGCTGTGGGAAGAGCTGCACCACCAGGGCGACGTGGGCGTCGCCTCGTATGCGGCCGTGCCCCAGCTCGTCGCCATGCTGGGCGGCGCGCAAGCGCGCGAGGAAGATTTCTATGCGCTCATCGCCCTGATTGAAATCGAGCGCCACCGCCTGCACAATCCGCCTCTGCCGGACTGGCTGGCCGACAGCTACCGCGATGCCTGGGCGCAATTGCCTACTATCGCCGCGCGCGACCTGCAGGGCCAGCTCGACCCCGTCATGCTGGAATCCGTGTTCGCCGTGCTGGCCCTGGCCAAGGGCAAGCTGCGGCTGGGCGCCGCCCTGATGCACATGGATAGCTCGGAAGTGGACGAGTGGCTGGAAGAGCGTCTCGGCTGGTCCGAGGTCTACGGCAAGGATGCCTGAGAGTCAGAAACGCTCGTCGCGCAGCGCGGGCATCACCAGTTCGCGCACGAACGAGGCGTTCGACAGGTTCAGCAGCATGCGCACGACGGCAACGACGTCATGCACGGGTATCAGCTCGCCTTCGCCGCGCGCGCTAGCGTCCGCCAGCGGCACGGACAAGCCATCGTAGGTATTCAGGTAGCCCAGCTGCAGCGCCGTCACGGCCAGCCCCTGTTCGCGGAAACCTTCGCGCAAGGCGTCGGCGATGCCGTTCAGCGCGAATTTCGACGCGCTGAACGTCACTTCCGGGCGGCCGCTCTGGCGCAGGCCGGACGTCGACCCCGTGAGTATCAGCTGCGGCTTGTTGCTGGTCAGCAAGCGTGGCACCAGGCGCTTGAGCAGCAAGATCGTCGCCGTGATATTCGTATTGACCATGTCGACGATGGCGTCGTCCGCATCGCCGAGGAAAGTGTAGTCGTCGCTGAAGGCCTTTTCTTCCCACACGCCCAGGTTGTAGATCACCGCGTCCAGCGCGGCCGGCGCTGCACGCGCGATGCGTTCGACGGCCTCGGCGGGTTCGGCCAGGTTCGCCGCGATCCATTGCAGTTGCGTGCCCTGGCCAGCGGGCAAGTCGGCAGGTTGCTGGCGCGATACGCCGATGACGGCATGCCCGTCAGCGAGCAAACCGTCCACCAGCGCGCGTCCCAGGCCCCGGCTGGCGCCCACGATCATGATGTGCATACTGTGTCCTTTGCAATGAAGTCAACGCCGATGATAGCGGCGTTGTATTAAGCACAGCTGAGGCGGCTCCCCCCCTCCCCCCGCATTTACTCACGCGGCGGAAATGCGTATGCTAGGTCTGGCAATCTCCCATAACACACAAGAACGAGACACATGCCTACCTCCGACACCGCCGCAAGCCGTCCCCTCACCCAGCAAGACTACAAGACCCTATCGCTGGCCGCCCTGGGCGGCGCGCTGGAATTCTACGACTTCATCATCTTCGTCTTCTTTGCCAACGCCATCGGCCAGTTGTTCTTCCCGCCGGAAATGCCGGAATGGCTGCGCCTGCTGCAAACCTTCGGCATCTTCGCCGCCGGCTACGTCGTGCGTCCGCTGGGCGGCATCGTCATGGCCCACTTCGGCGACTTGCTCGGCCGCAAGCGCATGTTCACCCTGTCCATCCTGATGATGGCCGTGCCGACCTTGCTGATCGGCCTGCTGCCCACGTATGCCACCATCGGCCTGGCCGCCCCGCTGCTGCTGCTGTTGATGCGCATCTTCCAGGGCGCGGCTGTGGGCGGCGAAGTGCCGGGCGCCTGGGTGTTCGTGTCCGAACACGTGCCCAGCCGTTTCACGGGCTTTGCCTGCGGCGTGCTGACGGCCGGCCTGACTGTCGGTATTTTGTTGGGTTCGCTCGTGGCGACGGGCTTGAACACCGTCTACACGCCGGCGGAAATCACCGATGGCGCCTGGCGCTATCCGTTCTTGCTGGGTGGTATCTTCGGCTTCGGCGCCATGTATCTGCGCCGTTGGCTGCATGAAACCCCCGTGTTTGCGGAAATGCAGCAGCGCAAGGCGCTGGCGACGGAAATGCCCTTGAAATCCGTGCTGCGCAGCCACCGCGGCGCCGTCGTCGTCTCGATGCTGCTGACGTGGATGTTGTCGGCCGGCATCGTCGTCGTCATCCTGATGACGCCTGCCCTGCTGCAAAAGATCCACCACATCGCGCCGCGCACCACGCTGGTGGCCAATACCGTGGCCACCCTGTGCCTGGCCTTCGGCTGCATCATCGCCGGCATGCTGGCCGACCGCCTGGGCGGCAAGCGCGTGATCTTCGTCGGTTCCGTGCTGCTGGCCATTTCCACGTACCTCTTCTACACCACCGTCGGCACCCGCCCCGACCTGCTGCTGCCCCTGTACGCCATGACGGGCCTGTTCGTCGGCGTCGTCGGCGCCGTGCCCTACGTGCTGGTGCAAGCGTTTCCGGCCCAGGTGCGCTTCTCGGGACTGTCGTTTTCCTACAACTTGTCGTACGCCATTTTCGGCGGCCTGACGCCCGTGGTCGTGACCCTGATGCTGAAGAACAACGTGCTGGGCCCCGCCTATTACGTGATCGGCGTGTGCGTGGTCGGCATGCTGACGGCCCTGTTCATCAAGGACCAGCGGCAGACGGTGGGACGCTAGCTAGCCTCGGGCAGCGCACGGGCTTGCCTCGTGCGCTGCAGCAGTTGCCCCGGTAAGCGATCAAGAAAATAGCGATAGAAAGTCTTCAAAGGAGTTTGAAATCTTCCGCCAGTAATCATCGTCCCACAAGATGACGGATGGTGCGCCCCGGGCACCCCTGAAATCGAGACAGAATGGACTCCCGTCACCGGCCATGCCGAAACAAATGATTTCTGTAAAATCAACGATATCCGGCATGGCTCCCGGGCCAGCACTGCCGCTTCCAGGCTCCCCATAGCAGCCATCGCCGACGAAATACGCCCCCAGCTGCGCTGTCCGGGCAGTCAATTCGACGGCATCCGTATAGGTGTGCGCCAATTCCGTCTGCAGGACGCGACCGAAAGAATCGAGCTCCTCCTTCAGCCTCACATTGCAGAATCCTGCCGCATCCCGATATCTTGCTGTAAAAGCAATATACTCGACGGGTAAATCCATACCGTTAATCTGCATCGCTGACGTTACCTTTCACAAGCGGAGCATGATATTAAAACAAATGTACCGCTACGCCACCTTCGGGTGGCTCCTTTCGCCCCGATTTGTCGCGCTGCACCAAAATCTGAAAAGGCGTTTCACATCGCGGGATTTCAAACGGCAGACTCATCCATTAATGCTCTCACTTTTTGAAAATTCATTTCACATCCTGAAAAATTATAATTAAGTCGTTGAAAAAGAACGATTAAATTTAAGTTATATGTCTTATATAAGACTTGAAGATCAGCGCGAATCGGCCTACTATTTAGTCATGCAGTTTGCTTCGACAAGACGTTGTGGCGCACTCGGCGATTTTCTCAAACATAGCTTTTCTTTTTAGGAGATTCACATGTCCCAATATCAAGACGACATCAAGGCTGTTGCTGGTTTGAAAGACCAACAAGGTAGCGCCTGGAACGCCATCAATCCCGAGTCCGCCGCCCGCATGCGCGCCCAGAACAAGTTCAAGACTGGCCTGGACATCGCCAAGTACACGGCGAAGATCATGCGCAACGACATGGCCGCCTACGATGCGGACCCATCCAAGTACACCCAGTCGCTCGGTTGCTGGCATGGTTTCATCGGTCAACAGAAGATGATCTCGATCAAGAAACACTTCAACAGCACCGACCGCCGCTACCTCTACCTGTCCGGCTGGATGGTCGCCGCCCTGCGCTCCGAGTTCGGCCCGCTGCCGGACCAGTCGATGCATGAAAAAACCGCCGTCTCCGCCCTGATCAAGGAACTGTACACCTTCCTGCGCCAGGCCGATGCACGCGAACTGGGCGGCCTGTTCCGCCAATTGGACGCGGCCCAGGGCGATGCCAAGCAAGCCATCCAGGCCAAGATCGACGGCCACGTGACCCACGTCGTGCCCATCATCGCCGACATCGACGCCGGTTTCGGCAATGCGGAAGCGACTTACCTGCTGGCGAAGCAGTTCATCGAAGCGGGCGCCTGCTGCATCCAGATCGAAAACCAGGTATCCGACGAGAAACAATGCGGCCACCAGGACGGTAAAGTCACGGTGCCGCACGAAGATTTCCTGGCCAAGATCCGCGCCATCCGCTACGCCTTCCTGGAACTGGGCGTGGACGACGGCATCATCGTCGCCCGCACGGACTCGCTGGGCGCCGGCCTGACCAAGCAGATCGCCGTCACCAATGAACCAGGCGACCTGGGCGACCAATACAATTCCTTCCTCGACTGCGAAGAAGTGTCGGCCGACGCGCTGGGCAATGGCGACGTCATCATCAAGCGCGAAGGCAAGCTGCTGCGTCCGAAACGCCTGCCGAGCAACCTGTTCCAGTTCCGCGCCGGTTCCGGCGAAGAGCGTTGCGTGCTCGACTGCATCACCTCCTTGCAAAACGGCGCCGACCTGCTGTGGATCGAAACGGAAAAACCGCATATCGCGCAAATCGGCGGCATGGTCAGCGAAATCCGCAAGGTCATCCCAAACGCCAAGCTGGTGTACAACAACAGCCCATCGTTCAACTGGACCCTGAACTTCCGCCAGCAAATCTTCGACGGCATGAAAGCGGCAGGCAAGGACGTGTCCGCCTACGACCGCGCCCAGCTGATGAGCGTGGAATACGACCAGACGGAACTGGCGATCGCCGCCGACGAGAAGATCCGCACCTTCCAGGCCGACTCGGCCCGCGAAGCCGGCATCTTCCACCACCTGATCACCCTGCCGACCTACCACACGGCAGCCTTGTCGACGGACAACCTGGCCAAGGAATACTTCGGCGACCAGGGCATGCTGGGCTACGTGGCCGGCGTGCAGCGCAAGGAAATCCGCCAGGGCATCGCCTGCGTGAAACATCAAAACATGTCCGGCTCGGACATCGGCGACGACCACAAGGATTACTTCAGCGGCGAAGCGGCGCTGAAGGCGGCTGGTAAAGACAACACGATGAATCAGTTCTGAGTTGTTGGTTTGGCTGTAGAGTGAGAAAGCCCGCTTTGGCGGGCTTTTTTGCGTGTGCGCTACGGACAGGCGGCAGGTTTGTAGGTGGGGTTAGCAGCATGTATAAGACGCTTTGTGCTGAGTAAGATCGACCGGTATGCGGCGGCGCGGCATCAGACGAAAATACCGTCGATACCAAAATGCCTTAACGGCAATCGATATCGATCTCGCTCTGTCCGGCCTTGCTGCCTTTCCTGTAGGTAAATTCGCAAACGCTGACACTGTCGTCCATCCTCCTCGACAGCGTTACTTCACCATGCACGCCGTAGCTGCATTGCAGCCACTTGCCATCTGGATAGCGACCATCCAGACGGTAGCTGAGCGTCGTTTGCCCTTTCTTCTTGCGCTCCCCGCTGGGTACCAGCTGCCCCCTGCGCTCCGGTGCGCCATCGATCGGCGCTGCGGCGCTCAGGTAGAGCGGGCTGCCGATATACGGCGTCCAGCCGGCCGGTACGCCGGTCAGGCTGATCGATGCCGCAGGCACGCTCTCCGGGCAAGCATATGAGGCAGTCATGGCTGCCTGCGCTAGCACCGGGAAAATGCAGCAGGCGGCGCCGGTCAACAAACGTTTAGGTTGCACGGATACGCCCCTATTCGATGACGAAAAAAGCATCGGCATTGTTGCTAGGATCGATATGCAAGCCATTCTTATACTGACCTTTGGAACGCAAGGTTCGCGAAGTCACGATGCCCAGGCGCTTGCCCGTCCACTGATCCATGACAATGATGCCGTCCAGCGTCTGCCCCATATACAAGGCCGCGTGATTGCCTTGTTGATGATTCGCATACTTCCCGTTGATAAACGTGGCAATGGCCGTGCCCTTGCGCAGCAAACGATTTCCCAGCACGGCTTCCCCCTGCTTCCAGGCCAATGTGGCAGGCGCACCCGCGTAGTGGCGGACCAGCGCAACGCATTGATGGTTACCGACCATGGTGGTTTTTTCCAGTTCGTCGACTTTGGTGTAGGTGTAGGACATGAGACTCTCCTGGCTTGGTGGGAGAGTCTTACGATACATGGGGGAAACTATGAGGGGTTGAGACGCGACAAGGTTTGTGGGGGAACAAGGGTTACTCAAATTTGATTGCACATCTGTATTCGAATGAATACAATGTTTTCATGAAGACGGTCAAAAAAACCAAGCACTTCGGCAACTGGTTGTCCGATATCAAGGACGACAAGACAAAGGCAATCATCGCTCAGCACATCGTTCGCCTGGAAAACGGGTTGGGTGACGTGAAGGCAATTGGTGGCGGCGTCCGAGAACTACGCATTGATGTAGGGCCAGGCTGGCGTGTCTATTTCATTGAAGTTGAAGGGTACGTGATCGTGTTGCTCGTGGGAGGCAACAAGAGCACCCAGGCTACCGACATCAACAAGGCCAGGCAGATGGCCAAGGAGTTGAAGAAGTCTGCCGCAGAGAAAACCGTCGCAAAACCGACAAAATAATAGCGACCCGAAGCAATACAGGAGGTGCATCATGACTGAGCACAACATCAAACTGTCCGACCTTGAAGGGCTGGATCTGGAAGACTTCGACCCAGCGGAATACATCACCAGCGATGAAGCGGCTGCCGCCTACATCACGCAAGCACTGGAAACGAACGACGCCGCCATATTCGCCGCCGCCATTGGCGATATCGCGCGTGCGCGTGGCATGGCCGAGATCGCCAAGGCGGCGGGTTTGGGGCGCGAGAGTTTGTACAAGGCGCTTCGCCCGAATAGTCAGCCGCGCATGGAGACCATGACTCGCGTATTGGGTGCGCTTGGGGTGCGGCTGGTGGCGGAGGTTATTGGGTCTGGGGAGACGGTGGCGGAGGAAAGCGTTGCAATTCCTAAGCGGGTAGGCAGGTCGGTTGCGAAAAAGGCGATGGGTAGGAGGGTACGGGTGCGGGGCAAGGCGGCTGTGGTTTAGGCCGCGGCAACGAAACCCGCAGTTGCCAAGGCTCCTGCAGCCTACGGGCAGGTCTGCCATTCGGACACGAACTGATGCTTTGGGCACCGTAGAAACCTATTAAGCCCTTGTCAGTATGAATTCATAGCCAATTGGGGACTTCGAAAGAACAAAACTGCCGACGTGGCCCTCTCCGAATCGACCAACTGCTGCCAGCTGCGCGGGCAGCTTCGGACGCCGAGGGCGTGCCTTCTTAGTTCTCCGGGCTGGCTCCTACCGTGCGCAATGCCTCAGCCCGTGTCCAAATGGCAAACATGACCCGTTGGATGCGTATCCCCCTTGGTGTACAGTCGGCTCCTTAGCATCGCACAAATCGCAATTTTTTGCAGGCAGTATGCATCGGTAAAATTGCACGCCGTATACGATACCTTCGGACCTAGAAGGCAAATAGTGCCAATTGAGATAACGTACACGCACTACTATCGCGTCGAAATTTTCTACCTTAGGTAGCGTAAACCACCATTGGCACTCAATATTCACCAAATGTAATAAAAATGTGAATTTTGCCGATTTTTTATTTATTCTTATTTACACCTCTAAGTCAACAAAAAACTATACTTAGTGCGTGGGCACAGTGTAGTATTTCATTAACTAAAAAAATTAAGAGTTTTACTATGGCAGATGGATACACAGGAATTTCCTCGATCAAAAAAGCGAGAGAACTCAGCATCGCCGATGTACCCCATAACACATTTTGGGACACGGGAGAAAAACGGGAACTCAAGATGCACCGGATCCATTCCTACCCGGCGAAATTCCCAGCTTTTATTACCCACAAGGCGCTTGATTACGCCAAGTCCAAGAAGATAGTCGTGCGCAGAATCGCCGATGTATTCTGCGGATGTGGCACTGTAGCGTTTGAAGCGCAACGGGAAGCACTCGCTTTTTGGGGATGCGATATCAATCCAGTGGCCACATTAATTGCTCGTGCAAAAAGCCATCAATACGAAATTAAAATTTTAGAAAAATACTTTGAAGAGATTCAAAATACATTCAAATCTTCTAGCAGAGCGATTGGACTGACCTCTGATGCGAAAATCAGACTTTATTATTGGTACCCAGACAATCAAATGCGTGCTTTGGCAAAATTACGTAATTCTATATATAACGCAGTTCCCGAAGGAAGTATTTATAGGGACTTCTTTCTCTGCGCTTTCTCAAATATTTTAAAAGCGTGTTCTCGCTGGCTAACAAAGTCAATTAAACCACAGATTGATCCCAATAAAATAATTTCCGGAGTGATACCCAGTTTTTCCAGCCAATTTAATTTAATGTTAAAAGCTTATCGCGAAAGCCCATCGACTGGAAAAAATCATACAGAAATTATTAACGAAAATTTTCTTTCAGTGGATCATGGAAGCACTGGCGTAGTGGATATGATAATTACTAGCCCGCCCTACGTTACTTCCTACGAATATGCTGACCTTCACCAGCTTTCATCGCTATGGCTAGGATTCGCCACTAACTATAAAGATTTACGCAATGGTTCCATTGGCACAACTCAACATGATTTCAATTTCACTCGTGAAGTAAAGAGACTTAACCATAGTGGCAGTGAAATTGTATTTAGTCTATTTTCACAAGATCCAAGAGCAGCAAAATCTGTAGCCAAATATTATCTAGATATGCAACAAGTTGCTGATCGGTGTTCAAAAATGTTAAAAATTAACGGCTTAGCCTTATTTGTTATTGGAAACACAAAATATAAAGGAGTGCTAATAGATAATGCGAAGCATCTAACTGAATCATTGATACAGGCAGGATTCTCAAATGTATCATTAGCCAAACGCACAATTTCCAATAAAATTTTGACGCCATATAGAACGCCTAAAGGACGATTCACTAGATCCAATGAGGAATCTCAGGTTTACGGTGAAGAATTTGTTCTGATAGCGGAGCGATAATATGAAAAATGATTTTAAGATTCGGCCATATGCGCGCCTTTTGACAATGTTAGGCGAGCAACTCATTAAAAACGAACGAATTGCTTTAGCTGAACTAGCTAAAAATTCCTACGATGCTGACGCCAATTGGGTAAAAATATCATTTTTAAATTTTGGTAAAAATATGGAAGTAGATGACGATTCCGTCATCTTAATTGAGGACGATGGTAGTGGCATGACATTGGAAACGATCAAGAACCAATGGTTAAGCCCTGCTACTCCTTCGAAAAAAATCAGCAAAAAGACTTTAGACACTACTGAAAAAGGTCGAAAAATTCAGGGAGAGAAAGGAATTGGGCGTTTTGCAGTATTAAAACTTGGGAAGAAAGTTATAATAACAACTCGTCCGATTGACAGTAAAATTGAACATGTAATAAATTTCGATTTCTCACAATACGATGATGATTTTCTTAGCGAAAATAACAAACAAAAGGAAATATACCTCGATGATTTATCTATTGAGGTAGAGTCTAGGCCAGCAGCAGTCATTATACCAAAGACAAGAAAAATATCTGGCGCATTAATAGAACAAGGAACATCTGGAACTAGAATAGAGATCTCTGGCATAAAGGGAACGTGGACGCCTAATAAAGTAAGGGATGTCTTTAGGGACCTGACTCGCTTACAGTCAATATTTGATGGTGCGTCTGGTAATCTTGTTGTTCACCCTCAAACATCATTCCAAGTTTCCATTGAAGTGAATGGCGATGATCAAGACTTTAGTGAAAATTACGTAGAGCGCCTGCATACGTTGCTAACTGAAAGCTCAGTTTTTCAAATTGAAGATGGTCAGTATAACCAACCAAAAAAACTTTTCTCTTTTAAGTTAAATGGAATTCCTCAAATTTTACATCTGGCAGACTCTGACATAACGGCGCTGCGGGTTTTTCGAGACCACTTCGGCACTGCAGGTGAGGAATTGAAACGCCGCTCTACCGAATGCGGCTCCTTCAATTTTGGATTCTATGTATTTGATTTCAGCGCGTCAGCTGAAGCGAAATACTCTCTTGATAAGGATGATAAAAACCTTATTAAGGATCACAGGATATATCTTTATCGGGATGGTATTCGTGTTTATCCTTATGGTGAGCCAGATGACGATTGGCTACGTATTGACGCCTATCGTGGCACTATCAGCGCAGGGCAATTTCTGAGCAATGATCAGGTTGTCGGATATGTCAATATTTCTGAGAAAGGCAATCCGGGCTTAAAGGACAAAACCAACCGCGAAGGATTAATAGAAACAGGCAATCCTACCGATGATTTTATTTGCCTATTGCAAACTTTTTTAGCTTTTGTTCGATCGAAACCATATGCACAATATCGCGCTGGAATCGTCGAAAAAAATGCGATTAATATATTTAAAGAAGAACAAGTCAAGACTGATTTCGAGGTAATCAAGGAATCGATAAAAGACAATAAGAAAGCAGTAGCTCTTCTTGAAAAGGCGGAGAAAAACTATAAAGCGGAAAGACAGTTTCTCGTTCAGAGAGCTGAAACGACTGAAGATCTTGCCGGTGTAGGCTTGTCTGTTGAGACGGCATCACATGACATCACATCTATCATGAACAAAGCATTACAAAAGATGGATTCTATTATTAGGGTCGGCAACGGTAAAGCTAAAGTCAACTTTGAGAAAATGATGGAGGACTTGGCATCTGTCCGAGGTATGCTGGGTTTTATCGACTCACAATTGCGTGACATCCAATTGCTATTTCGTTCGGCCAAACAGAGACGCCGTGAAATACGTGTCTCCGACATTTTGGAAAAGGTAGCAAAAATATATGAGCAGACGATATCTAAAGCAAATATCGAATATGAAGTCGAGGTGATAGGTGGGCCACTTGTAGCAAAAACTACCGACGCTGTCTTACTTCAGCTTTTATTAAATCTATTCGACAACGCTGTGTTTTGGTTGGATGCATCGGATATTGAAACAAAGCGGATAAAAGTTCAGTTAGATGGACGGGAGTCAATATTAATTTTCTCTGATAATGGACCTGGAATTCGAAAAGATGATGCGCCCTATATTTTTGAACCATTCTATTCCGGAAAAGGTGAAGAAGGTCGTGGACTTGGATTGTATATTGCAAAACAACTATTGGAGAGACATGACTACTCCATTGAATTGGCAGATTTAAAAAATCAGAAAATACTCTCTGGGGCAAATTTTGTTATCAGTTTTGTGCGAGAAAAATCATGAGTGATTTGAGTTCTTTGTTTCGCGGTATCGCCGTGCTTATCGATGATGAAGTCAAGACCGAAGGTACAGAAATATTTTTACTCGCCGAGCAAATAGAATCTGAAAACTCGCATGTAATTCGGCTTCCAGCCTTACCCTCGGACATTCAACTTGAAAATCTTTCTGAGGCTTCATTCTTCGTTTTGGATTGGAATCTTCATAATGCAAATGATAGTGACGAACTACCTCTCATTAAATATGGTGATAGAATTTCAAAAGAGCATATTAAGCTAAACTTAGATTTTCTAAAAAAAATTCGGGCGCGAAAATTCGCTCCAGTTTTCATTTTCACAAATGAAAATCCAGAAGAAGTCAGGGCGCGATTAAAAGAAGATGATCTTTTCAATGACAGTCCTAGCGATCACATTTTTGTTTTCCCTAAGCGAGAGGTTATCGACAAGGGCATCTATTTTATTTTAAGCGAATGGATTAAAGGCCACCCCAGCGCCTATGTCCTTAAGAGATGGGAAGCTGCATATGCAGAAACCCGAAATTCGTTCTTTGTTGATTTTTATGGATTCAGCCATCTTTGGCCTGTCGTCCTTTGGCAAAATTACGGAGACGATAACGTCTCCGAGGCTGCAGAGCTAACCTCTATGATTGGCAGGAACATCGTCTCCCGCTTACGCCCAGTGCCTTTTGATGCCGCTATTATGGCTGACCAACGTCACATAGATGCGGTAAGCGAACAGGTCAAGCCTGAAGAGGTGAGGAAAGTGCTGGAAGGCGAACGCTTCATTCGTACTGACCGCCTACAGCCTTCAGTCTCCATCGGAGATGTGTTCTATAAGCAAGGTAAGTACTATGTAAATATCCGCCCTGAATGTGACTGTGTCGCAAGAGATGGCGTAGGCGAAAACGACATTACAATATATCTAATCAAAGGTAACAAGGTTACCGATAATGGCTTCCATAAACTCTACAATGCCCAGATGGGAAACTTCCTTGATAAGGAAACCACAACCACAATCTTTGCTATGTACAACGGAATAACTGTTTGCTTCCAGTTTAACGACTTTAGAACAGCAACGTGGGGGGAATGGAAAGCATCACGAATTGGTCGCTTAGTACCGCCGTTTAGTACTAAGCTCCAACAACGATTTGCCGCGTACATACAGCGCGTGGGACTTTCCAGAATTCCGCCTCATGCAGTCCCTCCTGACACTTCAGCCCCGGACGCTGAAGTAGAGCCTGCCTCCGCAGCGGAGCCCCCCCTTTCATCCACTGCAGCCGTCGCGTCGGTTGTTCGTTCAGATGGGACATTCTGGGAGTGGCTAAAGAATTTGCCGAAGAGTGCCCTACAAAAGGTTTTTGGGAACGCTTGATTAAAATGGCTTTCGGGTGCAGGGTCGCGGGTGCAGGGTCAGATCCGCCATTGGATACGGACTTATGCATTGGACGCTGTAGAAGCCCGCTCAGTCGAAACCTGATTAGAACCACGAACGCGCGCCACAGGCGCGTGAGGCTGCCGCGCAGCGGCAGCAGTTGGTTGATTCGGAGAGGGTCGGGCCGATAGGCCCGACCCTTCGAATCCCCCGCGCAGGGCGCGCAGGCGCCCTGCTTCTCTCCGCCGGGCACAAAAACAAAAAGGCCACCCGAAGGTGGCCTTTTGCTTTTGTGTCTATGGCGGAGAGAGGGGGATTCGAATTTTCGCTGGAAGGTCGCATACATACAAATTTTTGGCAATTCAAGATTTTAGCATTACCCCAAACATACCCCTCATAGCAGCATACATCAGCCGCCTAGGAAGCTTCTGCTCTACCATGAGCTACACCCGCATGCATCGCATTCTACGCGGATTTGCACGCTGTTGGCAAATCCGCAAGCCGCATAGTGTGATGAGAAATGGGATGACTGATTTCACCGAAGTGTGATAGCCATGTAGCGTCCATTACAGCCAAACCCTGACGTGTCAAACGCTCGGCCACAGGGCAGCGACGTATGCCAACTCAGCGTTGAGCATAGCGGTGGCCGGGCCTGTTGCCACGCCGAGGAAGTGAAGCTTGGATTTACGTACATCAAGCAGCGCAACAAGATCACCTTCCTGGCAACTCGCCCGCAAGACAACTTCCATTAGGACAGGCACCAGTTCGATACGCGCTTTGGTGATCTCATCCGACTTGAAGTACAGCTTGATGACAATACGCTTGCCGTCGATGATCAATCCCAGCTCCGGGTTTACGAGTACATCAACCCCTGCATGGCTGTAGCTCCCACGTGGCGGGTCAAACCAACCCACGGCCTTCTTGCCCCAAAATTTCTTATAACCATCAACAATTTCTTGGTAGTTGCCGATCTTCTTTGCATCCGCAAGCGATGGAACGATGTTGTCTAAAGCATCTCGATTCTTCCCGTTTACATGGATCGATACAATTGAGCTGCGCAAAGCACGATAAAAATCAGTGGCGGGTTGGTATGCCGCACGATTCTTGACCTGTCGGACCTTGGTCGCCTTCGGTGTTCCTGCCTTCGAAAATACGTCAACAACGTCAGATAAGGTCAAATTTGGCATAGCTCCTCCAATGGGTACACATACGTCAAGGGGCCTTTCCCAATGGAAAGCAGGGTTATATTAGCACTTCTGGGTTGGAAGTATTTCCCGGCACATTCGCCAACATCAAGGTCAAAAGTTGCGCAGATTTGACGCGCTGGAGCCTAAAGGGAGCGCCCAGAGGTCGCAGAACTAACTATCATTGTGATAGAAACTAAGGAATTTGCATTTCAGCAACCGATATGGCACTCTAGCAATCATTAAGAAGCGAAAACTTAGAAAATTTATGGGAGGTTAGCGAATGCCATTCGATCCAATTAGATATGAGAGTGATGACGTATATCGGAGTTGGATAGAAAACCCATTCCGATTCGTTGAACCGAATGAGAACAACGGCATGCAGGGATTAAGAAGGCCTCAATTAGGGGCCTTGTACACCGCATTAGCGCATTTAGTTTCTGCCGCTGCCACTCCAGCTACTATTGTCATGCCGACTGGCACAGGCAAGACTGACACAATCTTCGCTTTAATATTTGCTGGCACTTTTTCAAGAACGCTTATCATCGTTCCATCCGATGCGCTACGAGATCAAATCGCAAATAATATTGTTGAGCTGCGAAATTTAAGAGCAATGGGCGCAATTCACACTGACGCAAAGACGCCAGTTATCGGAAAGATAAAATCCCGCCTCTCCGAAGCTGAGGTGAGTGAACTTAAGAGTTGCAATGCAATAATCGCAACTCCACAGGCGTTACAAAATTTTTCACCTTCCGAGCTATCAGCTCTAGCGAATTTATGCTCGCACCTCATTATTGATGAGGCACATCACGTAGCCGCAGCCACTTGGAAAAGTGTTCGAAAACTATTTCTGGATAAGCCATCTATTCAGTTTACCGCCACCCCATTTCGCGAGGACAAAAAGAGTCTAGACGGGAAAATAATTTATCATTATTCTCTAAAACAAGCTCAGCTGGACGGATATTTTCAAGAAATTGAATTTCACCCAATCCGCGAATACAATCCGCTTCTAGGAGATCACGCCATTGCTAGCAAGGCAGTGGAGCTCCTTAGAAATGACTTGGATAGCGGCAAAGATCATCTAATGATGGTTAGAGCAAGATCACAAGCAAAAGCAACTAAACTTTTCGAAATATACAATGAGTATTCAGATATTCCTTGCGTACTGATTCATAGCAAAACACCTGATAAAGATAATGTTTTACTGAAAATAAAAGAAAAAAAATACAGAATAATAGTTTGCGTCGATATGCTTGGTGAAGGCTTTGACCTTCCGGAATTAAAGATTGCTGCCATTCACGATCAACATCAGAGCCCTGCTGTAACCTTGCAATTCATAGGTCGAATGACAAGGGTAAGTACCAAACTCGGAACTGCTAAATTTGTGGCTAACATCGCGAATCAAAGAATGGACTCTCAGATGGCATCGCTTTATGAGGAGAGTGCGGACTGGAGCGCAATCATTCGGGACGTAAGCGAAACTAAAATTCAACGAGAAGTGCAACGAGATGAATTCGCTGCTCAATTTGAAGATGGAAGTGGAAAAGAAATACTAGCGCTCAACCCAGAGCCCAACATTAGCGCGATTGCTTACCGGTTGTCCGAATCTGACTGGCTTCCTATCAATGTAGAGGGTTTTACAGCTCACAAAGAAGAGTTAATCTTCTCCTCCGTAAATGAGTCAAAAGATCTCGTAATCTTGATTACAAAAGCAAATGTCTCAGTATCGTGGGCTCGGACTTCAGAAATAGAAAATGTTGAATGGTTTCTTTACTTAGCGCACTACAATAAGCAGAAAAATACTCTGTTTATTCATTGTTCCGGAGATGATAAACAATCGAAGAAATTCAGATCTCTCATTTCCAGAAACTCTGCAATAATTTCAGGCGAGAAAACTTTCCGGACTTTGCATGATATAAATTTTCTCAAACTACAAAATGTTGGCCTTTCCAGAAATCAGAAAGATATCCGTTTCACTATGCATGTGGGACGCGATATTAATTCCATAATTGGAGAACTCGAAAATGGAACAGCCATAAAATCGAATATTTTTGCTACAGGCTTCTTTAATGGAGAAAAAGCCACGGCCGGTTGTTCACACAAGGGGAAAATTTGGGAAATGGACTCTGGACCTATAGACAGATGGGTAAATTGGTGTAAGCACGTCGCAGAAAAACTCAATGATGATAAAATCGAAACAAAGAACATCATCAACAATGTCATGCGATCAGAGCAGATAAATAACAGCTGGCCAACAGGATTATTTTACGCGGACTGGCCAGAGAGCATTTCAATTGAAAACGAGATAAAGACGTGGTTAATTATCAATGGAATCTCCTACAACCTGCTAGATGTCAATCTTTCCCAACCAACACGAAAATCTGACTCAGAACTAGAGATTTCCATGTACACCTGCAACGATAGCGGTGTGGAATCCGTACTCGGGATCGTAAAAATTTATCTACTGAAAGACGATTATCGATTTGTTTGTGACAACACAAAAATATCTCTAGATGGTGAAAGACTTTTATCCGAATACCTTCAAAATAACCCACTCAGATTATTAAAACAGGATGGCTCTGTAGTGTACGGAAATTATCGTTACTATTCACCTTCCACTATAAATATTTTAATTCCGAAATCACTAATTTCTGTATGGGATTGGGGAAGTACAAAAATTCACCACGAGTCCATGGGCAAGGAAAGAGACTTGGACACAGTACAGGGATTTACCTATCAGAAAATTATTGACAAATATGACATAATTTTCAACGATGATGGTGCCGGTGAAATTGCCGATCTTATCGGCATATGCGAGCAAGATGGAATTATTAGGATAGACTTGTATCACTGCAAATATTGCTCTTCAAAAGGTGGCGTGACAACTCCTGGAGGACGTGTAAACGACACTTACGAGGTCAGCGGCCAAACTTCTCGATCTGTGAAATGGATGCACTCCGGTGAGGCACTACTTTCGCAACTAATGGCGCGGTATCAAAAATCGATAACATCCGGATTTGACCGGGTACTTAAGGGCGCCATTGTCGATATTGATCTGCTTCGATACAAATGCCGAGATCATGAAATGAAGTTAAACTTCTACATAGTGCAACCAGCCATATCAGAAAATTCGATAACATCTGAGCAATTGACGGTACTAGGTACGAGCTATACTTACATAAAATCTATTTCAGGCAATGACCTACGAGTGATAATAAGTAAATAGTTTCACAGTAATTATCGATCAAAGAACGGCAGAACGAAGCCCTACTCTACTGTGGCTTAGTTAGAAAATAGAACTATGACATCATGCTGCACGATGCCACAATACTCTTTCTGAAGAAAACTAAAAGGGGATCATGGGATTCCATTGGTAGCGGAACTCTTGCTTTCTTTAACTGCGCTCTTCGAATTGTCTCAGCAGCTCACGTGTTCGAGGCTCTTGAAAGTGGGAAAATTTATATTTGAGCTGCAGAGTGCATCTTTGAACTCGGCAGCTTTCAAAGCTTAATTTCAGACAAACGGCCTTTTGGTAATGTAAGAACGAATGACCCAATAGACCTGGGCGTTATGCCTGTGCCACAGCATGTTTTCGAGAGCATAAATGGTAGGGTTAGATTCGCACAACTGGAATTCATAGAAGATGATAGGAAGTCGAAAGCTCTGCTTACCCATACCAGGTTCTCTAGCAATGTGCATTTCGTGTGTTAATATTGCCAAAAATCTCACCCTAGCCACACATTCGTATCTGTGGCCTCAACACTATAATAATTAAAATTTTAGGAGTGGTTGTGCGTATATTTCTTTCGTCAACAGCATATGATCTGTACGACATTCGGGCATTTGTTATTCACGAATTGGAGAACGATGGTCATGAAGTTGTATATCATGAAAACGCAGCTTTTCCTGTTCATTTTGGGCATTCACACGACGAATGTATGGAAGCCATAAAAAAATGCGATGTCGTTGTTTGCATTCTGGACAGGCGATATGGCGGTAGCTATCGGGGTGCGGGAGCACCTCATATCGTGGATCAAAAATTAAAAATTAAGTACTATGGCAAGAATGGTGAACCTAATTCAGAAGAAATAACAATTCCCGCACGCGATTTGAGCATCACTTGGTGTGAGCTAATTACTGCGTTCACGAATAAAATGCCGGTCATGACTTTCGCTAGGAAGCGAATGTTAGATGAAAAAGAAACGCGACGACGAAATCAAGAATATAAAGAATTCCAAACCGCCTATGTAGAGAATAGTTTGATATTTGATCTTGTGGACTGGATTACGAAGCAATCGCGTAGTAATTGGATTGCAGGATTTGATAGTATTGTGGACTTGCGGTCGATGCTCTCGAGATGGAGCGCGGCTTTAAAAAGTGAGTTCGTCGTTAATCGCACAGAAGAAAATTCTACGCAAATTCCTAGCTCACATATTGCGATAGTAGTGGAAGGTGAAAATGACAGAAAGTTCGTAAAATTTCTCATCGAGAAATTGAAGCTTCAAAGTTTTTTTTCCATTACGGTTGGTGGTGGCAGTTCCATAGTCTCAAACCTTAGGATGATGCTCGATTCGCAGTACGGCGCAGCGTATGACAAGGTGGTTGTTCTGGCTGATGCCGATCTTAAAGACAATTTCTCCAAGCTGAATGATCGACTGGATGGCGAAAATAGCGTGCATATTGTTTTTGCGGATCCGGAGATTGAGACGTGGCTCGTCGCGGGCTTAGACCCAGATTTTTTCAATTCGCGCGCTGGTAACATCACGCGGAAAGTTTTTTTGGAACATTTCGGAAAAATGACTGGCATTGAATTAGACCGCCAGCTCCTGCATTATGACATTGAAGCTGCCAAGAATCTTTTGCCTGAACTGGCACGGTTTATCGAGTTGATATCCGATACGGAGTCCGATCGGAATAGGGACATAGCTGAGTAATGGCCGATTTATGAGCCGCCTTTATCTGGGAGCTATATCTGTATCGACTCTACTGAACGGGCAACAGCTGGACAGTGTGACGGGGAATGGGTTGGCCGATTTCACCGAAGTGTGATGGCTGCCGAGCATGACCTACACAGGACAGCACGGCCAGCTTCATCAACCAACACTGATACAGGGTTTAGACGAATCCGCTATTCCACCCGCAGGGCAAACGTACCGCACCACGCATCGACATCGAAGCGCATCGCGGCGATTTCATGCCTAGTGCCGCGCGAAGCCAATCGCCCAAGTGGAGTTCGAGAGCTTCCTTGGTCGGCGTCCCAACGGAGAGGGCGATGGGCGCTCGCTGTTTTCTGATCGAATTGATGGTACGAGTTACTACGGATCGAACCGTTGCTCACTATCACGCTCAGCTGCCCCCGCGACTGGCGTCTATACAGCGCTGCTGCCACTGGGCGATCTCCTCCGAGTCCCAAGCGATGGACTTGGGGCCGATGGGGATAGGCGCTGGCAACACGCCTGCCTTCACCTTGCGCCAGATTGTGGCGCGGGACCAGCCGGTGGCCTCGATGACCGCAGGCAAGCGGAGGAATTTTTTAGTCGTGGTCATAAGATTCTCCTTCGATTGATGAACAGCAAACAATGAAGAGTCATGCCGACTCTCCTCGATCATTCCGGCAGCGCCAGCGCTGCCCCTTCTTCATCTCTTCTATTCCATGCGCTGCGCTCCTGATACAAGTGGTCGGTTATCTGCCCAGATAGATGGAGGTGACCTGTTCACGGCCATGCCCCATCTCCGCCGAAATCTTCAGCCGCGCAGCTTGATCTGCGAGTTTTTGCGAAGCATCCAGCTGCTTCGAAGTCAGACCGTCACTGGCTGGACAGGGTCGGCCAGTCAGCTCCGCATAGCGCCGCTGCGCGTACTCATGGCGCAGCCCATGCACGCCATGGATGCCAGCCTTGTCGCACTGCGCACGAAAGCGGTTCAACTGGTCCCGATACCGCAACTGCGCCGGAATCAAGCTGCCTCTTCCCGCCAGCGCCTTGGCCGTTTCCAGCACGGCGCGCTGCTGCATGGTTGTGATCGGCACCTCCCTGTACTTGCCGCCCTTGGTCCAGCTGTCCTGCAGCCGCAGGATGTTCCCGCCATCGGCCCATCCTGGCTTGATCTTGATGCTTTCCTCGCGCCGCAGACCAAACGCCGCCTGCAGCTGCAGGGACATGCGCGTATACGGATCGTTCACGCGGGCCAGCGTGTCGGCGTCCAGCACCTTCGCCTTCGAGACATTGGTGACAAACACCCGCTCCGCGATGCCGTATTCGCCGTTGGTGCGCGCAATGATGTTCTCCTTGCCGATCTTCTCGGCCCACCAGCGCAGGGCGCTCATGCGATTCTTGACCGTTCCGGTACTGACGCCATCCTGCTTCCACTTGTCGAGCAGCGCCGCCACGTGCTTCGGCTTCAGGCTGTCCACGCTCATATGCTGGAAGCCCCGTTCCGCCAGGTCGTTGGCGCACAGGTTTAATAGGCGCTCGCGGTCGGCCTGCGTCGCAAAGCTGCCATCCCGGTTACGGTGACACAGTTGCTTGAGCTGGTAGTTCAAGTCGCGCATGGCAAAGTCATCCCTTCGATCCTTGGTTTTTACATCGATGCTGCGTGGTGTAATTCTGTCTGGTAAGTGTTTCTGGCCACCCTCGCTGCCTCGGCAGAAAAGGTTGAATCAAGGGCCTCGGGACACCACTCCCGTGTATGCGGTTGCTGTTGCTGCCTGCCCGCGCCGCATGCGCGTGTGGCACCGCTGCACGCTCCCGGAGGGAGCCGCCGCAGCAGGGACCAATCACCCAGGGTCCATGGAGTGCACATCGTGCACGGATCAACTTCAACTAATCAGCCCGTTGCGGGCAAAGGAAATCGCAAGGCTAGCCTGCGATGGAGAGGCATCTGGCCTCGTCACTGAGCACCGTCACGCGGACGCTCTGTGCTTGCCGCCTTGGCCTATGCCGTCAGCGGCGCGTCGTCACTGGCAGCACGCCGCCAGTAACGACGCGCGCACGTAGCCATGGCATGTGACGGCATACATGCCAGCATCGCACTCGCGGTGACGATACTGGCGGCTCTGAAGCACATGCGCTGGCAGCGGCCGCGATGGCATCGCATCGCTGGCATTTCTGCTGACGGTGCGGCTTGCGGCAAAGCCATGCTGTGCTTTATAGGGTTCGCTACCTCGCGGGGTATGCGAACCAATCAGGGCAGGAGTCTTGCTCCTGTTTGAAGGAGCGCCCATCGGACGCAATCATCCAGGCAATCCGTCTTGCGGATTGTGGGATATGAAGACGCTGAAGGCAGCGCTTTATCGTGCCGAGATGTGCATGCTTCTGCATGGCCCGGCGATATATATCTCTAGCAGAAACTGCTAGGTATCATGGTGGCGGGTGACGACCGCAACGCCTATGCCGCTAAGCATAGGGACATGCTCGATGCATGCCCTCGTGGGAGCGATTCCCACATAAGAGAGCTTCATTCTAGGTCTGATCACGACATTTGCAAGCGGTTCGTTTCGTCAAGGGTGCTTTTGGTTGCATGCAGAATTGCAGCCCGGACAAAGGCTCCGGTAGCTACCGCATGTTGTCTCCCTGGCGACGTACCCGCCTCCTTGACTCTTTCATCGCGCTAACCAATTGGTCCATGCTCATACCATTACGTAAATAGCTGGCAGCGAGCGCCGTCGCAACACCCTCCAGGTGTCGGGAAACGACCTGCAAACCGTCCTGTTCAATTTGCCGAATGGCTCCTTGCTGGATACTGTGCTGTGCTTCACTGACGGAAATGCGCTCCAATGCAGGAAATAAGGCGGTTTCGAGGTGACGGATAGCGAACAGGGTCGCCCGCAGAACACTGGTCTGCACATGGCCCCACTCCGGCTCATCGAATATTTCGTCGAGTGGAATAGGCTTTGGCAGTGGATGCAATTTTTCTCGATTGAATTCTGTGCTCGGGTCCTGCTTCCTCTCCAGCATCTGATGCGCTGCAAGCCTGTGTTCGCGGGCTTTGGCGATGGACACTTCGGGATACCGGCCAAAAGTCAGAACGCTTTCTCCACCGCCTTGCTGGAGATACTTCATGCGCCAGATCTTGCTGCCGCTGGGCTGCACTTCGATGTACAGACCAGCCCCATCGGGAAGTTTATATAATTTGTCCTTCGGAGCAGCTTGCTTGATAAGCGCATCCGTGAGGCGCAGTACATACTTAGACATGGTGCCCTCCTGTTCCGCCATCCCGGCTGAATTCGCCGCTGATCAGCGTTAATCTGGGCGTCAGCGGCGGCGCTCCCTTGCCGCTGACGGCATCGATGTAGTCGGCCCAATCCTGCATCATCTTGCGCCGCTCTGCCAGGAACTGCGCCCGGTCATAGGCACTGGCCACCTTGTCCTTCGGCGCATGTGCCAGCTGGCGGTCCACGACTTCATGCCGGTAGCCCAGGCGCTCCTTGATGGTGCTCATGGCCAGCGCCCGGAAGCCATGGCCGGTCATCTTGCCCTTGTATCCCATGCGTCCAAGCGCCACCAGTATCGTGTTATTGCTGATCGGCTTTTCGTGGTCGCGCTGGTTCGGGAACAGGTACTTGCTGCGGCCCGTGATCGCGTGCAGTTCGCGCAACAGCTCCAGCGCCTGGCGTGACAGGCAGACGTGATGGTTGGTCATATCCGGATTGACAGTCAGCTTGCCGCGCTTCATGCGTTGCCATGGAATGATCCACTCGCCGCGCTCCAGGTCAATTTCACTCCAGGGCGTCTCGATCAACTCGCTGGTGCGCACAAAGCACAGCAGCATCAGCCGCAGCGCAATGCGGGTCTGCGCGAACATGCGTGCTTCGTTGCGGTCCAGAATGGCCAGGAACTGCGGTAGTTCGTCGGTGTTGATGGCGGCGAAGTGTCCGGCGCGGACGGTCTTCAACACATCCTTCATATCGGTGACCAGATTGCGCTCTGTGAATCCGCACTGAATCGCGTAGCTGAAAATTGACGCACATACCGCTCTCAGGCGATGGGCGACTTCACTTGCGCCACGCTCCTCGATCTTGCGCAGCGCGGCAATCAGATCGCGGTGCTTTATCTCATCGATCGGCATGCGGCCGATGGCTGGAAAGATGTCCGCTTGCAGGCGCTGGATGGTGTTCTTGGCGGTGCGTTCGCTCCACGTCGGCACTTTGTTGCCGTGCCACTCGCGCGCGATTTTTTCGAAGGTGTTGGACGCCTTATCCTTTGCCAGACGTTTGGCGTCGTCGCGATGCTGGGCGGGGTCGATTCCTTGCAGTAGCAGGCGGCGTGTCGCCAGGCGCTTTTCTCGTGCGTCCTGCAAGGTGATTTCCGGGTAAGGACCGAACGTCAGCGTATTCTCTTTGCCGTTGGCCTGCCGGAACTTGAACCGCCAGATACGGGAGCCGGTTGGCGCGACGACGAGGTACATGCCGTCACCATCGAACATTTTGTACGGCCGCTCGCGTGGCTTGGCGTTGCGGATGAGTAAATCTGTCAACGGAGCAATGATCTTTGGCATGGCAAACCTCCTGCGCGGCATGCTGTAAAGATCAATATAGTCGTTTTTTTGAATTTTTGGGGCAAGCGGCAATGGCTGAGTACGAGAAGCCCCCAAACTTGCGCCTACTTGAGGTTGATGTCCTGGGACGCTGTGCAACGTCCAGAAACGAAAAAACCGCTTAGAATCAAGGCTCTAAGCGGTTTTTGAGGGACTTCCTGAGACGTCCTGATCTTACTTAATTACTATCCGTGGCGGAGAGAGGGGGATTCGAACCCCCGATAGGCTATGAACCTATACACGCTTTCCAGGCGTGCGACTTCAACCACTCATCCACCTCTCCTGCAGGCAATGCGTCTACTTGCTCGCATTGCGTACTATTTCTCGCTTGTCGCGAAGCCGCAGATTATAGCAAAGATTCTACGGACTGCCAAAGTTATTTACCGTGGGGTAAAAGTTAAAGCACACAACGACAAGCAGCAACCCAATACATGCCATGGTCGGCCCCCGCAGGGACCGACCTTCCATTACGACGCTTCCTTCAACTGCTCCAGGATGGCCGGGTTTTCCAGGGTCGACACGTCTTGCGTGATCGTCTCGCCCTTGGCCAGCACGCGCAGCAGGCGGCGCATGATTTTGCCGGAGCGGGTTTTCGGCAGGTTGTCGCCGAAACGGATTTCCTTCGGCTTCGCGATCGGGCCGATTTCCTTGCCGACCCAGTTGCGTAGCTCCAGGGCCAGTTTCTTCGCTTCCTCGCCTGTCGGACGCGCTTGCTTGAGCACGACGAAGGCGCAGATCGATTCACCCGTCGTGTCGTCCGGACGGCCCACCACGGCCGCTTCGGCCACCAGCGGGTTGGCCACCAGGGCCGATTCGATTTCCATCGTGCCCATGCGGTGGCCCGACACGTTCAGCACGTCATCGATGCGGCCTGTGATGGTGAAGTAGCCCGTGTCCTTGTTGCGGATGGCGCCGTCGCCTGCCAGGTACATCTTGCCGCCGAGTTCTTCCGGGAAATAGCTGGACTTGAAACGCTCGGGGTTGTTCCAGATCGTGCGGATCATCGATGGCCATGGGCGTTTTACTACGAGGATGCCGCCCTGGCCGTTCGGCACGTCCTGGCCCGCCTCGTCGACGATGGCGGCCATGATGCCTGGCAATGGCAGGGTGCAGGAACCGGGCACCATCGGCGTGGCGCCCGGCAACGGGGTGATCATGTGGCCACCCGTCTCCGTTTGCCAGAAGGTATCGACGATCGGGCATTTCTCGCCGCCGATATGCTTGTAGTACCACATCCACGCTTCCGGATTGATCGGCTCGCCGACCGTGCCCAGCAAACGCAGGCTGGTCAGGTCGTAGTTGCCTGGATGAACTTTCGGGTCCACGTCGGCCGCCTTGATCAGCGAACGGATGGCCGTTGGCGCCGTGTAGAAGATGCTGACGTTGTGTTTTTTGATGGTTTCCCAGAAACGGCCCGCGTTCGGGTAGGTCGGGATGCCTTCGAACACCACTTGCGTAGCGCCCACGGCCATCGGGCCATACGCGATGTAGCTGTGGCCCGTCACCCAGCCGATGTCGGCCGTGCACCAGAACACGTCGTCGGGCTTGATGTCGAAACTCCACTTCATCGTCAGCGCGGCCCACAGCAGGTAGCCGCCGCTCGAGTGCTGCACGCCCTTCGGCGTGCCGGTCGAGCCGGACGTATACAAGATGAACAATGGATGCTCGGCATCGACCCATTCCGGTTCGCATTGCGCGCTCTGGCCTGCGACCAGGTCGTGCAGCCACGTGTCGCGACCCGCCACCATCGGCAAGTCGCTGCCCGTGCGTTTATACACGATGACGTTTTTCACGGTATCGCAGCCGCCCAGCGCCAGCGCTTCGTCGACGATGGATTTCAATGGCAGCTTCTTGCCGCCGCGCAATTGCTCGTCGCCCGTGATGACGGCCACGGCGCCCGCGTCGATGATGCGTTCCTGCAAGGATTTCGCAGAAAAGCCGCCGAACACGACGGAGTGGGTGGCGCCGATGCGCGCGCAGGCTTGCATGGCGGCAACGCCTTCGACGGACATCGACATATAGATGATGACGCGGTCGCCCTTGGCGATGCCCTTGGATTTCAGACCGTTGGCGAACTTGCAGACTTTTTCGTGCAGTTCTTTATAGGTTGCCTTGGTAACGGTGCCGTCGTCCGCTTCGAAGATGATGGCCGTCTTGTCGCCCAGGCCATTTTCGATGTTGCGGTCCAGGCAGTTGTACGACACGTTCAGCTGGCCGTCCTCGAACCATTTGTAGAACGGGGCATTGTCTTCGTTCAGGGTGCGGGTGAATGGCTTTTTCCAGCTCAGGTTTTCGCGCGCCAGCTTGACCCAGAAGCCTTCGTAGTCGGTTTCCGCCTCTTTCACCATGGCGTGGTACGCGGCCATGCCGGAAATGGTGGCTTGTGCGGCAAAGGCCGCCGATGGTTCAAATACGCGCGACTCTTCTGGTCCTTGCTGCTGCGTGCCCTGTCCTTGGTTTTCTGTAGCGGCCATGCTTGTCTCCAGTGTAGTAATTGTTTGCTAACACGATAAGCGCCCTGTCTTACGGACGCCTTACATTGCGCATTTTCTGCAGCGTTTTCCTCTGTCAAGGCTAACCATAAGCGCCTTCGGCGATGGGCGTCAAGGGGACGCCGTACAGTATTTTCACTGGGAAAATGCCTGGCGCGCCGAAGCTTCAATACCACTTTGTGTTTCATCAAACCCAATAATACAGAGCAAGGCCATGCGCAGTAATCGACAGCAAGTGTAAAATGTCGGGCATGCCAAAAATTGGTATTTACTCCCCCAGGAACCCCTACATGATCGACCACCTACCACCGTCTGCCAAACATACCAAGCTGCATCCATTGTCCGCCTTCATCTTCATGTCGCGCTGGCTGCAGTTGCCGCTGTACCTGGGCCTGATCCTCGCACAATGCGTGTATGTCTTCCATTTCTGGGTGGAATTATCCGACCTGATCGGCGCCGTGTTCGGCAATGATGCAGCCCTGCAGCACGTACTGACGGCCGTCGCCGTGCCCGGCAGCGCCCTGCCGACCAAGCTGAACGAAGCGACCATCATGCTGGTGGTATTAGGCCTGATCGACGTGGTCATGATTTCGAACCTGTTGATCATGGTCATTATTGGCGGCTACGAAACCTTCGTTTCGCGCATGCACCTCGATGACCACCCAGACCAGCCGGAATGGTTGTCGCATGTAAATGCTTCCGTGCTGAAGACGAAATTGGCGATGGCCATCATCGGCATCTCGTCCATCCACCTGCTGAAGACTTTCATCAATGCCAACTCCTACAAGATGGAAGTGATCATCGCGCAGACGGTGATCCACATGGTCTTCATCATTTCCGCCATGGCGATCGCGTACACCGACCGCATCATGACGGTGACCCAGAACCAGGCACGACCGCATTAAACCCGAAGCCCATGGCTGCCAGCAGCGGCCATGGGCTTTGTCATTCCAATGCAGTAACTAGTATTAGTAAAGAGTCTTACCCTTCTTATCTACCGCGAGAACACCATGACTGTCATAAAGCAAGAAGACCTGATCGAATCCGTCGCCGCAGCGTTGCAGTACATTAGCTACTACCACCCTGCTGATTACATCGAACACCTGGCGCGCGCTTATGCGGCCGAGCAAAGCCCGGCGGCAAAAGATGCGATCGCGCAAATCCTGACCAATTCGCGCATGTGCGCGGAAGGCAAGCGTCCGATTTGCCAGGACACGGGTATCGTCAACGTCTTCCTGAAAATCGGCATGGGTGTGCGCTTCGAAGGCTTCAGCGGCACGGTTACCGACGCCGTCAACGAAGGCGTGCGCCGCGCGTACAACTTCGACGACAACAAGCTGCGCGCCTCCATCGTGGCCGACCCGCATTTCGACCGCAAGAACACCAAGGACAACACGCCAGCCGTCGTGCACATGGAATTGGTTGAAGGCAATACCGTCGACGTGAAAGTGGCTGCCAAGGGCGGCGGTTCGGAAAACAAGTCGAAGATGATCATGATGAACCCGTCCGACTCGCTGGTGGACTGGGTCATGAAGACCGTGCCGACCATGGGCGCCGGCTGGTGCCCGCCTGGCATGCTGGGCATCGGCATCGGCGGCACGGCCGAAAAAGCCATGCTGATGGCAAAAGAGGTGTTGATGGAAGACATCGACATGTTTGAGCTGAAACAACGCGGCCCGCAAAATAAACTGGAAGAATTGCGTATCGAGCTGTGCGACAAGATCAACTCGCTGGGCATCGGCGCGCAAGGCCTGGGCGGCCTGACGACCGTGCTCGACGTCAAGATCATGATGCACCCGACGCATGCCGCGTCGAAGCCCGTCGCCATGATCCCGAACTGCGCCGCCACGCGCCACGGCCACTTCGTGCTGGACGGCTCGGGCCCTGCCTACATGGAACCGCCATCGCTGTCGTCGTGGCCGGAAGTGCACTGGACGCCGGACACGGAAAAATCCAAGCGCGTCGACCTGAACACCCTGACGAAGGAAGAAGTCGCTTCGTGGACGCCGGGCCAGACCTTGCTGTTGAACGGCAAGATGCTGACGGGCCGCGACGCCGCGCACAAGCGCATCCAGGACATGCTGGCGAAGGGCGAAGAATTGCCGGTCGACTTCAAGAACCGCGTAATTTACTACGTCGGCCCGGTCGACCCGGTGCGCGACGAAGTGGTCGGCCCGGCCGGCCCGACGACCGCCACGCGCATGGACAAGTTCACCGACATGATGCTGGAAAAGACGGGCTTGATCGCGATGATCGGCAAGGCCGAACGCGGTCCGGTCGCCATCGAATCGATCCAGAAACACCAGTCGGCCTACCTGATGGCCGTGGGCGGTTCCGCCTACCTGGTGTCGAAAGCCATCAAGGGCGCGAAAGTGCTGGGCTTTGCCGACATGGGCATGGAAGCCATCTACGAATTCGACGTCGTCGACATGCCGGTGACGGTGGCCGTGGACTCGAAAGGCACCTCCGTGCACAACACGGGCCCGAAAGAGTGGCAGGCAAAGATCGAGCAACTCAATAGCGTCAGCAAGATTCCCGTGACGGTCGCTTAAACAAGCACTACCATTAACGCCGCGCGGCAACACAGCGCGGCGTTTTTTTATCTTCTTCGGCTTTATATGACTTCTATTGCAAGCAATGCCCGCCCGGACGCCCCCATCGGCATTTTTGACTCCGGCGTGGGCGGCCTGTCGGTACTGCGCCATATCCGCGCGCAGCTGCCGCAGGAAGACCTGATTTACTTTGCCGATTCCGGCTATGCCCCGTATGGCGACAAGACGGAACAGCAAGTGATCGACCGTTCGCTGGCGATCACCGCCTTTTTATTGCAGCAAGGCGCGAAGGCGCTGGTCGTGGCCTGCAACACGGCCACCATCGCCGCCATCAAGGCGCTGCGCGCGCGCTACCCCGACCTGCCCATCGTCGGCGTCGAACCGGGCTTGAAACCGGCGGCAGGCATCAGCCGCAACGGCAAGATCGCCGTGCTGGCCACGGAACGCGCCTTGCGCGGCGACAAACTGCTGGCCTTGCGCGAGCAGGTGAGCGCCGCCACGGGCGCCACGTTCATCTTGCAGCCCTGCATCGGCCTGGCCGACCGCATCGAGCAATGCGAGCTGGGCACCGATCCGCTGGACGCCACCAGCGCCATGCTGGAACGCTACATCGCCCCCATGCTGGAACAAGGCGTCGACACGCTGGTGCTGGGCTGCACGCACTACCTGTTCGTGCAGGACGCCATCGAACGCACGGTGCGCGCGCATACACAGGAACAGATCACCCTGGTCGACACGGGCGACGCCGTGGCGCGCCAGCTGGCCCGCCTGCTCGATGCGGCAAGCTTGCGCCGCATCAACAACGACGCGCCACGACTGCAAGGCTACACGACGGCCAAGGTCGAGTCCCTGGCGAAAGCCTTCGCCGGTTTGCTGGACTTGCACCCGCCCGTCGAACACCTGTCCGTGTGAGCTGGGTGAGCAAAAGCGACCGTTTTCATGCAATCTTTCGATTCTTTAAAAAAGACTGCATTTAGATTTGCCACTTTGCCGAGTTCTTTGTATAATTCGGCACCTGTTCAGCAAAACAGCTAAACAGGTAAGTAAGACAGTGGTGGCTGTAGCTCAGTTGGTAGAGTCCAGGATTGTGATTCCTGTTGTCGTGGGTTCGAGCCCCATCAGCCACCCCACAGAATAATGAAGAGCCCGGTTTTCGAACCGGGCTTTTTCTATTCCGGCGCCGCTTTTCTTCATTCTCCGATACCGGCCCCGGTATCGCTTCCTGCAAAAAATTCATTAGTGCAAATTTGACCATCGCCCTACTCTGGGGTGCGGCCTGGACCGCCCCATAAAAACAGTACGGAGACAACGATGAAGCAAATCCTGGCAGCACTCTGCCTGATGTTCTGCGCCCATGCGCAGGCGATCAACCTGACGGGCGTACCGAATGCGCACGACCCCGGTACCCTGACAAAAGACGGCGACACGTATTTCAATTTCACCACGGGCGACGGCATCTGGTATTCCACCTCGACGGACCTGCTGAAATGGTCGGCCGGCCCTGCGCCCGTGTTCAGCACGCCGCCGGCCTGGATCGCCAATAAAATCCCCAACTTCAGCGGCTCGTACTGGGCGCCGGACGTGATCCACATGAATGGCTACTATTATCTGTATTACTCGGTGTCCACCTTCGGCACCTCCGTTTCGGCCATCGGCGTGGCCCGCTCGGCCTCGCTGAAAAATCCCAGCTGGACGGACCTGGGCATCATCGTGCAATCGTATGGGGGTGGTGCGGAAATCAATGCCATCGACCCCGCCCTGTTCCGCGACTACGACGGCAAGGTCTATATGTCCTACGGCTCGTTTTTCGGCGGCATCGGCGTGACGGAAATCAACCAGGCGACAGGCAAGACGAGCGGCAACGTCACCACCATCCTCGGTGGCGGCGGCAAGGATATCGAAGCGCCCTACATCACGCGCGACGGCGAGTATTACTATCTGTTCGTCAACCGCGGCAAATGCTGCCAGGGCGCCGCCAGCACATACTATGTGGAAGTGCAGCGCGCCAGCAGCGTCACGGGGCCGTACAGCGGCACGCGCACGGTGCTGCCCAACCTTGACGGCAAATACAAGGGACCGGGCCATATCGGCGTGCTCAAGCAGGATGGCTGCAATTACACCTCGGTCCACTACTACGACGTCAACGACAATGGCGCGGCCAAACTCGACATATTAAAGATGACATACAGCGATGGCTGGCCCAGCCTGACGCGCAATTTTACGGTCGCCAGCTGCGGCGGCATCTCGGACGGCCCCACGGTGCTGCGCTCGCGCCTGAGCGGCAAGGCGCTGGCCGTGGCCGGCGCCGGCACGGCGAATGGCGCGCTGGTGCAGCAGCAAACCTATACGGGAGGGAAACACCAGCAATGGTATGTGGTGGGGCATGGCGACGGGTACTATAGCCTGATCAATGCGAACAGCCTGCTGGGCCTGGACGACTACAACAACTCGACCACGGCGGGCACGAATATCGCCCAATGGAGCTACTGGGGCGGACTGGGCCAGCAATGGCGCTTCGCCAGCCCCGCGTCCGGCTACCAAACGATCAGCAACCGCTACAGCAACCTGACCCTGGACGTGCTCAACTTGAGCACGTTGGAAAACGCGCAAATCATCCAGTGGAACCTGACCAATGCGAATAATCAGCAGTGGTCGCTGAGCCGGCCCTAACAGACGAGCGATATCCCGGCGGCATGGCACTGCCGGGGCGTCCTCTCAGTGGGCGGGGAGCAGGCCCAGCAAAAACTCGCGCGCCCGCGCCGCACTTGGCGAGCGCGACGAAGGATGCTGGATGCGGTAGCAATCCCTGTGGTGCAGCGGGAACTGCCACAATTGCGCATTCGGTATGCCATCCTCGACGTAATCGCAGCCCAGCGCCTTGCCCTGCGCATCGCGGGCCAGCGGAAAGAAATCGCGCCGGTGCCCGGCCGTGGCGCTGCCATTGGCAAAGATGATGATCTCGGGCTGAAAGAAAGCGATTTGTACATCCAGCAGCAGTTTGGAGTACTTCTTGATGACCTCAAAATGCCGACATTTGACGGGACTACCTTTATTCCACGCCATGCACAGCAGATTGGCATAGATCAAGCCATCGCTGCCGGAACGCCGGGCCACCGCGCGCGTGAAATTATGAAAGGCGCGGCCCTTTATATCCGCGCGTGACAATTGCTGCGCAAAATAAGCCTGATGCACGGCCATCGACCGCTCGACATAGTACTCCAGGGAACTAAAACGCTCCCCTACCGGCAACACATTCCATTGCCGCGTTTCGCAGCCCACGATCATGATGCGCTGCCGGGCGCCAAGCCAGTTGGGCGGCACGCTGGGGAGAAAGAGACCCGAGAGCTTTTCCGCATCGGCATGCGGCGCATGGCGGTCCAGCAAGGCCGTATCAAAATCGGCCAGTACGCCCAGATAGCGGCTGGCCAGGTCGGTGCTTGCAGCTTGCTGCGGGGAATGCATGGTCATTGCGTGCCTGTATCCGGATGCCCGGGGATGGGCCGCAAACCATAGCACACATTTCAGCCCGCCAGCACCGACTGCACCGTCGTCGCCAGGTCTTCCAGGCGTACGGGTTTCACGAGAAAGTGCCGGAAGCCCACCGCCAGCGCGTCGTCCATGTACATGGGCAGGCTGTGGCCGGTGACGGCGATCAGCACGGCATTGGCCGTTTCGGGGTTGTGGTGCAGGCGGCGGCCGATTTCGATGCCGCTGATGCCGGGCATTTCGATGTCGAGGTAGACGGCGTCGGGCACGCACAGCTTGACTTGCTCGACGGCCATCTGCCAGTTGCGCACCACCACCGCGTGGTGGCCCAGCGCTTCGAGCAGCATGGCCAGCGATTCGCCCACTTCCTGGTTGTCGTCGACCACCAGCAGATTCAATTTGCGCGCAGCACTTGCCGGCTGGTCGCCCTGGCGGCGTTCCACGGGGGGATTGCCTGGTGTCGTTTCAGTTGTCTGGCTCATTGTACGTTCACGTCTGACGGCTGCAAAAACGGGAGTATACAAGAAGCGCGCACAATGCCGCCGCACCCGAGCACTGGTGCCAAGCGGCAATCAAGGCCGCCCGCTGTACCGCGCCAGCAACACTTCCCCACCCTGCGGGCAGGCATACCGCCACTACGCAATATTCGCAATTGACGGATAAAATGAGAATCATTATCATTCTTATCCCCTTGCGCAGGATGCCCACGCCACGATGTTGTCGCGCCGCCAAAAATGCCCGCGCAACCATTGTCCCTACGGAGATCCATGCATGGCCGCCACACTTTCCCCACTGCCTTTTTCGCTGCGCCCGTGCGCGCTGGCCATCGCCCTCGCTTGCCTGGGCACGTCGCTTGTCGCGCAGGCACAGGACGCCAATACGGCCAGTACCGCCAACGACGCCGGTCCCATCCTGGAATCCATCCAGGTCAGCAGCAACCTGCTGGGCACCAGCATGGCCGCCAGCACGAAGAATTTCGCGGGCGCCCGCACGGTAGTGCAAAAGGATGACATCGAAAACTCGGGCGCGACCAGCCTCAGCGACGTGATGCGCCGCATTCCCGGCGTGCAGATCAGCGACAACTCGGGCAGCGCCGGCAGCGCCATTTCCCTGAATATCGGCGTGCGCGGCCTGGCCGGACGCTATTCGCCGCGCAGCACGGTCTTGCTTGATGGCATCCCGATGTCGGTCGCACCGTATGGCCAGCCGCAACTGTCGTTCGCGCCCGTCAGCCTGGCCAATGTCGAGACGGTCGACGTGGTGCGCGGCGGCGGCGCCGTGCGCTTCGGCCCGCAAAACGTGGGCGGCATCATCAACTTCAAGACGCGCCGCGTGCCCACCACACCCGGCATCACGGGCGACGCCACCGTACGCTACAACTCGTACAGCGAAGTGGGCCACAACACGCAGGCCAGCGTGTTTGCCGGCACCCAGCTCGACAGCGGCCTGGGCCTGGCGGTGCTGTATTCCGGCATCCGCGGCAGCGACTGGCGCGTGGGCAGCGATGAAAAGGTCAACGACTTCGCCCTCAAATTCCGCTACGACCTGAGCCCGACGGCCGAGGTGTACGGCAAGCTGTCCTACTATGACGTGACGTCGCGCACGCCGGGCGGCCTGACTGCCGCGCAATACAAGCAGGACCCGTTCCAGAACACGCGCCCCACCGACTTCTGGAGCGGCGAGCGCAAGGCCTTCGACATCGGCTACCTGAATGCCATTTCCGGCACGCAAGAATTCGAGGTGCGCGCCTATTACAACAAGAGCTCGCGCGAAAGCACGCTGATCAGCGGAAACAACCTGGGCCACCAGCCGCGCAACTATGAAACGACGGCCATCGAACCGCGCTACACGCAGCGCTTCACGACCGGCAAGGTGTCGCAGGACGTCACCGTCGGCTACCGCTACCTGGTTGAACGGGCCGATGAAAGCATCTACAGCGTCGCCATCGCCAGCGGCGTGCAACAAACGACGAACTTCGCCAACAACTCCACCGATGCGCAAGCCGTGTATATCGACGACAAGATCGCCATCGACGCCTGGCGCATCACGCCGGGCGTGCGCTACGAGCACATCAAGACGGTGCGCTTCAACCACTTGCCGACCGACCAAAAGATCGAGTTGCTCAACAACAAAGCCCTGCCCTCGCTGAACGTGGCCTATTTGCTCAACAACAACGTCACCCTGTTCGGCAACTACAACAGCTCGTTTGGCGCCGTGCAAAATACGCAGCTCAATGCGCAATCAAGCAAGAACGCGCTGCAGCCGGAACTGGCGAAAACCGCCGAGCTGGGCGCGCGCTGGAAGAGCGGCCGGCTGTCGGCCGAGGCGACCTTGTTCAACATCAAGTTCGACAACCAGATCCAGTCCGTCGGCAGCGGCAAGAACGCTATTTTCTACAACGTGGGCGCCACGCATCACCGGGGCCTGGAATCGGCCGTCGACTACCACTTCGACCAGTCCGGCCCGCTGGCCGGCTTGAACGCCTACGCCACCTACACCTACACCAAGGCCACCTTGCAGGATGGCGTGAACGCGGGCAATGACGTGCCCTTCTATTCGCGCACCACGGACACCGTCGGCGCCCACTACCAGCTGGGCGCCTGGGGCTTCGACCTGTCGAGCAGCCACCAGAGCCGCCAGTTCGCCGACGAGGCCAACACCGTGGCGGAAAACCTGGCCGGCAGCGTGGGCGTCATTCCCGGCTTCCGTACGTGGAACACGCAAGTGAAATGGAAAGTACCGGGCCAGAACGGCCTGGAACTGGTTGCCGGCGTCAACAACCTTGCCGACAAGCGCTACTTCACGCGCACCTCGGACGGCAACCTGGGCAAGCTGGTGGGCGCGCCGCGCATGGTTTACCTGCAAGGACGGCTGGCGTTCTAGTCCCGCGCACGTCCCGGCTATGGCATCCATAGCCGGGCGCGCACGCGGGCGGCACGCAAAAAACCTGCATCGTTGTTGTTTCGATGCAGGTTTTTTTACGTCCCGATGTCACAAAAATACTCCGGGGCAAGCAGCCTCAGGGCCGCGCTCACCCTGCGCCAGCACTGCAATTGGTTCACCATGGAAATTAATGCAATTTTGAACATAAATGATTTCACAATTACAAATATTTTTATCGTGCAGCAGTTTTTTTCGTGAGTTTTAGTGATATTCTTTAAATGTCATTTAGGAAATGAAATTAACTTTTAAATAATAGAACGGACCCACATGAAAATGCCTGCTACCCTCTTCAAGATCGCCGCGCTGGCCTCCCTGATCACTGCCGGCGGCGCCAACGCCGCGACCGAACTGGTCGTCAACGGCAGCTTCGAAAGCAACGCCATCACCACCCCATTCGCACAATTGAGCGCCGTGACGGGCTGGACCTCATCCGTCAGCGGCAATACGGCCTTTGAAATCCAGAAGGGCGCCACGCAAGGCGGCCAGAGCGGCTTCAACCCCGTCGCTGCCGCCGGCACGCAATACCTGGAACTCAACGCCGAGCGCCTGACGTCCGTGTCGCAATCGCTCGCCACCACGGCCGGCGGCACGTATGCGCTGTCGTTTGCCTACTCGGGCCGCCCGAATACGCCAGGCGGCGCAAGCAGCCTGATGAACGTCTACTGGGGTTCGACCCTGCTGACGCCAACGGCCCTGGTCGGCAATACCACCGGCGTGTGGCAAACCTACAGCCAGAACGTCACCGCGCTCGGTTCGTCCACCTTGCTGCGCTTCGAATCGATCGGCCCGGCCTCCGCGCCAACCTATGGTTCCTACCTGGACAACGTGTCGGTGACGACGGCCGTGCCGGAACCGGAAAGCTACGCCATGATGCTGCTGGGCCTGGGCTTGCTGGGTTTCATGGCACGCCGCAAGACTGCCGCCTGAGTCTGAAGTCGTCGTGCAACAGCCGCTCCGCCATCAGGCCGGGCGGCTTTTTTTATGGCCCAAACGGAAGCATAATTCCCAGGAAATGTTGCCAAAAAGAATTAAATTGACGCTACAATAGTGGGGTATCAAGCAATGCCAAGCATCGCTCCGCCAGGGCCACTACCCCGCCCTGATCATCAGCACGCATTTTTTGAACAGGATGACTGGCGCTGCCGGGCCCGATCGCGCTCCCGGCACGGCCACCACACGCACCATGTCTGCAGAAAAAACCATTACCGAAACGAGTTCCTACGGCAAGGAAACGCCCGTGGGACGTCCCGACATCGATGGCCGCGCCGGCATTTTCGTGCCCACGGCGGAATTTGACATCGACAACACCACCACCATCCGCAAGGGCGCGGGCATTGTCGGCTTCGGCAACCTCGATGGCACCCTGACCGTGTATTTCGAAGCGAACCGTTTCGACGAAAGCAATCTGCACAAGTGGGAACACAAGGCGCGCAAGGCATATGACCGCATGGTCATGGGCGCGCCCACGGTGTCGAAGGCGAAAATCGATGCGCGCATGCTGGAACAGGTCGGCATCATCGATGGCATGGGCATCAATCTCAAGCATCCGGAACGCCTGACGCACTGGCTGGCGATCTCGAACGTGCCGGACACGGCGCCGGAAGAGCCTGTAGTGCGCTGGAAAAACCGCTAAGTAATCCTCAGGAAATTATTGTGAATTTATGACGAACAGAACCGGATGCTATGCAAGGCGCCCGCTGCGACGCAGTGCGAGCACTGCTAGCAGTGGGCAACACCGCAGAGCGCCGGTTATGGAAGTCAGAAATCGGAATAATTGATTGGGGGTTACTCAGGCGGTCGGAGAGCGAGGCGGGGCGCCAGGCACGAGGTGTTGTCCTACATCGTGGCGGACGTTCATCCGATGCCCAAAGGCATCGAGTCATCCTATGATGAAAGCCTGACCACACCTCACACTACTCAGGAGTACGACATGTCCCGCCTCATCCCGATCAGCTTTGGCGCCTTGCAAATAGGTCTGGCAGCGGCGGCGATGTACATCCTGTGCTCGGCGGACGTGCTGCACCAGAGTTCCGTGTATTTCCACTGAGTTCATATTACGTCACAACTCTCACCAAATTGTAGCGAGCGGCAGTGAGTCGTGGGGGAGAAGCGCAGCTGTACTTTAGTACAGCGAGCATCGCAGCCCGCGAATCGCGACGCGCAGTAAATTTGGTGGGATGTTGACTAGCGGCGGCCGTAATAACGTCCGTGCCCACCCCAGCCACCGCGGTGTCCACCGTAGCGCCCAAAGCCAAACACGAAGTCCAGCCCGATCGATACGGGCGGATTGTAATAATACGGTTGCGGCGCGTACACGGGTGCCGGCACATACACGGGCTGCTGCACGTACACCGGTTGCTGCTGCACATACACGGGTTCATTCGTGTATTCCACGCGCGGCGCGCTCACCACGCGCGATGACTGCACCGGCTCGGACGAGACCGTATGCCATTCATAGGGATTGTAAGCCCCCTGAGGCGCGCGCGAACCGTAATACGCGGGACCGGGTGGCGCCACGACGCAGCCCCCCAGGGCGGCCAGCGAAATTACTGCCAACAGGGTTTTCATTGCAATTCTCCTCGGGTACCAATACTGGTGTACTACCTTAATTAAGTACTATAAGAAATTACGCCGCGCTTTGCTGTGCTTTTACCGATTGTTACACCCCGACGCACGCCGCAACATGAAGTGTCGCAAAGCCGCCACAAACGGCCCGCGCGGCATGTTTCCTCAAATAAACGGTATCGCGCAGGTATCGATGGCCTTGCCGGCCGCATCGTAGCGCTGCACGCACACCTGGTAGCGCACGCCATAATCGAGCTCGACCTGCTCGACCTTTCCATACTTCAATTTCCAGCTGGGCTGCACCTGTTGCCTACCAGCCAGCGCGGCCACATCCTGCGGAATCGCCATCGCCGTCTGCGTCTCTCCCAGGCGCGCATCCTGGCGCCGCGCCACGTCGATAGCCACGCTCACGACCAGGTCGACGCCGCCGTCCGCATACTGCAAAGCGGGCGCGCCGCGCAGCGCCCGCATCACGCCCCAAGCGCAAGGCTTGCCGCCCGCCTCGCATTGCTTCAGCTGCGCCAGCGGAAAATACTCAGGGGCAATCTTGCCATCCTTGATGGGCCAGCTGGTGCGCACGCCGTCGCGCTTGCCCGTCAGGGGATTGTCCCAGCTCAGGCTATTGACGACGGCCACGGTCTGCCCCGCCTGCAAGCCCACGGGCGTGCCCAGCGAGGCGCAGGCGGAAAGCAGCATGCCGCTGGCGGCGAGAAGGGAAAGTGTCAGGATGCGCTGCATGGTAGGCCTCTTGTGGTGGGAGATCCCGAAGGTATGTTTCGAGGGTAACAGAATCGGCGGCGACAGTGCCGTTGGCTGGCGCACATAACACTACGGGCGGCACCCTTGCAGGCGCCGCCCGTAGCGGAAAACTCATGCCGGGAGCCAGGCTCCCGGCGATAGGTGGATCAGTCCAGCTTCCAGGCGTAGTCGACCTTGGTCCAGGTCTGCGCTGCGGCGCCATCCTTGGTGCCCGGCTTGAACTTGCACGCGGACAGGGCCTTGATGGCGGCCTTGTCCAGGTTCTTGAAGCCGCTGCTCTTCTCGACTTTCGAATCGGCAACGCTACCATCGGCATTGACCAGGAAGGACATCGTCACGGTGCCCTGCTCTTCGTTCATCAACGAAGCTTTCGGATAGTCGGCCTTGCAGTTCTTGGCATCGAACGACGCCGGCACCTCGGCAGCGAAGGCTGCGGAAGAAACGGACACCAGCAAGGCTGCTGCAACACTCATCAAACGCTTATTCTCAAACATGTGCTTCCCCATGATTATCAGATACGGTAATTACAACTTCCTGTGCGCTGTTGGCCGCGCTTAAAACTCTTCCCACTCGTCATTGTTGCCGGCGCTTGCCGCCTTGCGCGGCGCCGGAGCAGCCACGGGAGCTGCCGCTTCCGCCTTGCGTGCCAGCGATTTCACCGGACGCAATGCCGGCGCCGGCTTGCGCGCGGCAACGGGGGCAGCCACAGCCGCCACGGGGGCCGGTACATACGCTGCCGGCTTTTCTTCGCCTTCGACCAGTTTGAAGATGCTGACCACGTGGGCCAGTTCGGCCGCCTGGTCTTGCAAGCTTTGCGCCGCGGCGGCTGCCTGCTCCACCAGGGCCGCATTTTGCTGCGTCATGCCATCCATCTCGATGATCGACAGGTTGACCTGTTCGATGCCGGCGCTTTGTTCCTGGCTGGCACTGGCGATCTCGCTCATGATGTCGGTGACGCGGCGCACGCTGTCGACCACTTCGCCCATCGTCACGCCAGCCTGGCCCACCAGACGCGTACCGCGTTCCGTCTTCTCGGCCGAATCGTCGATGAGGATCTTGATTTCTTTCGCGGCGCCAGCGGAGCGCTGGGCCAGGTTGCGCACTTCCGACGCCACCACGGCAAAGCCGCGGCCTTGTTCGCCGGCGCGTGCCGCTTCCACGGCCGCGTTCAGCGCCAGGATGTTGGTCTGGAAGGCGATGCCATCGATCACGCCGATGATGTCGACAATTTTCTTCGCCGATTCATTGATCGAACTCATGGTGTCAACCACTTGCGACACCACGGAGCCGCCCTTCAGGGCCACGTCCGAGGCGGTGGCAGCCAGCTTGTTGGCTTCCCGCGCATTGTCCGCATTCTGTTTCACGGTCGAGGTCAGCTCTTCCATGGCCGACGCCGTTTTCTCCAGCGCGCTGGCCTGCATTTCCGTACGTGACGACAGGTCGATATTGCCGTCGGCAATTTCACGCGACGCCGTGCCGATGGTTTCCGTACCGACACGTACCTGGCCGACGATGCCCACCAGGCTGTTGCGCATTTCCTTCATTTCCGCCAGCAGGCTGGAATTGTCCGATGGCTGCGTGTGGATGCCGATCGACAGGTCGCCATTGGCGATGCTGCCGGCGATCGATGCCGTGTAGTCAGGCTCTCCGCCCAGCTGTTTCAGCAAGCCGCGGGTGATCACCAGTGCCGCCGCCACGCCCATCGCCACGGCCAGTACGCCGAGGATGATCATGAACAGGCGCGCGCTGTCGAATGCCTTGCGGGCGTCCGACTGCATCTGCTCATTGAGCTTGTCTTCCAGCACAGCCAGTTGCTCCAGCGCTTCCATCCATTTTTTCTGTACCGGGCGGATTTCCTTGATCATCACGCGCGTGGCGCCTTCCGCATCGTTGGCCATCCACAGCGCGGACGCCTTGGCGATGGCCGGCATGGCGGCGGCTTCGTATTCCTTGATCGAGGTCAGCAGGGCTTTTTCTTCAGAAGTCGACTCGACGGCGAATTTCTCTTCGAGCTTCTTCTGCGTTTCCTGATAGGTGGTCGTTTGCGTCTTGATACGCGCCATTTCCGGCTCCATATCGCTCGCGTCGGTCATCAGGGTCAGGATGCGCAGCGAGGTGATGCGGTCGCTGACGTTGCCACGCATGTCGATCACCAGGCGGGTGACGACGTTGTTGACATTGATCACGTGATCGAGACGTTCCTGGATTTGCGCCATGCGCGCGATGCCGAGGACGGTCACGGCCACCAGCAGAACCAGTACCAGGGCGAAACCCAGGCCCAGGCGGGTACCAACCTTCATTTTTGCTAAATTCATTTCGGCTCTTCGTAAATGAAACTATTGATAAGGATTTTTGCCCGGCACGACAAGACGAAGGCTGCGCAACACCGGCATCCGCCCTTACCCATTGGTATGCTGGCGGTATCCGGCCGCACGCAGCCTGGGGTACTTCCTGGTCTACAACAGCCCTGAAAACCACCAGTGACTGCGAATGCAAATTTGTTCCACGGACTGAATTTTTGACACCGATGATGTGAGATCAACATCAAACATTCATATGAGAAATATTTGTCTATAATCAATTATAGGTGTAAATTTTGCCTCAAAGCAAGCAATAAGTACCTGAATAAATGGCTGATTAACTTTCTTCGGGGAAATGGCAACAACGCCGTTTCTTGCCCCATAGAAATGCCCCACGACAGTGCGGCCGTGCGCCGAAACAGCGCATTTACAACACATGGCATAGCCATATGACATCGTTTCGGAAGTGGTATTCAGAGGAGGGGGTGGTGCGGACAATACCAGTGCGCCGGGGCACCGGTATAGACAAGTTTGCTCAGCGGTCCCAGCTGCAATGCATCACATAGGCGTGACGCTCTGTGCCAAAGACAAAGACGCTCCAGACGGCGCCCAATTGACTGGCCAGGCTGCGCTGACCCGATGATACCAGTTGATACCAGCGGGGCGCACTGCCCAGCAGTTCGGCCAGTTCGTTCTCGAAACCATCGAACAGGCGCGCGTCGAGCGGCTGGCGGTCAACCTCGCTCGACGGGTTCAAGCGTTCGAGCAGCCACTGGCGCGGCGTGCACAGGACGCCGCTGCACACCACGCTCTCGATCGGCTGCAGACTCAAGCCGTCCGGCGCGATCTCCAGCGCGCGGCACAGCGCGTCGAACGCCGCCTGCGGTGCCACGGAGCCCAGACAGGAGCATGCGAAAAGGCTGCCATCGTCCTTCAGCGCGCTGACGGCTTGCAGGTAGCCGTCAATCTGGCGCGCAAGGCCGTGGCAATCGCCGCTCATCAGGCAGGCAACGACAGGCGCGCCGCCGCTTCCAGCAGCAAACGCGGGTCGCCCGAGGCCAGCTTCTTCGAATCGGACAGGGTCTGGCGGAAGCCGCGCGCGCCGGGCAGGTTTTGCATCAGGCCCAGCATGTGGCGCGTGACGCTGTTCAGCTTCAAGCGCCCCGCTTCTTTCTCCAGCTGCGCACTAATATAAGGAATCATCGCTTCGAGCACCTGTTCGCGCGTCTTGACGGGAGCGTCGTCGCCGTAATAGCGCTGGTCGAACTGCGCCATCACGTACGGATTGTGATACGCCTCGCGACCCAGCATCACGCCGTCGAGGTGCTGCAGGTGCAGGTCGATTTCCTCGAGCGTCTTGATGCCGCCGTTGATAATGAACTCGAATTGCGGAAAATCACGCTTCAAACGGTAGGCATAGTCATACTTAAGGGGCGGCACTTCACGGTTTTCCTTCGGACTCAGCCCTTTCAGGATGGCGTTACGCGCATGCACGATAAACGTCTTGCAGCCGGCGTCGGCCACGGTGCCGACGAAATCGCGCACGAAGTCGTACGACTCGCTGTCGTCGATGCCGATGCGGTGTTTCACCGTGACGTCGATATCGACCACGTCGCGCATGGCTTTCACGCAATCGGCCACCAGTTGCGGTTCGGCCATCAGGCAGGCGCCGAACGCGCCCTTTTGCACGCGCTCGGACGGGCAGCCGCAGTTCAGGTTGACTTCGTCGTAACCCCACTGCTGGCCCAGCTTGGCGCTGGTTGCCAGATCCGTCGGGTCGCTGCCGCCCAGCTGCAGCGCCACCGGATGCTCTTCCTCGTTGAAGCGCAGATGGCGCTCCACGTCGCCGTACACGAGCGCGCCCGTCGTCACCATCTCGGTATAGAGCCAGGTGTGGCGCGTGATTTCGCGGTGGAACTTGCGGCAATGGCGGTCGGTCCAGTCCATCATCGGGGCAACGGACAGGCGGCGGGAAGGCAAAGAAGAGGAAGTCATGGTGTCTACAAAAAACAGGAGCTGCAAATGACAAACCCGCTGCGCGCCTCACCAGTGACGGTGACGCGGCGCAGCGGGCCGGAGCGGCATGGCCCGCAGGCCATGCTCTACAACAAATTACGAATCACGCGACGCTTTTTTACGCTCGTGCTCTTTCAGGAAGCGCTTGCGCAGACGGATCGATTTAGGGGTGATTTCCACCAGTTCGTCGTCCTCGATGAATTCGACTGCGTATTCCAGCGACATCTGAATTGGCGGTACCAGGCGCACCGCTTCGTCGGTACCCGACGAACGCACGTTGGTCAGCTGCTTGCCCTTGATCGGGTTGACGACCAGATCGTTGTCGCGCGAGTGGATACCGATGACCATGCCTTCGTAGACCGGGTCATTGTGCGACACGAACATGCGGCCGCGGTCTTGCAGTTTCCAGATGGCGTAAGCAACAGCGGCGCCGTCGTCTTGCGAGATCAGCACGCCGTTGCGACGGCCAGCCATTTCGCCACGGGTGTTGTCGACTGGTGCGTATTCATGGAATACGTGGCTCATCAGGCCGGTGCCGCGGGTCAGGGTCATGAATTCGCCCTGGAAGCCGATCAGGCCACGCGCCGGGATCAGGTACTCGAGACGCACGCGGCCCTTGCCATCCGATTCCATGTTTTGCAGGTCGCCACGACGACGGCCCAGTTCTTCCATGACGCCGCCCTGGTTGGCTTCTTCCACGTCGACCGACAGGTTTTCAAACGGCTCGTGGCGCACGCCATCGACCATTTTGAAGACCACGCGTGGACGCGAAACGGCCAGCTCGAAGCCTTCGCGACGCATGTTTTCGATCAGAATCGTCAGGTGCAGCTCGCCGCGGCCCGATACTTCAAAGATCGTGTCGTCGTCGGTTGGTGCCACGCGCAGAGCAACGTTGGCTTTCAATTCTTTTTCCAGACGGTCACGCAGTTGACGCGAGGTAACGAACTTGCCTTCGCGGCCAGCCAGTGGCGAGTTGTTGACCATGAAGTTCATGGTCAGGGTCGGCTCGTCGACGGTCAGCATAGGCAGCGCTTCTGGGGTGTCCACTGCGCACAGGGTCGAACCGATGCCGATTTCGTCGATACCGTTGATCAGGCAGATGTCGCCGGCGACGGCTTCGTCCACCAGCACGCGCTCCAGGCCCTTGAAGTTCAGCACCTGGTTGATGCGGCCCTTGATCGGGGTAGCGCCTGGGCCATTGATGACCAGCACGTCCTGGCCGACTTTGACGGTACCGCGGTTGACGCGGCCAATGCCGATCTTGCCGACGTACGACGAGTAGTCCAGCGAGGTGATCTGCATTTGCAGCGGGCCTTCCGGATTGTCGTCACGTACTGGAACGTGTTCCAGGATGGCGTCGAACATCGGCTTCATGTCGCCGCCGCGCACGTCTTCGGTCAGGCCGGCATAGCCGTTCAAGCCCGAAGCGTAAACGATAGGGAAGTCCAGTTGTTCATCGGTAGCGCCCAGCTTGTCGAACAGTTCGAACGTCTGGTTGATGGCCCAGTCCGGACGTGCGCCTGGACGGTCGATCTTGTTGACGATAACGATAGGCTTCAGACCCAGTGCCAGCGCCTTGCGCGTGACGAAACGGGTTTGCGGCATCGGGCCTTCTTGTGCATCGATCAGCAGCAGAACCGAGTCCACCATCGACAGAACACGTTCCACTTCGCCGCCGAAGTCGGCGTGGCCTGGGGTGTCGACGATGTTGATGTGGGTGCCTTCGTACTCAACGGCGCAGTTCTTCGACAGAATCGTAATGCCGCGCTCCTTTTCCAGGTCGTTCGAGTCCATGACTCGGGTGTCGACCGCTTGGTTTTCACGGAAGGTGCCGGACTGGCGCAGCAGCTGATCCACCAGCGTGGTTTTGCCGTGGTCAACGTGGGCGATAATGGCGATATTACGAATTGCGCGTTTTGTATTTGACATGGTCGTAGTAGTTACTGAAAAACTGCGGAGTGCGTACAAGATGTACGAGATACCCGAATGCTAATCTATTTCCGGAACCGCGTAGTATAGCATGTTGCGTTGCAACGCTATCTAAAAATGCTGGCGGCTCCCGCAGTCGGGGACGGTTTGTTTAAAAAAGCGACACTGTTTAACGAGTGTCGCTGGGTAATATGACGTTGCTGTGACTTATTGATGCGCCGTGGCAATCAAGCGTTCTGGCGCCAGGATGCTGTATTCCTGCAACTGGCCCGTGCCCAGCAGCTTGCTGTCGTGATACACGCGCACCCTGCCCGGCTCGGCTGGCACGGTGACGTCTTCCTTGCCCAGCGCGATGCGCTGGCCGTGCAGGAAACGCTTGGCCAATTCTTCCGTCAACTGGACGGCGGGAAAGCTCGACAATAATGCATCGACGGGCGCCAGCAAGCTCAACGGCGCGGCATGCGCCGTCAACTCGTCGAGCGTGACGACGCCGTCAAGGGTCAGGTTGCCCACGTGGGTGCGGCGCAAGGCGTTCAAATGGCCGCCGCAACCCAAGGCATGGCCGATGTCTTCGCCCAGCACGCGGATATACGTGCCCTTGCTGCACATCACGGACAATTTCAGGAACGGGGCTTCGTAGCCGAGGAACTCAAGCTTGTGGATGGTCACCGGGCGCGCTTCGCGCTCCAGGGTGATGCCGGCCCTTGCATACTCATATAAGGGCTTGCCGTCTCTTTTCAAGGCCGAGTACATGGGCGGCGTCTGCAGGATAGGCCCGCGGAACTGCGCCAGCACGGCTTCGATCTGCTCTTCGGTAACGTTGACGTCGCGCGTTTCCAGCACTTCGCCCTCGGTATCGCCCGTATCCGTCGTCTGCCCCAGGTGCACCAGGGTTTCGTAGGTTTTATCCGCTTCCAGCAAGTCCTGCGAGAATTTCGTCGCCTCGCCAAAGCACAGCGGCAACAGACCCGTGGCGAACGGATCCAGCGTGCCCGTATGGCCCGCCTTCTTCGCGTTCAGCACGCGCTTGGCCTTGATCAGGGCGTCGTTGCTGGACCAGCCGACAGGCTTATCCAGCAGCAAGACGCCATCGACCAGGTCGCGCACCCGCTTGATGCCCGGTGGTTTCTTCGGACCCGCCACTGTTATTGCTCGTCCGTCTCGGGTTTCGCGTCCGGCTCGGCGTCAGCCGCGCGCGTGGCGTTGGCCTTGTCGATCAGCAAGGACATTTCCATGCCGCGCGACGTCGAGCTGTCGTGCACGAAATGCAACATCGGCAAGGTGTGGATGTGCAGGCGCTTGCCCAGCAAGCCACGGATGAAGCCGGCCGCGGCCATCAGGCCTTCGGTGGTGTTCTTGATGGCTTCCTTGCTGTCTTTCAACATCGTGAAAAACACCTTGGCGTGCGCGTAATCGGGCGTGATCTGCACTTCGGTGATGGTGATCATCGTGCCGACGCGCGGGTCCTTCAATTCGTAGGCGACGATTTCTGCCAGATCGCGCTGGATCTGGTCGGCCACGCGCAAGCCGCGCGCTGGCATGGTTTTGCTATGTTTAGCCATGATTTTATGCTGTCCTAAGTGCCGCAGGGCGCATGGGTCAAACGGTTGCCCGTTGACCAATGCGCCCCACGTGTTTGCGCGGACAAAGATATGTCCGCGCCATTACTGCTGTGATTACAGGGTACGAGCGATTTCCTGGACTTCGAACACTTCCAGCGTGTCGCCAACCTGAATGTCGTTGTAGTTCTTCAGCGACAGGCCGCACTCCAGACCGGCGCGAACTTCTTTCGCATCGTCCTTGAAGCGTTTCAGGGAGTCGATCTCGCCGCTCCACACCACGATGTTGTTGCGCAACAGGCGGACGGAAGAAGCACGCTTGACCACGCCATCGGTGACCAGGCAACCGGCAATCGCGCCCACTTTCGAGACCAGGATAACCTGGCGGATCTCGACCTGGCCGATGACCGTTTCGCGTTTCTCTGGTGCCAACATGCCCGACAACGCCGATTTGATCTCGTCGATCGCATCGTAAATGATGTTGTAGTAGCGAATGTCCACGCCATTCGACTCGGCCAGCTTGCGTGCCTGGGCATCAGCACGGGCGTTGAAGCCGATGATGACCGCTTTCGAGGCGACTGCCAGGTTGACGTCCGATTCCGTGATGCCGCCGACGGCAGCGTGGACCACTTGTACGCGCACTTCGGAGGTCGACAGTTTCTGCAGCGAACCGACCAGCGCTTCTTGCGAACCTTGCACGTCGGTTTTGATGATCAGTGGCAAGTTTTTCACCTCGCCTTCGGCCATCTGGTCGAACATGTTTTCCAGTTTCGCAGCTTGCTGTTTCGCCAGTTTCACGTCGCGGAACTTACCTTGACGGAACAGACCGATTTCACGCGCCTTGCGCTCGTCAGCCATGACGACGACTTCTTCACCGGCAACCGGCACTTCCGTCAGACCCTGGATTTCGACCGGAATCGAAGGACCCGCTTCAGCGATGGCTTTGCCGTTCTCGTCCAGCATGGCGCGAACACGGCCATACGAAGAGCCAGCCAGGATCACGTCGCCGCGGCGCAAGGTACCGGACTGCACCAGGATCGTCGCGACAGGACCACGGCCCTTGTCCAGACGCGCCTCGACTACCAGGCCGCGCGCAGGCGCTTCGACCGGTGCCGTCAGTTCCAGCACTTCGGCTTGCAACAGCACTTGTTCCAGCAGGTCGTCGATACCCTGACCCGTTTTGGCCGACACCGGCACGAATGGCGATTCGCCACCGTATTCTTCCGGCACGACTTGTTCGGCGACCAGTTCCTGCGTCACGCGGTCAACGTTGCCGCCTGGTTTGTCGACCTTGTTGATCGCCACCACCAGCGGTACGCCGGCTGCTTTCGCATGGGCAATTGCTTCTTTCGTTTGCGGCATCACGCCATCGTCGGCGGCAACCACCAGAATGACGATGTCGGTTGCCTTGGCGCCACGGGCACGCATGGCGGTAAACGCTTCGTGACCCGGGGTGTCGAGGAAGGTGATCATGCCGCGTGGCGTATCGACGTGGTAAGCGCCGATATGCTGCGTAATGCCACCCGCTTCGCCGGAAGCAACCTTGGCGCGACGAATATAGTCCAGCAGCGAGGTCTTGCCGTGGTCGACGTGACCCATGACGGTGACCACCGGTGCGCGTGGCTTGGTTTCGAAGTGCGCGTGTTCGCCCACATCGGCCAGCAGCGCTTCCGGATCGTCCAGTTCGGCGGCGAACGCCTTGTGGCCCATTTCTTCCACCAAAATCATGGCGGTTTCCTGGTCCAGCACCTGGTTGATCGTGCACATCTGGCCCAATTTCATCAAATGCTTGATGACTTCGGATGCCTTGACGGACATTTTGTGCGCCAATTCGGCCACGGTGATCGTTTCCGGTACGTGCACGTCCTTGACGACGGCTTCCGTAGGCGCCTGGAAGTTCGATTCACGGTCGTCATGGTGCGTCGGGCGACGGCCCTTCGCGCCACCGCGCCAGCTGTCACGGCCGCCTGGGCCGCTGTTGCCGCGTGGCTTGGGACCACCGGTGGTGCCGCGTTTTTTCGCGTCATCGGACCAGGTGGACGACACATTCGCCGACTTGATGGATTTCTTATCTGCAACAGCAGGCTTCTTGTCGCCCGGCTTGTCGCCAGGTTTCTTGTCAGCAGGCTTGTGCAGCGTGCCTTCCGGCGCCTTCGGCTTGACCGGTACCGGTGCAGGCTCAGGAGCCTTGATGGCGCGGCGTGGCGCGTTCATCATGGCCTTGATCTGGGCGACTTCGTCGGCCACGGCCTTGCGTGCACGCTCGGTGGCTTCCGCTTTATCAGCGGCTTCCTTGGCGGCAACAGCAGCGGCGGCGGCTTTCTTCTTCGCTTCTTCAGCGGCAGCAGCTTTTTTCGCTTCGGCGGCGGCGTCGTCAACGACAGGCGCAGCGGCGCTGGCGGCAGGCGCGGCGGCAGCCTTGGCGGCCGCTTTCTTCGCTTCCGCTTCAGCTTCTTTCTTCGCAGCCAATTCAGCCTGTTGCGTGGCTTTCGCCTGGGCTTCTTTTTCCGCGTCGAGCTTGGCCAGACGTTCTTGCTTTTCGCGCAGATCGGCTTCCTGGCGGGCGATCAGTTCAGCCTGTTTACGGGCTTCTTCTTCACGGCGCGCCACGTCGACGGGATCGATCACCGGTGCGGCAGGCGCGACCGGTTCAGCTGCGACCGGCGCAGCTTCGTCACGCTGGACGAAAGTGCGTTTCTTGCGCACTTCCACCTGGATGGTGCGCGATTTGCCGGTGGCGTCAGCTTGCTTGATTTCAGTCGTTTCCTTGCGGGTCACGGTGATTTTCTTCTTTTCTGTGTCAGCCGCTGCGCCGTGTGTGCGGCGCAGATGATCCAAAAGCTTGTCCTTATCATCTTTCGACAATGGATCTGACGTCGAACTTTTCTCGACGCCGGCAGAACGCAGCTGCGTCAGCAGCAAATCTGCAGGCATCTTCAGTTCGGTGGCAAATTGGGCTACGTTGTTACTCGCCATTCAGTCCTCTTTTCTATGTGTCGCGGAGATGATAAAGATACTCAAATTAAGCCTTTGCGGATTCGGCCAGACTCCATGCCTTGGCTTGCAACGCCTTGGCACGATCGTCATATTTCGAGTCAACCAACTTCATCTCATCGTCGGTCACATCTTTAAATTCACTTGTAATCAGTTCACGCGCACGGTCCGCAGACAAGGCCAGGATTGCGCCAAATTCGTCGTATGCCAGTGCTGCAAATGCTTCAACGGTCTTGATACCAGCCAGACCCAGCTTGCCGGCGGTAATGCGGTCCATGCCTTCCAGACCGACCAACGCCTCGTCCATGCCTTCCAGACCCTCTTCCGAAGCAATCGCTTCGGTCACGAGCGCATCACGCGCACGGGTACGGAGTTCATTGACGGTATCTTCGTCAAACGATTCGATTTCCAGCATTTCGGAAATTGGCACGTAAGCGATTTCTTCCAGACTGGCGAAACCTTCTTCCACCAGAATATCGGCCACTTCCTGGTCGACATCGAGCTTTTCCATGAACAGGATGCGCACGGCAGCCGTTTCCTGGGCAGCTTTGTCAGCCGATTCTTCGGCCGTCATGATGTTGATCTTCCAGCCGGTCAGGTCCGAGGCCAGGCGCACGTTCTGGCCGGAACGGCCGATCGCGATTGCCAGGTTTTCTTCGTCCACGACGACATCCATCGCGTGTTTTTCTTCGTCGACCATGATCGACGACACGTTCGCCGGCGCCAGGGCGCCGATGACGAACTGCGCCGGATCTTCCGACCACAGCACGATGTCGACACGTTCGCCGCCGAGTTCGCCGGTCACGGCCTGCACGCGCGAACCGCGCATGCCGACGCAAGTACCGATCGGGTCGATGCGCTTGTCGGCCGTGTAGACGGCGATCTTGGCGCGGACGCCGGCATCGCGGGCTGCGGATTTGATTTCCAGCATGCCTTGCTCGATTTCCGGCACTTCCAGTTCAAACAGCTTCATGATGAAGTCTGGCGCGGTACGCGACAGAATCACTTGCGGGCCGCGCATATTGCGGTCGATGCGCAAGATGAAAGCACGCACGCGGTCGCCGATACGCAGATTCTCTTTCGGGATCATCTGGTCGCGTGGCAGACGCGCTTCGATCTTGCCCGATTCGACGATGGCGTCGCCGCGTTCCATGCGCTTGATGGTGCCGGTGACGAGCGAGTCGCCGCGTTCCAGGAAGTCGACCAGGATCTGTTCGCGCTCGGCGTCACGCACGCGCTGCAGGACGACCTGTTTGGTATCCTGGGCGAAACGGCGGCCGAATTCGACGGATTCGATCGGTTCTTCGATGTGGTCATCGACTTCGATATCCGGAATCTGTTCTTTTGCCTCGAAATGCAGGATCTCCTGATCCGGCAATTGCAGGCCCGCTTCATCGGGCACCACGTGCCAGCGGCGGAACGATTCGAATTCGCCCGTTTCGCGGTCGATCGAAACGCGGATGTCTACCTCACCCTCATACCGTTTCTTCGTGGCTTGCGCCAACGCGAATTCGAGGGCGCCGAAGACGACATCTTTATCGACGTTTTTTTCGCGCGCCAGCGCGTCAACCAATAATAAAACTTCGCGGCTCATGCTTTGCGTCCCTTAAAAACCACCTGCGGCACCAAGCGTGCCTTATCCACATCCGCGAGCGTAAACTCCAACATCGCCGGACCATCCTTACCTTCAAATTCCAACGACAATTTATCGCCCACGGGTTCTTGCAAGATCCCCTGGAACGATTTCCGGTTGTTCGTACCCGGCATCGCCACCATCAGCTTGACGATGATTTCCTGACCTGCGAAACGGACAAAGTCTTCCAGCTTGCGCACCGGACGATCCAGACCCGGGGAAGAAATCTCGAGGCGCTCGTAAGGAACGTTCTCTACCGTCAACACATGCGATAACTGGTGACTCACCGTGGCACAGTCTTCGACCGTGATCGGACCTTTTTCAGCGGCATCGGCGGCGCTGAAATCAATAAAGACGCGCAGCAGTCCGCGCTCGGCACGTTCGACATCAACGAGCTCATAGCCCAGACCTGTAACTGTCTTTTCAATTAATCCCAACTGCTGCAAGAAATTCTCCAGAAATAAGGCCCGTTTTCGGCATGACAGCGCCACATCGGGCGCCTACAACATGCAAAAACACGCATTCAAGTCATATATGGCCCCTTGCGGAGCCATTACAAACGGTTCAACAAAAAAAAAATGGGCATCTGCCCATCTTCTTGTATTTCCCCAACCAGATGAAAGCACTCCCCACCAAACAACCCTGCGGAGAACTTTTATTAGGCTGCAGATTATAACCTCTTATTAACTTCGCCGCAATGCCGCACACGCGGAGCGGCCCGGCTTACAACAGTTACAAGAGCGCGCACCCGCGGCAGATCGGCGGGCGCGCAAGAAGAAACTCTTCCCGATTAACCTTTGCTGCGGCGGCGCGGCATGCCATCCATGCCGCCACGATCCATGCCGCCACGCGGCTGGCCACCGGAACGTTGCCCACCGGCACCACCACCCGTATTGCGGCGCGGACCCGTGTTGGCGAAGCCGAAGGCCGTTTGCAGCGGATCGGGCTGGCGCGGACCGCGCTGCGGCGCGCGGCCTTCGCCACCTGGACGGCCTTGACCCTGGCCTGCCGCACGCGGCGGACGACCCTGGCCTTGCGGCGCGCCTTCGAACGATGCCGACGAGCGGGGCTGACCACCCTGGAACGGACCTTGCGGCTGACCACGGCCAGGACCACGCGCGTCGCCTGGACGGCCGGCGCCGCCTGGGCGACCCTGGCCTTGCGGACGAGCAAACTGGCCTTGCGGCTGGCCACGGCGCGGCGCGACCGGGAAAGGATCGGCGTTGCGGTTGCTCACATCGATGCGGTTGCCATTCGGCTCGTCATCGCGGCTCGCCTTGCGCGCTTCGCGGCCCTTGGCGGCGCCAGCGGCGCGGGGGTCGCCCGATGCTGGCATTTTCTTTTCGATGCCGTAGGCCGTCAACAGGTCACGCACGGTGTTTTCATCCATCTCTTCCCAGCGGCCGCGCTTCAGGCCGCTCGGCAGGGTCATGGCGCCGTAGCGGGTACGGATCAGGCGCGAAACGGTCAGGCCGATGGCTTCGAACATGCGGCGCACTTCGCGGTTACGGCCTTCGCCGATCACCACACGGTACCACTTGTTGATGCCTTCGCCGCCGCCATCGGCGATCTTCGAGAACTGCGCCAGGCCGTCTTCCAGCTCGACGCCGGCCAGCAGTTTCTGGCGCATGCCCTCTTCCAGCTCGCCCAGGGTACGCACGGCGTACTCGCGGTCGATGCCGTAGCGCGGGTGCATCAGGCGGTTGGCCAGGTCACCGGAGGTGGTAAACAGCAGCAAGCCTTCCGTGTTGAAGTCGAGACGGCCAACGGCCAGCCACTTGCCGGCTTTCATGGTCGGCAAGCGGTCGAATACGGATGGACGGCCGTCCGGGTCATTATGGCTGACGATTTCGCCGGCCGGCTTGTGGTAGACCAATACGCGTGGCGGCTTCTTGCTGACGCGACGCTGGATCAACTTGCCATTGATGCGCACGTGATCGCTCGGCAGGATGCGCTGGCCGATGTGGGCTGGCTCGCCATTGACGGATACGCGCCCCGAAATGATCAGGTCTTCCATGTCGCGGCGCGAACCGAGACCGGCTTCGGCCAGCACCTTGTGCAGCTTCGGCGCATCGTCGTCGGACGTCAGGTCGCGGCGCACGACGGCTTTCTGTACGCGGCCCGTGCCGCCTTCTTCGCTGTCGAACGCGTCGGAGGTGACGAACGAGAAGACAGCATCAGCGTCGCTGAGCTTGCCCGGCGCAGCCTGGCGGCCCTTGCCCTTCTTGCGGCTCTTGCCGGCATTCTTGCCGGCGCCCGGCACGTCGTTGCGCGGACCGCGCGGCAGGCGCGGGCCGGAGACGAGGTTGCCTTCGGCATCGAACACATCGGCGACAGGCGCGGCAGCTTGCTCGGCGGCAGGGGCGACTTCGGCTGCCTGCGGCGCTTCGGCGCGCGGCGGCTGGCGCAGCGCGCGCTCCGCCTGCACGCCACGCATTTGGCGCGGACCGCGCGTCGGGCGCGCGTCGGCCGGCTTGTCGGCGACGGCTTCCGGCGCCGTTTCAGCGACGGCGGCAGCGGCCTTGGCGGCGGCGCGGGCGCGCGGCGGACGCGGTGCCGGGGCGGCAACCGCCTCGGCAGCCGCTTCGGCGGCGTCGGCCACAGCCTTCAGGGCTGGCTTGGCGCGGGTTTTCTTGGCGGCTGGCGCCGCTTCAGCAGCGGCGACGACGACGGGCGCATCGGCAGCCACGTCGGCTTTCGTGCGGCGCTTCGGCTTGGCAGCGGCGGTGTCGCCTGCAGCGGCGGCAGCGGCCGTATCGGCTTCGATCTGAGCCTTGGTGCGGCGCTTGGGCTTGGCAACGATGGCTTCGTCGCTGGCGGTTACTGTCTCGGGTGTGTTCGGATTATTCATTCTTCGTTTCTTGGCTGTGCTGACCTGGCGCAGCGTCAACCGTTAGTTCTGGCGCAGGGTCGTGAGTGTAGGCTTCGTCCGTGGGCGAAGCATCGGGGCCGGCATCAAGGCTTGCTGTCACATCTACATCTGTCACAGCCGTATTGCTACCTGCACCAAGCTGGGGGACAAGCTCATTGCTTGCCTTGTCAAAATTCTCTTGCAGGGCCGCTTCCAGGGCTTCCAGCCCATTGCCCTGCATTTCACTGATTTGCTGCAACGGCGGCAGCTGGGACAGCGAATGCAAACCCAGGTCGTCCAAAAACTGCTTGGTGGTGGCCAGCAAGGCCGGCCGTCCCACCACATCGCGGTAACCGATGGCATCGACCCAGCCACGGTCTTCCAGCATCTTGATCGTCTGCGAATTGACGGCAACGCCGCGAATCTCCTCGATATCGCCGCGCGTCACCGGCTGGCGGTAGGCGATGATGGCCAGGGTTTCCAGGGTCGCCCGCGAATACTTGGGCGGCCGCTCGGGCGTCAGGCGATCGAGATACATCTTCATTTCCGGGCGGCTTTGAAAGCGCCAGCCCGAAGCGAGACTGACGATCTCGATGCCGCGCCCTTCCCACTCATCGCGCAACTCTTCCAGCAATTGCTTGATCGTGTCGGCACCGACGCCGACGCCACGCACGCGACCATTCTCGTCCGCATCGACGAACAGCTTCTTCAAGCTGTGGATCGTCAGCGATTCACGAGCGCACAGCAACGCGGTTTCGAGGACTTTTTTAGCCTCAATTGTATTCATAGCAATTCTGTGCGGATGTGTGTTGCAATTCGTATGCAGAGAAAGAAATCAAAAACGTTCATTTCAACGTAACAGAGGGCAGACATCGATGATGACGCCGTGCTGGGTTACTAGTTGAGGCTGTTTTTCCGACTGAGGCTGTTTTTCCGACGCCTTGGCCGATGCGCGCAAAGCGGGACTAAAGCGGATGCAGTGAAAGTCCTGCCATCCATGGTGCTGGCCTTAAATAACCAGCAATGAAACGAACTCCGGAGCAGCTGCTTTTCCCGTGGCGACGATGCAGCCAGACGGGAAAGCGACAGTCGTCGTTTCATCCAACGATGCCAATTGTACCTGATAAAAAGCGGAAAAGCGCAAAACCGGGTAAAACACGCGTTTTACCCGGCTCTGGCGCGACATCCCGCCCGCTGCCCGCATCACAGGGAGGCGAGTTTCTCCGAGAGAATGGCCGATGCGCCCAGGAAAGCTGGGTACTGCGCCGTGATGACGAAGGTCGGCACTTGCGAGACATAATTGGCGAAGCGGCCCTTGCGCTCGAAGCGGGCGCGGAAGCCGGAGCGGTCGAAACGCGCGCCCAGGCGCGGCACGATGCCGCCGCCGATATAAATGCCGCCCAGCGCGCCCAGGGTGACGGCGACGTTGCCCGCCACGGTGCCCAGCATGCAGCAGAACGCTTCGATGACGTCGTCGCACAGCTGGGATTCGCCAGCCAGCGCGCGGCGCGTGATTTCCGCCGCCTGCAAGTCTTCCGCCGGCACGCCCGCGCGGTCGGCCAGGGCGCGGTAGATCAATTCCAGGCCATCGCCGGAAATCAGGCGCTCGGCCGAGACATGCTCGTATTCGCGCCAGGCAAATTGCAGAATGCTCACTTCCGTTTCATTGAACGGCGCGAAGCTGACGTGGCCGCCTTCGCTTTGCAGGGCGATCCAGCCGCCATGCGAAGGAATCAGGCCCGATACGCCCAGGCCCGTGCCGGCGCCGATCAGGCCGATGGCCGTGTTCGGACGGGCCGTGCCCGCGCCCACCTGGTGCTTTTGCTCGTTGGACAACTGCGGCAAGGCGCGCGCCAGGGCCGTGAAATCGTTGACCACGTCCAGCGTCGTGAAACCGCACTCTTCGCGCATGGCGCGGATCGAGAACGACCAGTGGTGGTTCGTCATGCTGAGGAAATCGCCGTCGACGGGATTGGCGATGGCGATCACGGCATGGCGCACGGCTTGCCCGCCGGCCGCGGCGATGTGCGGCAGGGCCAGGTAGGCTTGCAGGGCGGCGGACAGGCTCGGGTAATCGGCACAGGGCAACACTTCCACCAGGGTGATGTGGCCGGCGGCCACTTCCAGGGCGAAACGGGCATTGGTGCCGCCCACGTCGGCCAGCAGGCGCGGTCCATCGGCGAAGGCGGAAGTCGGCAGTACGGGAGAAGACGAAGCGCTCATGATTTTAAATGATGAAGTGGGACGCATGGGACGCCAAGCTTAAAGGATGAATGCGCCCGGAGGCAAGTAAAGTTTGTAGTTTAAGTACATCAAAACAAGCCTTTATTGGTAGTTCCACTCCAAATGCAACAGGCAGCGCCAAAATTGCTTAGAAACAATGATTTATAGTAAGTACTTGCACTCGTCAGGCACGCGAAAAGCATGCTGCACAGCAGCAGGAAGCACCTTGAAAACAGAGTATGCCGGAGTTTGCGCAAAGCCGCTTGGTACGCGGCGGCGCTGGTGCGGCGCTGCCTTCCTGGGCGCGCCGCAAAGGTGTTTTCGTATTATTACTACCGGTTTTTACTGCGGGTTTTATTGCCAGCCTGGCGTGCCGGCGGCAACCCGGATCAGGAGGGCAAGCCTTCGCCCAGCAGGCTGGCGGGCGCCGGCTGGTCCGAGCGGTAGGCGGCGTTCCACGCATCGAGGCCGCCATGCAGGGGCTTGGCCCGGTGGAAGCCGTGCTGGTGCAGCAGCTTGGCCACTTGCGCGGCCGTCACGTCGTTGGGGCAGCTGCAATACACGATGATGTGGCGATCCTTGTCCATGGCGATCATGGCGGGCACCGGTTCCTTGCCATTGAAGAACAAAGCGCCCGGCACGGCCGGTTCCAGCGCCTGCGCCGTGGCGCTGCGCGCGTCGACCATCAGCGGCTCTTCGCCCTGCTCTATGAGTTCAAGCAATTCATCGATGCCGATGCGCTCGATCTGCAAGGCCTGGCGGAAACGCCGGCGTTCGAGGAATTTGTACAGCAGGAACAAGCCCAGCAAGGTGGCCAGCATCAGCAAGGCCGTGCTGCCCATGGTGCTGAGCAAGTCGAGCACCTGCTGCACGCTGGCATGGAAAATCACGCCGACGACGATGCCCGTGCCCGTCCACAGCAAGGCGCCCAGGCCCGCGTACAGGAAGAACAAACCCGGCGGCGTGCCCAGCGCGCCCGACATGGGCGCGGCCACGGTATTGAATCCCGGCACGAACTTGGAGACGATCAGGGCCTTCGGGCCCCAGCGCTTGAATTTGTCTTCCGTCTGGCTGACGCAGTAATCGGGCGACAGCGAGATACGGCACAGCAGCCGCAGGATGCGCTTGCCGAAATGGCGGCCCGCGCGGAACCACGTGAAGTCGCTGATCAGGCAGGCGCTGAGCGCGGCGGCCAGCACCAGCCCCCCATTCATGTCGCCATCGACGGCCAGCGCCCCCGCCACCACGAGGATGGGAAAGGCGGGAATCGGCAGGCCGAGCTGCTCCACCAGCACGATGCCAAAGACAATCAGGACACCGTAATGTTCGAGCAGGTAAATGAGGTTGGGCATGGCCGCTATCTTACCGTAAAAGCGTGTTTATATTTGCACGCCCTTCGGTATGGCGCTTAGTAACGTGCGCGTGTACGGATGCACGGGATTGCGGTACAGCTCATCCGAATCGGCCAGTTCCACCACTTGCCCCTTGTGCATCACCATCACCTGGTCGGCGATGTATTTGACGACGGACAAATCGTGCGAGATGAAGATGTACGACAATCCGAATTCATCCTGCAAATCCTGCAGCAAGTTCAATACCTGCGCCTGCACCGACACGTCCAGCGCCGACACGGATTCGTCGCAGACGAGAATTTCCGGCTGCATCGTCAGGCAGCGGGCAATGGCGATGCGCTGGCGTTGTCCGCCGGAAAACTCGTGCGGATAGCGGTGGAAAGCCTGCTCCGGCAAGCCCACTTTATCGAGCAGCCAGTAGGCCTTGGCGATGCGTTCCTGGTCCGTCGCGCCGATCTTGTGGATGCGCATGGGTTCCAGCAGGATCTGCCCTACCGTGAAGCGCGGGTTCAGCGAGGCATATGGATTCTGGAAGATGATCTGGATGCGGCGTTTATACGGCAAATACTCCTTGTTCGGCATGGCGATCAGATCCTTGCCGTGGAACATGGCCGTGCCGCCCGTCGCTTGGTGCAGGCGCAGCAGGGTCAAGCCCACCGTCGTCTTGCCGGAACCGGACTCGCCCACCACGCCCAGCGTTTTTCCGCGTGGCAAAGTGAACGACACGTCCTTGACGGCCTGGAATTCGCGCTTGCCGAACAAGCCTACACGCGTATAAAAGCTTTTGCTCAGATTATTCACCACCAGCACGGGCTCGTCGCCCGGCGTGTAGCCGCGCGTGCGCTGCTTCACCTCGATGCCGGGGCCCGCCTTGCCATCCATATAATCGGCGATGACGGGCAGGCGCCAAGGGCGCTCGTCCAGGGACGGACGGCAATGCAGCAGCGCCTTGGTATAACTGTCTTGCGGCGCTTCAAACACTTGCCGCACGTCCCCCGTCTCGCGCACTTCGCCGTGGCGCATGACGATCACCTGGTCGGCGATCTCTCCCACCAGGCCCAGGTCATGGGTAATGAAGAGCACGGACATCTGGTGTTTCTTTTGCAGCGCCGCGATGAGGTCCATGATCTGCTTCTGGATCGTCACGTCCAGCGCCGTCGTCGGCTCGTCCGCGATCAAGAGCTTCGGTTCGCAGGCGATGGCCATGGCGATCATCACGCGCTGCTGCTGGCCGCCCGACATCTGGCTCGGGTAGGCGTCGATTTTCGTGGCAGGGTCGGGTATGCCCACTTCCTCGAGCAATTCCAGGGTGCGCGCCCGCGCCTGCTTGCGGTTCATGCCCATGTGCTGGCGCAACACTTCGGCGATCTGGAACCCGACCGTGAAGACGGGGTTCAGGGACGACATCGGTTCCTGGAAGATCATCGAGATATCCTTGCCGCACATGGTGCGCCGCTCGGCGATCGACAGTTGCAGCAAGTCGCGCCCGCCGAAGTGGATGCTGGAAGCGGGATCGATGATGGTGTTATCCGGCGGCAACAAGCCCATCACGGCCAGGGAGCTGACGGACTTGCCGCTGCCCGATTCGCCCACCAGCGCGACGGTGCTGTTACGCGGCACGTTGAACGAGATGCCCTTGACGGCTTCGAACGTGGTCTTCTTGTCCAGGCGGAAGGTGACGCGCAGGTCGCGCACTTCCAACAGGTTATTCTGGTCCATGAGCAACTCCTATTTCACTTTGGGGTCGAGCGCATCGCGCAAGGCATCGGTAAACAGCGAGAACGCCGTCACCAGCACGGCCATCGCCGTGGCGGCGGCTGTCAGCTGCCACCATTTGCCCAGGATCAGTTCATTTTGTGCCTCGTTGAGCATGCTGCCCCACGAGACGGTGCCCACCGGCACGCCAAAGCCGAGGAAACTCAGGATCACTTCCGCCTTGATGAAGCCCACCACGAGGATGGACATCTGCACCAGCGCCACGTGGCTGACGTTGGGGAAGATGTGCGAGAACATCTTGCGCCAGTGCGAGGCGCCGATGGCGTCGGCCGCCATCACGTATTCGCGCGCCTTGTGCTTGATGTATTCGGCGCGGATCAAGCGGTACGGCCCCGTCCAGCCCGTCAACCCCAGGATCAGCACGATGGTCAGCACGCCCTTCTGTTGCAGCACCGCCGCCACCGTCAAGATCATCAGGATCGAAGGAATCGACGTGAAGATGCTGTAGAACCAGTTGAAGAAGTCATCGACGATGCCGCCGAAGTAGCCGGACACGGCGCCAAAGATGGTGCCCAGCACGACGGCCAGCAAGGCGGCCACCAGGCCCACGACGATCGACGTCTCGCCGCCCTTGACGGTTTTCTGCAGGATGTCGTGGCCCCACTTGTCGGCGCCGAACGGCAAGGTTGCCGCCTTGTGCGTGACGAGTTTCTTGGCCTTGCCCATGCCGGCGCGCAAGGCCGTCAAGTCGTCGGCCAGCGGGTCCGCGACGCCGTACATTTCCACGCCAGCCGATGGGTTGCTGCCCATCTGGGCGCGCAGTTCGGCGATATCATCGGCCAGCGGGTCGAGCACGTTGACGGGTGTGGGTGAGCTGCGCTCGTCGGCCAGGGGAATGGCCCCGTCGCCGGCCGCGGCGACATCCTTGTCGGCACCGACAAACGTGGGCGGCGCGTAGCTGACGGCCACTTCGTCTTCCCAGTTCGAAGCGACCAGGCCGCTGGCGGAAGCCAGTACCAGCAGGAAAAAGGCGCCGACCACGGCCAGCGATACCATTGCAATCTTGTCGCCGCGCAAACGGCGCCACGCCAGGGCCCACAGGCCGGGCGATGTATGAGGTTTCGACATCGTCTCTTTCTACTTCAGTTGTACGCGAGGATCGACCGCCTGGTACAGCAGGTCGGTGAGCAGGTTGAAGAGCATGGTGGCGGCGGCGACATACACGGTGATCGCCTTGATCACCGGAAAGTCGCTGCGCTCGACAGCCAAAATCACTTCACGCCCGATGCCGGGGATGCCGAAGAAGCGCTCGAGCAGGAAAGCGCCGATCAGCAGGGCCGGCAAGTTCGACATCACATAGGTAATGATGGGGATGCCGGCATTGCGCAGCACGTGCACCCACATGATGCGGCCTTCCTTCAAGCCCTTGGCGCGCGCCGTGCGCACGTAATCCTGGTTGGCCTCGTCCAGCACGAAGGTGCGGAACAGGCGCAGGGTGGGCGCAATCGACACGGCCAGGCCGATCAGGATGGGCAAGGTGGAATAGCGCAGCAGGTTTTCCCAGAAGCTGTCGCCCCAGCCTTGCACGGGGAACAGGCCCAGCTTGTAGGCAAAGCCGTACTGGAAGACGATGATGTAGACGAGGATGGAAATCGACATGCCCACCGTGCAGGCGATCATGACGGCGCGGTCCGTCAGCGAACCGCGCACAAACGCGATGGCCAGCGCCAGCGCCACGCCAAAAAACGTTTCCAGCACGGTCAGCGGGATCAGCACCATCATCGACGGCCCCAGGCGCGACGTGATGATGTGCGACACGGATTCCCCCGTCGCCCAGCTCTGGCCGAAGTCAAACGTGACGATCTGCTTGATGAAGATCCACAGTTGCACGTAGTACGGCTGGTCGACGCCCAGCTGGCGGCGGATGTTGGCGATGCTTTCCGCACTCGACATCTTGCCGGCCAGGATGTAGGCGGGGTCGCCGCCCACCCAGTTGAACAGGATAAACACCAGCAGGACGACGCCCAGCATGGTAGGCAGCATCTGCCACAAGCGGCGCAGGATATAAGCAAACATAATGATTCCTTGTTGTTATAAGCCGCGCTTATTTTTTAGCGGAATCGGCAACGGGCGCCACTGGCGTGCCCGTGCTGTCGATATCCATGTACGCCCACTCCTGGAACAGGATCGGGTGCTTCTTGTAGCCCTGCACCGACTTTTGCGCCAGCATGTTGCGGTAGCGCGCGTAGCCGATCAAGGCGCCCGCATTGACTTCCAGGCGGCGCGCCATCTTGTGGAACAGCTCGTCGCGCTCGGGGCTGGCCGGCATGGCCTGGCTGGCGGCGTACCATTTATCGTACTCGGGGTCCTGGTAGCAGCCATTGTTGTTCTGGTGCGTGTTCGGGCCGTAGAACAACTGCATGAAGTTGTCGCCGTCCGGATAGTCGGCCAGCCATGGCGCCGTGCGCGTCTGCATCTTGCACTGCTTTTCCGTCTTCAAAATGTCGGAAAAGATCATGCGGTCGTTTTCCATGCGGATGCCCAGCGAGTTGTAGGTCTTGCGCCACATTTCCGCCTGCAGCACGCCATTGGCTTCGTTGCGCGAAGCGTAGCGGATCAGGAGCGGCTTGCCGTCCGGTAAGGTGCGCCAGCCATCGGCGCCCTTCTTGTAGCCGAATTTATCCAGCAATTTATTGGCCAGCACGGGATCGTATTGCAGCAGGCTCTTGTAGTGCGGATCGTAGCCGACGACGCCCGGCGGGATCGGATAGTCGAGACGCTTGGCCTGGCCATTCCAGATGATGCGGATTTCTTCATCGATATTGTGCGCCATGGCAATGGCACGGCGCAGCGCGATCTTTTCCTTGCTGAAGCCGCCGAGGGTGGGGTCTTCCATGTTCCAGTAGTAATAGCTGATCTCCGGGTCCAGCAAGCGCGACAGTTGCACGCCCTTCTCCGCCAGTTCGGGACGCAGCTTGCCGTTCAGCAATGCTTTCGGCGCCAGCGGGCCGTCGAGCCAGAACACGTCCGTGCCGCCGCTCTGGAAGGACAGCCAGCGCGACTGGTCTTCGATCATCACGGAAATTTCGATGCGGTCGATGGCGGGAATGCGCTTGCCCTGCATCTGGCGCACGATGCGCTGGTCGTCCGGATCGTCGCCGGCCATGAAATTCCACGTTTCCGGCAAGTGCTGCGGGTTGCGGTTCAGGACGATGCGGTTGCCGCGCGTCCATTCACCGAGCGTGTAGTAGCCGGTGCCGACGGGATTCGAGCCCACTTCGCCCTTCACGTCGCCGTATTTTTCCACCACTTCGCGCGCCACGGCGGCCGTCGGCACGTAGGCGAGGATCATGGGGAAGTTGAAATCCGTCTTGGTCAGCGTGATGCGCAAGGTGTACGGATCGAGAATTTCCAGGCCGGCCACCTTCTTGTTGAAGTCCAGCTTGTTCGCCTTGGCCGCTTCCTTGGCCAGGTCGTCCAGCCCCACTACCTTGCCTTCGAACAGCCAGCTGTGCGGCGAAGCGAGGCGCGGGTCGAACAATCGTTTCCACGAATACACGTAATCGGCCATCGTCAGTTCGCGGCGCTTGCCGCCAAACGCCGCATCGGGCGTGAACAGGATGCCTTTTTTCAGGCGGATGGTGTAGGTCTTGCCGTCGGCGGACACTTCCGGCATGGCGGCGGCCGCGCCGGGCACCACCTTGACGGGGCGCGCCAGATAATCATAGGTGTACAGGGTGTCGAAGACGGCCTGCGTGATGTGGTTCGAATACAGGTCGCGCGCGGTGGCCGGATCGAAGCCCGTCTCGGCGGCCGGCAAGATATAGCGCAAGGTTTTGACCGGCGCGGCCGCGGCGCTGGGAGCATCGGCGGCAACGGCCGCCAGCGGCAGGGTGGCCAGGCAGGCGAGCAGCGCCACGCGCCGCATCCATGGTGACTTCATGTAATACCCTTCATCTCGATTATCTGTCGCACCGTATTGGTGCGCTTGTACTGGCTTCCCCCTGGGATACAGGATTCCACCGCCAAAACCAGTCCATCCTCGCAAGATCTATGCCTTGTTCATCGCCAGCCCCGTCCGCATGCAGGCGCGCTGGAAAAAGGCGTAACGATAACGCATATTTTGTTCCCCGGGCAAAAAGCCGCAGTGCTGGCGTGACGGGCAGCCACGGCTGCCTGCCGTGCAGGGGAAATCTTCCGCAGCGCAACAAAGACCGGTCGCCACCATGAAAAAACGACTTGGCAGTAACCGTTACGGCCCCGAATGACGACAGTTTTTATGGCAGTACGGAAAATATACGGCGCGGTGCAACATTAAAATAATTGCAAATATTAAAACAAGTCGGCGCCCTGGGCCTGGCCGTGGGCGCGGAACACCGCCGCGACAAGCTCGACAATCCATCGTTGTCGGGCACGGAAGACGGCGCCATCCATTCCAGCTATGTAGCCGCCAAGGGCGACAGCAAGGTGTCGGCCGTGTTCCTGGAAGTGCTGGCGCCCGTGATCAAGACGGTGGAATTGTCCGGCGCCTTGCGTGACGACAAATACGACCGTTTCTCGTCGACCACGCCGAAACTGGGCGCCAGCGACAAGTTATTCCAAGCGTCCGCTCAGGCTGCCACGCACAGCCTGAACATCCGGCAGGCACAAGTCACTATCGCCATGCCATCCACACCAACGCCCGTTGCACTGCAGCGAGCGTTTTTTTATTTTGCGCACGAGGGGGGATCGCAGCCTCGTCAAAAATGCGGCACAAAATGCACCTTCTTTGTTCTAAATCAGTACCTCTGATGCACTGCGTTGTTTAGGCACACAAACCTGTTTGCCACGTTGACAAGGACTTTTGCAGCTCATTACAGTGAATCTCTTGAAAAGATATAAATACTTTTCAATGTTCTCGGTGCGCCAACCAGCGCGGCCGTTCTTGCCCTTCTAGCCAACCGCTTTTCCAGGAGTCTTGAACATGATCAGAGAAACACGCTTGTCCCGTTCCATCCGTTTGATCTGCGCCAGCGGCCTTGCCGCAGGCCTGCTCAGCCAGCAGGTGCTGGCGCAAGAAGTCAGCGATACCAGCAGCATGCAACGCGTCGAAGTCACCGGTTCCTCCATCAAGCGCCTCGTCTCGGAAACGGCGACGCCCTTGTCCATCTTCAAGGCCGAGGATTTTGCCAAACAGGGCTTGACGACGGCCCAGGAAGTGCTCAGCAAGATCCCCTCGAATGCATCGAGCATGGGCAGCGGCAATGCCGTCGGCGGCAATACCAGCGGCTTGCCCACGGGCGGCCAGGCCAGTGCCGACTTGCGCGGCCTGGGCGGCGACAAGACCCTGGTCCTGCTCAACGGCCGGCGCATCGCCAACCATCCGTATGACGGCGCCAGCGTCGACCTGAACATCATTCCCATCGCCGCCCTGGAACGGGTCGAAGTGCTGCGCGACGGCGCCTCGGCCATCTACGGCACGGACGCCATCGGCGGCGTCATCAACTTCATCACGAAGCGCTCCGTCAACGTCACGAATATCACCGCCGAGGTCGTCGCGCCTGAACACAAGGGCGGCGGCGAGCACCGCATCAACCTGTCGACGGGTTTCGGCAAGCTCGACACGGACGGCTACAATATTTTCGGCGTGGTCGACTACCACAAGCAAAATGTGCTCACGTCGCAGGACCGCGATTTTTCCAAGACCGGCATCATTCCCGAGCGGGGCCTGTCGCTCACCAGCGGCACCACCTTTCCCGGCAACTACTTCGATGCGGCGGCCAACGGCGGCAAGGGCCTGGCCGGCAATCCGTACGCGGCCAGCGGCTGTCTGCCGCCGCTGTCGGTGGCGGCCGCCAACGGCACTTGCCGCCAGGATTACACGCGCCAGATCGACGATCTGCCCGCGCAGGAGCAAGTGGCCTTCTTCGGCAAGGGCGCCTTCAAGCTCGGTGGCGGCCACCTGGCCACGGTGGAATATCTGCATTCGGAAAACAAGGTGAAAGCACGCACGGCGCCGCCGCCGCAAACGGGCTTGATCTTGCCAATTAGCAGCAAATATTATCCGGGCAAGGCGGGCGGCGTGCCGGCGCAGCCGGGCTTGTCGGGCCAGCCGCTGAGCGTCAACTGGCGCCCCGTGGAAGCGGGCCAGCGGCAGATCGATTCGGACGGCAAGGCGGACCGCCTGGTGCTGGCTCTCGAAGGCGAACTGGCGGGCTGGGATTACAAGACGGGGCTGAGCCACGCGATCAGCAAATCGTCGGAGAAATTTACGGGTGGCTATGTGCAGGATGCCTCGTTCGCCGCCGGCGTGCTCAATGGCATCCTGAACCCGTTTGGCGTGCAGGATGCGGCCGGCAAGACTTATCTGGACAGCACCGCCCTGCGCGGCGAAGTGCAGAACGCCAAGGTCACCACCACGGGCTTCGACCTCAAGGGCAGCCGCGACCTGATGCAACTGGCCGGCGGCCCGCTGGCGATCGCGCTCGGCGGCGAAGTACGGCGCGAAAAGGCCGACTTCAACGTGAACCGCGACATCGCCGGCCAGGCCACCAGTTCAGGCCTGTCCGGCTCGCTGTCGAAGAGCGGTTCACGCACGATCCAGGCCGTCTTCGGCGAAGTTAACTTGCCGCTGATCAAGGACCTGGAAGTGCAGCTGGCCGCCCGCTTCGACCATTACAGCGACGTGGGCAGCACCACCAATCCGAAGCTGGCCCTGCGCTACCAAGCCAGCAGCGCGCTGGTGCTGCGCGGCTCGGCCAGCACGGGTTTCCGCGCGCCCACGCTGTTTGAAAAGAATGCGCCGCCGTCGAAGAACGATACCAACGATTCCTACGACGACCCGATCCTGTGCCCCGGAGGCGTACCGCAACCGGGCGCCAATCCCTTGCGCGATTGCGACTTGCAGCAATTCAAGCTGCAAGGCGGAAATGAAAAGCTGAAACCGGAAAAATCCACCACCTTCGCCTTTGGCCTGGTGCTCGAACCCATCAAGGAAGTCACCGTCGCCGTCGATTACTGGAACATCCATTTGAAGGACAAGATTTCGTCCCTGCCCGAACAATCGATCTACGGCAACTATGAAAAATACAAGGCCTTGTTCCTGCGCAATCCCGACGGTTCGCCCTACGCCATCCTCGACCTGAACGACAACCTCGGTGAAGTGAAGACCGACGGCATCGACGTCAGCCTGAATGCGCGCCTGGGACGCGGCGCGTATGGCGATTTCAGCGTGTCGGTCGACGGCACCTGGACCCACAAGTATGACTACCAGAACGAGCGCGGCGGCGAATTCATCGCCAACGTGGGCCGCTACGCGGACAACAATCCCGTCTTCCGCTGGAAGCATACGGCGGCGCTGAACTGGCGCATGGGCAACTGGGGCGCCACCGTGTCGCAATCGTTCAAGTCCGGCTACACGGATCAGAACCAGGTGGATCCGCAGTACCGCCACGATGTGCCGTCCTACAGCCTGCTGAACGTGTCGGGCAGCTATGCATGGAAAGGCTTGCTGCTGACGGCCGGCGTGAAAAACCTGTTCGACAAGGAACCACCGTTCTCGAACCAGGGCACCTTGTTCCAGAAAGGCTATGACCCGCGCTACACGGACCCGATCGGGCGCGCCTGGTACTTGCGCGGCAGCTATACGTTTTAAGGGGGAATTGCGGGAAACGAGATCAGACGGGCAGCGCTGGCAGGCATTTGCCAGCGGAACCAAAGACGGCGCCATCAGCGATGATGTGCGCCGTTTTATTTTACGCATCTGAGCAAGTCTGACAAGGGTTCACGATATTTTATTGCTGAAGGATTATAAAAAAAACAGGAAAATGTTGCATTTCGTCCAAAAAGTCCGCACGAAATTGACAATCTGAATCGTGAATGTTTTGATGAGGCCCAAGAAAATTTACAGAATTTTCGTTGGTCAATTTTGAAATAAGCAAATAAATTGTCAGCAAGCAACATGTTATTTCAAAATAAATGCCATCTTTATCACAATAACAAGGAATTTCAGATGATGATAGAAAATGTAATATCGCGGTCGCTGCGCCTGATGTTTGCAGGCGGCATGGCCCTGAGCATGCACGCCGCGTATGCGCAAGAAACAACAGATGGCACCATGCAACGCGTGGAAGTCACGGGTTCGAGCATCAAGCGCATCGCTTCCGAAGCGTCGCTGCCGGTGCAGTCGTTCAACCAGAAAGACATCAAGAAAACCGGCGTTACCACGGTTACCGATTTCATCCAGCAAATTCCTGCAATGCAGGGCTTCTCCGTGGCCGCCGATTCGGTGGGCGGCGGCGGCGGTGGCGTCACCACGGCCTCAATCCACGATATCGGCGCAGCCTACACGCTGGTGCTGCTGAACGGCCGCCGCTTGGCGCCATCGAATTCCGGCACCACCATCGACCTGAATTCGATCCCCCTGTCGGCCATCGAGCGCGTGGAAGTGCTGACGGACGGCGCCTCGGCCCTGTATGGCGCCGACGCCATCGCCGGCGTGGTCAACTTCATCCTGAAAAAAGGCACATCGCCGCTGGAAATCAACGCCAAGTACTCGCGCCCTGAAGAAAAAGGCGGCGCCAGCAATTCGATTTCAATCAGCAAGGGCTTCGGCGATATCGACGAAGACGGCTACAGCATCTTCGTGTCGGCCAGCCATGACGAACAAAAATCGCTGAAAGCATCGCAGCGCAGCTTCGCGAAAAGCGGCATCATCAATTTCAACGATCCGAAGACCGGCAAGGCGCTGCAATTCATCAACGGTTCCTCGCGTTCGTCGGCAGCCAATGCCGCAGCCACCTACAACCGTACCGATGCAAACGGCAATGTGGTGATCAACCCGGAAACCAACAAACCGTTCGTCGATACCGTCAACCTGGCCAATCCGTATGCACTGGCCCATGGCGGCAAGTGCGCGCCTGGCAATATGGACTTCTACGGCGATGGCAACTGCTATTTCGACTCGCCGTCGACCATTGAAATCAATCCCGAATCGAAGCGCGACTCGCTGTTCAGTTCGGGTACCGTCAAGCTGGGCAAGACCGGCTGGCAAGGTTTCTACGACTTCGCCTACACCGAAGCGAGCATCAAGGCCAGCATCGCGCCGTACCCGGCCGATTTCTCCATTTCCCCGAATTCGCCCCTGTTCAGCAAATACATTGCCTCGCAGTTGAGCCCGTCGCAGCTGGCCAATGCCGTGAGCGGCGTCGCCAAGTACCGCCTGTCCGAAATGGGTAACCGCGTGTACGACTACGGCAACAAGGCAACCCACCTCGTCGGTGGCGTGGAAGGCAGTGCATTCGGCTGGGATATCAACACGGCCGTGACGTACTCGAAAAACAAGCAGACGCAGGACTACGTCAGCGGCTTCCCGCTGTCCGACAAGTTCAACGCCCTGCTCGACGCCGGCACTATCGACCCGTTCGCCTACCCCGTGGGCGCCATGCCGGACACCATGCGTCAAGCCCTGCTCGGTACTGGCTTCAGCGGCACCTACAACACGCAAACCGTGGAAATGAAGGGCGTCGACGGCCGCGCTTCGCGCCCTGTGTTCTCGCTGCCGGGCGGCACCGCCATGCTGGGCGTGGGCGCCGACTACCGCAACACCTCGTTCAAGATGCAACAGGCGGATGTCGCCAAGCAGGCGCAAATCCTGTTTGACAATGCGCAAGTCGACAGCGAATACGCACGCGACAACGCTGGCGCCTATGCCGAGCTGATGCTGCCGATTTCGAAAAAACTGGAAGTAACCGGTTCGGTGCGTTATGACCAGATCGGCGCCATCGACGACAAGCTGACGGGCAAGACGGTAGGCAAGAAAGAAAACGCCACCACCTGGAAAATCAGCGGCAAGTATTCCGCGACCAAGAGCCTGATGTTCCGCGCCGCTGCCGGCACCGGCTTCCGCGCCGCCAGCATGCAGGAAATCGCCGGACCGCTGGAAGACTGGGGCGTCACGGGCGGTAACTACCAATGCCCATTGACGGCGGCAAACGGCATGGGCGGTCACCCGCTGGCCAGCTATTGCAGTGGCGTTGGACGCCAGCAATTCGAAGCCTTCCAGGGCGGCAATCCTGAACTGAAGCCGGAAACGTCGAAGCAATGGAGCATCGGTACCGTGTTCGAGCCGATCGACAGCCTGTCGATGTCGTTCGACCTGTGGAACGTGGAAATCCGCGACCAGGTCACGGCCGTCTCCGAAGGCTTGATCTTCAACAATCCAGCCAAGTATGCCAACCTGTTCACCACCAAGCACATCACCTCGACAGGCCTCGACGTGCTGGCCATCAAGCTGCTGCCGATTAACATCGGCAAGGTGGAAAACCGCGGTATCGACTACGACTTCACCCACAAGATGAAGTTGCTGGACGGCCGTCTGACGAGCCGCCTGATGGGTACCTACCTGCTGCGTTCGCGCTACACGACGCCGGGCACCGATGATCAGTGGGAAACCAGCCTGAATCGCTACGGTTCGAACGACAAGGTCAGCTTCCGCAACATCATCCGCGCCACCACCTCGTATGAGACGGCCAAGTTCACGCATACGCTGAGCGCCAGCTACCGCAATGGCTACACGGACAAGGAACAGACGGTCGACGATTGCGCCGTGATCGTCGCCGGCAGCCCTGGCGAATGCTATGGCATCCAGCTGGAAGTGCCGAGCTACACCACCTTCGACTTCCAGACGGCTTACCGTCCTATGAAGAACGTGGAAATCACGGGCGGCATCCTGAACCTGTTCGACCGCAATCCGCCGTTCACCCTGCGCAACACGGGTTCGCATCAAATTGGCTACAACCCATCGTACTCGAGCGCCCTGGGCCGCCAGTTCTACCTGAGCGGTTCCTACAAGTTCTAAGCTGATTGCATCGGCTGAAAACTGAAAAAGCCCGGAAAGCTTAGCTTTCCGGGCTTTTTTTCATGCTGCGCGCCACCTTATTCCGCGTCGCCCTGCAGGCGGCGCTGCCTGACGGCCGCCGCCAGGTTTTCCAGCACGGCCACGCTGGCGCTCCAGTCGATGCAGCCATCCGTGACGGACTGGCCATAGATCAGTTCCTTGCCCGGAATCAAATCCTGGCGGCCCGCCACCAAGTGCGATTCCACCATCACGCCGACGATGCGGCCATCGCCGCCGGCCACCTGGCTGGCGATATCGGCACACACGGGAATCTGGTTTTCCGGTTTTTTCGAGCTGTTCGCATGCGAGGCGTCGATCATCAGGCGCGCCGCCAGGCCTTGCGCGGCGATCGCCTTGCACGCCTCGTCCACGCTGGCCGCGTCATAGTTCGGGGTTTTTCCGCCGCGCAAGATGATGTGGCAATCCTCGTTGCCGTTGGTCGAGACGATGGCCGAGTGGCCGCCTTTCGTGACGGACAGGAAATGGTGCGGCTGCGAGGCGGCCTTGATGGCTTCCACGGCGATTTTCACATTGCCGTCCGTGCCATTCTTGAAGCCGACCGGACAGGACAGTCCCGACGCCAGCTCACGGTGCACCTGCGACTCCGTCGTGCGCGCGCCGATGGCGCCCCAGCTGATCAGGTCGGCGATGTATTGCGGGCTGATCACGTCGAGGAACTCCGTGCCGGCCGGCAAGCCCAGCTCATTGATATCGCGCAACAGTTCGCGCGCCATGCGCAAGCCGTCGTTGATGCGGAAGCTGTTGTCCATGTACGGGTCGTTGATCAGGCCCTTCCAGCCCACCGTGGTGCGCGGCTTCTCGAAGTAGACGCGCATGACGATTTCCAGTTCGCCCGCGAAACGCGCGCGTTCCTTGACCAGCAGGCGCGCATATTCCATCGCCGCCTTGGTGTCGTGGATGGAGCAAGGCCCGATCACCACCATCAGGCGGTCGTCCTGGCCATGCAGGATACGGTGCAGGGCAATGCGGGCGCTGGCGGCAGTCTGTTCGGCTTGCTCCGAGCAGGCAAATTCGCGGATCAGGTGGGACGGCGGGGTCAGTTCCTTCATTTCGCGAATGCGCAAATCATCGGTGCGGGGCATCATTTTCTCCAAAATTTAAGGAAGGGTAAAACATCTGGGTAAAAAAAAACCGCCATCGGTGGCGGTTTTTTAGAATTTGCTGGGATCTCGTTTTGCTGCTACGTGAACCGACCGCTACTCCACCGCCTTTGGGTTGGAATTGCTAAAGTAAAAATAAGCGGTAAAAAAGTGGCGAGCGAACATGCGAGTCATCCGTAAGTGATGAACGACTATAAACCTAAATTGCAAGGGTTGGCAAGCATATTTGTCGGCAAAGCCGCATGCCGCTGCCGTTTTACACTGCATAACCCGCAAAAAAGCATAAAAAGTTGCGCGCTGTGAATCTCGCCGCGACTCTGCATCCCCGGCGCCACCGTTGTGCCCGTCGTGGCAACCACGCCACGCCAGCCATTCTATCGACGACAAGCGGGGCACTCCTTGATCCAGGTCTAGTCCCGGCGTCGCCGCACGGACAAAACTCAAGGACGTATCGACGACCTTTGACTGCCTGACCTTTCCGGAGAACCGCATGATCCCTACACCATCCTTGCATTCCGCTGCCTTTTCACCACCCAGACTGGGCCTGGCACTGGCCAGTGCACTGCTGAGCCTACCCGTCCTGGCGCAGGACGCCGCGCCGATTGCGCGCGTGGAAATCACCGGCTCGAACATCCGCCGCGCGCAGGCGGAAACGGCGTCGGCCGTGCAAACCCTGAGCGCGGCCGACATTGAAAAATCGGGCAAGTCCAGCGTGGCCGAACTGCTGCAGACCCTGGCCGTCGACAACCAGGGCTCCGTCCCCACCACCTTCGGCAACGGCTTTGCCGCCGGCGCCTCCGGCGTGTCGCTACGGGGCCTGGGTACGGCCTCGACCTTGGTGCTGCTGAATGGCCGCCGCGTCGCGCCATATGGCCTGGCCGACGACGGGCAGAAGGTGTTTGCCGACCTGAACATCATTCCCCTGGAAGCCGTGGAACGGGTGGAAATCCTCAAGGATGGCGCCTCGGCCATCTATGGTTCGGACGCCATCGCCGGCGTCGTCAACGTGATCCTGCGGCGCGACTACCAGGGCACGGCCATCAAGGGCAATTACGGCAAGACGAAGGAGTGGGACGGGCGCGACGCGCGCGCCGCCATCACGCACGGCTTCGGCGACATCGACACGGACCGCTACAACGTGTTGCTGAACCTCGAGTACAGCGAAAAGGCCGCCATCTGGAACCGCGACCGGGCCGGTCGGGGCGCCGTCGGGCGCAGCGACTTGCGCGACCTGGGCTTCAGCGCGCAGGAAACCCTCAGCGGAGCGGGCGCCATCACCACCAACAATGCGGCCGGCAGCGCCGTCAACGGCAATGTGCGCAATCCCGACACGCTCGACTACTACAACCGCGGCAACCTCGCTGGCGCGGGCTTTACGCGCACCTTCCCCGGCGCCGCCTGCGGCAATTTCACGACTCACCCGCAGGGCGATCCGGGCGGCGGCTGCCTGACCGATGCCGCGCAGCAATATGGCCAGATCCAGCCCAAGCAAAAGAACATCAATTTCTTCGGCCGCGGCGCCTGGCAACTGACGCCGGAGCTGCAAACGTATGCCGAGCTGAATCTGTATCACAGCGAATCGCACTCGGCCACCACGCCCTCGACGGTCAGCGGCTCGGTCGGCTATCCGGGCGGCCCCGTCAGCAATGCGGGCGTGTCGCTGGGCGCCGCCCACCCGGACAATCCGTATTTCGGCACGGCGGCGCGGCTGCGCTACCTGGCGGCCGACGTGGGGCCGCGCCTGTCGGAAGTCACATCCACCTTCATGCGCTTTGTCGCCGGCATCAAGGGCAGCGTGGCGGGCTGGGATATCGACAGCGCCCTGCTGTACTCGCAGAACAAGGTGTCGAACGACCTGGACGGCTACCTGCAGCGCGACGTCGCCTTCGCCCTGCTCAACCCGAGCGCCACCAATGTGGAGCGGGCCAGCCTGAACCCCGCGTATGCGGCCCTGCCGGCCGGCAGCCTGTGGCGCATCGCGGAAAACGCGAGCCTCAATTCGTGCGAGCTGTACGCGGCCCTGTCGCCGCGCATCTCGAACGACGCCAAGACGCATATCGCACAGATCGACTTCAAGGCCAGCCGCGAGGTGGCCAAGCTCGACGGCGGCGGCCTGGGCGTGGCCGTAGGCGCGGAATTCCGCCACGAATCGACGGAACTCAAGCCCACCACGGGCACGGAACGGGGCAATATCATTGGTCTCGGCTATTCCGCCTACAAGGGCAGCCGCAACGCGTCGGCCATCTATGCCGAGGTGCTGGCGCCCGTGCTGAAGAGCGTGGAACTGTCGGGTGCCCTGCGCGCCGACCATTTCACCGACGTGGGCAACTCCTATACGCCGAAAGTGGGCGTGAAATGGACGCCCGTGCGCGAACTGGCACTGCGCGGCACCTTCGCCAAGGGCTTCCGCGCCCCCAGCGCGGCGGAAAACGGCGTCGGCGGCCTGGCCGCGTTCTCCACCGCCAGCGATCCGCTGCGCTGCGCACTGGGCGTGGAAGCGGCCTGCGATCCGGCTTCCATCGCCGTCATCACCTCCCCCAATCCGAAGCTGTCGCCCGAACGTTCGCGCAGCTATTCCGTGGGCGCCGTGTGGGACCCGTTGCCGCGCACCAGCATTTCCGTCGACCTGTGGCAAATCCGCCGCAAGAATGAAATCAACCAGGAGCAAACGGACACGGCCATCGCCGAAGGCCATGTGGCGCGCGACCCGTCGACGGCCACCGGCATCGCCGGCGATCCGGGCGCCATCACGGCCGTGCTGGCCAATTATGTGAATTCGGCGCAAACGACGGTGCGCGGCATCGATATCGACGCGCGCCAGCGCTTCAGCCTGGGCAGCGACTATGGCAACCTGACCTTCGACCTGAAGTGGACGCATCTGTACAAATGGCTGCGCACGGAACAGGACGGCACGCAGCGCGATTTTGCCGGCACGCATGGCAATTGCGACGTATCCAACTGCATGGGCACGCCGGCTGACCGCGTCAACCTGGGCGCCACCTGGGAACGCCAGAACTGGCGCGTCACGGCCAACGTCAACTACCGCGCCCACCTCGACAATGTGCTGTTCAAGAACGACCCCGACGGCTGCGCCACGCACTTCGCCGACGGCACGGACGCGCCGCGCGGCTGCCGCATCGCCTCGTTCACCACGGTGGACCTGACGGCCCGCTGGCTGGCCACGCCCAAGCTGGAAGTGTTTGCGACAATACAAAACCTGTTCGACAAGATCGCCCCGCTCGATCCGCTCACGTATGGCGCCACGGGCTACAACCCGCTCGACTACGCGGGCGCGGCGGGACGCTTCATCAGTGCGGGGGTGAAGTACAAGTTCTGAATTTCGTCATATTTTCAACGTATCAGGCGTTTCAGGAACCGTAGCGAGCAAGCCCAATATTGGGTTGAGTAGCGCAGCTGTACTTCAGGTACAGCGAGCAACGCAAACTCAAGAGTGGGCTGCGCAGTAGGTTCCTGAAATGGCGATCTAAGCCGTGCCGCCGACGGTAATGCCGTCCAGGCGCAAGGTCGGCTGCCCCACGCCCACGGGCACGCTCTGCCCTTCCTTGCCGCACACGCCCACGCCCGAGTCCAGGCGCATGTCGTTGCCGATCATGGAGACGCGGTTGAGCACGTCCGGGCCATTGCCGATCAGGGTCGCCCCCTTCACCGGGTAGCTGAGTTTGCCATTTTCAATCATGTACGCTTCGCTGGCCGAAAAGACGAACTTGCCATTCGTGATGTCGACCTGGCCGCCGCCGAAGTTGACGGCATATAAGCCGTTTTTGACGGAGGCGAGGATCTCGCCCGGGTCCTTGTCGCCGCCCAGCATGTACGTATTCGTCATGCGCGGCATGGGCAGGTGGGCGAACGATTCGCGGCGCGCATTGCCCGTCACGGGCATCTTCATCAGGCGCGCATTCATGGTGTCCTGGATGTAACCCTTCAGGATGCCATCCTCGATCAGGGTCGTGCACTGCGTGGGGTTGCCCTCGTCATCGATATTCAACGAGCCGCGCCGGCCAGCCAGGGTGCCGTCGTCGACCACGGTGACGCCCTTGGCGGCCACGCGCTCGCCGATGCACCCGGAAAACGCGGACGAACCCTTGCGGTTGAAATCGCCTTCCAGGCCATGGCCGATGGCTTCGTGCAACAGGATGCCGGGCCAGCCCGGGCCCAGCACGATGGTCATGGGGCCGGCGGGCGCCGGGCGCGCTTCCAGGTTCACCAGGGCCGAATTGACGGCGTCCGCCGCGTATTGTTCCAGCACGGCATCACTGAAATAGTCATAGCTGTAACGCCCGCCGCCACCTGCCGAGCCCGTTTCGCGGCGGCCATTCTGTTCCGCGATCACCGTCAGCGAGACGCGCACCAACGGGCGGATGTCGGCTGCCAGCACGCCGTCGCTGCGCAACACCAGCACCACGTCATATTCGCCGGCCAGGCCCGCCATCACTTGCACGACCCTGGGATCTTTCGCCCGCGCCATCTTTTCCACGCGTTCGAGCAATTGCACCTTGGCCGTGGCATCCAGCGAGGCGAGCGGATCGTTGGGCAGGTACAAGGACCGTCCGCCCTGCGGCTGCATCTGGCCCGCGATCTTGATCCTGCCGGCGCCGGCGCGCGCAATCGTGCGCGTGGCCGCAGCCGCTTCCAGCAGGGCACGCTCGGAAATGTCGTCGGAATACGCAAACGCCGTCTTGTCGCCGGACACGGCGCGCACGCCCACGCCTTGGTCGATGGAAAAACTCCCCGTCTTGACGATGCCCTCTTCCAAGCTCCAGCCTTCGCTCTTGGTCGACTGGAAATACAGGTCGGCATAGTCGACCTTGTGCGTAAACATCGTGCCCAGGGCTTTCAACAGCTTGTCTTCGTCCAGGCCGAACGGCGTGAGCAGGATCTCGCGCGCCACGGCCAGGCTGGACAGATTGGGTTCAAATGGCTTCATAACTTTGCACTCGCTAATTATATTCAACTCATTCTCAGTACCTGACAGAAGCGTAGCGAGCGGCAGTGATTTGTGGCCGAGAAGCGCAGCCGTGCTTGAGCACGGTGAGCATCGCAGGCCGCAAAGCGCGACGCGCAGTAGCTTATGTCAGGTACCCTCACATAGTGCGGTGCGCCAGGGCTGGCAAGGATTCGCGCACGCCGGCCAAAAACACCAGGTCGATCTCGCCGCTCACCACGCCCTCGCCTTCGGGCAACACGGCTTTCACTTCGCCCCACGGGTCGATCAGCATGCTGTGGCCCCACGTGCGGCGGCCGTTCGGATGCAAGCCGCCCTGCGCCGAGGCCAGCACATAGCACTGGTTTTCGATGGCGCGCGCGCGCAGCAGCACTTCCCAGTGGGCGCTGCCCGTCGTATGGGTAAACGCGGCCGGCACGACGATCAGCGCGCAATCGCCCATGGCGCGGTACAGTTCGGGAAAGCGCAAGTCATAGCAGATGGACAGGCCGACCCGGCCGAACGGGGTCTCGATCGAACGCACCTGCGCGCCCGGCACGATGGTGCGCGATTCATTGTACGACTCGGCGCCGCGCGTAAAACCGAACAGGTGGATCTTGTCGTAGCGGCCGGCCGGTTCGCCTTGCGGGTCATACACCAGCGTGGTGTTGAGGACCTTGCCCTCCTCGCCGGAAATCAGGGGCAAGGTGCCGCCGATCAGCCAGATGCCGTGCTGGCGCGCCATCTGCGCCATGCCATCCTGGATGGGGCCGCTGCCGGGCTGTTCCGCATGGGCCAGCTTGTCCGTTTCCTGCTTGCCCATGATGGCCCAGTACTCGGGCAACACCACCAGCTGCGCGCCACCGGCGGCGGCCTGCGCCACCAGGCGGCGCGCCGTGGCCAGGTTGTCTTCCACGGAAGGTGAGGAAATCATTTGTACTGCTGCGACTGTATGCATCATTGCCACCTCTTCTCCATTCGAACGCCGCGCCTATTTCGCCACGGCCTCCGCCGCTGCGGCGGCAGGCACGGCGACAGGGTCCAATTTACCACCATCGAGCTTGGTCACGACGGGCGCTTTCCACGGCCCGGCGATCTGCATATGGTAAGTGAGCGCCTTCATCACGGGCGCGCGCAGGAACAATTGCGCCAGGAAACTACCCAGGCCGATGACGGGGTTGACGGCCAGCGCGTACACGAGCGGCCCCGTACCCAGGTTGAATTCCGGAATCACCACCACGTGCAAATTCGTCGTTTCATTGGCGATATCGGCCGTGCCATCCATCAGCACGGTTGCCGCCACGCCATGCATCTTGAGGTTATCGGTGCTCACCACGCCGCGCTTGATGCTGGCGTTGGCCGTGATGCCGTCGAAGGCCAGGCCTTCGGAAAACACGTCGTGGAAATCGAGTTTCAGCAAGCGGGGCAAGGCTTGCAGGCTGAGCACGCCCAACAGCTTGGCCGCGCCCGGATCCTGCTTGAGGAACTGGCCCGATTCCACGTTCATCTCGATCTGCCCCGACAAGGTGGGGATGTCGAGCGAATACGGCAAGCCGTTCCAGGCGATGTCGCCGCTCAGGCGGCCCTTGCCGCGGCGCACCGTGTCGGCAAAGCCGAAGCGGTCGAGCAACTTGCCCGCATCGACGATATCGAGGCCGAAACGCAGGCTGGTCGTGCTTTGCCCATCCTTGATGACCCATTTGCCATTGCCGCTCAGGGCGCCATCGGGATTCGACAGTTGCAGCTTGCCCACGCGCCACTCGCGCCCGCCCGCCGCCATGGTGTTATAGGCCTGCAACTCCAGCCGGCCGATCTTCTTGTTGAACAGTTCAAATTGCTCGGCGACGATATCGAGCGAAGGAATCGACTGGGCGCCGTTCTTTCCCTCCAGCAAATTCTTCACATCGTTGGCGGCCGACTCCGGAATGATCAGCGACGACAGGCGCGCCGTCATCTTGCCCAGGCCGGACGGCGTTTCCAGCCAGGTCACATAGCCTGACACTTGTTTTGCATCAATATTAGCTTGCCACACATCCTTCTGGTGCGTGGCGCCCACGACCACGTTTTCCAGCTTGCGCTCGCCCAGCATCAGTTCGCTGGCACGGGCGGCCATCATGTCCGGCACCACGTATTGCGCGATATCGGGGGCATCGTCGGCGGCGCCGCTGTCGGCGGATGCCGAGCCGCTGCCGGCGATCTCGCTGCCGGCGGCGATCCAGCTGTCCACGTCCAGGGTTTTCATGTTGACGTTGAACATCATGCCGCTGTCCGGTTCCGGCGCCGGCACGTTCACGCCGATGCCGCCGCGCACCAGGCGCCAGGCGTCCTTGCCCTGCTTCTGGCGCTGGTAACGCGCGGCAATGCCGGATCCCAGCGCGATGCGGATATCGTCCGTGCGCAGGCCCGCGCCGTTGGCCGCATTGCCCGTCAAGGTGAATTTCACGGGCAGGCTGTCGCCGGCCGGCTTTTTCAGGGGGGCGGGGAAATCCAGGCCCAGGCCCGTCAGCGGCGATTCGACATTGACCACCACCTGGTGGTCGCGCGCCGTGATCAAGCCGCTGTAGCGCGCGCCGCCGTTCAAATGTTTCGCCAGGCGCTGCAGCACGGGCGCCGGATACGTCTTGCGCAAGCCGTCGATGGTCATGTTGCCGGCAATCTTGACCTGGATGGAACTGTCCGCCTGCGTGCCGCCCGAGATGGCCAGCGGCCCGCCCAGCAGGCTGCCGTTCAAGCCGTTCAGGTTGACGCCCTTTTCGTTGAATTCGATCTTGCCCTGCGTACCCAATACGGGCGGCATGTCGTGGAACAGCACCACGTCGTTGCCCGCCAGCTGCAAGCTGCCCTGCACGGTCGATTCGAGCATGCGCTCGATCGGCAAGTGCAATTTGAGGGCCAGCCTGGCGTTGCCCGTCGCCGTCGTTTCATCCGTGAAATGCTCGATCCAGCCCAGCACGGGGCTGGCCGTCACGTACTTGAGGAATTCCTGCATGGGGCCGGCCGCGTTGCCTTCAATGTCGAGCAAGGTGTCGAACACGGTCAGGTCGGGGATCACGGCTTTGACATTCGTCAAGGCCACGCCGCCCGTGGTGGCCGTGTCGCCGCGGATTTCCATGCGCGCCCGTTCAAACACGAAACTGCCCTTGATCTTGTCCGCCTGCGGCCAAAGGGGCGCCTTGCCGGCCAGCGGGCCGCTTTCCGCAAATTCGCCGGGCGCGTAGTTCAGGGTGCCATTCTCGAGCTTGCCGGCCACGCGGAAATCGCCCCGATTGCGCTGGGCGGGCGTGTCGGCCTTGAAGGGGAAATGCTCGAGTTCGCCGCGCAGGCGCAGGCTGACGTCGCGCGCCACGCCGCCTTCCAGCGCCCCCGTCAGCCAGTGGCGCAGGTGTTCGGGCGTTTGCAGCGGCAGGTAACGGCCGATGGTGTTGATCTGGAAATTGTCTATCGTGCCCGTCAAGTCGACCTGGCCCAGGTTCTTGCCGTCGAGCGGCATGCGGTGCGTGCCTTGCAAGGCGACGCGCAAGCCTTGCTGATTGAAGTCGAGCTTGTCCAGCTCGACTTGCAGCATATTCTCCGCTTCAAACGTCCAGCGCGCCTGCATGACGAATTGTTCGAACGGCATGGCCGGTTCGCTCAGATACGATGGAAACTGCAGTACCAGGTCTTGCGCATCGATAGCGATGCTGCCGCCCTTGTCGTTGGCGTCGATGGTGCCGCTGAGTTTGTCGAAGCCGGGAATGGCCGGTGCGGCTGCCTGCGCGGGGCTGCTGGCCGTCTTCGCCACGGCCAGGCGCGCTGGCTGCGCATTCAGGCCCAGGTCGATGAGCTTGCCGCGCAGCCGGTAGCTGGCCGGTGTCGCCATCTCGCCTTCCCATTGTGCCGAGAAATCCTGCAAACGCCCGCGCGGCGCCAGGGCGTCGAGGCGCTGGCGCTGCTGCTCGCCCAGCGGCAGCTTGTCGGCCAGCGCGGCCAGGGTTTGCAAATCGAGCGACTTGGCCGTGATTTCCGTGCGCGCCGGCTTGCGCTTGGTGGCGGCAATGAAACGTTCGGACAGGGTCGTGGGTGGCAGGCTGAGGCCGTCGCGTGTTTCTACCGCGAAATTCGTCAACTCCACCTGATGGCCATTCGCGCCAAAGGTGGGCTTGCCGTCCGGCACCTGCGCCGACAGCTCTTCTTTTGCCGAAATGCGCCCGCTGACCGACAGCAAGTCGAGCGGGGCGATATGCTCGCCCAGCTGCGCCTGCACATCCGTCAAGCCCACGTCGGCCGTGAAGCCGGCCAGGCGCGCGTGATCCAGGCTCAACCAGGCGCGCAAGGCCCCCTTGCCCTGGCTCAGCTCGAACGGGTAATCGAGGTAGCGGCGCCAGGCGGCCAAGTCGGCGTTTTTCAGGTCCGCATACAGCTCGCCCTTCCACATCGACACATCCGAGATGCGCGTGCTGAAAGGCGGATGCGTGAAGTGAGCGCGCACATCGATGGGTGCGGCCAGGCTGGCGGGCGGCGTGGCCTGCAAGCCCAGCCGGTGGCTGCGCCAGCGGTTGCGCAGCAGCAAGTTGACCTGGGTTAAAGCCAGCTCCGGCGTGCCGCGCGCTTCGTCCGTCCAGCGCACCTTGCCGTCGCGAATGATGATGTCATGCTGCGACAGCAGCCAGTCGGCGCCCTTGCCGTCGCTGCCCTGGCTGCTGTCGACGAGCACGCCGGCCACATACAGCTTGCCATCCATGCTGCGCCGCACGTCCAGGTCGGGCCGCGTGATTTCCAGGGTAGTGAAGCGCACGGAACCGAGCACGCTCCACCATGACACAGTCGCCGAAATGCTCGGCAGGCTCAGCGCCTGGCGCCCCGCCTGGTCGCGCAGGGTCACGTCGCCGAGGAAGAGGTTCGGCCGCACACCATGCCAGGAAGCATAAATGCGCGCGATACTGACAGGGTTGCCCAGCGCGCGGCTGGCCGCCCGCTCGATATCGCCTTTGTAATAGTCGATATTCGGCAAGATGGCGTAGCGCAGGAATAAAAACAGCACGGCGAAGGCGAAATACGCCAGCAGCACCAGTTTGATGGTAAAACCCAATACATGGTGGGTGGCCAGGTTGGCCATGCGATAGGCGGCACGCAGCCTCTGCCAGCGCAGGGCCAATGGCACATGTTCTGTCACGCTTGCTTCTGGCGGTTTTTGCATCAATAAGCTAATAAACTGGCCCGGCGTCAAATAATGGCAAAAATCGTCTGCATTCGTGGTGCGCGCCTGCATCCTTGCGCTTGCGTCTGAGCAAAGCCTCCCTTACCATCGTCCGGAAGAGCACGCACTACCGGCGGTATACGGCCAGCGGCACAATTTTACCGCATCCCCCGCCGTTCGCAGCCAAGTTAAACAAGAACATGCACGCAGCATCCACGAGACCCTTACCGATACCATGAGCACACAGCCTTTGATTTCCGCCTCCCGTTTCTACCAGCGCTGGCTGGACGCCGCCCCCGAGCGCGCCGCGCAGGTGGCGCAACTGGTGCGCGCGCCGCTGGACGGGCTCGACTTTGCCGCCGAGCTGGCCGCCCAGGCGAACGCCGCCACGCCGCCGCTGCCGCCCGAACGGGCCATGCGCCGCCTGCGCAACCTGCTCGTCTGCGGCCTGATCGCGCGCGATCTTGGCGGCCAGGCCGACTTGAACGAAGTCGTGACCGCCATGACGGGTTTTGCCGATTTCGCCATCCGCACGCATGTGGACGCCATCATGGCCGAGATGGTGGCCCTGCACGGCATGCCCGTCGGCGAGGAATCGGGCGAGGAACAAGCCTTGATGGTGCTGGCGATGGGCAAGCAGGGCGGCGGCGAGCTGAACGTCTCGTCGGACATCGACCTGATCTTTGTCTACCCGGAAGATGGCGATACGCAAGTCACCTTGCCGGGCCAGCGCAGCCTGTCCAACCACGAGTTTTTCATTCGCATGGGCAAGAAACTGATCGCCGCCCTGGCGGAGATCACGCAAGACGGTTTTACTTTCCGTGTAGATATGGCCCTGCGTCCGAACGGCAATTCCGGCCCGCTGGCCGCCAGCCTGGGCATGGTGGAACAGTACCTGATCGTGCAAGGGCGCGAATGGGAGCGCTACGCCTGGGTCAAGGCGCGCGCCGTGACGGGCAAGCCGGAAGACATCGCCGCGCTCGACGCCATCGTGCGCCCCTTCGTCTTCCGCCGCTACCTCGATTTCGGCGTCATCGATGCCATCCGCACCATGCACGGCCAGATCCGCGCCGAGGTCAACCGCCAGGAGCGGCTGCACCCGGACCGCAGCAATAACGTCAAGCTGGGCCGTGGCGGCATCCGCGAAATCGAGTTCCTCGCGCAAGTGTTTCAATTGATACGGGGTGGGCGCGACGCCGAGCTGCGCGAACGTTCCACGCGCGCCACCCTGCGCACGGTGGCGGACAAGGGGCTATTGGAGCCGGCCATCGTGGAACAATTGCTGGGTTCCTACACTTTCCTGCGCAACCTGGAACACCGGCTGCAGTATCTTGACGATGCGCAAACCCATACCTTGCCCGCGAACGAGGCCGACCGCCTGACCGTGGCGCAGATGATGGGTTTACCCGACACGCCCACCCTGCTGGCCCAGCTGGAAGCGCACCGCGTGTTTGTTGCCGGTCAATTTGACGAAATGTTCAGCGACAAGAGCAGCGGCACGCCGCCGGCCGACACGGGCATCGACCCGCAAACGTCGAACGACTGCGCCGCCTCGGATCAGCAGGAAGCCATCGAGGCGCGCTTCGCCGCCCTCGGCTTCCATGAACCGGCCGCCTGCGCGCGCCGCCTGCTGGCCACGTGGCAGGCGCCCCGTTTGCAATCCTTGCCCGAGGCGAGCCGCACGCGTTTGGTGGCCCTCGTCAATTCCGCCCTGCCCCTGATCACCGATTGCTCCGTGTCCAACGGCAACGCCAGCCAGCTGGCCACCCTGGGCCGCCTGCTCGATTTCCTGGAGGCGATCGCGCGCCGCTCGGCCTATCTGTCGCTGCTGACGGAATACCCGCATACGCTCGAGCGCGTCGTGCGCATGGTGTGCGCCAGCGGCTGGGCCGCCACCTTCCTCACGCAGCACCCGATCCTGCTCGACGAGCTGCTGGACGAGCGCATCCGCAATACGGTGCCTGACCCGGCCGCGCTGGCGCTGGACTTGCAACGCCAGCTCGACGACGCGCCCGGCGACACGGAGCGGCAGATGGATATCCTGCGCGAAACACACCACGCGCAGCTGTTCCAGTGCCTGGCGCAAGACCTGGCAGGCGACCTGAGCGTGGAAAAGCTGGCCGATTACCTGTCCCAGCTGGCCGACATCATCGTCGCCGCCACCGTGCAAGCCGTCTGGCAAACCTTGCCTACGCGCCACCGCGAGGTGCCGAAATTCGCCGTCATCGCGTACGGCAAGCTGGGCGGCAAGGAGCTGGGCTATGTCTCGGACCTCGACGTCATCTTCCTGTTCGACGACGACGACCAGGAAGCGCCCGGCCTGTACGCCAAGCTGGCGCAGCGCTTCATTACCTGGATGACCTCGCACACCTCGGCCGGCATTTTGTTCGATATCGACATCGCCCTGCGTCCCGACGGCGCCTCGGGCATGCTGGTTTCCAGCGTGCAAGCGTTCGAGCGCTACCAGGGCAGCGCGGCCTGGGTGTGGGAACACCAGGCGCTGACGCGCGCGCGCTTCTGCGCCGGCGATGTCGGCATCGGCAAGCACTTCGAGCGCATCCGCGACACGATCCTGCGCAAGGAAAGGCCGGAAAACGGCCCCCTCAAGGGCGAAGTGGTGGCCATGCGCAAGAAGATGCTGGACGCCCACCCATCCCGCCCCGGCAACTTTGATTTGAAACAAGATCCGGGCGGCATGATCGACATCGAGTTCATGGTGCAATACCTGGTGCTCCAGCATGCGGCGCAGTACCCGCAGCTGACGGCCAACTCGGGCAATATCGCCCTGCTGCGCCTGTGCGGCGAACTGGGGTTGATCGACGCCCAGCTGGCCGCCCTGGTAGCCGACGCCTACCGCGCGCTGCGCAAGCTGCAGCACCAGCTGCGCCTGCAAGGACAGGACCTGGCCCGCGTGGAACCGGAAAGAGTGCGCGTGCATGCGGACAACGTCATGCGCCTGTGGCAAGCCATCTTCGGCGCCACCGCCTGAGGCCGGCCCGGGCATGCCGCTTCATTACCTGTCCCGCCTGAGCGGATCGGCGCGCGATACGCAAGCCAATCTGCAGCTGGGCTGCGTGCTGGCGCTGGTGGCCGGCGCCGTGAATGCAGGCGGTTTTCTCGCCATCGGCGGCTATACCTCGCACATGACGGGCATCGTCTCGGGCATGGCGGATGACTTGGCGCTGGGCAATATCACGCTGGCCCTGGCGGCGCTGGGCGCATGGCTGGCCTTTGTCAGCGGCGCGGCCGTGACGGCCATCATGGTGAACTGGGGCAAGCGGCGCCGCCTGCACAGCCAGTTTGCCGCCAGCCTGCTGCTGGAAGCGGCCTTGTTGCTGCTGTTCGGCTTGACGGGCAATTACCTGGCCACCATGCCCGACGTGCTGGGCCCCGTCACCATCTTGCTGCTGTGCTTTGTGATGGGTTTGCAAAACGCCATCATCACCAAGATTTCGGGCGCCGTCATCCGCACCACGCACGTGACGGGCCTGTCCACCGACATCGGCATCGAACTGGGCAAGATGGCGTATTACAACCGGCGTCACCTGCCGGACCGGATGGTCAAGGTCAACCGCGGCAAGCTGAGAACCCACAGCCTGCTGATCGCCTGCTTCTTCATCGGCGGCGTCAGCGGCGCCCTGGCCTTCAAGCACATCGGATTTCCTGCCGCCACCATCCTGCTCGCCGGCGCGCTGACCCTGCTGTCGGGCGTGCCCGTGCTGCGCGACCTGCGTCTTCTATGGCGCTTTTACCGGCGCCGCCTGCACGCCTGGCGTTAGCAGGAATATTTTTCTTTATGACAATAAATTACTGATTTTAATGCTAATATTTTTCTGCGTCTGGCCGGTTCACCATGCCTGCCGTGGCGGCCTTTTGATTTGACACCCTACCGTTGTCCAATGATGAAAGCGAGAAAAATGATTTCCATTAAAAAATCCCTGTTTATCTTTGCCATCGCCGTCGGCGCCGCACCTTCGTTCTCCAGCACGGCCGCCGTGCGCGCGTGGATTCCGTCGGAAAACTGCGACTACATCCTCAACATGTGCGACCAGGGCGTCGAGGCGTCGTGCGAGCAGTGGCGCAACCAGTGTGAACCCAAGGAATAAGCTGGCAACAGACGAAAAAAAACGCCCCGAAGGGCGTTTTTTGTATGCTAGCCAGGAATTACTTGGCCGACATCAGTGCAACGGTGGTGTCGAGCATGCGGTTCGAGAAACCCCACTCGTTGTCATACCACGACGACACTTTTACCAGGCGGCCCGACACTTTGGTCAGGGTCGAATCGAAGTTCGACGACGCCGGGTTGTGGTTGAAGTCGATCGAGACCAGCGGTTCGGTCTGGTACGTCAGGATGCCTTCCAGGGCGCCTTCCGAAGCGGACTTCATCAGCGCGTTGACTTCTTCCACGGTGGTGTCGCGCTTGGCGATGAAGGACAGGTCAACCAGCGACACGTTGATGGTCGGCACGCGGATGGCGAAACCGTCCAGCTTGCCATTCAGTTCAGGCAGCACCAGGCCCACGGCGGCAGCGGCGCCCGTCTTGGTCGGGATCATGCTCATGGTGGCCGAACGGGCGCGACGCAGGTCTTCATGCATCACGTCGGACAGCACCTGGTCGTTGGTGTAGGCGTGCACGGTGGTCATCAGGCCCGTTTCGATGCCGATGGCGTCGTTCAGCGGCTTGACCAGCGGTGCCAGGCAGTTGGTGGTGCACGAAGCGTTCGAGATGACGGTGTCCGTCGATTTCAGCACGGAGTGGTTCACGCCGAACACGACGGTAGCATCGACGTCCTTGCCGCCTGGTGCCGAAATGATGACTTTTTTCGCGCCGCCCTTCAAGTGAGCCGAAGCTTTCTCTTTGGTGGTGAAGAAGCCCGTGCATTCCAGCACGACGTCCACGCCCAGCTCGCCCCATGGGATTTCAGCCGGGTTGCGCTGTGCGAATACGCGGATCGGATCGCCATTGACGATCATGTTGTCGCCTTCGACGGTGACCGTGCCCGGGAACTTGCCGTGCGCGGTGTCGTAGCGGGTCAGGTGGGCGTTCGATTTGGCATCGCCCAGGTCGTTGATGGCAACGATCTGGATATCCTGTTTCTTGCCGCCTTCGTAGAAAGCGCGCAATACATTACGGCCGATGCGGCCGTAGCCGTTGATTGCAACTTTGATCGTCATACTCTGCTCCTGATTAAAAAAAAAGGTATCAGCACAGCACCCCGGTCAGCACATGACCAGGGTCTGCTCAAAATCAATATTAGCCAGCGATAACGGCTTTAACCTTGGCTACGACATTCTCGACCGTGAAGCCGAAGTGCTTGAACAGCACACCGGCCGGAGCCGATTCGCCAAACGTGTCGATACCGACCACGGCGCCTTCCAGGCCCACGTATTTGTACCAGAAGCTGGTCACGCCCGCTTCGATGGCCACGCGCGGCACGCCTTTCGTCAGCACGCTGGCCTTGTAGGCGGCGTCCTGGCGGTCATACACGTCGGTCGACGGCATCGACACCACGCGCACGGCGATGCCTTCGGCAGCCAGCGCGCTGGCGGCGGCGACGGCCAGTTCCACTTCGGAACCGGTGGCGATCAAGATCGCCTTGGCATCGGCCACGTCGTTCAGCACATAGCCGCCGCGGTAGATGTTCTCGATCTGTTCGGCGCTACGCTCCTGGTATGGCAGGTTCTGGCGCGAGAAGATCAGGGTCGACGGACCATCCTTGCGGCGCACGGCGGCGCCCCAGGCAGCAGCCGACTCGACGGTGTCGCACGGACGCCAGTTGTCCAGGTTCGGGATCAAACGCATCGACGAGACGTGCTCGACCGATTGGTGCGTCGGGCCGTCTTCGCCCAGGCCGATCGAATCGTGGGTGAACACGAAGATCGAACGCAGTTTCATCAGGGCAGCCATGCGCAGCGCATTGCGGCTGTAGTCGGAGAACGTCAGGAACGTGGCGCCGAACGGAATGTAGCCGCCGTGCAAGGTAATGCCGTTCATGATGGCGCTCATGCCGAATTCGCGCACGCCGTAGTTGATGTGGTTGCCAGGCTGGCCCGAACGCACGGCTACGCACTCTTTCCAGTTGGTCAGGTTCGAACCGGTCAGGTCGGCCGAGCCGCCCAGGAATTCCGGCAGGGACGACGCCAGCGCCTGGATGGCGTTCTGGCTGGCCTTGCGGGTGGCGATGTTTTCTTTCTTCTCGACGCAGGAAGCGATGGCGGCCGACAGCGCCGTTTCAAACGCGGCGGGCAAGTCGCCCTGCATGCGGCGGCTCAGTTCAGCGGCTTGCTGCGGGAATTCGCGACCGTAGGCGACGAAACGCTCGTTCCAGTCCGCTTCCAGCAGGGCGCCTTGCTTCTTGGCATCCCAGGCTGCATACACGTCGGCCGGCATCTCGAACGGGGCGGCATCCCAGCCGATGTATTCGCGCACGGCGGCGATTTCCTTGTCGCCCAGCGCAGCGCCGTGGACCTTGTCGCCGCCTTGCAGGTTCGGCGAACCCTTGCCGATGATGGTCTTGCAGCAGATCAAGGTTGGCTTGCTGGCCGTCTTGGCGGCGGCGATGGCGGCAGCCACGGCGGCAACATCGTGGCCGTCGACGGCGCGGATGACGTTCCAGCCGTACGCTTCGAAGCGGGCCGGGGTGTCGTCCGTGAACCAGCCTTCGACTTTGCCGTCGATGGAAATGCCGTTGTCATCGTACAGGGCGATCAGTTTGTTCAAGCCCAGGGTGCCGGCCAGCGCGCACACTTCGTGCGAAATACCTTCCATCAGGCAACCATCGCCCACGAACGCGTAGGTGTAGTGGTTGACGATATCGTAGCCAGGCTTGTTGAATTCAGCGGCCAGCAATTGCTCCGACAGCGCCATGCCGACGGCGTTGGCGATGCCCTGGCCCAGCGGGCCGGTGGTCGTTTCCACGCCTGGCGTGACATCGACTTCCGGGTGGCCCGGGGTTTTCGAATGCATCTGGCGGAACGCCTTGATGTCATCCATCGACAGTTCGTAACCGGTCAGGTGCAGCAGCGCGTAGTGCAGCATCGAGCCGTGGCCGTTCGACAACAGGAAACGGTCGCGGTTCTGCCATTTTGGATTCGCGGGATTGTGGCGATAGTGACCGCTCCACAGGGCAACTGCGATCTCGGCCATGCCCATCGGCATGCCTGGATGGCCGGAATTGGCCTTTTGTACAGCGTCCATTGCCAGTGCGCGGATCGCATTGGCCATTTTGGTAGTCGGGAGCGTAGTTGTCATGATGGTATGGGTCAGTCGCGAGTTTGGAATTCGTTTGCAACAGCACGGACAGGGAAGCCGGCTGCTTTCTGTGGTCAAGTATTTTACCAGACTGGGGGGCCGCAAATTAGAATTGCGGCGTACTGGCCCGCCAAATGGCTATACTTTGACGTCTTTCCACCCCACTTATACCCCCGTTGAGGATTTGCATGCCGCGTTTTTTCTGTCCCCAGCCGCTCGTTGCCGGCACCACCATCGCCCTGCCGGAGGCTGTCGCCCACCATATCCAGGTCGTGCGCCTGGCGCCGGGCGACGTGATCACCCTGTTCAATGGCGAAGGGGGCGAAGTGCAGGCGAGCCTGGTGACGGTCGCCAAGCGCAGCGTGACGGCTGAAATCCAGACGCACGTGGCGCGCGAAGCGGAGCTGCCGTATGCCGTGACCCTGGCGCAGGCCTTGCCGGAAGCGTCCAAAATGGACTGGATCATCGAAAAAGCCATCGAACTGGGCGCGGCGGGCATCGTGCCGCTGTCGGCGCAACGGTGCGTCGTGCGCCTGTCCGCCGAGCGGGCCGAGAAAAAACTTGCACATTGGCAAGGCATTATCGTTTCCGCTTCGGAACAATGCGGGCGCAACCGCCTGGCCCAGCTGGCGCCATTGCAGGATTTCAATCACTGGAGCCGCCAGCAAGATTTGCATAAACGCATCATTTTGACGCCGCGCGCGGAGCAGTCGCTGGCCGACTGGGCCCGCCACCAGCCGCCGCAGGCGATCACCGTGATGGTGGGCCCGGAAGGCGGCTTTTCGGAAGCGGAAGAAAAGGCAGCGCTGGCCGCCGGCGCCATCGGCCTGGCCATGGGCCCGCGCATCCTGCGCACGGAAACGGCAGGCCTGACGGCGCTGGCCACCCTGGCGGCATTGTGGGGCGGGATGTAAGAGGCCAGAAACCATATTGAAGGCAACGCCGGGGGCGCTCCCACGCCTGCCGTGGACATAGCCAAAAAAAATGCCGCCCCCTGTCTGACAGGGCGCGGCATTTTTACTGAAATCGTGTCTTTTGCAAGCCGCCGGCAAGCCGGCGGCCATCACACAATTAGAACTTCTTGTTGAACTCAGCGGTGAACTTCATCGAACGAGGTGCGGTGTAGCTCAGTACCGATTCATACAGAGCATAGCGTCCCTGGTTGGTGTTGTAACGCTCGACCACTTTTTGCGTGGTTTGCGTGTCGAACACATTGAAGATGTCCAGTTTCACAGACAGGCCTGGCACATACGCTGGTTTGTACGCCACGTTCAAGTCCAGGTTTTTGTCCCATGGCAGATTGCCCACGGTGCCACGTGGCGAAGGAACGTTCTGATTGCCAGTTGCACCGAAGCAATAGTGCGAAGCGGACTGATAGTTAAAGCCGATGTCGTCTGCCGACTGCGTGTTCGGATTGGTACCGACGCACGAACGTGGGCGGCCCGAAGCGAGCAAGGCGGCTGCACCCACGGTCCACTCTGGGGTCAGGTCGTAGAAGCCATAAGCCTTGATCTGATGCTTACGATCATTTGGCAGGCGGCCATCCGCATAGCGCATCAGTGCTGCGTAATCCCAGGTCTGGGTAGCGGCAACGTCTGCCTGACCAGTCGTGGTATCGGACAGCGTCTGACCTTCGGTATTGCCGCTGCTGCGCGACAGGGTGTAGTTGACCTTACCATACCAGCCGTTACGGTATGGATGCTCAGCAAACACATCAAGTGCAGCGTAAGTACGCTTGGCCTTGTCGAAGCCCAGGTCTTCCTTCGTCAGGTGGACGCGGGTGTAGTTGGACTGCGTACCTGCGAAGTCAACCAGGAAATCATTTGCTTCGCCCGGGTTGAACGATGCGCAGTTAAAACCGCCGTAGTTCGAAGTATCGATACCGTTACGCTTGGCGTATTTTGCAAACACGCGGCCGTCGCAGAAGTCATCGATCGTCGATTTCAGGGTACGGTAAGTAACCTTGGCACCGAAATTCAGGCTAGGGTTGTAGGCCTTTTCAAAGCCCAGGGTCAACTCATCCTGGAACGATGGCTTCATGTCCAGTGCAGCAACGGTTTTCGGATCTTTTGCTTGACCGAATTCGTTGTTTGCAGACAAGACACCCGTCAACTGGGTCAAGCCCGTTGGCGCACCATGTGCATCCGTACCCGTGTAAGCGTAGTACTGGTTGGTGTTCAGCGAACCGTTTGCACCGCGCAGAGCGATCACGGTTGGCATTTGCAGGGTGTAACGGCCAGCGCTACCGAATACTTTGAACGATGCATCGCCGTTCACGTCCCACACTGCTGCTACGCGTGGAGCGTATTGGTTCTTCATCTCAATATACTTGGTGCCGTCCTGGTTGGCATTGTAGAAGCCTTCGCGACGCAGACCTGCGGTCAGCAACACGTCCTTCGTCACTTGCCAGCGATCTTCAATGTACTGAGCATCCTGACCAGCGAAAGCATTCGATACGGTCGAGGACAGAACACGCGACACATAATAACCTTGCGATGCGAGCGGGCCCTTGCCTGCCAGCGCGCCAACTTGGCCGCCAGGAACGTCAAATGGCTTGCTAGCATCTGGTGTCCTGCCGTACAGCCACAGTGCGCCACCGGCCAGAGCGTCGCCAGCATCTGCCGAGGACATCTTGTTATTGTCCAGACCAGCACGCAGGGTGTGGTTGCCAATCTTGTATTCCAAATCCAGACGCTTGGACGTTACGCGGTCGATCGAACCATTGACTGGTTGATTGGTCGAGAACGGCTGGCCGCCCGTGTAGTTCAAGCCTGGCGCCTGATCCGCCTTTGCCGCGGTCACTTGTGCCAGCGTTGGATCGTAGCCCGTAGGCTCATAGATATGCTTGGCGCGCGACTGGCCATACAGGGCCGTGACGGTCAGGTTATCGGAAATGTTACCAACGTAGCGCGCAATGTTGGCTTCGCCGCCGTTCGGGTTGAATGGGCCGTATTCTTCGTGGGTAGACGAATTGACCTTGCTGCCGACGGCGCGGGTATCGTATTTGTACGAACGGAATTGCGTATCGGTCTCTGGCAAGTCACCGATCGTGGTGAACTCGATACGATGATTATCGGAAATATTCCAGTCCAACTTACCGAAGTAGCGCTGCGTGGTGGTCTTGTAGTCACGCCAGCCGTTACTATCGTTAGTCAGCGCGGTACGGCCGCCGAAGACGCCATTGCTTTCGGCGCGAGTTTGTTCCAGTGCAACGAAACCGAACAAGGTATCCTTGATCAGCGGACCACCAACATAGGCGGAGTACTGTTTTTGCTCGAATTCATTGTCTTCGCGGCGAATACGCAGGGTCCCGTCTGTTTGCGGGAACGCGCCGGTATTGGCGTAGTACATGTCACGCGACTTGGCGCGCAACGACTTCGGTGCGATCGAGACCAGGGCACCGGCTTCCCAGGTGTTGGTACCGGATTTGGTCGTGACGTTGACCACGCCGCCAACCGAACGGCCAAATTCAACGCCGTAACCGCCCGTCAAAACTTGAGCCTGAGCGATCGCGCCAAATGGCAGTTCCATCGCGCCCAACTGCGACAGCGGGTTGGTTACCGGGAAACCGTTGATGTAGTAGGCATTTTCCGAAGCGCCGCCACCACCGAAGCTGGCTCCGGCTGGATAGGTCGGATCGCCACGGGTGGTATTCGGGGAGAGTTGAACGATTGCCTCGACGTTACGTGCGATCGGCAACTTGTCCAGCTCGCGCGCGGTAAAGGTCGCGCCATTGGTCGAGCTCGAGATATCGATGCGGTTGCGACGACCCGTCACTTGCACGGCCTGAACGCCGCCAGCAACAGGGAAAATCGCCTCGACGCCTTGACCGGCCAGCACTTCCAGCGACGTGGTGCCAACAACCGATTCGCCCTTCTTCAGCGTCACGGTATAGGTGCCGATAGGCAGACTCGTGGCACGGAATGAACCGTTTGCATCAACTGCCGTGGAACGCGTCTGGTTGGTACCATTGTTTTGCAACACGACGGTATCGCCAGCGCCGCTGCCGACCTTACCAAAAATACTACCTGCTGCGTTCGACTGCGCCATGACGGGAGCAACGACCATGGCGGACATGGCGCCGGCGCTGAAGGCCAGCGCCAGCGCACGAACTAAAACTGTTTTTCTCAACATGTGGTTTCCTAATTATTAGATTAAGCGTCTCTGGTAGAGTTGCTTGGTAAATTTTAAGCACTAAATCATGTTTAATACGTTTTTATTTCCGGTTTTAGTTTTTGATGATTTGACACTCTCCCACCACTGATATGGCAGGCTTCAGACAAAACAGGAAAAACCTACTTGCCTAAGCGATACATAAAACCATATGCGATTGTTCACTGTCAACATAGTAGGAAAATATGATGCAAAGATACAACAAAAATGAATGGCGCCGGACAATGGCAAATGCGTCCAAGATTGTGCGGCAATGCACCAATTTGATGCACTGCAAAAAAACGCATATTAATATGCGAAAAATTATTGTTTGAAAACACACGACGTTGCGCTCGCCTCCCGCCCATGGCCAGAACGTGGAATACCTGCCATGGCGCTCCTGCAGCCCTTGAAGCGCCGCCTTCCGAGCATGCGAAGCATGCGGGATGGCGGCAGACCTGTTGCAGATTGACAACACCCGATGGAATTGAACTATTCAAACCTGAAGTTTTCAATTACATTGTATGAATACTTCTCACGGAGTTATTTGCGTTTGAATATAAGTTATTAGACGTACCAACGATTATCAGTATCCGGAAATAGAATTTCCATATTCATTATCAGAATAAAAAAATAAATAGAAACACACCCTGCATTCGCCCCTCCGAAAAATAAAAAAATCAGCGCCATCAAAAAATCCATATCTGGGCAATCAGGACATATAACGCAATAACGCAATGCCCTTATTTCTCGATGAGAATCGCAGGGAATAACATCTGCAGTTATTGCATACAATAATCTGGAATTAAAAACAGGTTTTGATGGCCGGCGCCGGCTCGCAGCTTCCCTCCCATGCGCGCATGGTTAAATGTGGCAACGCCAGCAGCACGCTGACCCGCCATGCCACGATGGCAGCCTTCCCGCGGCTGCGGAACATCTCCTCTCCCCGCATCGCTGCAGCACCTCTTGTCCATTCAACTTGGCCAGAAAATTCATAATTTGCCTATACATATTGATATTCAACTTCTTATCGCAGCTTCAAAAATCGTCCGATCAACAAGCATGTAATTTGATATCGCAACAACAGCGCACCGTGCACAAAATGGGCAATATCTAAAAACAGGCAACGGCCCCGGCCATCAAGCCTTCGGACAAAGTCAGCCTGTCGCATTGCCCATGCCTGCCGTGGCGGCGAAACGACAGGCTGGCGCACCAGAATGGTGCGCTGCGGAAGCGCGCTGTCGTGCCGCGCCATCGCGTCAGGCATCGGCGCGAACGCGGCGTCAGGAGACGCGCCGCTTCCCCTGCGGCACCCGGCCGCCGATAACGCCCATGCGGCAGGAAAATGGCCCGACATCCGCCCAGGCCGCCATGCATTGCCTGCAAGAAGGAGTAAAATGCCGCCTTGCGCCGCGCCACGCGGCTGCCCACTCTCCGCTAGATACGGAGCCCTGCACTTTTCGGATAGACACCATGCTGCGACTCAACGAAGTAAAACTCCCTCTCGAACACGACGAAGCGGCCCTGCCCGCCGCCATCCTGGCGCGCCTGGGCATCGCTGCGGCCGATTTGCTCGGCTTTACCGTCTTCAAACGCAGCTATGACGCGCGCAAGCGCAGCGCCGTGGTGTTGATTTACTCGCTGCATGTCGAGATCAAGAACGAAGCGGCCGTGCTGGCGCGCCTGAGCCACGACATCCACCTGATGCCCGCGCCCGACACCGACTACAAATTCGTCGCCGGCGGCGAACAGCTGGCTGGCCACACCAATGAACCGCGCCCCATCGTCATCGGCACGGGCCCGTGCGGCCTGTTCGTGGCGCTGATCCTGGCGCAGATGGGCTTGCGCCCCCTCATCCTGGAACGGGGCAAGCAGGTGCGCGAACGCACGGTCGACACCTTCGGCTTCTGGCGCAAGCGCGAACTCAATCCCGAATCGAACGTGCAGTTCGGCGAAGGTGGCGCCGGCACCTTCTCGGACGGCAAGCTGTACAGCCAGATCAAGGATCCCAAGCACTACGGCCGCAAGGTCTTGACGGAATTCGTCAAGGCGGGCGCGCCCGAGGAAATCATGTATGTGAGCAAGCCGCACATCGGCACCTTCCGCCTGGTCAAGATGGTGGAAGAAATGCGCGCGAATATCGAGCGGCTGGGCGGCGAATACCGTTTCAGCAGCAAAGTGGTCGATCTCGACATCGAGCCAGGCGCCGACGGCGGCCAGGTGCGCGGCGTGGTGCTGGACAATGGCGAAACCATCGCCAGCAACCACGTCGTGCTGGCCATCGGCCACAGCGCGCGCGACACCTTTGAAATGCTGCACAAGCGCGGCGTGTACATCGAAGCGAAACCGTTCTCGATCGGCTTCCGCGTGGAACACCCGCAATCCCTGATCGACAGCTGCCGCTTCGGCCCCAGCGCCGGCCACCCGATCCTGGGCGCGGCCGACTACAAGCTCGTGCACCACGCCAGCAATGGCCGTTCCGTCTACAGCTTCTGCATGTGCCCGGGCGGCACGGTGGTGGCGGCCGCCTCGGAACCGGGCCGCCTGGTGACGAACGGCATGAGCCAGTATTCGCGCAACGAGCGCAACTCCAACAGCGCCATCGTGGTCGGCATCACGCCGGCCGACTATCCGGGCGACCCGCTGGCCGGCATCGCCCTGCAGCGCGAACTGGAAGAGCGCGCATTTGCCCTGGGTGGCGGCAACTACGATGCCCCAGGGCAATTGGTCGGCGATTTCGTCGCTGGCCGCGCCTCGACGGAATTTGGCAGCGTGGTGCCGTCGTACAAGCCAGCCGTGCACCTGACGGACCTGGCGCCCTCGCTGCCCGAATACGCGATCACGGCGCTGCGTGAAGCGTTTCCGGCGTTCAACAAGCAAATCAAGGGCTACTACAAGGCCGACGCCGTGCTGACGGGCGTGGAAACGCGCACCTCGTCGCCGATCCGCATCAAGCGCCGCGACGACGACCTGCAAAGCCTGAACACGCGGGGCCTGTTCCCCGCCGGCGAAGGCGCCGGCTATGCGGGCGGCATCCTGTCGGCCGCCGTCGACGGCATCAAGGTGGCCGAAGCGGTGGCCCTGTCGATGGCGGCGCGCGGCTAGGCCACGCTGCCTCCGCCCTGCGGCGGGACGAAAAAAAACCGGCACCATGTGCCGGTTTTTTTATACCTGTACCTGCCGATTAAAACTTGTACGAGGCATTCAGGTAGCCGGTACGGCCACGCGGATCATAGTAGCGGTCGTCATAGCCGAATTGCTGGCCACGGTTCGCGCCGGACGTCGATGGCACGAACGGGGGGCTCTTGTCGGTCAGGTTCAGCACGCCTGCGGTGAAAACCCAGCTCTTGCTGGGAGTCCAGACCGTCTGCCAGTCAAGCGTCGAATAGAACCCGACCCGCATCCGGATATCTTCCTGGCCCGTCACGGCGCCGGAAGCGTCGATCACGTCGACCGTCGTTTTCTGATCCTTGTAGCCGGACAGGAAGTTGACCGTCAGCGAATTGGCCCAGTTGCCCGTTTTCAGGGTGTTCGTCCACTGGCCGCGCGTGCGGAAAGTCACGGTGCCCAGTTCGGCATAGTTACCCAGCGCAGAATAATACTGACCACCGCGTTCCAGCTGTATATCTTCGCGCAACATCTGCGTCGCGTTCAACTGCGAGGTAAACAGGCCGATACCCGAGCGGTAACGGGCGCTGATATCGATATCGACGCCGGTGGCGAACGATTTGCCCAAGTTCTGGTTATCGGCCAGGAAGGCCAGGTAGGTCTTGCCCGTACCGACGTCCGTATTCACGCCCCACGATTTCGGATATGCCGCGGGATTGGCGAACACCAGCTGCTCGGTCAACTGGCCGAAGGAATCGCGGATCTGTACATGCCACAGGTCGGCGCCCAGGGTAATGGCGCTGATCGGCTCGTAGCGGAAGCCCAGGGTGGCCTGTTTCGACTTCTCTGGCTGCAAGTTGCGGTTGCCGCCGGCCAACTGATCGTACTGGTGGTTGCCTGGCTGGCATTGGGCATTGAGGCGCGTGGCAATCGCTTGCAGGGCCGGCGTACACGTGTACTTGTCGCTGGTAACGCCATAGCCGCGCTGCAAGGCGTTGACTTGTGGCACTGTCGGCGCATGGAAACCATTGCCAACGGAGCCGCGGATCAGCAAGGTGGGCGCCGGCGTCCACTTGAAGCTGGCCTTGGCCGTCGTGGCGCCGCCGAAGTCCGAGAATTCATCGAAACGCAGGGCCGCGCCCAGTTCCAGTTCCTTCAGCACCGGCGCGATAATTTCGCTGAACACGCCCTTCGACGTGCGACTGGCGCTGTACGGCTTGCTGCTGGCGGCATCGCCGAAACGCTGGTCGCACTCCAGTCCCGCCGCGCCGCCGCACAAGGTGCCCTTCACTGGGTCGGCCAGGATGCCCTGTGCAAACGGGCTCGGTTTGGAAGAGAATTCCTCGCGATTGATGTTGGCGCCCACGCCCAGCATCATGGCGCCGCCCGGCAAGCGTCGTATTTCCGTCGAACCATTCAAATTGATGGTTTGCAAGCGCGACGTGCCACCATCCCAGTAGCCGGTGAAGGCGGCCGCCTTGATGGCTTCCTGCGCCGCAGCCGATTGCTTGCCCGGACCGACGAAGGGATCGAGTAAACCGCTCGACGTCAGGTTGCCGACGGCAATAGCGCCAGGATAACCGGAAATACTGCCTTTTACGCGACTTTCCGAGAAGTTGTAGGAGGCATTGTAATCCCAGCCGGCGGCCACGCCGCGCGTGCCCACCACCACACTGGCGAAGTCCGCCGTATCCTTCGAGGTGCGCTGTCCCATGTCGAACAGGCGATAGGCCGCCACGCTGTCACCGGTAATACCGATCGGCAACAAATACTTGTCATGCAGCGGCGTTCCCTTATCGATGGAAATCTCGCCCGGCACGGGGGCGATACGCGAGGTCTGCTTGGTGCGCGACAAGAGTACGTCGGCATACACTTCGTGACCGGCGACTTTGAAGGTACCGGACGCCATGAAATTGTCGCGTTTGCGTTCCGGATAGATCTCCAGGTCCTTAACAAAATCATAACCGCAGTAGTCATTCAAGCGCGGGGTGCCATCCGGGTCTGCATACGGCTCAAGCACGCGGAAAGTCTTGGCGGGACAGGAGCCGTTCAGCTTTTGATAGGGACTGATCAGCTGGCCATTGTCATCAACGGCGTTGGCGGGAATCGGGCTGACCGAAAACTGCTGCTTCTGATAGCGTTTGCCGTTGGCCGAGAATTGCACCTTGCCCGTGTTGGCGAACGAGCGGTCGACCGAGGTCAACTTGTCGCGCTCATCATGGCCAAAGGTCAGCACCACGTTGTAGCCATCGTCTTCCAGGTTGCCGAAGCCCTTGGTGGCACTGATACGTTTCTCACGCGCACCGTTCTTTGGCGCCGAATAGCCGATGGAGACGTCGCCTTCCGTCGTGTCGTGCTTGGTAATGAAGTTGACCACGCCGGCAATGGCGTCGGCGCCGTACAGGGCGGACGCGCCGTCGGTCAGCAGTTCAACGCGCTGAATGGCGGAAATCGGGATCGAATTCAAGTCGAAACCGGCGGCGAAGCCAGTCAGGGTCTGGCCGCCGAACTGGGCCAGGCGCTTGCCATTCAGCAAGACGAGCGTACGCGTCTCACCCACGTTATGCACGGAAATGCCGGAGAAACCGAAGGTGCTGCCGCCGACCGAGGAACTTTCGCTGGTGGCGCCCTGGGCGGAAGAGAGTTTCTTGACCAGGTCGGTGACCGAAGTGGCGCCCGAGGTGCGGATGGCTTCGGCGGTCAACACGGTGACGGGCAAGGCACCTTCGGCAGCGATGCGCTTGATCGACGAGCCGGTGACTTCCACGCGCTGTATCTGCGTATCTTGCGCCACCGCAGACTGCGAGGCAACGGACAAAGCCGCTGCCATGCCACCGGCACAGACAATGCGAACGGCACGGGAGATGACGGTTTCTTTAAGCATGACGAACCCTTTTCATTTTTGCATTATGTAAGCAACAAAGCTGCTATCCGGACTGCATCCACTCTCCTAAAGGCACTCTTCCTGCACCGCACGTTCGACAGTGTGCCAGCCCCGCTCCCGCATGAGGGAAGGCGAACCACGATGTCGGTACAACAGCCGAGGCCAGCCAACTGAAAGTTAGCTAGACAACTACATAGGATCACGGGGATATTCTTGGTGTCAACAGAACTCACGTCGCGTATGGCATACATACAACATTGTGAAAAAAATAGAGGTCAGGCAGGCATGCCACCCAAAGATAGCGTACAGAGCAGCCGTGGTCAGCTGGCCAGCGGCAGCCTGATCTGTATATGACAGCCGGGCGTGCTGTCGATGGCGCACACCTGGCCGCCCAATTGCTGCACGATGGTGTAGACGATGTGCATGCCCAGGCCGGAGCCGCCCTGGCCCCGCTTGGTGGTGAAGAACGGTTCGAACATGTGCTCGCGCACGGCCGGCGCCAGGCCGATGCCGTCGTCGGAAAAATCGAGCAGCAGCCAGCGCGCAGCCGCGTCGGTGCCATCCTCCTCGATGCGCGCGCGTATCGTGATGCGCCCCGGCCCGCCCTGCGGATAGCCATGGCGGGCGCTGTTCATCAGCAGGTTCGAGAGGATTTGCGACAGCTTGCCAGCCGCCAGGCGCACCTGGCAATCGGGGGCGATATCGAGTTCCACGCCCAGCGCCGCCTTGCGCAATTCCGGACTGTGGGCCGACACCAGGCCGTGCACATAGTCGTGCAGCGCCAGGTCGGCCACGTATTCGCTGACCTGGTCCACGGCCAGTTGCTTGAAATTGCCGATCAGGTCGGCGGCGCGCGCCAGGTTGCGCTCGATCAAGGCGGCCGCTCCCTTGAGCGACTCGGCAATGTCGATCAGTTCGGCACGGCTGACCTTGGCGCCGCCCAGCAGCTGCACCAGCTGGTCGGCATAGCTGCCCATGCTCGACGCGGCCGTCAGCGCCACGCCGATGGGCGTGTTGACTTCATGCGAGACACCGGCCACCAGCGAGCCGAGGGCCGCCATCTGCTCTTGCTCGATCAGGTTGGCCTGCGCCACCAGCAGCGATTCGGTGCGCACGCGCACGATTTCTTCCAGCTGCTGGGTGCGCTCCTGGTGCTGCAGCTCGGCCGCGCCGCGGGCCGAGAAGATCGACAGCAGCAGCAAGGCCAGCAAACGCTTGTTTTCATCGATGGGACGCGTGTCGATGGCCGACAGGATGCCCAGGGTCTTGCCATCGGTATCGATCAGCGGCATGCCGACATAGCTTTCCGCCTGCATGTCGACGAGGAGGGTATCGAATGGAAAGCGACGCTGAATATCGCTGCCATGAAAACACATGCTCTGGCACGTCACGTCCTGGCATGGCGTGTGCTGCAGGCTGTATTCGATATTCGGCTGGTAACCGTCGCCGCCCCACAGGGCGAGGGTGCGGATGCCTTCGCTGCCATCTTCCAGGCGCACCAGGCGTCCGGCGATCACATAGTGCACGTCGAGCGCTTCGGCCAGGTCCTTGACGAGAATGCGCAGGAAGTCGTCGCCCCGGGCGTGCGCCGTCGAAGCGGTAATCGAGCGCAGGGCCGCTTCCGCCAGGGTGCGCCGCTGCTCGGCATCGAACAGGGGTTCTTGCGAATTCACATCAAACAACGGAATACTCATGAATGCTCCTGCACGGCACCGGAAGCGCAGGCACACCTGCCGGCGCGGCGACTCTCAGCCATGGCCCGCCCCAGCGGACCTGCCGCGATTGTACCCCTGGCTATTGCTTAATAATACAGATACACAGGAATTTTTTACAGCCAGCCGGAACGCTTGAACAAGTAATACATATAACCGCAGACACAGCTCATCACTGCCACGGCGGCCGGATAGCCATAATGCCAGTCCAGCTCCGGCATGAACTTGAAGTTCATGCCCCAGATGCCGGCAAACGCCGTAAACACGGCGAAGATGGCGGCCCAGGCCGCCAGCTGCTTGTTCACTTCGCTCTCGTCGATGGCCACCATCGACAGATTCACCTGGATCGCCGTGCTGATCGTGTCGCGGATGGTGTCGAGCGTGCCATTGATGCGCGCCAGGTGGTCGTGCACGTCGCGGAAATACTCCTGGGTATCGTGGCACAGGGGCGGCACGCGCCCGCCGTGCAGCTTGCCCACCGCTTCCATCAGGGGCGCCACCACGTGGCGCAAGACCATGACCTTGCGTTTCAATTGATACAGCCGTTCGATATTGTCGCGCTCGGTGCCACGGTCGAAGATGCGGTCTTCGATCAGTTCCAGCTCCGATTCCAGCGCATCGAGGACGGGAAAGTAACGGTCGACGACGGCGTCCATCAGCGCGTACAGCACGAAGGCCGAGCCCTGGCGCAGCAGATGCGGTTCGCGCTCGGCACGCGCGCGCACGCCGAGGAAACCCTGCGAGCTGTTGCTGCGCGACGAAAGCACGTAATTGGCGCCCACGAAAATGTCGACTTCGCCCAGCACCAGTTCATTCTCGACCATTTCCACGGTTTTCACCACGGCAAACAGGGAGTCGCCATATTCCTCGATCTTCGGGCGCTGGTGGCCCCGCTGCGCGTCTTCCACCGCCAGTTCGTGCAGGCAAAACTCGTGCTGCATCTGTTTCAGCTCGTCCGGCGTGGCGTCGAGCAGGGCGACCCAGACGAAACAATCGGGGCGCTCGACGTAATCGCTGATGTCGTCGATCGGCAAGTCGGCCAGTTTTTTGCCATCCTGGTAGGCCACGCAGTTTATGAGCATGCTATTCCACAGTTCAAGTTAACACCGGACGAAACAGTCCGGCAGGCGCCAGCTTACCTTATCGCCTGCAGTGCGTGTTGTGGCGTGCGAGGGACGCCGTGGGGAAAAGCGGACGGGGGAGCCCCCGTCCTGACCTGCGTCAATCGTCCTTGGCGCCGTCGATGCCCAGTTCCGAGATCTTGCGGGTGATGGTGTTGCGGCCAATGCCCAGACGCACGGCGGCGTCGTTCTTGCGCCCGTGCGTATGCTTGAGCGCCGTCTTGATCAGGGCCGACTCGAACTGGCGTCCCAGCACGGCCATGACTTCCTGCTGCCCCGCGCCCAGCATGCCGGCCGCCTGCAATTCCAGCAAACCGATCCAGCCCGGCGGCGCGCCGTTGGCGGACGCGGCCGCCTCGATGACCTGGCCGCCATGCACATGGGCAACGGCCGCCGGCGCAGGCTCGCCCGCCGCCGTGGCCGCGCCATCGCCCTGCCCCTGTGTCAATTCCAGCGGCAAATCCTTGATTTCCACCGTCTGGCCCGGCGCCATCACGGTGATCCAGTTGCACAGGTTTTCCAGCTGGCGCACATTGCCGGGCAAATCGAGGCTGCTGAGGAACTGCATCGTCGGCTCGCTCATGCGTTTGGCTTCCACGCCCAGCTGGCGTGCGCTTTGCACCAGGAAGTGGCGCACCAGGATGGGGATATCTTCGCGCCGCTCCCGCAAACTGGGCAGGCGCAAACGGATCACGTTCAGCCGGTGATACAAGTCTTCGCGGAACAGGCCGTCGCGCACGCGCTGTTCCAGGTTCTGGTGCGTGGCCGTAATGACGCGCACGTTCGCCTTCATGGGCTGATGGCCGCCGACGCGGTAGAAATGGCCGTCGGACAACACGCGCAAGAGGCGCGTCTGCAGGTCGAACGGCATGTCGCCGATCTCGTCGAGGAACAGGGTGCCGTTCTCCGCTTGCTCGAAGCGGCCCCGGCGCGTCGTCTGGGCGCCCGTAAACGCGCCCCGTTCATGGCCGAACAGTTCCGATTCCAGCAAATCCTTGGGTATTGCCGCCGTGTTGAGGGCGATGAACGGCTGCGCTGCGCGCGGGCTGTGCTTGTGCAGCGCGCGCGCCACGAGTTCCTTGCCGGAACCGGATTCGCCCGTGATGAGCACCGTCACGTTCGATTGCGACAGGCGGCCGATGGCGCGGAAGACTTCCTGCATGGCCGGCGCCTGGCCGAGGATTTCCGGCGTTTCCGACGGCCCCGACTCGACGCTCGTCTCGCGCAGGCTTTCTTCCAGCGCGCGGCGGATCAGCTCGACAGCCTTGTCGATGTCGAAGGGCTTGGCCAGGTATTCGAAGGCGCCGCCCTGGAAGGCTGCGACGGCCGAATCGAGGTCGGAAAAGGCCGTGATGATGATGACAGGCAAGCCGGGAAAGCGCGACTTGACCGTCTGCAACAATTCCAGGCCGGAGGCGCCCGGCATGCGGATATCGGACACGAGCACTTGCGGCGTGTCAAATTCCAGTGCGGCGATGGCGTCGCGCGCATTGGCAAAACTCTTGGTGGCGAGATTTTCCCGCGCCAGGGCTTTTTCCAGCACCCAGCGGATTGATTCGTCGTCGTCAACTATCCAGATTGGCTTCATTAGTGTGTGCGTCCCGCAATGGATTTCATGGGTGGGATACCTCCTCGCTTATGGCAAGGGTAGAACGATCCTGAAATCGGTGTATCCAGGCCGGCTTTCGCACTCGATCACGCCCAGGTGCTGTTGCACGAAGGTTTGCGCCAAGGTCAGTCCCAGCCCGCTGCCGCCTTCCCTGCCCGACACCAGCGGGTAGAAAATCCGGTCGCGGATCTGGGGTGCGATGCCCGGTCCATTGTCAATGATATGCAAGTCTAATGCCAGGCCGTAACGGACCTTGGCCAGGGTCACTTGGCGCGCTACGCGCGTCTTGAAAATCAGCTCCGCATCGCCCGCCTCGATGCGCTCGGCCAGGGCCTGCGCCGCGTTATGCGCGATGTTGAGCACGGTCTGTATCAATTGCTCCTTGTCGCCGCGAAACTCGGGGATCGAGGCGTCGTAATCGCGCGCAATGGTCAGGCCGCTGGGGAATTCGGCCAGGATCAGGCTGCGGACCCTTTCGCACACTTCGTGGATATTCACGTCGCCCACGATGTGCGGACGGCGGTGCGGCGCCAGCAGGCGGTCGACCAGGGTTTGCAGGCGGTCCGCTTCCTTGATGATGACTTGCGTGTATTCGCGCAGTTCGCTCAGGTGCAGGGCCGGCAATTCCAGTTCCAGCAACTGGGCCGCGCCGCGGATGCCGCCCAGCGGGTTCTTGATTTCATGCGCCAGGTTGCGGATCAGCTCCTTGTTGACCTGGCTCTGGTCGAGGATGCGCTCCTCGCGGTCGAGCTTTAACTGCTGCACGTTTTCGCGCAGCTCGATCAGCACGCCGTCGCTCGGCGCGTCGAGCGCGCTGACGATGCTGTGCACGCGCAGCGGCTCGCGCCCCAGGCGCTCCAGGCTCAGGTCCTGGCGCAGGTCGGAAAACTTGTGTTCGAGCGCCTGCGCGCAAATGCCGGCCAGCTCCTCGGGATTGAGGAACAACGCCGTCAGCTTTTGCCGCGACAGGGCCTTCAAGGAACTTTCCAGCAGGTTTTCCGCCGCCGCGTTGGCATAGCTGATGCGGCCGTCGCCATCGAGCAGGATCACGGCCGAGGCCAGCAAATCAAGGCCGGCCAGGTGGGCGGGACGGCTGGAATGGTTGTCTAGTGTCATGTGCTTTACCGGATATTCGCGATCTCGCGTTTCAGGGCCTCGACGTTTTGCTGTGTCCGGCTAATGTTGTCCTTCAACTGCGCCACTCTTTCCTGGTATTTCGCGTAGTTGCGCTCATTGCCCTGGCGCTCGGGCTGGCCGCCGTTAAATTCCAGGCGCTGCGCCGCCAGTTTCTGCTCTTCGCTGCGCAATTCGTCCTGCAGGATCTGGCGCCGGTCCAGGTCGCGTGCGCGCTGCTCGGCGCCATCGACCTTGGGAAACGCGCCAGCGGCAGGCGCCGCCGTGGCCGCCGCCTGCAGGGCTGGCCGTACCGGCGCGCCGGCCAGCGGTGCCGTCCTGCGTGGCGGCTCCGTCATGGCGCCCGGCAAATCGAGCAGCTGGCAATGTTTGCCAGCACTCCTGTCCGTGTACGTCTTGTGTCCTTGCGCATCGGCGCACACATACAGCTGCCCGTGCGCCTGTGCCGCCGCGCCCAGCAATCCTGCCATCAGCGCCATTCTGTAATGCTTGGTCAATCTTCACTCCTGTCGGCTCGTGCCGCATCGTTCCTGGGCCGACTATACAACACCGCACTGTCACCGCCTTGGCGCCTTGCATAAAAAAACGCGGGCAAGACCATCGCCTCACCCGCGTTTTTTATTCACTACCGGCACATTGCCGGCGTGGCGCCATTACAGCGAGTAGTACATGTCGAACTCGGCAGGATGCGTGGTCATGCGCATGCGCTGTACATCCTGCATTTTCAGCTCCAGGTAAGCGTCGATCATGGAATCGCTGAACACGCCGCCGCGGGTCAGGAACTCGCGGTCCTTGTCCAGGGCTTCCAGTGCTTCTTCCAGCGAAGCGCACACGGTCGGGATCAGTGCATCTTCTTCCGGCGGCAGATGGTACAGATCTTTCGAGGCGGCTTCGCCCGGATGGATCTTGTTGGCAACGCCGTCCAGGCCGGCCATCAGCAGTGCGGCGAAGCACAGGTACGGGTTCGCCAGTGGATCCGGGAAGCGCGCTTCGACGCGGCGGCCTTTTGGATTGGCCACGTGCGGGATACGGATCGAGGCGGAACGGTTTTTCGCCGAGTACGCCAGTTTCACTGGAGCTTCGTAGCCTGGTACCAGACGCTTGTACGAGTTGGTGCCCGGATTCGTGATCGCGTTCAGTGCCTTGGCGTGCTTGATGATGCCGCCGATGTAGTACAGGGCGAAATCGGACAGGCCGGCATAGCCGTCGCCGGCGAACAGGTTTTTGCCATCTTTCCATACGGATTGATGCACGTGCATGCCCGAACCGTTGTCGCCAACGATAGGTTTCGGCATGAAGGTGGCGGTCTTGCCATAGCTGTGCGCCACGTTCCACACCACGTATTTCAGGTTTTGCGTCCAGTCGGCGCGCTCGACCAGGGTCGAGAACTTGGTGCCGATTTCATTTTGACCGGCGCCGGCCACTTCATGATGATGTACCTCAACCGGGATGCCCAGCGATTCCAGGATCAGGCACATTTCCGAACGCATGTCCTGGAAGCTGTCCACTGGTGGCACTGGGAAATAGCCGCCCTTGACGGTAGGACGGTGGCCGCTGTTGCCGCCTTCGATGTCCTTGCCGGTCGACCACGAACCTTCGTCCGAACCGATCTTGACGAAGCAGCCCGACATGTCGATCTTCCAGCGCACGCTGTCGAAGATGAAGAATTCCGGCTCAGGGCCGAAGTAGGCGGTGTCGCCCATGCCCGACGATTTCAGGTAGGCTTCGGCGCGTTTCGCGATCGAGCGCGGGTCGCGGTCGTAGCCCTTGCCGTCCGACGGTTCGATCACGTCGCACTGCATGAACAGGGTCGTTTCTTCCATGAACGGGTCGATATTGGCCGTGTTTGGATCCGGCAGCAAGATCATGTCGGACGCTTCAATGCCTTTCCAGCCAGCGATCGAAGAACCGTCAAAGGCGTGGCCCGACTCGAATTTGTCCATGTCGAAGTGCGACACGGGAACCGTCACGTGCTGCTCTTTACCACGGGTATCGGCAAAGCGGAAATCAACGAATTTGACTTCGTTTTCTTCTACCATCTTCAAGACTTCTGCGGCTGTCATTGCCATGCGTATCTCCTAAATGAATGTGGGGTGAGCCGACCTTAGTGCGTCTGGGCTGATGAAGCGAAGCAAACATTGCGTGCCACCAAAACTCATAAGGATCATAGCAGATTCCATGCCAGCTCCCGGAGCCCCCTGGTGCCGGCAACAAAATTGCTGCCATCCCAGTGAAAGTTTTCCTGCCCGCGATTTTGACACGCGTTTGCGTCAAATCAAGAATGCACTAAGCAAGTGCAAAAAACGAATAACGCACCATTATCGTGCATTTTGTGCGGATTACCGAAAAATGCCTCCTTGTGGTGCATGCGCCGTGCACCATGGATTCCCGTTTGCGGGGCGCGGACGGCGCACTATAATCGTACACACACCTGCCCACTTTCATCGAGGACGCCATGACCACCGCCGCCGACATCCTGACCACCGCCCGCAGCCGGGCCAATGAAGGTACGCCGTATGCCGGCGCCGTCACGCCGCAGGAAGCGTATGACTTGCTGCAAGGCGATGCCGCCGTCAAGCTCATAGATGTGCGCACGACTGCCGAGCGCGACTGGGTGGGCCGGGTCGACATCGCCGATACCCAGCATGGTGCGGTGCAGTGGGCCACCTACCCGGGCGGCGTGCCGAATCCCGACTTCCTCGCGCAGCTGGCGGCCCAGGCCGGCAAGGACGAGGTGCTGCTGTTCCTGTGCCGCTCCGGCGTGCGTTCGCGCCATGCGGCCAAGCTGGCGACCGAACACGGTTATATCAACTGCTTCGACATCCTCGAAGGCTTCGAGGGCGACAAGGACGCCGACGGCCACCGCAAGCAGATCGGCGGCTGGTGCAAGGCGGGCTTGCCGTGGCTGGGCGCCTGACGCTGGCCGCTTGACGCTGGCCGCCGAATTATCTGAACAGTGTTTGATCTGGCGGGCCACCATGCGGTCCGCCATCGGCTACAACCATCCATGCGCGCCCGCTTTTCTCAAGAGCGGCGCCGATTCTCCTTGCGAGCATGTACCTTATATAGTACAACGTAGAGGTGCGTCATGGATGCTTCCGGCTTGCGGCAGATTACCCTGCGGTTCTATGCGAACGGCAATGGTGGCGAACCCGTGCGCGACTGGCTCAAATCCTTGCCCGTCGAAGAACGTCATGTAATCGGGCAAGACTTGATGCATGCGCAATGGCGCTGGCCCGTGGGCATGCCCTTGTGCCGCCACCTGGGGCAGGGCTTGTCGGAAGTGCGCAGCAGCTTGCCCGGCAACCGCATTGCGCGCGTGCTGATCTGCCATCACGGCGATTGCCTGGTGGCGCTGCACGGCTTTATCAAGAAAACCCGCGCCACGCCGGACGACGACCTGGCGCTGGCCCGCAAACGCCACAAGGAATTGACATGAACGCCACCGCTCCCCACCTCGGCAGCAGTCTCGACGACTTCCTCAAGGAAGAAGGCATCTTTGAGCAAACGCAAACCCGTGCTATCAAGGAAGTGATCGCCTGGCAACTGACGCAGGCCATGCAGGAACAATCGCTGTCGAAGACGCGCATGGCGGCGCTGCTGCAGACGAGCCGTTCGCAACTCGACCGCCTGCTCGACCCCAGCAGCGACGTGACGCTCTCCACCCTGGAGCGGGCCGCCGCGCTGCTCGGGCGCAAGCTGTCGATCACCCTCGTTTAAGCGGGTTAAGCGCTCAGGCCGGCTCGCCTGCCTCCGCGGCCGGATGCTCGCCCATCAGTGTCAGGATGCGCTTGCGCACGAAATTGATGTGACTGCGCAAGCCATACAAGCCATCGGCGAACGACAGGGGTATCGAGATCTGGTTGACCATTTCCTCGATCTGGTCGAGCCGTTTCAATTGTTCCGCATACACGTGCGCGCGCAGCCCTTCCGGCACGTCTTCCAGCGCCTGCTCGACCGTGCGCAGCTGGCCATACCAGCGGTACACGCGCGAACGGATGCGCCACACGTACAGGGGCGGCACGACGCGCGACAGGGGCAGGATCAGGGCGCCCAGCGCCACCACCAGCACCCACATGCGGTCGAAGAAATTGGCCAGCCAGAAACTCATGTAGCGCTGCAGCACGGGCGCGCCATCCTTGTAGAATTTCAACGCCTCCGGCGCCACGGGAATTTCCGTGTAGCGCGCGGACGGGAACTGCCCCTGCTGCTGGAACCAGCCCGTGCCGCCATGGATGCCGGCCGCCGCCTGCACGAACAGGTCGATCAGGGCCGGATGCAAGTCTTCGCGCGCAACCAGGGTGGCCGTCGGCGCGATCAGGTGATAATCCTGCGCGGGAATGTTTTGCCCCAGGTCGACGATGCCACGTGGCAAGACGACGTGGGTCAGGAACGGAAGACGCCGCGTGTACGCCTCCGCTTGCGAAAAATCAAACAGCTTGATGCCCGGTGTTTGCAGCAGCATCTGGATCAGCGGCGCTTCCGGCGCCGAGCTGAACACGAGACCGTCGATGCGCCCTTCCAGCAACTCCACCGTGGCAGGCGTGTTCTGCAAGTCGCTCACCGTCAACTCCTTGGCTTCCACGCCATTCACAGACAGCAACTGCCGGAACAGGCCGGGCACGCCCGTGCCTTCCGGCCCCAGGTTGATCTTCATGCCCTTCAATTGCGTCAGCTCCGTCACGGCCTTGTCTTCGCGCATGAACAGCCAGACGGGTTCCGTAAACAGGCTGCCCAGGGAAATGAGGCCGTGGCGCTCGGCATCGTCGTGTTCCGTCGAGCCACTTTGCACGAAGGCGATATCGGTCTTGCCCGCGTTCAAGCGCTGCAGGTTTTCCTGCGAACCCAGCGACGGCTGCAAGGTCACCTTGATGCCGTGCCTGGCCAGGGTGGCCGCGTACTTCTTGCCGAACTCTTCGTAGGCGCTATTGTCCTGCCCTGTCGACAGGGTTACCTTGCGCGGCGGCGCCGGGTCGACCAGCCAGTAAGCGAGCGCGCAAAACGCGCCGACCAGCAGCAAGGTGGGGCCGGCGGTGGCGAGGAAATCGCGCACGGAAAAGCGGCTGAACGCGAGGATTTTGGACATGTGGTGGCGCATAGGTTTCATGGGTGGCTACGATGCCAAGAAAAGCGCAACTATGCAAGGCACTTTCACATGCGCGGCGTGGCCAATTCGGCTACAGTGCTGGATCGACCACCTGCCCTCGGGAGCCCTGCATGCTGAAAATTCTTGGAAAAGCCGCCTCGATCAATGTCCGCAAAGTCTTGTGGACGTGCGAGGAACTCGACCTGCCGTACGAACGCGAAGACTGGGGCAGCGGCTTTCGCGCCACGGACGACCCGGCCTTCCTGGCCCTGAACCCGAACGCCATGGTGCCCGTGCTGCTCGATGGCGACCTGGTGCTGTGGGAATCGAACACGATTTGCCGCTACCTGTGCGCTCAGGCGGGCCGCGACGACTTGCTGCCAAGTAATCCCCGCGCCCGCGCGGAAGTGGAAAAATGGATGGACTGGCAAATGGGCGACCTCAACAACAGCTGGCGCTACGCCTTCATGTCGCTGGTGCGCCACAGCCCGGCACACCAGGATGCGGCCCAGCTGGCGGCCGGTATTGCCGGATGGAACAAGATGATGGGCGTGCTGGAACAGCAGTTGCAGCGCACGGGCGCGTATGTGTGCGGCGAGCAATTTACCTTGGCCGATATCGTGCTGGGCCTGTCCGTCAAGCGCTGGCTGATGGCGCCCATGCAGCGCCCCGAGTATCCGGCCATCGCCGCGTATCACGCGCGCCTGGAAGGTAAAACGGCCGTGTTTGCCGGTTAGTCCAGTTCGATTGCCTCGACCGTGCCGCCGATGACGTAGCAATCGCCATCGCGGCGCACTTCCTCCAGGGTTGCCGGCTCGTCGTGCGCATACGTGCCGTCGACATCCACGCACCACACGTCGCCAAAGCGCAGCAGCTTCACCCCACAGCAGATGCGGTTGATGAAGTTGCCCGGCGTCTTCATCATCAATTCCCGCACCTCTCCCACCGTGATGGCGACTTTGCGCCAGATGTTGCCCTCCAGTTCATGATTCCTCGCGTACAACACGATGCGCACGCGCTGCACGCCCCGGGGTCCATATGCTTGCTCGAATGATACGAGCGCGCCATCGTCAAAACGGTGATATTGCGCAAAGATCTGCTGTGTTCTTTCCATCGATTCTTTCTCCTCCATAAAAAAACCGGCCCATACAGGCCGGCTTTTTAATGCAGCAACGATTTAATTCGTGCACTGCTTCGCCACGCCTTCGGCTGGCGCAGGCGGCTCGATCAGCGGCATCAGGCTCGGCGCCAGGGACACCAGCAATTGCACGGGCAAGGCGCTGGTGAAATCGTAGTTCTTCGATTCCGGCCCGCGCACATACGCCGTCATGCTGCCATAGAAGCGCTCGCCGATATTGAAGACGAACGTGGCCGAACGGTTCACGTAGCGCGACTCGATCAGGCGGCCGCCGGCGCCATACACGTCGAAGCGCTGGTCGCCCGTGCCCGTCTTGCCGCCCATCGGGATCGGCACGCCGTCGGCGCCGACGAATGCCGTCTTCGCCCGTTTCGCCGTGCCGTCCGACACCACTTCGCGGATGGCCTTGGCGACAGCTTTCGCCACGTCCGGCGACAGCACTTGCTCCGCTTCCACCTTCGTGCCCCGCTTGACCATGGTGTCGTACGGCGTATTGGCGGCGAAATGCATGGAATCGATGCGCACGCTGGGTTTGCGCACGCCATCGTTAATGATGATGCCCATCAACTCGGCCAATGCAGCGGGACGGTCGGCCGACGCGCCCAGGGTGGTCGCATACGAGGGCACGAGCGAGTCGAACGGGTAACCCATCTTCTTCCACTGGCGGTGGATTTCCAGGAATCCTTCCACTTCCAGCAAGTTGGCGATGCGGCGGTCCTGCGCGTGCTTGCGGTGCGTATTGAACAGCCATTTATACACTTCCTGGCGTTCCTTTTCGCTGGCCGCCACCATCTGCGACAGGGTGGAACCTTCGTGCTGGCGCAAATACGCCACCATCCACAGTTCCAGCGGATGCACATTGGCAAGATATCCCCGGTCGGCCAGCGACCAGTTTTCCATCGCATACTGCTGGTACATCTTGGCCACGCGCTCGGGCGGTACTTCGTTTTGCGACGGTAGATTGGCGTTGAGGAAATCGCCGAATTCGGCGACGGTGCCCTTCGGATTGATGGTGCGGAAGATATTCGCCAGGCGTACGGGGGTCGGGCGGATACTGGCCAACAGGATCTTTTCCTGCTCGTCGACGCTCTTGCCGCGGTACTTCTGGTAGAAGCGGTGCAGGAATTCGCGCCCCTCCTTGTCGGCAAAACGGCTCAGGTACTGGGCCCGGCGCGGATCGTCCGCGTCCGCCAGCAGCGAGGCCGAGGAATCGGGACGCGAAAACATGTAGTAGCGGGCCACGTCGCGCATCAGGCGCACGAACACCAGGTTGGTCGACTGGCGCAGCGCCTGCTGCACCGTCATGATGCGGCTGTCGTCGAGCTTGGAGAAGTTGCCGAAATGGTGCAAGCCGCCGCCCGTGAAGAAGCCTTCGCCCGGGTTGCCCGAGTATTTGCGTTCCATGGCGGCCGCCAGCATGGCGGGTAAATTGCGCGCCTCGCCCAGCGGCAAAGGTTTCAGATAGGCAATTGCCCACTGCGACAGCATATCCTTCGGATCGACGGCAATCTTGCCCAGCTCGGCGGCGCCCATGCCGCTGTAACGCTGGTGCAACTGGTCGATGATGTCCATGTACGTCACCAGGGTGCGCAGCTTGGCCGTGGAACCGAGGTCCAGCTTGGCGCCTTCGTTGATGTCCAGCGGCTGGTCGTAGTTATCCGTCTGCACGCGCAGCAAGTTGGCTTGCTCGCCCTTTTGCAGCAAAGTAAAACTGTAGACCACGTTGGCGGGGTCGCCATTGCCCAGCATGCCCTTGCCCGTCAAGCCGGCTGCTTTCGCCACTTCCGGGTCGCGCAGCTCGCGCAAGACCTTGGTGACGGCGTTTTGCGCCTGCGCATCGAGCGTGCTGACCACTTTCAGGTCGAGACGGTCGAGGTTGTACAAACGCGGGTCGCCCAGCATGCTGGCCAGGTGGTTGCGCACGGCATTCGACGCCTTGCGCGTGACGAACGAGGTCGACGCTTCCGATTGCACGCCAGAGGCCGTCGATGGGCGCAGCTTCTCGGCGATGGCCGCATTGCGCAGCTGCGGCGAGATCACGCCCGCTTGCGCCAGCAGGCGCAAATGGCTGTTGGTCAATTCTTCCAGGTCGGCGCCGCCTGCCACCAGGTAATGCGAGGGACGGCGCTGCGCGATCAGCAAGCTCAGCGCCTGCTTGTAGGCGAGCGCACTGCCCGGCTGGTCCATATTGCCTTTAAGCAAAGTTTTCACTTCGGCAAACGGACGGCCATACCAGACCCACATGCCGTCGCCGATCCCGTTGACCTCGCCAAAGCCGCTCTTTGCCGACAGCGGCACGGTATTGAGGTAATTGACGACGATCTTGCGCCGCGCTTCCATGGTGTTTTCGCCATCCTGGTACGAGCGCAGGCTGGCCGACAGCATCTGCAGCAGCTTGTCCTGCATGGAACTGGTGCGGCCGTCTTCCGAATGGCGGTATTTTTCAATTTGCGTGGCCAGCGTGCTGCCGCCGCCGCCGCGGTGGCCGCCGAACAGGTTCAGCGCCTTATCCAGAATCGCCTTGCTCAGGCGGTCCCATTCCACGGCCGGATTGCGCTCGGGCGTGCCCGGATCGAGCAATTCGCGGTTTTCGATGAACAGCAGGCTTTGCACGAGCGCGGGCGGCGCTTCGGCGAAGCCGTCGAACATGCGCTCGGGATAGCTGGCCGCGAACAGGGGCGCGGCGCGGCAATCGAGGATGCTCAATCCCGCGCGGTTTTTCTCGTGATAGGTGGCAAAGATGCCCCGGTCGACCAGTTGCACCATTTTCGGCGACATGCGCGCCTGCGCCGTCACTTCATAGTCGCGCGCATTCAACTTGCTAATAAAATCCGGCAAGCTGGCATAGCCGAGGCGCTCGTCATAGGGGCCGTGCTGCGGATAGCGGATGGCGCCCGCCGGTGCGGGGCCGGGCTCGACCTTGAACGACAGCTGGCGGTCCAGGCGCGTGAAAAATTCCGCCTGCAGGGCCGACGTACGCACTTCGCGCATGACGAACCAGGCCACGCCGGCGATCAGCGCCAGCAGGAGGATGGCAAAGATGGGCCAGATGCGCGAACGGCGCTTCTTCGGCGGGCTCGCCGGCGGCGGCGCCTCGGCAGCTGGATCAGAGGGGGGCCGCTCTTGCGCGGCCAGATTGACGCCTGTGTCTTTCATGGGATGCTGGGGTAAGGTTGGGTTTGGACGGCGCGGGAAATGCGGCAGCGATACCGCTCCGCGCAGGGTAAGACGAGAGCCAGCCAGGGCCGGTCACAACAAAGCTTGCTTAACATGATGTCCATACCGGTAAATCGAAAAAACACGCTACTGCACAGGCAGGCGACCCCGCGTTTGACACGCAAGGCCCCTGTTCACCATTCCACCACATCGGCATGAAAACGACTGACGAGCGCACACAAAAATCTTGCTTCATTGAAGATTTTCGCAAAAAAACAACGTCTTGGAATGTACGCTTGCGTACATAGATGCACGGCGGGCTGGACGCCGGCAAAAAAGCCGCCGGCGCCGGGCTGGCTGCATGTCAGATGGTGGTGTATTCCGCCTGCAAGGTATCGAGTGCGGCGCACATCTGCGCGAAGGCGGCCGCCGCTTGCGCCGGCTCGCCCTTGACGCCCAGTTCGATATGCCGGCGCGTCTGCGCGTCGCCCACGCTGGGCAAGCTGAAAACCTTGATCAACGGAAACTCCGCTTCCAGCCGCACCATCAGCGGCGTCAGCAGGGATTCGGCCGTTTCGTACACGAGCAAGGCATGTTCCGCATGCGGCACCTGGTTAAACAGGTGCGCATAATGCGTGTCCAGCACCCATTCGATCATGGGCCAGGACATGATGGGAAAGCCGGGCACGAAGTAATGCTCGCGCACGGCAAAGCCGGCAATCTTGTTGTACGGGTTCGGAATCAGCTCGGCGCCTTCGACAAATTCCGCCATTTTCAGGCGGTGCAGGTTTTCCGGCGAGTGCAAATCAGCCGGCACGCCCGCCTCTACGCCCATTTCCGTGATGCGCTGCTGGATATTGATCTTGCCCTGCGGATGCAGCACCAGCGGCAAGCCCAGCGCATCGGCGGCCGCCTGGCGCGTATGGTCATCCGGCGTGGCGCCGATGCCGCCAAAGCTGAAGACGATGTCGCCGCTGGCAAAGCTGCGCTTGAGCAAGGCGACCAGGCGGGCAGGCTCGTCGCCCACGTATTCCGCCCAGCTCAGCTGCAATCCCCGCGCCTTGAGCATTTGCACCACTTTCGGGAAATGCTGGTCCGTGCGCTTGCCCGACAGGATTTCGTCGCCGATGATGATCAATCCGATAGCCATGAAGCTTCCTCGTAGAATTCGATAAAAATACTCAAGCGTCCGCCGGCGCCACGTCGGTCATGCCGCGTACGCCCCGCAACCGCGACAGTGCTTCCAGGCAGTAATACTGGAACCACAGCCCCGTAAAGATGAATATCAGCACATACAGCCAGATGGCGAACGCCGCCAGGAAGGGGAAGAACACCACCGACATCGCGCCGCCCATCCACAGCAAGCCCGGCACGGCGCCGGCCGCGCCGGACACCATGCCGATGGCCAGCAGGGGCCAGCGCTGCGTGCGCATGATGGCGTGGCGCTCGTCCACGCTGGCGTAATCGGCCATGGCGTCATACGCCATCACGCGGTAGGTCAGCCAGCCCCACAGCACGGCTTGCCCCGCCAGGGCGGCCGGCGGAAACGCGTACAGGGGCAACATGAGCACCCAGACGACGATGAACAGCAGGAATGTGGCCAGCGAAGTGCCGACGCTGCCCAGCAGGCTGCCGCCATGCTTCTTTTCCAGTTGCGGAAAGTGCCGCCCGCCGATATGGCGGCCGATGGCCGGCATGGCGAACAGCCCCATGAAGATCAGCGCCGTCAAGATCATCAGCGGCAGCAGCATAAACATGGCGATCAGCGGCACGATCACGGCTTTCAGCACGCCCAGGCCGAAGGTGGTCAGCACCTGGCCGCTGGTGCGGAAGAAATCGTACTGCGTGAACAGCGCATGCAGGCTGTCGATCAGCGGCTGCAAGCCCACGTACAGCAAGCCGCCCCACAGCACCAGCGACAGGATGAACGGCGCCACGCTCAGCAGCAGTATCCTGCCATGCAATTGCGACAGGAAAGCACGGCCATACGAATTCAACACATTACGCATCAACGGCGTCCTTTTCGTTTAATTCTTGCAAATTCCACCATGCGACGCAGGCCCAGCCATTGCTGTTGCCAGAAACCGCGGCCATAGTTGCGCCCCGGCCGGCCGACACCGTTGCTGTCGATGCGGGCCAGCTGGTCGCGCACGCCCGTGCGCGCATAGCCCGCCGAGAAATTCGCGGTGCCCAGCAGCATATCCCAAATCGGCAAGACCACGCCGAAGTTGCAACCACCCATGCTGCCCTTGCCTTTCGACTCGTGCCCCACGCCGATCGCGTGATGCGTGCGGTGGAAACGGGGTGAGATCAAGAGCCGCTCGCCGATGCGGCCGAAGTGTATCCTCACATTTGCGTGCTGCAAGCTTTGCAAAATGCGCGAAATCGACACCAGCAGCACGTACTGGCCCGGCGGCACGCCGATGCCGAGCGCCACCAGCGCCATCACCACGTCGCGCAGGAAGTCATCGAGCAAGTGGTTGCGGTCATCGCTCCACAAGTTCATGTTTTGCTGGCTGTGATGCAGGCTGTGCAAGCCCCACCACCAGCCGAAATGGTGCGAGGCCCGGTGGTAGCAATAGTCGACGAAGTCCAGTATCACAAAATAAATGATAAAACTGAGCAAGGGGCTGATGCCGGGCAACAGCGATTCCAGGTTCAATGGATGAATATTGTCGAAGCGCAAGGCGCCCGCCAATGCATCCATCAGCGGATCGAGCGTGAAGAACACCACGACGGAAAACAGGCCGATGCGGTGCAGCACCGTATAGATAAAATCGTTCCAGCGGGCGCGCGGGTCCGTCATCTTTTGCGCGGGAATCAAGGCTTCGAGCGGACGCAGCACGAGAAACAGCAGCACCAGTTCGCACAGGCCGATCAGCAGCCACTCCGTGCCCTCGAACGCTTCTTCCGTGAATTCGCCAAAGCCCAGGTGATATACGAGCGGGTTCACCACCGTCTGGAACAGCCATCCTTGCGCCGCGCCAAAGGCGTCGACCACAGCATCGATGACGGGCGTAACGAAGCTGACGATGTCGGCGGCGATCATGGCTGGCCCTTCTTCTGCGCATAGGCAGGGTGCTCGCGCAGGGTGGCAAAGCAGAAACCTTTGTCTTGCAGGCCGGAAATCAAGGCGTCCAGGTTGGCCGGTGCCCATGCATCCTTGCGCGACCAGATGCCCATGTGCGCAATGAAAATATCGCCGCTGCGCAAGTTCGCCAGGGCTTTCTTCAGCAGCGTGGCGTTCGGATACTTATCGCTGGGCAGCTCATCGCCGGAATACCCCGCCGGCGCCCAGCCCGCGTGCTGGTAGCCGCAGGCGCTGCCGGCCGCCAGGGTGCGCGGCGACGTGTAGCCGCCCGGCGCGCGCCAGAACGGGTCGAGCTTGCGCCCGGTCAGCTCCTGGAAGCGCGTATCGACGCGGCGCAATTCTTCGCAGAACTGCTGATCCGTGAATGACGCCAGCTTGCCGCCATCCTTGCCGAACTGGGGCTTGACCTGGATCAAGCCGTTGGCCAGATCCTTCTTCCAGTACACGTGGTCAAACGTATGCGTGCCAAACGCATGGCCTTCGGCCACGCGGGCTTTCCAGTACGGCGCCCACGAGGCATCGAGCGAATAGTCGCCGCGCGTGGTCTTTTCATTGGCCAGGAAGAAGGTTGCCTTCACATGGCGTTTATTCAGCACGTCGGCGATCAGCTGCGCTTGCGACTGGCTGCCCGTGTCAAACGTCATGTAGATGGTGCCCTTGCAGGCGGCTGGCGCTAAAGATGCAGCTAGAGATGCGGCTGGGGCAGCAGATACGGCGGCAGGTACGGCAGCAGGTGTGGCGGCATGCGCGGGCGACAGCATGGCGTTGGCGCACAGCAGCATGGCGGGCGCGTGGCCCGCGAAAATGAAGCGTTTCATCATCACCGGCTCATCACATGCGCGGCGAGTGGGTGGCGAAGTACACGCCATGGGGCGAGCGGCCCACCGGGATGGTCTTGATCACCTTGCGCGTGGTAAGGTCGATCACGGCCACTTTCTTGATCCAGCGCAACGTTACCCACATGGTCTTGCCGTCCGGCGTGATTTCCATGCAATCGGGGCCGCCCGGCACATTGATGGTGCCCACGTTTTCCAGGGTTTGCTGGTCGATGATGTTAATGGTGTTCGACACGCGGTTCGAGACAAACGTCATGCGGTTGTCGCCCAGCGCGCGGAAATTGTGCGTGCCGGCGCCCGCCTTGATGCGCTTGACGGTCTTTTGCGTGCGCCAGTCGATCACTTCCACGTAATCGCTGCCCATGATGCCCACCAGCAAATGCTTGCCATCGGGCGTCATCGTGATGCCGGCCGGCGCCGGGCCGACAGGCATGGTCCATTTCACCGTTTGCGTGGCCAGGTCGATGGCGCTGACCTGGTTGCTGCCCTGCTGCGTAATGAAAGCCATGGTGCTGTCGGCCGTGAACGCCATGTGGCTGGGCAGTTTTGGCAGCGGGATGCGCTTGGCCAGGGTCAGGTTCTTGCCGTCGTAGCGGTACAGGTCGATGCGGTCCAGGCGCAAGGAGTTCGAGATGAACCATTTCTGGTCCGGCGAAAAGCCGATCTGGTACGGGTCGAGGATGTTGCTGATGCGGCGCTGGATCTGGCCCGACACGGGGTCGAGGAAAATCAGCTCGTTGCCAACGGAACTGGCGACGATCAGCGACTTGCCGTCCGGCGTTTCCATCAGATGGTGCGGTTCCTTGCCGACGGCAAAGGTGGACAGGGGAGCATAGGTTTTCTGGTCCAGCAGTTGCACCGTAGCATCACGGGAATTGAGCACCACCACCACTTCGGCTTGCGCCGTCGATATTGCGGAAACCAGGCACAGCGAGGAAAAAACAAGGCGGCGTAGACTGCGGAACATGGCAAAAATCACTGTTAAATACAAAACATGCATTTTACGTGGAACACTGTATTTATTGTGTGAAATCCCCCCTTAAATGCTGCCGGCAGCCACACATCGCCGTAATTTCCGTTTTTTCCCCGTCCCAGGCCTGGAATGGCGCTTTGCAACTCATTGCTCTACAATCTGAAGCTTTCATCGCCTACACAAGGATAATCATGACCACCACCACTACCGCTTCCGGCCTGCAATACATCGACACCACCGTTGGCGAAGGCGCTGAAGCGCAAGCCGGCAACAATGTTGTCGTGCATTACACGGGCTGGCTGCAAAACGACGACGGCAGCGCCGGCGCGAAATTTGACTCGAGCAAGGACCGCAACGATCCATTCGAATTCCCGCTGGGCGCCGGCCGCGTCATTCAAGGCTGGGACGAAGGCGTGCAAGGCATGAAAGTGGGCGGCAAGCGCCAGCTGATCATCCCGGCAGCACTGGGCTATGGCGCACGCGGCGCCGGCGGCGTGATTCCACCGAACGCCACCCTGATTTTCGACGTCGAACTGCTGGGCGTATAAGCACCGACTCCGCAGCGCTCAAGCGACTGTACCGACGCCGCCCCTGTTCACGCAGCGGCGGCGTTTTTGTTTTGAGTGTGTCCTCTAATGCACGGCGCGCTTTTTTCACTATGATGTCAGGCACTGCAGCACGCACGGTGGCCACTCCGCCGGGCCTGCCGCACTTTTCCAGCGATTCCATCAGCACACAGGAGCCATCATGAGTTTACAAGAGCAATTCGAACAAGCGCAGCTCGATTCCAAGACCCTGTCCGAGCGTCCGGACAATATGACCTTGTTGAAAATCTACGCCTTGTTCAAGCAAGCGTCGAGCGGCGACGCCACGGGCGAGCGTCCTGGCATGACCGACTTCGTCAACCGCGCCAAGTTCGACGCCTGGGCGGCCCTGGCCGGCACCTCGAAGGAAGAGGCGCAACAGCAATACATCGACCTCATCGAAGACTTGAAGGATTAAACCTGAAAACGCCTGTTTTGCAGAGAAATAGGCCGAAAACGGCTGAAAACTCACCAAAAACCACAAAAACAGGCTGAAAAAGCAAAAGTGGCTACCAAATCGGTAGCCACTTTTTTTACGCCTGTCTCAGCCGCAAACTTACTTTTTCGCCGCCGCCAGCGCTTGCGCGATCCAGCCGTCAAACGTCTGCTGATGGAACTTGATCCAGCCAGCCGTATGACGGGCGATATCGGCTTGCGTGTTTTCGCCGCGGCGCATGCGCTCGTTCTGCGCATTGATGTCCGCCACCGGCAATTGCATCACTTCGAACAGCTTGGCCGCGGCCGGATTCTTCTCCGCCCAGGCCTTGTTCGACACGATGCGCGCCGTGTTGACGGCAAAGCCGTAGTCGCTGCCATCGTCGAGGCGGGTATTCACCTTGTCCGGATTGGCCGAGAACGGCACTTTCAGCCAGACCACGTCCTTGCCCGGCACCAGCACGCCGCTGACCCAGTACGGCGTCCACGTGTAATACAGGATCGGTTCGCCACGCTTGTAGCGGCCCAGGGTGTCGGCGATCAGGGCCGCATAGCTGCCCTGCACGTGGGTCACCGTCTTGCGCAATTTATACGCATCCATGTGGTTCTCGATCAGCGCTTCGCAGCCCCAGCCGGGGTTGCAACCGGTCAAGTCGGCCTTGCCATCGCCATCATGGTCGAACAGCTTGGCCAGGTTGGGATCGCGCAACTGGTCGATATTCGTGATGTTGTACTTTTCCGCCGTCACCTTGTCGATCAGATAACCTTGCGCGGCAGGCCCCGCATACTGGCCCGTGCGCGACAGCTTGCCGTCGCCGCCCGCATTGTTATAGAAATCCTTGTGCATCGGGTCCCAGTGCACGGCCATGAAGGTGGCGTCACCGTTGGCAATGGCGATATGCGCCGTCGGATATTCCACTTCCTTGATGGGCTGCACTTCGTAGCCCAGCTTTTCCAGGGCCTTGTCGACCAGCATGGTCTGGAAGGTTTCTTCCGCGATCGAGCTTTGCAGCGGTTGCACCTTGACGCCCTTGCCGGGCAGCGCATCTGCAGCGGCGGCCGGCGTCTGCGCCATGGCCAGGCTGGTGGTCAGGGCCATGGCGGCGATCGCCAGGGCGGAAAACAGCTGGAACTTGCGTTGCGATTTTTGCGTCACTTTGAAATTGTCGATTTGATGCATGTGTATCCTTTATTGTGCGTTGGCCAGCGTTACTTGCTGTTCAACATTATTTTTCTCCGCATTGCCGCGCACCAGGCGCAGCACGAAACCGGCAGGACCCGTCTGGTACCAGTGGCGCACGCCGCGGCGTGGCTGGCCCATCGCTTGCGTCAAGCGGTCCAGGGTGATGGCCAGCAGTACGATGCCCAGGCCGCCCACGGTGGCCAGACCCATGTCCAGACGGCCGATGCCGCGCAATACCATCTGGCCCAGGCCGCCGACGGCGATCATCGAGGCGATCACGACCATCGACAGCGACAGCATCAGCGACTGGTTGATACCGGCCATGATCGATGGCATGGCCAGCGGGAATTGCACGCGGGTCAGCAACTGCCACGGCGAGGCGCCATAGGCGCGGGCCGCTTCGATCAGGTCGGGACGCACCTGGCGGATGCCGAGGTTGGTCAGACGCACCAGCGGCGGCAGGGCAAAGATGATCGTCACGATCACGCCAGGCGCATTACCGATACCAAACAGCATTACCACGGGCACCAGGTAGACAAACGCGGGCGTCGTCTGCATGGCATCCAGCAGGGGGCGCAGGATATTCTGTGCGCGGTCGCTGCTGGCAAGGAAGATGCCCAACGGCAAGCCGATGGCCAGGCAGAACGCCAGCGACGTCAAGACCAGCGACAGGGTCGTCATGGCTTCCGGCCAGATGCCCAGCATCGACACCACCAGCAGCGCCAGCACGGTGCCGATGGCCAGGGTGCGGCTGGTAAATTGCCAAGCCAGCAAGCCGATGATGGCGATCACCGTCAGCGACGGGGCGGCCAGCAGCACGCCTTCCACGCCGGACAGCACGCTGTCGATCGGCGCGCGCACGGCCTGGAAGAAGGGACGGAAATGCGCGACGACCCAGCCCAGGCCCTGGTTGATCCAGCTTTCCAGCGGCAGCGAGCCGTCGAAAATCTGCGTCAGGTGAAAGCCGGACGCATGTTCCGGCTGCACGGCAGGCGCGGCGGCGTCCAGCCAGGCGGTGCTGGCGTCGGTAGGCGGCGTCAGCGCCCAGGGATTGATTTGAGCGGCCTGTTCAACAACAGGTTCTACTGTGGAAACGGTGCTTGGATTCATGCTTGTCCTTTCTGTTGTTGTTCGGCTATGGCTGGCGTGTCGCGGTCAAGGAACTTCAGCAAGGTTGTCTTGCTGATGGCGCCGCGGAAGCTGCCGTCATTGGCCACCACAGGGACGGCGTAAGGCAGTTGCGCCACCTGGCCGAACAGACCGGCGACTGGCTCATCTGCATTGATGGTCTGCACGTCGGGCAGATAGGCATGCGCCAGGCCCAGCGGACCCACATGGCCGTCGAGCGCACTGCGCAGCGAATCGGCCGAGACGACGCCGAGAAACTTGCGCTGCGGATTGACGACGTAGGCAAACGCGCGATCCTGCTCTTCCAGCATCGACAGCGCGGCGCGCGAGCCGCGGCTCGGCGACTCGGACACGACGATCTGGCTCTTGCGGGCGATATCGCTGGCCTTGAAGACGGCCGCCGCATCGACGCCGCGCACGAAGTTGCGCACGTAATCGTTGGCAGGTTTACGCAGGATTTCTTCCGGCGTGCCCACTTGCACCACGTGGCCGTCTTTCATGATGGCAACGCGGTCGCCGATGCGCATGGCTTCGTCGAGGTCATGCGAAATGAAGACGATGGTGCGGCGCTTGATTTGCTGCAAGCGCAGCAGTTCCGATTGCATTTCCGTACGGATAATCGGATCGAGCGCGGAAAACGCTTCATCCATCAACAGAATCGATGGATCGCACGCCAGCGCACGGGCCAGGCCCACGCGCTGCTGCATGCCGCCCGACAATTCGTCGGGATAGCTGGCGCCGTAGCCGTCCAGGCCCACTTGTTCCAGCGCTTGCTGGGCCAGCGCATGGCGCTCGGCCTTGGGCATGCCGGCCAGTTCCATGCCGAAGGCAGTGTTGTCGAGCACGGTAATTTGCGGCAGCAGCGCGAACGACTGGAACACCATGCTGATGTCCTTGCGGCGCAGGGCGCGCAGCTGGGCGTCCGGCAAGGTATTGATGTCGTTGCCGTCGATCAAAATGCGGCCGGCGGTCGGCTCGATCAGGCGGTTCAGCATGCGCACCAGGGTCGACTTGCCCGAACCGGACAGGCCCATGATGACGAAGATCTCGCCCGCTTCAATGGTAAAGGTGGCGTCGAAAACGCCGATGGTGCAGTCGGTCTGGGCCAGGATATCCTGCTTGCTGGCGCCCTGATGGACGAGTTCAAGTGCTTCTTCTGGCTTGTCGCCGAACACTTTGAACACATGGTCGATAATGATTTGTTTTGCCACGATGTGGTTCTCCCTCGATTTGACGAATGGAATGAAACCCAGCAAGCTGCCAGCTTGCGGCGGGAATCAGCAAACCCTGTTGCGTCGGCTACGCCACGGCGCACAAGCGCACGGGAGCGACAGGAAACAGGGGGTGACACGCATGTGACCAGCGGATGGCCAAAGCCGGTGCCGGGGTGCCGTGTGCGTGCTAAAAGAGGCTGTGGTTCAGGACTTTTAACAACGCTAGCGCCATGCAAATACATGGCACCAAATGTATTTGACCGAAAAAAAAATCGACCAAGCTACTTTTAACTGGATGCGGGTGTAAAACCCAATGAATTATTCACCACTCAGCGAGTGGGGAGTACTGCGAAGCAGAAGGTGAAACGCGGTGTAGCTGTTGTAAATATGACTCAAGTATAACGCAAAAAGCCGCCAAAGTCCAATGGCTTTCCAAATAGAAATGTGCTAGCAATGTTCGCCAGCGTACAGTCAGACGTGAAAAAGGCGAAAAGCGACGTGTTTTCATCGTCTTTTCGCCCATCGCTGCGACACGTTTTCTAGCACCAAACATGGCGCCAGACAAGCGGGTCAAACTGGCTCGGCAAACACCTTGCGCATCTTTTCGGCGATCTTGCCTTCAATCGTGGACGCGAAGGCGCTGAGCATGAAGCCCAGCTTGATTTGCAGTTGCGCCTGCTCTTTTTCCAGGGTCAGCGAACCATCGACGCCGCTGCGTTCGAAGCGCAGCACATCGCCATCCCAGGCGCAGGCCAGGTCATATTCCTGGGCCAGCTTGTCGGCCACTTGCTGCGCCGCTTCGCGCGCCTTTGCTGCTGTCAGCTTATGTTGCTGAACTATATTTATATCCGCCATCAAACGATCCTTTTATTATAAAAACGGGTGCCATACGGCCAGCATCATACCAGCCGCCACGCGGCAGCCGCAGCCATGGGGAACGCCGGCACACGGAAAAAACCGCGCTTTCTTGCGCCGCACTTGCGCCGCATCAAACCGCAACCACCGAAGCAGGCCGACTATCTCCATTCCAGTTGCGAGTGTCTTGGAGAGCTACCATGGACCAGAAAGTCATCGTGCCGGTCGAAGCCGTGCTGACCAAATGCGTGTCCTTGCCTGTCGGCTACGTCCCTACCCCCTCGGCGCCCTACCGCCTGCACCGCAAGAATGCGCAACTGACTCTGCAGCCGGGTCCGCCCCGCCTGACGGACGCCACGGTCCGCAACCTGGCCGCCGTGCCCGTCGGTTCGCGCGTGCTGATCTGGAAGCAAGACCCGTCCGTGAGCGAGCTGGGCACGCGCAAGTCCTTCCTGCCCGGCCTGATACTGCAAGGTCCGCGCGACGCGCGCATCACCTTTGGCGAGCCGGGCATCGCCCAGGTCAGCCCGAACGCCTTTGGCGACTTCATCGTCTCGCCCAACACCGACCAGTTCGACGCCGTGCACACGTTCGCCATCGTGCGCATGACGCTGACCATGTACCAGCGCGCGATGGCCAGCAACAACACGGCGCCGCCCCTGCCCTGGCAATGGAATAGCGCCAGCAACACGGCACCGCTGCGCGTGTTCCCGCACGGCTTGCCCAATGTCATGAATGCCTATTACAGCCGCAGCGACAAGGCCCTCAAGTTCGGCGACTTCATTCCCAGCGGCGCCACCGAGCGCGTCTACACCTGCCGCTCGCTCGACATCGTCTCGCATGAAACCGGGCACGCCATCCTCGATGGCCTCAAGCCGAATTGGCTGCTCAACAATAATCCACCGCAGACGGGCGGCTTGCACGAATCGTTCGGCGACCTGACGGCCATCTTCCTGGCCCTGTCGCAGCTGGACCAGGTCGAAGCCGTGATCGCGCAAACCAAGTCCGACCTGCACGATAAAACCTTCCTGGCCGACCTGGCGGAACAGTTCGGCCTGGCGCTGGGCCGGCCGAACGGCTTGCGCAATGCCGATAACGACATCAAATTGTCGGAGGCCGGCACGGAAGTGCACGCCATCTCGCAAGTGTTTACAGGCGCTATCTACGACATCCTGGCCGACATCTTTGCCCACGAACGCCAGCCCCAGCTGGAAGATGACGCGGCCGTGCTGCACCGTTGCGGCGACTACCTGCGCAGCCTGGTCTTGCGCGCTCTGGTGGCGTCCCCCGACCAGGCGGCCACGTACGCCGATGTGGCCGGCCACATGCTGACCCTGGCGCAAGCCGACGGCTTTACCAGCTACCTCGATTTCATCCGCAACAGCTTTACCGTGCGCGAAGTGCTCAAGGACAATGCCATGACGGAGGATGGACAAATGACCTTTGCCCCCGATGTCGTCGACGAAGCGGATGCAGTGCAAGACAGGCGCGCCTGCTGCGGTACCATGAACCATGCGGAATACAGCGAATCGGATCAATTGCTGGAAGCGGAGCGCGAAGCGCTGGCGGCCTGGTGCCGCAGTTACGCCCCCCGGTAAGCGCCCTGCGCCGCAAGCCCGCCAGCGGTCAGCCGCAGGCGAAGGCATGCCGCATCATTTCCCCACCACCGTCCCCAAGAAGGAGCAGCATGAAAATTTCAGCCCGCAGCAGCGGCGGCTTTGCCGGCCTGAGCGAACAGTACGACATCGATACGCAAGCCCACCCGGCCGGCCCCGGGCTGGAAGCGGCACTGGCCAGCAGCGGTTTTTTCACGCACCCGCAGGGCACGGGCGAACAGGTGGGCGCCGATATCCCCCATTGGCAGATCACCGTCGAGGCACCGGCCGCGCGCCGCACCATCACGTTTGCCGAAGATGGCAGTGCTGAAAATGCACGTTGGCAACAGTTGCTGACGCAAATACGCGCCAGCGCCTGATTGTTCTGGCACTTATTTTTACCGATCTTGATTTGGGTAAAACAAAAACACCACACGGCGAGCTTCCGCCTCGCCCGTCCTGCTCCCGGCAGCATCGGGCGACTGTCGCTTTCTTGCCGCGTTCTTCATGGTAACGTCCCGGATAGTCGCTGAATTGCACGCTCTGCGCGGCAACGGCGCTGCCAAAAAATGAATTTGCTTATATGTATTGTATATAAGCGGGATTTGTGAGAAATAGCGAATTGCCTTAAAATACAATGCTTTGCTTTAGTATGCGCCGCCGAGGTTCCTGCAGGCGCTACAGCACCTCCCCCCAAATTGATAGGACTGTTATGACCCACGTTGTCACCGAATCCTGCATCGCCTGTCGCTATACCGACTGCGTCGATGTCTGCCCGGTAGATTGTTTCCGGGAAGGCCCGAACTTCCTGGCAATCGATCCGGACGAATGTATTGACTGCGCAGTCTGCGTGGCAGAGTGCCCGGTGAACGCGATTTTCGCGGAAGAAGACGTGCCGGGCGACCAGCAAGCCTTCATCAAGATCAACGTCGACCTGGCCCGTAACTGGCCTTCGATCACCAAGACGAAGGCTGCCTTGCCGGAAGCCGAGCAATACAAGGACGTCAAGGACAAGCTCGACATGCTGGTGCGCTAAGCGCACGGCACTTGCCGCGGCGTTTCCGGCGGAGACACTGTTCTCCGCAGGGGCGTGGCGGTGAAAAAATGTACAAAAAGCAGCGGAAACGCTGCTTTTTTTGCTTTTAGAGCATCGTTGCAGGTCTATCCACGCAAGTGTGGCGCGCTGTCACACCAAAGCGCAAACTGTGGACCTATGCGCGGTAATGCACATTTTGTCCTCAACAAATATCGTAAAATTGGATTATGATATTTGAGCCGATATTGGCGCTTGGAATTAAACAAGGACTATATATGCTTTACCAACTGCACGAACTGCAACGCTCCTTCCTCACTCCGGTGATGCAATGGGCAGACATGTCCTCCAAGTTATTTACCAACCCGGTTTCTCCACTGGCCCACACCCCGTTTTCGCAACGCATCGCAGCCGGCTACGAGCTGATGTACCGCCTTGGCAAAGACTACGAAAAACCACAATTTGACATCAAATCCGTTCTCGTCCAAGGCGAGAACGTCGACATCCGCGAACACGTTGTCGTGACAAAACCGTTTTGCCGCCTGATTCACTTCAAAAAAGAAGCCACTGGCTTGCAACAGCCCAAAGTTTTGCTGGTTGCCCCCCTGTCCGGTCACCACTCGACCCTGCTGCGCGATACCGTGCGCGGCTTGCTGGCCGAGCACGATGTCTACATCACCGACTGGACGGACGCGCGCATGGTACCGCTGACGGAAGGCCCGTTCCACCTGGACGACTACATTTATTATGTGCAGGAATTCATCCGCCTGCTGGCGCCTGACTTGCACGTCATTTCCGTCTGTCAACCGACCGTGCCCGTGCTGGCTGCCATCTCGCTGATGGCGACGGCCAAAGATCCGCACATGCCGAAAACCATGACGATGATGGGCGGCCCCATCGACCCGCGCCGCTCGCCCACGCAAGTGAACAACCTGGCGACGGAAAAGAAATTCTCGTGGTTTGAAAACACCGTGATCTACGCGGTGCCGCCGAACTACCCGGGTTTTGGCCGCAAGGTGTATCCGGGCTTCCTGCAGCACGCCGGCTTCATCGCCATGAACCCGGGCCGTCACGCGCAAAGCCATCGCGAGTTCTACATGCACCTGGTGACGGGCGACGACGAGCCGGCGGAAGGCCATCGCCAGTTCTACAACGAGTACAACGCCGTGCTGGACATGCCGGCCGAGTACTACCTGGAAACCATTAAAACGGTTTTCCAGGAATTCAGCTTGCCGATGGGCACGTGGAAAGTGGGCGGCCAGCTGGTGCGTCCGCAAGACATCACGAATGTGGCGCTGTTCACCGTAGAAGGCGAGCTGGACGACATTTCCGGCGCTGGCCAGACGCAGGCGGCGCATGACCTGTGTTCCGGCATCCCTGCCGAGATGCAGCAGGATTTCGTGGCGCCAAAATGTGGCCATTATGGCATTTTCTCGGGCCGCCGCTGGCGCGAAATCATTTGCCCGAAAATCGGCGAATTCATCCAGAAACATTCCTGATCCGCAGTATTTCAGGCAAAACGGCACGCCAGGCTACCCTGGCGTGCCGTTTTTTTTATGCCCCGCTCATGCGCGTGACGTTTCGACCTTCACCGTCGGGCGCGTATTGACAAAGATTTGCTCGACTCGCGGCTCGCCCGGCCCCGGCTTCTTCATCGCATAGCCATTCACGGGCTGCGAGCGGTTCACCCACAGCGCGTAATACAAATGGTCGGCGCGCGGATCTTCCGTGTTCGGGTGGATCAGTATCGTCAAGCCCAGGCTATTGAGTTGCAGCCACGGCACGATGACGGGCAGCAAGTCATTCGTGAAGCCAAAGTAAAACGACGGCGTCACGTGCGGGCCGCGCGGCTCCAGGTTCCAGTCGCCCAGTTCGATCTGGAAACGCTCGGCCGCCCACTTGCGTATCAGCGCCGCCTTTTGGTAACTGTCTTCGTCAAAATAGATATGCGCGTGATAACTCTCGATATCCGTGTAGGCACGTGGCTTTACCGGCAAGGTTTCCTCGCCGGGCCGCACGCTGACGGGGCGCGGCGTGGGCGCCGTGTCCGTATGCTCGCCCCACGGGCTCTTGCCGGGAGCCGCTGGTTTGACGTCTTTTACGCGTTTGACGGCGCCATCCTGCGCCAGGGCCGTGCCGGCCAGGCCCGAAGCGGCCAGCGCCGCCACCAGGCCGCCGCCGCGCAAGACCGTGCGGCGCTGCGGCGAGAGGAGATTGGCCCATTCCAGGTCGATGGCCGCGTGTTGAGTGTTGTCAGACATAGGATTTCCTGTTCTTGATTATGAGTATGGAGAGAAGGCAGATCAAAAGTGAACGGTGGCGCGGGCGTAGTAGTAACCACCCAGTACGCCCAACGGTCCCGAGTTGTCGTAAGTGCCCGTGTACTGCGCCAGATTCGCGGCACTGCGCGCGTCCCGCGGCACCTGGCCCGGTTTCTGGTCGAAGACATTGTTGGCGCCCACCGTCACGTTGATGCGCTTGCTGATGTCGTAGCCGACGCTGACATCCGTCACGAAGGCGGCCTTCAGCTGGTAATCGCCGCCCGTGATGGCGTTCAGACGCTTGAGCTTGCCGTAGCGCGTCTCGCGCACGTTGAACGTCCAGCCCGCCTTTTCATACGCCAGGGCGAGGATTTCCTTGTCGCGCGGCGCCCGGTACAGCAAGTCGTACTCGGCCGATTTGCTCAGGGTGCCGATATTCGGCAAGCCTTGCAGCACCGTCGGCAAGGCCGCCTTGCCGACCAGGCTCGTGTGGTTGATATTCGCGGCCGCCGTCCAGCGCAGCTTGCCGTCGGCCACGCGCAAGACATCCTCGGCCGTCAAATCGATGCCGCGCGTGCGCGTGTCGCCCACGTTGGCAAAGTAATGCGCGACAAGGCCATTGCCCACCGTCAGCCCCGCCGAGCGCAGCAGGTTTTCGATGACGCTTGCTTGCGCGGCCGTCAGCGGCCGGCCACTGCCGTCGAGCGCCACGCCCGAGCTGCGGTCGATACCGATGTTCGACGACACGCCCAGGCGGTCGCTGGCCTTGATTTGATACGCGTCAACGGCCAGGCGCAGGGTGGGCGTAGGATTGAAGGTCAGCCCGGCCGACAGATTCGTCGATTTTTCCGGTTTCAGCGCTTGCGCACCCAGTGCCCGCGCGGCGGCCGAGTTCGGCTGCGCCAGGGTATACGGCACGCCCGCATGGTCGGAGGTGTTCGAATACGATTGCGTCACCAGGCTCGGCGCATGGAATCCATTGCTGACGGTGCCGCGTACGGCCACCGTGGGCGTGACGTCATAGCGGGCGGACAAACGGCCCGTCGTCTTGCTGCCGAAATCGGAATATTTCTCGGCACGCAATGCCGTGTCGAGCAGCAATTGCGGCGTCAGTTTCGCGCCCAGGCCGACATACGCCGCATAGCTGTGGCGCGCCGTATCCGAGGCGTCGACGGGCAGGTAGCCGGCCAGCGCCGATGAGCCGCTGCCCTGCCAGGAAGCGGGCTCACCCGGGCTGCGTTGCTGTGTTTCATGCGAATACTCGAGACCGACGCTCAGGTCGGCCGGCTCGCTCAATCCCAGCGGCACGGGACGGCGCGCGTCGGCGTTGGTGGTCGAGCGGCTGTAACGCTGATTGCCGATGGTGAAATCCGTCTTGCCGCCTGGATAGCTCAGCGAATAATTGGCCGAGTTTTCCACGCCCACGTCGATATCGTCGCGTCCGTAAGTACTGCTGATATCCCAGTTCCAGCCCGCCGTCTCGCCCTTGACGCCGCCCGTCAGGGAAAAATCGTTTTCGCTCGTCGTTTCATACGGCGTGAAGCCGTCGGGATACACGGACAGCAAGCCTTTGTTGTTATTAAAAATGGTATTGGGCAGACGGAAATTCTGCGCCGAGCGGGCATTGCGGTGCGCATACGTGCCGAAGCCATACAGTTGCACCTCGTTCGACACGTCATAGCCGAAGTTGGCGCTGAGCGAAGCGGTCGTGCTTTGCGGCACGCCCGTATTGCGCCACGGATTGCTGTTGCGGCTTGCTTCTGCCGGGTTCGGCGAGGCGCCGGCCGGCAAGCTGTTATTCGGCCCCAATTTCACCAGCTGGCCATCGCTGTTGCGCACGGCCGGATACGACAGATAGCCGGGATTCAGTCCGAAATTGCGCACGGCGATGCCCTGGCGCTGGACTTCGGCGCCGAAGTGGGCAAAGCCGTGTTCGCCCAGGCGCGTGCCGCCATCGATGCGCACGGAACCGTTCGTGCCGTCGCCGTCGTAGGTGGAGCCGAGTTGCGTGCTGAAGCTGCCCTTGTCATCCGCTTTCAGGATGATGTTGATGACGCCGGCGATGGCGTCGGAACCGTAGATGGCCGAGGCGCCGTCGCGCAGGATTTCCACACGGGCAATGGCGCCCGTGGGTATCAGGGCCAGGTCGGTGGCGACGGAACCGGGAAAACCATCCTCGTTGACGATGGCCGTCGTATGCCGGCGCTTGCCATTGACCAATACCAGGGTATGCGACGGGTCGAGGTTGCGCAATTGACCGGCACGCACGATGCTGCCCAGGTCCGGCTGCACGCGGGCTGGCAAGTTGAACGACGGCAAGGCCGTATCCAGCGCATCGAGCAAGTTCAGCTTGCCCGTGGCCTGCAATTGCTGCGCGCTGATCACGTCGATGGGGGCGGCGCTGTTGGCCACCGTGCGGCCCGTGCCGCGCGCGCCCGTGACGATGACGGTGTCATACGGCGCGGCGGCCAGTGCGCCAGCGCCATCCGGCGCGGCCTGCGCGTGGAGCACACCAGGCGCCCCCAGCAGCAGTACGGCCACGGAGACGGCGTGCGCCAGTTGCCGCAAACGCGGGGCGGGGTCATGCTTGTGAATCGGTTCCAGCATACGAAAACATCCTTTCAAAGTCGTCAACACAGTGGCTGCAGACTAAAGGATGGACAAACAAACAAGAACGAATGGTTTCGTATTTAGATATTTCGTTTTGGCAACTAACAACAGCGGCGGCGCGCCGTGTCAGGGAGTCGCCGGGGCGGTCGCCAGGCTCTGGTCGAGCCGCTTCCAGTAATCGCGTTCCAGCCGGGCCGTATCGATATCGCGCGCCGCCTCGTTGAAGCGTTTTTGCCACGCCGCCCCCCCGGCATCGCGCTGGAAGCACACATGCACGGGACGCTCCTTGAAGACGGTATCGATGACGGCGATGCGTTCGCGCTCGGCCTTGCTGAAGTTGCGCCCCATCAACAAGTGCTGCAGAACATGGCGCTCGATGACGATCACGCGGTAACGCTTGATGAACAGTTTCTTCAGATTCGTCGCGTCGTTCAAGCCCTCTTCCGTCTTCAGCTCGCCACGCGCCACCATGCCATCGAACTGCTCCCCATTCGAGTAGCCGGCCACGGTGCCGATGCGCAGCTTGCCCAGGTCGGCGAGGCTGGCGCCAGGCACGCCGTCCTCCTTCAGGTAGGCCAGCACACCCTGCGTGTTACCAACCGGAACAGAAAAGTGGCAGAGTTTTTCCCGTTCCGGCGTGCGCCACACGGCCAGAAACCCGGCATAGCGGGAACTGGCCAGGCCAAACTGCATGGCGCGCTTCCAGGGAAAATAGTCATATTTGACCGTATAGCCGAGACGCTCGAAAACGGCGCTGACCATGGCGCCCGACATGCCGTCGGCCGGCAGGCTGCGGGAAATAAAAGGCGGCCAGTCTTCCGCCGCGAAGCGGACGATGCGCGAACTGGCAGCGCCCGGCGCCGCCATGGGGGAACTAGCCTGCCCGTGTGCAAGGGCAAGTGCAGAGTGCATGAACAAACAGAAGGGCAAACCAACTGTCCGGAGGAAACGCATGTTTGGCTCCTATGGCCTGGCGCACCTTGCAATGCAGGCGCGGCAACAGGACTGGCGGTCGGCTTTTTTGATCACTGGCTTGATAAAAATCATGCTCCCACAAAAAAAAGAAATTGCAAAGTTGTTTATTTGCACTTTGACATTCCCAGGGGAAATAAAATACGATTGCGGCGCGCCTGCAACAGGCTGTCATGGCGCCGGCTATCCCCTCTCACGAAACAGGTTTTTACTTGTGCGCGCGCCGGATGGCCGATAATGGCGTTTTACCGTGGAAGATGACCGTGCCGCACCCTGCCCCTCCCTCACTTGCCGACCAGATCGAAGACTTGCTGCCGCAAACGCAATGCACCAAATGCGGCTACAACGGTTGCCGCCCGTATGCGGAAGCGATTGCCGCCGGCAGCGCCGACATCAACCAGTGCCCGCCGGGCGGTGCGCAAGGCATCGTGCGTCTGGCCGGCTTGCTGGGCAAAAAAGTCATCCCGCTCAATCCCGTCAACGGCCTCGAACGTCCGCGATCTGTCGCCTATATCGACGAATCGCTGTGTATCGGCTGTACCCTGTGCATCCAGGCTTGCCCGGTGGACGCCATCGTCGGCGCCGCCAAGCAGATGCACACGGTGGTGACAAGCCTGTGCACGGGCTGCGACCTGTGCGTGGCGCCCTGCCCCGTCGATTGCATCGTCATGTACCCGGTCAGCGGCGACGCCACGGGCTGGGATACCTGGAGCCAGGCAGAAGCAGACGACGCGCGCGCGCGCCACGATTTCCGCACGCAGCGCCTGCGCCGCGAAACGGAGGAAAACGAAGCGCGCCTGGCCGCCAAGGCCGTCGCCAAGATGCGCGAAGTGACGCAGGAAGTGCCCGTCACGCCCGATGAACAGGCGGAAAAGGAACGCAAGCGCGCCATCATCGCCGCGGCCATGGAGCGCGCGCGCGCCAAGGCCGCTGCCGCCAGCACGGATACCCCCCAGCCAGCCCCCACCACCCCGAAAAAAGACGCATGAACGCCGCCAAACGCCTGGAAATCTTTACGCGCTTTCGCGCCGCCAATCCTTCCCCGAAAACGGAACTCGACTACACGACGCCGTTCGAGCTGCTGATCGCCGTGCTGCTGTCGGCACAGGCGACGGACGTGTCCGTCAACAAGGCAACCCGCTTGCTGTATCCAGTCGCCAATACGCCAGCCACGATACTGGCCCTGGGCGTGGACGAGCTGGCCAGCTACATCCGCACCATCGGCCTGTTCCGCACCAAGGCGAAGAACGTCATCGCCACCTGCCATATCCTCCTCGAGCAGCACGGCGGCGAAGTGCCGCGCGACCGCGCCTCGCTGGAAGCCTTGCCCGGCGTGGGCCGCAAGACGGCGAACGTGGTCATGAACACGGCGTTTGGCGAACCGACGATGGCCGTGGACACGCATATCTTCCGCGTCTCGAACCGCACCGGCATCGCGCCAGGCAAGAATGTCGATATCGTCGAGCAAAAACTGCTGAAATTCATCCCCAAGGAATTCCTGCACGACGCCCACCACTGGCTCATCCTGCACGGCCGCTACACGTGCACGGCGCGCAAGCCCCAATGCTGGAACTGCATGATTGCCGACCTGTGCGACTACAAGGACAAGTCGCCGATGCCGGCCGTGGTCTGACAACACACCTTTACGAACGGCGACACCATGTTGCAAACGACACTAGATATCCTGGCTTGCCCCGCCTGCCGACAGCCCCTGCAAAGCAACACGCCAGCCGAGGCGTCGGCACCGTTGCTGGAAGCGATATTGAGCTGTCCGGCGTGCGCGATTACCGTTCCCGTCGTGCAAGGCTTTGTGCTCTTTACGGAAGCACGGCAAGGCGGCGATGCCCATATGCTGCCGGCGCTGCGTGCCCAGCTGACGCCCAGCGCCGACTATCTGTCCTTCATGCACCGCCGCCATGTGCGCCGCATTCCCGACCGCTACGCCGCCTTTCAACCCTTCAATGAATCCACCCGCGCCTTTTATGCCTTGCTGGACCTGATCAGGGAGCATTTGCAACCTGGCGACCTCATTCTCGACACCTGGGGCCGAACGGGCTGGAGTGGCGAAATGCTGGCTGCGGCGTTTCCCCAGCAACATGTCATTTCTGTATGGGAAGGCAACTTCGATGTGCTCGGCTACATGGGATATGCGCACTGGTTGCCCGCTGGAAAGCGCGCGCCCAACCATGACATTATTTTCTTGCCGCCAGGTAGTCCCATGCCTTTTCGCGACGGCACGTTCGCGCTGATTCATGGCCTTGATTCACTGCATCGCTATGCGCCACTGACCTTCGCCGGCGACATGCTGCGCATCGCCCGCAGCGATGCGCCGATCATCTTCCCGCATGTACACATGGCCAATAGCCAGCCCACGCCGTACTTCGAGCGCGGCGGCAACATTATTCACGGCCGTTGCTATCAGCAGCGCTTTGATGCTGCGCAAGCACGCGGCGAACGCAAGACGCTGGTGATGTCGGAGGTAACCCTGTTCGACGCCATTGGACAGTTGCATGGCGAACCGGACACTGCACACTACAACGGCGTCGTGGCGCTGGTGCCTCCCGCATGGGAAGGGGCGCCCCTGCGCCAGGCCGATCTCGACCTGGCATTGCCCGCATCGCGCGCCGTCGTCAATGCCGTGCTACGGCTCGACAGCTTGAACGGCTGGTGTGTGCCCGATACCGATGCGCTGGGTGGCTTGATGCAAGATTTGCTGGTGCGCCATCCTTGTTATGCGCAACGCCTGGTGCGCCTGGGGCAACACAAACTGAGTGGTGAGCAATTGCAGATCCTGTTCCAGCTGGGCCAGTTGCGTACTCTGGAACAAGTGGCGCAGCGCCTGCGCCTGCCAGTGGAATACGTTTGCCAGCAAGCCAGGAACATGGTCGATATGGAACTGCTGCAGATGGCCCCCATCAGCGGCGCCATGGCACGCTTGCAATCGTACTATGCCAGCCAGATCGTGCGTCCGCTGCCACAGGAAGAAACCTTTGAGTATCTGTGGCAATTACTGCCCACGCTGTACCAGCAGCGCCCGCTCCTGCTGTGCGGCATGGACGACAGCGCCTTTGGCTGGGCCGAAGTCGCGCTACTCGTGCCGGCGTTGCAACGGGGCTTGCTGGCGATGGGCGTGCGGGCAGGTGACCGCGTCGCCATGCTGTGTGCCCACCACCCTGAAGCGGTACTGCTCAGCTGGGCCTGCTGGCGCATCGGCGCTGTCGTGGTTCCCTTGCGCAAGGAATTGACGGACACGCCCGCCTTGCTGCAACCCTTGCTGGAACGCATTGCTCCCGCCCTGCTGGTACTGGATCATCCCCGTCACAGCGCCGCCGCTTTGGCAAGCTGCCCGGCGCTGCTGCTCGACGATATCGGCCAGGACGCGGCGGCGGTCTTGCCGCCAGATTGCGCATTGCCTGAATTATCAGCCTTGCTGGAAGGCTGGATGGAGCTGCCGCCGACGCCGGAGCTGCCCGGACAGGCCGTCCACCCCGACGATCCTGCCGTGATCCTGTTTACGTCTGGCAGTACTGGCATCCCCAAGGGCGTCGTCCACAGCCAGCGCGCCCTCATGCAGAGCGGCCAGCTGGCGGCGACGGAATTTGGCTGGCATGATGGCGACATCCTGCTGTCGCTGGGCGACTGCCACACCATGAGCGGCTTGCGCAACCCCATGGTCGCCGCCCTGTTTGCCGGTGCCAGCGTGTATCTGGCCGATGAAAACGAACGGGGCAATGTCGGCAAGACCTTGCAAGCGGCCCAGCGCCATGGCGTGACCGTCCTGGCGACAGGTCCCGCCTGGCTAGCCATGCTGCAGTTGCTACCGGCCCACCTGACCCTGCACCCGGCCAGCTTGCGGCAAATCATTTCCACGGGCGCGCCCCTGCAAACGTCGCTGCACACGGCCTTGAGCGAGCGCATGCGGCTCGCCATCATCGATTATTACGGACTGACGGAAACGGGGGGGCTGTGCATGCTGTTCCAGCACGCGCCCGGTGCCACGCAAGCTTGCGGCCGCGCCGTCGGCGCCATCGTGCAAATCTGCGATGACAGGGGCATGCCGCTCGGGAAAGGACAAACAGGGGAATTGCGCGTGCACAGCAACCAGCTCATGCTGGAATACTGGCGCGATCCGGCGCAAACGGCGTCCATCGCCCGCGATGGCTGGATCTTCACTGGCGATATCGCCAGCCACGATGGCCTCGGCAACATTACATTGCTGGGCCGGCACGACGACCAGCTCAAGAACGAATATGGCGACATCGTCCACCCTGTCCCGCTGGAACGGGCGATGTGCAGCTATCCACACGTCAGGGAAGCCGCCATCACCGCAGGACCACAGGGACTGATCGGCATGCTGGTGGTCGACGGCGGCTTCGAATTACCCGCTTTTGTCGCCTATTGCCGCCAGCACGCGCAAATCGAGGCATTCCCCCGTGACCTGCGCATCCAGGCAGCGTTACCGTACACGGCCGCAGGAAAACTCGACCGCCGCGCGCTGGCCCATTCAATCACACCATAACAGATACACTCACCATGTTTCAGACTCGTCCCACACCTGCGAATACGCCATTCCTGATCGGCCCCAAGTCTTTGTCGCATAGCCATCTGGAGGAACAAATCCTGCAAGTGGCTGCCCGGCTGATCAGCAGCGAACTGCACAATAAACGCGTGCTGCTGATGGTGCGCGACGATCTGGCCTATGCGCCCTTGTTGCTCGGCTGCATGCGGGCCGGCGCGATTCCCCTGCTGCTCGATCCGGGAACCTCGGTGCGGCAAGTCAGGGATTTACTGCAGCATACGCATATCGATGGCGTCATTGCCGATGCGGACGCCATCGACCTGTGGCGCGCCGAGGATGTCCCTCTGCCGGCGCAGCAGATACGCGTCGGCGCTGTCCAGGCCAAGGGTTTGCTGCTGAACAAGCTGCTGGGACGGCGGGCGCCAGCCGACCTGGACAACTGGCCTGGCCTGCTGTCCGCTCCCGCTCCGGCACCGTTGCCGCCAGCAAGACAGGAGGGGCCTGCCTATGTCGTGTTCACCTCCGGCAGTACGGCCCGTCCGAAAGGCGTGGAAATGCACTGGCCCGCCCTGCTCGCGCATTTGCGGACGATCGGCGAACATTACGCACTGACGCCCGCATCACGCCTGCTGAACCTGATGCCGTTATCGCATGCCGATGGCCTGGTACAAGGCGTGCTGCTGGCTTATCAACGCGGCTGTACCTTGGTGCGTCCTGCACCATTCAGCATTGTCGCCATCGAGAGCATCCTCATTGCGATCTACCGCGAACAAGTCACGCACCTGATCGCCGCGCCCACGGCATTGGCCCTGATGCAGCAATATGGCGCCCACCTGGCGGAAAACTTCGAGAATGGCCATTTCCGCTTCGCCGTTTCCTGCAGCGCCCCCTTGAGCGCGGCTACCTGGACCAGCTTCAGCCAATGTTTCAATGTAAAGCTCATCAATACCTACGGCTTGAGCGAAACGGGAACCTGCGGCCTCTATGCGGGACCGGACGCGGCCAGCCACAAGATCGGCAGCGTGGGCATGCCGCGCGACATGCTGGCAAAAATCTTGCGAGACGATGGCAGCGAGGCCGGCTGCGACGAGGCCGGAGAACTGTGCCTGCAAGGTGCCAACCTGATGCAGGGCTACCTGGACAATCCGCAAGCGACCGCTGCCGTCCTGCGCAATGGCTGGCTGCATACGGGTGACCTGGCACGGCGCGACAGCGATGGCGTGTACTGGATCACGGGGCGTATCAAGGACGTGATCATTTGTGGCGGCTACAATCTGTCGCCGGAAGCCATCAATGGCGTACTGATGCAACACCCGGCCGTACTGGAAGCGGCAACCGTCGCCTTGCCTGACCCGACGTGGGGCGAAATCCCCGTCGCCTGCGTCGTATTGCGCCCTGGCATGGAGGCGGACAACCAGCAACTGCTGCTGCATTGCGCCCAACATCTGGGTGCACACGAATTGCCGAAACGCATTAGTTTTACCGGCCAATTGCCGCGCACGCCGTCAGGCAAGGTCATCACGGCACAGTTGCAGCACGCGCTATCGCTTACGCCCAAGGAAGCAAGCGCCCAGGGCAATCAGCAGGCAGACATTTTTGCGCTGGCCGCGGACCTGTTCAATTTACCGGCAAGTGCGCTGAAGGGGGATTCAGGCCCCGCCAATACGCCAGGCTGGGATTCGCTGGCACATATCAACTTCGTGATCGGCCTGGAAACGCTGTTCAAGGTGCGTCTGAGTCCATCGGATGTGGTGCATATGGAAACCATGGACGCCACCGTGCAACTGATCAAGCGGCTGACGCGCTGAGATGGCGAACGCACTTCCTCTGCGCATCTGGCCATACAGTGCGGCGCTGGCAGCTGGCGTGGTCGGACTATGCATGCTGCTGCGTCATGTGCCCGGCCCACGCTACGACAATACGATTGCAGGCCAGACGAAAACGTTTCTCGACGCGCCCAGGCCAGAAGGGAAATGGCGCGTGCTGGCGCTGGGTTCGTCCCTGCTCCATGCCGCCACCCCGCAAACAGCCAATGTGCAGCGTGCCGAGCTGCCGGACATCGCCTGGATGCGGATGACGAAAGGCGGCGCAGGTATCGGTTATTTGCAATCGAGCCTCGCCACTCTTGGCAGCCGCCCACCGGAGGTGCTGGTCCTCGAACAGAACCTGTTCTTGCCAGATGATGGCAACGCGACAATGGATCAACTACGCGAAGATGTCTGGCACTGGGGCAAGCAAGCTGCTTCATTGCTCACCGCTGGCAAACTTGCCTCGCCACCGCCATACTGGGAGCGCAATGATCAGGAACTTGCATTTACCTGCGGCCCGGAGCTGAAGAAATTAAGCGCGTCACAAATACGGCAGCATGCTGCCGAACTACAAAATCTGTATCGACAGAGCACCTTCGATGCTGCACTGATCAACAACATTGCCACGCTGGCGCAACGGGGCGTGCGGGTGATACTGCTCGATGTGAGGCGATCATTGCTGATTGAACAACAGACGGCGCAACAAAAGACAGACTGGCAGCGGCGCTTGCAAGCATTGCTGCCTGCGAGCCAAAACATCATCTATCTAGCCTCGCCCGCACTCACCGAACAAAACCTTTATTGCGACGCCAGCCATCTGAACACGCAGGGCGCGCGTCAGTTCGCTCCCTGGTGGCAAACCCAGTTACGGCAGTTGCGGGACAGGGGTTGACATGGTGTGGCTGACAATTTTTGGCATGCTGTGCATGCTTGTTCTGGTCGTGCTTTACTGGCGTTTTCCAGTGGCCTGGCGCCCCTGGCTGCTGGTGGCCACAGGCGGCGCGCTGCTATGGCATGATGGCTGGGCCAGCATGGCGGCCTGGGGTGCATTGCTGGCATGGCTGGCCTTCATCTGCGGCCCCCGATGGCGGCGCCCGGCCCTGATGCAGACGCTGGGCCTGACGGGTGTCTTGCTCGCCTTTCTGGCTTACCAGCACGCGAAAGCCGGCCATGGCATGGCCGCCTACCTGGGCTACGCCTTCGTCTCGCTGAAAGCCTGGCACCTGATCGCCGAGCATGGGGGCGGCATCGCGCGCGATGGCCGCGCCGGCACGACCTTGGGCTATCTGCTCTTCCCGCCCACCCTGGCCGTCGGCCCGATCCAGCGTTACGATGCCTTCCGCATGGAACTACTGCGCGCGCGCTGGGACAGCCAACTCGCCTCGCCAGCATTGCAGCGCATGCTGTACGGTTATTGCAAAGTGGTTTTGTTGGCGGGATACATACTCACTTTCAAGCTCAACAACCTGAACCTGTCGACCGGTTACGCCTGGCTCGATGCCTATCTGCCCTTGCTCGGTTATGGCTTGAACCTGTACTGGCAATTCTCGGGCTATTGTGATATTGCCATCGGCTTCGCCGCGCTGCTGGGCATGCGCGTACCGGAAAACTTCCATTTCCCCTTTGCTGCCCGTAATCTGCCCGATTTCTGGCGCCGCTGGCACATCACGGTGTCGGAATGGTGCCGTGATTTCGTTTTCCGGCCCATCCTGACGCGCACGCGGCAATACCTGTTTGCCAGCCTGGGCAGCATGATCGTGCTGGGCTTGTGGCATGAGCTGTCGCCGCGCTATCTGGCCTGGGGCCTCTTTCACGGTGCCGGCCTGGCCATCGTCCACCTGTGGGGCAAGCACATGCCATGGGCGGAGCTGTTGCGCCGCTATGCCCTGTGGCGCGTCTTCAGTTGGATTTTGACCCTGCAATTTGTCATACTGAGCTTCGCGCTGACGTCGACGCCGGACCTGCAAACGGCCTGGTCTTGCCTGACGGTGCTGTTCGCACCACTGTTACCTGGGAGTTAAGGTGTACCAATTTCTCTTGCGCTACCTGCCAGCGCCGCTCGTGCACGGGTTCTTCACGCTATGGTATGGGGGACTGCTGCTGCTGCTGTGGCTGAAATGGCCGCTGGCGCTGGGAATGGGATTTCGTTACGGGCAACTGTAGGCCGGGACCGATGCAGGCATCGACCCCGTTATCGCTTACAGCAACACCATATTGTCGCGGTGGATCAGTTCATGGCCTTCCATGTAGCCGAGAATCGCTTCGATTTCGGTGGACGGCTTGCGCATGATGCGGCGCGCTTCGCCGCTCGTGTAGTTGGACAGGCCGCGCGCCACGGGCAGGCCATCGACATCGACGCAGGTGATGACGGCGCCGCGGCCGAATTCGCCGTTCACGCCCGTCACGCCGATCGGCAGCAGGGACTTGCCTTCCTGGCGCAGCTTTTGCACGGCGCCCGCGTCCAGCACGACGGCACCGGCCGTGTGCAGATGATCGGCCATCCACTGCTTACGCGCCGTCAATTGCCCCGTTTGTGCCCGCAACTCCGTACCGATCGCTTCGCCCTGGGCGAGGCGGCTGAGCACGTCGCTGTCGCGGCCCCAGGCGATGATGGTGTGGGCGCCGGACTTGGCGGCGCGCTTGGCGGCGAGGATTTTCGTCAGCATGCCGCCACGCCCCAGGCTGCTGCCGGCGCCGCCGGCCATCGCTTCCAGGGCCGGATCGCCGGCGATGCCTTGCGTGATCAGGTAGGCGGTCGGGTCCTTGCGCGGGTCGGCCGAGAACAGGCCGTGCTGGTCCGTCAGGATGACGAGCGCATCGGCTTCGATCAGGTTGGCGACCAGGGCGCCCAGGGTATCGTTGTCGCCGAACTTGATCTCATCGGTGACGACGGTGTCGTTTTCATTGATGATCGGCACCACGCCCAGGCGCAGCAGGGTCGTCAGGGTGGAGCGGGCATTCAGGTAGCGTTCGCGGTCGGCCAGGTCGGCGTGCGTGAGCAGCACTTGCGCCGTGCCGAGGCTGTGGGCGCGGAAGCTGCTTTCATAGATTTGCGCCAGGCCCATCTGGCCGACGGCGGCGCAGGCCTGCAATTCGTGGATATCGGTGGGGCGCTGCTCGAAACCGAGGCGCAGCATGCCTTCGGCGATGGCGCCGGAACTGACGAGCACCACTTCCTTGCCCAAAGCGCGCAAGCCGGAAATCTGCGCAGCCCAGCGCGCGATGGCGGCATGGTCGAGTCCGCGGCCATCGTTGGTGACCAGCGAAGAGCCGACTTTGATGATGATACGGGTAGCTTTTTGAATCACGGAATCCATGGGGCGGCGCTCTTCACTTAATAGACGTCAGCGCGCAGGACGCAGCAGCAGCAAGGCCAGCCCCGCCGTCAGCTCCATTGCGCACATGAACAACACAAAACCCTGGGGCAAGCCGAAGCTGATGGCCGCGAACAGACGGCCGGCGGGCTGCGCCAGGACCAACATTGCTGTGATATCGCCGAGGACAGGCGGTTCGCCCTGCCGTGCCGCGAACAGCGCCAGGAGCGCGGTAGCGCCCCAGACACCAACATGCGTGGCGTAGAACTGGCTGTAGCCATTGACGCCATTGAGGAAGATGCCCATGCCGGCCGCCATTTCATCGGCGAACAACAGGCAGGCGACCGCGCTCAGCCCGTAAGCATACGCGATCAGATGCAATACACGGCGCTGCCACGCTTGCTTGCGCGCTGGCGCGGCAGCGGCCGTCTGTACCGACATCAGGGTAAAGCCTTAGTCGAGGATCTTGAAACGCGGATCATCCGGGTCGATCGACGAGATACCGCGCGCTTCTTCGGTCATCTGCGTCTCTTCGGCACGGCTTTCGCTGTGTTTCTTCGCTTCCAGATGCTGGTAAATCGCATTCACCAGTTCCGGGCAACCTTGATGGTTCAGCGCGGAAATCTCGAAGACGGGACCTTTCCAGGCGAAACGCTTGAGGAAGTCCTTGACGATCTTCTTGCGCTCTTCTTCCGGCACCATGTCGAGCTTGTTCAACACCAGCCAGCGCGGCTTGTCGACCAGCGACTCGTCGTACTTCTTCAATTCCCTCACCAGCGCCTTGGCTTCCTTGACAGGATCGACGTTGGTTTCGAACGGCGCCAGATCGACGATGTGCAACAGCAGACCCGTACGCTGCAAGTGACGCAGGAATTGATGGCCCAGGCCCGCGCCTTCGGAAGCGCCTTCGATCAAGCCGGGAATATCGGCGATCACAAAGCTCTTCTCGTGCGACACGCGCACCACGCCCAAGTTCGGGTGCAGGGTGGTAAATGGGTAATCGGCAATTTTCGGGCGCGCGTTCGAGACGGCCGAAATGAAGGTCGACTTGCCGGCGTTCGGCATGCCCAGCAGGCCCACGTCGGCCAGAACTTTCAGTTCCAGGCGCAGTTCGCGGCGTTCGCCTTCCTTGCCCTCGCCTTTTTGGCGTGGCGCGCGGTTGGTCGAGGACTTGAAGTGGATATTGCCCCAGCCGCCTTCGCCGCCCTTGGCCAGCAATTCGATCTGGCCGTGTTCGGTCAAATCGGCCAGGATTTCGCCGCTCGCGTTGTCGATGATCAAGGTGCCCACAGGCATGCGCAGGTGGATGTCATCCGCGCCCTTGCCATAGCAATCTGCGCCACGGCCAGGCTCGCCATTGCGAGCCTTGTGCATTTTGGAGAAACGGAAATCGACGAGCGTGTTGATATTGCGGTCGGCGACAGCCCAGATGGACCCGCCCTTGCCGCCATCGCCGCCATCGGGACCGCCGAAAGGCCGGAATTTTTCACGGCAGAAAGATGCGCAGCCGTTGCCGCCATCGCCCGCGATGACTTCGATTTTTGCTTCGTCGATAAACTTCATAATTTTGCCGCCATAAAACTAAAAAGGCTCTACCTTGGGCAGAGCCTTTCGATTGAAGGCTTGCGCCTTACATCATGCGATCATGGCGGAGCGAACTGGCGCTCCGCGATGAATTACGCTGGTACTGCTTCGTTTGGTACAACGGTCACGAATTGCTTCGAGCCAGCACCTTTGACAACGAACTTCACTTTGCCCGCGATCAGCGCGAACAACGTGTGGTCCTTGCCCATGCCTACGCCTTCGCCGGCGCGCACTGGGGTGCCGCGTTGACGAATGATGATGCCGCCAGCATTGATAGCTTGGCCGCCGTAGACTTTAACGCCCAGACGTTTTGATTCTGAATCACGGCCGTTTCGCGTTGTGCCGCCGCCTTTTTTATGTGCCATTTAAGACTCCTTGATAGCTGATTAATTCAAACAGCGGCGATTAGCCGTTGATCGAAACGATTTGGATTTCGGTAAAATTCTGGCGATGGCCTTGATGCTTTTGGTAGTGCTTACGACGACGCATCTTGAAAATTTTGACCTTATCATGGCGACCATGCGCCACAACCGTAACCAGTACCGTTGCACCTTCGACCAATGGAGCACCAAACTTGATGCTGTCGCCCGCGCCTACTGCGAGCACTTGATCGATGGTGATTTCGGAACCAATGTCTGCCGGTATCTGTTCTACTTTAAGTTTTTCGCCAGCGACAACTTTGTATTGTTTGCCACCGGTTTTTATGACCGCGTACATGATTTGAAACCTCATCAAATGTTGAAAGAATTTGTCCCACTGCCATGAAAAGCAAGCCGTGCACAACAGGGGGAACCAGCGATTATACACGGACTGAGAAATTGCGTCAAAAACTATTCACAAAGCTTGATGATCGTGGTATGTCGACAACCTGACCATCATATCAGGCTTGCGCCAGGCGGACAGCAAAACGCGCGCCAGTGCCAAGCAGATCAATCAATTGCTCTACAGTCATAGGCAAACATCACGCACGCGCAAGCCTTGTCGTATAATCGCGGCACCCACAATCTAATGCAGGTTCGCCTTGTCTGACGCTAACAAACACGTTAACCAAAACACCATCGTGCAAACGATTGCCGCCGATATGGACGCAGTCAATACGGTGATCCGCCAAAAGTTGCACTCCGATGTGATTCTGATCAACCAGATCGCTGAATACATCATCAGCGCAGGCGGCAAACGCATCCGTCCCGTGCTGATCTTGCTGGTGGCCAATGCCCACGCCTATCGCGGCACGGCGCACCATGAACTGGCCGCCGTGGTCGAATTCATCCATACCGCCACCCTGCTGCACGACGATGTCGTCGACGAATCGTCGATGCGCCGCGGACGCCAGACGGCCAACGCCCTGTTCGGCAATGCCGCCTCGGTGCTGGTGGGCGATTTCCTGCACTCGCGCTCGTTCCAGCTGATGGTGTCGCTGAATAATATGCGCGTCATGCAAATCCTGTCCGACGCCACCAACGTGATCGCCGAAGGCGAAGTGCTGCAGTTGCTGAACATGCACGATCCGGACGTGACGCAAGACAGCTACCTGAACGTCATCCGCTCGAAGACAGCCAAGCTGTTCGAAGCGTCGGCGCAACTGGGCGCCCTGATCGCCGGCGCCAGCGAAGACGATATCGAAGCGGCTGCCGAATACGGCCGCTCGCTGGGCACGGCTTTCCAACTGATCGACGACGTGCTCGACTATGCAGGCGACGCCGCGGAAATCGGCAAGAACGTGGGCGACGACTTGCGCGAAGGCAAACCGACCATGCCGCTGATCTGGCTGATGGAAAACGGTACGCCAGAGCAACGCGAACTGGTGCGCAGCTGCATCGAGCAAGGCGACGAACAGCATTTCGACGCCGTCCTGACGGCCATCACCAGCAGCGGCGCCCTCGACTACACGCGCAAGCAGGCGGAAATCGCCGGCCAGCGCGCCGCCGATGCCATCGCCGGCTGGCCGGACAGCGTCTATAAGCAATCCATGCTACAACTGTGCTCGTTTGCCGTGGACCGCAATCACTGATCGCGATTTGCGTTACAGCAAAGACAACGGCGCCGATGGCGCCGTTTTTTATACACTGTCGAAAAGCTAGGTGCGCTCGTGCTCCATCGCCGCGCCCGCCAATTCCTGTACGATGGCCGGCTCCGCTTCCAACCGCTCGCTGTAGCGGCTGCCCAGGTAATCGCGGCGGTCACGCACCAGCAGGGTGAATTTGTACAGTTCCTCCATCACGTCGACCAGGCGCTCGTAGTACGGCGACGGCTTCATGCGGCCGTCATCGTCGAATTCCTGGTATGCCTTGGCAACGGAAGACTGGTTCGGAATGGTGACCATGCGCATCCAGCGTCCCAGCACACGCAAGCCGTTGACGGCATTGAACGATTGCGAACCACCGGACACTTGCATCACAGCAAGGGTTCGCCCCTGCGTGGGCCGCACGCTGCCCGTTTCCAACGGCAGCCAGTCGATCTGCGACTTAAAGACACCCGTGACGGCGCCGTGCCGCTCGGGGCTGCACCAGACTTGCCCTTCCGACCACAGCGACAGCGCCCGCAACTCTTGCACTTTCGGATGCTCGGGCGACACGCTGTCGACCATGGGCAAGCCGTGCGGGTCGAACACGCGCGTTTCGGCGCCGAAGTGACGCAGGATGCGCTCCGCTTCCAGGGTCAGCAGCTTGCTGTACGAGCGCTCGCGCAAGGAGCCGTACAGCAGCAAGATACGCGGCGCGTGGGTGGACACGCTGGCCGGCGCCAGCTTGTCCAGGTCCGGCACGTCCAGGTGCGCGGCGCTGATGTTCGGCAACTCGTTGGCAAGGTTTGCCATCTCAGGCCACCGGCTTGCCGTCGGCGCCCACCACGGCCTGGCCGTCTTCCTTGGCAAACGCGCCCTGCTGCGGCAGCGGCAGGATTTCCAGCACTTTTTCCGAAGGCCGGCACAGGCGCACGCCCAGTTCCGTGACGACGATGGGGCGGTTGATCAAGATAGGATGGGCTTGCATAGCGTCGAGCAGGGCCGCATCGGGCAAATCCGGATTGGCCAGGCCCAGTTCGTCGTACAGGGCGCCCTTGTCGCGCATGACGGCGCGCACGGTCAGGCCGGCGCGGGCGATCAGGTCGACCAATTCCTCGCGCGAAGGCGGATGCTTGACGTAATCGATGATGACGGGTTCGACGCCCGTGTTGCGGATCAGGGCCAGGGTATTGCGCGAGGTGCCGCACGCCGTGTTGTGATAAATCGTGATCGTCATGTCGTCGTTTCCTTCAGTAAATGTGGTTCGCTGACGCAGCAAGGCGCGCCAGCGCAGCAGTTCTCGGTCAAAAAGGCCAGCAAGCCGTTCATGCCCGCATAGTTGGCCGCATAGATGATGGAGCGCCCCGCCTTGCTTGCCGTTACCAGATTGGCGTGCGCCAGTTCTTTCAAGTGAAACGACAGCGACGAGGGGGCAATGGCCAGCGCTTCGGCAATTTTCGTCGCCGCCATGCCTTGCGGCCCCGCTTGCACCAGCAGGCGGAACACGGCCAGCCGCGATTCCTGTGCCAGCGCCGCCAGAGCCACGATGGCGGAAGTACTCGTCAGCGGTGTCGCTCCGCTCGCTATTTGCTGTGTATTTTCCATATTTCAATAATAGTCGAATTATTGAATCTTTTCAAGCCACACGCCTTGGCTACCTATCTTACGTAACCTAGCGCACCGACTGTCATGGCCTATCGGTCTACCTTGATGAAAAATCACTGCGATCGGCATCCCATGACACGCTCGACACCCCTGAAAATCCTCGGCTGGAGCCTGGCCGCCCTGCTGGCCCTGGTCGCCATCGTGGTCATCTTTGTGCTGACCTTCGACTGGAACCGCGCCCGCCCCTACATCAACGAAAAGGTGTCGGAAAGCACGGGCCGTACCTTCGTCATCGGCGGCGATTTGCAGGTGAAATGGAAACAAGGGCTGAAAACGGAGCCCGGCTGGCGCCGCTACGTGCCGCGGCCCATCATCAGCGCGCAGGACGTGCGCATGAGCAACCCGGACTGGGTCACGGCCGGCCCGCAGCTGGCCAGCGCGAAACGCATCGACGTGGCCCTCCATCCATTGCCCTTGCTGCAGCACAAGGTAGTGCTGACGGACCTGGCGCTCGACACGCCGAACATCGCCCTGCAGCGGCGCGCCGACGGCAGCAACAGCTGGACCTTCAAGGATAACGGCCCTTCGGCATGGGACGTGGAAATCCAGCGCATGGCCTTCGGCGACGGCGCCATCCGTTATCTGGACGAGGGCATCGCGCTGGACGTGCGCGCCAAGGTCAGCTCGACGGCGCCCGACGCAACGCCGGGCGACGCGCCAGGCAGCGCACCCGTGGAAAAGTATGGCATCGCATTCACCCTGGGCGGAACCTATCGCAAGGCGCCCGTGACGGGCGGCGGCAAGGCGGGCGCCGTGCTGTCCTTGACCGATAACAACACCGTTTATCCCGTGCAGGCACATGCCGTGCTGGGCAAGAACAAGGCCAGCATAGCCGGCACCTTGACGGACCCGCGCTCGCTGTCCGGCATCGATTTGCAGCTGAGCCTGGCCGGCGCCAGCATGGCCGATCTGTATCCGCTGACGGGCGTGCTGCTGCCGGAAACGCCGGACTACGCCACCAAGGGACGCTTGCTGGGCAAGAAAGACGGCGCCACCTGGAACTGGACCTATCAAGACTTCAAGGGCACGGTGGGCCAGAGCGACCTGGCCGGCACCCTGCAATACTTGCCGCGCCAGCCGCGTCCCCTGCTGCGCGGCGAAGTGACGTCACAGCAATTGCGCCTGGAAGACCTGGGTCCCACCATCGGCGCCGACAGCAATGCGCAGAAACAGGCGCGCGGCAAGGCGCCCGTGCAACCCGACAACAAAGCCTTGCCGGTGGAACAGTTCAACACGGCAAAATGGAATGCGCTCAATGCCGACGTAAAATTCACGGGCAAGAAACTGGTGCGCACGCACGACATTCCGTTCAACGATATCGTCGCCCATATCCACATGAAAGACAAGGTGTTGAGTTTGACGCCGCTCAACTTCGGCATGGCCGGCGGCGACATCACCTCGAATATCACGCTCGATGGCCGTCAAAAGACCATCGCCGCGCAAGCCAAGGTGGCGGCGCGTCACCTCAAAATTCGCGAACTGTTTCCCAAGCTGCAATCGATGCAAGCGAGTTTCGGCGAAGTGTATGGCGACGCGGCGCTGACGGGCCACGGCAACTCCGTCTCGGCCATGCTGGCCAGCGCGAATGGCGAACTGGCGGCCACCGTCAGCGAAGGCTCCGTCAGCCAGTTCATGCTGGAACTGGCCGGCCTGAACCTGGCCAACGCCGTCTTCGTCAAAATCTTTGGCGACAAGCAAGTGCACCTTAATTGCATGGCCAGCGACTTCGCCGTCACGAATGGCCAGGCCGACGTGCGCCGCTTCGTGCTCGATACGGACACGGCCGTCGTGAATGTCACGGGCAACGTCAACCTGGCCCACGAAACCCTGGACCTCGACGTGCGCCCGCGCACCAAGGGTGCCCGCATCATCACCCTGCGCACACCGCTGTATGCGAAAGGCACGTTCAAAAATCCGGACGTGGGTCCGCAAAAAGGCCCGCTGGCCCTGAAAGCGGGCGCCGCCGTGGCCCTGGCCACCGTCGTCACGCCGCTGGCCGCCCTGCTGCCACTCGTCAACGTCGACAAGGCCCCCGACACGGACTGCGCCGCCGTCATGGCGCAAGCAAACGCCACCCGCAAGGCCCCCGCCTCGCCGGCGACGAACGCGCCAGCCAAGAAAGTGAGCGAAGCGGATATCAGGAAGGCGCAGCAGGAAAAGAAATAGACCTTGATGCAACCGCTTGAAAGCCACCCCGCCATCTGCTGTAATGAAGGAAAGCGGGGTGTGGCTCAGCCTGGTAGAGCGCTGCGTTCGGGACGCAGAGGCCGGAGGTTCGAATCCTCTCACCCCGACCACGAATTGCCGCTTGCCCAGCAAGCTACGTCAAAGCCACAGCGATGGGCGCTTTAACGTTTTACTTCCACAATAAGCCATCTGATGCGAGACTCTTGGAGAACGCCACGCGTGGCTCATCATTGGAACATCCATAGGCTCTACATGCAGATTATCAACAACAAGATGGAGCATCAGGTCAAGCTGGAAGTCGATGGCAAGCTAGTACTCGACAACGCGAGGAATCATCGTGAGGTCGTACACGGTCTGCTCGCTTACGCCGATGAAGCCCTGTTCGTCTCCCCTTTTCTGTACGACGATTTCGGTCCTTTTTTTTCAGACGCCGATTTGAATGCGACTGCCATCGAACTAGTGTCCACCTGCGCGCCACGAGGCGACGACCAGTTCCGTAAGCCGCTTCAACTGCGCAGCTTCGGTTCGACGATCTAGTCTAAGACGGGCAAGTGGCCGGTCATCAGCATCAACCAGAAGCTGCACTCCAAGATCTACGTCTTTTCCAAGGATGCGAAGCCGTTCGCCGGAGTCGTTACTTCCGCCAATTTCACGTTGTAGGGACTGAACAACAACCACGAGACCGGCGTACTGATCACGGATCCAGCAACACTCGAGCGGCTCAAGATGGAAGCGCGTACAGGGCTAGATTTCGTTCATCTCACTGAGGACCAAGTCGATCAGCTGTGCGCCGCAGCCCAGATGATGGCAAAGGATTGGCACTGGGATCCACAGGCAGAGGGTAACAAGGATTTTGGCTTGGGCAACATCCTCAAGTCCTACTGCACGCCTACCGCCAGCAACCGTCAGATCACAATCCGTGATGGCGCGGCCTACTATATCAAGGTGTCCGGTGTGACGGATCGCCCCATTCTGCCAAAAGACCGCCAGCCATTTGCAGAGCCGCGTAGCGAGCTCACTTTCGCAAAAAATCCAAACAATATCCGCGTTGGAGACTGTTTGCTAGAGGTCGCCGTCGGTGGACGATGCTTTCTCAACTACTCGTGCGCAAGCGCGGTCTACGAGCGCACGAAACAAGAACGCCAGTCCGACCCGGACATGAATCGATGGCCCTTCTACATCTACGCCAACAACCTATCACTTCACTATGGTAAGAACTGGTTCGATCGCCCACTCCATTATGCCGACGTGATCGCGGCATTCACGAGGCAGCATCCGAATACGCCCGTGACCATGTCCGGTAACGACGACATCGCCGGGGCCGTCCAGTGGAGTCATTCGTATATCGCTGTCACTAGGACATTCGGTGAGTTCGTTAGAAAGACCATTGACAAGCTTCCGGTTGCCTGAGCGATACATCCTCCACGATTCGGCCACATTATTGGTCAAGAAGCACGAAATTCAAATTTTCTATAATATCCCGAAGCACATCCGGCTCATTCCGATAACGGCGATTTAGTAGGACTAAAAAATAGTTTCCGTAATCTTCTCTGTCAAGGCCACGTAGATAAAAGTGCCTGAATGGTGGCCTGCCACACATGTTAGCCTCTTCTGCCGACCATTCGGTGACCAATTCAGTTCGCACCAAAATCGCAAAGTGTGGCTCTAGCGTTGCAGCAGGCACATGTAAGCGTATCGACAATTCTGCAGTGTCGACAAATAACGAGAGGTCTTGCGGTACGGTCCAGATTAGCGCAGTGGCATATAAACTTCTCGTCAGTCGGGGCAAAGTCGCAATTCGCTCTAACAAGTTTCTTGCCTCGATGAATGAAGTATCGTCCCATCTTGATGTATCGAGATTCAAGAAATTTTTTGGCAATTCGTAATGCTGATTAGACGTTGCGTCGATAAAACGCTCCAGCATTTCTGTCGATTGCACAAACGAATGGGCTTCGTGAGCACCCTTCATTTCGCGCATTTTGGAAAGCGTGTAAACAGTAGTGTTATTTGTTTCCAAATGATGCGTACCGCACAGCAAGATTAGATTTTCGAAAGCGCGGCGCTCCTCGTTATTTTTCTCGGAATTAAATCGCTCTCCGTCTTCACTTGCCGCCTCTATATGACATATTTGAGCGAGTAATTGTCCGTCCTTATTGATAATAGGGTGCGGGCATTTTGGAAAAGCGCATCGATTACCCGACAGAGCAAATAATCTGCGACGCACACTCTCAATAGGATTCAGACGTTTAACGAGTTCATTCAAGTAACCCTCCTTGCTGTATGTGATGATTTATTCTACAACAGGTGACCTTCCTTTTGTTGCAGCTTGGCGCTTCTAGAGGTTTGAATCCTCTCATCCGACCACAGAACTTGAAGGCCAAAGGTAGCTACGTGCTGAAGCGTTAACACGCAAGCTGATGTCTCCCCATCAGTCTTGGTTCGCGCGACACTAAAACTGCACGACTGCGATGTACTGGCTTCCATGACGTGTGAGCTCGACAGTGGACCTGTAGCCGAAAAGTGATTCTGCAGATGCTGACAGGAACTCAGCTCGGCGTCCGTGCTCGATCGCATCGAGGGCTCCCGTGCAAGCAACGCTGGGCAATGATGCCCTAGATATTCAATTAAGATTAGTGTTAGGGAAGGTTAGTAAAACGACTAAGTTTTTCTCTTAGGAAAACTGGACTAGGTCGCATATCGGACGAAATCGTGTCTCTTAGCTTAGAGTATTTGATTCCCAAGTCACTAGTCGTCCGATTGATGACTTCTAACTTATCATTAATAATTATCAATCCATTGTCGAAAGAAATTTCGTGGTTGGTGCAAAGACATATACCATTTCCAATGGTATCCGGACCACCAAGAGCAACATCGACAATATGTGCGGCTCTTAGGAGGGATTTATCACGCACATCGCAAATTGCACATTGATAAGCATATGCGTTAAGAACTTCTCTGCGAAATCTTGCCTGATCTCTAACCGGGGCCGTAGTAACCGTTTCCTTCCATTCCCTTCCATTGGGATATGGTCTTTTTGAATCATGAGTTGAAGGTTCTTCAATCGCTACCGACCCGTCATCATGAAACGTAGCCGTAGGGATTGTTTCGAAACGCAACGCACTAACGTCGATATACCCCACAGCAGGCTCATCATTAAGCACGATTGTTAGTCGAAACTCATCTTTATTATGATAAAAGTACTCTACAACCGGGAATTTTGCATCATTAGGCAATTGCTCTATGAAATCCTTATCAATCCACCTATTTCTTTTTTCCCTTTTGGCGGCGTCGTTTATCTCTCTTAAAAGGCTTTTTGTAAGATACTTTTTTGTCTTCATAGTTAATTTCGCAGGTATAGATAAGTTCTAACAGAGTACGATATATCAGGTATTTTCTTGCAATGTCAAGGCAATGGACGAGCGTCCGTTGCAACTAGATACTTCCATCACAATGGAGGGATAAGGCTCATCATTTCCGCACGGGGCGCGGCGTCAAAAAAGTGAAAATCCCTTATGGCCACACAGCACGCGAAGGTCACGACGGTCGAGTTGTCGCCGTCCCGCCGGGTAGCACGTCAAGAGAGGGACGGGAGGGCCGTGTTGCCACAATCCCGGTGGTGCGACTTCCCGCGAAGGAAACGACAGACGCGTCGTCGCGATTCCACATAGTCAACTTAGGACAGAAGGGAGGACGGAAGTATTTTATCAATTAAAAAATAGTTCGAGCTTTTTTATTTCCGAACGTCCGACCAAGTTGCTCAGTGTCGGTTGAAGCGACACTTCGATCTCAAACTAAGTGTAGTACGAAAACCGTAGACCCTCTAGGTAGAGGATAGATTCTCCTGTCCTCATTATTCGGGACGTAGAGGCCAGAGGTTCTATTCCTCTCACCCCGACCAATTCATCGCACGTCCAATTGCCGACTTCTTAGAGGGGCCGCGTTGCATTCTTGCCCTTTTCTTGTCGCTTCGTACGCTCCCGCAGTTTCTTCGCGTCCTTTTCGGCTTGCTCACGTTCTTCCAATGCGGAGATCAATGCATTGAACCTGACATCCAGTGATAGGATGCGCAGCAATTCGCTTTCGCTCACGCGGCCGGCAATCCAACCTGTCTCACGCGTTTCCGTGTTGGTAACCCGTGCTAGCAGGACGAGTTCGCGTTGCAGCCAAGCGATCTCGTCGCTCGCCATCGAATCGTCTCCATCGGTCAGAAGCGCAAGAACATATTCGCCGAATTGCTCCCGGTCGAGTCCCTTGTCGCGAAGCGCGGCGATCTCCATGGCCACAATCGAGGGCGCCGTGCCGCTTCCGTCGGCGCCGAGAACGAATTTCCAGTAATCCGTGAATTTCAAACCGGGTACAGCTCCGGACTCCGTTTCATCAGGTTTCCAGGCCCCCACAAGGAAATGGCATTGCTGTCCGCGGATTTGGACGTTTGCCCTCCCAGCGATCCGCTGGAGCTTGGCGATGCGGTCCTTGCCGCCCTCGTTCTGGTATTTCACTGCGGATCCGGCCGGATTCTCGACCTGCGGTTTGGCTTCGCGCTTCCACCCCGAATCGTCCAGGCTGCCCTTGCATTCGATGAGGACGCATTTACCAATGTCGAGGCCGGCCAGCGCATCACCCAGCGACTTTTCGACATTGCCATCCAGGGGCACGTAGCGCGGTTGGCGGCTGCGCCGGCTTAATATTTCCGTCAGCCCCTCAACTCCGACCGGCTTGTTGTCCTTCGCTCGCGCCAGGGCTTCTGCCGGCACTGTGCTCTCCAAATGCCATGCCTGCAGCTCCCGCGCAAGCGCGAATTCCACGCCCTTCTCCCAACGCAGCGTCGCCAGTGCGGCATCGTCTTCGGCACCGGCGTCATCCTCGGCAATAACTCCGAGTGCATTATCGTCTGACATCGCGTCCCTCTCATCTGGTAACGTAGATTCTGCTCTGGCTTTCAACGATACCCGATGGGAGGTCACTTGGGCTACCTGATCCTAAATACTTGCACGTGCTGGGCGCCATCGTCGCCGTCGGCGCCAACGTCACCTACGGCTTTTGGACCGTGCGCGTCAAACGCCAGCCGGATCACTACCAAGCAATGTGTTGTAAATACTCCATGCTTTTAGCTTGTACAGCATTGTCAATCGAAAGAAATTCTTTGGTTTTCGTTAACTGAGCAGTGTAGTACGTAATGTAGTACAAAATCCGCAAATCCTTTATCTACGGGCCATAACTTAAAATCCTCATTATTCGGGACGCAGAGGCCGGAGGTTCGAATCCTCTCACCCCGACCAGCCCTTTCTTCCTTGCTGCGCCTGCATCAACTGCTTGCACCTTGACCTGCGCGTTGGTGTCTTGCCGAGAAGTATGATACTAATTACATCATTAGTATCCTGATCACTTTCCGCGCAAGGGCCTGACCGATGTCTTTCCTGATAGTTCTGGCCGCATTGGCCTTTCTCATGCTGGCCGCTTACCGCGGCTATAGCGTAATCCTGTTTGCGCCCGTCGCCGCGCTGGGCGCCGTACTGCTGACCGATCCGTCGGCCGTGCCGGCCGTCTTCAGCGGCATCTTCATGGAAAAGATGGTGGGCTTCATCAAGCTGTATTTCCCCGTCTTCTTGCTCGGCGCCGTGTTCGGCAAACTCATCGAACTGTCCGGTTTTTCCCAGTCCATCGTCGTGGCCGCCATCCGCTACATCGGCAGTTCGCGCGCGAATGCCGTGATCGTTGCCGTGTGCGCGGCCCTGACCTATGGTGGCGTGTCGCTGTTCGTCGTGGTGTTCGCCGTGTATCCGTTCGCGGCCGAGCTGTATCGCCAGAGCAATATCCCCAAACGGCTGATGCCGGGCGCCATCGCGCTGGGCGCGTTCTCGTTCACCATGGATACCTTGCCCGGCACGCCGCAAATCCAGAACATCATCCCCACCACCTTTTTCAATACGACCGGCTGGGCCGCGCCGTGGCTGGGCACCATCGGCGCCGTGCTGACGGTAATCATGGGACTGGCTTTCCTCGAATGGCGCCGCCGTTCCGTCATGGCGACGGGCGAAGGCTATGGAGCCGAGGCCGAAAAGGCCAAGGCCGACGTGGGCGACCTGCCCCATCCGTTGCTGTCGGTAGCGCCTCTGGTGCTGGTGGGGGTGGCCAACTTTGCGCTGACCCGGCTGATTCCCCACTGGTACGGCGCCAGCTACTCGCTCACCGCCGAGGCGTTGCCAGGGCTGCATGCGCCCGTGACCACGTCGATCGCGTCCGTGACAGGTATCTGGGCCGTGGAAGGCGCCTTGTTGCTGGGAATTTTGCTCGTGTGCGCAACGGCTTTCGGGCGCATCCGCGCCGCCTTTGCGGAAGGCACCAAGGCGGCCGTGGGCGGCGCCTTGCTGGCGGCCATGAATACGGCCTCCGAATATGGCTTTGGCGGCGTCATCGCCGCCCTGCCCGGCTTTCTTGCCGTCAGCAACACCTTGCGCAGCGTACCCGATCCCCTCGTCAACGCGGCCGTGTCCGTGACGACCCTGGCCGGCATTACTGGATCGGCCTCGGGCGGCATGAGCATCGCGCTGGCCGCCATGTCGGACAGTTTCATCCAGGCCGCGCAACAGGCGCATATTCCGCTGGAAGTGATGCACCGCGTGGTGGCCATGGCCAGCGGCGGCATGGATACCTTGCCGCACAATGGCGCCGTGATCACCTTGCTGGCCGTCACGGGCCTCACGCACCGCCAGTCCTACCGCGACATTTTCGGCATCACCGTCATCAAGACGGTGGCCGTGTTCCTCGTCATTGCCATCTATTACATGACGGGACTGGTCTGAGGGTTGGGGTAAGCTACAGCCGCGACGACGATGCCGGCTTCGCCAACGCTTGCGCCGGCTTGAACAGATGGCTGATGCCCATGGTCAGCAGCGGACCAGCCAGCGCCAGGTAGGAACTGTCGACGCCGTAGGGATTGCCTGCCAGAAACCAGCCGATGGTGGCGATCACCGAGACGATCACGCCGACGAAGGCGCCGCGCGGCGTGCCGAATTTCGGCGCATAAAAGGCCATCAGCACCAGCACGGCCAGGGTGGCGCGCAGGGCCTTGCCCAGGAAGGCGATCATCAGCAGTTTTTCCGCATACAGCGCCAGCACCAGCGGCAGCAAGCCCGCCACGACGATGGCGATGCGCAGGAACATCAGCGATTTCGCATCGTTCTTTGCCTTGTTGTACCAGGGGTCATAAAAATCCTTCATGGCCAGGGTGGCCGATGCCAGGGTGGTGGCGGAAATGCCGCCGAACAGGGCGCCGGCCAGACCGACGATCATGATGCTGGCGGAAAACGCCGGCATGTGGGCGATCAGGGTCGGGAAGGCGTCGATCGACTTCATGCCCGGATACAACACGGCGCTGCACATGCCGATCAGCGCGGCCATCAGGCCGAACGGAATCATCAATGACGACACGTAATAGCAGGCGCGCTTGGCCACGGCCGGGTTGTCCGTGCTGACGAGGGCCTGGATCACGTATTGCGTGGCGAAGATGGAACCGATACCGCCGATCATCCACGCGATGATCTGGCCCCAGCCGATCTCGACCCAGTTGAACATCTTGGCCGGCAGCTGCGCCTGCAGCGCGCCGATGCCGCCGGTTGCTTCCAGCGCATACGCCAGCGCCAGGATCACGCCCAGGTACTTGACGATGGAGTGGGCGAAATTGGTGTACACCACCGAGCGCATGCCGCCCAGACTGACATAAATCACGGTGATGGCACCCACCAGCAGGATGGCCACCGTCTTGTTGATGTGCAGCACGGCCGCCAGCACGGCGCCACCGCTCGCATACAGGGCCACGGCAACGATGCTCAGCGCGACGATGGTGAGGATGGATGCCGCATAGCGCACGGGTTCGCCGTACGTCTGCGCCAGGATGCCGGAAATCGTCGATTGCCCGCTTTCCTTGTATTTTTTCACCAGCACGATGGCCAGCAGCAAAAATCCCAGCGACAGCGCCACCAGATTCCAGGCGGCCGAAATGCCCAGTTCATAGCCCTTCTGGGCGGTGCCGATGCTGACGGAACTGCCGATGAATTCCGACAATAGCAGCGCGCCGATCAGATAAGCGGGATAGTTGCGTCCGCCCGCCGTCATGCCCTCGGCGCTGTTGGCATGCTTGCGCACGCTATACGTAATGTACGACATGAGGGCGAAATAGCCCACCGTGACCGCCGCGATGATGATCAATCTGTTTTCCATCTGTCTACTCCAAGTTTGCTTTTTTTCTTATTATTTTTTCAAAAAAGCTTCCCCTGCCGCGTGCCGGCCCTGCCGGTGGCGGTGCTCAGGGGCAAAGCGAAATCTTACCCTGCCGGCGACGATACAAAGGCGCGCAGCTGCGCCGTGAAGGCTGGCGCCGCCTCGACATTCGACAAATGCGACGCGGGCACCTGGGCCAGCTGCGCGCCTGCCACCTGCCGCTGCAGCCAGCGCGCATCGTCCACCGTGGTGACGGGATCATGCTCGCCGGCGATGAGCAAGGTGGGCACCGTGATCGTGACCGCCTGTGCGCGCAGGTCCGCCTGTGCCAGCGCCGCGCAGCAGGCTGCGTAGCCTTCGGCATCCTGCCCGCGCAAGGTGGCGATCATGCGCGCCACCGTGGCCGCTTCCCGCGCGATGAACGCTGGCGTGAACCAGCGCGCGGCGGCGCCGTCGGCCACCGCGTCCATGCCGTCGCGGCGCACCTGTTCCGCACGCGCCAGCCACGCGTCGGTTACGCCGATGCGCGCCGCCGTATTTGCCAGCACCAGATGCGTGAGGCGCTGCGGCTGGTGGATGCCCAGCCACTGCCCCGTCAAGCCGCCCATCGAGATGCCGCAGAACGCGGCACGGGCGATCTCGAGGTGGTCGAGCAGCGCCACCACGTCCAGGCCCAGGCGTTCGATGCCGAACGGCGCGCTGCCGCTGGCCGAGCGGCCATGGCCGCGCGTATCGTAGCGCACGACATAAAAGTCGCTGGCCAGGTCTGCCGCCTGGGCATCCCACATGGACAGGTCCGTGCCCAGGGAATTCGACAGCAGCAGACATGGTTTGCCCCGCTCGCCATCGGTGCGGTAATGCAGCAGCGTATCGTCCCCGTTCCAGGTGGTCACGACGATTCCGGTATCCGTGTGTTTCATGGCATGGCTCCTTTGCTTGTGCCGCAGCGCGGGTCAGGCATCGCCGTCGCGCACGGACGAAGGATGGCGGCACAGCGGCATCACGTCGATCTGCATGTAGGGAAACAAGGGCAGCGAAGTGAGCAAGTTATGCAGCTCGTCCACGCTGTCCACATCGAAAACGCTGACGTTGGCGTACTGGCCGGCGATGCGCCACAGGTGGCGCCACTTGCCCTCGTGCTGCAGGCGCTGGGCCAATTCCTTTTCCGTCTGTTTCAGCTGCGCTGCCTGTTCCGCCGGCATGCTGACGGGCAGGTTCACGTTCATGCGTACATGGAATAACATGGTGTCTCCTTTATTGACGCTGCATGGCACGCAGCTTGTCGGTATCAATCTCCACGCCCAGGCCCGGCCCCGTCGGCACCTGCAGCATGAAGTCGCGGTACACGAGCGGCTCGCGCAAGACTTCCTGCGTCAGCAGCAGTGGCCCGAACAGTTCCGTGCCCCAGGCCAGTTCCGCGAACGTGGAGCAGACGTGGGCCGTGGCCGCCGTGCCGACGCCGCCTTCGAGCATGGTGCCGCCGTACAGGCCCACGCCGGCCAGGCGCGCCACGGTGGCCACTTCCAGCGCGGGCAGCAAGCCGCCCGACTGGGTGATCTTCACCGCGTACACGTCGGCCGCATCGGCCTGCGCCAGCGCCAGCGCATCGGCGGGACCGTGCAAGGCTTCATCGGCCATGATGGCCACGTCGAAGCGCCGCTTCAGGCGCGCCAGCGCGGCGCGGTTGCCCGCCTTGACGGGCTGCTCGATCAGGTCGATGCCGCCCGCTTCCAGCGCGGCGATGCCGCGCACGGCGTCCGTCTCGCTCCAGGCCTGGTTGACGTCGACGCGCACGCTGGCCCGTTCGCCCAGCGCCCGCTTGATCTCCAGCACGTGGGCCACGTCGTCCATCACGTCGCGCAAGCCGATCTTCAGCTTGAAGATGCGGTGGCGGCGCAGTTCCAGCATTTTTTCCCCTTCGGCGATATCGCGCGCGGTATCGCCGCTGGCCAGCACCCAGGCCACGGGCAGCGCATCGCGCACGCGGCCGCCCAGCAATTCCGACAGCGGCACATTCAGGCGGCGCGCCTGCGCGTCCAGCAGGGCCGTCTCGATCGCGCACTTGGCGAAGCGGTTGCCCTGGATGACCTTGCGCACCCTGGCCATCGCCTTGGCCACTTCGCTCGCTTCCATGCCGACCAGCAGCGGCGCGATGTAGGTATCGATATTCGTCTTGATGCTTTCCGGGCTTTCGCCGCCGTAGCTCAAGCCGCCGATGGTGGTCGCCTCGCCCCAGCCCGTGATGCCGTCGGCGCAGCGCAGCCGTACCAGCACCAGGGTTTGCGTATTCATGGTGGCGACGGACAGCTTGTGCGGACGGATGGTTGGCACATCGACCAAGTAGGTCTCGATATTTTGAATCATATTTATTCCGTATAATTCTGTGGAGTGGAGACACGATATTCCCCGAATGTCCCCACGTCCAACACCGAGTTGGTATCAAACCTATACCTGAAAGGTATGAAGATGGAATTACGGCACTTGCGCTACTTCGTGGCGGTGGCAGAGGAAAGGAACTTCACGCGGGCCGCTGCGCGCCTGCATATCGCGCAGCCGCCACTGAGCCGGCAGATGCAGCAGCTGGAAGAAACCCTGGGCGTGACACTGATCGAGAAAGGCTCGCGGCCCTTGCGGCTGACGGAAGCGGGCGAATTTTTCCTCGCCCACGCGCGCCCGCTGCTCGACCAGGTGCGCGACCTGAAGGCGATGACCCAGCGCATCGGCAAGCTGGAACGCACGCTGTCGATCGGCTTCGTCGCCTCGACCCTGTACGGGGAATTGCCCGACGTCGTGCACCGCTATTGCGAGCGCCATCCCGAGGTCGACGTGACCCTGCATGAAATGACGACGGTGGAGCAAATCAAGGCCCTGAAGGAAGGCCGCATCGACGTGGGTTTCGGGCGCCTGAAAAGCGAGGATCCCAGCATCCGCCGCATCCTGCTGCGCGAGGAGCGGCTGGTGGTGGCCCTGCCGCCCGGCCACCGGCTGGCCAAGGGGGAAGGCGGATTGCGCCTGACGGACCTGATCCACGAAACCCTGCTCGTGTATCCGAAAGCGCCCCGCCCCAGCTTCGCCGACCAGGTGCTGGCCATGTTCAGCGAGGGCAATGTCACGCCCGGCCCCGTTACGGAAGTGCGCGAACTGCAGATTTCCATGGGACTGGTGGCGGCTGGCCAGGGCATCTCCATCGTGCCGGAAAGCGTGCAAGCCATGCATCACCGGAACGTCGTGTACCGCAAACTGGACGACAAGCACGCGTTCTCGCCCATTTTATTCAGCATGCGGCACATGGACCGCTCGCCGGAACTGGACAATCTCCTCGCTGCCGTGTACTCGATCTATGATGAACACGGCATCGCGCACGTCAAGGAAAGCCTGTAGCCCTCAGGCAGACAGCGGCGCGTCGGCCAGCAATGCCGAACGCAGCGCGCGGATGCGCAGTTCCGTGAAATAGCCGCCCGCCTCGTTGTAGCGCAGGTAGTGGCGGCCGCAATTGAGGCAGCGGGCCACCTGGCTCAGATTAGCGGGATAGTAGCGCGGCGCGATGGGCGCGTCCACGCTGTCGTAGCGCGTGCGCTGCGGGTGATACTCGTCAAACGTCGGTTCCTCGTACGGATCTTCGCGCAGGGTGCCGATTTCTTCGAAGCGGTCCAGCTCCAGCGAGGTGGGAAGGCGCTGCCAGGCGTCCAACGGAACGGCGCAGCAGCTGCATTTCTGGCTAACCGCAGCCGACGCGGCGGCCAGTGCGGACAAGGCGGGAAAATCGATGAATACCATGGTTCAGCCTATGCAAGGGGCGGCCCATGGCAACGAGCCGGGCCGCGCCCCTTATTCTAGCGCAGCCACATCCGGCCAACACGCGGCCCACATTTTGCCAGGCCCAGCTCCAGCAGCATCAGCAGGCCGCCGGAGATGAGCAGCAGCGGCATCAGCGCACACATGCCCGCCGCCGTCATCCAGGCCAGCGTGGAAGGCGAGGTCCTGGCGCCCGGCAGCAGCTTGGGCAAGCCCAGCGAACCAGGCAAGCGCCGCTTGAAAAACATCATCCAGCCCGACACGAGCGAAAACAGCACGCTGGCGCCGAACAGCAGCAGCACGGCCTGGTTCCACCAGCCGAATTCGCCGCGATGAAACGGGATGCCGATGGCCGTCGCCTTGCCGAACGCCGTCTGCGCCTCCCACCCCGCATAGTACAAAGGCTTGCCGCTGTAGGCGTCGAATTGCAGGTCGAAGCGCAAGGTGGGCTGGCTGCGGTCGGCCATGGTGGCGCGCCACACATCGTCCTGGCTGACGGGCGCCGTCAGCTGCACGGCGATGGCGGGCGCATGGCTGCGCGCCACCTGCCACGCATCCTGCCAGTCGAGCGGGGCGCCCTCCTCGTTTGAGTGCAGGCCGCGTGGCACGGGCGGCGGCGCCTGGCCGCTGACGTCGCGCAGCGCGCGGATGCGCCCGCCCGCCTGCTGGCTCCACGTCAGCCCCGTCGTCAGGATGACGACACTGACGATGCCGAGCGCCACGCCGAGAAAAGCATGCCACTGGCGCCAGCCATTGCGCCCGCGCGCACCCCGCTTCGGCAAGCCCGATTGCGCGCCGCGCGGCCACCACAGGACCACACCCGTCACCAGCATCACCATCAGCCAGCTGGCCGCCAGCTCGATCATCCAGCGCCAGCCATCGTTTTGCAGCAGACGCGAATGCAGCTTTTTCGCCCAGTTGCCGAAGCGTTCACTGCTGGCCAGGCGGCCCAGCACACGCGCATCATAGGGGTTCACATACACGACGACGGCTTGCGCGGGCAGGCCGAACTTCGGCCTGGCGGGCGTGGCCGGCGCGGCATGTCCGCCATGGCCCGCATGTTCATCCTGCGCGCCGCCGGGCGGCGCGAACGCCACCTGCACCGCGTCATCCTGCTGAAACGGCGGCACCACGTGCTGCACCGCCCAGCCACGCGGCGCCGCCCGTTCGGCCGCCGCCACGGCGGCATCCAGCGGCAGCATGGCGCCCTGCGGCGCCACATGGTCGAGGTGCTGGTACAGCCTTGCCTCGATCTGCGGCGTGAACACATACAAAATGCCCGTCAGGGTAGCTAGCAGGGCAAACGGCGAAGCGATCAGCGCGGCCCAGAAGTGGATGCGCCAATACAGGCTTTTGCGCCGTGCGATGAGAAAAGTTGCGTCGTCCATGGCCATCCTCACAGTGCGTTGAATGTATAGCCTAGGCCCAGCATCACGCTGCGCGGCGCGCCGGGCGTGTACTGGTTCTGGCTGTTCGGCGCATAGCTGCCCGTGCCCGCATAACTGCTGCTGGCCGAATCGGCATAGCGTTTATCTGCCAGGTTGCGCACCTGCGCCCACGCTTCCAGCCCGCGCGCGAGCTGGTAACTGGCGCGCAGGTTCAGCAAGGCGTGCCCCTTGTACTCCACCGTGTTGGCATTGTTCATCCAGTAGCGCCCCTGGTGCACGGCTTCGAGCGCGATACGCGCGCCGGCCACGGGCTTGTAGCCGATCTCGATCGAGGTGATATCGCGCGGCGCCTGCGGCATGGTGCGGCCGCTGTAATCGAGAGTGGAGGACACCTGGTAGCGCAGGTAGCGGTGGCGCGCGATGGCCGTGGCGAAGCGCGCGTCGAACGGGCCACTGTCGTAGTTCAGGCCCAGCTCCAGGCCTTCGCTGCGCGTGCGTCCCGCATTGCGGTTTTCGCTGTTGCCCGGCGAGAGCGTGTAGCTGACGATGGTGTCGCGCCCGTCGAGCCGGTACAGGGCCGTGTCGAGTTTCAAGCGGCCCTGCAAGAAGGCCCAGCGCAAGCCCAGCTCATAGTTGTTGTAGACGGACGGCTGCAGGTCGGCGATGCCCGTCTTGCCATACAGTTGGCTCACCTCGGGCGGCGTAAAACCCTGGCTGACGTTCGCATACGCGCTGCCCGCATGGCCGATGGCATAGCTGGCGCCCAGCTTCGGGCTCACGTGCGAAAAGCTGCGCGACTCGTCGGGCGCGCCATAATTGACGCTGCCGCCGGGCGCCAGCTTGTTATGGTAGTCGTAGCGGATGGCGTCCGAACGCCCGCCCAGCACCACGCGCGTGCCCGCCAACGGAGAAAATTCCCATTGCGCGAAGACGGCAGTGTTGAGGATATCCGTCTGGTAGTCGCGCACGCCCTGCGGATTGCTGGCATTGGCCAGCGTGTAGCGCAGGTAGCGGCCCGTGGCGGCATCGCGTACGATGGATAGGTTATCGCTGACAAAGGGATTGTCGCTCTTGTCCACATACACGCCGGCGATCAGGCGCGAACGCAGCCAGGCGAATTCCTGCTGGTGCTTCACGTCCAGGCCCAGCGAATCGACGTGGTTATTGTTGATGACGCCCTTGCACAGCACACCCGCGCAGCTGCCGATGGAATACGCGGGAATCTGTCCATGGTCGTTCTTGCGCGTAAACACGGTGACGGTGCTCGTGCCATTGGCCGTCGTCGCGCCCTCCCACGCCAGATTCATGCGCGTGGTCTTGTCCTTGCGGTAGGTAAACGTGTTCAGGCTCTTGCCGGGGTCAGTGCGGTAGTCGTTCTCGAACAGGCTGCCCGTCATCGCCGCATCGAGATCCGTGTGGACGATGGTGGCGCGCAGCTGCGAAGCGGGACTGAGCGCATAGTCGGCGCGCAGCGAGAACGAATCCTTGTCGCCGTAGCTGTACTCTTGCCAGTTGTCGCGCGAACGGCGCGAACTGTAGTGGGAAAAGCGCAGTCCCAGCGGCCCCCAGGTATCGCTGGCGGAAGTGTCGTAGCGGGTGTAGCCAGCCACGCTGTCGCGCCGCACGCCCACGCTGGCCGTGGGTGTCGCGCTGGCGCCGGCTGTCAGGAAATTGACGGCGCCGCCGACGGCATTGCTGCCGTACAGCGAGGACGCGGCGCCCTTCACCACTTCCACGCCGCTGGCGCCCGCCATGTTCATCTCGTTAAGCGAATTGTGGTTGAAGACACCCAGCGGGCGGATGGGAATGCCGTCTTCCAGGTACTGGTAGACGGCATTCGTGCCGATGGGCTGGCGGATGCTCATGCTGTGCTGCTCGTTGCCCAGGTCATTCCAGTACACGCCGGCGATGCGGTTGAGGATATCGCCCATGGTCTTGGGCTTGTCGCGTTCCAGGGTTGTGGCATTGACGACGCCGATGGCCTGTGGCGTCTCGGACAGCCACGCTTGCGCGCGCGAACCGGAAACGACGACGGTGTCGATGGCGTGGTCGGTTTGGTCAAGTTGCTGCGCCTGCGCGCAGGGGTAAGCCACGATGATGGCGACGGCCAGCACCAATAATTTCTTGTTCATGTGATTCTCGCTTAAGTGTGCGGATGCGGCGCGTCACACCGCAAGGTGGACAGCGCCAACATTGAAAATGCAAAAAACTTAAATGAGGGTAGGCGGCGCGCGCGACTGCGCGGTGGACCAGATGAACAGCGGTGCGGGAGACTGGTAGTAGAGGGCCGGGAAAATGGCCGTGCCGCTGGCCACAAGCAGCGGCAGCATGGGGCTGGCGGGCGGCAGGCCGACGGAACCTGCATGCGTGGAACAGAAGGCGCAATGCTCCATCTGCATGGCCTTGCCGCCGGATTTCTCGTCGGCGGCGCCGTCATTGTCGACCTGGACGAAACGGATGCCGGCCACCGAGCAGATTTCCGCCCAGCCGGAGCCGGATTCCTGCTTGGCGTTGGCGACGGCCTGGGAAATCGATGGCGCGAGCGCCGCCAGCAGGATCGCGAAACAGGCGATCCAGGCGGCAAAGCGGCGCGTGAACAAGGTCATTCCCATGGCCGTATTTTACCAGCGGCCGCCGGGACTGGATAGCGGAAAGCGGCTCAGGCGGCCGGGCAGGCGGCGTTGCCGTTGTCAAAAGCGCGCACGACGCTCGCCGTATCGGCGGCGATGCGGTTCACGGCGCGGCGGTGACCGAGCACCAGTTCATCGTAGCCGGCGCCCACCTTTTCATTGGCTATCGTGCGGCAAGTCACCACCTTGCTGCTGGCCAGCTGGCGCACGCTCCACACGGCGTCGATCAGCGCATATTGGCCCATCACGGACTCGAAACGCTGCACATTGGTGCTGATGCGGTACACGGGCAAGTTGTCCGGATGCGGCGTGCGGAACACGTCGATGGCGCCCAGGTCGTTCGTCACGGCCGTCGACAGGGCCTGGCCGATCTCGCCGGCCAGCGGCCCCGCCCAGCGCTGCTGCTCCAGCAATTCGATGCGCCCCGATGGCGCCGTCACGACAAACTGGTTGCGGCTCACCTGCTGCGGCACGCTGACGGCCAGCACCTCGACATAGTATTTGACGGGTTTGGCCGGCTGCGCGTCGGCGCCGCCGCTGAGCGTATAGAAATGCTCGGGCTGGGGCGTGGAGCAGGCGCCCAGCAGGATGGCTGTCATCAAAAGCGCAAAAATTGGCTGCTTCATTTTTTCTCATCTCCTTTTTTACCGCGGATCAGGGACTCGGGGTGGCGTTCCAGGTAATCCGACAGGGCATTGAGCGATTGCAGGGTTTGCGTCAGCTGCTGCAAGGCCTGGCGCACGTCCGACTGCAGCGGCGAATCCTTTTGCAGCACCTGTTCGGCCGTGCCGAAGGTCTGTTTCGCCGCCGTCAAGGTATCGCGCATTTCCGGCACCACCTGGCCATCGAGCTGCTTGAACAGGGTATTGGCCTGCTTGATGGTGGCGTTCAGGTTGTTGCCGATCTCCGCGTACGGCACCTGATCGAGCTTGCGGGCGATGCTGGCGATCTGCGTCTGCAGTTCATCGAGGGTATTGGGCACAGTCGGCACTTCCAGCGGATATTTGTTCAGGTCCAGCGCCACCTTCGGCGCTTTCGGGAAGAAGTCCAGCGCGATGTACAGCTGGCTGGTCAGCAGGTTGCCCGTGCGTAGCTGCGCGCGCAAGCCGCGGCTGACCATGCGTTCGAGCAGCTGGTGGCCGGCCGAGCCTTCCTCATCGTCGACGGCAGCCTTGAAGCGCATGCCCAGGCGGGCGGGGTACAGATTGACGGTGACGGGCATGCGGAAGTTCTTCTTCACGGGATCGAACTCGATCCCGACAGAACGCACCTCGCCCAGCACGATGCCGCGGAAATCGACCGTGGCGCCAGGCTGCAAGCCGCGCAGGGACTGGTCGAAATAGAATACGGTGGTGATCGCCTCGCCATCGGGTTCGCGCATGGCGCTGGCCTCGTCGGCCGCCAGGCGGAAATTGGCATTGGCCGGCGCCGGCTCTTCGGGCCTGCGGCCGTTTTCCGCCTCGAAGGCGATGCCGCCCACCAGCATGGCCGCCAGGGACTGCGTATTCAATTTGAAGCCGTTCGAATCGAGACGCACATCGACGCCGCTGGCATGCCACCAGCGCGCGTTCTTGCCGACGAACTGGTCGTACGGCGCGTTCACGAAGACCGACATGGTGATGCCGTTGCCATCCTTGTCCAGCGCGAAGCTGACCACCTTGCCCACGCGCAGGCGGTGGAAGAACAGGGGCGAACCGACATCGACGGATCCCAGGCTGTCCGCATGCAGGGTGTACAGCTTGCCCTTCTGGTCACCGGCCACGGCGGGCGGACTCTCCATGCCGATGAAATTCTCCTTTTTGGCTTCCGACTTGCCCGTGTCGACGCCGATGTAGGCGCCCGACAGCAAGGTGCCCAGCCCCGTCACGCCGCTGGCGCCGATCTGCGGGCGCACCACCCAGAAACGCGAATCGGCGGTAGCGAAGCGGCGCGCTTCCTTGCTCATGTCGATCGTCACCAGCACCTTGCTCAAGTCCTCGCCCAGGGTGATGGCGCGCACCTGGCCGATATCGACATCCTTGTATTTGACCTTGGTCTTGCCAGGCTCGAGTCCTTCGGCGCTCTTGAAGCTGACCGTCACCGTGGGCCCCTGGTCGAGGATGGACTTGGCGGCCAGGCCGGCGCCGATCAGTGCGGCCAGCAGCGGGATGAGCCATACCAGCGACGGCAGCCAGCGGCTGCCCTGTTCCACATCAGGCTCGGGCAATGGACGGCCACCCGCTTCGGCAAGGTCGCCTGCTTCTTTGTCAGACATGCTGTTCTCCAATCACTGTATTGTTTCCGGTATTTGTCACCACCACGGGTTCTTCCTCGCCGGGCACCTGCCCGTCGACGGGGTCCCAGATCAGGCGCGGGTCGAACTGCATCGCCGCCAGCATGGTCAGCACCACCACGGCGCCAAAGGCCAGCGCGCCGGGGCCGGCCGTGATCACGGCCAGCGACTTGAAGCGCACCAGTGCCACCGTCAGGGTGACGACAAAGATATCGAGCATGGACCAGCGGCCGATGAATTCGACCATGCGGTACAGGATGGTGCGCTGGCGCGGCCGCCAGCGCGAACGCCGCTGCGCGGTGAACGCCAGCAGCGCCAGCACGCCCAGCTTCAGCATGGGCACGACCACGCTGGCGATGAAAATGATGATGGCCAGGCCCTTCGAGCCGCTGGTCCAGAACAGCACCACGCCGCTCATGATGGTGTCGTCCTGCGCGCCGAACAGCGATTGCGTCACCATCACGGGCAATAGGTTGGCGGGAATGTAGAGGATCATGGCGGCGATCAGCAAGGCCCAGGTGCGGTTGATGCTGTCCGGTTTGCGTACGTGCAGGGCCGTGCCGCAGCGCGCGCAAGCCAGGTGCCTGCCCTTGCCCAGCGGCGGCGCCACCAGGCCGCAGGCATGGCAAGGCAGCACTTTCTCGCCCGGCGCGAAGGCCTTGTAGCGGATGCCCGGCAGCGCTTGCCGGGTCAGGTCGTCGCCCAGGTTCCACAGGGCCTTGGGGTCGAACGAGACGACGATGGCCAGCATCAGGGTCAGCGCGCCAAACGCGAACAGCCCCGGTTGCGGCAGCACCGTGGCCAGGCTGGTCATCTTGACGACGGTGATCAGGATGCCGATCATCAGCACCTCCGTCATGCCCCATTCGCGCGCCGTCTGCACGGCGCGCAGCACACGGTTAAAGCCGGGCACCTTGACGCCGCCGCGCAAGCCCAGCGCGACGTACAGCAGGGAACCGAGTTCGATGGCGGGAAAGAGGATGGTAAACAGGAAGACCATCGTCGCCACGATGTGCATCTGCTCGGACCACAGCACGCGGATGGAACCGAGCAAGGTGGCGCTGGAAGTGAGGCCATTGACGTCGAGTTCGACGATAGGGAAAAACTGGGCGATCAGGAAGACAAAAGCGGCGCCCAGAGTGAGCGCCACCACCTTGGTCAATTCGGCCGATGCGCCCTGCGCATGCGCGCCGCGATACAGCACCGAGCGGCAACGGATGCAGCGCGCCTTTTCGCGGGGACGCAGCGGACGTTTGCGGTACAGCACGCCGCAGTCATGACAACTAATCAGGTCGTATCGGTGCACAGTGTGAAGTTTGCCGGCGCCTGAAGCGCGACTATCCCATGTCAATGCCAGCCATCATGACAGAGTTGGCATTTTTCTGCACTACAGCATTATTCTTTTCCACGCTCCCGCAGCAGCGCCTCCACGGCGCGGCCGATTTGCAGCACTGTATCGTCGGCGCCCGCCAGGCCGCAAATACCCAGCCCCACGGGCAGCTCGCCGTCGGCGTGGCAAGGCAGCGACAGCGCGCAGCCGTCGAGGAAGTTGATCACGCTGGCGTTGCGCAGCACCAGGCCATTCGTGGCAAAGAAGGTGGCGTCATCCGCTTCCAGCGGCGCGACTTCCGGCGCCTGGATGGCCACGCTGGGCATCAGCCAGGCGTCGAACGGCGCCAGGCGCCGCCGGGCGACGCCGATCAGGCGCGCGCGCGCATCGAGCAGGTCGATGTAGTCGGCCGCGCCCTGCTGCTGACCGCGGCGGATGCGCGCCGCCACGCGCTGGTCGTACTGTGCACCCTTCTCTTCAAGTAATATCCTGTGCCAGTGCCAGGCTTCCGCCGCCACCAGCCCGCCGCCGCCATTGATCGTCGGCAGCTCCAGCAATTCGGGGAAATCGAACTGTTCTACCTGCGCGCCAGCTTGCCGCAGCTTGTCCAGGGCAGCATCGAAAGCCTGCTGCACCTGCGGCGCCACATGCGTACCGACATAGTCCAGGGTAAAGCCAAAGCGCAAGCCTTTCAGTGCTGGCGCCTGCGCGCTGATGTCATGGCCCGACAGCGCTGCGTACAAAATGGCGCAGCAATCGACACTGTGCGCGATGGGCCCGGCCGAATCGAGGGAGCGCGACAGCGGCACCGTGCCGGTCAGCGGCACGGAAGCGGCCGTCGGCTTGAAACCGGTCAAGCCGCAAAAAGCGGACGGGATGCGGATCGAGCCGCCCGTGTCCGTGCCCAGCGCTCCCGCAGCCATCCCCAGCGCCACCGTCACGGCGCCGCCCGAGGTGGAGCCGCCCGCCACGCGCGCGCGGTCGTGCGGATTGCGCGGCGTGCCGTAATGGGGATTCAAGCCCAGGCCGGAGAATGCGAATTCGCTCATGTTGGTGCGGCCCAGCAGGATGGCGCCAGCCGCGCGCAGACGCGCCACGGCGCCGGCATCCACAACGGCGGGCGGGGCGTCAGCCAGCGCCAGCGAGGCGGCGCTGCTGACCTGCCCCCTGACGTCGAACAGGTCCTTGATGGACAGGGGAATGCCTGCCAGCAGCGAAGGCATCCAGCCTGCCGCGCGCGCCGCATCGCTGGCACGGGCCTCGGCCAGCGCCTGTTCGCCATCGAGGCTGACATAGGCATGGCCGCCCTGCGCCCTGTGCGCCTCGGCGCGCGCCAGCATGCGCTGCGTCAATTCCACGCTGGTGATGCGACCGGCGGCCAGGTCGGCGGCCAGTTCACGGATGGTCTTGGTCATTGCGTTATCCTTCCACGGGCAGGGTTTGCACGGCATAGCGGTGCTGCAGGCGGCGCTGCAAGGCTGGATCATACAGCTCCAGCTCGAAGGCGTCGCCGTGGCCCATTTCACCGATGATGGGCTGCGTGCCACAAAACATGGCGCTGCCCACGGGCAGAGTCGCCTGCCCCGTGTAGCGCAGGATCAGGTCTTCCGGTGACAGCATGCGCGTCACGGGGCCATCCTGGTACAGGGCTGGCACGCCGGCGCGCTCGCGCCAGGAGCGCATCTGCAGCTGGTCCCAGTGGCCCGCCACGTCGGCATAGCGCCACAAGGTGTCGCCCACGGGCTTGCCGCACATCTGCTTGGACACCGTCACGCCATAGCTTTCCACCTTGCGGTCCGTATGGTCGGAGCCGATCCCCACCAGCAGGCCGTACTCCGTGGAAAACAGCACGAATTCCGCTTCGCCCGACGAATCGCTGCCCGGCACCTCGATGGCGGCGTCGCTGGACAGCAGCGCCGCCGCCACGCGGTAAAAGGTCGGCACGCTTTTCGGGCGCGCTACGCCGATGGCTTCCAGTTCGGCGATATGGTGTTCGACCATCGCCAGGTCGCGGCCCGTCCAGCCGGCGATGATCAGGTTGTCGATGTCGAAGGTGACGGGGCCGTGGCCCGCCAGGTCGAAGGTATGGGTGGTCATGATTTTCCTTATTCTTCGAGGGGGCCGCGGCCCGTTTCGCGCGCTGCGAATACTGCGGCGCCGGTGATCAGCAGGGCCCCCGCCACGTACAGCGAGACGGCCATGGTGCTGTTGTACGAGCGGTACAGGCTGGCGATAACGAGCGGTGCAAAGCCGCCGCCGATGACGCCGGCCAGGGTATAGGCCAGCGAGGAACCCGCATAGCGCACCTTGGTGGGGAATTGCTCGATAACGAAAGCCGCTTGCGGGCCGTACATGATGGCGTGGATGACCAGGCCTACGACAACGGCCGTGACGATGGCGGCCGGACTGGCCGTGTCGAGCAGGGTGAAGAAGGCAAACGCCCACACGAGGCCCAGCACGGCGCCCAGCGCATATACGGGTCGGCGGCCGATCTTGTCCGACAGCGCGCCAAACACGGGCACCGACAGCGCATTGCAGGCCGTGCCGATCATGATGGCGGTCAGCGCCAGTGTCGACGACAGGTGCAGCACCGTCGTCACGTACGTCAGGGTGAACACCACCACCAGCGCATACAGCACGTCCGATCCGATGCGCACGCCGCCGGCGATCAGCAAACGGCGCCAGTAGAGGCGCAGCACGTCGCCGATCGGCGCTTCCGCCTTCGCATCCTTCTGGTCAAGTTCCTTGAACAGCGGCGTTTCTTCGATGCCGCTGCGTATCCACATGCCGAAGGCCACCAGCAGCAGGCTGGCGATGAACGGCATACGCCAACCCCAGTCCATGAACGCTTCATGCGGCAGCAGATAGGTGATCAGGCCGATGCAGCCCGTCGCCAGCAAGGTGCCGAACGACGGCCCCACCTGCGTCCACGAAGCGTTGCGGCCCCGCTTGTCCGCTGCCCCGTGTTCGACGGAAATCAGCACGGCGCCCGCCCATTCTCCGCCCAGCGCGATGCCCTGCACGAAGCGCAGCGCCACCAGCAGGACCGGGCTCCAGATGCCGGCCGTCGCATACGTGGGCAAGAGGCCCATCAAGCCCGTCGTCACGCCCATCAACATCAGGGTCACGACCAGCACCCAGCGGCGTCCCAGCTTGTCGCCCAGGTGGCCGAAGATCACGCCGCCGATCGGGCGCGAGATATAGCCGACGGCATACGTGGAAAAGGCCAGGATGGTGCCCGTCAGCGGATCGAAAGAAGGGAAAAACAGATGGTTGAAGATCAGCGCGGCCATGGTGTTGTAGACGGTGAAGTCATACCATTCCAGGGTCGTGCCGACCATGCTGGCCGTGGCCAGGCGTCCCGTTTTTGGCTTGTCGCCCGGTGCCTGGGCCGCCGGATGCGCAGCGTTTGCCGTTGTATATGTGGTCATTGCCTACCTCTCTCGTCAGTTTTATTGCAGGTCCGGCGCAGGATGCTTTGCCCTGCGCCGTGGCCCGTGTCTCGTGTTATCAGTGCCGGCAAGATACGCGCGGCCGTGTCAGGCCGCGCGCAGGTCGGCCTCGCGCAACTGCCAGGACAGTTGCAGGATGGCCGTCTGTTCGCCGTCGAGGCCCAGCGCCGCGCTGGCGGCATTGGCGGCGGCCATGGCGGCGCTTTCCGACGATGCGTCGATCAGGAAGATCGGGTCGAGCACGCGGCCCTCCTTCTGCTCCGCCGGCAGGGGGCCGGACAGCTTGGCGTCGGGCGTCAGCAAGCGAGTGGCAATCACGCCATCGATCTGCAGCAATGTCGCCCCCAGCGCGGCCATGGCGGCCACGGCTTGCGCATCCTGACCGATCGCCGACGCGCCCAGGCGCAACACGGCCAGCCAGGCGCCCGTACCCATGCCCGTTTCCGCCTCGATGGCGCAGACGCGGCGCATCGGGTCCACCATGCGCTGCAGATTCGTCACCGACCATGGCGTCTGCTGGCCGAAAGCCTTGAAGTAGTCGGGCGTCTGGAAGGCGCCCAGCGAATCGGTGCGGTACAGGCCCAGGTATTTGCGGGGACCGCGCACGCTCTGGTAGCGCGTGCCGCTGACAAAACCGGGAATGCGCACGCGCTCTTCCACGTGTTCGCGGTCATACCAGCGGTTGAAATCGCGTTCGTGTTCCGGGTCGGCGCTGGTCCAGACAAACAGGATGCCGGGCAAGGTGGGGGAGGTCGTCATGATGGTTCCGTTCTGCGTGATGGGTGGTATGCCAGCCCAGAATAGGTGGCACGCCATCACTTGGCAAACGGGTTATTCTGAACGCGACTGATAAGTTTTTCTTATGGGTCGCGGTGACAACAGCAATTTAATTCTCACATCCGCGCACCGGCGCCATACTCTTCGCCCAGCCCCAGGGTGAACCTGGCCGCCTCCTCGCATGCCAGCATGGCCACCAATTGAATCGCTTCCGTGGTGAGGTCTTCGCTGTAACTGATGACGATGCGCTGCGGCGCCAGGCTGCTGGTACAGGGAATCAGGGCGATGTGGCCCTGCTCGATTTCCTCGCGCAGGGGCGCCAGCGGCAGCACGGCGATGCCGAAACCCGCTTTGACCAGCCGCACGATGGCGGAAATCGAGCTGACGCAATGCACGCGCCCCAGCTGCACGCCCTCGTCCTGGCACAGCGCCTTCAAGGCGGAATGGGGCTGCGAGCCCCGGTTCATGGTGATGATCGGATGCTGCGCCAGTTGCGCCACCGTGAATGGCTTGTCCGTGTCGGGCCAGTCGGCAGCCCGGCCCGCCCAGCCCATGGCGATGGCGCCGCTGCCCGTGCTGCGGAGATGGTCGCCCGTCAGCATGTCCGTCTGCAGCGCGATATCGAGCTCGCCCTGCTGCAGCTGTTCGTGCAGGCGGCGCGTCGATTCCGACGTCAATTGAATCTCGATGCCCGGATAGCGCTCCTGCACCCGCTGCAGGAACGGAATCAGCCAGGTATGCACGATGGTTTCGATGACGCCGATGCGCACTTCGCCCGTGATGTGCGCGGGCGAGGAATTGGCCGCATACATGTCGCGGCACAGTTCCAGCATGCGCTCGGCGTACACGAGCAGGTTGCGCCCGGCGAAGGTCAGGCGGATTTCACGCGCGTCGCGGTCGAACAGACGCGTGCCGAAATCCTGCTCCAGCGAGGCGATGCGGTTCGAGATGGCCGCCTGCGTGATGTGCAGCTTGTCGGCCGCCGTGCGGAAGCTGCCCAGCCGCGCGGCCCAGACAAACGCTTCGAGAAAACGGGTATTCAATGGGGCTCTTCTTCACAGTTTGAATGTCCGCCCCATTGTAAGCCAAAGTCAGCGACCTTATTTCTGCGCCAGGAAGTCCAGCAGGGTCAGGGCGACGATCTTGCTGGCCTTGCGCAAATCGTCGAGCGCCAGGCGCTCATCGGCCTTCTTCGCATTCGATTCGGGCACCGTGCGCGGACCGGCGCCATACAGCACGGCGGGGATGCCCCGCTCGCCATACAGACGCGCATCTGCATACAGGGGCGTGCCGACGGCGGGAATCGTTTCGCCGAGGATGGCTTGCGCATTCTTTTGCAGGCTGCCCACCAGCTGTTCGGAACCGGGCAAGGGGCGCAGCGCGTGCGAGAGCAGCAGGCGGCGAATTTCGAGGCGGATGCCGGGCTCGCCCCGTACGGCGTCCTCGATCAGCGCGCGCACCTGCGCTTCCACCGCCACAGGGTCTTCTTCCGGAATCATGCGGCGGTCCATCTTCATGACCACCTTGCCCGGCACCACATTGGTATTCGTGCCGCCGTCGATGCGCCCCACCAGCATGGTGGGCGAATCGATGCCCGCCACTGCGGATTTGATTTTTTTCAGCTCCGGCAACTGGCCGTAGATAGCGTTGAGGATCTTGTTGGCCGCCTGCAGCGCGTCGTGTCCCGTCTCCGGCATGGAGCCGTGGCCCGACTTGCCGTGCACGGTGATTTCCAGCTGCAGGCAGGCGTTATGGGCCGTGACGATGCCGTAGCTGAAACCGGCGGCGATGACGAAATCGGGCTTCGTCAGCTGCTGCTCCAGCAGCCAGCCCGGCCCCAGCAAGCCGCCGAATTCCTCGTCGTACGTGAAGTGCAGCTCAAGCTGGCCCTTCAAGGGAATGCCCAGCGCCTCGAGCGCGCGCGCGGCAAACACATAGGTGGCGAAATCGCCCTTCGAGACGGCCGTCGCGCGGCCGTAGATATAGCCGTCGTCGATCTGGCCGCCATACGGCGGGTACGTCCAGTTGTCGCCAGGCGGCACCACGTCGCCATGCGCATTCAGGGCCACCGTCGGCCCGCCCGCGGCATACGGCCGGCGCACGATCAGGTTGGTGATGCTTTGCATGCCGTACGCTTCCACCTGCGCCGCTGGCACCGCGTGCTTTTCCGCCTGCCAGCCATACGCCTGCAGCAGCTGCGCCACCAGGTCCGCATGGGGCGCGTTATTGCCGGGCGGCGTATCCGTCGGCTGCTGCACCACCTTTTGCAAAAAGGCGACTTCCTCGTCAAAATGGCTGTCGATCCAGGCCGTAATCTGTTCTGCGTGCGTTGTCATTTTGCTCCTTGCATGGTCTGTTGCAGCCAGGCGCCCAGCTCACTGCGCTCGGCGTCCGTCATATTGGTCAGGTTCCCGATCGGCATGGCCTTCAGTTCGATGGCCTGCTTGTAGATCTGCGCCGCGTGCTGGCGGATTTCGACTTCATTATCCAGCATCATGCCGGCCGGCGCCGTGGCAAAGCCCGGTTGCGTGGGCTGGGCCGAATGGCAGGTGGCGCAGCGCTGGGCGATGATGGCATGCACGGCCTTGAACTGCGCGGCAGGGTCCACCGCCGGCGCGGCCGCCACGGCCACGGGCGCCTTGGGCGCGATGGCCACGGCCACGGCCACCAGCAAGGCCACGCCGAGGGCTGGATAGCGCCACTCGACGCGGCCCTTGTGACGCAGGTTGAAGAAGTGGCGGATGAAAACGCCGGCCGCCATGATCAGCGCCAGCACCAGCCAGGCGTGATCGTTGCGGTAGGTCATCGCGTAGTGGTTGCTGATCATGATGAACAGCACCGGCAACGTAAAATAATTGTTATGCACGCTGCGCTGCTTGGCTTTCAGGCCGTGTTTGGGGTCGGGCAGCTTGCCGGCGGCCATGGCTTCGACCATCTTGCGCTGGCCGGGAATGATCAACATCAGCACATTGGCCACCATGATGGTGCCGATCATGGCGCCCACGTGGATGTAGGCGGCGCGCCCGCTGAGCAAGTGCGTGAGCACATATGCGGCGCCGACGATCAGCGCGAACACCGTCACGCCGAACCACAGCTCGTATTGCGCCAGCTTTGATCGGCACAGCAGGTCGTACACGGCCCAGCCGATGACGAGGGTGGCGATGCCGATGCCGATCGCCTGGCCGCTGCTGATGTCGGCCACAGATTTGTCGATCATCATGGCCTGGGCATTGAAGTAGTAGGCAATCGTCAGCAGCGCAAAGCCGGACAGCCAGGTCGAATACGCTTCCCACTTGAACCAGTGCAGTTCCTTCGGCAGTTCCGCGGGCGCCACCAGGTATTTTTGGGGGTTATAGAAGCCGCCGCCGTGCACGGCCCACAATTCTCCCGACACGCCTTTCTTTGCCAGCTCCGAGCCAGGCGCGGGCGGGCGGATCGAGTTGTCGAGCCAGACAAAATAAAAGGAAGCACCGATCCAGGCTATGCCCGTGATGACGTGCAGCCAGCGGACGATCAGGTTCAGCCACTCCAGGCCGTACGGAATCAGGTAGGCAAATACTTCCATAAATTTCCTCTAGTCAGACCGAACCAATATTCGTGCCAATCTACACAAGATTAAACGGATTTACCGCCCATCACATGAAAAATATCGTATATTTGACATATTCAAATCGATATACAACAGAGCCGCCGCCACATGTCCAGCCTGCCGCAACACCTCGACCTGCACTTGATCCGCATCCTCTACCTGCTGCTGGTGGAAAAGAATGTCTCGCGCGTGGCGCTGAAACTCAATCAGCCGCAACCTTCGATTTCCGCCTCCCTGCGCAAGCTGCGCGAACTGACGGGCGACCCGCTGCTCGTGCGCGGCGCGCGCGGCATGGTGCCGACCCAGCATGGCGAAAGCCTGCTCAATCCGGCCAAGCGCATCCTCGACCAGACGGAAAGCCTGTTCGTCAAGAAGACGCCGTTCGTGGCGCAGGAAGAGGCGCGCACCTTTCATATCGCCGCGCCCGACTACCTGGATAGCCAGTTCCTGCCCAACGTGGTGGCCCTGCTGCGCCGCGGTTCGCCAAAAAGCCGCGTCGTGCTGCACAGCCTCGGGCCGGGCATCGACCATATCCGCCAACTGTCCGACGGGGGCCTGGATCTGGTGATCGCCAACTGGGATGAGCCGCCCGCGCATCTGCACATCTCGAAGCTGTTCGAAGATCCCATCATCTGCGCCATGCATGCGGAAAACGCCTATGCGCGGCGCACGGCCAGCGACGCCATGACCCTCGACGATTATCTGAGCCTGCCCCACGTGGCACCGTCGCAGATGATGCCCGGCTACCACGGCGTGATCGATTCCTTCCTCGAACGGCAAAACCTGCAGCGCAACGTGGTGGTGGAATCGGCGTATTTTGGCCTGATCCCCTACATGCTGACGCAGACGGACCTGGTGCTCACCACGGGCCGGCAATTCATGCGCTTCTATGAAAAGACGCTGCCGCTGAAAACGTATACCGTGCCCCTGAAATTCCCGCCCATGCGCTTTTACCAGCTTTGGCACCAGCGCGTGCACCAGGCACCCGAGCACAAATGGCTGCGCGACCAGGTCAGTGCGGCCGCCAAGGCGCTGGTGCAGCGATAGCCGCTATCAGCACGCGCATATAATGGAGACAGGAACGGGGCGCTATCATCACCGCTTGCATGATCGGAAAACCATGACCACCCTTTCAGACCTGAACGCCGGCAGCACGGCAGACTTTATCGCACGGCTGCACGGCATCTATGAACATTCGCCCTGGATCGCCCAGCGCGCGGCGCCCGCCCGGCCATTTGCCAGCCTGACGGCACTCAAGACAGAGCTGCAGCGCGTGCTGGCGCAAGCTTCGCCGGAAGAGCAGCTGGGGCTGATACGCGCCCACCCTGAGCTGGCAGGCAAGGCCGCCATCGCAGGGCAATTGACGGCGGAATCGACGCGCGAGCAGGCCAAGTCCGGCCTGAACCTGTGCAGCGCCGACGAATTCGCCACCCTGCAGCGCCTGAACGACGACTACAACGCCAAGTTCGGCTTTCCCTTCATCCTGGCCGTCAAGGGCCCGACGGGCGAAGGCTTGACGCGCCAGGACATCATCGCCACGTTTGCGCGGCGCCTGAAGAACCGGCGCGCCGATGAACTGGCCGAATCGTTGCGGCAGATCAAGCGCATCGCCGAGCTGCGCCTGAACGACCTGTTCGACGTGCGCCTGGACTTCGGTCCGGCCATCATGCAGCAGGCAGAAACCCTGGCCGGCTGGAGCGACAGCGACTACAACCTGACCTGCGCCTACCTGACGCCGGCGCACCAGAAAACGGCAGCACAGCTGGCCGACTGGATGCGGGACGCGGGCATGCATGTGCACATCGACGCCGTCGGCAACGTGGTCGGGCGCTATCTGTCTGATGCGCCTGACGCAAAAACCCTGATGACGGGATCGCATTACGACACGGTGCGCAACGGCGGCAAGTACGATGGCCGCTTGGGCATCGTGCTGCCGATCGCCATCGTGCGCCACCTGCACGAACAGGGCGAAAAGCTGCCGTTTCACTTCGAGATTGTCGGCTTCGCCGAGGAGGAAGGCGTGCGCTTCAAGAGCACGTTTTTGGGCAGCACGGCCGTCACGGGCAAGTTCGACGTATCGCTGCTGGAACAACTGGATGCGGATGGCGTGAGCATGCGCGACGCGCTGGCCGCCGCCGGCCACGAGGTAAGCGCCATCGGCGCCAGCGCGCGCGATCCAGCCGACTTGCTCGGCTATGTGGAAGTGCATATCGAGCAGGGTCCCGTGCTGCTGGAGCGAGACCTGCCGCTGGGGATCGTCACGGCGATCGCCGGCAGCTCGCGCTACCTGCTCAATCTTGGCGGCGTGGCCAGCCACGCAGGCACCACGCCCATGACCATGCGCAAGGATGCAGCCAGTGCAGCGGCCGAAATCATCCTGCTGGTGGAACGGCGCTGCAACCAGGGCGAAGCGCTGGTGGGCACCGTGGGGCAGCTGCACGTGCCGAACGGCTCCGTCAACGTGATCGCCGGCGCCTGCACCCTGTCGCTCGACATCCGCGCGGCCGTTGATGCCGTGCGCCAGGCAGCCGTCGACGATATTCTCGATGGCATCGCCGCCATCTGTGCGCGGCGCCAGATAGACTACCAGCTGGAACTGCTGCTGTCGGCGCGTGCCGCGCCGTGCGCGCCATGGCTGATGGCGCAGCTGGCGCAAGCCGTGGAATCGGTTGGCGTCGAACCATACGCGCTGCCGTCGGGCGCAGGCCACGACGCCATGGCCATGGCTGCCATCACCGACGTGGCCATGCTGTTTACCCGTTGCGGTAATGGCGGCATCAGCCACAACCCGCTGGAAACCATGACGGCAGACGACGCCGACATCGCGGCGCGCGCGCTGCTGGCGTTTTTGCGCAGCTTCCAGCCCAAGCCGTAAGACTACACGGCCACGGCCCGCTCCAGCATCGCGTGCAGCAGCACGTTGCAGCCCGCTTCCAGGTGCTCGGGCTTGGCGTCTTCGATTTCATTGTGGCTGATGCCGTCCTTGCACGGCACGAAGATCATGCCGGCTGGCGCCAGCCGGGCCGCATAGATGGCATCGTGGCCGGCGCCGGAGACCACGTCCATCACCGTGTAGCCCAGCTTTTCAGTGGCGTTGCGCACGGCGCCCACGCAGTCGGGATGGAACGGGCATGGCGGGTAATAGGAGACTCTTTCCAGTGAAATGCCCAGCCCTGTCTTCTCGCGCGTGGCATCGATGAAGGCCGTGATTTCGCCATGCATGGTGTTGAGCAGTTCGTCGTTCACGTTACGCAGGTCGATGCTGAATTTGACTTCGCCGGGGATCACGTTGCGGCTGTTCGGGAAGACCTGCACCATGCCCACCGTGCCGCGCCCATACGGCGGGTAGCGGTTGGCAATGACGACGACTTCCTGCATGATGGTGGTGGCTACCTGCAGCGCATCCTTGCGCAAGCCCATGGGCGTGGGGCCCGCATGCGCTTCCATGCCCGTCACCACGCAGTCGTACCATGACAGGCCCATCACGGCAGGCACCACACCTATCACCTTATCGGCGTCTTCCAGCACCGGCCCCTGCTCTATGTGCGTTTCAAAGTAGGCGCCGATCGGGTGGTCGCCCGGCACCTGGTCGCCACGATAACCGATGCGTGCCAGTTCCTCGCCCACGGTTTTGCCTTCCGTATCCTTGGCCGCATACGCGGTTTCGAGCGAAAAGGCGCCGCAAAATACGCCCGAGCCCATCATCACGGGCACGAAGCGCGAGCCTTCCTCGTTGGTCCAGAAGGCCACTTCGATAGGGGCCTGCGTCTTGATTTTCAGATCGTTCAGGGTGCGCACCACTTCCAGGCCCGCCAGCACGCCGTAATTGCCATCGAACTTGCCGCCCGTGGGCTGGGTGTCGATATGGCTGCCCGTCATTACGGGCGGCAAGCTATTGTCCGTGCCGTCGCGGCGCATGAAGACATTGCCGATCTGGTCGATGGTGATGCTCATGCCCGCTTCACGGCCCCATCCCACCACCAGGTCGCGCCCCTGCTTGTCCAGGTCCGTCAGGGCCAGGCGCTTGACGCCACCCTTCGCTGTCGCGCCGATTTGCGCCAGTTCCATCAGGGCCACCCACAGCCGTTCGCCATTGATACGCAATGCATCCATCGTCAACTCCTTATGCGGTGGTGGCGGAAAACGCGGGCCGCTCAACATAGCGCCCTGCCCCTTCCGCCGCCATCAGTTCACCCTGGTGGAAGACCACCTTGCCGGCGGCAATCGTGGTGCGGGGAATGCCGCGCACGGCGCGCCCTTCGAAGACATTGAAGCCTCCCTTGGCGAACTGCGTGGCGGCGGAAATGGTGCGCGTGCCCTGCGGGTCCCACAGCACGATGTCGGCGTCGCTGCCAACGGCGATGACGCCCTTGCGCGGATACATATTGAAGATCTGCGCCGCATTGGTCGACGACACCTTGACGAACTCGGACGGCGTCAGCATGCCGGAATTGACGCCCGCATCCCACACCACGGCCATGCGTTCCTCGACGCCGCCGCAACCGTTCGGGATGCGCGTGAAGTCGTCCTTGCCCGCCGCCTTCTGCTCGGCGCAAAAGGTGCAGTGGTCCGTGGCCGTCGTGTGCAGGTTACCGCTTTGCAGGCCGTGCCACAGGGCCGCCTGATGGTGTTTGCCGCGGAACGGCGGGCTCATGACGTGGCCCGCGACGAAATCGAAATCGTCGCCCTGGTAGACGCTGTCGTCGATCACCAGGTGGCCCGCCAACGCTTCGCCATACACGCGCTGACCATTCGCGCGCGCCCGCGTGATGGCGTCCAGCGACTCGGCGCACGAGACGTGCACAATGTACACGGGGGTATTCAAGACATTGGCGATGGCGATGGCGCGGTTGGCCGCTTCCGCCTCCACGGCAGGCGGGCGCGACAGCGGGTGCGCCTGCGGCCCGGCAATCCCCTTCTTGAGCAGGGCTTGCTGCAACTGGAAAACCAGTTCGCCGTTTTCCGCATGCACGGTGGGCAGTGCTCCCAGTTCAAGCGAACGGGTAAAACTTTTCACCAGGGTTTCATCGTCGGCCATGATGGCGTTTTTATACGCCATGAAATGCTTGAAGCTGTTCACGCCATGTTCGCGCACCAGCACTCCCATCTCTTCATGTACCTGCTCGCTCCACCAGGTGATCGCCACGTGGAAGGTGTAGTCGCCGGCCGCCTTGGCCGACCACTCGCGCCACTGGTGATACGCCTCGATCAGTGACTGCTTCGGTGCGGGGATGACGAAATCCATGATGGTGGTGGTGCCGCCCGCCAGGCCCGCCGCCGTGCCCGTGAAAAAATCGTCGGACGTCACGGTGCCCATGAAGGGCAGATTCATGTGCGTGTGGGTGTCTATTCCGCCCGGCATCACATACAGGCCGCCCGCATCGATCACCGTGGCGCCGACCGGCACCGGCAGGTTCTCGCCGACGGCGGCAATCGTGTCGCCCTCGATCAGCACATCGGCGCGGAAGGCGCGGTCGGCGTTGACGACAGTACCGCCACGTATCAGTGTAGTCATCTTGTCTCCTTGAGTGATTACGACTGCGGCGCCTGCTGCACTCTCTCCGCCGCCTTGCCCTTCATCATGGCGCCGTAAACGACGGCGGCAATGGCCACGCCCACGAACCAGGCGTAGGTGTAGATGGTTTTAAAACCTTCGGCCACGCCGGGAAACGCCGTGGGGAAGGCCGCGTTCAAAAAGCCCGGGATGTTCGGCAGCACGGCAATGACAAAGGCGATCAACGCCGCCATGTTCCAGCCATTGCCATACGAGTAGACACCGTCGTCGCGGTACAGCTGTTTGACGTCCAGCTGCGTCTTGCGTACAAAGTAGTAGTCGACGATGAGGATGCCGGCGATGGGGCCCAGCAGGGCCGAATAGCCGATCAGCCAGGTGAAGATATAGCCCTGCGTCGATTCGAGCACCTTCCACGGCATCATGACGATGGCGATGAAGGCCGTGATGTAGCCGCCCATCTTGTACGAAATCTGTTTCGGTGCCAGCGAAGAAAAATCGTAGGCGGGGCCAACCAGGTTGGCCGCCAGGTTGACGCTGACCGTGTCGATCAGCAGGATGATCAGGGCGATCAGCACGGCGGCGCCCGTCATGCGGCTGGCCAGGTCGACGGGATCCCAGATGGCCTTGCCGTACATGACGACGGAGCCTGCCGTGACGATCACGGCCAGCATGGCCAGCAATCCCATCGGCACGGGCAGGCCGATCGACTGGCCGATCACCTGGTCGCGCTGCGTCTTGGCGAAGCGAGTGAAGTCGGGAATGTTCAAGGCCAGGGTGGCCCAGAAGCCCACCATGGCCGTCAACGATGGCCAGAAGACGCTCCAGAACTGGCCCGCCTTTTTGCCGCCGGGGATGAATTGCGATGGCTGATCCAGCAGGCTGGCTACGCCGCCGGCCTTGCTGTGCACCCAGTACAGCAGCACGAAGCAGATGAGGATTTTCAAGGGCGCCGTGTAGGTTTCCAGCTTGCGGATCGACTCCATGCCATGCAGGATGTAATAGAACTGGATGGCCCAGAAAGCCAGGAAGCACAGCAACTGGCTGCCATTGATGCCCAGGCCCGCAATCTTCTCGCCGCCCAGCTCATGGCCCGCCAGCACGCCCATCAGGGTGTAGATCATCTGCCCGCCGAACCAGGTCTGGATGCCATACCAGCCGCAGGCGACGACGGCGCGCATCAGGGCCGGAAGACGCGCGCCCATGGTGCCGAACGAGGCGCGCGCCAGCACGGCATACGGGATACCGTACTTGGTACCCGCATGGCCGATCAGCAGCATGGGCAAGAGCACGATGGCGTTGGCGAGAAAAACCGTGAGCACGGCCTGGTAACCGGACATGCCGCTGTCGATCAAGCTGGCCGACAGGGTGTAGGCGGGAATGCACATCACCATGCCGACCCACAGCGCGGCGAAGTGATACCAGCGCCAGGTGCGCTGTGCCGCCGTGGTGGGCGCCAGGTCTTCATTCCAGAGTTGCGTGTTGCCTGAATAGTCGTGGTTCACAGGTATGCTCCATCGGTTGGGAGAGGATCGGTTTTATAGAAACGGCTCGACTTTTAAGTCAACCTAGCTTACCGCAAAGCCCGGCCGCTGTTTACAAATAAAACGCACGCAAAAAACGTGCCCTACGCCGTTTCCGCCAACGCCCGTGGATTCCTGGGATCCTGCGTCCAGTTCATGTATGGCTTGCCCGTGACCTGCGGCACCATCGTGATGCAGCCCTGCACCGGGCAGGTGATTTCGCACAGGTTGCAGCCCACGCATTCCTCCTTGATCACCTCATACGTGCGCGTGCCGGCAGCGTCGATCAGCTGCGCAATCGACTGGTGCGAGGTGTCTTCGCAAGCCACGTAGCACTTGCCGCATTTGATGCAGTCGTCCTGATTGATCTGCGCGATGACCTGGTAATTCATGTCCAGGTATTTCCAGTCCGTCGTATTGGCCACGGCCTTGCCGGAAAAGTCGCTGATGCGCTCATATCCCTTCTCGTCCATCCAGCGCGACAAGCCATCCTTCATCTCTTCGACGATGCGGAAACCATGCAGCATGGCTGCAGTGCACACCTGCACGCAGCCGGCGCCCAGGGCAATGAATTCGGCCGCGTCGCGCCAGTTGCCGATGCCGCCGATGCCGGAAATGGGCAAGCCCCGCGTCTGCGGATCGCGGGCGATTTCCGCCACCATGTTCAGCGCGATGGGTTTCACGGCCGCTCCGCAATAGCCGCCGTGCGTGCTGGCGCCGCCCACGATGGGCAAGGCCACCATGCGGTCCAGGTCCAGCGAGGTAATCGAGTTGATGGTGTTGATCAGCGAGACGGCGTCCGCACCGCCCGCCTTGGCCGCGCGCGCCGGCATGCGCACGTCCGTGATGTTGGGCGTGAGCTTGACGATGACGGGGAGTTCGCTGTGCTTCTTGCACCAGGCGGTGACCATCTGCACGTACTCGGGCACCTGGCCCACGGCCGCGCCCATGCCCCGCTCCGGCATGCCGTGCGGGCAGCCGAAATTGAGCTCGATGCCATCCGCGCCTGTCGCCTCCACCTTGGGCAGGATGTCGGCCCAGTAGTGCTCTTCGCACGGCAGCATCAGGGAGACGATCATGGCGCGGTCGGGCCAATCCTTTTTCACCTGCGTGATTTCGCGCAGGTTGATCTCCAGCGAGCGGTCGGTAATGAGTTCGATGTTATTGAAGCCGACCACTTCGCGGTTCTTGCCGTACAGAGCGGAATAGCGCGACGAGACGTTGACGGCGGCAGGGTCTTCACCGAGCGTTTTCCATACGACGCCCCCCCATCCCGCTTCGAAGGCGCGCACCACGTTGTAGGCCTTGTCGGTCGGCGGCGCGGACGCCAGCCAGAAGGGATTCGGCGCCTTGATGCCGCAAAATTCGATGCTGAGATCAGCCATTATGCAGCCTCCACTTTATTGAATAAATCGGAATGGATGGCCAGTGCGGCCAGCTTGCCATGCTGGACGGCCTGCACCGTCAAGTCCTGCCCCGGCGCCACGCAGTCGCCGCCCGCGTAGATCCCCGGCAGCACCGTGCGAAAGAGCGCATCGACGGCGATCTTGTCGCCGTCTCGCTGCAACAGCGCCGCCATCGGGTCATGCAGCACGTCGGGGTCGAGGCTCTGGCCGATGGCCTTGAAAATGGCGTCAGCCGCCACGTCGAAGGTTTCGCCGGTGCCCGCCAGGCGCGTGCCCTGCATGCGGGTCTTCTCGAAGCGCATGCCGGCCACCTTGCCCTCACTATCGAGCAGCACCTGCTGCGGCTGGGCCCACGTCAGCATGCGCACCTGGTTCGCCTTGGCGATTTCCTGTTCATGATGCGTGGCCGTCATGGCGTCGAAGCCGCGGCGGTAGACGAGAGTGACTTCCTCGGCGCCCAGCCTTTGAATCTGCACGGCCATGTCGATGGCCGTATTGCCGGCGCCAATCACAATCGCGCGTTTCGGCACGGGCAGTGCGGCCAGGTCGTCGGCCTGACGCAGCGCGCTGATGTAATCGACGGCGGCCAGCAAGCCAGGAGCGTCCTCGCCCGTCAAGCCCAGCTTGCGGCTGGCGCCCAGGCCCAGGCCCAGGAAGACGGCGTCGTATTGCGCGTGCAAGTCGCGCAGCTGCAGGTTCTCGCCCAGCACCTGGCGACATCGGATTTCGATGCCGCCGATGTCCAGCAGAAAGTCGATTTCCTTTTGCGCGAAATCGTCCGTCAGCTTGTACTTGGCGATGCCGTATTCATTCAAGCCGCCCGCCTTGCCTTCCTTTTCAAAGATCACCACGTCGTGTCCCAGCATGGCCAGGCGGTGCGCGCACGACAGGCCGCCAGGGCCCGCACCGACGATGGCAATTGTCTTGCCCGTGCTTGCCGCCCGTTTGAACGGGTGCGCCGCGAACTGCATATGATCGACGGCGTAGCGCTGCAAGAGGCCGATCTTGACGGGCTGGCCTTCCGCGTCGTGGTTGCGCACGCAGACGTCTTCGCAGAGGATTTCCGTCGGGCAGACGCGGGCGCAGCTGCCGCCCAGGATGTTCTGTTTCAGGATGCCGGCGGCGGCGCCGTTGATGTTCTTGTCGTGGATATTGCGGATGAAGCTGGCCACGTCGATTTCCGACGGACAGATGCGGCTGCACGGCGCGTCGTAGCAGTACAGGCAACGGGCGCTTTCGATGGCGGCCTGGCGCGCGCTCAAAGGAGGCGCCAGGTCCGTGAAATGGCCCGCCAGTTCCTCGTTGGGCAGGGCGGGATGCGGCAAATAGTTCAGGGACTCGATCATCGCGTTTTCCTTCTTTGATCCTGCGGTGGATTTTCAGTGTGAAACCGTCACTTCATCTGGGGAAAAGCAAATTCCACACCAGCGCTTGCCGTATTCGGCCAGCGCTGCATCACGGCCTTGTGGCGCGTGTAGAAACGCACGCCTTCGGGACCATAGGCGTGGTGGTCGCCGAACATGCTGCGCTTCCAGCCGCCAAAGCTGTTGAAGGCCATCGGCACGGGCAAGGGGATGTTGACGCCCACCATGCCGACCTGGATCTGTCGCACGAATTCGCGCGCCACGCCGCCGTCGCGCGTGTAGATGGCCACGCCGTTGCCATACTCGTTGGCGTTGATCAGCTCCACCGCATGCACCACGTCTGGACAGCGGAGCACGCACAGTACGGGGCCAAAAATCTCTTCCTTGTAGATGCTCATGTCGCGCGTGACGTGGTCAAATAAAGTGCCGCCCACAAAGAAGCCGTTCTCGCGTCCCGCCACCACATGGTTGCGGCCATCGACCACCAAAGTTGCGCCCTGCTCCACGCCCGAGGCGATCAGTTTTTCGATGCGCTGCTTGGCCGCCAGCGACACGACCGGCCCCATTTCCGCACCATCTTCCATGCCGTCGCGCACTTTCAGTGCGGCCGTGCGCGTTGCCAGTGCATCGATCAATTTGTCGCCCGCGTCACCCACGGCCACGACCACGGAAATGGCCATGCAACGCTCGCCCGCCGAACCGTAGGCAGCGCCGATCAAGGCGTCGACCGTCATGTCCATGTCCGCGTCTGGCATCACCACCATGTGGTTCTTCGCGCCGCCCAGCGCTTGCACGCGCTTGCCGCTGGCGCTGCCGCGCGCATAGATGTATTCGGCGATCGGCGTGGAGCCGACAAAGCTGATCGCTTGCACGACAGGATGATCGAGCAAGGCGTCGACCGTCACCTTGTCGCCCTGCACCACGTTGAAGACGCCATCGGGCAAACCCGCTTCTTTCAACAATTTCGCGTGCAGCAGGGATGCCGACGGATCGCGCTCCGACGGTTTCAGGACGAAGGTATTGCCGCAGGCGATGGCGACGGGGAACATCCACATCGGCACCATCACGGGAAAATTGAATGGCGTGATGCCGGCCACCACGCCCAGCGCCTGGCGCATGGACCAGGCGTCGATGCCGCGCGAAATCTGGTCCGTGAATTCGCCCTTTAACAATTGCGGGATGCCGACGGCAAATTCCACCATCTCGATGCCGCGCGCCACCTCACCCTGCGCATCCGCGAAAGTCTTGCCGTGCTCGCGCGTGAGCATGGCGGCAAAGTCGTCCGTGTGCTGCTGGCACAGCTGCAGGTAGCGGAACAGCACGCGCGCACGCGTCAAGGGCGGCGTTGCAGACCAGGAAGGAAAGGCGGCGGCGGCCGCCTGCACGGCCGCATCCACGTCTTCCACGGTGCCCAGCGCCACCCGGGCCACGGGCTCACCCAGGGCAGGGTTGTAGACGTCGCCATAGCGGCCACTATTCGTGTCGATTTTGGCGCCGTTGATGTAGTGGGTGATGGTGTCGAGATTGGTCATGGCGTTCCTTAGTCGAGATTTTTGAGTACCTTGGCCAGCTTGCCAAACAGCTCGTCGACATGCTGTTTTTCCAGCACCAGCGGCGGCGACAGGGCGATGATGTCGCCCGTCGTGCGTATCAGGACGCCGTCGGCGAAGGCCTGCTTGAAGGCGTTGAAGGCGCGCGCACCGGGTTTGCCGGCGATGGGATCGAGTTCGATGCCGGCGATGAGGCCAATGCTGCGCAGGTCGATCACGTACGGCAAACCTTTCAAGGAATGCACGGCGTCGCTCCAATACGCCTGCATGCTTTTAGCGTGGCCCAGGATGTCCTGTTCCTCGAACACTTGCAGGGTCGCCAGCGAGGCGGCGCAAGCCAGCGGGTGACCGGAATACGTGTAACCGTGGAACAGTTCGATGCCGGCCGGCGCATCCATGAAGGCGTCGTGGATGTACTTTTTGCTGAAGACGGCGCCCATCGGCACCATGCCGTTGGTCAGGCCCTTGGCCGTCGTCATCAGGTCAGGCTCGACGTCGAAATAATCAGCCGCGAACGGCGTCGTCATGCGGCCAAAGCCCGTGATGACTTCATCGAAGATGAGCAGGATGCCATGCTTGGTGCACAGCTCGCGCAAGCGTTTCAGATAGCCTTTCGGCGGGATCAGCACGCCCGTGGAGCCGGCCACCGGTTCGACGATGACGGCGGCAATCGTCGAGGCGTCGTGCAGAGCGACGATGCGTTCCAGTTCATCGGCCAGGTGGGTGCCGTATTCGGGCTCGCCCACCGTATAGGCGTTCTTGTCCAGGTTATGCGTGTGCGGCAAATGGTCCACGCCGGGCAACAGCGGGCCAAAGGTCTTGCGGTTGCCGCCGATGCCGCCCACGGAAATGCCGCCGAAGCCCACGCCGTGGTAACCGCGTTCGCGGCCGATCAAGCGCGTACGTGCGCCTTCGCCGCGCGCCCGGTGGTAGGCCAGCGCGATCTTCAAGGCAGTGTCGACGGCTTCGGAACCGGAGTTGGTGTAGAAGACGTGGCCAAATTTATGCCCCGTGTAGTCCATCAGTTTTTCCGCCAGGTCGAAGGCGGCCGGATGGCCCATCTGGAAAGTGGGCGCGAAGTCGAGCTGGCCCACCATGTCGCGGATGGCGCCGACGATTTTCGGCTGCGCATGGCCGCATGGCACGCACCACAGGCCGGCCGTGCCATCGAGGATGCTGTTGCCATCGACGTCCTTGTAATACATGCCTTCGGCTGACACGAGCAAGCGCGGGTTGGCCTTGAAATCACGGTTGTTCGTAAACGGCATCCAGAATGCCGACATCGATTCCGGCCTTGTTTCGTTCATGACCTTCTCCTTGGGATGGGCTGGCGCGGCGCCAGGATCGTTTTTGACGAAGCGTAAAATAATTTACCAGTTGGCAAAAAGCTGATGTAATAATAGACAGGCCATCCCCAATGGCACAGATACACAAACGGCAAAGTATCCCAACCGTACAGGTCGGAAAATCAGTACAGTTTTGTGCAAGGCAGCATAAGGAGCCACCGTGAAGCACAGCGACAGCACAGACGATGCCCCCGAACAGACCAGCGGCTGGCCCGTGCTGGACATCGACCGCCAGAAGAAGGGCGGTCTGGTCGAGCAGATCGTCATCGCCATCAGCGTCATGGTGGGCAGCCGCGCCTTGCGCATCGGCACGCGCATGCCGTCCGTGCGCCAGTTCGCCCGCTGCAATGGCGTGTCGACGTTTACCGTCGTCGAATCGTATGACCGCCTGGTCAACCTGGGCTTGCTGTCGTCGCGCCGCGGCTCCGGCTATTTCGTCGCGCGCCACGATATCGCCGCCTCGCCGCAGACGGCCGTACACGCGAGTCCCACCGCCATCGACGCCCTCACGCCGGACCTGTATTCGGGCGTGTCCGACGCCCTGCCCGTGGGCGCGGGCTGGCTGCCGCCCGAAATGTATGGCGAAGCGACCGTGCTCGACGCCGTGCGCCAGGCCATGCGCATTCCCGCCAGCCGGCTGCGCGGCTATGGCCATCCGCTGGGCTTTCCCTCGCTGCGCCAGCACCTGGCGACAAGCCTGTCGGAAGAGCTGTTCCAGGTGGAGCCGGACCAGGTCTTGCTGACGCATGGCGCCACGCACGCTTTTGACCTGGTCCTGCGCAGCCTGACCAAGCCGGGCGACACGGTGCTGGTGGAAGACCCAGGCTACAGCAATCTGCAGTCGCTGATCCGCCACCATGGCTGCATCCCCGTGGGCATTGCGCGCGGCGAGGCGGGCCTGGACCTCGATGCGCTGGCCAGCGAGGCTGCGCGCACGCAGCCCAAGCTGATGTTCGTCAACACGGTGCTGCAAAATCCGCTCGGCACCTCGCTCAGCCAGGCGCAGGCGCACCGCTTGCTGGCACTGGCCGAGCAATTCGATTTCTGGCTGGTGGAAGACGATATCTACCGCGAACTGGCGGCGCGGGGCGACGCGTCGCTGGCGGCCATGGATGGCTTGCGCCGCGTGATCCGCGTGGGCAGTTTTTCCAAGACCCTGTCGCCCGTGCTGCGCGTGGGATCGATTTGCGCCTCGCCATCGCTGGTGGCCGAACTGGTGCGCGTGAAAATGCTGGCCGGGCTGACGACGTCGGAAATCAACGAGCGCGCCGTCTACCACGCCATCTCCGCGCGGCCCTACAAGCGCATGGTGGAACGGCTGGTGGCGCAGCTCGATGCGGCCCGCGAGCGCAGCATCGACTGCCTGGCGCAAGCGGGCATGGCGCCCGTGGCGCGGCCCCGCGGCGGCATGTTCGTCAGCGCCGGCTGGCCCGACGTGCAAACGCCGGAATGGAATGGCAAGGTCATCGCCGACATGGCTTTGAAGGCGGGCATCCTGCTGTCGCCGAACGAATTTTTCATGCTGCGCGCGCCCGAGACGGTGTGGTTCCGCTTCAACGTGGCCTACACCGACACCCCCGTGCTGCAGGCATTCCTGCAATCGATCCGCCCACGTTAAAGAATCCGCCATGGCCAGCGACAAATCCCCTGCCCTTCCCGTGAAAAATGCCGGCGGCCGGCGCCTGCAAAACCGCGACCGCCTGGAAGCGGACATCCTGGAACAAGCCGTGCGCGCCTTCGCGGAAAGCGGCTATGAAGGCGCGTCGATCGCCAGCATCGCCGAACGGGCCGGCCTGTCGAAGCAAAACCTGATGTACTACTTTCCGTCCAAGCAGCTGCTGTACCAGCGCGTGCTCGACGACGTGCTCGACGACTGGCTGGCGCGCATGGACATGCTGGCCAATGAACAAGACGAGCCGCGCGACGTGCTGCGCGCGTATATCGGCGCCAAGCTGCGTTTTTCGCGCGAACAGCCATGGGCCTCGCGCGTGTATGCGCTGGAAGTGATCAATGGCGCGCCCCTGTACGGCGCGCAGATACGCGACCGGGTCGTGCCCCTGCTGCGCAAGGATATCGCCGTCTTCGAGGCGTGGATCGCGGCCGGCAGAATCGCGCCCGTCAACGCCACGCACCTGATGTTTGCCATCTGGGCCATGACGCAATCGTATGCGGATTTTTCAGCGCAGATGGCCTTGGTGCTGGAACGCAAGCAACTCACGCGCAAGGATTACGAGGACGCCGAAATCCTGCTCACGCACATGGTGCAGGCGGCCATCGCCTTGCCGGCGGCAGCGCCCGGCACATGATGAAATTTCCAATCAACAAACGAGCAGTGATAGCATGGCGCGCTGGAGCGTTTGCAATGGCGGCGCGATATCGACAGGACAAGGAACAGGCATGAAACAATGGTCATCGGCGCGCACGGCGTCATTGCTGGGCAAAGCTGCCTGCGCGGCGCTGCTGGCAGCGGCATCCACGGCACAGGGGCAGACAGTCGGCATGATAGAGAACCAGCCGCTGAGCGAAACCTGGCTCAACGCGGGCTTTTACTCGTATCACTTTCAGCGCGACAAAAACCTGAACGACAGCAATCCGGGCCTGGGTGCCGAATACCGTTTTTCCACGGTCGCCTCGGCCACGGCTGGCCGCTTCTACAATAGCGACCGTGCCTACTCGAACTACCTGGGCGTGTACTACCAGCCGATCAAGGTGGGCCCGCTGCGCGTCGGCGCCGTCGTTGGCGGCTTCAGCGGCTATCCGAAGATGCGCGATGGCGGCTGGTTCCCGGCCCTGGTCCCCACCATCAGCTATGAATACCAGCGCGTGGGCGTGAATATCGCCATCGTGCCGTCCTACAAGGACCGCCTGTATGGCGCCCTCAGTTTCCAGCTGAAACTCAAGGTGTTTGAATAACCGTTTGTCCTGATTTGTCGCCGTTCGGTCCGCCATTCCTGCCATTCGTCGCATACGCAATGTCTGGCAGCAAGGTTTTGCCTATAGTGGATTCATCGCCAGCATGCATACGGCAGCGGCACCCACACGACAGGAGAACGGCATGAAAGACATCAATTCGGCACCGGGCAGCACTTCCTTCAGCGCTTTCTGGAACGAGCTGTGCGCCTACACGCGCCAGGGCATGGCCGCCTTGCGTGCCATGTCCTGGCCCATGCTGCTGGCGTGCTGCCTGGGCCTGGCGTTCCTGATCACCATCTTGCCGCTGGCCATCATGCTGTTTGTCCTCGTCATGCTGCTCAGATGGGCAAGCAACAGCGACGACATGGGCACGGATGCGGAGACAAAGGCAGCGAACTCCTCGCAGTCGCCGCAATAAAAATTTGCGGCGTGGCAAGAGTGTAATGATTGTTCTATGGCACTATGGATGGGCGCAGCACTGACGGGCATCAAATCCATCCCGATGGATGGTATGGGTACGGAACGCTACGCAATATCCATGATCGAAGCTACTCCCCCACAGCCATAGGAGTTTTCTGATGACCACGACAGCAAAAGCTACAGCAGCGACGACCATCCCCTGCCTGCGTTACCGCGACGCGCCCGCCGCCATCGAATGGCTGTGCAAGGCGCTGGGTTTTGAAAAACAATTGATCGTGCCTGACGGCAACGGTGGCGTCGCCCATGCGCAACTGAGCTTCGGCAATGGCATGGTCATGGTGGCGCCGGCCCTCGACAGCGACTATGGCCGCCTGATGAAACTGCCCGGTGACATCGGTGGCGCCAACACGCAAAACTGCTACCTCGTCGTCAACGATGCCGACGCCGTCTACCGCAGCGCGCGCGAAGCCGGCGCCGAAATCGTGCTCGACATCAAGGATGAAGATTACGGCGGACGGGGCTTTACCTGCCGCGACCCGGAAGGCCACATCTGGAGCCTGGGCACCTACGATCCATGGTAAAACGGAGAACAATGATTATCAGTACCCTCGCCGCCGCCAGCCTTGCGCTGATCGGCGGTTTCCTGTCCGCCCCCGTCCTCGTCGACGAACACCTCAACCGCGTCCATCCGCCGTCTGGCAAGACGCCATCGGCCGCCACCGTGGCCCTGCACCAGAGCCTGTGGATCGCCGACCTGCACGCCGACAGCCTGCTGTGGCAACGCAACCTGAACCGCGACAGCCAGCGCGGCCATGTCGACTTCCCCCGCCTGCAGCGGGCCAACGTGGCGCTGCAAGCCTTTTCCGTCGTCACCAAGACGCCGCGCAAGATGAATATCGAGCGCAATGGCAGCGACACGGACAACATCACGGCGCTGGTGGTGGCGCAAGGCTTGCCGCCTGCCACCTGGAACAGCCTGCTGGCGCGCGCCACCTACCAGGCCGACGAGCTGCGCCAGCAGGCGGCCAAGAGCCAGGGCAAGGTCCGGGTCATCGGCAGCCGCGCCCAGCTGCGCAGCTTCATCGCCGCGCGAGAGCAAGATCCCACCCTGCTGGCCGGCTGGCTGACGCTGGAAGGCGCGCATGCGCTCGAAGGCAAGCTGGATAATCTCGATACCCTGTACCGGGCCGGCTACCGCATGGCCGCGCCCACGCACTTCTTCGATACGGAACTGTCCGGCTCCCAGCACGGCTTGAAGAAAGGCGGCTTGACGCCGCTGGGCAAGCAATGGCTGCGCGCCATGGAGCAACGCAAGATGATTGTCGACCTGGCGCACGCCTCGCCGGCCACCATCGACGACGTATTGACGATGGCGAAACGCCCCGTAATGGTGTCGCACACGGGCGTGCACGGCACTTGCGCCAACGGGCGCAACCTCAGCGACGCACAACTGAAACGCATCGCCGCCCAGGGTGGCCTGGTGGGCATCGGTTTCTGGAATACGGCCGTCTGCGGCAAGGACGTGGCGTCCATCGCGCGCGCCATCAAGTACACGGTAAAACTGATCGGTGCCGAACACGTGGCCTATGGTTCGGACTTCGACGGCGCCGTCACCACGGCCATCGATGCGACGGGCTTGCCGCGCCTGACGCAGGCCCTGCTCGACGCAGGCTTGTCGGAAGCGCAGATCCGCCGCGTGGCGGGCGAAAACGTGCGCGACTTTTTACTGAAAAACCTGCCGGACGATGATGCCTAGGCTAGCCTAGCGCCTGGACCAGGGCCTGGTCCAGCACCTGGCGCGGCCGGATGCGTATCAGCTTGCGGTACAGCGGCGGCATCGACTCGCACAGCGCCAGCAGCGCGTCTTCCGCCATGGCGGGTCGCACGTACTGGAATTGCGCCGGATTATTCTCCGGCAGCGCCCCCTCCATGGTGGAGCCGTAGGCGCCCAGGGTCATGAAACTGGCGGCGCTGTCGTCCGGGCCGATGGCCAGCACGAAGGTGCCGTGCTTGGGGTGGCCCAGGTAGCTTTTGAATTCTTCCTGAAGCGCCGGCGCCGCATTCGCCATCAATTCAAAGCGCAGCTGCGCGTACTGGCGCGTGCATTCCATGAACGGCGTGCGGATGGCCGATTGCGCCACGTTTCCCGGAATGCACAGCAGCAGGTTGCCAAAGGAATCGAGCAAGGCGGCCGCGTCGCCTTGGCCGCCATCGCGCACATCCTGCTCCATGGCCGCCTGCAGGAATGGCGCCAGGCCAGCATCGGGCGCATGCGGGGCGCAGCGGTAGGTCAGCGCGTCGGGATAGCGGCGGCGCAAGGCGCGCACCACGGCGTGCTCGGACGGCAAGGTGGCCGGATCGCGCAGCTGCACGTCGTCGCCCGCGTTCAGCAGCTGCATCACCTGGGCCGACGTCGCTTCGAACACCAGCGAGCACAGTGCCTGCGTCGCCTCGTGGATGCTCTTGCCGATGAAAAAGGACTTGGGCGCGGCGCCGGACGGCGCGCGCGCATACTCGGTGGCGCCGCGCACGGCCGGATAGCAAAAGCTGCGGCCCGCCTGCGCCCGCAGCGGCGCCGGCAAGGCCGTGAAACTGGCGGCGCCATCGTAATTGATGCCCGCCTTGACGTCGGGTGCGGCCACCACCACGTTGAAACCGGCCGCCAGGATCGCGCCCGTGCACATGCAGCACGGGTCGAGCGAGGTGACGATGGTCAGTTCGCCCGGCGGCGGCAAGGGCGTGCCCTTGGCCCGTTCGGCAAAATACCAGTCCACCAGCTGGCGCTCGCCATGCGCCGTGGGGTCGAACACCAGTCCCTGGCGCACGACGTTGTTGTGCATCGATTGCAGCACGTTGCCGGCGCCATCGAGCAGCACGCCGCCCACGCCGAAGGTGCCCTGCGTCTTGGCGGCCATGGCTTCGGCCGCGGCAATCGCCACGGCGGCCTGGATGTCGATCGTCTTGTTCAAACCAGCCCTATGGTTTCATGTCCAGGTCGGAACTGCCGAAACCGTGCGGCAGCAGCCAGCCCGCCGTCACTTCCATGACATCGTTTTTCAGGTTCGTCAGGATCACGGGCAGGTCGGCGCCGCCCATCTCGAATATCACCTGGCGGCAGGCGCCGCACGGCGAGATCGGTTCGGCCGTGTCGCCCGTGACGGCCAGCCTGGCGAAGTCGCCCGGCTTGCAGCCATGCGCGATGGCGCTGAAAAACGCCGTGCGCTCGGCGCAATTGCACAGGCCATACGCGGCGTTTTCCACGTTACAGCCACGAAAGACGCGGCCATCCTTGCACAGCAGCGCCGCGCCCACTTTGAAGCGCGAGTAGGGCGCATAGGCCAGTTCACGGCCGGCGTTGGCTTCGGCGATCAGTTCTTGGTTGTTCATTTTTTCTGCAATACCTTTGAAATCATTAAGGCCGGGGTCAGACCCTCAACACCGCCGACACATAGTTCAGCGCTATCGCAAGCGGGGGTCTGCCCCTGGTTTTCAACTACGGACGAATGGTACGGTAAATCACCGGATTGGCCGCCAGCGCCACCGCGCCGATGGCATACGCGTCCTGGATTTCCTTGACGGCTTGCTGCGCCGCCGCTTCCGTGCGCGCGTGCACCATGGCCAGCGGCTGGCCGACAGCAACTTGCTCGCCCAGGCCCACCAGGTCCGTCAGGCCGACGGCGAAATCGATGCTGTCAGTCGGACGGCGGCGGCCACCGCCCAAGGCCACCACGGCCAGGCCGATGGCGCGGCAATCGCGCACGTTGGCGTAACCGGACGACAGCGCAGGCGCCGGCACGATGAATAACGCCTGTTCCAGGTGCTTGTCCGGATGTTCGACCAGGTCGGCCGGGCCGCCCAGTGCGGACACCATGCGCGCAAAGCGCTCGGCCGCTTCGCCCGAATCGAGGGCCGCCATCAATTTCACGCGCGCCTCTTCTTCGGTGGCGGCCAGGCCGCCCAGCACCAGCATCTCGGCGCACAGCGCCAGGGTGACTTCATGCAGGCGCGCTGGACGCGAACGGCCCGTCAGGTAATCCATGGCGCCGCGCACTTCCAGCGCATTGCCGGCGTACGGCGCCAGCGACTCGTTCATGTCCGTCAAAATCGCCGACGTCTGCATGCCCGCGCCATTGCCGACGGCGACGATGCTCTCGGCCAGTTCCACCGACTTGTCGTAGGTCGGCATGAAGGCGCCCGTGCCCACTTTGACATCCATCACCAGCGCGTCCAGCCCGGCCGACAGTTTCTTCGACAGGATGGAGCCGGTAATCATGGCCACCGATTCCACCGTGGCGGTGACGTCGCGGATGCTGTAGAAACGCTTGTCGGCCGGTGCCAGCTGCGCCGTCTGGCCGATGATGGCCACGCCAACTTCCTTGACCACCTTACGGAACAGTTCATTGTCCGGCACCGTGCAATAGCCTGGAATGGCGTCGAACTTGTCCAGGGTGCCGCCCGTGTGTCCCAGGCCGCGGCCCGAGATCATCGGCACGTAGCCGCCGCACGCGGCGACCATGGGGCCCAGCAGCAGGGAGACGACATCGCCCACGCCGCCCGTCGAATGCTTGTCGACGATGGGGCCCGGCAAGTTCAGCGAACGCCAGTCCAGCACCTGGCCGGAATCGCGCATGGCCAGGGTAAACGCCACGCGCTCGTCCATGTTCATGTCATTGAAATAGACGGCCATGCCCAGCGCCGCGATCTGGCCTTCGCTGACGCTGCCGTCAGTGATGCCGCGCACGAAAAACTGGATTTCCTCGGCGCTCAGCACGCCTTTGTCGCGTTTCTTGCGAATGATTTCCTGGGTTAACAACATGGAATAACTCCAATCATGAGATCTGGGGTCAGTCCCTGCGGATCTGACCCCAGCTTTGTAACGCTAGCTACTTATCAGACGCCGTAAGGAATCCACACGTTTTTCACTTGCGACGCATGCGCCAGCACGGCACGGCCGCCGCTTTGCGCGGCGCTGTACCAGTCGCGGCCCTTCGCGCCGCCTACCCAGGTGCGCTTCAGGGTGCCGGCCGACAGGCGCTCGACTTCCGCGCAACCGTCGGCGGAACCGTCATGGCGCCAGACGGCGTCGATGTCAGCGTGCGTGGCCAGGGTGCGCGCCAGTTCATCGGCGTTGCCGCTGATGATGTTGACGACGCCGCCCGGCAAGTCGGACGTGTCGAACACCTGGTAAAGGTCCAGCGCGGAGAGCGGATGCGCTTCCGACGGCACCACCACCACGCGGTTGCCCAGCGCAATGGCCGGCGCCACCAGCGAAATGAAGCCCAGCAAAGGCGCTTCATTCGGGCAGACGATGCCGATCACGCCGACCGCTTCATTGAGCGCCACGGTGATGCCCTTGGTTGGCGGCTGGTGCGCCAGGCCGTCGTACTTGTCGGCCCAGGCGGCGTAGTAGAACAGGCGTTCGATCGATGCCTGCACTTCCTTTTCAGGATTTTTATTGCCCGTCATGGCGGCGATACGGGCGGCAAATTCGTCGGCGCGCGCAGCGAGGTTTTCGGCGATGTAGTACAGCACTTGCGCGCGGTTGTGCGCCGTGGCGCTGGTCCAGCCGGACGCTTTATGGGCCGCTTCGACGGCATTGCGGATGTCCTTTCGGCTGCCCACGCCCACTTCGGCCAGCAGGGCGCCATTCGCGCCGAACACGGGGGTGCTGTAGGCGCTGTCAGGGCGCGCCTGCTTGCCGCCGATGTACATCTTGGCCGTGCGGTCGATGGCGAACGGATCGGCTGCAGCCGGCTTTGCCGCCGCCTTGGCCTTCGCTTCCACCACCGGCAAGGCCGGACGCGCATCTTCGGCCAGGGCCGTCATGTATTCCAGCATGCCTTCGCGGCCGCCTTCACGGCCGAAGCCCGATTCGCGGTAGCCGCCAAAGCCGCACGCCGCGTCGAACTGGTTCGCGCTGTTGATCCACACCACGCCGGCCTTGATGGCAGGCGCGATGTCCAGCGCCAGGCTGATCGACTCGGTCCACACGCTGGCGGCCAGGCCGTACACCGTGTTGTTCGCCAGTTGCACCGCTTCAGGCGGCGTGCGGAAGCTCATCGCCACCAGCACGGGGCCGAAGATTTCAGCTTGCGCCACGGCGGCGGAAGTGGACGCACCCGTGATCAGGGTCGGCGGGAACCACGAACCGTCCGCCGGCAATTCGCACGCGGGCTGCCACACGTCGCAGCCTTCGGCACGGGCCGAATCGACCAGCGCAGCGATGCGCTGGCGCTGCACGGGGTCGACCAGTGCGCCCACGTCCATCGATTTGTCCAGGGGCGAACCGAGACGCAGGTTTTCCATGCGGGCGCGTACCTTGTTCAGGAAGCGCTCCTGGATCGATTCCTGCACCAGCAGGCGCGAACCGGCGCAGCAGACTTGTCCCTGGTTGAACCAGATCGAGTCGACCAGGCCTTCCACGGCGCCGTCCAGGTCCGCGTCTTCGAAGACGATGAACGGCGACTTGCCGCCCAATTCGAGGGACAGCTTCTTGCCGCTGCCGGCCGTCGCCTCGCGGATCAGGCGGCCCACTTCCGTGGAACCCGTAAACGCGATCTTGTCGACGCCAGGGTGGTTGACGATGGCCGAGCCCACGCGGCCGTCGCCCGTGACGATGTTGACCACGCCGGCCGGCACGCCCGCCTGCACGCACAGTTCGGCGAACAGCATGGCGGTCAGCGACGTGAATTCGGCCGGCTTGAAGACGACCGTGTTACCGGCCGCCAGGGCCGGGGCGATTTTCCACGACAACATCAGCAGGGGGAAATTCCACGGCACGATCTGGCCCACCACGCCCACGGCGCGGTAGTCGGCGAATTCCTCCGACTGCAGCTGCGCCCAGCCAGCGTGATGATAGAAATGGCGCGCGGCCAGCGGCAAGTCGATATCGCGCGTTTCGCGGATGGTCTTGCCGTTGTCCAGGGTTTCCAGCACGGCGAACAGGCGCGAATGCTTTTGCAGCAGACGGGCCAGCGCGTACATGACTTTCGCGCGGCCGTGGCCACCCATGCCCTGCCATACGGGCAGCGCGCGGCGCGCCGCTTCCACGGCGCGTTCCACGTCAGCATCCGTGGCTTGCGTCAGCTCGGCCAGTTGCGTGCCGTCGGCTGGGTTGGTCGAGGCGAACAGCTCGGCCGGCTCGCTCCAGGCATTGTCGATGAACAGACCGAATTTGCGCTGGTGGCCAGCTAGCCACGCCTGCGCTTCTTTTTGACTTTCGGGAGCAGGGCCGTAGTCCATAGTATTGAGAATCTCGTTAATTGTTGGCATGACGATTGTTCTTTAAGGTTGTGCGTGACGATGATTGGCCGAGTAGCTGCCGGTGACGTAGTGCTCGAGCTGGCGCTCGATATCGGTCAGCAGGCTGGAAGCACCGATGCGGAACAGGTGCGGCTGCAGCCATTCGTTGCCCAGTTCTTCCTTCATCAGGGTCAGGTATTGCAGCGCGCTCTTGGCCGAGCTGACGCCGCCGGCCGGCTTGAAGCCCACCTGGAAACCCGTCTGCTCGTGGTATTCGCGGATCGTGCGCACCATCGTCAGGGCCACGGGGATGGTCGCGTTCACGCCCTCCTTGCCGGTGGAAGTCTTGATGAAATCGGCGCCGGCCATCATGCAGACCCAAGAAGCCTTGGCCACGTTTTCCATCGTCAGCAAGTCGCCCGTGGCGAGAATCGCCTTCACGTGCGCTTCGCCGCAAGCCTTGCGGTAGGCCAGCATTTCGTCGTACAGCACTTGCCAGTTGCCGTTCAGGACGTGCTGGCGCGTGATGACGATATCGATTTCCGAAGCGCCCGCGGCGACCGACAGTTCAATCTCGCGCAGCTTCGTTTCCATGCTCGTCAAGCCGGCGGGGAAACCCGTCGACACGGCGGCGATGGGCAAGCGGCCCTGGATGACTTTCACGGCCGGCTGGATCATCTCGTGGTACACGCACACGGCGCCGGTACTCAGTTCCGTCAGGCCCAGTGCCTCCATCAGGTCGGCGCGCAGCGGGCGCATGGCCTTCATGCACAGACGTTCCACGCGGCCCGGCGTATCGTCGCCGCCCAGGGTGGTCAGGTCGATCATCTGGATGGCTTTCACCAGCCAGGCGGCCTGGTATTCCTTTTTCACCGTACGGCGGTTCGCCAGGCTGGCCGCGCGGCGGTCCGTCGCGGCGCGGTTGACGCGGATCTGGTTGATCCAGCCCAGGTCGAGGCCAACGGCCTCGTTACGCTTGAATTCGGGGTGCATGAGTGTCATAACAAGCTGGTTCCATTAGCAAGTGGTGGTACGCCAAGGTGTTTGGCGAGGGTTTGGCCAATATCGGAGAACGTCTCGGAAATGCCCAGTGCGCGCGGGGCGACGCCGGGGCCGAAGAAGATCATCGGAATGTGTTCGCGGGTGTGGTCGGAGCCGTGCCAGGTGGGGTCGCAGCCATGGTCGGCGGTGATCACGACCAGGTCGCCTTCCTTCAGCTTGGCCATGAATTCCGGCAGGCGCGCATCCATTTCGCGCAGCGCGTCGGCATAGCCTTCAGTGTTGCGGCGGTGGCCGAAAGCCTGGTCGAAATCGACGAAGTTCACAAAAGTGAGCGACTTGTCCTGCACTTCATCGGCCGTCTTCAACAGCGCTTCGAATAGCGCCATGTTGTCGACGCCCTTCACGACGCGCGAGATGCCTTGGGCGGCGAAAATGTCGCTGATCTTGCCCAGGCCGACGACCTCGCCGCCCGCATCCTTGACGTGGTCGAGCAGGGTCTTGCTTGGCGGCGCGACGGCGTAGTCGTGGCGGTTGGAAGTGCGCGTGTAGTTGCCATTGCTGCCAGTGAACGGGCGGGCGATGACGCGGCCGATGTTGTACGGCTCGACCAGCTTGAAGGCCATTTCGCACACCTGGTACAGGCGCTCGAGGCCGAATGATTCTTCGTGCGCGGCGATCTGCATCACCGAGTCGCCCGACGTATAGATAATCAGCTTGCCGGTGGCGACGTGTTCATCGCCATGCTTGTTGATGATGTCCGTGCCCGAGGCATGGCAGTCGCCGAGGAAGCCCGGCACGCCGGACATGGCTTTCAGCTTGTCGGTCAGGTCGGCCGGGAACGATGGCGTCGTGCGGGGGAAGTAGCCCCAGTCGAATTCGACGGGCACACCGGCGATTTCCCAGTGGCCGCTCTGCGTGTCCTTGCCGGTGGAGCGCTCGCGCGCCGCGCCGTAGGCGCCGGTGAAACCGTCGCGCTGGTCGAAGCCCGTGGCCCATTCGCCGCTGGCCAGGTGCGCCGCGGCGCCCAGGCCCAGGCGTTCCATGTTCGGGAGTTTCAAGGTCTTGCCGCTTTTGGCGACAGTGCTGGCAATATGGCCAAAGGTATTGGCACCTGCGTCGCCATACTTGGCGGCGTCTGGCGTCGCGCCAAGGCCGAAGGAATCAAGCAGGAGGATAAATGCGCGTGACATGATAAGGCTCGCTTTGTGGATGATGCGGACAGTGTAGGCCGGATTTTCCCGGCCTGCCGCGCGGCAGCGCCGGTGGCCGGAGCGCCGCTACTGCATAAAAAAGTGCTTAGGCTTGCGGTTTTTCAGCGACTTTGGAGAGGAAAGCCAGGATCAGCTTGACCAGGTCTTTGGCGCCGATGGCCGCGTATTTCAGGGTTTGCTCGTGCGACAGGGCGAATGGCGACATGCCTTCGGCCAGGTTGGTGATGACGGACACGCCTACCACTTTCAGGTCGCAATGACGGGCCGACACCACTTCCGGCACCACCGACATGCCGACCGTGTCGGCGCCCAGGCGGGCCATCATGCGGATTTCCGCGGCCGTCTCGAAGTTCGGGCCAGGGTAGGCGACGAACACGCCTTCGTGCAGGGTGATGCCATTCGTGGCGGCCGTGTCCTTGACCAGGTTGCGCAGGTCCGCATCGTAGGCGTTGGCCATGCTGAAGAAGCGCGGGCCGAAGCGGTCGTCGTTCGGGCCGACCATCGGCGTGCCTGGCAACAGGTTGATGTGGTCGCTGATGGCCACCAGGCTGCCCGCGTCCACTTCAGGGCGCAGGGAACCGGCGGCGTTGGTGACGAACAGCATTTCGCAGCCCAGCAGTTTCAGGGTGCGGATGGCGCTCGTCATGACGCCCATGCCATAGCCTTCGTAGAAGTGGCCACGGCCCTTCATGCAGACGACGGCGACGCCCGACAGGGTGCCGACCACCAGTTCGCCGGCGTGACCGTGCACGGTGCTGATCGGAAAGCCTGGCAATTCGTCAAAGCTGATGCTGACGGCGTCCGTCATCTGCTCGGCCAACACACCCAGGCCGGAGCCGAGGATCATCGCCACGCGCGGCTTGAAATTTGCAGGAGCGCGGGCACGGATGATTTCGGCGGCGTGGAAAGGGCTGTTGTTCGACATGGTTATCCTCTGATTGACTAATGATGATGGGGTGCTGCCTGCGCGGCCGTGCCCGGTGAAGGACTGCGGCCCAGGTATCGGCTAAGTATGGTGTTACAGGTATATCGAAATGCGTATTGCCACTATTTGCCGCCACTATGCATCAAACGGAATATGTATGGCAAATACCATTTTTCTTGCCCATTTATACAATTCAAATATAAATGGCCGACATTATAGTCCAGGCAAGCCCAGACCTGCCATGCCCCGAAAATGCATGCATACAAGCTCCATACGACCGCTTTTCGCGCACGCCTGACACGGGCTGGACATGGGCTTGACACATAAAAGACAAATGTTTACAGTAAAAGACAAATGTTTAAACCTTTAGCGAAAACCTTGTGACCGACACCAATAAAAAAGACCAGCTGTACACGTTGATCCGCAACAACCCCTTCATCTCGCAGCAAGACCTGGCGAGCGAACTGGGCTTGTCGCGCTCGGCCGTCGCCGGCCACATCGCCGGTTTGATCCGCGAGCGACGCCTGCTGGGACGCGCCTACGTGCTGCCCGACAGCCGCCCCGTGCTATGCATAGGCGCCGCCAACCTCGACCGCAAGATGCGCACGCTGGCGACCTTGCAGATGGGCACCTCGAACCCCGTGCGCTCGGAAGAAGTGTTTGGCGGCGTCGGCCGCAACATCGCGGAAAACCTGGCCCGCCTGTCCATTCCCGTCGCCCTGCTGACGGCGCTGGGCGACGATGCGGCCGGCCACGCGCTGCAGACGCACGCGGAAGACGCAGGCATCGACATGCGCGGCAGCTTGCATTTGAGCAACACCAGCAGCGGCACCTATACGGCCGTGCTCGACGAACATGGCGAAATGCTGCTGGCGATGGCCAACATGCAACTCTACGAACAGCTGACACCCGCCTTTTTGCACAGCCGCCAGCCGCAGCGCGCGGCCGCCGCCCTCACCGTCTGCGACCTGAACCTGGGCCACGACAGCGTGCAGGCGCTGCTGACCGATGCGCGCCAGGACGCCGCCCATGCGACGCCGCTGGTCATCGTCGCCGTCTCGCAACCGAAGATGGCGCACCTGCCGCAAGACCTGACGGGCTTGTACCTGCTGATCCTCAATCGGGGCGAACTGGAAACGCGCGTGGCGCGGGCCTTGCCCACGGCGTTCGAGGTGCGCGCCGCCTGCCGCGAAGTGCAGCGCCAGGGCGCGCGCCAGGTGATCGTCACCTGCGGCGGCGAAGGCGTGTACTTCACGGATGGTGACAGCCTGGACGCGCCTGTCGTGCATCTGGCCGCGCGCGAAGTGGACGCCGTCGACGTGACGGGCGCCGGCGACGCGTTTTCCGCCGCCGTCTGCTGGTCGCTCTACCACGACAGCAGCGATTTGAAACTGGCATGCCGGCGCGGCCTGAAACTGGCCGCCATGACCCTGGAATCGGCGGCCACCGTCTCCCCCCAGATTTCCGCCGGCGCGCTCGACAACATTGACGACGCCGACCTGGCGCCGCCCCCACCTACCCTCTTTCAACAGGACTGACATGACCCAATTACAGAATTTCCTCTTGTTCTCGCAAGAAGTGCTCGACGCGCGCGCCGCCGGCAAGGCCATCGTGGCGCTGGAATCGACCATCATTTCGCACGGCATGCCGTATCCGCAAAACGTGGAAATGGCGCGCGAAGTGGAGCAGATCATCCGTGACGGCGGCGCCGTGCCGGCCACCATCGCCATCATCGGCGGCAAGATCTGCGTGGGCTTGTCGCCCGAGCAACTGGAATTGCTGGGCACTTCGCCCGACGCCATGAAAGTCAGCCGCCGCGACCTGCCGTTCGTCCTGTCGCAGGGTAAATTGGGCGCCACCACCGTGGCCGCCACCATGATCTGCGCGGAACTGGCGGGTATTTCCGTGTTCGTCACGGGCGGCATCGGCGGCGTGCACCGTGGCGCCGAAACGAGCTTCGACATTTCCGCAGACTTGCAGGAACTGGCGCAAACGTCCGTGGCCGTCGTCTGCGCAGGCGTGAAATCCATCCTCGACATCGGCCTGACCCTGGAATACCTGGAAACCCATGGCGTGCCCGTCATCAGCGTGGGCCAGGAAGGCTTCCCCGCCTTCTTCACGCGCGAAAGCGGTTTCAAGGCCGATTTCCGCCTCGATACGGCCGCCGAACAGGCTGCCTTCATCGGCACCAAGTGGCAACTGGGCTTGAAAGGCGGCGTGATCGTCAGCAACCCCGTGCCGGCCGCGCAAGCCATGCCCAAGGAAGAAATCGATGCGATCACCACGCAGGCGCTGCAGGAAGCGGACGCGGGTGGTGTGAAGGGCAAGCAAGTCACGCCATTCCTCTTGTCGCGCATCAAGCAGTTGACGGATGGCCGCAGCCTGGCGACGAATATCGCGCTGGTCAAGCACAATGCCCAGGTCGGCACGGCGCTGGCCATTGCCATGCAGGCAGTCGTGGCACGATAATAGGACTGCTGTAAAGAAAGCGCGCATGCCGGCATCCAGGCCTGCGCGCCGTTCCATCGCCTAGCACCACGCAACGCCAAGGAAAGCATGTCCATCGATCTGAAACAGTTAAAGTATTTTCTTGCCGTTGCCGAGGAGAAAAGCTTCAGCCGCGCCGCCGAGCGCCTGCATATCTCGCAGCCGCCCCTGAGCCAGCAGATCATGAAACTGGAAAGCGAACTGGGCGTACGCCTGTTTGCGCGCACCACGCGCACGTTCGAACTGACCGTGGCGGGCAAGGCGCTGATGAACGAGGCGGCCGACCTGCTGGCCAAGATGCGCATGACCATCGACACCATCCGCCAGATCGACCGCGGCGAAGTGGGCCGCTTGCGCGTGGGCATCGTCGGCTCGGCCATGTGGGGCCCCATTCCCAGCCTGCTGGAAGAATTCCAGACCAAATTTCCCCGCGTCAGCTGGACCATCCATGAATTTGGTCCCACGGTGCAATACGAAGCCTTGCGCGCCAAGCAAATCGATGTGGGCTTCTGGCGCGAACCCAAGCTCAACGACGACGACTTGCGTCACGACAATTTACGCCAGGAACTGTGTTTCCGCGAAAACGTCTGCGTGGCCGTCAATGAACACCACCCGCTGGCAAAAAACACGTCCATCGAACTGATCGACATCGCCCACGAACCGATGCTGACCCTGAACCTCGACAAATCCGCGTTTCCCCGCTACCTGGTGCAATGTTGCATCAATGCCGGCTTCGAACCCGTGATCTTCCAGGAAGCGAGCGAGCCGCAAACCCTGCTGGCCATGGTGGGCGCGGGCCTGGGCGTGACCCTGGTGCCGGAAACGACGAGCCGCATCGGCTGGCCCGGCGTGGTGTTTCTGCCGATCAAGACCAATCCGCCGTCGGCCAACCTGTATATCAGCTACACCACGCTGGACGACGCGCCCGTCGTGCGGGCCTTCTTGAATATCCTGAATCCCCCCGCCGCCTGAAGCCGCAATTTATATGGCTTTCATATAAATAACTAAACAAAAACGTATTTGTCATACATATCTGGCATGATGCATAGTGATTCGGACGCCCATCGCGGCGCCGGTCCCGTGCTTGCCCTGCCCGTCAACTGACGGCGCATCCCAGCCCGCTCCGGCAGCCCCCTTCGATGTTGTACGTATAAAAGACACGGGGTCGACTGTTGCATGAGCATCACATTGTCGACATAAAAGCACACGAGGTCAGCAATGATCTTGTGCAATACAGTGCAATGTTGATAAGGAATTATCACCTCGTGCATCAAAAACAGGCTAAATCGGCCCCAAATTATATGTTTCACCTATAAAAAATATACAATATCGATCTTCCAGGAGCCAATTCATGAAACTTACACAATTTAGTTTGACGATCGCAGCCGTATTTCTGACTGCTCAAGCGTCCGCGGCTACCCCAAAACTGGGTGTCGTGTATGACGCGGGCGGCAAGTTCGACAAGTCGTTCAACCAATCCGCTTTCGAAGGCGCCTCGCGCTTCAAAAAAGACACGGGCATTTCCTTCATCGAAGTGCAAGCCTCCAGCGATACGCAAGCCGAGCAAGTCATGCGTGGCCTGGCCCGCAAGAAACTCGACATGATCGCGGCCATCGGCTTTGCGCAAACGCAAGCCGTGCAAAAGGTCGCCAAGGAATTCCCGAACGTAAAATTCGTGCTGATCGACGGCCAGGCCGCCGGCAGCAACGTCAATTCCGTCGTCTTCAAGGAAGAAGAAGGCTCCTACCTGGTGGGCGTGGCTGCGGCCATGGCCAGCAAGAGCAAGAAGGTCGGCTTCATCGGCGGCATCGATATTCCCCTGATCCGCAACTTCGCCTGCGGCTACGCGCAAGGCGTCAAGGCCGTCAACACGAAAGCGGAAATCACGCAAAACATGGTCGGCACCACGTCCGGCGCCTGGAATGACCCCGCCAAGGGCGGCGAACTGGCCCGCTCGCAATTCGAGCGCGGCGTCGATGTCGTCTTCGCCGTCGCAGGCGGCAGCGGCATGGGTACCCTGCAAATGGCCAAGGAAAAAGGCAAACTGGCCATCGGCGTCGATTCGAACCAGAACCATCTGTATCCAGGCAGCATCCTGACCTCGATGGTCAAGCGCGTCGACAACACCGTCTATGACAGCTTCATGGAAGTCAAGAACGGCACCTGGAAGGGCGGCGTCAGCTATAAAGGCTTGAAAGAAGGCGGCGTGGATTGGGCGCTCGACGCGAACAACCGCAAGCTGATTACGCCGGAAATCGAAAAGCGCGTGTTGGGTGCGCGTAAGGACATCATCGATGGCAAGATCAAAGTGATCGATTACCGCGTCGGCAGCAGCTGCCCGGTTTAATTTTTCTCCGTATCTTTTAGCGCGCCGCCGGGGCCAGTCTCCGCGCGGCGCGTTTCCATGAAACTATCCAGTTATGAACCTATGCAGCCAGCAGTAGAATTTCGCAGCATTTCCAAGCAGTTTGGACATGTGAAGGCGAACGCCGACGTCAGCTTCTCCATCGCCAAGGGCAGTATCCACGGCCTGGTGGGGGAGAACGGCGCCGGCAAATCGACCTTGATGAGCATCCTGTACGGGTATTACCGTGCCGACGGCGGGGAAATCCTGCTCGACGGAAAAGTACAACCGATCCGCAACAGCCAGGAAGCGATCAACCTCGGCATCGGCATGGTGCACCAGCACTTCATGCTGGTCGAGAACTTCACCGTCCTCGACAATATCATGCTGGGCACGGAAGGCGGTTTTCGCCTGGCCAGCCACCGCACGGAAGCAGAAGCGAAGTTGCGCGAGATTTGCGCCCGCTACCGCCTCGATGTCGACCCGCTGGCGAAGATCGAAGACCTCTCCGTCGGTGCGCAGCAGCGCGTGGAAATCCTCAAGCAGATTTACCGCAGCGCCAATATCCTGATCCTCGACGAGCCGACAGCCGTGCTGACGGCCCAGGAAACGGCTTCGCTGTTTGAAATCTTGCGCCTGTTCAAGGAACAAGGCAAGACCATCATCCTGATCACGCACAAGCTGCAAGAGATCCTGGAAATCACCGACAACGTCACCGTCATGCGCGGCGGCACGGTGGTGGGCGCCGTGGCGACCGCCGGCACCTCGAAAGAGGAACTGGCCAACATGATGGTCGGCCGCCCCATCCAGAGCCACTTGCCGCGCGCGCCCTACAATCCGGGCGCCACGGTGCTGGAAGTTGACGGTTTGCAACTGGCTGACGACCAGCAAGTCAAATTGCTGGCCGACATAGGTTTTAATCTGCGCGCCGGCGAAATCGTCGCCATCGCGGGGGTGTCGGGCAATGGCCAGAGCGAACTGCTGGAAATCCTGTCCGGCATGCGTTTGCCGACGTCGGGCAAGCTGCGCTTCCTGGACAAGGACTTGCCGTTTGCCAAGCGCCACGATGCCGACGGCTTGCCGCTGGCCTTCCGCGAACTGGGCATCGCCCACATTCCGGAAGACCGCTTGCGCGATGGCGTGGTGAAAAATTTTTCCGTCATGCAAAACACCATCCTCGGTTACCAGGACCACCTGAAAAACCGCTGGGGCTTGTTCAACTTCAAGGCCATCGGCGCCCGTTGCGCGCAATTGCTGAAAACTTTCGACGTGCGCCCGGCCAATCCGGACTTGCGCATCGGTTTGTTGTCGGGCGGTAACCAGCAAAAGGTGGTGATCGCGCGCGAAGTACTGGCCAAGCCAAAACTGATGCTGGTGGGCCAGCCCACGCGCGGCGTCGACATCGGCACCATCGAAAGCATCCATACGCAATTGCTGGCCCTGCGCGACGCGGGCGTGGCGATCCTGCTGGTGTCCGTCGAACTGGAAGAAGTGCGGGCGCTGGCCGACCGCATCCTCGTCATGTGCGGCGGACGCATCACCGGCGAACTGAAAATTGAAGAATTCGATACCACCCGCATCGGTCTGTTGATGGGGGGAATGCATAAATCATGAATAACGACTTGCCACGCTGGGCGACAGCCTTTGTCATGCCCATGTTAAACCTGCTGTCGGCCTTGCTGGTCGCAGCCCTGGTGATTTATATGCTGGGCGAAGACCCGGCCGAATCGCTGTCGATCCTCGTCCACAGCGCCATCCTCAATCCGGAAGGCTTGAGCTATACCCTGTTCTACGCCAGCACCTTCATCTTCACGGGCCTGTCGGTCTCGGTGGCGATGCAGGCTGGCCTGTTCAATATCGGTTCCGAAGGCCAGATGTATATCGGCGGCCTGGGCCTCACTGTCGCCATGCTGGCCTTCGACCAGACCCTGCCCGCCTGGCTGCTGATTCCGGCCGCCATGATCGGCGCGGCCCTGTTCGGCGCGCTGTGGGGTTTCCTGCCCGGCTACCTGCAGGCGAAGCGCGGCAGCCATATCGTCGTCACCACCATCATGTTCAACTTCATCGCCGCCAGCCTGATGAACTTCGTGATCGTGAAATACCTGATCCCGCCAGGCGAACAGAACACGGCCAGCCGCGTGTTTGCGGAAAGCGGTGAAATGCCGCGTCTGTCCACCTGGTTCCCGTCGCTGGGCGACACCCCGCTGAACATCAGCTTTATTTTGGCGATCGCCGCGCTGGTGATTTACGGCGTGATGGTCTGGCGCTCGTCGTGGGGCTTCAAACTGCGCGCCACGGGCCTCAACAAGCACGCGGCCCACTATGCGGGCGTGTCGATCAGCAAGATGATCATCATCGTCATGCTGATCTCCGGCGCGCTGGCGGGCTTGGGTTCCGTCAATTCCATCATGGGTTCGACGCATTATCTGTCGCTCAATTTCGTCGGCGGCGCCGGCTTCATCGGCATCGCCATCGCCCTGATGGGCCGCCAGCATCCGGTCGGTATCTTCCTGTCGGCCGTGCTGTTCGGCGCGCTGATACAGGGTGGTTTCGATTTGTCGCTGGAAAAACCGAATATCCCGACGGAAACTTTCATTTTCATCCAGGGCTTGATCATCCTGTTCTGCGGCGCCATGGAAAACTTCTACGCACCGGCCATTTCCGCCCTGCTCAAGCGCACCAAAGGCTAACACCATGACACTCGACGACTTTCAATTCGCCAGCATCCTGGTATCGACCGTGCGCAATGCGCCCGTCCTGATCTTTGCCGCCATGGCCGGCCTGTTTGCCGAACGCAGCGGCATGATCGACATCGGCCTGGAAGGCAAGATCCTGGCCAGCGCCTTCGCTTCCGCCGCCGTGGCCTACACGACGCAAAACCCGTATTACGGCATGGCTGCCGGCATGCTCGTCTGCGTCGCCCTTGCCCTGCTGCAAGCGTATGTCAGCATCACGCAAAAGGGCAATCAGCTGGTGGCCGGCATGGCGATCAACATCGCCATGAGCGGACTGACGTTTGTGCTGGCGCAATTCTTCTTCCAGCAAGGCGGCCGCACGCCCGACCTCGGTTCGGCGCGGCTGTTCGATGTGGTCTTGCCGGGTACGCAATACGTGGAACATATCCCCTTCATCGGCTGGGTATATGCCCACCTGATCGGCGGCCATTCCATCCTCGTCTACGTGGCGTTCCTCTTGATTCCGCTCGTGCACTGGCTGCTGTACCACACGCGTTTCGGCCTGCGCCTGCGTGCCTGCGGCGAAAACCCGCACGCGGCCGACTCGGCCGGCGTCAGCGTGGAAGCGACGCGCTACCTGGCCATGCTGGTGGCCGGCATCCTGTGCTCGTTCTCGGGCGCGTATCTAGCCATCGTGCAAAGCGGCTTCTTCCTGCGCGACATGTCGGCCGGCGCCGGCTACCTGGCCCTGACCGCCATGGTGTTCGGCAACTGGCGTCCTGTCTACACCTTCCTCGGCTGTTTGATGTTCGGCTTCTTTGCCGCCATCCAGATCCAGATTGAAGGCGTGGACTTGCCCGTCGTGGGCCGCATCCCCGGCTCGCTGATCCAGATGGTGCCGTATGTCGTCACCGTGATCGTGCTGGCGGGCTTGATGGCGAAATCCATCGCGCCGAAGGCCATCGGTATCCCGTTCGTCAAATCGCGTTAATCGCCCACAACACCGGAAAGCGATCACGCTTTCCGGTGCATTCTCCATCCTGCCTCGTTCTGAGAGCTCAGGAACACAAGTGTCGTTCCATACCTGGCGTGCGGTCCTTAAACCTGGGCACCATCCTTCTCGAATAATGATTCATGAACTTGCCCTGCAACCAGGTGGACGACACGGCTCGCCATTTTGATGGTTTCCGGTCGGTGCGCCACCATGATACGTGTCAGGTTCATCTTGTTTATCGCCAGATTGACCTTGTATTCATTTGCAATGTCGAGATGACTGGTAGCTTCGTCGAGCGCCAATATTTTGGGTTGCTTATACAATGCTCTGGCCAGCAAAATACGCTGTTTCTGCCCTCCTGACAAACTGCTGCCCATATCACCGACCAGTGTTTGATATCCCATGGGCATTCTCGCTATTTCTTCATGTATGGCAGCAAGTTTCGCGCACTCTTCGACCGCAGCATACGACATGCTCGTATCAAAAAAACTGATGTTCTCCATGATGGATCCGGCAAGCAACACATCGTCTTGCATCACGGTGCCCACCAGTGTTCGATAGGCCCTCAGCCCGATCTTCTGAATTGGAATATTGTCGATCAGCACTTCACCAGATGACGGCAACAGCAGACCAGTGATGATTTTGCACATGGTTGTCTTCCCGCAGCCACTTGCTCCAACCAAGGCGACACTTTGGCCGGCCGGTATGTGCAAGTTAACGTCCTTCAAGACCCATGGTTCACCTTCTGCGTAGCGGAAACTCACATTTTTCAATGTAATGGCGGGTTGAATGCCCGTTGTATCCAGCTCGAAATCCATTTCAGGCTCCACCGGTTCGAGCACAATATCGGCCAGACGCTCTGCATGCATACCTAGCATTCTGAAGTTGACAAAGACATCGATCAAGCTGAAGACACGACTGGAAAATGTGCTGGAATAACTGACGAAGGCCATGAGCATACCCACCGTCATGCTCCCCCCCATGACGGCCATTGCGCCCAAATAAAGCAGACTCAACCCTTGTACTCCAGAAATCAAACCATTGCCAACCTTGAATACAATGCCAAGTTTTTGGGTCTTGATATCTCTATTGATAACATCAAGTTTTAAATTACGCCAATATGCGCCACGTTCGGATTCACGTCCGAATAGCTTCAACGGAGTGATTGCACGTATGGTTTCCAGAAAGTGCGTATTTTCTTTTGAAGAAAGTAGAATCCTCTCCAAAGAAGCTTCGCGCAGGGGTTGATAAAATACCCACCGCAACAGTGCGTAACATAATGCGGCGATGACAACGATCGCTGTCAAACGTGGGCTATACATGATCATGATGATCAGGGCAAACGAGGCCATCAACCCATCGATAACACTTTCAACAAAAATATTGGTCAACGTAGATTGAATCGCACTCATGCTCGAAAAACGCGACACTACATCACCGACATGCCTTTTTTCAAAATAGGAAATGGGCAGCCGTGTCAGGTGGGCGAACACTCTATTCCCCCATTGAAAACCAATGTCTATGCTCCAACGCATCAGAAACCAGCTGCGGGCCAGTCCAATCGCAGTCTGCGTCAACAGTAGTAAGGAAAAGCCAAGAACCAGAATTTGCAAAAGATCTTTATCACCAGCAACTATCACTTCGTCAATCACAAATTGGTTGAAAAGTGGCATTACAATCGCAAATAATTCAAGTGTAATTGCGAGTAAGAAAATTTGTATCAAAGCCCGACGCAAACCGGAAATTCTTCCAGTCAATGCACGAATGGAGATCTTTTTCTCTTCCTGCTTTACTTCAAACGCATCGTTTGGCGTCAATTCCAGGGCTACGCCAGTGAAATTCTTCGACACCTCATCTATCGAAACAACTCTTTCCCCAATTGCAGGATCAATGATTTTTATAAGCAATTTACCGAAAAATTTTCGTTTGACACTTTTCAAAACGACAAAATGATTCAAATTCCAATGCAAAATGGCGGGACATTTCAGTTCTGCAAGCTGATCCAACTCCAAGCGCAGGGGACGCGCAGCCATGTGCATCGCTCCCGCATATCGTACGAGTTGCGCTAAGGTTGTCCCCTTCAGGCTTATCGAAAACTTTCGGCGCAACTCAGGCAAGCCGACGTGATAGCCAAAATAATTACAAATCATGGCCAGACTAGCAATGCCACATTCGCTTTTTTCAGTTTGGAGTATAGTTTTCATCAAGTCTATATTTTCGTTTGGCTGCTTCTTTATGATGATTAACCATTCAAACGTGTCAACAATGGTTCAGCGATCCACTCCCATATCTGCCGTTTGTCCTGAATAATGTCCGCTTCCAGCGCCATACCTGGTCGCAAGGACTGCCTCTTCCCATTAACCAGGATATAGGAACGTGCCAGCCTTACCTTAATGCGGTAAAGAGCTTCATTGCTGTTAGAACCTGGTAAGCTCCTTTCCGAGTTACTTAAAATTGTGCTGGCCAGGTTCACTGGTAATTCACTTGGAGCAAACGGCGTGTTGCTGACACCTGTAATGACGCCAGTCTGAAGGCCGAATTTTTGATAAGGGTACGCTTGCAGGCGCATTAATACATCCTGTCCGACGGCAACAAAACCAGTTGTCCGGCTCGGAGCATACAAGTGGACTTCAAGTCCGTCCGCATCTGTCTGTGGTTCGGTGGCATCGGGTACGAGTGTCGCAAGTGCCTGCCCACCACTCACGGTCTGTCCTGCCTGATAGGTAATCGTGGTAATTGTCCCGCTGCTGGGGGCGGTGATGAAATTTAATTTTCGATTCTCATTCTCTGCCGCCTCCTGACTAATACTGGCAACAGCACGATCCAATTGCACTAGTTGACCGGTGAGCTCTCCCGCCAGATTCGTACGCTCTGCATCCAAAGCGTAATTCCTGGCTGCCTGCTGAGCCTTTGTTCGCTGCAGACTGCTCAATCGACTTGAGTAATCAATCAACTCTACCTGCTTCTGCTGAACTTGCGCGTCGGAGACATAGCCACTACGCTGCAACGTTTCGTACTTCGCAACGCTTGACTTCGCCAACTCTTCACGTCGTCCCGCCAGCTCCAATTCCACGTTCAATTGACTAATTTCACTGGCTAAAATTCGCTGCCGTTCGTCAATTTGCTGGCCTTTTTCCTTTATTCTCGTAATAAGAACGCGTCGTTCCGCATCCAGCGTCTGCCGTCGGACCGCCAACTGTTGCGCGATCAACCCTGTGATTTCCCCATCACCCGCCTGCCGGGCTGTTGACAATTCAAACAGAGGATCGCCGATCTGTACATGCTGCCCTTCCTTCACAAAATTTTTTGTCAGAACACCTGCAGCAAGTGCGGCAATTCCAAGGCTGCCACCCTGAGGAACAATAATACCAACGACGCGATTTTTTTTTGTAAAGCTACCAAAAGAAATAAACAGAATCAGCAACAGGCCTACGATAAAAGCAATCCCCGCCACCAGCCAGCGTGAAACGGGCTGCGCCAGACTGATGGCTCCGGCCCACTGGCTGCTTCTCGATAGGTGAACTTCCGGTCGGAACAATGGAAGCGGTTGCGATTCCTCATTTTTTGCGGGTGGCACTGTGGCTTCTATCTTCGTTTCCAGAGGCATGTCATGTATGTTCATTGATACCTATACCTTGAAGTCCATTCCCGGACATAAAGCGAATTTCTGATGAGGTTAAACATGCATAAAGCCTGACGGTATTATTTCTGTTCACTCATACTGCGCAGTAAGACATGTATGTGTCTGAGATACATGACCATATTGTTATGTGATCATCAAGCTATCTCACATGGTTAATTCGACAATAAAAATTGTCGACTTTTAGTAGCTTATCCACGGCTGTTTTGGCACAGTTTTCCTCACACTATCAACGGATCAACGGAAAATAATTGTAGCCGATTTTTTTCCACTTCAATTGAATTCTATTGATTTTTCTAAAAAATCAACTTACATTAGATCAGCGTCAGATGAAACAACGCCATGATGCAACATGAAAATAATTCATATTTTTAACGTGCACCATGATTCTATCCAAATATTTCGTTTTGATATGTTTCTTAACGAATACCCTCCATATTGGAGAAAACTTTCCAGTTCATCCTGGAATGTCAATTCATCTTTGAAAGGCAGTATTCATGCGTATTTTAAATATTCAAGAATTAGAAGCCGTTGCCGGTGCCGGCTCTAGCGACGAAGGCTGGTGGGATTTGACGGAAGATGAACGCCAACGCATCCTGGCCGATGAAGCAGCAGCAGAAGCTGCACAAAATCGCCTGCCCGATTATCAAGCCGGTGCAGGTGGCGGTGCCGGAGACACTGGCGGCGGCGGCTACTCTGATGGCAGCTATTACAGGGATTTGTGGGATATGCAGTTTTAAATTATCATCATCAATCTGAGAAGTAAATATTTATAGATGCAGGAATGGAAGGAAGGGATAAATACCCTCCTTCCGTTTCACAAAATAAGCAATAAAATTAACATTATTTGATATGTAATTTTAAATTCAATATTTTCATGATAAATAATTTTTTAGAAAATATTCTACCAAAATCTTCTTTTGTTGAATTTTCCGCACAAAAACTCACCTCGGCGAAAATAGTCTGGAGCAATCCTTACGGAATATCGCCACCGGACCTTGATGAACATGCTTTTTATATTCCTATTGATGGTGATCATCCCTCTGCCTCGTCTGCGAAAGACATCAAGCTATTTCTTGGCGAAAGATATGGCGGCGTAGGTGTAACTTCAAATGGGGGGGGAGCCCGATGTGGCTTGAGAAACAGCATTCAAATTAAAGGAATAGGCAAAAATCCCTTGGCAGGAAGTGCCACGTCTTTCTGGCATTCCTATGGTGGCGAATCTCTGGCCGGCGGGATCAGGGAAGCCATCTGGAGCGAGATAAGCCACAGCGCGCTACCTCACGGCGCCGTCAGGATACACGGCCTCATTGATACCGGCACCCGGGTTCCAGCCTTTTCGTCAGCGGAAGGGACTTCAGAAACAACCCGTCGAGGACTTACTATCCGTGAAGCGGCACTGAGACCCGGCCATTTTGTCCGATCACTTTACTTTTCGCGCCATGATGAGGCGAGACATGGCATGGCGTCGGATGCAGAAAGAACCCGCGCCGCAGTAGTGGCCTTGGCGCAAGCAAGTGACGCAGCCCCTTTCCTGAGCAATTCAAACCACCAGCTGAATAGCTTGCTAATCGCCATGGTTGAACGTTTTGCCGATCAACATGCGGCAGCAACGGCAAAACGCCTGTCACATGGCTTGCAATCTCCGTCCAACATGTGCATGGATGGACGTTGGATTGATTTTGGCACTGCATCAAGCGTTTCAGATTATGGGAAGATCATAGTCGCCAAACATGGGGTTCCTTTTGGCGAAGATAGTCAAATTAAAAATACCATAAATGAAATAGTTCTTTCCATCCAAAGGTATTTGCCTAACGAGAAGAAGAGATTCTTGGTTCCCCCAAACGATATTCTTTCCATTTTCTCAAAAAAGCTTTCTGATAGCATTCAGCTGGAATTTTTAAAACTAACTGGCATACCCGCATGGGATTTACTATCCATTGACAATCATCTAACAAAATCTGCTTTTTCTTGTTTTAAAAAAATAATACTCAAGGGAAATTCCGAACCGTTCAAGCTGTATCCTGCTTGCGCCGGGCAAGATGCTCTCATGCCAGAGAAAATGGGCAGTTACAGCCTGAACTCTTTAATTCGATTGATCAGCCTATGCAAAAATAAACAACAAGCTGAAATTTCTCTTTTCCCAGAATTAAATGACATCCGCCTGCTACATGAATTCATAGATTCATATTGGAATCTGCGTGATGCCTGTCTATTCAAGAAAAACCCTTCCGAAAGGAATTCCGCTCACCTTTTTATCAAGATTAATTCACTCAGGATAAATCAGGGAACCCCGGATTTATACAGGCATACACTCGACAGAACAATCGATATGCATGTTGCATCTGGCCTGGATAGCAAAGATTTCATCAATAACCTCATCAATAAAAACAAAATCTCTCTATCCGACCCAATAGACGGAAATATAGACTTAAGCGCATGGATTGGCGAGGGTTCAATCTTCTCGGAGACTATGGCTCCCTTACTCGTGAAAAATGTCGATCAAGAAAATAAATTAATCAATTATTTTCAAAATCGCACATCCAATGACGATGAAAAAAATTTGATGAAAAAATTATGCGAAACAGTTTTTTGAGAGTGTATGACAGACCTGCACAGAAGATACAAGAAACAGCTGAAATTCTGGGCCACATCATTATCATCATGAAGAACAACCCTGCCCATGCTAATAGGGAAATTTCTTATTTATCAAACAACTTACTCAATGCAATATTGCAGAAAAATATAAAAATTTACTTCAATATTGAAGGATTTCCCGTTGGGTATATTGCATGGGCATACCTGGACAGTTCAACAGAACTACGCATCATGAAAACAAACAATGCCAATATCAGCGCGGAAGAGTGGAATTGTGGAAATTCATTATGGATCATGGATTTTCTGGCGCCGTCTGGAAATTTAATGTATATATTAAATGATTTACGCGATGATGTTTTCCTTGCCGAGAAAAAAATTCGTTACTTCAGAATAAGGAACGAAGAACGAATTTACAAAGAAATAACCCGAAATAGAAAAAATTACTTTTTCCTCGCACCGTCGCATGGAATCGGATCCTGTACTTGCGGGAAGTCCGACTGCCCTGCATTCAAAAATCTTATTTAGCTAGAACTGTGCATTTCCAAAAGTTTTTCTAATGAGAAATATACGGGTATGCCCGAATGGCGGGCCATGCTGACCATCTGTTCCGCCCCCTGTGATGGCCCACCGATGCGCAGCACGGCATCGCAATGGCTCAATAAACGCGTCGCATGCGCGTGGAATAATTCCTCATACACGACATCGCCCACCCGGGTAGAACCGGCCAGCGCCAGCATGGGCAAGGCCAGCCATTCACCGAGCACGGGCATGTGTCCCTTGGCATACAGCGGCAGGCAGACGGCTTGCATGGCGTCCACATTGCGCTGCATCAAGACGGGGTCGTCGCCCGTGCCGGAACGATACGGGCCAGCTACTAAAATCTGCAGGCCCCGTCGCATCTCTTGCGCTGGCGGCATCAAGTGCAACTGCGCATGCTGCAGCAGCATGATGGTCTTGCCGTCGCAGATGCGGCCATCGACCACCATCTGCAGCGCTTGCGCCAGGGGCAGTTCCAGCACTTCGATATCCTCGCCCTCGTGCGCCAGACCGCCGCCATCGCCGATGCGGCTGGCCGGATCGTACTCGGAGACAAAAAAATGCAGGCGCTCCGTCACGGAACCGGGGCTCATGAAAGCCTCGAACACTTTATGCACGGCGCCCACCGCATAGCCCGTTTCTTCTTCCACTTCGGCGCGGATGCGCTGTTCCGCGCTGGCCTCTTCCAGCAAGCCGGCCGCCGATTCGATGAGGAAACCGTCGTGGCCTTCGCGGTAGGTAGGGAAGCGGAACTGGCGGATCAAAATCACCGTGCGTTTGACTTTGTTGTAGAGCAAGATGGTGGCGCCATCGCCCCGGTCATAGGTTTCCCGCGTCTGCGTCTGCCATTGCCCATCACGGCGCAGATAGTCGAACGTGGTTTTCTGCAATAAATACCAGTCGTGCGACAGGGTCTGCACGCCGTGGATGCGGACCCGTTCCTGCTTGCTATTTTCTTCACGCATAGTGTCTCCTTGTGCTTGTATATGCTTGCCTTTGCCGACTTTATCATGCAAACTCGTGCAATATCAAGAAAATACAAGAAAAATCATGCTAACACATCAACGCAAACAATACCTGCTGGACTTGCTCCAGCGCGAAGGCCAGATCGTCGCCAAGGCCGTCAGCGATAGCCTGGGCTTGTCGGAAGACACGATACGCCGCGACCTGCGCGAACTGGCGAAAGAGGGTTTATTGGAGCGCGTACACGGCGGTGCCCTGCCCTTGCTGCCCCGTTCGCCCGCGCTGGCGCCGTTTGCGGGGCGCGAACAGATTTCGCTGGAAGCCAAGCCCGCCATCGGTCGCGCGGCGGGTGCCATGATACAAACGGGGCAGGTGGTATTTCTCGATGGCGGCACGACTGCCGTGCAACTGGCGCGCCAGCTGCCGCGGGAATTGCGCGCCACCATCGTCACGCACAGCCCTTCGATTGCCGTCGAACTGGTGAATCACCCCGGCGTCGAGGTGCTGATGCTGGGCGGGCGCCTGTACAAGCACTCGATCGTGGGTGTCGGCGCGGCCACCGTGGAAGCCATCGGCCGCATCCGCGCCGACCTGTACTTCATGGGCGTGTCCAGCCTGCATCCGCAAGCGGGCGTCACCACGGGGGACCACGAAGAAGCGTGCGTGAAACGCGCGCTGAGCGAAGCGTCCAGCCGCACTGTCGTGCTGGCTTCGCCGGAAAAGTTCAATACGGCCTCGCCGTTTCAAATCGTCCCCTTGAGCCAGGTCAACGACATCATCGTGCACCGCGACGTGGAAGACGCCCTGATCGCGCCCTACCGCGAGATGGGGATCAGCATCACCCTGGCATGAAAAAAGCGGCCCGCAGGCCGCTTTCGCATGACACTTTACTGCGGCCAGATCGCCTGCAGCACGGCGGCCAGACGATAGCCGGCCTCGATCAGCTGCTGCTTCGCCAGCGCCGAGCTGGGCACGGGATAATTGTCCGGTACCGTCAAGGCCCACACGTTGTAGACATCGCCCTTGCGGCTGGTCTGCTGCGTGGCCGGGCCGGCCACCACGTCAGTGAAGGCAATCTTTGACGCCGCCAGCGAGGCATCGGCCCATTGATACGGCCAGGTGGCGGGGTCGCCGCTATTGGCGCTGACCACAGGCGCGCTGGCGATCACGGTGCGCGCGAACTGCTGCGGCGTGCGCGTGCTCAGGCGGCGCATGGCGTAATCGACGACGGTCGTGTCCCAATATGAATGCAGGGGCTTGGTGGGCGACTTCGGATACGCGCTGGAGGGCTTGGCCGCGCCATCCTCAGCCGGCAGCGGCGCGGGAATCACGGCATCCGACAGCGCCGTCATCTTCGCATCGTCGAGCAGCAAGTCGTTGCCGCCGCGCGCATTGAAAACGGTGACATCGTCAATCTGCGCCTGCGTGGCGGGCACGAAAAACTGGCCATCCTTGCCGACAAACGCATTGCCCACATGCAATGGCTGGTGGATATCGCCCACCAGGTGTGTGATCAAAATCAAAGCTTCGCGCTGGCTGAAGCCGTGCGGATTGCTGGCCGCATCATCCTTGCCTTGCAACACCAGGATCGCCTGCTTGAGCGTCTGCACGATATCGACATCGGCCGTGCCCACGCCATGGTCGTGGTAATGCGCGTTCTGGAACGGCACGTTCGTGTAATGGTATTCGCCATGCTTGGGGTTCGCCGCGACATAGGTCAACATTTCAGGCGATTGCGGACCGCAATATGTGCCCTTCACGCAATCGGGCCAGTTGGCGATCTTTTCCAGGCTTTCGCCCGGCAACAGCAATTTCTCCAGCCGCGCCTGCGCCGCGCTGCCCTTGAGCAACTGATCGGCGATGGCGCCCACGGCGCGGTGGCCGTCGTTGCCCCAGGCCAGCACATTGCCGGAGGAGAAAGCGGCGCCCAGCGCCAGCACCGTCAACAGTTTTTTCATGTTCACTCCTTGCCTTGCGGCGTCGCCTTGGCCGGCTTCGGATATTGCTTGTTGATATCGATGGGCTGCGCATACGCCGAGCTCCACGTCTGCTCATGTAGCGCGGCAATACGCTGCGCCATGGCATCGTTGCGCAACACCACTTCCAGGTTGCGCGACAGGTCGAAATAGCCGCCCGCCCAATTGCTCGTGCCGACCCAGGCCAGCTTGCCGTCGATGCTCATGGTCTTGCTGTGGATCACGCGCGCAAACGGGATGAAACCCGTCGACGCCGTGGGTATCGTCACGATGCGGATTTCCACGTTCGGCACCAGGGCCAGGCTTTTCAGGTAGGCGATGGCGGGCGCTTCCGTATTCCAGGCGGACACCATCAGCTTGATCTTCACGCCGCGCTGGGCGGCCGTACGCAGGGCATTGTCGATCACGGCGTAATACGGCCGCGTGCGGTTCGGGCCGTAGGACAGGGGCGCGTAGTCGAGCAGCTGGATGCGCACTTCGCTTTTCGCTTCCGCTAGCAAGGCGGGCAAGCCCGTTTCCGAGTCCCCCACGCCGGCCGGGTTGTAAGCATTCGGGCTGGCCAGCAGGAAGGCGTTTTGCGCGTAATTGGCAGGCACGATCTTGCTGTTGAGCACCGTGGCGCGGCTGCCTTGCGAGGTCAATGCCTGGGCTTGCCAATCCTGCTCGAAAATCGCTTGCACCTGGCTCACCATGGCCGGCTCCGTGATCTTCAAGCCCGTCTCATGGATGTGCTCGAACGAGCGCCAGTCGAAATTCTGGCTGCCGATGTATGCCACCTGGCCATCGACGGCCAGGTATTTCGCGTGCACGATGCCATTGCCCGTGATTTTATTGAAGTCGATGAGGCGCATATCAAGGTTGGGTATCGCCTTGATCCGGTCGATGGTGGCCGCTTCCGACAGGCCCACGCCCTTCTGGTCCAGCAGGAAGCGGATTTTCACGCCGCGCTGGCCCGCGGCCGTCAGGCTGGCCAGCACTTTTTCAAAAGCCGTGCCCGGCTTGCTGACGGCATAGAACTGGGCGATGACGATTTCTTTCTTGGCCGAATCAAACAGCTCGCTCCACACGGTGACGGGCTCGCGCAGGTCGGGATTGGTCAAGCTCGTTTCCACGGGCGAGGTGTGTACCAGCTCAAAGCCGGGAATCGTGAAATCGGCGTGGGCCGTGCCCGCGAACAGACTGGAGAGAACGACAGAAACAAATAAGCGACGCATGGTTATTCCTTGTAATGTTATTTGACGCGCACGATGCGGCCGGCCGCCGTGGCGCTGCCAGTCGGCTTGCCGGCGCGCGCGCGGTCGATCAGGTAATTGCTGAAGGCGTCGATATCGCGCACGCCCGTGTCCAGGCGGCGCGTGCCGGCCGCCAGCACGGTGAAGCGGTCGCCGCCACCGGCCAGGAAACTGTTGGCGGCGACTCGGTATTGTTGATTGTCTTCAAGAGGAATGCCATTCAGCATGATGCTGTCAGGCAGCACGCGCCGGCCTTGCGGCTGCGTGCTATCCCAACGGTAGCTAAAACCTTGGGACACTTGCAGCAGATTGCCCTCGCCGGCCTCTTCGCCCGGCCATTGCTGCTCGAGCAAGGTACGGATTTGCGCGCCGGAAAGACTCACGACGATCAGGGTATTGCCAAACGGCACCACGGCCTGGTTCTGGCCCACGTTCGTCATCAGGTCGGCGCCCGCTTCCAGGTCCTTGCGGATACCGCCATTGTTCATCAGGCCAATTTGCGCGCCGGCTGCGCGCGCGCCGAACAGAGTGCTGTCGGCCACCAGGTCGCCCAGCGGGGAAGCGCCGCCGCCCTTGGTGCTGCGGCCCACGGTGGGCACGGCGATGGCGGCCACGGGACGCGACAATTCGGCCGCGCTGCGCTGCTTCACCGATTCCAGGTAGGCTGCCACGGCCGGGTCCGGCTCATACATGCCTGGCAGCATGACAACGTTGTGCGCGCTGGCATCGATCAGCGCATTCTTGACGGGATCGACCTTGAGCTTGATGCGCGTCAACATGTGTCCGCCCATCTGCGCTTGCGTCACCAGGCGGCCATCGACACGGCACAGATAACCCTGGTGCGAATGGCCGCTGATGACCAGCTGAATCGCCGGGTCGAGACGTTTCACGACATCCACCACTTCGCCCTTCAGCTGGCTGCAATCGGGCTGGTCGACGGCTTCCTTGGTCTCGCCGCCCTGGTGCAGCAGCACGACGAACACGCCCACGCCCTGCGCGCGCAGTTGCGGCAAGGTGGCGTTGATGGCGTCCGCTTCGTCGCCGAACTGCAAACCGGCAATGCCGGCGGCCGTCACCACGGACGGCGTATCTTTCAGCACGGCGCCGATCAACCCCACCTTGACGCCATGCGCCTCTTCGATGCGGTAGGCGGGCAGCAAGGACTTGCCCGTCTGCGTGTCGATGACATTGGCCGCCATATAGGTATAGCTGGCGCCCTTGAAATCGGGTGTGAACTTGCATGCCTTGTCGGCGCGCGACGAGTCGCAACCGCCGCGCTGCTGGCGCAACAGTTCCGCCTTGCCCTGGTCAAATTCATGGTTGCCGACGGAACTGGCCTTCATGCCCAGCATGTTCATGGCGACGATGCTCGGTTCATCGGCCCACAGCGCCGACATGGCGGGACTGGCGCCGACCAAATCGCCATTGCCGACAAAAATCAGCTGCGCGTCTTCGCGCCGCCACGCAGTCAATGCGCCGGACAAGGTATCGATGCCACCGGCCTGCACCGTCTTGCGCTCGGCATCGGCGATGCTCGTGTAGCTAAATTTGCTGCGGTCCAGATTGCCGTGAAAATCGTTCAGGGCGACCAGGTTGATATCGACGGGCACCGCGGGATGCGTGGCGCAACCGGTCATCAACAGGGCAAGCATGAGCAGACGTGGCAACCTCGATGGAGGCCGGTGGAGGGAAAGGGATGGGATCATGCGGAGACTCCTGGACGGGGCGGCGCCAATGGCAAAGACGGTGAAAGATCCTTACCCATAAAAAAAACAGGCCCGAAGGCCTGTACTCTTGCTATCTCAGCCTGGTTGATACAACTCGACGCCGCCCTAACGGGCAGCGCGGAGTTGACAGCCATGCTTAGAAGTCGACGCGCAAGGTGACCGACGCGAAGCGCGGTGCACCCATGTAGTAGGTTGGTGCGCGACCTGCGAACGTACCGGCAGCCGTAACGATATCATTGGCGCCAATACCCGTACCGGAACTTGGGTTGCGGTACTCGCGGTTCAACAAATTCGATACGTTCAGGGTCAGCTTAGGATTCTTGAACATGCCGAAAGTTGGCAACTGATATGCCGCATCCAGGTCAACCAGGGTGTACGCTGGCACTTCCTCGTCGTTCACCAGCGTAGCGTATTGCGAGGCGGTGTAACGGGCTTTTACGCGAACATACCAGGCGTTGGTTTCATAAGAGGCGCTCAAGCCGGCTTTCAGCTTAGGCGACAGCGAGAAATTCTTGCCAGCGGTTGGTGCATAACCAACAATGGTTTTGCCATTGACGGTTTTGGCGACCACGGCCAGATCATCTTCCATCTTGGTCTTCAGGTAGCCGAGCGAACCATAAACCGACCAGCCGTTGATCGGCGTGTTGCCGACTTCCAACTCGAGACCTTTGTTACGCACCTTGCCTACGTTGGTCGTCAGGCTGGTCAGTGTGTTTGGATCGATTGCGGTTGCCTGGCGATCTTTGAAGTCCGTGTAGAAAGCGGTCAGCGAGGTCGAAATATCCTTGGTTTGATGACGGTAGCCAACGTCCAGGCTCCACGACACTTCAGGCTTGACGTCCTTGACGATGGTGGCAACACCATTCGTCACAGTCACGTACGGCGGATTGTTCGGTGCCAGCACGAAGTTGTTCGGCGCACGCATGTTCTTCGCCAGGCTGGCAAAGATCTGGTCGTCGTTGGTAACACGGTAACGCGCGCCCAATTGTGGCAACACGTCCGAGTACGTCTTCGACACGTTGTACGTGGTTTGCGAATTGCTGCCTTCGCTGGCGTTATTGGTGAAATCACGCTTGATGTATGGAGCGCGCACACCGATGTTAAGGTTCAGCTTGTTGTCCATCAACGTGATGGTATCTTGCAGGAACGCCTGGTAAGCCGTGCTGATCGTCTCCCAATCGCGGTTTTGATACAAGGTGCCGTCCGGACGGGTAATCAGGTTGTTGCGCAGCCAGATATCCGGTGCGGAGCCATCTGCGTTGACCAGTTGGCCAGGTGCCGTTTGACGGTGATTCGCACGCTCGTACCAGATGCCACCCAGAATCTGGTGGTCGCCCACGTTATACGTGATCGAAGTCGTGACGCCAGGACGATGAGTACGGGTCAGACTGCCGCGATAGATCGATACGGTGTCGAGGCTGTCGCCGTCGCCGTTCACATCCTTGCTGGCGGCGATCTTGCCGGTGACAGGATTGAGGAAGCCGCCGGCTTCTTTCAGCGTATTTTGCTGCACGCCGCCGGTGCCGAAACCATACCAGTAGTAAGGCACGACTTTCAGATCCAGATCTTCGGCCAGACGGAATTTACCGATCGCCGACGCGATGACGTTCTCGAATGGGTTCAGGGCCAGCTTGTAGTAAGCGGCTGGCTGGCCGGTGCCTGCCTGTGGACCGGCAGCGCTTGCCTTGCCTGGGCTGAGTGCAGCCTGGCCAGCATAAGTGGAGCTGTAATCAGCGTCGTAACCTTCGGTGGCCAGCTCTTTCAGCGTAAGCGAGCGGAAGTTGTTATTAATCGCGCGGTTATAACCGATAGAAGCGTGAATGTAATTGAAACGGTTCCAGTCGTAATTGAAGCCAACGTCAACGTGAGTACGATCGGCTTTGCCCTTGCCTTTCCATTTATCCGCTTGCGCATTCGACACCGACATGAATGCCTTCGCTTTGTCATTGGCAAAACGGCCGGTATCGACACGCACATACGACTTTGCCAGATTCAACTGGCCCAGGGTTTGCATGACGCGTACACGGAATTTATCTTCTGGATCGCAGGTAGTAATACCAAAGTTACCGCCAGTTGCACCCACTTGTGGGGAATCAACGTCGGTCGAGCCTTGGGTCACAAATTGCGAGCAGGTGTTTTCCTGGTCTACATATTCTTGTGGAAATACAGCGAAGTTACCGGAGTCATTCACTGGCACGCCATTCACCGTCGCGCCGATCTGATCGCTGTTGAAACCGCGCATGGCCAAGCCGCCGCCAAACAGACCAGTCGCATCGTAGCCATAGGTGTTCACCGATGGCAACAGAGTCAGGGCATCGTATGCATTGCCGGTTGGACGCTGTTTTGCCAACTCCTCGGCCGTCACGGTACTGCGTGCCTTTGGCGCATCTTCCTGCACCATCAAGCCCATACCAACTTTTTTCCCGGTAACGGTCACCGTCGATGGCGATACCGTGCCTTCAGCACTTTGCGCATGCGCAGTGGAGATGCCGAAGCAAGCCAGTTGGCATGCCACTGCGATCATACTTAGTCGCAATTTTGGTTGTTGAATGAACTGCATTTGAACCCCCTAGAGTGTGTTGTAACTTACAAGATTTTGACTTGCTTATATTGTGGTGAAACACGGAAACTATCCAACTAGACACGGCAGTATAAAGATCGAATATTTCAAATCCGTTACACGGATATGACCGCAATGTGACAGGAGCCGCTAGACATCCTGAATTGTCACAAAAGCGATATCAAAAATGACTTATTCAATTCTTCGCCGTCCAACTATGCATTAAGGTCTGTAGGCTGACAAATACGTTTTTTTTTAATGATTTATATATAAAAAATATAAATCACCGCTGGAAGCCGCATTTTTTGTATCAACCGAGCAAGCTCACCTCATCGGGGCGAAATTATAGATGAGCGGCAAGACTTGGAAATTGTTTCAGAAAATAATTGCAAGAAAGCACTACCAGCGCGTCATTTTGTGTCGTAAAGGCACAACAAAAAGGCTAAAAAGAGGGTTTTGTAACTATGAAGAAGCGGAGGTTACGCGACCGCTAGTTGCGGTCGCGTGGCAGGCAGGAGAGGTGAAATACTTTTATGGTTTTACAACAGTTGCTTTACGATCACTATTTGCGATCAAGGCTTCGAAACGGGTGAAACGGGCATCGAGTGCTTTCAGCAAACGTTGCTTGTCCGCTTCCGCCAGGAACGAGTACCGCAAGCTGTTATACGACAGCTTTTTGATTTCCGCATAATCGGTCTTGTACTGGCTGGCAAACAGCACGTATTCATTCGACAGGGTATTGCGCGAGACGCCCGCGTCATCGGTGGAGATGACGAAGGGCACGCCATATTTGCGGTACAGGGTGATCGGATGGGCCTGGCCCTTGATGCCGAGAATGTAATCGTTGCTGGTCAGGTTCACTTCCACGGGTATGCCCCGTTCGCGCATCTTTTGCATGGTCGCCAGCGCATTGTGCTCGTAGGCGATATCCATGCCGTGACCGATACGGTCGGCGCCCGCCACATCGACGGCTTCGGCGATATGGAAAGCCATGCCTTCCGGCGGCACCATGCCCAGCGCCAGCTCACCGGCGTGCAGGGCGATCTTTACGTTCGGATATTTTGCCTTGAGGAACTTGAACATTTCCATGTGCAGGCTGTAATCGCGCATCGACACGTTCACGCTTTCCTGGCCCACGATGTTCACGCCCACCAGCAAGGGATTCAGGCTCGCTGCCTTGAACGCGGCCACCATCGAGGAAAAAACTTGCGATGGCGACAGGAAACGCAACACATACGCCTGGTAACGCATGGTGAAGTGCGCATCGTCGATACCGGCGCTGCTGGCGTTGACGTTGTCGTTGTAGGCGGTGATGCTTTTCTGGAAGCCGGCATCCTGCTCCAGGCTGCCTGTCCAGTTGGCCAGCAGCGCTTGCAGCGCGGCCGGCTGCAAGCCCGGCGCCAGCACTTGCTGGTCGAACTGCGCGTTTTGCACGAATGGCGACAGCTCGAAAATCGTTTCGATATAGCTGAGGTTTTCCGCGATGGCGCGCTGCTTCAGGGTTTTCAGGCCATCGGCCGTGTTCGTGGATGCCACGGGGCCGAAATAGCCAAAGGTATCGAAGAAGGTACGGTCCGGCGGGGTCTGGATGGCGCCGTGATTATAGAAATCCTTGGTCGACCAGCGCTGCAGCAATTCCGCATACAGGCCCGCATCGGCAAACACTTCCGTGGACGACAGGCATCCACGCTGCGCGGCCGGCTTGGCGCGCTCGGCCGCCACGACGTCCTTGTTGCTTTCGATGCGATAGGTTGTCTTGTTGACGCAATAGTTTTCCTTGTCGACCCAGTCAAGGAATTGCTCGGCGTAAATGGCGCCCGAGTAATGGTGATGCAAGTCACCGCCCTTGGGCATCATGGAAAAGAACAGGCTCAACTCGGCCGTCTTCGGCTGCGCACCGGCAACCAGGGCTGCAAAATGACGCGCGGTGGCCGCTTCATTGGAAGACGGGGCGGCCTGCGCCGTTCCGGTCAAGGCCAGCGCGGCGCCAAGCGCCAGGCCAGTGAGTTTCTTGTGCATTCGCGTTCTCGCTCAGGATAATTCGTATGGAACAACGGGTAGGTCAGCCCTGCCCCCGCACATGCACGCATCGGCCGCCTGAATAGGTGGCGGCCACGGCACGGTCGTCGCCCAGCAGCGCAAAGGCAAACAGCAATTCCTCCAGGCTTTGACAGCCGGCAGTGCGGCGCTCGAGCAGCGGCGTCGATTGCTTGTCGAGCACAATAAAATCCGCTTCCGTGCCTGCCGCGAAATTGCCCAGGGTGCCTTCCAGTTGCATGGCCCGTGCAGCGCCCAGGGTCGCCAGATAAAACATGCGCAAGGCGGGCAGATAGCTGCCTTTCAAGCGTGCTACTTTATAGGCTTCGTTCATTGTTTGCAACATCGAGAACGAGGTGCCGCCCCCCACGTCGGTGGCCAGCGACAGCAGCACCCGCGCCGCATCGGCCCGCTCGAAATCGAACAGGCCGCTGCCCAGGAACAGGTTTGATGTAGGACAAATGGCGGCCGCCGACGACGTCTCCGCCATGCGCGCGCGGTCGCGCTCGTCGAGCCAGATGCAATGCCCGAACATGGCGCGCGGACGCAGCATGCCGTACTGGTCATACACATCGAGATAGCTGCGCGCCTGCGGATGCAATTCGCGCACCCAGCGGCATTCATCCGCGTTTTCCGACACGTGCGTCTGCAAATACGTATCCGGATAGGCGCGCGCCAGCTCACCCGCCAGGTGCATCTGTTCATTTGTCGAGGTCGGCACGAAACGGGGCGTGATCGCGTACAGCGAACGGCCGTGCTTGTGCCAGCGCTGGATCAGCTCTTCGCTTTCGCGCGCGCCCGACTCGGCCGTGTCGCGCAGGAACTCGGGGCAATTGCGGTCCATCATGACCTTGCCCGCCACCATGCGCAAGCCGCGCGCCTCGCTGGCGCCAAAGAAGGCATCGACCGATTGCGGATGCACGCTGCCATACACCATGGCCGTCGTGGTGCCGCAGCGCAGCAGTTCATCGAGGAAAAACTCGGCCACATCGCGCGCATGTTGAGGATTCTCAAACGCGCGCTCGGTGGGGAAAGTATAGGTTTCCAGCCACGGCAGCAAACCGGGAGCGGGCGAGGCGATCATTTCCGTCTGCGGGAAGTGCAGATGGGTATCGATGAAACCCGGCACGATCAGCTTGCCGCGGTAATCGACGATCTCGGTGCCGGGCGGCAAAGTCGCTTGCAGCTGCGCATAATCGCCGGCGGCCACGACCTTGCCATCGGCCACGATCAGCAAGCCATCCGCATGCCAGGCGTGCGCCTCCTCGCTAAAGGCGGGATCGGCGTGGAAGTGCAGCAAGCTGGCACGGTAAGCTTGCAATGTAGCAGGAACAATCGGCATGACTTCTTTCTATAACGGGTGAATGGCGGCGCGTTTCTCGCGTCGCGGTGGCGCGCTGGCAGTAGCCAGCCGCAGCGGTGCGGCCAGGGCGGCCGCGGCCGCTTCCTCCCACACCATGAGTAGTTGACAGGCAACGGACGCGGCGATCACGGCCGGCGCCTTGTTGCGGATACCGGGCATGCCGATAGGACACACCATGGCGGCAATACGCGCGTCCGGCACGCCGCGCGCCTGCAGGCGGTGCTCGAACTGCTTGCGTTTCGTGTGCGAACCGATCAAGCCGAACCAGCCCACATCCTCGCGCTCCATGATGGCTTGCGTCAAGCGCTGATCGAGCGCATGGCTATGCGTCATGACGAGAAAACTGCCGCCCGGCGGCGCCATGGCGACAAATTCCTCGGGCATATCGGTGGCGGCGATGCGCACATTATCCGGTAGTTGCGCAGGAAACATGTCTTCGCGTTCATCGACCCAGGTGATATTGCAGGGCAAGTGGGCCAGCGCGCGCACGATGGCGGCACCCACATGGCCGGCGCCAAACAGGGTCAAATGGGCGCGCGGCGCCAGGCAGGGATCGACCAGCCAGCGCCGACCGTTCCCATCCTGGGCGACATGGGTACTGCGTTCGCGCGAAAACGTGTCGGGCGCCTGTGCGCCTGTGCCGGCGATCAGGCGACCGGCAGCATCGAACAGCGCCGACGCGGCTACACCGTCGAGCGCCGTCAAACGCCAGCTGTCTTGCTGGCGGCGTTCGCGCAAGGCGGCCAGCAATGCTTTCAGGCTGGCATCGACATATTCGAATGCCAGGTGAACGACGCCGCCGCAGCATTGTCCCAGGCTGGGCCCCAGCGCAAAACGCTCGAGCCGCGCATGGGTCTCGCCCGTGGCCAGCATGGTCTTGGCGATTTCCACGGCGCGCAATTCCAGGTGGCCGCCACCGATGGTGTCCGCCTGGCCATCGAGGGTCACGCGCATCTTCGCGCCCGCCTCGCGCGGTCCGGAACCTTCCACCAGGGCAACCGTCACCAGCACGGATGCCTGCGTGTCGTTCTCCATCGCTGTCAGCCAGTCGCTCATGCTGTACTCCTAGGCGCCGGCATGCGCCGCTTGCACGGCCATGACCGCCTTGAGGATTTCCTCGCTGGTGGCGGGGGCGTTGAGCGGTGGCTGCACGGCGTGATGGCCTACGCTGGAAATGGCGTCGCGGATGGCGAAGAACACGGAAAACGGCAACAGCAGCGGCGGCTCGCCCACGGCCTTGGAACGGTGGATGCTGTCTTCCACATTGCGATTTTGAAACAGTTTCACACGAAAATCTTCCGGGCAATCGGAAATGCCAGGAATTTTGTACGTTGATGGCGCGTGCGTCATCAGCTTGCCCGCCGCATTCCACCACAGCTGCTCCGTCGTCAGCCAGCCCATGCCCTGGATAAATGCCCCCTCCACTTGACCCAGATCAATCGCGGGATTCAATGACTGACCCGCATCGTACAAGGCGTCCGCACGCAGCAATTTCCATTCGCCTGTCAGGGTGTCGACCACCACTTCCGCCACAGCCGCACCATACGCGTAATACGAAAATGGATGGCCCGTCATCGTCTTCGCATCCCACGACAAGCCGGGCGTGGCATAGAAACCGTCCGACCACAGTTGTACGCGGGCCAGATACGCCTTCTGCACCAGTTCGGCAAACGCGACGACATGGCCATGCACGTGAATATGGTTGTCAAAGAAGCGCACAGCAGCAACGTCGCCGCCGTACAGTTTGACCGCATAATCGGCCAGGCGTTCACGGATCTGGCGCGCCGCATCCTGCGCCGCCTTGCCGTTCAAGTCGGCGCCGGTGGACGCCGCCGTGGCCGACGTGTTCGCCACCTTGCTGGTATCGGTGGCCGTGGCCCGCACGCGGTCCAGGTCTAGGCCCAGCTCGTGGGCCACCACCTGCATGACCTTGGTATTGATGCCCTGCCCCATTTCCGTGCCGCCATGGTTGACCAGCACGGAGCCATCCACGTACACGTGCACGAGGGCGCCGGCCTGGTTCAGATGCGTGACGTTGAAGGCGATGCCGAATTTCAAGGGTGTGAAGGCCAGGCCCTTCTTCAGGACTGGACTGGCCTCGTTGAAGGCGTCAATGGCGCGGCGGCGCGCCCGGTAATCGCTGCTCTCTTCCAGTTCGGCAACGAGTTCATGGATCACGTTGTCGACGATCTTCTGCCCGTAGGGCGTGATGTTGCGTCCCTCGGCATCGTTGCGGCCATAGAAATTGAGCAGGCGGATATCGAGCGCATCGCGTTGCAAGTGGCGGGCGATTTCATCGATGACATACTCGATGGCAATGGCGCCCTGCGGCCCGCCAAAGCCCCGGAATGCCGTGTTCGACTGGGTATTCGTCTTGCCGCAGGCGGCGCGGATGTCCACGTCGGACAGGTAATATGTGTTGTCGAAGTGACAGACGGCGCGCGTGGCGACGGGGCCGGACAAGTCGGCCGAATAGCCGGCGCGCGTGGTCATGTCGACCTTGGCGGCAAGGATGCGGCCTTCGTCGTCGTAGCCCACTTCGTATTCATAATAGAAACAGTGGCGCTTGCCCGTTACCAGCATGTCGTCGTCGCGGTCGGCCCGCAATTTGACGGGGCGCTTCAGTTTGGCCGCAGCAATCGATGACGCCGCTGCCCACAGGGCCGACTGCGATTCCTTGCCACCGAAACCGCCACCCATGCGCCGGCACTCGACCGTGATGTTGTGCGAATGCACGCCCAGCGCATGCGCCACCACGTGCTGCATCTCGCTCGGATGCTGGGTCGAACACAGCACCAGCATGCCTTGCGCTTCCTTCGGGATGGCGTAGGAAATCTGTCCTTCCAGATAAAACTGTTCCTGGCCGCCCACGTAGAGCTGGCCCTTGACCACATGCGGCGCGCCTTCGAACGCGGCCTGGTAGTTGCCGCGCGTCAGCTGCATCGGCGGCAGCACATACGATTGCGCGGCCTTGGCCGCTTGCGGCGTCATGATCGCGGGCAATTCCTCATATGACACTTGCGCCAGGCGGGCGGCGCGGCGCGCATGGTCATGCGTATCGGCCACGACGATGAAGATGGGCTGGCCCACGTATTGCACCAGATCAAAAGCCAGGATGGGATCGTCGTGGATAATGGGACCGCAATCATTCGTGCCGGGAATGTCCTGCGCCGTATAGACGGCGACGACACCGCCAGCGGCGCGCACGGCCGACAAATCCATGGCCGTGATGCGCGCGTGCGGCTTTTGCGACAGGCCCAGCGCCGCATGCAAGGTACCCTGCAGTTCGGCGATATCGTCCGTGTACGTGGCTTGCCCCAGCACATGCAATTGTGCCGATTCATGGGGGCTGGGCTTGCCCACGGCGGCCCAGGCGGCCGCTTGCAGTTCGGGCATGGCAGGATGGTTCATGCTGGTCCTTTCAGGCGCGGCAAGCGTAGGCGTTGACGGCCGTGCGCAACAAGGGCGCAGCGGGGCGTGTTTCCAGCCAGAAGCGGCGCAACAGGTTTTGCGCCGTCGTCATGCGGTAGGTATCTGACGCGCGCATGTCGGACAGGGGCGCGTAATCGTCGGCCAGCAAGCGCATGGCGATGACGAGGTTCTCTTCCGTCCACGCCTGTCCACGCAAAAATGCTTCCGTTTGCGCGGCGCGCTGCGGCGTGGCCGCCATGCCGCCAAAGGCGATGCGCGCATCGACGATACGTTCGCCATCGAGCTGGAACGCGAACGCGGCGCACACGGCCGAAATATCCTGGTCGAAGCGCTTGGCCAGTTTATAGGTGCGAAATTGTACGTCGGCACGCGGCAAGGGCACGAGCACGGCTTCGACGAATTCGCCAGGCTGCAGATCTTTCTTTTGATATCCCAGATAGAAGTTTTCCAGCGGCATGATGCGCTGGCCGGCGGGGCCGCGCAGCACGATGTCGCTGCCCAGCGCAATCAGCCACGGCATCGAGTCGCCGATGGGAGAACCATTGGCCACATTGCCGCCCAGGGTACCCGCGTTACGAATCGGCAAGGAGGCAAAGCGCTGCCACAGTTCCGACAATTCCTCCGGGTAATGCTGGCACAGCGCCCCGTAAGCATCGTTCAGGCTGGCGCCAGCGCCGATGTGCAGCTTGCCGTCGTCCGCGGAGATGGTTTTCAGCGCAGCCACGTGGCCCAGATAAATGATCTCGCCCAGGTCGCGCAATTGCTTGGTCACCCACAAGCCCACGTCGGTGGAACCGGCCAGCAGGCAGGCTTGCGGCTTTTCCGCGCGCAACGCCACCAATTCATCGATGCTGCGCGGCGCGTGGAAGTGCTGGCCGCCATGTTCATACGTATGCAGGCTGCCGCGCTGCAGCGCCTGCAATTGCTCCCTCAAGGCATCGCGATCGAACGTGACGTGCGGCAATTCCCCCATGCGCCTGGCGGCATCGATGATGGGCCGGTAACCGGTGCAGCGGCACAGATTGCCCGACAGGGTGTCGTCGATTTCGCAGCGCGTGGGCATCTCGCCGTTTTTTTTCAGATACATGCCCCACAAGGACATGACAAAACCGGGCGTGCAAAAACCGCACTGGGATCCGTGGCACTCGACCATCGCCTGCTGCACCGGGTGCAGGGCGCCGTCCGGCTGCTGCAAGTCTTCCACGGAAAACAGGGCCTTGCCATCGAGGGTGGGCGTGAGCTGGATGCAGGCGTTGACGGCCTTCATCTCGACCTGGCCATCGACTAGGGTGCCGATGACGACGGTGCAGGCGCCGCAATCGCCTTCGGCACAGCCTTCCTTGGTGCCCGTGCAATGCAAATCCTCGCGCAGGTGCTGCAACACAGTCTGCGTAGGGGCGGCGTTGCGTACTTCCTGTACGGCACCACGGTAATAAAAGCGGATCGGTTCTGACATGCTGGCCTCGGTATAGTCCCAGTATAGGAGATTAACACCGGCATATGGGACAACTATATGCAAAGACTGATTTTACTTATCATCCAATATCAATACCCATCAAGCAGCATAGGGATGCGTCGCATGCCAGTGCTCGGCGATATCGATGCGGCGCGTGATCCACACCTGCTCATGGCCCTGTACGTAGTCGAGGAAGCGCGCCAGCGCCGCGGCCCGTCCCGGACGTCCCACCAGGCGGCAATGCAAGCCCACCGACAACATCTTCGGCTGATTCAAGCCGTTCGGATCGCCTTCCGCATACAGCACATCGAAGGCATCCTTCAGATAATCAAAAAACTGCGTGCCCGAATTAAAGCCTTGCATGGCGGCAAAACGCATGTCGTTCGTGTCCAGGGTGTAAGGCACGATCAGCTGCGGCCGCACGGCCGGCATGCCGGCGGCATCCGTGTACGCCACTTTCTCCCAGAATGGCAGATCGTCGCCATAGTAATCGGCGTCGTAGCGGAAACCGCCATGCTCCACCACCAGTTTGCGCGTATTGGGCGAATCGCGCCCGGTGTACCAGCCTTGCGGGGCGGAACCCGTCAATTCGCGGATGATCTGCACGGCTTCACGCATGTGTTCGCGCTCCGTCGCTTCATCCATGTTTTGGTAGGAAATCCAGCGCAAGCCATGACAGGCGATTTCATGCCCCAGTTGCTGGAACGCGGCCACCGCCTCCGGATTGCGTTTCAAGGCCATCGATACGCCAAATACGGTCAGCGGCAGGCGCCGGTCCTCGAACATGCGCAGCAAGCGCCACAGTCCGGCACGCGAGCCGTATTCGTAGATCGACTCCATGCTCAGGTGGCGCGCGGGAAAAGCGGCCGCACCGATCATTTCCGATAAAAAGGTTTCCGAGGCAGGATCGCCATGCAGCACGCTGTTCTCCGCCCCTTCCTCGTAATTGAGGACGAATTGCAGGGCGATGCGGGCCTTGCCCGGCCATTGCGGATGCGGAGGCGTGCGGCCATAGCCGATCAAGTCGCGTGGATAATCTTCGTAATTGTTCATGCGGAGGCGCGCCTATAGGAGGACAATGTTGGCTATATGCCCAATCATATAGCCAGGCGCAGTCACCGGTATATGATTTGCACGATAAGCACATTCACTCACCCTATATACAGGATAGCAAATGGGAAAACTCAGCACGCATGTACTCGATATCGCCCACGGCAGGCCGGGAGCCGGCGTCAAGGTGGCCCTGTTTTCAGTTGCGCCGGAAGGAAAAGTGCTATTGAAGATGGATATGACCAATAGCGATGGCCGCTGCAGCACGCCATTACTGGAAGGCGAGAGCATGAAAGCGGGTCAATATGAACTGGTGTTCAACGCAGGCGACTATTTCGCCGCCCAGGGAGTGGAACTGCCTTCGCCCCGTTTCATCGATCTGGTCACCCTGGCCTTCGGCATTGCGCATACGGACGAGAACTACCACGTGCCGCTGGTAGTGTCACCGTGGTCGTATTCGACCTATCGCGGAAGTTAAGCGACGTTACATGACAAAGGCAGCGCGCAGCGCTGCTTTTTTTACGCCTGTCTGCTGATAAAACCAAACCACCAGACGAAAAAAAACCCGCCAATTGCTTGACGGGTTTTCTTCTACTACGAATAACAAGCCTGACGATAACCTACTTTCACACTGGTTGCAGCACTATCATCGGCGCAAAGTTGTTTCACGGTCCTGTTCGGGATGGGAAGGGGTGGGACCAACTTGCTATGGTCATCAGG
>NZ_JAZARC010000005.1:0-574380 GCF_036231865.1 Janthinobacterium sp. P210005
ACGGATGCGCACCCGGCCCAGCTTGTCGCAATGGATCTCGCTGCCGCCGCTGGCGCTGCCGTCGGCGCCGACGACGATGGCGCTCTGGCTGCCGCGGGCCGTCGGTGCCGGATGGTGGCGCGCATCGCCGCCCTCTGGTGCCGGGCGCCATGGCGTATCAGCCGCGATCGCCTCAATATGGTTGGCATAGCCACTCTCGACCGCCTGGGCGATCACTTGCTGGACATGCGCGATATCGCGCGGCGCCAGCGCCTGGCCAGCCAGGCCTTCCTGCAGCAATTCGGGTATGGGGCCGAACAGCTCAGCCAGGCCCTGCCTGGCAGGCGCCGGCAAGTTATTCACGCCCACGCTGTACACGCGCAACACGACCAGCGCCGGCGCGTCGGCGCCGTCCTGCTGCAACGGTCCCTGCGTCAGGGTAAAGCGCGTACCGGCACGCAAGGTGCGCACGGTCGAACGCGCCTGCCAGCGTTCGCCGCGCGCTTCGAGCGCCTGCATCCGCAGCAAGGCATAGCGTTCGGCCTGGGCCGCATTGGCATAGAAATACTGGCCTGGCGTGTCATAGCTTTCCAGCGCGGGCGCGTTTTTCCCGCCCGGCGCCAGCCGCGTCGGCACGCTGGCGCTGACGGCCTTCTTGGCCTTGTAATCGTAGCTGAGCACGGTCGCCACCGCCGTGCGCAAGGCGTGTGCCCGGCTGAGCGCCTGGATGGCGTCGGCCTGCTCCATGGCCCGCGCGCCATGAAAACGGATGCCGCCTTGCGCGCTGCTGGCGTCTTCCTGCACCGCGCTCAAGGCGCTGCTGTCGGCGAACAGTACCAGGCAATGGCCGCCCTCGTGCTCTTCGAAGCGCCAGGCCAGGCCTTCTTCGCCCAGCAGACGCGTGACGAAGGCCAGGTCCGACTCGCGGTACTGGCAGCAATAGCTGCGCGGCTGCGCCTCGGCCATGAACGGCCCCGTGTCGCCGCTCCAGCGCCAGTCGGCTTGCGGCGCATAAGCCTGAAACACGCTGTCGACGATTTCGATGACGCTCTTGTCTTGCCAGACGCGGCTGTTGCGTACCTGGCTCAACAGCCATAGCCACGGCGTCAGGCGCAGCCGGAAACGGGCCAGTCCGCCGTCGCTGCCCAGCATCGCCGCTGCGCTGACATAGCCGCTGAAGACAGCACGGCTGCCGTCGGCCAGGCTGACGTGCAGCGCGGCCCGCTTGCCCAGCAGGGGCGCCAGCGCCACATTCGCCTGCGTGGACAGCACGATGACGTCGCGCACGCCCACGGCCTGCAACTGCTCGTCGGCGACAAACGCTTCCACCAGCCACTGCGCCGTCCCGCCGTCGCCGCCGTCCAGCGACAGCTCATACAATCGCGTCACGCTGCTGAAACCCGCGAGGGAAGCGTTGACCTGAGCGGCGCTGGCAGCGCTCATTTCTCTCCTTTTGCGGCAACTTTCTCCGCCTTGCATTGCGCATTCTCGGCATGGCCCTGGCAGGCGCGCGCGCGGCAAGCCACAGCGGCGTCGCGCTTGAGCGCCGCGCATTGCTGCAACTGGGTCCGCAGATTGGGAACGGTTTTCTTCGGCACCGGCGCGGCCTGCGCGTGGGCCAGCAGGGCCGACAGCAGCGCGATATCGCTGTCTTCCGCGCGACGGGCGGGCGTGGCAGCAGGCCCTTTCGCCGGCGGTTTTTTGGCTGCCGGACGGGGCGCCTTGGCCACCTGTTTCGTGACGGGTTTCGAGGCGGCGGCTGGGGGCGACGGCGTTTCCAGCGCCTTGCTCAGGACATCGCCGGGGTGCGTGGCACCCGCGTTCCGGGCAGCGGCAGTGGCGGCTGTGGCGGCAGCGCCGGCATCGAGCATCTCGCTCAGGCTCTGCTGCGGTGCGGCGGCGCCGGGCGGCGCCTCGTCACGGATGCTGGCGACGACCGGAGGCGCTTCCACGGCGGCGGGCGCGGCGGTGGCGACGGGCGGGGAAGCCGGCGCCGCCGGCGCATCGTCGTCGCCAACCCGTTCGCCGCGCTGCCCCAGCCAGACGCCCGCTGCCAATAACAGCAGCAGCGCGCCCACGCCTCCGCGCAGGGCCAGGGTGCCGCGCCTGACCTTCGCGGACGCGCCGGCGTTGCCACCCTCGAGCGTGCTCAGGATGCGGTTACGGTCGGCCTCCGCCTGCTTCGCCTGCGTCAACAGGCTGGGCCGGGCCGGGAGCCGGGGGCTATCGTCATGAGTTCGCAAAATGTGCGCTCCTGTAATATTTGCAAGACTTTACGCTATTCAACAAAATCATGACGCGTGCCATAAAATCAACAGTGCGCACCCTCCGCACAATTGAAAAAAGCCGCCCTTAATTATCAGTTTTGTAAGATATACTTCCAGGCAATATCCGTCGATTCTCTGTTTTCCCCGATGGACAGCACCGTTCCCCGCAGCCAAACATTTCTTGATTGAGGTTAGCGTGTTCCTACTCGCGGTAGCGCTGTATTTCATCCTGGCATGCCTGATCAGCTGGCTGATCCTGTTCCCGGCCGGGCGCGATTTCGTGCTGCACGCCGTCGATGGCGCGGAGCAGCGCCTCGCCGCCTGCCTGCAGCGCGTGGCCAGGCGCCGGCAGACGGGCATGGCCAGCCTGGGGCAGCGCAGCAGCGCGCTGTGGACCCGCACTGCCGACTTGCTGCGCCGTCATTACCTGCTGTGTCTCGCGGGTGTGGCCGCGCTCAGCCTGCCGACCCTGCTGGCCCTGATGGCCGACAGCAAATCCATGCTGGGCGCCTACGATGTATCGACGCGGGAAATGAATACGCAGGTCGCCAGCCTGCTGCAGGGCGAACAGCTGGTGCCGCCCGTCGACCTGCCGCCGCTCGTGTTTGCCACGGAAGAAGTGCGCCAGGAGCGCCCGCTGCTGGTATCGGCCAGCCGCAACTGGACCTTGCTGAATGTGGAATACGCCCAGCGCTTGCTGCTGGTCTTCAAGATCATGAAGGAAAAGCATGGCTACGAGATGGCGCTGCTGGAAGGCTATCGCAGTCCCGAGCGGCAAGACATGTTGGCTGGCATGGGTCCCAACGTCAGCAACGCGGCCGCCTTTCAAAGCTGGCACCAGTACGGCCTGGCGGCCGACTGCGCCTTCCTGCGCAATGGCAAGCTGGTCATTTCCGAGAAGGACCCGTGGGCCATGCGCGGCTACCAGTTGTATGGCGAAGTGGCCGAATCGGTCGGCATGACCTGGGGCGGACGCTGGAAAATGATGGATTTCGGGCATACCGAACTGCGCCTGCCCGGCGTAATGAAAAAACACTGAGGGGAGCGCGTATGGCGGGTCCGGTAATCAGATTGGGCGACAAGACATCGCATGGCGGCACCGTGCTGGAAGCATCGGCGGTGAGCGACAGCGGCGGCATCGGCATGGCGCGGGTCGGCGACAAGGTCGCCTGTCCCCTGCCCGGCCATGGCGTCTGCCCCATCGTCAGCGGCGACTCCAGCTTCATCGTCGATGGCAAGCCCGTGGCCCGCCACGGCGACAAGACCAGCTGCGGGGCGCTGCTGATCGCCAGCCAGCAAGCCACCATCGACCAGGCATGACGGCCCTGCCCATACGCGGAGGAGCCCGCTGATGCGCCCCTGGTTGCGACGCGCCCTGCTGACCGTGTCCGTCTTTGCGCTGAGCTGGACGGGCGCCATCGCCTATTGGCACGACAGCACGCGCATGCCGACGCCGGGCGAACTGGCCGGCGCCATGCTGGCGCTACCGCTGGCCCTGCTATTGATGCTGTGGCTGGGTAAGAAACTGCTGGCCAGGCTGCTGGCCGGGCCAGCCCTGGCGGCGCCGGGTCTGGCCGCGCCACTCGAGGCCGAGGCGGCGACACCTCCCGCGGCACCGCTGCCGCTGCATATCGTGGCGGCCACCCTGCGCATGCCGGGCGGCGCCACGCCGTCAGAATTGCTGGCCGCCATGCGCTCCCGCCAGGCGCGCCCTGCACTCGACAGCCAGCTGCTCGATGAAGACGGCTATCCCCTGCTGTGCGGCAGGGTGGACGGCATCGACGAAGAAGAGCAGCAGCAAGTGCTGGCCGCCTGGCTGCGCGAGCATCCGCAGGCCGGCCTGGCCAGCGAACCGTTTCCCTTCAATCCGGAAGACGTGCGCGCGCTGGCCCTGGGCGCCGAAGTGCTGGCCGAACTGGTGGACGAAGCCCTGCAGCATGCGCTGTCCGCAGGCGCACGGGCCTCGCCAGCCAGCGCGCCGCCCATGCTGCGGCTGCATCTGCTGATGCCCGCCTCGTGGAGCGCCGCCCAGCGCCAGGCCGGCGACGCCTGGCTGCGCCACTTGGCGCGCGAGCAGGGCTGGCCAGCGCAGACATTGCCGCCGCCCGCCGAAGCCGCCAACCGGCCACCGGCGCCGTTTGCCCTGTTGAACCAGCTTGCCGGCCATGCCGCGCCACCGCAGCCGCCCGGCCTGTCCATCGTGCTGGCCTGCGATTCGCACCTGGGCGAGCTGCGCGTGCATGTCCTGGCGAGCCAGGGCCAGCTGTTCAGCGCCAGCCAGGCGAACGGACAGATTCCCGGCGAAGGCGCGGCCGGCCTGCTGCTGGCCATTCCTGGCGCGACGGCGCCACCGGACGAACCCGCACCTGTCCTGCTGCACCGCGCCGCCACGGGCGAACTGCCGCAAGGCGCCAGCCAGCGCGGCCCGGCCGACAAGAGCATGCTGGCGGACCTGGGCAGGCAGGCGCTGGCGGCAGCCGGCGAGGATGCGGCGGCCGGCATCGCGCTGGTCAGCGCCGATACCGACCAGCGCGCCAACCGCATGCTCGAACTGATGCAGTGCGCCGGTGCCATCTTGCCCCAGCTGGACCTGGGCGAGCAGGTGCTGGGCGTCGGCACCGCATGCGGCCAGTGCGGCGCCGTCACGACGCTGGCCGCACTGGCCATGGCGCGGCAGGCGGCGGCCGACGATGGCGCGCACGTTTTATGTCTCAGCAACCTCGATCCACTGCAGCGCGGCGCCCTCGTCATTGGTCCGCGCGCGAAAAACAGTCACGGCACCACCTGATACAGCGACGTCCCATTCACGCACCTTAACGGTTTGCACACTATAAAACTATGATGCAACGATTCTGGCACTCCCTGACTTCACGCACCAGCCTGCTCATCCTCGGCATAGCGGCCGCCATCCTGCTGCTGTTCGCCTGCGCCGTCATTTTCGACTGGCCGGCCATGCGGCTGCTGCCCTTGCTGGCCGCGGCGGCGCTGCTGGGCGCCATCGTGTGGTGGCTGCGCCGCCGCCGGCGCCGGCGCGAGGGTGCCAGCTTCAACAGCATGCTGGAGCAGCAGGCGGCGGGCGCCGCGCCCAAGGCCGGTCCGGTGCAGCGCGAGGAAACCGAAGCCATCCGCAAGCGCATGCTGGAAGCGATCAATACCATCAAGACATCGCGGCTGGGCCAGCTGTCGGGCGATGCCGCGCTGTATGAATTGCCGTGGTACATGATCATCGGCAACCCCGCCGCCGGCAAGAGCACGGCGATCGCCAATTCCGGCCTGCAGTTTCCTTTTGTCGACAGCAAGATCGTGCAAGGCATGGGCGGTACCCGCAACTGCGACTGGTTTTTCACCACCGACGGCATCCTGCTCGACACGGCCGGGCGCTACGCCATCAACGATGAAGACCGCGCCGAATGGTTCGGCTTTCTCGGCCTGCTGAAAAAGCACCGCAAGCGCGCGCCGATCAACGGCATCATCATCGCCGTCAGCATTGCCGAGCTGACCGGCAGCAAGCCCGAATTCGCCATCGAACTGGCCAAGAACCTGCGCCAGCGCGTGCAGGAACTGACGGAAAAGCTGGAAGTCCATGCGCCCGTGTACGTGGTCTTCACCAAGGCCGACCTGATCACCGGCTTCAGCGAATTTTTCCAGGATGCCGAACGCGCCGAACGCGACAAGGTCTGGGGCGCCACCCTGCCCTACAGCGTCAACAGCTCGAAACAGGATGTGCTGGAACAGTTCGACCAGCGCTTCGATGAGCTGTACGATGGCTTGAAGGACCTCAGCCTGGCCAATATGTCGCTGCTGGGACGCGAGCGCATGCCGCCCGGCGTGTTCACCTTCCCGCTGGAATTCAGTTCCGTGAAGGGACCGCTGCGCGCTTTCATCGCCACCCTGTTCGAAGAAAATCCCTTCCAGTTCAAGCCCGTCTTCCGCGGTTTCTATTTCACCAGCGCGCTGCAAGAAGGCGCCTCCGTCTCCGCCTCGTCGGAACGGGTGGCCCAGCGCTTCGACCTCAAGCCGCAGCAGCAGGAACACAAGACGGTCCAGGCCCAGGATCAGCACGGCTATTTCCTGCTGAACCTGTTTCGCAAGGTGATCTTCGCCGACAGGGAACTGGTGGCGCAATACGCCAGCCCGCGCAAGACACGCTTGCGCTATGCCACGTTTTTCACCGCCATCGCGCTGGCCGGCCTGGCGCTGGGCGGCTGGAGCTGGTCCTACCTGGCCAACCGGCAGCTGGCGGCCAACGTGCAGGCCGACCTGGAGCAAGCCATCAAGGTGCAGGACCAGCGCCTGGACCTGCAGTCGCGCTTCCAGGCCCTGGAAATCATGCAGGACCGCATCGAGCAGCTGGAAGCGTACCGCAGCAAGCGGCCGCTGGCGCTCAGCCTGGGCCTGTACCAGGGGGATTTGCTGGAGCGCAAACTGCGCGAGGAGTATTTTTCCGGCCTCAAGGAAGTCATGCTCGCGCCGGTGGCGCAATCGCTGGAGTCCTTCCTCGCGGAAGTGAACGCGGGCGCCGACCGGCTGCAGCCGCTGACGCCGGCGCCGGCCGGCACGGCGGCCGCTGCCACAGTCGGCACGGCAGCCGTTACGGCGGTCGGTACGACAGGCCAGCCCTTCAAGGATGCCGCGCCGACGAATGTGGAGGATGCCTACAATGCCCTGAAAACCTACTTGATGCTGGGCGACAAGTCGCGCGCCGAGGCCGGCCACCTGAACGACCAGCTGACCCGCTACTGGCGCGGCTGGCTCGACGCCAACCGGGGCAACATGCCGCGCGAACAGATGATCCGCAGCGCCGAACGCCTGATCTCGTTCTATCTGACGCAGATCGACGACCCGTCCTGGCCGCAGATCGAGAACAAGCTGGCCCTGGCCGACCAGTCGCGCGACAGCCTGCGCCGCGTGGTGCGCGGCATGCCGGCGCGCGACCGCGTGTATGCGGACGTGAAGGCGCGCGCCGCCACGCGCTTCCCGTCGATGACGGTGGCGCGCATCGTTGGCGAGCAGGACAAGGAACTGGTGCTGGGCAGCTACGCCATCCCCGGCACCTTCACGCGCGACGCGTGGGAAAAATACATCCAGCAGGCGTTCCAGGAAGCGGCCAACCGCGAATTGCAAAGCGCCGACTGGGTATTGAAAACGGCGTCGAAGGACGACCTGACCCTGGAAGGCAGCCCGGAACAGATCCAGAAGGCGCTGGTGGAACTGTACAAGACCGATTACGCGCGGGAGTGGCAGAAATTCATCCAGGGCGTCAGCATCCGCGAATTGAACGGTTTCGACAATGCGGCGCAGGCGATGAACCGCCTCGGCGATCCGCAAGCCTCGCCCCTCAACAAACTGATCGAGACGGTGTACCAGGAAACCTCGTGGGACAACCCCTCCTTGCTGGGCCAGGGCTTGCAGCGCGCCCAGCGCGGGGCGATGGACTGGTTCCGCGAAACGGTGCTGCGCCAGAAGCCTGCCGCCGCGGCGGCGGGCCAGGCCGGCAGCGCCATGCCGATGGGGCCCGTCGGCCGCGAATTTTCCGGCGTGGCGCGCCTGGTGGTGGCGCGCGACAAGGAAGCCTCGCCCATGCGCGGCTACCTGGCGGCCCTGTCGAAGCTGCGCGTGCGCTTCAACCAGATCAAGAACCAGGGCGACACGGGCCCCGGCGCCAAGCAGCTGATGCAGCAGACGCTCGATGGCAGCGGCTCGGAGCTGGCCGACGCGCTGAAATACGTGGACGAGCAGATGCTGACCGGCATGAGCGACCCGCAAAAGCAGGCCATCCGCCCGCTGCTGGTGCGCCCGCTGATGCAGACCTTCGCCGTCATCGTCAAGCCCACCGAGACGGAGATCAACAAGGTATGGCTGGCGCAGGTGCTCGAACCGTTCCAGAAAACCCTGGCGCCGAAATATCCGTTCGCGCCCGACTCGCGCATCGAGGCGAGCAATGCCGACATCGGCCAGGTATTCGGCCCGGAAGGCGCCATCGCCAAGTTCTTCAACACCACCATCGGCCCGCTGGTCGTGCGGCGCGGCGACGCCATCAGCGCCAGGACCTGGGCCGCGATGGGCATCACCCTGGCGCCGCCGGTGGTGGCCAGCCTGCCCGGCTGGGTCGCCCCGCTCAGCGCCAACGGCGTGGCCACGGCGGCCGGCGCCGCCGAAGCGCAGACGCGCTTCGACCTGCAGGCGCTGAGCGCGCCCGGCGCCACCGAATATACGATCGAGATCGATGGCCAGGCGCTGCGCTGGCGCGGCCAGCCGCAACCCTGGGTGCACATGGTCTGGCCCAATCCGCAGGGCGTGCCCGGCTCGCGCATCAGCGCCATCACACCGGAAGGGCGCACGGTGGTACTGCTGAACGAACCGGGGCATTTCGGCCTGAAGAAGATGATCGACTCGGCCAGGCGCACGCGCAAGGAGGGCGGCGTATTCGAACTGAGCTGGGAGAACGGCGGCGTCACCGTGATGGCCAACCTGAAGATCGTGGCCGCGACCGCGCCGGCCGCCACCTCCGCCGGCAACCAGGGTTTCCGCGGCCTGAAACTGCCGGAATCGGTCGTCATCGGGGCGCCGGAAACGGCCACCGCCATCGCCGGGAACACGCCATGAGCCGCCCTACCGTTACCCAGATCGGCTATTTCGGCAAGATCCCCAGCCGCGGCGACTTCATCAAGCACGGCGACAACCCGGCCCTGCTGAAGATGCTCGATGAGTGGCTCGCCAACGCCATGGAACTGATGACGGCCGATGCGCGCTGGAAGCTGACCTACGACGCGCTGCCGCCGCTGCATTTCGCCTTCATCGGCCCGCGCCGCGGCCGCGCCATCGCCGGGCACATCGCCGCAAGCAGCGATGCCTCGTCGCGCCGCTTTCCCTTCCTGATGATGGGCGCCATGGAAGTGGCGCAGCCAGCCGGCTTCGTGCCGACCAGTCCGCTTGTGCTGTCGCGCCTGTGGAACCGCCTCGATGCCCTGAGCGCCGAAATGTGCGGCGCGGCGGCCGGCGCAGCGCTGCCGGCCGCCGCCGCGGGAGCCAGCATCGAACTGGACTTGCGCGGCAGCGCCTACGATGCGGCATTCGACGATTTCCTCGGCTTGCAGACGGTGGGCGCGCTCGACGCCCTGCTGGCGCCCACGGGTTTTGGCGGTTCCGTGCGCCAGGTGCTGCTGGCCCTGGGCATGCTGCTGCAGCCCGTCATGGCCAGCAGTTCCAGCCGGCTGGAAAAAAGCCTGGAACTGCCGCTGCCGGCCGACCCGCTGTACCGCAATCTGGTGGCGGCCTTCTGGATGCACCTGATCGCCCCGTTCCTGGCGCGCGCCGATTTCGAACTGGCGCTGTTCATCACCCGCATCCGCGGCCGCCATGCGCTGGTGCTGGGCTTTTGCGGCGCCTCGGCGCAGACCCTGCACGCCATCATGGAACCGCAGGCGGCGCTGGAACACCACATCGGTTTCGACGACCTGGCCTGGGTCGAGGAACACGCCAACAGCGACTACGCCATCAAGAAAGCCTCGAGCTACCTCGCGCAGCCCAACCTGTCACTCAAATCGGCGCATGACACGTTTCGTGCCGCCTTCATCGGGACCTGATCATGCGCCACCTCCGCCTTGCCATCCTTCTCAGCCTGGTATTCGCCCCGGCCGGCGCCAGCGCGCAAAGCGCCGCCGTACCGGCGGCCGCTGTCTCGGCGCCCGCCGCCGCCACGCCGCAACCGGGCCAGGTCCTGGCCAGCGGCACGGTGCCGGACGAAGCGGCCAAGGCGGCGGTGCTGGTGCGCCTGCGCGAACTGTATGGCGCCGACAAGGTGGTCGACCAGATCGCCGTCGGCCAGGTCGCGCAGCCGGCCAACTGGAACGCCTATGTGCAAAAGCTGCTGACGGCGGACCTCAAGCAGATCCGCCGCGGCCAGCTGAAGATCGAAGGCAGCGTGGTCAGCGTGCGCGGCGAGGTGGCCAACGAGGCGCAGCGGCAAAAGATCGCCAGCGACTTCGCCACCAGCCTCAATCCCACGTACACCGTCAACAACGGCTTGCGCGTGTCCGCCTCCGACCAGAACATCCTCGACGGCACGCTGGCCAACCGCACCATCGAATTCGAGAGCGGCAAGACCACGCTGACGCCGTCTGGCCGCGCCATCCTCGACGAAATGAGCGCGGCGCTGCTCAAGCTGGCGGGCCGCAAGGTGGACATCATCGGCCACACCGACAACCTGGGCCTGCGCGCCAGCAACCAGAACCTGAGCCAGGCGCGCGCCGAGGCGGTCAAGACCTACCTGGCCGGCAAGGGCATCGACGGCGACCTGCTCAGCGCTTCCGGACAGGGCCCGGACCGTCCCATCGCCAGCAATGACAGCGCCGATGGCCGCGCGCGCAACCGCCGCATCGAATTTCGCATGGTCCAGTAAGACCGCCACGCCTCCCGTAAGCCATCCGCCCCACTGCCGAGAACACACATGATTTCAGCCGACCAGCTCCTGCTTCCCATCAGCGCCGAACAGCCATGCGGCGTCGACCTGTCCTTCTCCACCGACTTCGACGCCATCGGCCAGGCGCGCAAGTTCGACGACCCCACGCTCGACCAGGGCGAGTGGGTCACCGACCTGAAGGAAGCCGACTGGGCCTTCGTACTGCAACGCTGCGCCACCCTGCTGGGCGAAAAGAGCAAGGACTTGCGGCTCGCCGCCTGGCTGGCCGAAGCTTGCGCCAGGCAAGACCATTTGCGCGGCCTGGGCGAAGGCTATCGCCTGCTGGCCGGCCTGCTGCGCCAGTACTGGGACCTGGGCCTGTACCCGCAGCCCGATGGCGACGACCACGAGCAGCGCATCGGCAACCTGAGCTGGATCCTCGCGCGCACGCCGTCCCTCGTGCGCGCGATGGCGCTGACGGACAAGCAATCGGGCGGCTGGTCGACGGTCGACTTCGAGACGGCGCGCAAGCGGGCCGCCAGCAACCAGGACGGCGTCAACGGCACCAAGCTGGTGGACATGGAGGCGGCGCGGCGCGGCACGTCGGCGCAGTTCCGCGCCGCCTTTGCCGCCGACGCCCAGTTCTGCCTGGACGCGCTGGCCGAGCTGGAACAGGCGGCCGACACCCGCCTGGGCAGGGATAGCCCGGGCTTTTCCATGGCGCGCGAGGCCCTGCAGGCGATACAGCTCGCCCTGCCTGCCGCCGCCACGGCCCTTCCTGCCTCCAGCGTCGCCGCCGCGCCGATGCCGGCTGGCGGCCAGGCGGCGGTGGCCGGCGTGCCGGCGCTGCTGCCGGCGGCGCCCGGCGAGCTGCAAAGCCGCGCCCAGGCGCTGGCGCAGCTGCGCCAGGTGGCGCAGTACTTCCGCCAGACGGAACCGCACAGCCCCGTCTCCTACTTCGCCGACAAGGCCGCCAACGCCGGCGAGCAGAACCTGCACGAATGGCTGCGCGGCGTGGTCAAGGACGGCGCCTCGCTGGCCCACATCGAGGAGCTGCTGGGCATCGCGCCCGGCAGCGGACACTGAGCCGGCTTGACGCCTATTTGATCGTGTACCGGAACTGCCCCTGCTTGCCGGCGCTGGCCTTGATGCGGCTGATGCCCTGCCCTTCCGCCATGCGCGCCAGCACGGCTTCGGCGATTTCCGGCAGCAGGCTGCCATTGAGGATATTGTCGACATTGCGCGCGCCCGAATCGACTTCGGTGCAGCGCGCCAGCACCGCCTCGACCAGCGCCTCGTCGTAGAGGAACTCGGCCTGGTGATTGGCGGCGATGCGGGCCGCGATGCGGCCCAGCTTCAGGCCGATGATACGGGCCAGCACATCGTCGCCGAGCGGATAATAGGGAATCACCTTCAGGCGCCCAAGGAACGCGGGCTTGAAAACCTTCAGCAGCTGCGGACGGATGGCCAGCTCCAGCTGCTCCGGCGTCGGCAACTGCTCTTGCGGCAGGTTCAGGCACGCCTGCATCATGGCGGCCGACGCCACGTTCGAGGTCAGGATGATGATGGTGTTCTTGAAATCGATCTCGCGTCCCTCGGCATCGTCCATCACGCCCTTGTCGAAGACCTGGAAGAACAGCTCCATGACATCGGGATGCGCCTTTTCCACCTCGTCGAGCAGCAGCACGCTGTACGGATTGCGGCGCACCGCCTCGGTCAGCACGCCGCCTTCGCCATAACCGACATAGCCGGGCGGCGAACCCTTCAGACCCGAGACGCTGTGAGCTTCCTGGTATTCGCTCATGTTGATGGAAATGAGCTTGCGTTCGCCGCCGTACAGCACGTCGGCCAGCGCCAGCGCCGTTTCCGTCTTGCCGATGCCGGACGGGCCGACGAACAGGAACACGCCCTTCGGCTTGTCCGGGTCGTCCAGGTTGGCGCGCGCCGTGCGCACGCGCTGCGCCACCGCCTCGATCGCGTGGGGCTGGCCCAGCACGCGCTCCTGCAGCAAATCCTTCAGCCGCAGCACCGTCTTGAGTTCATCCTTGACCATCTTGCCCAGCGGGATGCCGGTCCAGCCGGCGACGATTTCCGCCACCACGTGGCCGTCGACCTGCACCGGCACCAGCGGCGTCTCGCCCTGCAGCGACGCCAGCTCGGCCTGCAGCGCCAGCAGCTCGCGCCCCTGGCCCGCGTCGGCCGGCTTGCCCTCCTCGAGCTGCCGGCGGATCGCCCGGATCTGTTCCGACAGCGCCTTTTCGCCATCCCAGCGCGCGGCCAGCTGCGCGTGTTCCTGCGTGGCGGCGCCGCGTTCGGCGTCGAGTTGCTGCAGCCGCGCGCCATGGCGCGCGCCGCCGCTCTCCTCGCGTGCCAGGGCCGAGGCTTCCGCATCGATGCGCTCGCGCCGGCGCGTCACGCTGTCGAGCAGGGCCGGCGTGGCGCTCTGCCCCAGCGCCACCCTGGCGCAGGCTGTATCGAGCACGCTGATGGCCTTGTCCGGCAGCTGGCGGCCCGCGATGTAGCGGTGCGACAGGCGCACGGCTTCGGTGATCGCCTCGTCGAAGATGCGCACCTTGAAATGCTGTTCCATCAGCGGCGCCATGCCGCGCAACATGGCGCACGCCAGCTCTTCGCTCGGTTCCTCGATCTTGACGACCTGGAAGCGGCGCGCCAGCGCGGCATCCTTTTCAAAATATTTTTTGTATTCGCCCCAGGTGGTGGCGGCGATGGTGCGCAGCTCGCCGCGCGCCAGTGCCGGTTTCAGCAGATTAGCCGCATCGTTCTGGCCAGCGCTGCCGCCGGCGCCGATCATCGTGTGCGCCTCGTCGATGAAGAGGATGATGGCGTGCGCGCTCTTGCCCACTTCGGCGATGACGTTTTTCAGGCGGTTCTCGAATTCGCCCTTGACGCTGGCGCCGGCCTGCAGCAGGCCCATGTCCAGCGTGTGGATTTCCACGCCCTGCAGGATGTCGGGCACGTCGCCCTGCACGATGCGCAGCGCCAGGCCCTCCACCACGGCCGTCTTGCCGACCCCGGCCTCGCCCGTCAGGATGGGGTTGTTCTGGCGGCGCCGCATCAGGATATCGATCGCCTGGCGGATTTCCATGTCGCGCCCGATCACGGGATCGACCTTGCCGGCGCGCGCGCGCGCCGTCAGGTTGACGGTGAACTGGTCCAGCGCCGGCGTTTTCGACGCCGCCGCGCCGGCCAATTCCCCCACGGGATCGCCGCCGGCGTCGCCCGCCTCTTCCTGCCCTGCAGCCGCCTCGCCGGCTTCCTGCGAACCCTCGGTCAGCTTGTCGAGTCCGTGCTTGATCTCGTCGAGCTTGAATTCGTGGAACAGCGCCGAGCCCCGGTAGGCCAGTTGCGCCAGTTCCGGCTCGGTCAGCAGCGCCTGCAGCAGGTGACCGCTGCGGATGCTCACCTGCCGCCCGGCCCGCAAATCGAGCGAAGCGATCAGCCAGGCATGCTCGAACAGTTTCGGCAGGCGCACGGAAAACACGGGCGTGCGCGCGTTACCCGTCTGCAGGCGCGCCACTTCGGCACGCAAATCCGCTTCCAGCATGCTCACGCTGACGCCGCTCCTGCGGGCAATCAGCACGAAATCGCTGCGCGGCTGCTCCAGCAAGGCGAGAAAGACATGCTCCAGGTCGACTTCATACTGCCCCAGCCCGACGCACAGACTGGCCGCGCGCGTGGCGGCCGTGCGGCAGGTGTCGTTCAACTTGCTGATCAGGGTTTTCAGGTTGATGCTCATGGGGCGGCGGTCCTTGTCGGGTGATGGTTGGCGAAATCGGTGGCGTGGCGCGCTCAAGCCGGCGCATGCAGTTCATAGCGGACATCGGCGCGGTCGCGCGCCTCGCCGCCGGTGATCAGGAAACTGTCCCAGCCCAGCCGCCCGCCGCTGCGCGGCACTGCCAGCGCCACGCCCTGCACGTCGGCGGCGCGCAGCACCAGCTGCACTTCGTATTCCAGGCACAGGCCGGTGAACATGGCGAGCATTTTCTCGAGCGCGAGAGCGGCCGCGCCGCCGGGCAGGAAAGCGTCGAAGTGGCGGCGGGCCAGGGGGCCGATGGTCAGACGCAGGCGCAAGTCGCGCTGCCAGACGCGCGCACCGACCATGGCGGTGGCGCCCAGCACGGCGTTGCTGCCGCCCAGCGTACTTTGCTGCTCGCGCGGCACGTCGTACCAGCAGCCGACAAACTGGCTGACGGCGATGCGCTGCCCGAAATACTCGGACAGCACTTGGCCTATCATCACGGCCGACGGCGGCCGGTGGCGCATGGCGGCGGCAAAGTAGCCCACCGATTCGTCGAGCACGCCCGTGCCGTCCCCCGCCAGGCGCTGGCGCAGCGAGGCGTTGCCCAGCCCTGCCAGCGACAGCAGCAGCGGCAGGAACTGATCCTTGCCGTCGAGCTGATATTTGAGCTCCAGCCGGTACTTGCGCCAGGCCTCATAGAACAGGGCCAGGGCGCGGTTCGAGAACGTGTCGAGGAAGGCGCGCGGCCCCTCGTCCTTTTCATACAGCTGGTGCGTGGCGATGCGTTCCGTATAGTGCAGCGGCAGCGCGCCGGCCACGCCGAGAAAACCCATGAAGGCCGGCGTGACGCGCACGTATTTCAGCTGGGCGCTGCGCAGCGCCGCGCCCAGGGCGTTGGCGTCCGTGGCCAGTTCGCGCGGCTCGGGCGCCAGCGCTTCGATCTGGCTGGGGGCGAAGTCGAGCGAGACGGAATTCTGGAAGCGCAGGAAACTGGCCACCGCATCGTCGTGCGGCAAGCCATTGCGCCTGAGCCAAAGCTCCAGCATGCGTACCGCCTGGAAGTACTGGAAGCGGCAAGGCTGGGCAAACAGGCGCTCGATTACACTAGGCTCGAATCGCCGCTGCGTGGTTTGCATCGCCACAGCTCCTCTCCTGATTTTTTTGCCAGCACCACCAGCTGCGTGAAGCTGTTCGCATGCACATACAAGCCCAGGAAGCACTCGATCACATGCGCAAAGGCGTGGATGCCGCTGCCGACGAAGGCCTCTTCATCTATCGTCAGCCGCACTTCGACGCCGCGCACCAGGCAAGCGAAGGGATTGCCTGGCAGCCAGGCATTGGCGGCCTGGTGGGCGATGGCCGTGATGCCGCGGATTTGCCGCTGCGACGTGGCCGAGCGCGGCAAGTCGTACAGGGCCAGCATTTCCTGGAACGCTTCCAGGCCGCTGCCGGCCAGCGACAGGTGATTCAGCGACAGATGCGAAATCAACCGCCAGTGGGCGCCCCTTCCCCGTTCGAAACGGTGCGACTCGCTGGGTTTGCGCAGCAGGCTGATGCTGCGCACGCTGGAGCCGCCCTCGAGGAACAGGTCGCCGCCGTGCAAGCCGTAGGTCAGCTGCGCCGGCAAGTCGCGGTTGGTGCAGCTCAACTCCAGGCTGAGCGTGTCCGTTTCCACCGCGGCAGGATCGAAATCGATGTCGACGATCGAGATCTGCATCTCGTAGCCGGGACTCTTGCTGGCGATGATCTCGTCGCGCCGCATGACCCAGTAGTGGCCATCCCTGGCCGGGGTCTCGCCATGGCGCAGCGAATAGAATGGGCGGAATTCCACCACGGATTCGCCCTGCGGCGTCTGCCGCACCAGCTTGACCGAGTCGATGGCCTGCACCTCGAACGCATACGCGCGGCGCGCATCGGCCAGCACGGGGTAGCTGGCGGCCGTGTGCGTGAGGCGGATGGGCTCGCCGCGCTGGCGGAACAGGTTGACCACCGGCGTGCAGCCCAGCAGCAGGTTGTGCGTGTTCATCGTCCCCAGCAGGCGCGCCGTGTTCGAATCGGTGCGCAAGCCGCTCAGCGCCAGGTGCAAGGTGATGCGACGGCTGCCGGACGGCAGCGCGGCGCACAGCGCGCCCAGGTCGATGTCGAAGAAATTGAATTTTTCGGGAAAGCAGAAATACTCGGTCAGCAGCCGGTAGGCCGGATGCGAGCGGGCGGAAAACGGGATCAGTGCATCGTCCTCCGCAAAGCCGGCGCTGCGCACGGGAATGCCGTCGAGCGCGACCCAGCTGCCGCTGCCGTCCGCCTCAACATAGGCCTTCACGGTGCGCATGAACAGGGCGTCGCGCAGCGCCGCGCAAAACGAGGGCTGGCCATCGATGAACACGCGCAGCGACGCCAGTCCCAGCTGGGCCAGCGACAGCTGCGCGGCGCTCGACTCGATGGTGATGCGCACGCCCGAGGTGGCATTCGCCGGCAGCAGCACCTGTTCCGGCGCCTCGATGATGGCGGAAAAAGCCGCATGCGTGAGCGCCAGCGGCGCCACCGTCACGGGATAGGCGGTACGGAAGGTGCAGGCCACGCCTTTCACGGGGCGCGTCGTCAGCTCCGTGCCGCGGGCGATTTCCGCAGGCGCCGTCAGCTGCGCCGCCGCGGCGCCGTAATCCATGCGCGCGATCGAGCACGAGGGGAATGGCCGCAGGTAATGCGGATACAGCACTTCGAACAGCGCTTCGGTAAATTCGGGATAATCGTCGTCGATGCGCTTCGAGATGCGCGAATTGAGCAGCGCGAACGACTGGATCATGCGCTCGATGTGCGGGTCTTCGCACACCTCGCCGCCCATCAGCAGGCGGCCGGCGATCTTCGGGTAGCGCTCGGAAAACTCGCGCGAATAGCGGCGCAGGAAACCCAGTTCGCGCTCGTAATAGGGCAGCAATTCATCCAAGGTCAAGCTCCCGTGGACGCGGCGCGGCGCCCCTTGCTGATCGTGTAATGCAGGCTGGAAGGCTGCAGGATGGCGTCGAAGCTGACCGGTTCGTGCGCCGCATGCACCACCAGCAGCGCGCTGATGGCGAAATTGAGGCGGTTGATGGAGCCTTCCTCGATTTCCAGCGATGCGCGCACCTGGCGCAAGCGCGGCTCGTGGCGGGCGATGGCCTTTTCCAGGCACTGGCAGATATAGGCGCGGTCGTCCGTGCTCGACAGGCTAAGCCCGGCGAAATCGTTCAAGCCGTACGTGATGATCGACTTGCCGCACTCGGGAAAGGGTTTGAGCAGCGCCTCGGGCAGCACGGCGCGCGTGTTGAGCAGCGCTTCGAGATCGCGCGCCACGGTGTCTTTCAAGTCCTCGAGCGAGAGGCGCGAGACGGTGCCGCTGGAGGCGCCGTGCACGGGCGTATCCATCAGGCGGTCGAACAGGCCCGGCGTAAAACCTTTCATGGGCTTCCCGTTTCATGGGTGGCGTGGACGCCGCTGCCGGCGGCCAGGAAAGCCAGCGGCAGCAGCGCGCCGCTGGCGTACGCGGTCAGATGCGGTCAGGCTGTCTTGTTGGCCGACAGGTCCCAGCCGCCGGAGGTATTGCCGCCCGAGCCGCCACCCACTTTTTGCTGCGTGTACTTCCACTTGACCTTCGAATACTTGAGTGCCAGGTCTTCGCCGAGAATGTCGCCCGCGGCCACCGATGGCGCCACGCTGCTGATCATCACATTCTCCAGTTCGATCTCGAAGTACTTGATGCGCTCGCCCTGGCCATCGGCGCGCAGGAACTCGAGCTTGGCTTTCGGGATGGTCTTGCCAGAAGAGCAAGTTTGCAGCAGCAAGGGGCTGGCGAGATCGGCCATCTTGGCGATGACGATATCCTTGTGCTCGGTACGTTCGGCGGTATGGCCGCCGCCCGTCGAGGCGGTCGCCGATTTGGGTTGCAACACCTGCCACTGGACCGACTTGCATTCGATCCAATCTTTGTGGCTGTTATCCGTGGATTCGCCTTTGATGCCATCAATTTGCAAGTATACGTCGATTGCCATGTTATTCCTTTCAAGGGTGTGAAGAAAAATACATTACGATTTGGTCGACTGCGGAAGCTCCGCGACCAAACGGAGTGAAACGGACAATTCGTCGAGCTGGAAATGCGGACGCAGGAAGGACACGGCGCGGTACACGCCGGGCCGGCCCGGCACTTCCGCCACCTGCACCGAGGCTTCGCGCAGCGGAAACTGGGCCTTCTGTTCCTGGCTGGCGTTATCGTCGAGCAGCACGTACTGCGTCAGCCAGCGGTTGAGGAAATCTTCCACGTTGGAGGCGGCGGCAAAGCTGCCGATCTTGTCGCGCATCATGGCCTTCATGTAGTGGGCGATGCGCGACACGGCGAAGATGTATTGCAGCTGCGCCGACAGCACGGCGTTCGCGTTGGCGGCGTCGGTATTGTATTTTTTCGCCTTCTGCGCCGACTGGGCGCCGAAAAACGCGGCATAGTCCGTGTTCTTGCAGTGCACGAGGGAGATGAAGCCCAGGTCGCTCAATTCCTTTTCGCGGCGGTCCGTGATGGCGATCTCGGTCGGGCATTTCAGCGCCACCTCGCCTTCGTCCGTCTTGAAGGTATGTGTCGGCAAGTCTTCCACCAGGCCGCCCCCCTCCACGCCGCGGATCGCCGCGCACCAGCCGTAATCCTCGAAGGCGGCCGTCAGCTTGGTGCCGAACGCGTAGGCGGCGTTGCACCACAGGTATTTCTGGTGGTCGGTGCCGTCGACGTCCTCGACGAAATTGAAGCCGTCGACGGTGGCGCCATCGAGCGGATTGAACGGCAGCCGGCCCAGGAAGCGGGGCAAGGTCAGGCCCACGTAGCGCGAATCTTCCGATTCGCGCAAGGATTTCCACTTCGCATACTCGACCGTGTCGAAGACCTTGGCCAGGTCGCGCGGCTTGCCCAGGTCGCTGTAGCTTTCCAGGCCAAACAGTTCCGGCGACGCGGACGAGATGAACGGCGCGTGCGCGGCGGCGGCCACGTGCGACATCTGCTCGATGAAATACATGTCTTCCGGCTGGCGGCTGAATTCGAAGTCGCCCAGCAAGGTGCCGAACGGCGCGCCGCCAAAGGTGCCGAATTCCTCTTCGTAGACCTTCTTGAACATGGTCGACTGGTCGAACTCCAGCGCGCTCTGGAAATCCTTGACCAGTTCGCGCTTGGTCGCGTTCATCATCTTGATTTTCAGATTCGTGCCGGTGGCCGTGTTCTTCACCAGGTAGTGCAGGCCCGTCCAGCTGCTTTCCAGCTTCTGGAATTCGGGCGCGTGCATGATGGCGCTGAGCTGCGCGGAAATGAGCTGGTCCAGTTCGGCCACGCGGGCATCGATGGTGGCGGCCAGGTTGTTCGATACCACCACCGTGCCATCCATGACCTGGCTGACCAGTTCGGAAATCAGATCCTTGGCGCGGGCGTGTTCGACGCTGGATTTGGCCACCTTGCTCTGCTCGACGATCTGGTCGAGCAAGTCGATTTCGGCGGCGCCGGCAGCGCTCAATGCGGGGGTCAGTTGTGCGGACATATCAATCTTTCCTGACGTGGGAATGTTGTTCCAGCTGGGCCAGTTTTTCCGTGCTGTTGAGCACGTCATTCAGGATGTCTTCCAGTTTGTCGTTGCCGGCCAGCTTGTTGCGCAGGTCGGCCAGCTTGGTGCGCGCCTCGAGCAGCTTGCGCAGCGGCTCGACCTGCTCGACCACCGCTTCCGGGCGGAAATCGGCGATCGCGCGAAATTTCAGCTCGACGCCGAACTGGCCGCCAGCGGCGCCCAGTTCATTCGGCACGCGGAAGGTGGCGCGCGGCTCGATGCCCTTCATCACTTCATCGAAATTGTCGCGGTCGATGTCGACGAACTTGCGGTCCTTCAAGCGCTTCTGCTCGAGTTCGGAATTGCCGCCGAAATCACCCACCACGCCCACCACGAAGGGCAGCTCCTTGTTTTCGATGGCGTCGCCGATCTCGACGTCATAGGTCATCTGCACGCGTGGCGGGCGTACCTTTTGCAAGCGCTTCTGCACACTATCTTTTTTCGACATGACATCCCCTTCCCAAATATTGGCGGCATCGGCGATGCGCCTGTTGAACTGCGGCGTACCTGTGCCTGGCTGGCTACTTCAGGGCGTTGAATGGATTGGCGCTGCCCTCATCGGCAGTGCGCTTGCTTGGCTGCTTGCGCGACGCGCGCACGGGCGGCTTGTCCGGCGGCGGCACCAGCACGGTTTCGCCCAGGCTCTCGCGCAGCAGCTTGGCCAGGTCCTGCGATTCCGCGCGCAGCGGACCGGACAGGTTGTTCTGGCGGCTCAGGTCGGCCAGCGCCCGCGTCGACAGGCGCAGTCCGCTGATGGCGATCACGCTGTTGGCCAGCTTGTCGGCAGGATCGCGCACCAGCACTTCCTGGGCATTGAGGATGGCTTCACCATACTGGCCCGCATCGTAGCGGCTTTGCGCCATGCGCACCCAGGGCTGCTTGTCGGCGGGCGCCGCGGCGGCCGCCTCCTGCCACAGCGCCAGCGCCGCCGCCTTGTTGCCCGTGTCCACCGCCTGCGTGGCCTTGGCCATCAGTTCTTCCAGCGTCGGCGCCACGACGGGCGGCGGCTTGGCCACCGGCGCCGTATTGCAGGCGCTGAGGGTAAAAGCACAGGCGATAACTGCAAGCGTGCGTAGCGAAACCAGGCGTGTCATGTTGAGCTTTCCTTCAAAAAAGAAGACGGTTTTGGCAATTAAAAAGTTGCTTTTTATAGTTGCTAATTGTTTATTTTTCGGAGCGTAGCATGATTTCAAAATTCACTGCGTTCGATAGAAAATACGCGAAAACTCACACTACTTACGCTAAAAACGTACCGTACGCACCATTCTTCAAGATAATGTTAAGGTTCTTGCAGTTGCGAAAAAAGCACCAAGTTGCGCGATGCGAAGCATGATTTTCAGTCGCTGCCGCGCGCCTCACTGTGTCTGGCATAGAGGGCAATTCATGAGCATGGCAAACAAATTGTTATGGGGCGAAGGGCTGTTCCTGCGGCCCCAGCATTTCCAGCAGCAAGACCAGTACCACGAACAGCGCCTGCACGAGAGCGTCAAGGCGCTGCACCCGTACGCGTGGGGCGTGAACCAGTTGCAGATCGACCGCGATGCGCTGGCGAACAACAGCTTGCGCCTGCTGGAACTGTCGCTGGTCTTCCAGGACGGCGAAATCTACAACGCCGCCGGAAGCGATGACCTGCCCGACGCGCTCGACCTGGGCAACTTGCCGTCGTCGCTGCAATCTGTGACCTTCCACGCCGCCTTGCCGGCTTTCAAGCCATTCGGCGGCAACTTCGCCGCCAGCGGCCAGCCCAACAACGCGGCGCGCTACGCCCAGGCCAATCTCAGCACGCCGGACCTGTACACCCAGGCCGCGCAGGCCGAACTGACCTACCTGAAAAAAACCCTGCGCCTGGTCGCCGATGCCGAACCGCGCGATTCCTACGTCAGCTTCCCCCTGCTGCGCCTGCGGCGCCTGTCGACGGGCGGCTTCGAGCAGGATCCCGCCTTCGTGCCCCCCAGCCTGTCCATCCGCAGCGCGCCCCTGCTGTTCCTGCAGCTGCGCCGCCTGATCGACGCGCTGCAGGCCAAGGTCAACGCGCTGTATGGGCATCACCGCGAGCCGAGCAAGAGCGTGATCGAATTTCGCTCCGGCGACATGTCCTCGTTCTGGCTGCTGCATACGGCCAGCGCGGCCTACGCCTCGCTCAGCCATTACTTCCATCATCCGGCGCTGCATCCGGAGCGCCTGTACGAACAGCTGCTGGCCCTGGCCGGCGGCTTGATGACCTTTTCACGCAGCCATGCGCTGGCCGACCTGCCGCCGTACCGGCATGCCGATCCCGGACCGTCGTTCGCCCAGCTGCACGCCATGATCCGCGAATTGCTCGACACCGTGATCTCGTCGAAATACTTCGCCATCGCGCTGACGGAAACCAAGCCGTCCTACCATCACGGCAAGCTGGACTCGGAAAAGATCGATGCCAAGACGGCGTTCTACCTGGGCGTGTCCGCCGACATGGCCGGCGTGGAACTGGTCGACGTAGTGCCGCTGCGCTTCAAGGTGGGCGCGCCCGACGACGTGGAAAAATTCGTCCTGTCCGCCCTGCCCGGGGTGCGCCTGCAGCATGCGCCGCAGGTGCCGGCCGCCGTGCCGGTACGTCCCGACATGTTTTACTTCACCATCGAGGCCAAGGGCCAGATGTACGAACGCATGCTGCAGGCGCAGTCGCTGCTGGTGTATGTCCCTTCCGGCATGCGTGAACTGAAACTCGAACTTGTCGCCGTCACTTCCTGAGGTCCAACGATGCACTCCAGCGCCCCCCCTTCCCTGATGTCCGGCAGCCAGGCCGCCTATGCCGCCAGCATGGCTGCCGGTCCCGGCACCGAACACACCTTGATGGACTTGATGTACGACGGTTTTTACGCCCTGTTCATGCTGAAGAACGGCAGCGGGCCGCAAGACAATGCCGATTTCATCAGCAAGATGACGCACTTCCTCGATGAATTCAGTCGCGGCGCGAAAAAACAGGGCGCGTCGGCGGACGACATCGACGCCGCCAAATATGCGTTCTGCGCGGCCGTCGATGAAATCATCCTGCGTTCGCCCTACAGCATCCGCGACGAATGGGCGCGGCGGCCGTTGCAGCTGGTGCTGTTCGGCGACCAGCTGGCCGGCGAAAACTTCTTCATCCGTCTCGAAGCGCTGCGCGCGCGCGGCAGCGCGCACCTGCAGGCGCTCGAGGTCTTCCACATGTGCCTGCTGCTGGGTTTCCAGGGCCGCTACATCCTCGAAGGCCCGGAAAAACTCAATTACCTGACGGCGCGCCTGGGCGACGAAATCGCCCAGATGAAGGGCAAGAAAACCGGCTTCGCCCCGCATGCGGAGCGGCCCGACCAGATCATCCACAAGCTGCGCAACAACGTGCCGCCATGGGTGCTGTGCTCGGTGTTCGCCCTGATCTGCGCACTGGGCTACCTGGGGCTGCGCACCATGCTGGCTAAACAGACGCAAGCGCAGATCAATGCCTATAACGACATCGTCAAGCTGGCGCCGCGCGTGGCTAACCTGAGCATTACCCTGCCGTGATGGGCGACGCACAACAAACCCCCGCGGCAACGGGCCAGTTCGGCACGGGCCTGAGCCAGCACGCACGGCTCATCACCCTGGCCACGGCCCAGCAGTCCGGGCAGCCGGAATCGCTGATGGCGGAACAGTTCGAAGGCCGCGAGGCCGTCAATGAACTGTTCCGCTTCGAGGTCGACGCCCTGAGCACCGCGGCCAGCCTGGACCTGGCCTCCTTCATCGGCGAAGAAATGACGCTGTGCCTGCTGCAGCCCGACGGCAGCCAGCGCGCCTGGCACGGCATCTGCACCGATTGCGCCTGGCTGGGCGCCGACGGCGGCGTGGCGCGCTACCGGCTGCGCCTCGAGCCGGCCCTGGCCCTGCTGCAGCTGCGCCGCGACAGTTACATTTTCCAGGACAAGAATGCGCGCGACATCGTCACCGAGCTGCTGGCCGACTACCCGCAGCTGCGCTTCGCATTCGATGTCAGCCAGGCGCTGGCCACGCGCGCCATCTGCACCCAGTACCGCGAAAGCGACTTCGATTTCTTCGCGCGCCTGCTCGCTGCCGAAGGCCTGAGCTGGCGCTTCGAGCACGACCAGCCCGGCGGCGCGCAGGACAGCGGCGATGACCAGGCGCAGGCCAGGCACAAACTGGTGATCTTCGACAGCAAGGCCACCGCGCCGCAGACGCCGGGCGGCGCCGACATGCGCTTTCACGGCGTGCGCGCCACCGATACCGACGACGCCATCGACCGCTTCGGCGCGCGCCGCCAGGTGCAATCGAACGCCGTCAGCATCAGCAGCTGGGACCCGGCGCAGGTGACGGCGCCCGCCGCCGAGCAGGTCTCCAGCCTGGAGGCCGGGCAATTGCCGCAGCTGGCCGTGTATGACGGTGCCGGCGAGCGCCTGCACGCCGACCGCGCAGCGGCCGGGCCGCACAGCGAGCGCATGCTGCAAGCCCTGGAACTGGACAACAAGCAGTTCGACGGCGCCGGCGCCGTGCGCCGCCTGGCCGCCGGCCACGCCATGCGCCTGCTGCAGCACGAGCAGCATGCCGATGGCGCCAACGCCTTCACCGTGCTGTGGGCCGAGCACCAGGCGCGCAACAATACAGGACCGGCCGGCGCCAGCCTGGGCGACATGCTGTCTAAGCTGGCCAGGACGGCCGGCCTGGGCGGCGTGGCCGACTGGATCGCCGGCCAGATCGAGCCGGGCACCTACCGCAACCGCTTCGGCTGCGTACGCACCAGCGTGGCCATCGTGCCGCGCGCCACCGCCGCGCGCGCGCCGGCCGTGGCACTGGGTCCGCAGACGGCACTGGTGGTGGGCCTGGCCGACAGCGTGGCCACCACGGGCCGCGACCACCAGGTGCGCATCCAGTTTGCCTGGCAGCGCGGCAGCGCCGCCAATCCCGGCGGCCTGGCGCACAACACCGACCTGCAGGGCAACGCGCCCGGCAACGAGGCGTCCGGCGCCTGGGTGCGCGTGGCCGAAGCGCTGGCCGGCCCGAACTGGGGTTCGCAATTCACGCCGCGCCTCGGCACCGAAGTGCTGGTCGACTTCATCGAAGGCGACATGGACCGCCCGCTGGTCGTCGCCCAGCTCTACACGGGCAGCGATACGCCGCCATATGCGGCCGGCGAGGATTCGGGCGTCAACCACGCGGGCGCCCTGTCGGGCATGCACAGCCACAATTTCGATGGCGCCGGCTACAACCAGTGGGTACTGGACGATACCCAGGGCCAGCTGCGCACGCGGCTCGCTTCGAGCAGCGCCGCCACCGAGCTCAATCTGGGCTACCTGGTGCAGCAAGGTGCCAGTTCGGCGCAACGGGGCAACTACCGCGGCAGCGGCTTTGAGTTGCGCACCGATGCCTGGGCCATGCTGCGCGCCGGCGAAGGCGTGCTGCTCTCGACCACGGCGCGCGCGCGCCAGGGCGCCGGCGTGGCGTCGAGCCAGCTCGACACCAAGGAGGCGCTGGCCCTGCTGCGCGGCGCCTGTGAACTGAGCAAGACGGTGGCGACGTCGGCAAGCCAGCAAAAAGCCCTCGTCAGCAAGGATGCGAACCGGGCGCAGCTGGACATGGCGAAGCAGATCGACCCGCAGCAGGATGGCAAGTACCAGGCCAGCGTCGGCGGCCAGGAAGCCAGCAAGGCGGGCAGCGGCACGCGCGCGCCCGATGCGGCGCAGCCCGTGGAACGCTACGCCCAGCCGCTGGTGCTGATGGAGTCGCCCAGCAGCATCAACTGGGCCACGCCCGCATCGACCGTGCTGTTCGCGGGCCAGCAGCTGCACTGGACGGCGCAGGCCGACCTGCACATGACGGCCGGCCAGACGGTCGCCTCGGTGGCGGCCAACGCGGCCACGCTGTTCAGCCAGGAAGGCGGCATCAAGGCCGTCGCGGGCAACGGCCCCGTCTCGCTCGAAGCGCATACCGACCAGCTGGAAATCCTCGCCGATCAAGCCGTCACGGTGATCTCCGTGAGCGACAGCATCGACATCAAGGCCAACCAGAAAATCGTCCTGCAAGCGGGGCAATCCTCGATCACGCTCGAAGGCGGCGACATCACCTTCCGCTGCCCCGGCCATTTTACGGTCAAGGGCGGGCAGCATCTCTTCAATGGCGGCGCCAGCGCCGCGGCCGGCCTGCCGCCGTTGCCGGACAGCCGCTTGAAACTGTTCGACGAAGGCTTCGTGCTGAAAGACCGCGACACGGGCGAACTGATGGCGCGCCAGCCGTATCGCGTCAAGCGCGCCGACGGCAGTATCGAAACGGGCATGACGGACGCCAGGGGCCTGACCCACATCGTGGCGGCTGCCGCCGTCGAGGCGCTGGTGATCGAACTGCTCAAGTCGCCGGGCCAGTTGCCCGAGACGGAGAGCAGCCCTGACCCGGCTCCTGCGCCCAGGCCGGACACGCGCGCCAAGTCGCCCGCGCCCGGCACGACGGCCAAGGCGCCGCCCAACCCCGAACCGAAATTCAAGGCAACGGGTACGTCCAGCACCAGCCCCGTCGACAACAAGCAGCGCAAGGAAGTGCTGATCAAGCGCCCCGCCTGCTGGATCGCCGACTATGAAAAGGAGATTAGCGTCTCCAGCGTGCCGCGCTACAACAACACCTTCGGCGCCACTGGCGCGCCGCATAACTATTTCGACACCGTGCGCTACAAGATCTACGTGCCCGTCAAGTCGAATACCGGCATCATCGCCGAATTGCGCGTCAAGGTGATCACGGTGCTCGAGCCGGCCGACCAGGCGCTGGAAGACCGCGAGAAGGGCACCCCGCAGGCCGCCACGCGGGCCAAGCAGCGCGCCGCCGTCATCAAGTACGTCAAGGGCATCGCCACCACGGGGCTGGAAAGCCACTGGAACAATAAATTCCAGATGAAAATCAGCGATCCGGAATGCGGCACGCGCACCCTGCCCATCATCTACCGCGTCGTTTATGTGGAGAGCAACGAGCACTACGTCATGCAGATCCACAAACGCTACGACCGCGAAAGCGTGACGGGTACCATCATCGACGTGTCCGCCTCGACCGATGGTCAGACACACGCCCATGAATTCGGTCACTGCTATGGCTTGCCGGATGAATACTCGTATGTGGAAGGAGACGACGAGACCGTCAAATACAAGAAACCGGACGGCAGCTGGGATGCGCCCGTGCCTTCGCTCTCGGACGATGAGGAACCGGAACCGGCCGCTGCCAACATCATGAACTCGGCCGGCTCCATCGTCATCCGTGACCGGCATGCCTGGCAGATCGCCATCGAAGTGCAGGACTTGCTACGGACGAAAATAGGACGGCAGATCAAATGCGATATCATCCTGAACGGCTCCTAATCGCACTGCTCGCAGTGTCCCTACAACTCCCAGGAAACGCCATGCCGAACGACATCCTCTCCATCAGCGCCCACTGCATCGATAATCCGGCCTGCATTTTCACGGGCAGCGACATGCGCATCGAGGTGGTCATCAAGAATATCGGCAATGGGGAAGTCGGCTATCCGCTCCAGTACATGCAAGCGCGGGGGCCCAATATGCGCCTGATCGACAACGCGAGCGAACAAAGCCAGGTATTGAAGACGGGCCTGGCCAATCACGCGCTCAAGCGCGCCTTCACCCCCATCGCGCCGGGCCAGTCGATTGCGCTGCAAAGCGTCATCAAGCATACCGAGCTGCGCATGTTCCGTACGGAATTCGTCGACGTGACGGCCGAAATCGGCGTCTCGGCCGGCATCCAGACGGCGGGCAGCGAGGAAGCGCTGCCGTTCAAGGGCGGCGCCAGCCTGAAGATCATCGGCAGGGATACGCTCGAACGCGAGGCGCAGCGCCGTTAATCCGCTAGCGCACCCGCATGCAGCTGGCGCCAGAACGGCGCGGCGGGCCAGCGCTGCTCCCAACCGTAGTACTGCTGGCGCTGCGCCAGGTAATCGGCGTAGCGCTGCGCCACCGTGTGCGCCACCGCGTCCAGGGCGGCGTGGCCGGCGATGGCGCCAGCGGCCGCCATGCCGTTGGCGAGCGCCTTGACGATGCCTTGCGAGGTGACGGGATCGTAGGCCGAGGCGGCGTCGCCGATGGCCAGCCAGCCGTCGCCATGCAGTTGCTCGAGGCAGTAGGACGGCGCGGGAAAACTCTGCACGCCGCCTGCCAGCGGCACCGCGCCGCGGGCCAGCGCAGCCGTATTGGGCGCGGCCGCCAGCCCTTCCAGCCAGTGCGCGGCATGCTGCAGGCGCCGCGCCTTGACGGTGGCCGCGTCGCTGTAGAACGCCAGCAGCATGGTGGCGTCGGGCAGATGGGCGCCATACCACCAGCCGTGTTCGACCGCTTCCAGGTGCGTCAGGCCGGAACGGGGGCCGTCGGGCGCGGCGAAGCGCATGGCCAGGCAGACCAGCGGCAGCGTCTCGACCTTGCGGCTGCCGCGCTGGCGCGCGAAGACGGCGCGCGTGCCGCTGGCGTCGACCACCACATCGGCATGGATGCTGGCCGGGCGCGGGTGCGCCGGATCGCCCAGCATCAATTCCAGAGTAAAACCGCCGTCTTGCGCCGGGGCCGACGCGGCCAGGCTGGCGCGCAGCAGCACTTCCGCCCCGCGCAAGCGCGCCTGGCGCGCCAGGAAGCCATTGAAACGGGAACGCTCCAGGTGCCAGCCATGGCCCAGCGGATGCAGCAGCGCGTCGTTGTAGCCGCGCTTGTCGCTGCCCCACCAGGAACAGCTGCCATGGCAAGGCGCGTGCGCCTCGGCGAAAAAATCCTGCGCAATGCCCAGCGCCTGGAATAGACGGTTGGCCTCGGGCGGAATGCTTTCGCCGATGCGAAATTGCGCGTAGTCGCCCGCCTCGATCACGAGCACGTCGTGCACGCCATGCTGCGCCAGCGCCAGCGCGCAGGCGCAGCCCGCCGGGCCGCCGCCGATGATGGCGACCCGGTAGCGCTGCCGCGATGGCCCTGCCGCGCCGGGACTGTCTGCAACCGCCGCCATCAGGGCTTCGGTTTCGGCTGCGACTTCGGCCGGTACACCTTGTCGATGGCCGTATTGCGCCAATACTCGACCAGGTTGCTTTCATCGCTGTCGAACAGGCTTTCGACTTCCAGGTAGTAATCCTTGCAGATGGCCTTTTCGCCCGCCTTGCGCGCAATCGCCGTGCTTTGCACGACCACGCCGATGCGGTGCCAGTTCAGCAGGAACTGCGCGCGGTCCTGGTAGCGGCCCACATGCATGGCGGGCCGGTCGATTTCCGCATTTTCCGGGGTGGTCGACGGCACCCCATCGGCCCGCGTGCCCTTGCCGCGCACGGAATAGCGCGGCGTCGCCAATTCGCCGCCATTGGCGACGACGTCCTCGTACGTGTACACGGCCACGGGCCGCTGCGCCGGCCAGGAGGAATACAGCAAGGTATTGTAGCCATTGCCATTGAGCGCCGTGGCCGCATCGATCGCCTGCTGGTTATTCAGCACCGTGCCGCCGGGATTCGGGTCGGGCAAATGCGTGGCGCACGAGTTGTAATCGGTATGCCACGGCAAGGCCATGAACTTCGACACGTCGCCGGGCTGCACCTCGCCGCCGCGCAGCGGCATGTAGCCGGCGCCGAGGAAAGGCTGGTCCCTGACGGCGGCCGCGTAATCGAGATGCTGGGCATTGAGGCGGAACGGGCCGCCGGCATCATGGCGCCGCCACGCCTGCCGGTACAGGCCGGGGTCGCGCACGATAAAACCCATCTCGATGCCGGGGCTGTAGCGGCCGCCCAGGCAGTTGAACAGGACCGTACGGTCGAGCGCTTCGCCCGCGCCCAGCAGGAAATCACCGCTGTCGGCCACATACTGGCCATGCGCCCACTGCTCCATGAAAAAATACTGGGCCCGGGTCAGGGTCAGCAGGCTGCTGCCCGCATCGCCCAGCGACAGCGGCATTTGCGGCTTCAGCGACGGCGCGCCCGTCTGGTCGGGATGGCGGATGAAATTCATGATCGGGTAGGTCAGGCCTTCCGCCTTCATCTTGCCCAGCAAGTCGTGCTCCTTGATCGCCCTGGCCGGCAAGCTGGTCGTCCAGCGCTGGAGCGACGCCGCGCGCAGGATGGGCTGGACATCGGTGCGGAAATTGCTCCGGTAGCCCGCCTGGTAGCGGCCGTCCGCATGGACGGCGGGCCGCAGCGCCATCTTTTCCAGCCAGGTGCAATACAGGTCGTCCCACAGCGATACGACGTTCGCCGTTTGCGGCGCGTACGACGGGTCGCTCGAGATCACCCAGGCACTGCCCTCGACGCTGCGCGCCGTGCCGTCGGCAAAGAGCAGCATGGCCGTGACGGGACCATCGGCCACGTCATCGAACCAGTTGTCGTTGTTGACATTGTCGTGCAGGATGGCGGCGGCCGAATAATTGCCATGCGCGTCGAAGCCGCAGGCCTTGCCATAGCCGCCCAGCACCAGCAATCGTCCATTCTTTTCCGTCGTGATGGCGCCCAGCGAGGCGATGATGGCGCCAGGGCCTTGCGCCGGCGCGCCAGGCTGCCCGCCGCGCGGGAACGACACGGGATAGTCGGGCAGGCTGCGCACGGCGCCGCTGGCCGCATCCGCGCACGACGGCGGCGTCGATGTGTCGAACTGCTGCACGCCTTGGCGCGAAGCCTGCACGGTGCGCGGTCCGGGGTCGATGACCAGCAGCTTCAGGCGCAGCGGGTCGGCCGGCGTGCCGAAATGCGGCGAGCCCGGCTCGCCAAAGTGCGGATTGCGCAGGGCTGGCGCGCGCTGGTTTTCAAACGGCGCCACGCCGTCCCCGCCCTCCCAGCTATTGGCTTTCTTGTTGGCCAGGTGCACGGTCCAGACGATGTCCTTGACGATCTTGCCATCGACCATGCTGCCGATGGCCACTTCGGCCGCCGCGCCCCGCCGGCCCAGCGGGTAGCTTTCCACGCCGTCCGCCGCGTCGAACGCATACTGGTAAATGCGGAAGCGGGCCGCCTGCCGCTTGAGCTTTCCGCCGGCGTCGCGCAACTCGGTGCTGGCGATGGTCGTGTCTTCCGTGCCGGGCCGGATCGGCAAGCCTCCCGTGCCATCCTGGCCATCGAGCGGCATGCCGGCCAGGCTTTCCGGGCCCAGATAGTATTCTTCGCTGTTGCCGACGCGGGCGATGCCGATGGCCGGATGAATTCTCAAACCTGTGTATGCCATGCTGAACTCCTGATCATCAAGGGTGTCTGTGCCGGTTGGCCTGAGAGTCACGGCTGCATGCCGTCCCTGACCCACTGGTCGAAGATATCGATGCCTTCCTGCGGCATCGGCCCGTCGGGCGGCATCGGATGCGGCGCGGACATGACATACTCGCCTTCCCGCCCTCCCGGCGCGCGCAGGCGGTGCCCGGCGTCCACCAGCCATTTTGCGTTGCGGCTGTCATAGTCGTAACCGTGGATGGCCACCTGGATTTGCCAGGCAAACGCCTTCACGCTCGCATAGTCATTCAGGTATAGCCGCTGCACGCCCGTCGACTCGGGGTTCGACAGCTTGATCTTGTTCATGTCGGCCACGTAGCGGGAAAACAGGCCCTGCACATCGCGCTTGAAGCTGGTCCGTTCGTTCATGGCTTGCTCTCCTCATACGTGGGTTCGGCAGGTTTGCGGCGGTCGACGACCTGGATCACGGGCGTGGAAAAATCGCCTTGCCGTATCAGGCCGCGGCCCTTGTCATTCGTGGTGATGGCCGCCGTGATGCGCCAGGCCTGCCTGCGCTTCTTGGGAACCAGGCTGTCGACGATGCCGGTGATATCCGTTTCGATGACATATTTATCATGCTGGTGGGCGCCGGACAGGGCCCAGTGGCTGGTGCTGGTGACCAGGTAGCGGTCGCGGAACGCCTTGTCGCCGATGCGCGCAGTCACCTTGGCGGGATACAGGTAGATATCGGCCTGAAAACTGTAGTCCTCGTCCGCATGCGCGCGGTCCAGCACCATGTTCGCCCGCTTGTCGCCGGCCACCCGCCGCGCCGGGATCGTGTAGGCGCTGGTGACGGTGAGGTCGGGCCTGGCGACCGCGCCATCGGCCGCATCGTCGCTGAGCAGGGCGGCGAACAGGCTTTTCTGGTTGTCGCCGAATACAAACCCCGCCTGCTGGTGCCGGTCGATCAAGGCCTGGATATCCTTCTTGCGGGCAAACTCGCCACCATAGCGCGGCTGGAAGCCATAGCCTTGCCGGAGGGTGTCGAAGTACAGCACCGCCTGGCCCATGTTGGCCGTATAGTCGCCCGAATCGCTGCGCTGGGCATCGCCGCTGCCGGCGCTCCAGCCGATGGGCCGTGGCAAGCTGGCGTCCTGTTCGCTGCGCATGAACGCCGTGCGCCCGCTGCCGCGTATGCCGGCGTCGCCATGCTCGTCCAGCCACTTCTCGAAACTGTAATCGAGGAAATTATGGAAGGCATAGAACAGCGGATCGAGGCCGGCCGTGACGTTGTCGCCCATATTGCCGCCCATGTAGGTGGCGTGCATGTGATTGTGGATCTTCGTCTCCAGGTTGCCGCCGCCCAGGCTGCCGTATTCGTCGCCGCCAAAATCGGCCCAATCCATGTAGTAGATCTGGTAGGCCAGCAAATTGGGCGAAGCCGTGGCCAGCGAGCTGTCGAGCCCCTCCCTCTTGCGCGTGGCATCGTACAGCGGCGAATCGACATCCTCGAAGGCTTTCGGATAGCGCACGCCGGAAGGCTTGCGGGTGAAGTTCCAGTACGGCAGCGCAACGTTGCGCGTGCTGGGGCCACGTTCGCCGTTCGGGTCGGCCGCCTGCAGGGCTTGCTCGTAAAAGTACAGCTGCGCCCGGTGCCATTGCAAAAAGGTGTTCTTCTGGTGCTCGCACTCGCCCGGGAATTCCTCGTGGGCATTGTCCTCGGTCGCCACCTTGTCGATGAAATAAGCAATGTCGCAACTGTTGCGCGTCGGATCGCCCAGCAACTGCTTCAGCCTGTCGCCGGGCAAGGCCGCCTGGCGGTCATTGAAGACGTCGACGGAGGTACAGTTATGCACCCAGGCTTGCCACAGGAAGCCGCGCCGGTCATACACGTTTTCCTGGCTCTTGCGTTTCATCTCGCTCACCGCATGCTTGAAGGCGTCAAGCTCGGCCGGGGTCAGCTCATCGATATTCTTGCGGTAGCGCACGACGCGCGCGCCACCCGGCTCCGCCTGGGCCTGCAATTCTGGACGGCAAGATACGCCAGCCTGCGCCTGTACCGCGGTGCAGACGCCCGCGCACAGCAAGCCGGCCAGGAGGGGAAGGATGGAAGTTTTCATGCGTAACATGGGCAGTTGCTCCAGAGGCAGGTTGGGAAAGGCGGAAGCGCGCCGGACGCGCTGCCGCCAGGAACGGTCAGTGTCCGTGTCCGCCCGCGTCGCCGCCGCCCTTGCCATCCGGCAGTACCACCTTGACGTTTTGCATCATGCCCTGGTCTTCATGTTCGAGGATGTGGCAATGCAACACGTATTCGCCGATGTAGCGCTGGTAACGCGTGGCGATCTCGATCTTGTGCTTTTCGATCACCAGCAAGGTGTCTTTCCACGTGCCGATCAGGTCCTTGTATTGCGCATCGACCGCGCCGCCGTCGGTGCGGGTAATGCCGATGATCTGGAAGGGGTTGACGTGGATATGGAAGGGGTGGCTGCCATTCTTCGAAGCGAGCTCCCAGATCTGCTCGGTGCCCAGCACCAGCGTGTGGTCGACGCGGTGCGGGTCATAGACATACTTCAGCTCGGGTATCGGCGAGTCTTCCGGCTTGCCTTCCACCATGAAGCGGGCCTTGCCGCCCAACTTGGCGATATTGAAGGTCACATACTCCTTCTTCTTGCCACGCATCGCGTCCTTTGCCGCCGCGCTGAAGCCCGCATGCGGGACGAACTTGCCGAGCTTGAGACCATTCTCCAGGTCGCCAAGGATCGTGCTCTTGACGCTATCGGGCAACTGGGCGCCGGGCAGGCTCTGGACGGCATTGCGCAACTCGGCCAGCAGGAAATCGCGCGGCGACTCGCCCGACCTGACGCGTGCGGATGCCTTGGCGTTGGTCCTGGCGGCGATCACGCCGATCAGGCGCGTGTTGTTGACGTCATGCATCGTCGTCATGTTATTGACGTTGGTTTCCGCATATACGCAATAGGCGCCGGCTTTCGGCAGCGAGAACAGGATATCGCTGCGGTAGCCCGGCTGCAGGTAGTTCAAGGTCTTGGGGATGATCCTGTCGTGCGTCAAGCCGTCGCTGGCCACCTCGAACTGCGTGACGTCCTCGCCATCGCATAGCTCCATCACGTCCTTGTCCTGGTTGGCCACGCCCAGCGCCTTGAACAGCTTTTGCGGATCGTTCGCGCGGCGGATGCGCAGCACCACGGTTGCCTGGAAACCCGTGTCGATCATGCGCCAGCGGTACAGGCGCTGCGTCTTCATCTTCAGCACCGGCTGCACCTTGCCGTTGACGGAGGTATAGCGGCCCGACTTCAGCCAGGCATTCGGATCGTTGACCTGACCGAAATCCTCCAGCACGCCTACCCCGTCCGTGGCGCACGGCGTCGTCGGCGTCAGGCTGTTGCTGGGGCAGTCATAGGGAATTTGCTGCAGCAGCATCACCTCGCCGGCGCTGCCGCTGCCATCGTCGGGCTGGAATGGCTTCAGTATCACATCGAGGTCGCCATTCGCCGTGGCGCTCGGATAACGGTCGCCTTCGACCACCAGCGCGCCGGCCATGCCGCTGGCGACCTGCATCGCCGTCGCGCCATGCTGGTGCGGGTGATACCAGAACGTGCCGGCCGGATGGTCGATGGGAATATTGTATTCGTACTCGAAATCCACGCCAGGCTTGATCGATATCAACACGTTGTCGCTATTGCCCGAGGGCGAGACCCACAGACCATGCGAGTGCAGATTGGTATCGTTGAAGCAGCCAAGCGGACGCGCTGCATTGATATCGCTCGTCGCGCACTGCTCGTCCGGCAGCGCCGGCAACTGGTTATGCAGCTTGAAGCGCACGGTTTGCCCCGGCGCCATCACCACGGTGGGCGCCATGAAGGTGGCCGCATTCTCGTCGCGTCCATCGAGCGCCAGGCCGTCCGTCTGCTGGTAGGAGCGCAGGCGCACCTTGTCATGCTTGGCCGTGGTCGGGTTATAGATGCTGCCGTTGGCATAGCGGATGTACAGGTCGTACGCTTTCTCGTACTCGTCGCGCTTGCTCGCCGCGCGGTTGGCGGGCCTGGCGCGCGCCTTCAGCTTCGGCGGCTCCTGCAGCAGGCGCAGCTCGAGTTTGGGCACGGACTGCAGGTTCAGGTCGACATTCAGATTGACCGTGCTTTCCGCGGCGAAGGCGGCACTGCAAGCGAACGGCATGGCGGCCAGGCACAGCGACACATACCTGCGGGGAAGGCGGTGGGACATGACAACTCCTCGATTGGACTGGACAATGGAAGCATGGCTGGGCATGCGTATTTTTATTAATAACATTGCCATTATCCATAATGACAAAGAGTCAATACTCACACTAAGTCACTTGTTGTATTTATTGCTGAGGTAACTGGGGCCGACGGGCGAGCTGGCTGCTGGAGCCTGAGATGGGGGGACGGCGTTGGCCGCTGCGCGGCCAACGGCCCGCGCGGAGCGCGGTGGTTGGGCGATTCGGAGGGGGCTGGGCCGGCACGGCCCCGCCCTTCGAATCCCACAGTTCCGTCCAGACAAATAAAAAAGCCTCCCGCAGGGGAGGCTTTTTTATTTGATTCTGGCGGAGACGGTGGGATTCGAACCCACGATACAGGTATAAGCCGTATGCATCCTTAGCAGGGATGTGCCTTCGGCCACTCGGCCACGTCTCCTAGCTGATTACTCAACTATGTCTCTGTAGCTAACTGCGCTGCAGCGACGAACGTCATAATATCGATTGCCCCCCCTTTGGTCAAGGGCGTGGGGCAATATTTTTGGATATTTAAGCTTTTTCCAGCTCGAACGCTTTATGCAGCGCGCGCACGGCCAGTTCCATGTACTTTTCATCGATCAGCACGGAGATCTTGATCTCGGAAGTGGAGATCATCATGATGTTGATGCCCTCTTCCGACAAGGTGCGGAACATTTGCGATGCGACGCCGACATGGCTGCGCATGCCCACGCCGACGACGGACAGTTTCGACACTTTCGCGTCGCCCGTGATGCTGGCCGCGCCCAGCGATTCGCGGTTCGCTTCCAGCACGGCCAGCGCGCGCGTGTATTCGCCGCGCGAGACGGTGAAGGTGAAGTCCGTTTTACCGTCTACCGACTGATTCTGTATGATCATGTCGACTTCGATGTTCGCGTCCGCCACCGGTCCCAGGATGTGGTACGCCACGCCTGGGCGGTCGGGCACGCCGAGCACGGTGATTTTGGCTTCATCGCGGTTGAAGGCGATGCCGGAGATGACTGCTTGTTCCATGTTTGTATCTTCCTCAAACGAAATCAGGGTGCCTGAATTGGCTTCTATTTCCAGCGGCAACATCGGGTCGGTCAGCGACGACAGCACGCGCGTGGGAACGCGGTAGTTGCCGGCAAATTCCACCGAGCGCGTCTGCAGCACTTTGGAACCCAGCGAAGCCAGTTCCAGCATTTCTTCAAAGGTGATGGTCTTCAGGCGGCGCGCCTCGGAGACCACGCGCGGGTCGGTCGTGTAGACGCCGTCGACGTCCGTGAAGATCAGGCATTCGGCCGCCTGCATGGCGGCGGCGATCGCCACGGCCGAGGTGTCCGAACCGCCGCGGCCCAGGGTCGCGATGTTGTCGTGTTCGTCGACGCCCTGGAAACCGGTAATGATGACAATCTTGCCTGCATCGAGGTCGCGTTTGACTTTTTCGTCATCGATCGACTGGATGCGTGCCTTGGTAAAGGCGGAATCGGTCTTGATCGCGACCTGCCAGCCAGCATAGGATACGGCTTGTTTGCCGATCGCCAGCAGTGCCATCGACAATAGGCCGACGGACACTTGTTCGCCTGTCGAGGCGATCATGTCAAGTTCACGGGGATCGGGTTGATCCATGATTTCCTTGGCCAGTCCAATCAGGCGGTTGGTTTCGCCCGACATGGCGGATGGCACCACCACGATTTGATGCCCGGCGTCGTGCCACTTGGCAACGCGCTTGGCGACATTCTTGATACGGTCAGTCGAGCCCATCGACGTACCGCCATATTTGTGGACGATTAAAGCCATAAGAGTGAAGTTTCCGCTCAAGAAGAATAAAAAAGGAGGGCTTTACTCTACATGCCGCAATGCAAAATAACAAGCTAAAAAGCGCATTAGCTCATACCGATTGCGTATATGGAAATAACCAATCCATGCAGTCCAGCTGGCTTGAGCAGCCGCTTGGCAGCCACCCCGGGAGTGGCCGTGGCGGCTGCCCTTACGCTCAGCAGGAGACCCAGCGCAAGGCCACGCGGGGACGATCCAGCAGGCTCAGGCAATGGCAATCGAGGCCAATACCAGCCGCGAACAGCAATTGTTGCGCCGCACAGACAAGGGGCAGGCGTTCGCGCTCCCAGGCGGGCACGTCAAACGCCTGGTAATGGTATTTCAAGCTCTTGGTGGGACGGTTCAAGGCCAGTTTCAAACGCTCGCCGCCCTGGCGGAAATCGATCGTCAAGGTTTGAGATTGCAACCAGGCAATATCGATACCCTGCCCGCCCTCGTCCACCGCATCGAAATGCAGCACGCCGCCATACGCGGGAAAGGCCAGGCTGGCCTCGCCTTTCCATGCAAACTCCTGGCCGGCTTTTTCCAGGCCGGGAATGCCCGCATCGTCACGCTCGCGCATGCCGGCCAGGTCGTCGAGCTTCGGCGTCAGGTACAGACGGTCGCGGTGGCGCCGCACGTGGCATTCGGGATGCGTGACCAGCAATTGCGCATCGGGCCGCGCCTCCAGCAGCTGCGCCAGCATTTCCGCCAGCCACGCCGTCGACGGCATGCGCAAGCCGCGCGTGCCGAACCAGTGGCGCAGCAGGTTGTAGCAGCGGTCCGCGCTCAGCGCGCGCAATTTCGCCAGTTCGATGCAGTCGCCGTCGAGACAGGCGGCCAGATCCTGCGTCGCCAGTTCCGTCAACAGGCGCTGCGCCGATTGCGCGTGCTGGGCGCTGCGGGCGAAGCGCTCCTGGAAACCGGGAAACGCCTGCGCCAGCACAGGCATCACCTGGTGCCGCAAGGCATTGCGGGCGAAGCGGGGATCGTCGTTCGATTCGTCGTGGATGTGCGCGATCGCATGTTTCACCACATACGCTTCCAGTTGCCTGCGCGACACTGGCAACAGCGGGCGCGCCATCACCAGATCCGGGTTGCCCAGCAGCTCGGGCGCGCTGTTGGCGCCATCCATGCCGGACAAGCCCGCCGTGCCGGAGCCGCGCAGCAATTGCAGCAGCACGGTTTCAGCCTGGTCATCCTGGTGGTGCGCCGTCAGCAGCAGGCGCACGCCGTGCGCGGCGCACAGTTCGCCCAGGGCCGCGTAACGGCGCTTGCGAGCCGCTTCTTCCGTGCCCGTCTTCGCATTCTTTTCCAGCGTGACCTTGCGTGCCTCGAAGGCGATGCCCATGCCGGCGCACAACTGCGCGCAGTGCGCCAGCCACGCATCCGCGTTCGGGCTGAGGCCATGGTGCACGTGGAACGCGTGCAGGGCCACGCCGTGCTCTTGCGCCCAGGCATGCGCCAGGTGCAGCAGGGCCGAGGAATCGAGGCCGCCGCTCAGGGCGATGCCGACCGTCTCGCCGGCTTGCGGCCCGCAGGTTTCCAGCGCGCTGGCAAAGATATCGGCGACGGTGGCGGTTTGTTGCTTTTTCAATGTGGACTCCGGGAATGCAAAGAGGGACAGGCTGCTAAACGGATGGTGTCGTTTAGCGGACTGTCCCTGGTGTTTTACTGTCTTGTCGGCTTACGTCTTGTCGGCTTACGCTGCGCTAAGCCGACCTACGCCGACCTGCGACGGCTTACTCGCTCGGCGTGGTTTCCTTGAACTTGCCGTAGCTCAGCAGTTTTTCATGGCGCGCGGCCAGCAAGTCCTTGGTTTTCATGCCGTGGAACTGGCGCAGGGTGTCGGCCAGTGCGCGTTTCAGCAAGGTCGCCATCTGTTTCGGATCGCGGTGGGCGCCGCCCAGCGGTTCGTTGATGATCTTGTCGATCAGACCCATGGCTTTCAGGCGGTGCGCCGTCAGGCCCAGCGCTTCGGCCGCGTCGGAGGCGCGCTCGGCGCTCTTCCACAGGATCGAGGCGCAGCCTTCCGGCGAGATCACGGCATAGGTCGAGTATTGCAGCATCAGCACGGCATCGCCCACGGCGATGGCCAGCGCGCCGCCGGAACCGCCTTCACCGATGATGGTGGCGATCAGCGGCACCTTGAGTTCCGCCATCACGTACAGGTTGTGGCCGATGGCTTCCGACTGGCCGCGCTCTTCCGCGTCGATGCCGGGGAAGGCGCCTGGCGTGTCGACGAAGGTAAAGATAGGCAAGTTGAACTTTTCAGCCACTTTCATCAGGCGCATGGCCTTGCGGTAGCCTTCCGGCTTCGGCATGCCGAAATTGCGCATGGCGCGCTCTTTCGTGTCGCGGCCCTTTTGATGGCCGATGACCATGCACGGCTGGCCGTTGAAGCGGGCCAGGCCGCCGACGACGGACAGGTCGTCCGCGTAGCTGCGGTCGCCATGCAATTCGTGGAAATCGGTAAAGATTTCATTCACATAATCCATGGTGTAGGGGCGCTGCGGGTGGCGCGCGATCTGCGCCACTTGCCAAGGGGTCAGCTTGGCGTAGATATCCTTGGTCAGTTGCTGGCTCTTCTTGGCCAGGCGGTCGATCTCTTCCGAGATGTCGACGGCCGAATCGTCTTGCACGAAGCGCAACTCTTCGATCTTGGAATCGAGTTCCGCGATCGGCTGTTCAAAATTGAGGAAAGTCGTTTTAGTCATTGTACCTCCAGGTTTTACCGGCCACGGCGCCAGGGCGCGCGGCGTCATCTATGTTTATTTTACCGTACCGGCTGGTGCGCCGGGGGCTGTATCGGATGCGGCAGGGGCGGCTGCAGGGTCGAGACTGCGCCACAAATACCACGTCGCCACGGTGCGCCACGGTTCCCAATTGGCGGAAACTTCGCGCGCATCGCTGCGGGAAACTGGTTCGCCGGAGAAATAATTGACGCTGATGCCCTGGATCAAACCGGGGTCGTCGAGCGGCAAGACATTCGGCCGGAGCAGATTAAATATCAGAAACATCTCGGCTGTCCAGCGGCCAATGCCGCGGATCTGCACCAGTTCGGCGATGACGGCTTCGTCATCCATCTGGTCCCACTGGCTCGCGTGCACGCGCTTGGCCTTGAAATGGTCAGCCAGGTCGAGGATGTATTCGGTCTTGCGTTTGGACAAACCGCAGGCGGACAACTGCTCGGCGCCTGCCTTCAACACTTGCGAAGGCGTGCATTTCGGGCAAGCCAGCAGCAGCTTTTTCCAGGCAGCATCCGCCGCCTTGGGCGTGATCTGCTGTCCCACCAGCGAACGGGCCAGGGTGGTAAACGGGTCGCTATGGCCGACCAGGTGCAGGTCGCCAAATTGCGGGATGAGCTTTTTCATGATGCGGTCGCGCTTCATCAGCTCGATCTTCGCCTCTTCCCAGTAATGCGGCACCTGGATCACCTGCGCCGCCACCGGGGCTTCCCCGTTTTCCCTGGACGTTGGCATCATGCGCGGCGCCAGTTGGTCGAGCCGTCAGGCTTGTCTTCAAGAATGATGCCCGCAGCCAACAATTCGGCGCGGATCTTGTCGGACTGGGCAAAGTCGCGCGCCTTTTTCGCCGCGCTGCGCGCCGCGATGGCCGCTTCGATGCCGGCCGCCTCATCCTGGTCGCCGTCAGCGGCGCCGACGGTGGCTTGCAGGAATTGCTGCGGCGTGCGCTCGAGCAAGCCGAACACGCCAGCCAGCCCCTTCAATTGACGGGCCAGGGCGGGCGACTTGCTCTTGTTGACTTCCGTTGCCAGGTCGAACAGGGCGGCCACGGCCAGCGGCGTGTTGAAATCGTCATCCATCGCTTCGCGCACGCGCACGGCATGGGCTTCGCTCCAGTCGATGGCGCCCTCTTCCACCGCCACGTCGGCCAGCGCCGTGTACAAACGGGTCAGGGACAGGCGCGCGTCGTCGAGGTGCACGTCCGAGTAATTCAGGGGGCTGCGGTAGTGCGCGCGCAGGATGAAGAAGCGGATCACTTCGGCATCGAACTTTTGCAGCACTTCGCGGATGGTGAAGAAGTTGCCCAGCGATTTGGACATTTTTTCATTGTCCAGGCGCACGAAACCGTTATGTATCCAGTAATTGACGCTGGTATGGCCGAACGCGCCTTCGGATTGGGCGATCTCGTTTTCGTGGTGCGGGAATTGCAAGTCCGCGCCGCCGCCATGGATGTCGAATTGTTCACCGAGCAAGGCGCACGACATGGCCGAGCACTCGATATGCCAGCCCGGGCGGCCCTTGCCCCACTTCGAATCCCATTTGACTTCTTCCGGCTCCGACTCTTTCGACGACTTCCACAGCACGAAGTCGAGCGGATCGCGCTTGCCCGTGTTGACGTCGACACGCTCGCCCGCGCGCAGGTCGTCGAGCGACTTGCCCGACAGCTTGCCGTAGTGGGGGAAGTTGCGCACGGCATAGTTCACGTCGCCATCCGCGCCCTGGTAAGCCAAATCTTTGGCTTCCAGCTGTTCGATCAGGCGCAGCATCTGCGGCACGTATTCCGTGGCGCGCGGCGTGTGGTCGGGCGTCAAAATGCCCAGCGCGGCCGTGTCTTCATCCATGTAGCGGGTGAAACGCGTCGTCAGCTGGGAAATCGTCTCGCCGTTTTCCACGGCGCGGCGGATGATCTTGTCGTCGATGTCCGTAATGTTGCGCACATAGGTGACGTCGAAGCCGGACGCCTTCAGCCAGCGGTAAATGACGTCGAACGCCATCATCATGCGCGCATGGCCGATATGGCAATAATCGTAGATGGTCATGCCGCATACGTACATGCGAACCTTGCCCGCTTCCATCGGGACGAATACCTGCTTCTCGCGAGCCAGGGTGTTGTAAATCTTTAGATTGCTCATCGTGCTTTGCAAGTGGAGCGGTCGCCAGCCTGGCAAAACGACAGACAGGCGCGGACACCGGGGGTGCCGCGCCACAGAACTGCCGTGTGCGCCGAAGACTGTACGACCCGCTATATTGTTGTTCTTGTTTGTTAGAATTAGGGCGTTAGCGGTCAAGTATAACATTGATAAAAACCATACTGGCCCGATATGAATCAGGTTTTTACGATGTTCAACCGAATTTTCACTTCTTTACAATTAAAGCAAGTTTAAAGAAAAATAACGATCAAGGACGCCTTCATGCAAGAAATCAAATCGAAACGCCTGTCTTTCCTGGCCCGCTTTTGCACCCTGTTTGCCGGCCTGACCCTGGGCAGCGCCGTCGTGGCAGCCGCTCCGGCGACCGCCGTCGACCCAACGCCGCACGTGGCCCTGAAAACCAGCATGGGCGAGATCGTGCTGGAACTGGACCAGGAAAAAGCACCGAAAAGCGTGGCCAATTTCCTGCAGTACGTCAACAGCGGTTACTACAAGGGCACCGTATTTCACCGCGTCATCGATGGCTTCATGATACAGGGCGGCGGCTTCGACAAGAACATGAAGCAGAAACCGACGAAAGCGCCGATCAAGAACGAAGCGCAAAACGGCTTGCAGAACGTGACCTACAGCATCGCCATGGCGCGCACGGGCGACCCGCATTCGGCCACCGCGCAATTCTTTATCAACGTCAACGACAACGGCCCGCTCGACTACCCTGGCCGCGACGGTTTCGGCTACACGGTGTTCGGCAAAGTCGTCAGCGGCATGGACGTGGTCGACAAGATCAAGGCCGTGCCCGTGGCGGACAAGGGCCCGCACCAGAACGTGCCCGTCACCCCCGTGGTGATCGAATCGGCGACTTTACTCAAGACAGCGCCCGCAAAACTGTAAAATAGCGTTTTTGCGGTGCCCGCCTGCCTGGCGCCGCTGAATCAATTATTCATCCAATTTATTAAGGATTATCATGACCTCCGTCATCATCACCACCAATCTGGGCAAGATCACCGCTGAACTGGACGCCGAGAAAGCGCCGAAAACGGTTGCCAACTTCCTGGCCTACATGCAAGCCGGCCACTACGACAACACGATTTTCCACCGCGTCATCGACGGCTTCATGATCCAGGGCGGCGGTTTCGAGCCAGGCATGAAACAAAAGCCAGCCGACACCACCGTGGAAAACGAAGCCAAGAACGGCCTGAAAAACGATACCTACACGCTGGCCATGGCCCGCACGTCGGATCCGCACTCGGCATCGGCCCAGTTCTTCATCAACATCAAGAACAACAGCTTCCTCGACTACCCAGGCCAGGACGGCTGGGGCTACGCCGTGTTCGGTAAAGTCACCGACGGCAAGGAAGTCGTCGACGCCATCCGCGCCGTGAAAACCTCGCGCGCCGGCATGTTCGCCGATGTGCCAGTCACCGATGTCATCATCGAAAAAGTCGAAGCAGTTTAATTCGGCCACTGCACCATGACTAACAGGCATTGCAGCGTTTGCGCCTCTCCATGTACATCACTTTTTGGGAGCGTTGAACGATGACAATGCCTGCCGCACTCTTTATTTCCGACCTGCATCTGCAGAGCTCGCACCCGCGCACCAGCGCGGCGTTTCTTTCTTTCCTGGAACACCATGCGCAATATGCGCAAGCGCTGTATCTATTAGGCGACCTGTTCGAATACTGGGCTGGCGACGATGACCTGGAAGACCCGTTCAATGCGCGCATGACGGCCGCCATCCGCGCCGTCAGCGATGCGGGCGTGCACGTCTACTGGATCGCCGGCAACCGCGACTTTCTTGTCGGCTCCGGCTTTGCCGCCGCCGCCGGCGCCACCCTGCTCAGCGAACCGCACGTGGCCACGCTTGCCGGCCGGCGCATCGTCTTGCTGCATGGCGACGCCGAATGCACGAAAGACGTCCAATACATGGAGTTTCGCGCCATGGTGCGCCAGCCTGCCTGGCAAAAACAGTTCCTGTCCATGCCGCTGGCGCAGCGCAAGGCGATCATCGACGGCTTGCGCAAAAGCAGCCGCGAGCACAATGGCGAAAAAACCATGGACATCATGGATGTCACGCCCGATGCCGTAGCACAAGTATTTGCCGAACACGCGAGCACCGTCATGATCCACGGCCATACGCACCGCCCCGCCCTGCATAAAGTTGACGAAACCTTGCGCTATGTCTTGCCCGACTGGGAATGCGACGTGACGCCGCCACAACAGCCGCGCGGCGGCTGGATCGCCATCGATGCGCGCGGCAACATCACGCGCCATGACTTGAACGGCGATATCATCGACTAGGCTGGCGCCGACTGCGGCACGGGCGTTTGTCCGATAGCCGAACCCGCCTGGCCTTGCTGTAATCGCAGCATGCATACTCATTACGTCGGCACGGCCGGCTGGAGCCTGTCCAGCGCCGCCGCCAGCCGCTTCCCCCTCGATGGCAGCCACCTGCAGCGCTATGCCCAGGTGCTGGACTGCGCGGAAATCAACAGCTCTTTCTACCGCTCGCACCAGAGCGCCACTTACGCGCGTTGGGCCGCCAGCACACCCGAGCACTTCCGCTTCAGCGTGAAATTGCCGCGCAGCATCACGCACGAACGGCGCTTGCGCAACTGTGCGGCCGAACTGGATCGCTTTGCGGGAGAAGTCACGCAACTGGGAAATAAATTGGGCTGCGTGCTGGTGCAGCTGCCGCCCAGCCTGCATTTCGAGGCGGACGTGGCCGCGCAGTTTTTTCAGGCGCTGCGCCAGCGCTTCGGCGGCATGCTCGCTTGCGAGGCGCGCCACCCAGGCTGGTTCGCGGCCGAGGCCACCGAACTGTTGACCGTGCAGCGCATCACGCGCGTGCGCGCCGATCCACCCGCCGGCCAGCCGGGGCCGCACGTGCCGACGACGGAAGTGGCCTACCTGCGCCTGCACGGCAGCCCGAAAATATACTATTCCGACTACCCGGCCGATTGCCTGGTGGCGCTAACCGCTGAATTGCACGCACAAATGCAGGCGGACAACTGGTGCATCTTCGACAACACGACATCCGGGGCCGCCCTGTTCAATGCACTGGAATTGCAGGCGCGGCTGAGGGATGCAGCAGCCGCGCAATTGCGTCCCTAGGGCAAGGGCGCCTGGATCACGGCCTGCGCGGTAAAACCATACAGCACGCCATTGCCAATGGTGAAGGTGCTCAGTACAGGAGAACCCCAGCCTAGTTGCGGCGTGGAAATTACACCGGCGGTGTCAATTCTGCGTAGCGCGTCCTGGCTCCCCGTGTACAGATTGTCGTTGGCATCTATTGCCAATGGAAAATAGTCACTAGCCATCAGACTTCCGGTTCCCGGCGGACCATCCTTTCCATCGCTCCGCAAGGAAGTGCCGGCAAAATGGCTGACATCCCCATTCTGTGCCACCTTGAAGATCACATGATGCTGGACATCTTCAAAGTAGAGCGCTCCGCGGCGGTCAACGGCCAGACTGGCGGCTGAAATATAGTCGCGCGTGCCTGTCTTTCCATTCAGTGCCTTCATGGCATTATCGTATGGCATAAACAGGGCAAACTCGCCGCCCGAAGGGCGCCGGTAGATACCATGGCCTGCATTGTGCACCCAATAAATATTGTTTTGCTGGTCGATCGCCAGCGCGAAGCGCGTGCCATGCGAAGTTGGTAAATAATCAATGCTGGATACCTCGCCCTGCTTGTTAATCTTGCGCAACACGAGCCGAGGCTGCTCATGGAACTGGTCAGCAAAATACAGGTTGCCTTCCTTGTCGAACGCCATGGCCACCGGCCCCTCCAGGGTCGCGGTGCCACGCCCGCCATCGACCCCGCCGTCTTTTCCCGCAATACCCGCAAAGATACTGACCAGACCATCGGCCGTCACGCGACGGATGACCTTGTTGACATCATCGGCCAGGTAGACATTCCCCGCGCTATCGGCCACGACGGCTCTCGCGTAGCCCAACGTCAAGCGGGCGGCAGCGCCACTACCATCGACGAGGCCGATATGTCCCGGCAAGGCCGGCAGGGTCGACAGCTTTCCATCCTGATCCAGCCTGCGCAGCATATGCCGGCCCAGGTCATATACGACCATGGCACCGGAAGGCTCCAGCACCATTTCAGTGAGCTGTTTGAAGCCTGCTGCCTGACCGTTCGCATCAGGCATGGCAGCACCGAGCAAGGTCGTCACCTTGCCGTCTGCCTGCACTTTCCGGATGCTGCCGCCGTCGGCCAGCAATAACTCGCCATCGCGGTTGAACTGCATGCCGCGAATGCGGAAAAAGCTGGCAGCGCCACCGATACCGTCGACAGAAGAATTCTGCGAGCGGTTCCCCGCCACCTTGACCGCCATGCCATTCTGGATGCGGAATAGATAAGAACCCGTGGCATCCGCAAAATAAACGCTGCCAGCGGAATCAAGCGCAAGTCGGCCCACTCGTTGAAAGTCGCTGCTGACTTCAGGCATGGGAGAAAATGTCCACGCCAGGGTGCTGACCATGCCGTTCGCAGCGACGCGGCGTATGGCGTTTTTATGCATATCGACCAGCAGCACATCGCCATTCACATCGATGGCCAGACTGCCAGGCAAGCCAAAGCGGGCTTGCTCTTTCTGCCCATCTACATACGCAGACGCCGGCTCAAGATCATCAACCTCACAACTGCTGCGCCGCTGGCCAGCAACCGTACTAACCACACCGGCCGGCGTGATCTTGCGCAGCACGGCGTGACAGTAGTCACTCACATAGAGATTCGCCTGGCGATCAATTGCCAGACGGGAACCCTCGATGAAGGAAAACGTGGCGCTCGACACCGGGCCGTCATCCACGCCGCGCTTGCCCATTACGCCCGCATACACGCTCAAGCTGCCGTCAATTCCCATTTTATGGATGACCTGATTGCCCGCATCGGCGATATAGTAGTTACCAGCGGCATCGCGGACCATCCCTGCCATCTTTTGGATTTTCTCCTGCACCCCTGCCAGCAAGACCGGCAGGCAACGCACGGCCAGGGTATTGACATCCGCGTTGCCCATGGTCGCCGCGCCTTGCGCGATGCTGCAGCCCAGCCCCTCGGAGGCGCTGTCGACCTTGCCTTCATAACTGGCGCCCGCCGCCAGCTTGCCGGCAAAACTGAACGCACCGTTGGCCGTAACGGTTACTTTATCCGCGCCGTTTGCCAGCACGACGCTGGCGCCTGGCAGCAAGCCGCTGACCGTGCCTCCCAGCAGGTATCGTGGCGTTTCGACAGGTGCTACGGGCATGGCCGTGCCACCGCTGGAACCGCCGCCGCAAGCGCTCAGTCCGGCCAGCAGGGCGATGCCACAGCTGGCGCGTCTGAACAGGTTTTGCAACTCGTCATATCGATTGATCATTGCTGCTTTCATGGTAAGTGGCGACGATATTCGCCAGAAGCTATCAAATAATTTTTTCAAACACGCAACATTATAGTTTCCACATGGTTAGAAATCATCGAACTGTTGACATTTGCATTTTCACTGTTATAGTTCACTACAACACCAACCCAATACACCACGGAGCTTCGATGCCTACAGCACTTTTTACGCGCCGCGCCGCCCCGCCCTTGTCGGAGCGCATCCCATGAGCGCGGAATGGAACGACAATAGCCCCATCTACCGCCAGCTCAAGGCCAGGGTGGTGGGCATGATGCTCGATGGCGTGCTGCAGTCCGGCGACGCCTTGCCGTCGGTGCGCCAGGTGGCGGCCGATTATCAATTGAATCCCATCACGGTCTCGCGCGCCTACCAGGAACTGGTCGACGATGCCCTGGTGGAAAAACGCAGAGGACTCGGTATGTATGTCTTGGAAGGCGCCCGCGACAAATTGCTGGCCAGCGAACGCGAACGCTTCCTGCGCGAAGAATGGCCAGCCTTGCTGGAACACATCACCCGCCTGGGCCTTGATCTCGATCAACTGCTGCAAGCGAGCCGCGACGGCGGCGCACACGGAGAGAACGCATGAATGCATTGAACAAGGACAGCGTCATCAGCGCGCGCGGCCTGCGCAAGCAGTATGGCAAGCAGGTGGCCATCGACAACATCAGCTTCGATATCGCGCCGGGGCGCATCGTCGGCTTGATCGGGCCTAACGGTTCCGGCAAGACCACCACCCTGAAAGCCATCCTGGGCCTGACGGGCTTCGATGGCGACTTGTCCGTGCTGGGGCGCGATCCCCGCGTGCAACGCGACGCGCTGATGGACGACGTGTGCTTCATCGCCGACGTGGCCATCCTGCCGGGCTGGCTGCGCGTGGCCGACGCCATCGATTTCGTTGCCGGCGTGCATCCACGTTTCGACCGCAGCAAGGCCGAACGCTATCTGGCCCACACCAAGCTGTCGCCGAAGATGAAGGTCAAGGCCATGTCGAAAGGCATGGTGGTGCAGCTGCACCTGGCGCTGGTGATGGCCATCGACGCCAAACTGCTGGTGCTCGACGAGCCGACCCTGGGCCTGGATATCCTGTACCGCAAGCAGTTCTACCAGAACTTGCTGGAAGACTATTTCGATGAAAACAAGACCATCGTCATCACCACGCACCAGATCGAGGAAGTGGAACACATCCTCAGCGACCTGATGTTCATTCGCGACGGCAAGATCGTGCTGGCCTCGAGCATGGAAGAGGTGGGCGAGCGCTATATCGAGGTGATGGTGGGCCCGCAGCACGTCAATCCGGCACGCGCCCTGCAGCCGATCAGCGAACGCAGCGTGTTCGGCAAGTCCGTGATGCTGTTCGATGGCGTCGCCCGCACCCAGCTGGCTGCCCTCGGCGAAGTACGCACGCCCAGCCTGGCTGACCTGTTTGTCGCGACCATGAAAGGATCGTACCAATGAGTATTTCCCCTGTAAACAAGATGCAATGGCTGCTCCGGCGCGAGTTGTGGGAACACAAGGGCATGCTGGTGTGGACGCCTGCCCTGATCGGCGTCGTCATGACGGTGCTGGGCGCCCTGATGGCGGCCGCGACCGTCGCAAAGACCAAAATGCACACGGCGCTCATCGTCAATGGCGAGGAAATTTCCTGGAGCACCGTCTTCAATACGCGCACCTTTGGCCCGCGCCGCACGGAAATCATCGACGCCGTCGCCAACAACTATACGTACGCGGCCGCACCGCTGTTCCTGGCGCTGGGCTTCCTCGTATTTTTCTATTGCCTCAGCGCCCTGCATGACGATCGCCGCGACCGCAGCGTGCTGTTCTGGAAATCGCTGCCCATCTCGGATGCGCAGACGGTGCTGTCGAAAGCGGCCATCGCCCTGCTGGTCGCGCCGCTGATCGTGGCCGCTGCCGCCAGCCTGACGTCGCTGGCCCTGATCCTGATCCTCAGCGGCGTGCTGGCGGCCAACGGCATCCACGTGTTTGCCGAACTGCTGGGCTCTTCCGGCCTGTACCTGGGACCGCTGCGCGTGTTTGGCTTGCTGCCCGTGTATTGCCTGTGGGCCTTGCCGACTGTCGGCTGGCTGCTGATGGTATCGAGCTGGGCCAAGTCGAAAGTCTTCCTGTGGGCCGTCGGCGTGCCGTTGCTGCTGCTCATCCTGACAGTCTGGGCCGGCAAGCTGACGCAGACGGAAAGCGATGTCAGCTGGATACAGATGAATGTCATCGGACGTGCCCTGCTGGGCACCCTCCCCGGCAGCTGGTATCTGTTCGAACCGGAACTGCTGCCGCGCATGCACGCCCTGGCAGAGGGGGGCTCGCACATGACACGCATCGATGTGTTCAGCAATTCCTGGTCCAGCCTCGCCTTGCCGGCCGTCTGGCTCGGCGCGGCGGCAGGCGCGGCACTGATTTACGCCGCCATCCGCCTGCGCAGCTGGCGCGAGGAAGGCTGACAGCGCACTAGCTCTTCCCCCTCAAAAACGCCCCGCCCGTCGGGGCGTTTTCTATTCCTGCGCTGGCAAAACATCTGAAAATAATAACTACCTTTCTGATAGTGATTATTAAAAAATTCCCTCCCTGAATAAAGACTATTCATTCGATAGCATCAATCCGATATAAAAATTACAAATAATTATTTCTATCGTATTTTATTACCAATCAAATTTGATAATCACCATGCAAAAAAGCAACAACTAGCAATTCGATAGCGATAGGGTTTTTTCGATGAAAATCGCAGAAACACTGCAACCGGGTAGCGGATTCATCCTAAAAGTCCCAATCCGTGACAATCCGTGATTATTCGCTTACGCAAAGCTTGACAGAATAGAGTCATGAAAAATGATAAAAATTGAATTGAAAGTTTCAAAATTGAAACTACCATCAGAGTGAGAGCTGGTGCGGCCTGCATGCAAATACCGCTATATTTTTAGGTGTATCGGCTGGCAAGCCAGTTATCGGAAAAACAGGATGCAAGAAAATAACGCCATGCAAAACAAATGCAAAAATGGCATTTTAAATATTTCAGGGCCGACGTTCCATTACGCCAGCGTTTTTTTGCCAGTTATGTTTTACTTTCACCATCTGCATCGGCAATACCCAATTTCAACCACGGCCCAAGCCACGCCGGAGTAAGCAAGGAAACGAAACATATTATTGATTTTTTAATATCTTAAAAAATTGAACGAACATATAACCTTCTTCCGGAGATTTTCAAATGGCCACCACCCAAAATCCAGCACAAGTTCCCGTCAATGCCGAAGGCGCTGGCGTCAAGGTCGCTACGCCCGCTAAAAAAGCGGTCAATCCGAAAAACGGCGACCGCAAGCAATATGACGAAGACGAGCTGATAAAAGGGGCCGATGCCAGCTCGACCATGCCGCCTGAAAATGTCGTGGAAGTCACGGGAAGCGCCGATAGCGGCAATGCCGCTGCCCTGGGCACGGCCGCAGCGGTGGCGGCAGCCGCCTTGGCAGCCGGTGGCGGCGGTGCGGCCGCAGGCCAGGCCGGCAATGGCAGTGCCGATCCCGGCACGTCGCAAAGCGACAACAACGGTGGCGCCGCGGGCGCGGCAGGCACCGGCGCGGGCGCCGCCGGCATCCCCAGCGGCAGCGTCGTGGATGTCGCAGGAGCATCAGCTGGAGCGGGTGCAGGCGCCGGCGCCGGCGCTGCAGGCGGCCTGGGCGGACTTGGCGTGCTGGGCGCGCTCGGCGGCCTTGGCCTGGTAGCCGCCGCAGCAGGCGGTGGCGGTGGCGGTGCCGCGGCTGGCGGTTCTGGCACCGGTGGCACGGGCACTGGCGGCACGGGCACGGGAGGAACCGGTGGCACGGGAGGAACTGGCGGCACTGGCGGCTCGACCGGCGGTAGCACGGGAAATCAATCCACGACGACGACCATTACCGACGCGGCCGTGCTGGCTGCAGCAGCAGCGGTCGCGGCGGCCAGCAATGCCCTGGCCGATGATGCCGCCGCAGCAGCAGCCGCCGCCACGGCAGCAGCTGCGCTGGCAGCGGCGAATGCGGCCACGCTCGCCGACCAGCAGGCTGCTGCCGCTGCAGCTGCAGCGGCAGCAACCTTGCTCGCAGCCAATAACGCCACCAGTGACGATGTGCTGGCCGCCAGCACGGCAGCCGCCGTGCCCGGTGCGCAAGCCGCTGCCACGGCTGCCACGACCGACGACAACGCAGCCGCGGCCGCGGCCGCAACCGCCGCCATTTCGCTGGCCGCCACCACGTCGGCACAAAATGCCGATGCGGCTGCCGTCACGGCCGCCGCCAACGCCGCCGCCGCGCACGCCGCTGCCGATGCGGCACAGACGCAAGCGGACCAGACCAACGCCCCCGCACTGCAATTGATCGCCGATGCGGCCGATGTCGTCTCCACCGCCGCCAATACCCAGGCAGCGCTGACCGATGCGGCGGCGCTGGGCGTCATCTCGGCCAATGATGCCGCCGCCGCCGCTGCCGCCACGGCGCTGGCCAATGCCACGGACGCCGCCGCGCTGGACCTGGCGGCCACGGCCGCCGCCAATGCCGCCGTCACGGCCGGCATACAGGCCAGCCTGACGGACGCCGCCGCCCTGACAGTCATCTCCGATGCCGATGCGGCCACCGCCGCCGCGGCCGCCAGCGTGGCCGCCGCCACCGATGCCGTCGCCCTGACCGCCGCCTCGAATGCGGCCGCTACCGCGGCAGCGAATGCGGCAATCAACGCCAATGCCAGCGACGCCGCGGCACTGGGCATCGCCGCCACGGCGGCAGCGAATGCCGCTACGTCGGCCAGCACGCAAGCAGGACTCACCGACGCCGTGACGCTGACCATGGCAGCGGACGCCGCCGCCGGCGCAGCCGCCTGGGATGCCTCGATCGCCAACGCCACCGATGCGGTGGCCCTGCAGGCCGCCGCCGATGCGGCCGCCACGAACGCCGCAAATGCGCAGACACAAGCGAACATGACGGATGCGCCCACCCTGGGGCTGATCGCCGATGCCGCCACCCTGGCGTCGGATGCGGCGCAGGCGCAGGCCGACTTAACAGACGCGGCAGCGCTGGCCCTGATTTCCAGCGCCGATGCCGCCGCAGCGGCGACAGCGGCCACATTAGCCGGGAACACGGATGCCGCCGCGCTCGACATCGCTGCCGCCGCTGCCGCCACTGCCGCCGCCAACGCCGTGGTGACAGCCAACCTGAGCGACGCGGCCGCCTTGCAGATCACGGCCGACGCCGCCGCCAACACCTCGACCGCCGCCGCCGCGCAAGCGGCGCTGACCGATGCGGCCGCGCTGCAAATCGTCTCCGATAATGACGCCGCCGCCGCGCTGGCGGCGCAAACTACCGCCGACCAGACGGACGCTGCCGCCCTGGCCGCTGCCGACGCGGCGGCGGCCAGCGATGCCGCGAATGCCCAGGCCGTGGCCGGTCAGACCGATGTAGTTGCTCTGCAGCAAGCTGCCGACCAGGCGGACGCGGATGCCGCCGCCGCCCACTCGCAAGCGAGCCTGCTGGATGTCAACGTCGCCCTGAATGCCTTCAACCTGGCCAACCTCGCCGCCCTGGCCGCCAATGTCACGGCCGGGCAGACCAGCGTCGTCGACCTGACGGCCACCGTCAACGCCTTGCAGCTCGACGCCGATGGCGCCGATGCCGACGCCAGCCTGACGGATGCCCTCTTCCTCGCCGGCATCTCCGCCGCCGATGCGCTGGCGGCCGCGACTGCGCTGACCACTGCCAACCTGACCGACGCCGTGGCGCTCGCCAACACCGCCGCCGCCGCCGTTGCGGCGGCGGAAACGGCTGCCCTGCTGGGCGGGATCGACATCTCGGCCGTCAGCGCCGCGGCGGCGGCCCAAGCTGCCGCCACGGCAGCAGCGGCCACCGCCGCGCTGACCGATGCCGGCGCACTGGGCCTTGTCTCCACCGCCGATGCCGCCGCCGAACTTGCCGCCCAGGCCGCCGTCAGCACACTGACGGCCGCCAATACGCTGGCGCAAAACGCCCTGACCGCGGCACAGCTCGTGGCCGGCCAGACCGATGCCGCGGCCCTGGCCGTGGCGTCGTCGACCGCCGATGCGGCCGCCGCCGCAGCCGTCACGACGGCGGGCCAGACGGACGCCATCGCGCTGAGCCTCATTTCCAACGCCGATGGCCTGGCTGCCGCCTCGGCCGCCAGCTTGGCGGCGCTGACGGATGCCACGGCGCTGGGCGTGATCTCGACCACCGATGCCACCTTGGCCGCCACCCTGCTGACAACGGCCAACTTGACGGACGCTGCCGCCCTGGGCCTGGCCGCCGCCGCCGCGGCCGCCGCCGCCAATACGGCGACGAATGTTGCCAACCTGACCGATGCGGTGGCACTGGGCACGCTCTCGGCCGCCGCCACCACGGCCGCCAATACGGCCGCCGCCACCGCCTCGTTGACGGACGCCACGGCCCTGGGCCTCGTCGCCACGGCCGACGCGGCACTCGCCGCCACGGCGCAAACGACGGCCAACCTCACCGATGCCGTGGCGCTGGGCCTCGTCTCGACGGCCGCCAACACGGCCGCCAGCCTGGCTGCCACGACAGCCAACCTGACGGACGCCGTTGCCCTGGGCACCGTCTCGGCGGCCGCCACGGCTGCCGCCAACACGGCTGCCGCCACCGCCGCGCTGACCGATGCCGTGGCCCTGGGGCTGACGGCCACCGTCGATGCGGCCGCCGCCACCGCCGCGCAAACAACGGCCAGCCTGACGGACGCCGTCGCCCTGGGCCTGGTGGCGACCGTGAATGCCACGGCCGCCGCGACCGCCGCCACCGTTGCCGGCCTGACCGACGCCGTCGTGCTGGGCACCCAGCATACGCTCGACGTCACGGCCGCCACCGTGGCCGCCACCAAGGCGGCGCTGACGGACGCGGCCGCGCTGACCACCATCGCCAACAACGATGCCGCGAGCGCCGCTGCGGCTGCCGCCTATTCGGCCGCCCATCCACTCGACCTGGTGGCCGCGCTGGCCGCCACCGTGGCCGCCACCACGGCCGGCCTGTCGCACACGGCGGCGCTGGCGGCGCAAGCCGACGATGCGGCTGCCGCCTCGACGGCCGCCACGGCTGCCGCCTCGCTGGTCACGCTGAACAATGCGATTGCCGCCGACAATGCCGCCACCGCCGCCGCCACGCTGGCCCTGACCTCGCAGGCTGCCGCCACGGCGGCGCAGCTGGACGACACTCTCGCGGCGACCGCCGCTGGCGTGGCCGCCACCTCGCTGGCAGCGGCGCAGGCAGCGCAAGCGGCCGATGCCGCCGCCGCCGCGACGGCAGCGACGGCAGCCAATGCCCTGGCCGCCTTGAATGCGGCCCTGGCCGCCGACGCGAATGCGGCAGCTACCGCCGCGGCTGCCGTCACGGCCAATGCAGCCACGGCCGCCGCCGTTGCCGACGATCTGGCCGCCGCCACGGCCGCCACCGTCGCCAATGCCTCGCAAGCGGCCGCGCAAGCGGCACAGCTGGCCGACAATGCGGCCGCCAGCGCCGCCACCATCGCCGCCAATGCATTGACCGCGCTGAACCAGGCGCTGGCTGACGATGCGGCCGCCGCTGCCGCCGTCCTCAACTCCACCAACGCCACGGCCGCCGCTGCGGCCGCTACCGCCGCCGATACGGCCGCCGCCGCTGCCGCCGCCGTCGCCGCCATCTCGGCCGCCGCCACGCAGCATGCGCAGGCGGACGATGCCGCAGCAGCAGCCGCCGCCCTCACGGCGGCCATCTCGCTGGCCGCCACACAGGCCGCGCAGGCGGCCGACCTGGCCGTCGGCACGACGGCGGCGGCGGCAGCAGCCGCACTGGCCGCCCTGAACCAGGCCCTGAACGACGACAGCGTCGCCGCAGCAGCGGCCACGGCGGCCAACAATGCGCAAGCGGCCCTGAATGCGGCCACGACGGCGCTCAATGCGGCAATCCTGACGGCCAGCAACTCGCTCGCCGCCACCAATGCCGCCGTGGGCGCCGATGCCACGGCGGCAAGCACGGCAGCCGCCGCAGCAGCCGCGCAGATCATTGCCGACGCCGCGCTGCAGGCCGACGCCGGCCTGGCCGCCCTCGCCACGGCGGCCAACAATGCACTGGCCGCGGCCAGCGCCGCGCTGGCCGCCGACGATGCGGCCGCCAGTGCCGCGCACACGGCGGCCCTGTCGGCAGCAGCCACGCTGGCGGCGCAACTGGCCGACACGGCCGCCCTCAACGCCCATGCGGCGCTCAACGCGGCCATCGCCAACCTGAACGCGGCGGTAACGGCCGATACCAATGCCCTGGACGCCGACAATGACAAGACGCTCAAGCTGAACCTGCTCATCTCCGCGCAAAATGCGTCCGATGCGGCAGCCCAGGCCGACGCGAATGCGGCAGCCGCCCATGCGGCGCTGGCGTCGGCCCAGGCCGACGATGCAGCGGCCGTCACGGCCGCCAACAATGCGGCAGCCGCGCATGCGGCGGCCGTCGCGGCGCAGAACGCCGATGCAGCCGCAGCAACGGCGGCGGCACAGGCAGCCATCTCGCTGGCCGCCACGCTCAATGCCCAGGCCGACGACGCCACGGCGGCAGCGGCCGCCACGGCAGCAGCGAATGCGCAGCTGGCATTGAACGCGGCCCTCGCCGCTGACGCCAATGTCGCCGCCACCGCAGCGGCAGCAGCCGCTGCCCAGCTGGCAGCGCAAAACGCGCACGACGCCGATGCCGCCGCAGCGGCAGCGGCCGTCGCGGCCGCCATTACCCTGGCAGCCACGCAAGCGGCACAGGCCGATGACGCGGCGGCCGCCCTGGCCGCGGCCAACGCCGCCAACGCCCAGGCAGCGCACAACGCCGCCGTCGCCGACGACCAGGCCGCAGCGGACGCCGCAGCCGCCGCCTCCCTCGCACAAGCAGCAGCGACTGCCGCAGCCGCAGCCGATACTGCCGCCACCGCCAGCGCCGCGGCGGCAGCAGCGGCACTGCTCGCCGCCCAGGCAGCACAAGCCGACGACACGGCCGCCAACCAGGCGGCGGCAAATGCCGCCGCCGCCACCGCCGCGCACACGGCAGCGATCGCCGCCGATGCCCTCGCCATCAGCACGGCGGCAACGGCAGCCACCGCCCTGGCCGCCGCCACCGCGGCGCAGAACGACGATGACGCCGCGGCAGCCGCAGCAGCCCAGGCCGCCATTTCGCTGGCCATCACGCAACAGGCACAGGCCGACGATGCGGCAGCGGCAGCGGCCACCGTCAACGCCAACAATGCGGCCGCAGCCGCGCTGGCCGCCCATGCCGCCGATGCGGCCGCGCCGCTGGCCCAGGCCCAGGCCGCCGCCTCGCTGCTGGCCTTCCAGGCCGCGCAAGCGGACGATGTCGCCGCCGCCAACGCGGCAGCAGCAGCGGCCCAGGCACATGCCAATGCCAATGCGGCCTACACGGACGATGCGGCAGCGGCCCAGGCCAACGCCGACGCGCAGGCAGCCGATGCGGCCCTGGTGCAAGCGAACGCCCTGGCCGCGCAAACGGACGCCAGCGCCCTGGCCGTGGTGTCGGCGGCGGACGCCGCCCACGCCGCCGCCGTGCAAGCGCTGGCCGACCAGACCGATGCCGTGGCGCTCACCCAGGCCGCCGATGCGGCTACCGCCGCCGCCCTGGCCGCGGCGCAGACGGCCAACCTGACGGACGCCGCCGCCCTGCACCTGGCAGCGGATGCGGCAGCGGCAGCGGCCCTGCAGGCGCAGGCGCAGGCGGACCTGACGGATGCAAACTCGCTGACGGTGTCGGCAAACGCCGCAGCCGCAGCGGCAGCGGCAGCCCAGGCCCACGCCGACCTGACGGATGCGAGCCAGCTGTTCGTGCTCAGCCAGAACGCCCTGCACAACCCGCTGACGGTGAGCGACTTCAGCACCGGCCTGCCAGCCGCCGGCGGCGACGTGATCGACATGTCGGCCATCGCCCACCTGACGGCAGCGGTGGCGGTGGGCGTCAACCTGAGCACGGACTTTGGCAACGACAACCTGTTCATCTTCGATGGCACGTCCGTGTCGATCGGCGCGGCGGCCAGCGCCATCGCGGCCGACAACAGCGTCCTGTCGGGCCAGGGCTACATCGTCATCGCCGATGCGCAAAACAGCGGCGCCGTGACGGTGTATCACTCGAGTGACCTGAGCAACGCCAACGCCATCGACACGGCGCTGGTGCTGCTGAGCGGGGTGAACATCACGCAGCTGACGGCGGCCAATTTCATCGTCTGAAGCAGGGCACCCACGCCAGGCACGGCAGCGGGAGCGCACAGCGGCGCGCTCCCGCCCCACCTTGAAATGCGTCAGGCCTCGGGCCGGAAAAGTACGGGATGAGATCAAGCGGTTCCCCAGCATTGTCCTCACTGCCACGCATCGCGGCCCTGCTGATGGCCGCGGCCATGGCATCCCTGACGTCTTTCGCCCACGCCCAGGGCGCCACCGCATGGAGCTTCGACCAGGTCTTGCAGCAGGCGCTGCAAAGCCATCCCGCCGTGCAGGGCAGGCGCTCGACGCAGGCGGCCGCGCGGGCCGACCTCGATGGCGCGCAATGGCAGCGCTTTCCCAGCCTGTCGGCGGAAGTCCCCACCGGTTCGCAGGAAACGGGCGGCGTGGTGCGCATCGAGCAGCCGCTATGGAGCGGCGGGCGCATCGACGCCGGCATCGATGCCGCCAGCAGCCGGGTCGACGCGGCCGGTGCGGCCATCGAGGAAGAACGCCTGACCCTGTCCCTGCGCGTGATCGCCGCCTACACCGAGGCGTTGCGCCAGACGGCGCGCGTGCGTTCCGCCGAGGCGGGTCTGGCCGAGCACCAGCGCCTGCTGGACATGATCAAGCGCCGCGTGGTGCAGTCGGTCAGCTCGCAGACGGACCAGCGCCTGGCCGAGTCGCGCGCCTACCAGGCGGCCAACGACGTGTCGAATGCGCGCCAGGCGCTGGAAAACGCGCTGGCGCAATTGTCGCAGCTGGCGGGCAAGCCCGTGCGCCTCGTCAGCACCACCGGCATCGGCGTGGGCGAACCGCTGCCCGACGCCAGCCTGGAGCGGGTCATGCGCCAGGCCATCGACTATTCCCCCACCCTGCACCGCCTCGATTTCGAGGCGCAGGCCGCCGATTCCGAAATCACCATGCAGCGCTCGGCCTACATGCCGAAAGTCGTGCTGCGCATGGAAAAGCCGACGGGCGGCATCAATGCCGACAACCGCACGCGCGCCATGCTGGTGCTGCAGGCGCAGCCGGGCGCCGGCCTGTCGGCCAAGGCGGGCGTGGATGCGGCCGTGGCCCGCCGCGAAGGCGCGCGCGCCGCGCACGACGTGGCCGAACGCGAGGTACGCGAGCGTTTCACGCTGGACTGGAACGAGGCAGAGGCGAGCCGCCAGCGCCTGGGCAACGCGGGCGAGGCCAGCACCACCTCTACGCAGGTATTCGAATCGTATGCGCGCCAGTACGTGATCGGCCGCAAGAGCTGGAACGACGTGCTCAACGCCGTGCGCGAAGCGACCCAGGCACAGTTTTCGCTGGAAGACACGCGCGCGCAGGCGATCGCCGCCAGCCTGCGCCTGGCCGCGCAAACGGGCACCCTGGCCGGGCGCACGGCGCCGGCCGCGTCGGTGCGCGCCAATTGACCGCCACAGAACACGAACAGGAGACAGAGTGGATACCTCCATCAAACATGGCTTGCTGACACTCATCGAGCGGGCCGCCCGCCTGACAGGACAGCACGTGCCCGCCGCCCGCCTGGCCGACCTGCAGCGCCAGCTCGATGACGTCGACGACAACGGCGCCCCCGGCGTGGTGTTGACCGCCATCTGGCAGGCGGCCGGGCTGGAAGGCGCGGCGCGCGCGCTGCACGAGCCGACGCCGGGCGAGCTGCCGTTCGCCGTCTACAGCGCCAGCACGGGCTGGGGCTTGCTGCAGTCGCGCGGTGCCGACGGCGCCTGGCGCGGCGAAGGCATCGACGGGCGCGCCTTGCAACTGGCCTCGCTGGCCGGCCTGGCTTGCGTGGGGCTGCCGCGCCGCAGCGAAAAAAGCGGCGCCCGCCCCGGCGCCCTGGCCCTGGTGCGCAACGCCCTGTGGCTGAAGAAAAGCGTATTTGTCGACGCCGTGCTGGCCACGGCGCTGGTGACCCTGCTGACCATGGCCACCTCGCTGTTTTCCATGCAGGTGTACGACCGCGTGATCCCGAACCAGAGCTTCAGCACCCTGTGGGTACTGGTGGTGGGCGTGGCCCTGTCGATCGGCCTGGAATTCATCCTCAAGCAGGTGCGCAGCCGCATCGTCGACCACTCGTGCAATGACGTCGACCATGAACTGTCCGAGTGGTTTTTCCAGCGCATGCTGGGCATCCGCATGGAGGCGCGCCCCGCGTCCGTCGGTACCCTGGCGGCGCAGGTGAAAGGCTTTGAAATGGTGCGCGGCGTGCTCACGTCGACATCGCTGTTCGTGCTGACGGACGTGCCCTTCGCCGTGATTTTTCTCGCCATGATCACCATCATCGGCGGCTGGCTGGTGGTGGTGCCGCTGGTGGCCCTGCCGCTGGCCCTCGCGTGCGGGCTGATGTTCCAGCGCGCCATCGAAAGCCATACGCGCAAGAACCTCAACGCCAGCAACCGCAAGGCCGGCTTGCTGGTGGAAGCCGTCGACGGCGTCGAAACGCTCAAGGGCAGCAGCGCCGAATGGATGATGCAGGCGCGCTGGGCCGAACTGGTGGCCGAGAGCAGCCACGCCGAGCAGAATATCCGCGACTATGCGGCCCTGTCGCAAAACATCACGGCCGCCTTCCAGCAGCTGACCAATGTGGCGCTGATCTCCATGGGCGCCTGGTTCGTGGCCGAAAACCAGATGACCATGGGCGCCCTGATGGCCTGCACCATCATCAGCAACCGTGCCCTGATGCCCATCGTGCAGCTGCCCGCCGTGATGGTGCAATGGGCGCATGCGCGCGCTTCGATCGACGGCCTGGAACAGGTCATCAGCCTGCCCAACGAAGCCGACAATGCGCAGTTCGCGCTGACGCCGCGCAGCCTCGACACGGGCTTGCGCTTCGAACGCATCCGCTTTACGTATGGCGGCGCGCAAAAGGTGGCGCTGGAAGTGGAAAACCTCGCCATCCGCCCCGGCGAGCGCGTCGGCCTGGTGGGCGCCATCGGCTCGGGCAAGAGCACCCTGTTGAAACTGGCCTCGGGCCTGTACCTGCCGGCCGAGGGGAAAGCCTACCTGGGCGACGTCGACATGGCCCTGCTGGCGCCGGCCGTGGTGCGCGAAATGGTCGGCTACCTGCCGCAGGAAACGCGGCTGTTCAGCGGCACCCTGCGCGACAACCTGTTATTGGGACTGGCCGACCCGGGCGAGGAAGCGATCCTGGCCGCCGCCAAACGCACGGGCTTGATCGAGCTGATACTGGGCCAGCCACGGGGACTGGCGCTGGGCATCACCGAGGGCGGACGGGGCGTGTCGGGCGGCCAGCGCCAGTTGATCGCCGTCACGCGCCTGCTGCTGGCCAAGCCGCGCATCTGGCTGCTCGACGAGCCGACGGGCGCCATGGATGCGAAGACGGAAGCGCGCATCGTCGGGCTATTGGGCGAACTGGCGGCCGAAGGCGTGACCATGGTCGCCACCACGCACAAGAACGCCCTCCTGCCCCTGCTCGACCGCCTGGTGGTGCTGCAGGCGGGACGGGTGCTGCTGGACGGCCCGCGCGATGCCGTGCTGGCCAAGCTGTCGGGCAAACCGCAAGCCGTTCCCGCTTCCGCGCCCGCGCCGGTGGTCCAGGCAGCGGCAGCGCAAGGAGCCGTCGCATGAAACTGGCCAAGGTCGAAACGAGGGAAGAAGCGAAACGGGGCCGGGTGCTGATCTGGAGCTGCACGGCGGCGCTGGCGGGCGTCATCGCCTGGGCTTCGTGGGCGGAGCTGGACCAGGTCACGCGCGCCAACGGCCAGGTGATCGCCAGCTCGCGCAACCAGATCATCCAGGTGGCCGATGGGGGCGTGCTGGCCGAACTGCGCGTGCATGAAGGCAGCATCGTGAAGAAAGGCGAATTGCTGGCCCGTTTCGACCGCACGCGGGCCGAGACGAGCTACCTGGAAAGCACGGCCAAGGCGGCGGGACTGAAGGCGGCCGTGGCGCGCCTGCAGGCGGAAGTGTTTGGCGGCGCGCCGAAGTTCCCGCCCGAACTGCAGGCGTTTCCGGAATTTCGCGCCAACCAGCTGGCCCTGTTCAGCAAGCGCCAGGGCGCCGTGCAGGCGGAAGTGAGCTCCCTGGAAAGCGCCATGAAACTGATCAAGGAAGAGCTGGAAATGAATCTGCCGCTGCTGGAAACGGGAGACGTCAGCCGCGCCGAAGTGCTGAAGCTGCGGCGGCAGGTGGTCGACATCCAGGCGCAGATCACCAACCGGCGCAACAAATACCTGCAGGACAGCCAGACGGACCTGGTGAAAGCCCAGGAAGACCTGGCCGGCGTGCTGCAGACCGTGACCCAGCGCAAGGAGCAGCTGGGTTCGACGGACATTTACGCGCCCACCGGCGGCATCGTGCGCAACGTGCGCCTCACCACCCTGGGCGGCGTGGCCAAGCCGGGCGAGGAAATCCTGCAGATCGTGCCCACGGACGATGACCTGATCATCGAAGCGAAGGTCAAACCGGCCGACATCGCCTTCATCAAGCCCGGCCTGCCCACGGCCGTGAAACTGGACGCCTATGACTACGGCATCTACGGCCGCCTGCGCGGCACCGTCAGCTACATCAGCGCGGACACTTTAAGCGAAGACAACAAGGGCAACGAGCAGCCGTACTACCGCGTGCAGATCAAGACCAGCGGGCGCAACCTGATGGGCAAGAATGGCGAGCCGATCCTGATCCAGCCCGGCATGACGGCCACCGTGGAAATCAACACGGGCCGCAAGACGGTCTTGCGCTACCTGACGAAACCGATCACCAAGACGTTCTCGGAGTCGATGGGAGAGCGGTGACGCAGCGGGCTGCGTCACCGGCAGGCTTCAAACGGCCGGTTTCAATCGACCGATGACGCTGGCCACCTTGGCCGTGATCATGTCGACCGCGGGGCCATTGGCGCCATGCGGCAAGATGACGTCGGCATTGCGCTTGGTCGGTTCGATGAATTGCTTGTGCATCGGGCGCACGGTTTCCAGGTATTGCTCGATGACGCTCTCCACCGAACGGCCACGTTCCGTGATATCGCGTTGCATGCGGCGGATGAAGCGCACGTCGGAGGCCGTGTCGACGAAGATCTTCAGCGACATCATGTCGCGCAAGTCTTCGTCATACAGGGCAAACAGGCCTTCGATGACGATCACCGGCGCCGGCTTGACCAAGATGGTCCTGTCGGAGCGGTTGTGCAGCGTGAAATCGTACTCGGGCATCTCGATCGATTCGCCATTGCGCAAGGCCTGGATGTGCTGCACCAGCAATGGCCACTCGAACGCCTGCGGATGGTCGTAATTCTGCTGCCGGCGCACTTCAGGGGAGAGATGGGTCTGGTCGCAGTAGTAGTCGTCCTGCATCACGACCGAGACCATGTCGGCGCCGAACGACGCCAGCACTTGCTGGGATACGGTGGACTTGCCACTGCCGCTTCCGCCAGCGACACCAATAACAAACGGTTGGAAGGAAATAGTATTCATGCCGAATGATACCGGAAACATGAGCGGTCCGACAGGGAGCGGCTGCAACGCCGGGCCTGTCACGCGCCATGCATCAGTCGCGCATACAGCTCGGCTACCCGCTCTGCCGTGATGCCGTCGCGCTGTTCCACGGCCAGCGGGTGATCCGTCGGTTCCAGCTCGATGGCCGGACGCAGGCCATCGTCGCGCAGGTGCACGCGGGTTTTCAGGTTCAGGGTGTCCGGATACACGGGCAGTTGCGTGCTGAGCCAGCCGAAGAAGGGGCCGATGTGCGCCCGTTTGGCATCGTTGAAGCAGGCGTCCCAGGCATCGAAGCTGTCGCCGCTCAGCGACACCCACACGCCCCAGCTGAACGGCTCGTCCGCGCCGTGCACGGGGATGTCGATGGTGGCGCGCACGAAGCAGTGCGCTTCGTCGACGATGCAGGCGTCGCTGTCGAGCTGGCAGCGTGCTTCGCGTTCGGCGGGCGCCATCTGCTCGTACAGCCACGGCGCATCGGCGCCGAAGCTGGGCATGCCCGTGTGGGTCTCGCCGCAGGAGCGGCACAGGAAGGAAAAAGTCATGTGGGAAGGACGCTTATTCGAATTGTTTGCGGTATTGCATGCAAAAAGTTACTTGGAGAAACTGTGCGCTTGGCATTCGAGCAAGATGATATTCTAAACAAGCCCAAGATGCACAGACGGGACGCATCGCGCCACGGGCATTGCATGCCTGGACTCTTTCAGTATCGATGGACTATTTACCTGGAATGAACAATGAACGAAGAAAAATTTTGGCAGCTGATAGAGCAAATCGACCGTGAAGCCCTGCAAGACGGCGACGCCGATGCTGCGGTGGAACCATTGACCGAAGCCCTCGCCGAGTTGCCGGTCAAGGACATCAAGGGCTTCGAAGAGTGCCTGGCGCAGGCACTGTACCAGCTCGATGGCAAGGTGTTCGCGGAGCAGGCCGGCGCATCTGGAAAGTCGGATGACAGTTTCCTGTATGCGCGCTGTTTCGTCGTCGGCTCGGGCAAGGCCACGTATGACAGCGTTCTGGCCGACCCCACACTGATGCCCGATCAAACGGACGAGTGGCTGGAAGAACTGTTGAGCGTCGCTCCCGAGGCCTGGTCCGAAAAGACAGGGCGCGACACCGATGACTGGGATTTTACCGCCAGCGTCGACTATGAAACCGGAAGCAATTCCGCCGCCTGGCCTGGTTAGGGCGGCAATGGACGCCATCGCCGCAAGCAGGGCGCATATCCAGCTGGCCGAAGGCGATGCCGGGCAATGGGAGGCGCACATGGCGGCAGCTGAGGCCGTGCTGCGCGGCGCCTTGCAAGCGGCCCGGCAAGACACGGCCCTGATCACTTGCCTGGGCGCCGTGCTGTGCGACCAGGGCAAGTACAGGGACGCCGTCAACGTACTGGAAACAGCGCTCAAGCTGGGCTCGACGGACAGCCATACCCATTACAACTTGGGGGTGGCCCTGGCGGGACTGGCAAAGCCGCGCAAGGCCATGGCGCAATTTGGCAAGGCGCAGGGTCTTGCCGCTTCCAGCCTGACCTGGACCGCCTATTTCGACCCGCAGGCCCAATAGGCGCGTGCCCTGAAAACTATTCGAACTGCTTGCGGAACGCCTCGAACTGCGCCGCCAGGCCATCGAAATCGCTGCGCAATTGCAGCACTTCCTGTTCCAGCTGGGCGACCCTGCTGCCCTGCTGCGGCGCGCTGACGGCGCCAGCAAAACCGGCCGCCGTCTCGATCTGCGCCAGCGCCTCTTCGCCGCCCAGCAGATGGCCGTAGCGCGGTTCCTTGGCGCCGGGAGCGACGGCCAGCTTGGCCACCAGCGGCGGGTATTTGTCGATCAAGAATTGCAGGCCGGCTTCCACTTCCGCCACGGACTTGAATTCATGTACCCTGCCGCTGCGGCTGCGGATCTCGCCCGCCGTCTGCAAGCCGCGCAGCATCAAGATCGTCAGGATGGCCAGCTTGTCCTGTTCCAGCGACCACTTGATGCGCATGCGGTGTTCGTACTTGGCGACACGCGCGCCCGCCTGCGTGATGCCGTTGACGAATTTGCGCTGCATCAAACGCTGCAACACGTCGTAGACGGTTTCTTCGGACAGGGCCATGACGGGGTCGCGGCTGGACAGCTGGTTGCAGCCGTTCGTCAGCGCGTTCAGCGACAGCGGGTAGCTGTCCGGCGTCAGCGCTTCCTTTTCGGCCAGCACGGCCAGCACGCGGATCTCGAAGGGGTCGAGCAGATTCGGATTGTCGCTGCTTTTCTCTGCTGCGTTTGCGTCTGTAGTCATGCCTGTATCCTTAATCAACCAGCTTGTTCATTTGCTCGGAATCAAATTTATCACACTCGGGCACGCCCTGGCAGCAGATGCCCGCCGCCTTCAGGGTGGCGAGGATGGTCTCGATGCGCTGTTCCTGCGCCACGGCGTGCGTGATCAAGCCTTGTAGGGCTTTCGACAGGGGATCGTCGCCGTTGGGCGTGACGCCATACGCGGCGAACAAATGGGCCGTGCTGCCCTCGCGCAGGGCGCTGACATCCTTTTGCACGATGTGCGCGGGGTTGCCGACGGCCGTGGCGCCGGACGGCACGGGTTTCAGCAGCACGGCGTTCGAACCCACCTTGGCGTACTCGCCCACCGTGAAGCTGCCCAGCACCTGCGCGCCGGCGCCGACGATGACGCCCCGTTCCAGGGTCGGATGGCGTTTGCTGCCGCTGTGCAGCGAGGTGCCGCCCAGGGTCACGCCCTGGTAGATGGTGCAGTCGTCGCCGACGACGGCCGTCTCGCCGATCACCACGCCGAAACCATGGTCGATGAAGACGCGCCGGCCTATGACGGCGCCCGGATGGATCTCGATGCCCGTGATGATGCGGCCGATATACGAAATGAAGCGCCCTACCCACTTCATGTGCCGCGTCCAGCACCAGTGCGCCCAGCCGTGCATGACGATGGCGTGCAAGCCCGGATAACAGGTCAGCACCTCCCAGCCATTGCGGGCGGCGGGGTCACGTTCAATGATGCTGTTGATATCTTCGCGCAGGTGGTGGAACATAATGACAATGAATAAGGTGGAACGCAAATGGTAGCGTATTCGGCGGGGGAATGCTGGAGGGGAAAGCAAATCGGCCGCCAGCACCAGGGCGGCGGCCGATCATGGAAGCGCTACAAAACGTTCAGGACGTTCTTAAGCTTCCAAAGCGATCCGCTGGCGGCGGGCTTCGTACAGACAGACGCCGGAAGCGACCGACACGTTCAAGCTCTCGACGGAGCCGAACATCGGGATGCTGACGAGGATATCGCAGGTGTCGCGCGTCAAACGGCGCATGCCTTCGCCTTCGGAACCCATGACGAGGGCCGTCGGGCCCGTGAAATCGGCTTCGTACAAGCCTTTTTCGCCGTCGTCCGACGTGCCGATCAGCCAGATGCCGCGTTCCTTGAGTTCACGCATGGTGCGCGCCAGATTCGTCACGGTGATGTACGGAACGGTTTCGGCGGCGCCGCTGGCGACCTTGGCGGCCGTGGCGTTGAGGCCCACGGCGCGGTCCTTCGGCACGATGACGGCATGTGCGCCGACACCGTCGGCCACGCGCAGGCAGGCGCCCAGGTTGTGCGGGTCGGTGATGCCGTCGAGAATCAACAGCAGCGGCGGGCCGTCGATGGCGTCCAGCAACTCATCGAGATTGCGCGCCAGCGACAGTTGCGAGGCAAACGCGATCACGCCCTGGTGGCGGCGCGTGCCGACGATCTTGTCCAGACGCGACGAGTCGACAGGCATGACGCGCACGTTGGCAGCCTTGGCTGCGGCGATCATGTCCTTCATGCGGCCGTCGACGCGGCTGGCATCGACAAAAATTTCTTCCACGGACGACGCTTCATGACGCAGACGCGAGGTGACGGCGTGGAAGCCGAAAATCATTTTATTCTTCATTATTTATCGTTTCTTCTTGCTTGTTTTTGATACAGATACAGTTTTTGCTGCTCGTGGTGCCGCCGCAGCGGGTGCCGCGGCTGGTTTCTTGCTGCGTTTCGGCGCGGCGGCCTTGGGCGCTGCCGCCTTCGGGGCTGCCTTGGCTGCAGGCTTGGCTTGCGCCTTGGCGCCGTTGGCACGGCCGCCGGAACCATTGCCGGGTTTGCCACCGTTGTTGACGCTGGTTTTGATCTCATGGCGCTGCTCGGTCGCTGGACCGGGCTTGACCATGGATTTCTTTTCGCCCTTGCGCTTGCCGCTGCCGTTCGGCTTGGCTGGCGCTTCTTCGCCCGCCAGTTCCGCATCGGTGACCAGGCGCAGGTCGATCTTGCGCGTTTCCAGGTCGACACGCGCCACTTGCACCGTCAAACGGTCGGTCAATTGATAACGCTTGCCCGTGCGCTCGCCGCGCAATTCATGGCGCGCATCGTCGTACTGGAAGTAATCGGTGCCCAGCTCGGTGACGTGCACTAGGCCTTCGACAAACAGGGTATCGAGCTGCACGAACACACCAAACGTGGTCACGCCCGTGATGGTGCCGGTGAACTCCTCGCCCAGCTTGTCTTGCATGAAGTAGCACTTCAGCCAGGCTTCCACGTCGCGCGACGCTTCGTCGGCGCGGCGCTCGTTGGCCGAGCAATGCACGCCCAGCGCGTCCCAGATCGTCAAATCCGTCTTCTTCGGCTTGCCGTCGGCCTTGTCCTTGGCCTGCTGCTTGCGCGTGGCGTTCGACACGTTCGTGTTCAGCACGGTTTTTTCGGACAGCTTCGGCTCGTATTTCTTGCCTTGCAGAATGGCCTTGATGGCGCGGTGCGTCAGCAAGTCGGGATAGCGGCGGATCGGGCTGGTGAAGTGGGCATACGCCTCGTAGGCCAGGCCGAAGTGGCCGATATTGTCCGGGCTGTAGACGGCTTGCTGCATCGAGCGCAGCAGCATCGTTTGCAGCAGGGCCGCGTCGGGACGCGCCTTGATCTGCTGCATCAGGGTCTGGTAATCGGATGCCGATGGCGTGTCGCCGCCCGTCAGATTCAGGCCAACCTGCTTGAGGAAGGTGCGCACTTGCGTGAGCTTTTCCTTGGTCGGGCTGGCATGGATGCGGTAGGTGCCTGGATGCTTGTTGCGCAGCAACAAATCGGCCGCGCAGACGTTGGCCGCCAGCATGCACTCTTCGATGATCTTGTGCGCTTCGTTGCGCGTGCGGGGGATGATCTTTTCGATCTTGCCGGCGCTATTGCAGACGATATACGTTTCCGTCGTCTCGAAATCGATGGCGCCCCGCTCCGTGCGTGCTTTCAGCAAGGCGCGGTAGACGGCTTCCAGGTTCTGCAGGTGCGGCAGGATGTCCGCGCGGCGCGCCGCTTCGGGTCCCTTGGTATTGCCCAGCACGGCAGCGACTTCGTCGTAGGTCAGGCGCGCGGCCGAATGGATGACGGCAGGATAGAACTGATACGCCTTCAGCTCGCCCTTGTCGCTGACGACGGCGTCGCAGACGAGGGTCAGGCGGTCGACGGCCGGGTTCAGCGAGCACAGGCCATTCGACAGCTTTTCCGGCAGCATCGGGATGACGCGGCGCGGGAAGTAGACGGACGTGCTGCGCTCGAGCGCATCGATATCGAGCGCGTCGTTCGGTTTCACGTAATGGCTGACGTCGGCAATCGCCACGATCAGGCGGAAGCAGTTGGCGCGGCCGATCTTGACGGGTTCGCAATACACGGCATCGTCGAAATCGCGCGCGTCTTCGCCATCGATGGTTACCAAAGGCACGTCGCGCAGGTCGACACGGTCTTTCAGGTCGGCGGCGCGCACTTCGAAGGGCAGCTTTTCAGCTTGCTTCAAGGCGGCGGCGGAAAAGACGTGCGGCACGTTGAATTTACGTACGGCAATCTCGATTTCCATGCCGGGATCGTCGAGCGCACCGAGCACTTCGACGATCTTGCCGACCGGCTGCTTGAAGCGCATCGGTTGCTCGGTCAGCTCGACGCTGACGATCTGGCCCGCTTTCGCCTTGCCCACCGAACCGGTGACCAAAATGTCCTGGCCGATGCGCTGGTCTTCCGGCGCCACGACCCAGGTACCGTTTTCCTGGATCAGGCGGCCGATGACGTGGGTGTTGGCGCGGTAGGTGACTTCGACGATCGTGCCTTCCGGACGGCCGCGGCGGTCCGTGCCGACGATGCGGGCCATGACCTTGTCGCCATGCAGTACTTTCTGCATTTCTTTCTCAGGCAGGAACAGGTCGGCGCTGGCGTCGTCGGGAATGACAAAGCCGAAGCCGTCGCGGTGGCTGGTGACGCGACCGGCGACAAGCGCGCTCTGGTCGGCCAGGCTGAAAACACCGCTGGCGTCAGACTTGAGCTGGCCGTCGCGCTCCATCGCCTTCAGGCGACGGACCAGGACATCCATGGAATCGGCATGCACTTGCAGCGTTTTCCCGAGAGACTGCGGGTCGAGAGGCGCGCTGACGCTGCGGAATATGCCGAGAATGTCCTCCCGGCTGGGGATGGTGTGGGTATTTTGGCTCAAAAGTATTTCTATAGTTGTTATTGACAGTGATCAAACGGAAGACAAAGACCGATGACATCACCGTCAATATTGACACGGTGATGTCCGGTAGTGTACCGGAGGACGCCTTGGTTTGCCTAACGGACAGCGTAGCGGAAACCGAACAAGTGCCCCACCGATGAAAAAAAGGAGAAAAGCTGCGCAATGCATTTGACTTCGGCAAATATTGCTCTATAATCTCGGTCTCTTGCAGCGACAAACCTTCACGGGAATGCAGTTGCAGGAAAGCGGTACAGGGTTGATGTGCAGTATGGAGCGAAAGCTCATCTGGCGCAAAACTCTTCAAGTCGCTATAATAGCAGAATTGTTGTGAAGTTATTTTTCAACAAGTACTCGAGCAGTAAAAGTAATAAGTCACAGCAGCATCAGTGCCCACGTGGCGGAATTGGTAGACGCGCATGGTTCAGGTCCATGTGCCTTCGGGTGTAGGGGTTCGAGTCCCTTCGTGGGCACCATTACCTAATTCGCAAAAAAGCCGCAAACTTTCACGAGTTTGCGGCTTTTTTCATTTCCGAAACGAAAATCCCCCCCCACGCCGCAGTCGCCACGCACCCGCCAGGCGATGACATTCACTCCCCGCACTCCAGCGAACGCCATCCGTCATCAAAAACGCTGAAAAAATAGGCAGATTCAGCCTTTTTTCATAGGGAAAAGCCCTTTTCAGGCGAAAAAACATGTTTCTTGCAGAAAAGTGCAAAATGTTGATTGACCGAATGCGCGCCAGCCCTTATGATTTTGTCCTCGCTGCAGAACATGCAGCGACAAGCAGCAAGCAGTAACAATGCCCACGTGGCGGAATTGGTAGACGCGCATGGTTCAGGTCCATGTGCCTTCGGGTGTAGGGGTTCGAGTCCCTTCGTGGGCACCACCAGCAACAAGTTGTTCATTGTTGTGATCCGCAGTAAAGTAGTCGATAGCAGTAAAAGCAGCACAATGCCCACGTGGCGGAATTGGTAGACGCGCATGGTTCAGGTCCATGTGCCTTCGGGTGTAGGGGTTCGAGTCCCTTCGTGGGCACCACCAGCAACGAGTCGTTTTCGTTGTAGTCCGCAGTACAGTAGTGAAATATAGCATTAGCAGCATCAGTGCCCACGTGGCGGAATTGGTAGACGCGCATGGTTCAGGTCCATGTGCCTTCGGGTGTAGGGGTTCGAGTCCCTTCGTGGGCACCATTACCTAATTCGCAAAAAAGCCGCAAACTTTCACGAGTTTGCGGCTTTTTTCATTCCAGAATGATTCCAGAATGCCGCATCCCTGCGGCACCCTCCCCTTATTTGGCCAGTGCCGCCTTCACGGCGTCATGCAGGCTCGTCGTCGGACGGCCAATCAGCGCGCTCAATTGCTTGCCATGGTCTTCCAGGCCGCCCTTGGCCGCGCCCGCATCGGAATCGGCCAGCAAGTCGGCAAAGCCTTCCGGCACGCCCACGCTCACCAGCGCCGCCTTGAAGTCCGCCTGCGGCATATCCTTGTACGCGATTGCCTTGCCCGACTGGCGCGCCACTTCGGCCGCATATTCCGCCAGGGTAAAGCCCTGGTCGCCCGCCAGTTCATAGATGGCTTGCGGCTGGGCCGCCGTCAGCACGGCAGCGGCGGCCGCCGCGTAGTCGAGACGCGCGGCCGACGAGAAACGCCCGTTTTGCGCCGCGCCCAGCACGACGCCATGCTCGAGCACGGGCACCAGGTGTTCCGTATGGTTTTCCAGGTACCAGCCGTTGCGCAGGAAAGTGTATGGCAGGCCGGATGCGCGGATGGCCGCTTCCGTGACGACGTGCTCGGCGGCCAGGCCCAGCGGCGACGTGTCGGCGCGCAAGACGCTGGTATAGGCCAGCAAGGCCACGCCGGCGCGCTTGGCCGCATCGATGACGTTCTGGTGCTGCTGCGCGCGCTGGCCCACTTCGCTCGACGAGATCAGCAGGATTTTCGTTGCACCCTTGAACGCCGCATCGAGGCTGGCGCCATCGTTGTAATCGGCCTGGCGCACTTGCACGCCCAGTGCGGCCAGGCTGGCGGCCTTGGCCGGGTTGCGCACGGCGGCGATGATGTTGGCTGCAGGGACGGATTTGAGCAGGCTGGCAATGACGTGCTGGCCCAGGTTGCCTGTGGCGCCGGTGATGACGATCATGATTTCTCCTTGGTACGTGGGTGGTAAAACCCTATAATAGGACTATTACTTACCAATTGTAAGTACGTACCTTTTGGTAAGTACTATTGGATACCAAACTTCGAAGGCCAACTATCATGTCCACAGACACTCCCGGCGCCAGCCTGCGCGCCGCCCTCGCCCGCCAGAACCAGGGCGCGCACCTGCTGGCGGCCGCCTGCCCGTCGCGCGCCGTGCTCAGCCACCTGACCAGCCGCTGGGCCGTGCTGGTGCTGGTACTGCTGCTGAGCGGCACGCGGCGCTTCAGCGAACTGCGCCGCGAAGTGGGCGGCGTCAGCGAAAAAATGCTGGCGCAAACCCTGGAAGCGCTGGCGGGCGACGGCTTCGTGCTGCGCCAGGCGTACCTGGTGATCCCGCCCAAGGTGGAGTACAGCCTCACGCCACTGGGACGCGAAGCGGCCGAACGCCTGGCCGTGCTGGTCGACTGGATCGAGGATAATTATCCGCGCATCGAACAGGCGCGCGCCGACCTGGAAGCGGCACCAGCAGCGCTAAATGCGGCTTGAACAGGTTGCTTTTGGTCATCAAGAATTATCGTTTACTCCTACTTGCCTTGATGTAATACTAGGCCCATGAAACGCGTAAGGGCGCGACACCATGAACCAGTTGATTTCTTCCATCACTGACCGGGCCAATGTGCTGCTGGTCAGCAATTCGCCGAACGATGTGCGCGAACTGCTGTATGTGCTGGACCGGCATAACCTGGGCACGGGACTGGCCGGCGATATCGACGAAGGCGTGGAACTGGCGGCCGGCGGCACGGACCTGATCCTGCTCGACGCGGCCCTGGCGGGCACGAATATCGGCGCCACCTGCATGCGCCTGCGCAATGCGGGCGGACGCCACGGCGTGCCCCTGCTGCTGATGTCGGCCACCCCCAGCGCCGAAGAGCAAGGCCGCAGCGTGGGCGCCGGCGCTTCCGACTACATCAAGATGCCCTTCAATGCGCGCGACGTGGCGGAAAAAATCCTCATGGAACTGGCGCTGCACAAGGCCGAGGCGCCCGCGCCGCGCGCCGCCACGCCGCCGCGCCCCCTGCATCCGCAAACGCTGGAAGTCAATTACCACTCCATCCTGGCCGGTTCGCCCGACGCCGTGCTGCTGTTCGATATCGACAACCGCCTGCTGATCGATGCCAACCACCTGGCCGAAGAATTGTTCGGCATGCCGCTGGCCGAGCTGCTGCAAGGCGGCATGGAGCCGCTGTTCTCCAGGCACCAGGGCGATGGCCGCGCTTCGCCGCAACTGCTGGAAGAAAAGATCCGCGATACCTTGCAAGGCAAGATCGTCGTCTTCCGCGCCAGCTGCTGCCACCGCGACAGCCACCCGATCGCCTGCGAAATCCGCCTGATGCGCCTGTCCGTGCCCGGCCGCCAGCTGGTGCATGCGCGCATCATCGACTTGACCGAACGCAACCTCGCCGAAGCGATGCGCTCGGGCCAGAGCGCCCTGCTGGAAATGGTCGCCAAGGGCGCGCCGCTGATCCCCACGCTGAACCACTTGCTGCTGCTGATCGAAGGCCAGTCGCGCGGCGTGCTCTGCTCCATCATGCTGCTCGACGACGACGGCATTCACATGCATAGCGCGGCCGGCCCCAGCCTGCCGGCCGAGTACATGGCCCTGCTCGAAGGCGTGGCCATCGGCCCCGGCGTGGGTTCCTGCGGCACGGCCATGTTCCTGCGCGAACCGGTGGTCGTCACCGACATCATGCGCGATCCGCTGTGGGCGCCCTACCGCGAGCTGGCGGCGCCATTCGGCTTGCGCGCCTGCTGGTCGCGCCCCATCTTCGGCCAGGATGGCACCGTGCTCGGCTCCTTCGCCATGTACTACCGCGAAGTGCGCCAGCCCGACGCGCGCGACCTGGAGCTGATCGACACGGCCACCGACCTGGCCGGCATCGCGATTGGCCGCATGCGCCACGAACGCGAGCTGCAGCGCCACCGCGCCCACCTGGAAGAGCTGGTGGCCGAACGCACGGCCGCCTTGACGCAGGCCAAGGAACACTCGGAGCAAATGAACCTCGAATTGGCCGCCGCGCTGGAAAACCTGTCCATCACGCAAGAAGAACTGGTGCGCCGCGACAAGCTGGCCGCGCTGGGTGCGCTGGTGGCCGGCATCGCACACGAACTCAATACGCCGATCGGCAACGGCCTGGTGGTGGCCACCACGATGGCCGAGCGCACGCGCGAAATCCAGGCCAGCTTCCTCGACGGCTTGCGCCGCTCCGAACTGGGCGCCTACCTGACCCAGGCCAGCGAGGCGGACGCCATCATGCTGCGCAACCTGCAGCGCGCCGCCGACCTCGTGTCGAGCTTCAAGCAGATCGCCGTCGACCGCGCCAGCTCGCAGCGCCGCCACTTCCTGCTGCGCCAGTTCATCGCCGAACTGATGCTGCCCATGTCGACGCCGCTCAAGGCCGCCGGCCTGAGCCTGACGCAGGACGTGCCCGAAGGCCTGGCCATGGACAGCTATCCGGGTCCGCTGGGCCAGGTCCTGAGCAACCTGCTGGAAAACTGCCTGCGCCACGCCTTCGAGGGCCGCAGCGGCGGCACCATCGCCATCACCGCGCGCGGCAGCGACGACGGGCAGACGATCACCCTGTCCATCGCCGACACGGGCGTGGGCATCGCCGCCGATGACCTCGTGCATGTCTACGACCCCTTCTTCACGACCAAGCTCGGTTCCGGCGGGTCGGGCCTGGGCCTGCATGTGGCGCACAACATCGTCACGGGCGTGCTGGGCGGCCATATCCATGTTGCCAGCAGCACCGGCGATGGCGGCGGCACCACCTTCACCCTGCAGCTGCCCGCCGCCGCGCCGCAAGCGCCCGCCCCCTGACGGGCAAGCGCGCTACAATGCCAGCAAGCATTTCTTTCGGAGCACCCATGAAATACCTTATCGCCACTGCCCTGCTGGCAGTTTGCGCTGGCGCAATGGCCGGACCTGCCCCTTGGTACAAATGGCGCAGCAAGATCGACGGCACCCTGTCGTGCGCCCAATCGACCCTGGGATTTGGCTGGGAACTGGCCTCGGGACCGTACAAAGATAGCCGTTGCGAAAAACCGGCGCTTGTTAAATAATGGGGCCATGACCACACGGGGCACCGGCTTGAGAGCAAGCGATGGCAATGCGGCGTCGAAAGAGTATGGAACGATAAGAACGTATCTATTCAAACCGAGGAGACCACATGTTTACGAATCCCGAACAATTCGCAACGGCCACCAAGGCCCTGTTTGAATTCCAGCTGATGACCTTCAACACCCTCACCTCCAAGGCCGTGCAAGGCGTGGAACAGGTCTTGGCGCTGAACATGGCCACCGCCAAGTCCGGCATCGAGGATGGCCTAGCCGCCAGCAAGGAAATCAGCCAGGCCAAGGATCCGAAGGCCGCCATGGCCGCCGCCGCTGCCCAGCTGCAACCGGGCGTGGCCGGCGCGAAAGCGTATAAACAGCAACTCGACGACATCATCAAGGAAATCCACACGGAATTCACGACGGCCGCCGAAGCCCATGTAGCCGAAGCGAAGAGCAATTTGAGCGCCCTGATCTACGACGTGACGAAAAACGTGCCGCCAGGCTCGGAAAACGCCGTCGCCATCGTCAAGGCCGCCATCGACAACGCCTTCCTCGGCTACGAGCAGGTGACCAAGGCCACGAAACAGGCCGTGAAAACGGTGGAAGAGCAGATCGCCAAGGCCAGCGCGCAAGTGGCGCAGGCCACGGAAAAGGCGACGGGCGGCGCCACCGCCGCGGCTGAAAAGGCGGCGCCTGCCGCCAAGCCGAAGGCTGCCAAGAAGTAATTTGACAAGAAGTCCGTACGCACCTATCGGGGCCTGATTCCTCAGGTCCCGATAGGCATGATCCTGTACACGCAGCGCCGTCCCCCTTCCAGCAGATATTCGCTGCGTTCCACCGTGCAATCGCCCCCCAATACCCGCTGAAAGATGGCCAGCTCGGCGCGGCAAAAATTCTGGCACGCCTTGGCGGCCGCACAGATCGGGCAATGGTTTTCCACCAGCAAGACACTGCCATCGTCCTGCGGTTCCGCATGGGCCATGTAACCTTCGCCATCGCGCGCCCGTGCCAGGCTGTCCACCCGTTGCGCCAGATCAAGCCCAGGGTCGACCAGCTTGCCGTAGGCGGCTTCGCTGCTGCGCTCGCGCGCGCCGATCAGTCTATCCAGCCCCTCGTCGCCGAACAGGGTTTTCACTTGCGCGATCAATTCCAGGGTCAGGTCGGCATGGCGGTCGGGAAAGCGCGCGTGGCCCGCTGGCGTCAGCTGCCAGCGCCGCGACGGGCGCCCCACCTTGTCGGCCACGTCCCCGCAAGCCACCAGGCCCTTGTCCTGCGCCGCTTCCAGCTGGCGCCGCGCGCCCATGGAGGTGATATCGAGCAAGGCCGCCAGTTGCTGCGCCGTCTGCGGCCCGCGCATCTTCAGCAAGAACAGCGTCTGCTCGGACGTATTCATGCCACCACCTCGGCATCGACGGCGCCGGCCAGCTGGCGGCGCCAGGCGGCCATGCGCCACGCGGCCCAGGCAGCAGAACAGGCGCCCGCGACGAGGATCAGCCGCGTATCGATCAGGGTCAGCACGGAGCCGCTGAGGGCGACGACGATGTTGGCGATGCAAAAGGTGGTGGCCAGCAAGCCCATCACGGCGCCCTGGCCGTGCGCGCTGAAGCGCTCGGCGCACCAGCCCTGGATCACCGTGTTGTACAGCGCATTCGGAATGCCGAACAGCACGATGGCGGCGATGCCCACCCAGATATTGCCCAGTGCCAAGATTCCCACTGCCAGCGCCACGCCGCACGCATACCAGCTGGCGCGCAGCAGCGGTGCATGGCGGCTGGGACCGCCCGCCAGTAGCGAGGTGATGGTCATCGTGCCGCACAGGCCCACATTCACCCAGGCAATCTCTTGCGCATGGTAATTGGCCGTCTCGACCAGCCACAGCGGATAGAACTCGTAAAAGCTGGCTACGCCGCAAGTCAGCGCCAGCTGCACGATGAACAGGGTGCGCAGCTCGTCATGGCGCAGCAAATTGAGCGAATGGCGGTCGCGCGCCACTTGCCACCACGACGTCGTCAGCAGGGACGGCATTTCGCGCGGCAAGCCCGCGGCCACCAGCACGGCGACCAGCATCAGGGCGGCGGCGGCGATCCAGAACGGCACCGTCACGCCCCAATGCAGGGTGGCGCCCGCCAGGATCGGCCCCACCAGCCAGCCCAGGTAAAACGCGCCATTCAGCCAGGACATGGCGCGCAGGCGCAGCGGTCCCGTCAGCTGGTCGGCCAGCATGGCGCGCGCCACGGCGCCGTTACCTTCCAGCAAACCGGTGATGAAACGGGCGACGATGAACAGGGGGTAGGACTGGATCACCAGCGCCCAGGCCGTGAAGGCGTGGCCGATGGCGGCGCCCACGGCCGTGCGCATCAGCAAGGGGCGGCGGCCATAGCGGTCCGACAGCGGCCCCAGCAAGGCCGAGCCGATCAGCAAGCCCAGCGGGTTGATGGTCAGCGCCAGGCCGAACAGCAGTTTCGATGGCAAGCCGAGGAAATTGTTGAAAGCATTCGGCGCCTCGGCCGCGAACAGGGGCGGCAGGATCGGGTACGGCAGGGAGGCGCCGATGGTCGACAGCAACGCCAGCAAACAGGCGGCGGAAATCAGGATGATGTTTTTCATGCGGGCTCGATGGAGATGGTCTGGCCAGACTACGTGAGCACGCCAAATAAGTAAACTAAAATGTTTATTAATTATGCGCATCATTGTCGCCGTGGGGCCAGCCGTGCGCGCCACCGCCTCGGCTATCATTGCCGCATGACTCACGTTGAACAGGGAAAACATGACACTGGCAGAAATTGAACAGCAACACGGCTTCACTTATCCTGCGCTGTACCGGCAGCTGGACCGCGACGGCATGCTGGCCGTGGGCGAATACGGCCCCGACTGGTACAAGCTGGTCTATCCCACCTTGACCGAGCGGCCCACCCTGCTGCTGCATGCGGACGATTTCGAGTTGCTGAGCGTCAAGGCCGCAGCGGCAGCCATGGTAGAACTGGCCGATCCCGACGATTACCGGCAGATCGATCCCGCCTTCCGCTTCATCCCGTTCGCGCAAACGGGCGCGGGCGACCACTACTGCTTTTTCGCATCTGGCCAGCACGATGGCGACATGCCCGTCGTGCTGCTGTGGCATGACCAGGATGAAGCCCAATATCTGGCAAAGAACCTGCAGGAGTTCCTGTTTCACATGTTGTTGAACAGCATGGCCGACCAGGATACGTACAACGACGTCAGCGATGATGAATTCAAGGAACAACTGGCAAACACCCTGGGCACGCATGCGCGCTACCTGACGGCGCGCCAGGCCGAGGTGCTGCAAGCCTTGCTGGCCAGGGACATCATCGATTACGACGTGCTGTTGCCGAAGGGACGCAAGGAAGCGCACCGGGGCTTGCTGAGCGATATCGAACTCGCCAGCTTGCGCGCGGAACTGATTCCCTACGAAAAGTTCGACAGTTGTTTTGCCTACAGCACGGCTGGCTGAACATAAAATCGCTGTGCAAGCGGCGGCTGAAGGTTTAAACTGTATATAAACACAGTAAAACCAATCACCTTGCCCTATTGCCCCCATGTTGAGAGTCCTGGAAAATCCCCTGTACTATCTGGATAATTTCCAGGACGTGCTGAGCTGGATCAGCGCGCGTTACGCCGATCTGCTGAGTGTTGAGGAAACGCAGTTCATCGCCGACTTCGGCGCCCTGCCGCTGCCGTCGCGCGCCCTGTTCGTGCGCCTCGTCATGCGCAAGGGTTGCTTGTTTCGCGCAAGCAAGCTCAATTATCCGGAAATCGGCGACACGCGCGCGGCCGCCCTGCCCCTGCTGGCCACCGGCTGGGTAGTGGCCGATCCGGTCATTTCTCTAGACGAGCTGTTCGAACTGCTGCTGAAAGCGGAAATCGCCCAGGCCTTCGATCTCGCCGCGCCCCTGAAGGCGGCGCGCAAGGCGGAACAATTGGACGCCTTGCGCGAACAGCATGTGAATGAGAAGCCGTTTTCCGCGTGGCATCCCGCCTGCGGCGACGTGCTGTACCGCCTCGGCCTGCAAGCGCTGTGCGACCGATTGCGCCTGATTTACTTTGGCAACTATCACCAGGACTGGTCGGAATTCGTGCTGTCCGACCTGGGCGTGTACCAGTATGAAAAAGTGGAATTCTCGCCCGCTTCGCGCGGTTTTCGCACGCGCCAGGATATCGAGCACTATGAAGTGCTGCACCAGTGCCGCGAACGCTACAACGACAGCGCGCCCGCGGACGAAGTGCTGCAGGAACTGGCGGCGCTGCCCTTGTCGCAGGACAATACTTGGCTGGCCAGCCGGCGCGACAAGCTGCGTTACCAGATCGCCTTGCACCTGGAAAAATGCCAGGACTGGCCGGCCGCCTACCGCGCCTACGCCGATTGCCGCTATCCGGGCGCGCGTGGCCGCGCCATCCGCGTGCTGGAAAAGGATGAGCAGCCGCAAGCGGCCTACGAGCGCCTGACGATCGCCCTGGCCGCGCCGGAAAGCGAAGCGGAACAACAATTACTTTTGCGCATGGCGCCCCGTTTGCGGCGCAAGCTGGGCCATGCGAAGCAGGCAGCCAGCGCGGCGGCAAGCGTGGAGCGCATCGACCTGCTGCTGCCCTGCCCAGAACAGGCGTGCTACGTGGAAGGGGTGGTGCAGCAACACCTGATGCGGGATGACGCGCCCGTGTATTACGTGGAAAACACCCTGATCAACTCGCTGTTCGGCCTGCTGTGCTGGCCCGCCATCTTCAAGGCCATGCCGGGCGCCTTCTTCCACCCGTTCCACCGTGGCCCGGCCGACTTGCACAGCGCCGATTTTTACCAGCGTCGCAGCCTGGACTTTGCCGCTTGCCTGGCGCAACTGGACGACGGCAGCTACCACGCCGCCATCCGCGCCACGCTTGCCGCCAAGCACGGCATCGTCTCGCCCTTCGTCAGCTGGGACGTGCTGGACGACGGCTTGCTGGACCTGGCGCTGGCCTGCATCCCGGCCATCCACCTGAAGAAGGCGTTCGAGCGCATCTTGCTCGATATCAAAAGCAACCGCAGCGGCTTTCCCGATTTAATCCAGTTCTGGCCGGCCGAACGGCGCTACCGCATGATCGAAGTCAAGGGTCCGGGCGACCGCCTGCAAGACAACCAGCTGCGCTGGATCGCGTATTGCGCCGAGCACGCCATGCCCGTCAGCGTGTGCTACCTGCAGTGGGAGGCGGCCGCATGAGCGTCAAGCGGTACACGATCGCCGTGCGCGCCCTGTGCGAATTCACGGCCAAGGCAGGCGACCTGGACTTGCGCTTCACCCCGTCCCCCACGGCGCAGGAAGGCATGGCCGGGCACGCCACCGTCACTGGCCGGCGCGACGACGATTATCAGCGAGAAATCAGCCTGTCCGGCGACTTCGGCCCCCTGCACGTGCGGGGCCGCGCCGACGGCTACGACCCGGCGCGGCGCCAGCTGGAAGAGATCAAGACTTACCGGGGCGAACTGGACACCATGCCCGCCAACCACCGCCAGTTGCACTGGGCGCAGGCGCGCATCTATGGCCATTTGCTGTGCCAGCAGCTGAACCTGCCCATGCTGCGCGTGGCGCTCGTGTATTTCGATATCGCCAGCCAGAAGGAAACGGTCATGCACGAGGAATGCACGGCCGAGGCGTTGCGCCTTTTCTTCGAACAGCATTGCGCGCTGTTCCTGGACTGGGCCGAGCAGGAACTGGCGCACCGCGCCAGCCGCGATGCGCAGCTGACCAGCATGGCGTTTCCCCATGCCAACTTCCGCCCGGGGCAGCGCCAGCTGGCCGAAGCCATGTACAAGGCCAGCAGCCGTGGCTGCGGCTTGCTGGCGCAGGCGCCGACCGGCATCGGCAAGACGGTGGGCAGCCTGTTTCCCATGTTGAAGGCGACGGCCGCGCATGGCCTGGATAAACTGTTTTTCCTCGCCGCCAAGGTGCCGGGACGCCAGATGGCGCTCGACGCCTGCGCCATCCTCAAGGATAGCGCGCCCCTGCTGCCGCTGCGCGTGCTGGAACTGAGCGCCAAGAGCAGCGCCTGCGAACATCCTGACAAAGCCTGTCATGGCCAGTCGTGTCCGCTGGCAAAGGGTTTTTACGACCGCTTGCCGCTGGCGCGCGAGGTGGCGCTGGCCAGCGGTTTGATCCTGGACAAGGAAGCCGTGCGCGCCATCGCCTTGCAGCAAGGCATTTGCCCGTATTACCTGGGCATGGAGCTGGCCCGCTGGAGCGACGTCGTCATCGGCGACTATAATTATTACTTCGACCTCAGCGCGATGCTGTACAGCATGACCCTGGCCCACGACTGGAAAGTCAATGTGCTGGTCGACGAAGCGCACAATATGGTGTCGCGTGCGCGCAGCATGTATTCGGCCGAACTGGCGCAGATCGACCTGAAAATGCTGCGCAAGTTCGCGCCGGAGGGCTTGAAAAAGCCGCTGGACCGCCTCTCGCGCCAGTGGACGGCCTTATTGAAAGAACAAGATGGCGATTACCACGTGCATGCGGCGTTGCCGGACAAATTCTTTGGCGCCCTGCAAGGCGTGGCCACGGCCATCGGCGACTACCTGGCCGAGCATGCCGCCGCGCTGGACGAAGACTTGCAGCGCTTTTACTTTGACGTGCTGCTGATCAACCGCCTGGCGGAAAGCTTTGGCGAGCATTCGCTGTTCGACGTCAGCAAGACGGATACCGGTTCCACCGTTTGCCTCCGCAACATCGTCCCGGCACCGTTTCTCAAGGAACGCTTCGCGGCCAGCCACAGCACGGCCCTGTTTTCCGCCACCCTGAGTCCGTGGAATTACTACAGCGACACCCTGGGCATGCCGGCCGACACGGCCTGGGTCGACGTGGAATCGCCGTTCCAGGCGGAGCAATTGTCCGTGCGCGTGGCCGACAGCATTTCCACGCGCTACCAGCACCGCGCCGCCTCGCTGCTGCCCATCGCCCAGCTGATGGCGAAGCAATACGCAGAAACGCCGGGCAACTACCTGGCCTTCTTCAGCAGCTTCGACTACATGGAAAAGACGGCCCACTTGTTCGCCCAGCATTACCCGGACGTGCCACTCTGGCAACAGCCGCGCCGCATGGACGACGCTGCCCGCGCACAATTCCTGGGCCGTTTCGGGCTGGACACGCGCGGCATCGGCTTTGCCGTGCTCGGCGGCGCGTTCGGCGAAGGCATCGACTTGCCCGGCGCGCGCCTGATCGGCGCCTTCATCGCCACCCTGGGTTTGCCGCAGATCAATCCCGTCAACGAACAGATCCGACAACGCATGGGCGACATCTTCGGCGCCGGCTACGACTACACGTATCTGTATCCGGGCATGCAAAAGGTGGTGCAGGCGGCAGGCAGGGTCATCCGCACGCAATCGGACAAGGGCGTCGTCTACCTGATCGACGACCGCTTTTCCCGCCCGGAAATCCGCCAGCTGCTGCCCACGTGGTGGGATGTGCAGCTAAGTAACCCCCAATAAATTATTGTGATTTCTGACTTCCATAACCGGCGCCCTGCAAGGTGGCCGACGAGGCTTGCCCGCTGCTAGCAGTGCTCGCACTGCGTCGCACCGGGCGCCTTGCATAGCATCCGGTTCTGTTCGTCATAATTTCACAATAATTTCCTGAGGATTACTTAGCCAACCATTAACCTCAGCTTCTGATACCCCGCCTTGCTCACGGGTATCCTCGTGTCATCGCGCAGGATGGCCACGTGGCTGTCTTTCGTTGCCGCCTCGATGCGGCGGATGCCGTCGATATTGAGCAGGTATGACCGGTGCACGCGCAGGAACTTGGCGGGGTCGAGCTGGGTTTCCAGCTCCGCCAAGGTCTGGCTTTTCAGGTAGGACTTGCCCTCGGAGCGGATGCTGATGTAGTCATCTTGCGCCTCGATGTAATCGATGCGCGCGCTGGCGATGACGTGGACCTTGGCGCCGTCGCGTATCAGCACGCGGTCCAGTGGCGCGGCGCGCGTGGCCGCTTCGCGCGCCACCGTCAGCACCGTCTCGGGCGTGCTGCGGTTGGCGCGCGCATGGGCCAGCGCCTGGTCGAAGCGCTGTTCGCTGAATGGTTTCAGCAGGTAGTCCAGCGCATGGCATTCGAAGGCCTTCAAGGCGTACTGGTCATAGGCCGTGACAAAGATCAGCTTTGTCTTCGCGCCGATCAGTTCGGCCACTTCAAAGCCGTCCAGGCGCGGCATCTGGATGTCGAGAAACACCAGTTCCGGTTCCAGCTCCGCGATGGCCTTGACGGCCTCGAAGCCGTTGGCGCACTCGGCCACGATGTCGATATCGTCGTGGCGCGCCAGGTATTCGCGCAACACGCTGCGCGCCAGCAGCTCATCGTCAACGATGGCGACCCGCATTCTTGCCTGCATCATGCTTCCTCCGTGTCGCCGGTCTGCGCCGGCATGGAAATCATCACTTCGAACTGGCCGTCGCGCCGACCCCAGTGCACGCTGGCTTCGTGGCCATACGCGCCGGCCAGGCGCTGGCGCACATTCTCCAGGCCCACGCCATTGCCGCGGGCAGGCCCTTGATCTGCATCAACGGGATTGCGCACGGCGATCTGCAGCAGGCTGCCTGCGCGCCGGGCCTCGATGGCGATCAGGCCGCCCTCCGTCAAGCCGCAGATACCATGTTTGACGGCATTTTCCACCAGCGGCTGTATCAGCATGGGCGGCAGCAGACACGCCAGCGCGGCAGTGTCGATGCTTTCCGCCACTTGCAGGCGTTCGCCAAAACGCACGTGCTCGATGGCAAGAAAATGGCGGATCAACACCAGTTCCTGCTCCACGGTGATGTGCTTGTGCGCTTCCAGGCTCAGGCTCTGGCGAAAGAAACTGGCCAGTTGCACCGTCATCTGGCGCGCGCCCGCCACATCGATAGACGTCAAGGCGCTGATGGAGTTCAAGCTGTTGAACAGGAAATGCGGATCGATTTGCGTGCGCAGCATGCGCAATTGCGCTTCCTGCGCCGTCAGCTGCGCTTCCAGCCCCCGCTGCTCGGCCATCCTGGCGCGCACGAATTCCAGCAACAGATAATGCACTGCGGCAGCGAGGCAATACAGCAGCACGCCCAGGCCGAAGAACAGGGCCAGCAGCGATTGCGTCAGGTTCACGCCCAGCCAGCGCAGCTCCAGCAACAGGCTGACGCTATTCAGAAATTGCAGCAGGGTGGCCCACAGCAAGCCCGCGAACAGGGCCGCCACGCCCACCACGCCGGCGATGGCGAGCGGATGGCGTACGTGCAAGGGATAGGCGCGGCATAGGTAAAACGCGGAAAACCCCGAACCGATCGCATACACGAGCGTGGCAGGCACCACCAGCACGACGGCATTGAGCCAGGGCGCGTGCGCCACCCTGGCCAGAATAAAGGCCAGGGCCAGGCCCAGCGCGATGCAGACCAAAAACACCACCACGGCGCCGCGCCGCTTCGACAAGGGCCCCGACATGCGCGCCTAGTTGCGGATTTCCAGGCCGCCCATGATGGCGTAGCCCGTCACATACAGACGCTTGTTCTGGTTCGGCGGCACGATGGTCTTTTCTTCGAAGCCGCCGAGGATGGGCGTGCCCTGCAGCACGACGCTCCAGTCGGGTGGAATCTTGATGGTGACGCCGCCGCACAGGGCAAATACGTTGAGCACGGCTTCGCCTTCGATCGACGCTTGGCGCAAGTCGATTTCGCAGCCGGCCATGATGACATTGATATCGCCGCCCTTGAAGCGCTGCGACGACACGCGCCGCACATAGCCGCCGAGGATAGCCGTCACCTCGATGATGCTGTCATCGTCCGCCTGCCCGCCGGCGCCGGGCGCCGCAGTGGCATCGGCTGCGTCCTTGTCCAGCGACACGGCGCCATTCCTGGCCTGGCCGAACGAGTCGGGCGCAGCGCTTCCATCTTGTTGTGCGGCAAAGCGCCGGCGGCGCTGGCGCTGCTGCGCGCCGGGCAGGGACTTCGACACCACGGCCACGCCCAGGCCGATGATCAGCAGGGGCCACAGCAAGTCCCAGTTCATGTAGAAGATGCCCATGTGCTTGAGGGTCCAGGCCACGCCCAGCAGCACCAGCATGCCGCCCAATAAATAACCGTTCGCGCTGCGGCTTTGCGACAGTTTCAGCAGGCCAAACACGATCAGCGCCGTGGGCCAGAAACGGAAGGTGTAGCGCACATCGATGAAACCGAGGTTATCGAGCAAGAACAGCAGTCCCAGGCCGATGACGATGACGCCCAGCACGATCTGCGATGGCGAGTGCAGCGGCGGTTTATTTTTCATGCTCGGACTCCCGGTAGGCAATAAAATGTTTGTTCAACAGCGGCTCCAGCACGAGGCCCACGCCCCAGGCGATCAGCAAGGCGGGCCAGCTGTTATAAAAACTCAAGTTCCACAGTTCTTCATACGATACATACCACCAGGCGGCGAAAAAGATCAGCCACAGACCGCTCAATACCTGCTTGGCGGACACTGGCGTGAGCAGCTTGTTCAAGCCGAAAACGACCAGTATCACCGGCCAATAATGCCATAGTGAATAGTAATCGTGGAGATAGATCATATCGAGCCGGTCCAGCAGGATGATGGCGCCGATGGCGATCAGCAGCACGCCCCACAGCAGCTGGGTACGGCGGCAATAAGCTGGTTCAGGTTTCACGGTCACCCCTTGAAGTTGGTTGATCGTAAAGATACGCGGATTTCGGACGGGGGAAAACACCGCTTCGGCGAATGGCGGAAAGACAGCGGTGAATGGCGCAGCGACGAAACAACGGGCAAAAAAAAGACCGGCTAGAGCCGGCCTTGAAGGGGTTCGCAGTCCACACCGCGACCTGGAGTTGCAGTGCACAGCCGCATGGCGCAAGCGCGCCGGCAGCAAGAATCTGGTGCCGATCCTTGAGGCGACCGGCTGACCTGCTGGAAGATCGAACATGCCGCCAACTTCACGGCAGTGCGTCTCAACCAAGCAAAGCCATCATACTCCCGATCGCCACAAAGCACCGTTCGCTAGCGCACACTGATGAGGTTTTGCTGAGCTGCATCAAACGCCGATGGCATGCGGCGGGTGCAGCATGTCGTTCTTGATCCATGCCAGCACGGACGGTCCCTGCGGCTGCCAGCCCAGCAACTTGCGCGCCCGCTCGCCGCGCACGCGGCTGTTGGAACCGAGGCCGTAGGAAGCCATTTCGTAGCCCCATTCGGCTATCGCCTCGGGCAGCGGCCAGTCCTGCGCGGGCCCCAGGTCCAGTGCCTTGGCAATGGCGGCCGTCATGTCGCGGAAGGCCGCTTCGCCCGATTCGACAAAGTAAAACGTGCCGGCGGGCGACTTTTCCAGGGCCAGCAAATACAGGCTGACGACGTCGTCGATATGCACGTTCGACCAGATGTTGCGGCCCGGTCCCACGTGGCGCACGATGCCGCTCTTGCGTGCCTGCTTGAGCAGACGGGGCAGTTGCACGCTGTCGCGCGGCAAGGCGCCATGGCCGTAGATCAGGGTGTTGCACAGCACACTGGCGCGCACGCCCTTGCCTGCGCTGGCCAGCACCAGGTCGTCGATGGCGACGCGGGCCGCCTTGTCGGCCGTGGGCGCCGGCAACTTGTCTTCATAATAGATCTGCTGCGTGCCCTCGCCGCCCGAAGCGTCGCCCACGATGGACGAACCGCTGGTGTGGAGGAAAGGCTTGTTGCTGCCAGCCAGCGCATCGAGAATCGCCTCGACGACGCCCCGGTGGTCGCTGCTGGCCGCGTTGATGACGGCGTCCGCCGCCCTCGCCTGCTCGATGAGCAATGCGCGATCGTTCAAGGTGCCGACGATACCATGCACGCCGATGGTAGCCAGCTCGGCCACCTGCTCGGGTTTGCGCACGAGGCCTGTCACCTGATGGCCGGCGCGCACGAGGCCCGCCGCGATGGAACTACCGATAAAACCCGCTGCGCCTGTCAAAAACACTTTCATATCTTGCTCCCTGTCTGGTTAGATTGCTGTCAATCACACCAGTACAGTATGCCCGCTTTCGTCTTTCGCAAAAAGCAGGCATTCAGCAAAAGATCTATGACTTGGGCGCAATAATCTTCTGTTTGAGCTGCAGGGCGGCGATGTAGCGGCTCTGGTAAGCCGGGTCTTGCGGCGTCAGCAAGGTGAGCCTGTCGCGCGCGCGGGTGGCGGCCACATAGAAACGGTTTTCCTCTTCCAGCGGGTCGGTCTTGCTGCGCGGGAACTCGTCGACGGCCAGGTAAGGCAGAATCACGTGGTGGTATTCGAGACCCTTGATCTGGTCGATGCAGGCGATGACGAGTTTGGCCTTGCCGGTCGAAACCGTCACGGCGTCTTCCATCTCGCCCAGCCAGCCGGCAAAGCCGCCCAGCGCCACGCCCGCTTCGCGGCACACGGCAATGAAACCGTGCAGGGAACGGGCGACGACCCGCGCCTGCGCAGGGTCGACATAGATGCGGCGCGCCGTCTGTTCCAGCTGCATCAAGTCAAAAATGTGCTGCAAGGCATCGCCCGCCAGGGCGTCGGGAGGCAGTGCGCGCAGGTAGTCGACGGCGGCCAGGGTCAGCGCCGCCTTGTCCTGGTTCTGCGACTTGGCCAACTGGTTCGTCAAGAAACCTTCCAGCAAGTCGGGATAGTTGGCCACGTCGGCCTTGGCTTGCTGCAATTCCGTGCGCGTAAACGGGATTTCCGCGAAGGCCACGAGGGCTTCGAGGATTTCGCCGCGGCGGGGGCCGCTCTTGATCACGTGCAAATCCTTGCGGGCGATGGCGACCATGCCGCGCAGCATCAGCACTTCCAGGCTCAGCAGATAGCTGTTCATGTCCACCAGGCCATACGCGATACCGCTCTGGAATAGCGCCGTTTCCACGCGGATCGCCTGGTCGCGGTCGCGCAGCAAGATGGCCGTCGTGCCCGCATGCGCGTGCTCGAGCGCGGCGATCAGCTGGGCGCTGCACGCTTGCGGCTGCGCATGGTCGTACTCGAGCAGCTCGATGTGGGTGGCGCGCGACAGGGCCGAGACGCTGGCCTTGTTTTTCAGCACACCCACGGCGTGCGCCAGCTGCGGACCATAGCGGTAGGAGGCCGTCAACGGCAAGCGCTGCAAGGCGGGGAATTCCTGTTCGAAGCGCTGGCGCAGGAAGCGGTGGTCGGCGCCCGACCACGTGTAGATGACCTGGTCCTTGTCGCCGGCGCCGCAGAAAAACGCGTTGCCGCGGCGTATCAGCATGGTCAGCAGCCGGAACGACGCTTCGTTCAAATCGTGCAATTCATCGGCGACGATGATCTGGAAGGCTGGCAATTGCTGGCGCAGCGGCTCGTCGCCGTCGAGCATGCGCACCAGGTCGTAGGTGGCGTCGAACGGGGCGCGGAACTGGATATCGCCCGTGTCGGCGCCGCGCAAGCCTTCGTATTCGCGCAGCCACAGATAGTGCGTGCGCGACATGCCCAGCAGCTCCAGGTTGTCATCCAGGGAATTGCTCTCGAAGTCGGGATTCTGGAAATCCAGGCGCGCCTTGGTGCGCAATTGCAGTTTCAAGAATTCGGCAATCGCCCCGTTGGTCGTATTAATTTCCAGCGGGTAACGGTGGGCGTACTTTTCCGACACGACTTCCAGCGCTTCCCAGGCCACCGGGCGCAACTCTTCATCGCTGCGCATGGCTGCCACCTGCATGTTTTCCAGCTGCAACAGCACCTTGGCGGCAAAGGCGTCGAAAGTGTCGATGGTCAGGCGCTTGACGACACCCAGCGGCACGCCCACTTCCAGCAGGCGCTGGCGCAGGGCCACGCGCGCCGCCTCGGTGAATACGAGGGCCAGCATGCGTTCGGGCGCGCGGCCACGGTGCAGCGCCTCGGCCAGGCGCAGGGCCAGGGTGGTCGTCTTGGCCGCGCCGGCATTGGCGTCGATCAGCACGACCTTCTTTTGCGCCGTCTGGATGGCGACCTGTTCCGGCGTGGGCGTGATGCGTTTGGGAATGAACTGCGGGGCGTTATCTGTACTCAAAAGTATTCCTGAAATGGTTACTACTCTTTGCGTGCTTACCAGGCGCAGGTGCGCAGGCCGGCAAAGACGTCGCCCCGCTCGGGCGCGTGGAAGGCGCGCATGCGGGCCGAATGCAGGCGCGGCGGCGTGGCGAAGGCGGCGCCACGCAGCACCTGGTGCTGCATGAAATACGGCGCGGAATATTCCCGCCAGGCATCCACCGCAAAGCCCGGATACGGCTCGAACGGCGTCGCCGTCCACTCCCACACCTGGCCCCAGTGAAAGCGCGGATGGCCGGACAACGCAGCATACTCCCATTCCGCCTCGGTCGCCAGGCGGCGCCCCGCCCAGGCGCAGTACGCCTGCGCTTCAAACAGGTTGATGTGGCGCACGGCTTCGTTCGGCGGCAAGGTCGTGCGCTGGCCGAAACGCATGGTGCGCCACTGTGTCGCTTCGCGCAGCCAGTACAGGGGCGACGAGCGCTCCTGCTGCATCAGCCAGGCGCTGCCGGCAGCGCTCCAGAACTGGCGGTTCTGGTAGCCGCCGTCCGCGACAAAATCGGCATACTGGGCGTTGGATACGGCGCAGGCATCGATGGAAAACGGCGCCACGTAGCAACTGTAGGGCGGCGATTCATTGTCGAAGGCAAAACCGGTCCCGCGCGGCGAGCCCAGTTCGATGGTGCCCCCAGGAAACGCGATCTCGCCCGCGCCCGGCGGCAAGGCCGGGCTGGCCGACAGGGACTCCGGTGCTTCCAGGCCCAGCCATTGCAAACCTGCCAGCATTTCTTCGCCGCACAAGTCTTCATGCGCCAGGGCCAGCCGGTACGGCGCCAGGGCGCTGTCGACATTGGCTTCGCGCGAGAGTTTGTCCAGCACCCGGTCGAGTACTTCGCGGCAATACGTCTTCACGGCGCCTGGACTGGGCAGTTCCAGCTTCCAGCGCGCGCGGTGCTCCACCATGTTGGCGTCGAACAAGTCGTCGCCGCGCGTCAGCAGGGAGTTATAAATGGCGTCGGCCGGATGGCTGGTAGCGGCTTCGCGCAGGATGAACCACTCGGCAAACCAGGCGATCTGCGCAAGTTGCCAGAGGGGCGGCGTGAGCCGCGAATGGCGCGGCATGCCGGCCACCACGTCCAGGCCGGCAGTAACATAACAGTCGAACAGGGAAAGCGTATCCTGGCGCGCGGCCTGCAGCGACTGGGCCAGTTGCTGCGCGCCGGCGTGGCGAAAAGAGGCGTTGATTAAAGTCATGGCCTGATTGTAACGACTTATGCCAACCTTGCACTAGTCGCGCAGGAAACATGGGGGGCCATGCCCCCCGCCCTACTTGACCAGCAGCTCGCCCTGCAGCGGCGTGACGACCGATTTTGGCATGCTGACAATAAAACTGCTGCCCTTGTCGGCCACGGACTGGATGGCCAGGGTCCCGCCATGGCGCAGCAACACGTGCTTGACGATGGCCAGGCCCAGGCCCGTGCCCTGGGTTTCGCGCGAACGGCTCTTGTCGACGCGGTAGAAACGTTCCGTCAGGCGCGAAATATGTTCCTGGCTGATGCCGATGCCCGTATCTTGCGCGATGAATTGCGGACCGGCCGGGCCATCCTGCCAGCGCAAGGTGATGGTGCCGCCGGCCGGCGTGTAGCGCACGGCGTTCGACGCCAGGTTGCCAAACGCGCTATACAGCTCGTCGTAGCTGCCCAGCACGTCGGGACCGTTGCATTCCATGGTCACTTCATGCTTGCCGGCCGACAAACCTTTGGCGTCGCGCAAGACTTGCTGCATGAGTTTCTTGATATCCACCGGTTCGGGACGCAGCGGATAGTCGACCGATTCCAGGCGCGACAGGGTCAGCATGTCCTCGATCAGATGCTGCATGCGGTGGCCCTGCTCCGTCATCAGCTTGAGGTGGGCGGCGCGCGTGGCGGCGTCCAGGTCCAGCTCGGCGGAAGCGATTTCCAGGAAGCCCACGATGACCGTCAGCGGCGTGCGCAGCTCGTGCGAGGCGTTGGCGATGAAGTCGCGGCGCATCATTTCGATGCGTTCCGTCTCCGTCACATCGTGCGTGACGAGAATCTGGCGGCGGTTTTCAAATGGAATGATCTGCACGATCAGCTTGCGGTTGCGGAAGGTGATCGTCAGCGGCTGGTCGTAGCGGCCCAGGATGATGTAATCCATGAACTCGGGGCTGCGGATCAGGTTCGTCACGCGCATGCCCTTGTCGCGCTCGTGCGTGAGGCCCAGGTGTTTCTCGGCGGCAGGATTGCACCATTCGAGGAACAGCACGTCATCCATGATGACGACGCCGTCGGGCAGCAGGTGCATGGCCTGGCGGAAACGCGCCAGCCATTCCGTCAGCTCGGCCTGGTTTTTCTCGTCGTCGCGGCGCATGCGGTACAGGCGCGCGAAAATGCTGGTCCAGGCGCCCCAGCCGTCGGGCAGCTTGGCGCTTTGCGGATTATCCAGCCAGTTACTCAGCTGGAACAGATACGACAGCTGCACGAACACCATCATGGCCATCAGCACGAAGGCGATGCCCAGCGCATACGTGGCGCCAAACAGATACCAGACGACGGCCACGCCCAGCAGCGCCAGCACCATGCGCAGGGCGGCCGGTACCCAGAACAGCAATTTCGGATTCATAGAGTCAAACTTTACTTTTCAGACAACATGTAGCCGACGCTGCGCACCGTCTTGATCAGGCTTTCCGCCTCTTTCAAGGCTTTGCGCAAGCGCAATACGTGGACATCGACCGTGCGTTCCTCGATCACCACATGGTCGCCCCACACCTTGTCGAGCAACTGGCTGCGCGAAAACACGCGTTCCGGATGGGCCAGCAGGAATTTCAGCAGCTTGTATTCGGCGTGGCCGATATCGATCTTCTGTTCATCCATCATCACCGTGCAGCTGACGGGGTCCAGGGCCACGTTGCCGGCGCGCATGGGCGCCTGCGCGTGTTCCGGACTCTTACGTCGCAGCAAGGCCTTGGCGCGGGCCAGCAGCTCGCGCGGCGAGAACGGCTTGGTGACGTAATCGTCGGCCCCGCTGTTCAAGCCGGCCAGCTTGTCTTCTTCCATGCTCTTGGCGGTGAGCATGATGACGGGGATGGCGGCGAAATTGCGGTCGGCGCGGATGCGCGACAGCAGGCGCAAGCCCGTCTGGTCCGGCAGCATCCAGTCCAGCAGGATCAGGTGCGGCGTGCGGTGCTGGATGAATTCCCAGGCATCGGCGACGTTTTGTACAGAACAGCAATTCCAGCCGGATTCGCGCAGCGAATAGGTCACCAGTTCAACGATGGCCGGCTCATCTTCAACAATCAATACCGTGGTTTTATCAGATGCCATAAAGCTTACTCAGGGAGCTCCTCGGAAATGGCGGGAGCAGCCACCTTGGTGTGGCGGATGTCCTTGCCTTCAACCACGTAAATCACGTATTCGGCGATGTTTTTCGCATGGTCGCCGATCCGTTCGATGGCCTTGGCCACCCACAGGGTATCGAGCGCCGCCGAAATCGTGCGCGGGTCTTCCATCATAAAGGTTATCAAGTTGCGCATGATAGACCGAAACTCATGGTCGATGATGGCATCTTGTGCAATTAATTGTAAGGCCTGCTTGCCATCGTTGCGCGCGAACGCGTCGAGCGCATCGTGCAGCATGTCGGTAGCCGTGTTGGCAATGCCGCGCACCATTTCGTAATGGTTGACGACGCCGTTGCCGCGCTTGTGCAGATTCTTCGCCACGCGGGCGATTTTCGTCGCCTCGTCGCCTACGCGCTCGAGGTCGGTAATCACCTTGATGGTGGCCATGATGGTGCGCAAGTCGTTGGCGGCCGGCTGGCGGCGCACGATCAGATGGCTGCAGGCGTCGTCCAGCGACACTTCCAGCTGGTTGACGACGTCGTCTTCGCGCATCACGCGGTCGGCGCGTTCCGGATTGCCGATGCGGAAGCACGTCATCGCGTCGAGGAACTGGGTTTCAACGATGCCGCCCATCAGGAGCACTTTCGAGCGGATCGCTTCGAGTTCGTTGTCGTATTGCTTGGATGAATGTTCGCCTATCATGCTGTCTCTCCGTATTCAGTTGTTGTGTATGCGCGGGGCGGATCAGCCGAAGCGGCCCGTGATGTAATCCTGCGTTTCCTTGCGGGCCGGATTCATGAAGATCTGGTCCGTTTCGCCGAATTCCACCAGCTCGCCCAGATACATATAGGCCGTGTAGTCGGAGCAGCGCGCCGCCTGCTGCATATTGTGCGTCACGATGGCGATCGTGTAATCCTGTTTCAGTTCGCTGATCAGCTCTTCCACTTTCGACGTCGAGATCGGGTCCAGCGCCGAGGTCGGCTCGTCGAGCAGCAAGACGTCCGGCTTCACGGCCACGCCGCGCGCGATGCACAAACGCTGCTGCTGGCCGCCCGACAGCGACAGGCCGCTCTTGCTCAGCTTATCCTTGACTTCGCCCCACAGCGCCGCCTTTTTCAGGGCCCACTCGACGCGCTCGTCCATCTCGCCCTTCGACAGATCTTCATACAGGCGCACGCCGAAAGCGATGTTGTCGTACACGGACATGGGGAACGGCGTCGGCTTCTGGAACACCATGCCGACCTTGGCGCGCAGCATGTTGACGTCCTGGTCGGCGTCGAGCACGTTGCGGCCGCGGTACAGGATCGAGCCTTCCGCGCGCTGACCCGGGTACAGGTCGTACATGCGGTTCAGGGTGCGCAGCAGGGTTGATTTACCGCAACCGGACGGGCCGATGAAAGCGGTAACCTTCTTTTCGTGGATGTCCAGGTTGACGTTATGCAAGCTTTGCGTTTTGCCGTAAAAAAAGTTCAGGCCCGAAATTTCGATGGTTTTTTTCTTTGGTGCCAGGTCTTGTGCTGGATTCATTTGCGTATTCATATGGGTTCGCTTCGCTCGGTATCTGTTTAATTAGGGACTTTTTGGCTGAACACGGTGCGCGACAGGATATTCAGGGCCAGCACGCTGAAGGTGATCAGCAGTGCGCCGCCCCAGGCCAGCGAGCGCCAGTTGTCGTACGGGCTCATCGCAAACGATGCGATGACGGACGGCAAGTTGGCCATCGGCGCATTCATGTTGAAGCTTTGGAACTGGTTATTCAGGGCCGTGAACAGCAGCGGCGCCGTTTCGCCGGCGATGCGGGCCAATGCCAGCAGTACGCCGGTGATGACACCCGCCTTGACGGCGCGCAAGCGTACCAGGGTGGCGACTTTCCAGCGCGGCGCGCCCAGGGCAAATGCGGCTTCCAGCAAGCTGTTCGGCACCAGACGCAGCATATTGTCCGTCGTGCGCACGACCACCGGCACGGCGATCAGCGACAGGGCGATGGCGCCCGCGTAGCCGGAGAAGTGTTTCACGTGGGCCACGTACAGCGCATACACGAACAGGCCGATGACGATCGATGGCGCCGACAGCATGATGTCCGTCACAAAACGCGTCACTTGCGCCAGCTTGTTTTCTTCGCCGTATTCGGCCAGGTAGATGCCGGCCAGGATGCCGATCGGGGTGCTGACGACGGTGGCCAGGCCCACCATCAGGGCGCTGCCGACGATGGCATTGATCAGACCGCCGCCTTCGCTGCCGGGAGCCGGCGTCGTTTGCGTGAACAGGTCGACGGACAAGGCGCCGAAACCCTTGATCACCAGGGTGAACAGGATCCACACGAGCACGGCCAGACCGAGGGCCATGGCGGCCACCGACAGGGCGATGCCGACACGATGCATCAGCAGGCGCTTGCGGTAGACGGGGTTCATGGCCGGCTTGGCCGGAACGTCGAGAGTGCTTACTTGGCTCATTTCGTGCCTTCCTTGCGGGACATGCCAGCCAGCATCAGCTTGGCGGCGGATAAGACGATAAAGGTGATGACAAACAGGATCAGTGCCAGCGAGAACAGCGAGGACACGTGCAGCGCCGATTGCGCTTCGCCGAATTCGTTCGCCAGCAGCGAGGTGATGCTGTTACCGGCGGCAAACAGCGACCACGACAGCTTGTTCGCGTTACCGATGACGAAGGTCACGGCCATGGTCTCGCCCAGCGCGCGGCCCAGGCCCAGCATGACGCCGCCGACGACGCCGGTCTTGGTGTAAGGCAAGACAATCTTGCGCACCACTTCCCAGCGCGTGCAACCCAGGCCGTAGGCGGATTCCTTCAGCACGGCAGGGACGATCTCGAACACGTCGCGCATCACGGAAGCGATGAAGGGGATGATCATGATGGCCAGCACCAGGCCGGCCGTCAGCAAGCCGATGCCCATCATGGGGCCGCTGAACAGCTGGCCGATGACGGGGACGTTGCCCAGGGTGGCTTTCAGCAAAGGCTGGACGTGGTCGGCGAACAGGGGGGCGAAGACGAACAGGCCCCAGATGCCGTAGATAATCGATGGCACGCCGGCCAGCAGCTCGACAGCCGTGCCCAGCGGGCGGCGCAGCCAGGCCGGGCAAATTTCCGTGAGGAACAGGGCGATGCCGAAGCTGACGGGAAAGGCGATCAGCAAGGCGATGACGGACGTCACCAGGGTGCCGATGATGGGGATCAGGGCGCCGTACTGGTCATTGACAGGATCCCATTCCGCGGACACGATGAAATGCAGGCCGAAGGTCTGGAAGGCCGGTATCGATTCCATGATCAGCGAAATGATGATGCCGACCAGGACGATCAGCACCGACAGGGCGAACAGCATCGTCACCTTGTGGAACAGAAAATCCTGGATGCGCTGCTTGCGCATGGTGGAAAGCATTTGCGCGTGACTGATGGAATCGGTCATGGTGCCGCCTGGCATGGGGATCGTGGAGGAGGTAGATTGTGCGCTCATATTGTGCCAGATGTGGGTGGTACTGCCGGTATTGCTGTTTTGAACTCTTGTTTTATCTTGCTTTTTTAGCCAGGACCGTCTGCAAGGGCTTGCGGGCGGTCCTGGCTAACTCCCTGCCCCGCCGCCGTGCTGCTGGCGGGGGCAAGGATGGGTACTTAGTTAGGCATGCAGACTATCGGATTAGTAGATCGACTTGCCCGATGCGTCTTTCAGGTTGGCTTTCCACGACTCTTGCACCAGTTTCACGACCGATGCTGGCATTGGCACGTAGTCCAGTTCAACGGCAGCTGGGCCGCCGTTTTTGTAGGCCCAGTCGAAGAATTTCAGGACTTCCTTGGCCTTGGCTGCATCAGCCTGGACTTTGTGCATCAGGATGAACGACACGCCGGTGATCGGCCAGCTGTTCTTGCCAGCTTGGTCGGTCAGGACCACGCCGAAGCCCGGGGTTTGCGTCCAAGGTGCCGAAGCGGCTGCTGCCTTGAAGTTTTCGTCGTCAGGTTGCAGGTAGTTGCCATCCTTGTTTTGCAGCTGGGTGTGCGACATCTTGTTTTTCTTGGCGTAAGCCCACTCGACGTAGCCGATCGAACCCTTAATACGCTGCACGTTGGCGGCGACGCCTTCGTTACCCTTGCCGCCCACGCCCACGGCCCATTTCACAGCCGAGCCAGCACCGATTTTCGATTTGAATTCCGGGTTGGTTTTCGACAGGAAGTCGGTGAACAGGAAAGACGTGCCCGAACCGTCGGCGCGGTGTACCACGGTAATTTCCGTGTCCGGCAGCTTGACGCCCGTGTTCAGTGCGGCGATTTCCGGCGCGCTCCACTTGGTGATCTTGCCCAGGTAGATGTCGCCAACGACTTTACCCGTCATTTTCAGCTGGCCTGGGGTTACGCCGTCCAGGTTGACGATGGTGACCACGCCGCCCATGATGGCCGGGAACTGCATCAGGCCCGCTTCTTCCAGCTCTTCTGCCTTCAAAGGCATGTCCGAGGCGCCGAATTCAACAGTCTTGGCCTTGATTTGCTTGATGCCAGCGCCGGAACCGACGGACTGGTAGTTCAGGCCGTTGCCCGTGTTGGCTTTGTACGTCTCAGCCCATTTGGCGTAGATAGGGTACGGGAAGGTTGCGCCAGCACCTGTCATATCTGCCGCCATGACGGAAGCGGAAGAAAATGCCATCGCTGCCGAAGCACCCACGACGATAAATTTGAACATTTGCTTCATTTGCATATCAAGTCCTCAGGGTTGTTAGGGCTCAAAGTCCCGGTTGAATGCTGCGCAGTCTAGCAAGCGAATATGACAGCTTTATGACATGGGTAAAAAATCCTGAAATAATTGGCTACGCCCCGAGAATACCCCTTTTCGGCATGAAAAATGACAGGGCAGGCGACGCTTTATGACAGCTTATGTCACGCTTACGTCATATTTCATGATTACACTCACAGCGCGTCATACATGATGAAATACGGCTAGAATTAACTATCTGCAAAGACAAAAGAATATGAAACCTGAACTGCACACGGAAGTGACCAAATCGGGCATCCTGCTTGACCGCGAGCTGTCGCAACTGACTTTCAACCGGCGCGTGATGGCCCAGGCGGAAGACCCGAACATTCCGCTGCTCGAGCGCCTGCGCTACCTGTGCATCGTCAGCAGTAATATGGATGAGTTCTTCGAGGTGCGCGTGGCCAGCCTGCTGGCGGCCGGCAGCATCGGCGGTTCGCTGGCCGGCCACCCTGCCCTGGCGGCCAACCTGGAGCGCATCGGCAAGGAATGCCATGCGCTGGTGGAACGCCAGTACGAGATATTAAATAACGACGTCTTGCCGGCCCTGCGCGAAGCGGGCGTGCATCTGCTGCGCGACAGCGACCGCAACGAGGCACAGCGCGCGTGGGTGAAGGAATATTTCGACCGCGAAGTGCGCCCCCTGCTGACGCCGATCGGCCTCGACCCGGCCCACCCGTTCCCGCAGGTCGTCAACAAGAGTCTCAATTTCATCGTCTCGCTGAGCGGCAAGGATGCGTTCGGCCGCGGCACGGCGATCGCCATCGTCAAGGCGCCCCGCGTCTTGCCACGCGTCATCAAGCTGCCGGACGAGATTTCAGGCGACGGCGTGTCCTTCTGTTTATTGTCCTCCGTCATCCATGCGCATATCTCGGACTTGTTCGCCGGACGCGAAGTGATTGCCTATTCGCAATTCCGGGTCACGCGCGACAGCGACCTGTGGGTGGACGAAGATGAAGTCAAGAATTTGCGCCAGGCCCTGAAAGGCGAGCTGGTCGGTCGCCAGTTCGGCACCTCCGTGCGCCTGGAAGTGGCGCGCAATTGCCCGCCAGAATTGTCGCAGTTCCTGCTCGACCAGTTTAATCTGGATCAAAGCCGCCTGTACCGCGTCAACGGCCCCGTGAATCTCGTGCGCCTGTCGGAAATGATCGACCACGTCAAGCAGCCCGAGCTGCGCTTCCCGCCGTTCTTCCCCGGCCTCGCGCACAAAGCCATCGGCAACGACATCTTTGCCGCCCTGACCAAGCACGACATCCTGCTGCACCACCCCTACCAGTCGTTCCAGACGGTGATCGACTTCATCCGCAGCGCCGCCTACGACCCGTCCGTCGTCGCCATCAAGCAAACGATTTACCGCACGGGCATGAACTCGGACCTGATGGAGTCGCTCATTACGGCGGCGAAGATGGGCAAGGAAGTGACCGTCATCGTGGAATTGATGGCGCGTTTCGACGAAGAAGCCAATATCAACTGGGCCGACAAGCTCGAGCAAGCCGGCGCGCAAGTCGTGTACGGCGTCGTGGGACTGAAAACCCATGCCAAGGTGGCACTCGTCATCCGCCGCGAAGAAGGCTCCCTGCGCTTCTACGCCCACTTGGGTACCGGCAACTACCATCCCACGACAACCAAGCTGTACACGGACTTCGGCTTGCTGACGGCCAACCAGGACCTGGCAGTGGAAGTGAACGAAGTCTTCATCCACCTGACCAGCCTGACCAAGCCGCACAACCTGAACCATTTGTGGCTGGCGCCGTTCGGCCTGCAAAGCGAGATCATCAAGGCCATCCGCAACGAGGCGAAGATCGCCCGTTCGGGCCGGCGCGGGCGCATCATTGTGAAAGTCAACGCGCTGGTGGATGAATCCGTGATCCGCGCCCTGTATGCGGCCTCCACCGATGGCGTGAAGATCGACCTGATCGTGCGCGGCGCCTGCACCCTGAAGCCGGGCGTGCCTGGCCTGTCGGAAAACATCAAGGTGCGCTCCGTGATCGGCCGTTTCCTCGAACACAGCCGCATTTACTATTTCCGCAACGACCTGGCGCACGATGTCTACCTGGCCAGCGCCGACTGGATGAGCCGCAACCTGTTCCGCAGGGTGGAAGTGGCCTTCCCCGTGCTGGACCGGGCGCTGAAGCGGCGCGTGATCGCCGAGGGCCTGAATCCGTATTTGAAGGATAATACCAATGCATGGGAACTGGAGCCGACGGGCCATTACGCGCGCCGCAAGCCGCGCGGCAAGCAAACGCCGTTCAGTGCCCAGCAGTATTTGATGCACTCACTGGGCACGCCGGGCGCGGAGGTCGGCGAATAGGCAATTCTACACAGAGGAGCACAGCATGGATCTCATCTTGTGGCGACACGCAGAAGCCGAGCCGGGCGTCCCCGACCTCGAACGCGCCCTGACCGTGAAAGGCCAGAAACAGGCGCGCCGCATGGGGGAATGGCTGGCCTCGCAACTACCGGAAAATTGCCGTATCCTCGTCAGTCCCGCCCTGCGCACCCTGCAAACGGCGGAAGCGCTGGGGCGCAAGTTCAAGCTGATGCCGGAACTGGCGCCCGGCGCCGAGGCGGAGGATATCCTGAAGGCGGCCAACTGGCCCGGCGGCAAGGAAACCGTGCTCATCGTCGGCCACCAGCCCACCCTGGGCCAGGCCGCCGCCCTGCTATTGACGGGAGAAGAGCAGGAATGGGAACTGCGCAAGGCCAGCGCGTGGTGGTTCTCCCAGCGCGAACCAGGCGACCCGATCAGTGTTTATCTGAAAGCCGTGATGGCGCATGACCTGGTGGTGAAATAAAGGTGCTCGAGCAGGGAACTGCGCAAGGCCAGCGCAAGGATGGACGGGTTCTCGCAGCGCGAACCAGGCGCCCCCATCAGTGTGTATCTGAAGGCCGTGATGGCCCATGATCTGGTGGTGAAATAGAGAAAATGCGCAAAAAGTGCGCTGGGACAAATACTAGCAGGAATTACAACTCGGCGGCCTTGTAAAGCGCTGCCGATCTGCTAGAGTTTAATTGCATCAACTACGTGTTGGAGCGCTGCTCTGGCACATTGAGCAACCCAGCGGACAGCCGTCCAACGGCGGCTGAAAGACCATGTTAACCTTCGTCGTTTTTCTCTTCATCGCCATCTTCGCCGCCATCATCGGCTTCGTCGCCTTTGAACTGATCGAAGAAATGCGCGGCAGTCACCACAAGCTGATGGATCGCTACCACGAGTAGTGTTCGCCTCGGCAATATCGCATGGCGCCAGCGACGGCCTACAGGCCCGTCCCTCGCGCCATCCTTGTTTTTACACTCCCGCCTTACACTCCCGTCTTGAACTTCGTATAGATACGCGTCATCAAGCGGCGGATATCTGCCGTGGTCGCTTCCGGTGCGGCCATGCGCTGCTTGTCGGCGTCCGACAGGAAGATGGCCTTGTTTTCACCGATGTCCTTGCGCACATATTTGATGCTGGCCGGATTCGGATTCGCGTAGAACACCTTGTTGCTCAGGCTGGCATGCACTTGCGGGCGCAAAATATAGTTAATGAACAGGTGCGCGTTGCTCGGATGGGGCGCGTCGGCGGGGATGGCCATGGTATCGAACATCAGGGCGGCCGTCTTCGGCACCAGCACCTGGATCACATTGCCGTTTTTCGCATCGATGGCGCGCTGGCGCGCAATATTGATGTCGCCCGACCAGCCCAGCGCGACGCAGACGGAACCGTTGGCCATGTCGTTGATGTAGCCGGATGAGCTGAACAGGGTCACGTAGGGACGGATCGCCTGCAGCACCTTGCCCGCTTCCTGGTAATCGGCGGCCGCTTTCGAGTACGCGGGCTTGCCCAGGTATTGCAACGCGGCCGGCAGCACTTCCGACGGCGAATCGAGGAAGGACACGCCGCACGATTTCAGCTTCGCCGCGTATTTCGGGTCGAAGATCAGGTCCCAGGCGTTGTCAGGCATGGGCATGCCGCCCAGCGCCGCCTTGACCTTGTTGACGTTGATGCCCACCGTCGTATAGCCCCACAGCCAGTCGACCAGGTAATCGTTGTTCGGGTCGATCTTCGACAGCTTGGCCTGCAGGTTCTGGTCCAGGTTGCCCAAATTCGTCAACTTGCTCTTGTCGAGCTTGCGCAACAGGCCCGCATCGATCTGCAGGCGTGCCCACTGGGCCGTCGGCACGACGATGTCGTAGCCGGACTTGCCCGCTACCAGTTTCGCATTGAGGATTTCGTTATTGTCGAAAACGTCGTAGCGTACCTTGATGCCCGTTTCCTTCTCAAAATTCTTGATCGTATCGTCGCCGATATAGTCCGACCAGTTATAGATGTTCAGGACCTTTTCTTCCTGAGCCTGAGCTTGGCCAGGCAAGGCCAGTACGGCCGCCGCCAAGGTGAATCCCACTCCAATGCGCCGCCCTGCTTGCCATGTGTTTGCCATCGTACCGCCTCCGGAATTAGTCAGAAAATAGTGCCGATCATAACAAGAAGGGCGGCATCAGGTCTAGCCTGATACCGCCCTGCTTTCACTACCGGGGTCAGACCCCAAGCAACATTACACCTTGTCCAGCCCCACTTGCGCCCCCGTAAATACGAGGTTGCCGTTCTGGGCGTCGATGCGGATTTCGTCTTTCGGGCCGAACTTGCCTTCCAGAATCAGCTTCGACAGCGGATTTTCGATCTGCTGCTGGATCGCCCGCTTCAGCGGACGGGCGCCATACACCGGGTCGTAGCCCGCTTCGGCGATTTGCTGCAAGGCCGCGTCCGTCAAGCTCAGCGCCATGTCCATGCGCGCCAGGCGTTCTTCGAGGATCTTCAGCTGGATCTTCGCGATCGCGCCGATGTTTTTCTCGTCGAGGCCGTGGAACACGACGATTTCGTCGATACGGTTGACGAACTCGGGACGGAAGTGCGAACGTACCTCGGCCATCACTGCCAGCTTCACGACACCGGGATCATCGCTTTCCATGGCCTGGATCTTATGCGAACCCAGGTTCGAGGTCATGATGATGACGGTATTCTTGAAGTCCACCGTGCGGCCCTGGCCATCCGTCATGCGTCCATCGTCGAGCACTTGCAGCAGCACGTTGAAGACGTCGGCATGCGCCTTTTCCACTTCGTCGAGCAGGATCACGCTGTACGGCTTGCGGCGCACGGCTTCCGTCAGGTAGCCGCCCTCGTCGTAGCCCACGTAGCCCGGTGGCGCGCCGATCAAGCGGGCCACGGAATGCTTCTCCATGAACTCGCTCATGTCGATGCGGATCATCGATTCTTCCGTATCGAACAGGAAGGTGGCCAGCGCCTTGCTCAGCTCGGTCTTGCCGACGCCCGTCGGTCCCAGGAACATGAAGGAACCATATGGACGGTTCGGGTCGGAGAGGCCGGCGCGCGAGCGGCGGATGGCGTCAGCCACGGCCGTGATCGCTTCATCCTGGCCCACGACGCGCTCGTGCAGCTTCTCTTCGATATGCAGCAGCTTGTCGCGTTCGCCCTGCATCATGCGCGACACGGGGATACCCGTCGCGCGCGACACCACTTCGGCGATTTCCTCGGCGCCCACTTCCGTGCGCAGCAGTTTCGGCTGGTCAGGGTCGAGTTTCGGGATGCCGCTGTCAGCCTGCTTGAGCTGGGCTTCCAGCTGCGGCAGCTTGCCGTATTGCAATTCCGACACTTTCTGCCAATTGCTCTCGCGCGTGGCTTGCTCCATCTGCAGCTTGAGGTGCTCGATCTCTTCCTTGATGTGCGTGCTGCCCTGCACCACGGCTTTTTCCGCCTTCAGGATTTCCTCGAAGTCATTGTATTCGCGCTGCAGCTTGACGATCTCTTCCTCGATCAAGGCCAGGCGGCGCAACGACGCTTCGTCCTTTTCCTTCTTGACAGCTTCGCGCTCGATCTTGAGCTGGATCAAACGGCGTTCCAGCTTGTCCATCACTTCCGGCTTCGAATCGATCTCGATCTTGATCTTCGCCGCCGCTTCATCGATCAGGTCGATCGCCTTGTCGGGCAGGAAACGGTCCGTGATATAGCGGTGCGACAGCTCGGCGGCGGCAATGATGGCCGCGTCCGTGATTTCCACCTTGTGGTGCAGCGCATATTTATCCTGCAAGCCGCGCAGGATGGCGATGGTCGCCTCCACGGTCGGTTCGTCGACGAGCACTTTCTGGAAGCGGCGTTCCAGCGCGGCATCCTTCTCGATGTACTTGCGGTACTCGTCCAGGGTGGTCGCGCCCACACAGTGCAGTTCGCCGCGCGCCAGCGCCGGTTTCAGCATATTGCCGGCATCCATCGCGCCTTCGGCCTTGCCCGCGCCCACCATGGTGTGCATTTCATCGATGAAGACGATGGTTTGCCCTTCATCCATGGCCAGTTCCTTCAGCACGGATTTCAGGCGCTCCTCGAATTCGCCGCGGAATTTCGCGCCAGCCAGCAAGGCGGCCATGTCCAGCGACAGTACGCGCTTGCCTTTCAGCGATTCCGGCACTTCGCCGTTGACGATGCGCTGCGCCAGGCCTTCGACGATGGCCGTCTTGCCCACGCCCGGTTCGCCGATCAGCACGGGGTTGTTCTTGCTGCGGCGCTGCAGGATCTGGATGGTGCGGCGAATTTCATCGTCGCGGCCGATCACAGGGTCGAGCTTGCCCTTGCGCGCCCGCTCAGTCAGGTCCAGCGTGTATTTTTTCAAGGCTTCGCGCTGGCCTTCGGCCTCTTGCGAGTCGACCTTGTTGCCGCCGCGCACAGCCTCGATGGCCGCTTCCAGCGCCTTGCGGGTCAGGCCGTTTTCGCGCGCCAGCTTGCCGCAGTCGGATTTGTCGTCCGTCATCGCCAGCAAGACCATTTCGCTGGAAACGAACTGGTCGCCAGCCTTTTGCGATTCCTTGTCGGCCAGGTTCAGCAGAGCCACGAATTCGCGGCTGACCTGCACGTCGCCGCCCGTGCCCGACACCTTCGGCAAGCGTTCGATGGACGCGCCCAGGGCCTTGGACAGGCCGCCCACGTTGACGCCGGCCCGCTGCAAGAGCGAACGGGCGCCGCCGTCGTCCTGGTTCAACAGGGCCGTCAGCAGGTGGACTGGTTCGATATAGGGATTGTCGTTGCCCACGGCCAAGCTTTGCGCATCGGCCAGGGCTTCCTGTAATTTGGTAGTGAGTTTGTCTTGTCGCATGAAAAGCGCTCCCGGTTAATTAGTTGTTAACCAAATTGGGGTGAGGCAGTACTTTTCAAGCATACACAAAGCAGAAAACCGCTGCATTTGGGCAAATGCTAGCGTGCGCGGCAGATACGATTCAAATGGTGCTTGCTTTTGTCGCCCATTTGTCCAGCGCCGTCTCGTCGCTGTCGCGCGCATCGACCCAGCGCGCGCCTTCCGGCGTATCTTCCTTCTTCCAGAACGGCGCTTCCGTCTTCAGGTAGTCGATAATGAACTCGCAGGCGGCGAACGCCTCGCCCCGGTGGGCGGACGAGACGGCCACCAGCACGATCTGCTCCTGCGGCAACAGCGGCCCCACGCGGTGGATCACCAGCGCGCCCGACAGGGGCCAGCGCGCGCGCGCCTGCTCGACGATGGCTTCGATGGACTTTTCCGTCATGCCCGGATAATGCTCGAGCTCCATGGCGGCCACGTCCAGCCCCTCGTTCATGTCGCGCACCGTGCCGACAAAGCCGACGACGGCGCCCACCTTGGGGTTGCCTGCACGCAATTGTGCGATTTCTTGACTCAAGTCAAAATCAGCTTGCTGGACGCGGACGCTGGTACTCATTTGGCATGCCCTCCGATACGGCGCAGCAGGGTTTCGATGCGGCTGGCCGTGCGCGCATCGGTGGCGGCGGGAATCGCGCACAGCTGCATCAGCTGCGACACTTGCGTGAGCGGCTTCTGGCCCGATTTCAGCGACGATTGCAGCACTTCCACCTGCATTTTCAGGCGGTCGCGGGCGAATTCGGCGCCGCTGTCGACGCCGGCGACGATTTCCAGGCGCAAGACTTCCTCGAGCAAGCGGGCCTCGTTGGCCTGCAATTGCTGCACGTAGGCGTCAGCGCCCTCGCCCAGCGCGGCCTGGGCGGCGGCAAAGCGCTGCTGCAGGCTGCGTTCGTATTGCGTGTCGAGCGGCGGCAAGGCGCTCCAGCGTTCGCTCCACGCTGGCGCGTCGGCATCGGCGCCGCCCTCGGCCAGCGACGCTTCCAGCGATTGCACCAGACGCAGCTTGTCGCGCAAGGCGTTGGCCTGGGCCGCGCCGGCCCGTTCGGCGATGGCGTCCGCTTGCGCCTGCACGCCGGCGACGGCCGCGTGGTAGCGCTGCTCGATCTTCGCTTCGCTGGCGCGCGGCACGGGGCCCGTGGCGTTCCAGGCGGCGCGCGTGTCGCGCAGCAAGTGATGGATGAAGGCCGTGCGGGACTTGTCGTCGCCTTCGGGCACGACGGCCGTTTCCAGCGTGGCGCACAGCGCTTCGCGCGCATGCAGGTGTTCGCGGCGCTCGTGGTCGGCCGCGTGGGCCGTTTCCTTGCGCTTGGCAAAGATATCGTCGCAGGCGGCGCGGAAACGCTGCCACAGCGCCTGTTCCGCGCGGCGCTCCAGCGGCAGGGCTTTCGCCAGTTCCTGCCATTTATCCTGCAAGGCTTTCAGCATGTCGACCGTGTTGCGCTCCGATGGCTTGAGCAAGCCCACTTCGACGATCAATTGTTCGCGCCGCGCCGTCTCGATCTGGCGCTGCGTGTCCAGCGGCTTCGACAGGGCGTCCAGCGCGGCGCCGAATTCCGTATCCAGGCGTTTCTTCTCCTTGCGGTCGATGGTGCCCAGGCGCGTCCAGGCCTGGCGCAGGCGCTGCGAAGCGGAGGCGACGTGTTTCCAGTCGGTACTTTCTTCGGCCGCCAGGGCCGCCGTTTCCGCGATCAGTTCCTGGGCCTTGGCCGCGTTGCCGTGGCGCTCTTCGGCCAATTGCTTGAAATGCTGGGCCGCCGGCGCATACGCGAGGCTGCAGGCGGCGTCGAAACGTTCCCACAGGGATTTCGGCGCCGGGCCGGACAAGGCATCGAGCGACTTCCAGCGCTCGCGCAGGCTGCCCACTTTCTTGGCCAGCTCGGCCATTGGAAGTTCCTGTGCCGGCAATTCCTCGCCCGCCTTGACCAATTCCTCGCGCGACACGTTGCCGCCCCAGCGCGCCCAGTCGGCCAGGCGCTTGAATTCTCCCCGCACATGGGCCAGGCGGTCCGCTTGCGCAGGCGTCAAACGGCCGTGCTTGCTATCGCGCAAGGTCTTGTCATGCTCGGAGGCCACGTGCAGCAAGCCATCCTGCAGGGCCGCCTCCATGGCGTCGAGCACCTTGAAGAACTGTTCCGTCGCTTCTTTCGAGACGGGTGCGTGTTCCGCGCGCGGCTTGCGCGGCGCCGGGTCGGCATGGGCTGGTGCGGCCTCTGGCGTTGCCGCCTGCACGGGCGCCGGCGCGCTGGCCAGCACGGCCGCAAATTGCTGCTGCAAGCTGTCGGACAAGGGCGACTCGGGCAGGCGCGGCAGGGCTTGCCATGCGCGCTTCAGGGTATCCACGTCGAGCGTGGCGGCGTCCTGCGCCTGCCATTCGGCCAGCGCGACCTGGCGCGCGTCGAACACGGCCTGGTGTTGCTGCAGGGCTTGCAGGGCGGACTGCGCCTGCTCGCGTGCCTGGGCGAAGTCGCTTTCCAGGTGTTTCGGCAAGGAGCCGCGCTCGGGCGATTGCGCATGCTGCGCATGTTCCCCGTCCAGGCGGGCCAGCGCCTGCGCCAGCTCGCCGGCGGACTGGCCATTGCTGGCCAGCGCGCGTGCAGCGGCGACGGCGTCGATCACGGCGCGCTGCAGCACCACTTGCGCTTCCAGGCGGGCGGCCAGCGCGGCGCGCGCGCCGGCAAAGGCGGTCGCCAGCTCCGGCGTGGCCTTGATGACTTGCCATTGGCGGTCCAGCTCGGCTACCTGGTTCGGGCTGAGCTTCTCATCGTTCAACAGGCGCTGGGCCGTGTCGATGCTGGCCTGGGCGCGTTGCGTCTCGGCAGCCTGATGACGGATCAGGTCGATACGGCCCTGCATCAGCTTGGCCACGCGGCGGTCCGTGTTGCGCATGGCGTGGTGGACTTTTTCCAGCAGGGGCAAGGCGTGGACGTGTTCGGCCGCGATCAGACGGGCATCGGCAAATTCGCTGGACACGATGAATTCAAAGGCGGCAGCCTCGTCGCCAGCCACGGCATGGGCACGCGCCACCTGTTCGGCGCGGCGCGATGCGCTCTGCGCCGAGGCGGCGGCCTGTTCTGCCACGACAGGGTCGGGTACGGCAGTCTTGCTGGCAGAACGCTTGAAGAGAAATTCGAACATGACGGGTTTCGCGTGGATCAAAACCACCATCATAACAAAGCCCGGGGTATTGCATCGGACAGGACTGAACAAGTTATCAAATGAATAAAGCGAATCTTTTCCGAATCTTTCCCCTGGATTTTTGCCCTATGGCGGTGCGCCGGCCGCCCTCACGAAAACGCCTCCGGCAGACACCGCCTGGCGGGGTGTGCGCTCGCTACCCGTTCAAGCCTGCGCACGCAGCGGCTGTGCCGGCGCGGGCGGCGCGGACGCGGCGCCATCCGCCAGCGTTTCAGCGCCGCCGGCTGCAGGCAAGGGCGCCGGCAAAGGCGCTGGCAAAACAAAGGGCAGCACCTGCGCCTTGCCACGGCGCGCTTCCTGCGCGCGCGCATCATGGGCGAGGAACTGGTAGGCGATGGCAAACCACGCTTCGCCGACGATGACCTTGCGCGCCAGCGCAAACAGCTCGCGCTCTTCCTTTTCCAGGCGCTGCAGCAAGGCTGCGCAAAAGGCGTCGATGGCGGCGCACAGCTGCTCGGCCTGTAATTCGGAATGGTCGATGGCGGCACCCGCGCGCTGCTGCACGACATTGATGCTTTCCAGCGCCGCGTGATTCAAGCCGTTCAACTCGTCCAGCAAGCCGTCCACATGGGGCGCGGCCTGGCGGATGGCGGGAATCAGGTACATCTCCACCTTGCGCCAATAGCTCCCCTGGTACAGCCGGTTCAGCCAGTCGCCCGTGTACTGCAGTTGCGCCAAACTGAGCCTGCTTTGCTGGCGCAGTTGCACCTGCATGTATTTCTGAAAAGCCAACAAGCTCATGCGGATGCTGGCCTGTTCCACCGACAGGGAAACCAATATATATGTTGCAGTAAGCATGCACTCACTCCCGAAAATGCGCCGGATATGTCATCCTGGAAGTGAAAGTGTAAAGACTACCGACAGGGGCCGGTTTGATCCTGCACAAACCCGCGGCTGGCCAGCCGCGCTTTCTTTTACGGCGCGCGCAGGCCGATATGCAGGTTGACGACGCCCGGCTCTTCCGACGGCGTGACTTCGCCGCCAAAGCTTTTCACCAGCCGCTGCATGCCCTTGTTGCGCGCCATCGCCTCGCCCACCAGCGCTTCCGTGCCCCGGCTGCGGAAGTAGTCGACCAGCTTCTCGAACAGGATGTGTCCCAGTCCCTTGCCTTTCAGGGCCGAGCGCACGGCGATGGCGAAATCGGCGTGGATATTGTCCGGATCGGCCACGGCGCGCACCACGCCCAGGGTTTCCGGCTTGCCGTCCGGGCCCGTGTGCGTGGCGATGAAGGCCATGGCGCGGTCGTAATCGATCTGCGTCAGGCGCGCCAGCTGCGACACGGGCAGCTCGCGCATGGACGTGAAGAAGCGCAGGCGCACGTCGTCCGGGTCCAGCGCGTGGAACAGGTCCATGTGCTGCGGCGCGTCCTCGGGGCGGATGGGGCGCAGCAGGATGGACTGGTCCATCCACGTCACCTGCTCTTCCAGCTCCTGCGGATACGGGCGGATGGCCAGGCGGTCGCGCTTCTGGCCCGGCTGCAGGCGGATGCGCGCGTCGAGCGCGATCACGCCATCCGCATCGGCCACCAGCGGGTTGATGTCGAGTTCGGCCAGTTCGCCGATATCGGCCACCAGTTCGGCCACCTGGATCAGGGTGTAGCAGATGGCGTCGATGTCGGCCGGCGGCTGGTTGCGGTAACCGGCCAGCAGCTTCGACACGCGCGTGCGCGCCAGCATGTCGCGCGCCAGCACCATGTTCAGGGGCGGCAAGCCGATGGCGTGGTCGGCCGTCACTTCCACAGCGATGCCGCCCTGCCCCACCAATATCACGGGGCCGAAGGCGGCGTCCGTCGTCACGCCGACGATCAATTCATGCGATTGCGGCCGGCGCGCCATCTGCTGCACGGTAAAACCGTCGATCAGCGCGTCGGGACGCATGCGGCGCACGCGCTTGAGCATGGCGGCGGCGGCCGTGCGCAGGATGTCGGGCGTATCGAGGTCGAGCGCCACGCCGCCCACGTCGGATTTGTGGGCGATGTCGGGCGAGTGGATTTTCAACGCGACGGGATAGCCGATGTCGGCCGCCACGGCCAGCGCCTCTTCCACGTCGGCCGCCATGCGCGTGGTGGCGACGGGAATGCCGTAGGCGGCCAGGATTTCCTTCGAGCGGCATTCGCCCAGCACCGTCTGGCCGGCCGCCAGCGCGGCGGCGACGATTTCGCGCACGCGCGCGCGGCGCGGCGTGGCCGACATGGGCAGCTGCGCCGGCACCTGCATCAGGGTTTCCTGGTTGCGCCGGTACTGCACGATCTGCATGAAGCCATGTACGGCCTTTTCCGGCGTGTCGTAGGTGGGAATGCCGGCCCGGTTGAAGACCTGGCGCGCGGGCGCCACGGTGGTGCCGCCCAGCAGGCACGACAGCACCGTGCGCGAGGTGGCCTTGATCAGCGGCGTGACGGCTTCGGCGATGTCGATCGACGAGACCATGGCCGTGGGTGCGTGCAGCAGCAGCAAGGCGTCCGCCTGCGGCTCGTCGAGCAGCGGCTTGATGGCGTCGGCATAGCGCTGCACGGCCGCGTCGCCGGGCAAGCCCACGGGGTTGTCGTGCGACCAGCCCCGTGGCAAGGCTTTTTCCAGCGCGATGACGGTATCCGGGGACAGGTCGGCCAGCTTGCCGCCGCTGCCCACCAGGGCGTCGGTGGCCATCACGCCCAGGCCGCCGCCGTTGCACAGGATCGCCAGGCGCTCGCCGCGCTGCGAACGGATATGCGTGAGGGTTTCCACGGCATCGAAGAGCTCTTCGGCCGAATACACGCGCAGCATGCCGGCGCGGCGGATGGCCGCGTCGTACACGGCGTCGGAACCGGCCAGCGCGCCCGTATGCCAGGCCGCCATGGCCGCGCCTTCCGCCTCGCGCCCCGCTTTCAGGACGATGACGGGCTTGCTGCGCGCGGCCGCCCGCGCCGCCGACATGAATTTGCGCGCCGCCTGGATATCTTCCATGTACAGCAGGATGGCGGCCGTGTCGATGTCGCCGGCCAGGTAGTCGAGCAAGTCGCCGAAATCGATATCGTAGCTGGCGCCCAGCGAAATGAACTTGGAAAAGCCCACGCCATGCGCGTTGGCCCAGTCGAGCACGCCCGACACGAGAGCGCCCGATTGCGACACGAAGGCGATCTTGCCGCTCGTCGCGCCCACATGGGCGAAGCTGGCGTTCAAGCCCAGTTTCGGCACCAGCAGCCCCATGCTGTTGGGGCCCAGGATGCGCAGCAGGTGCGGCTTGGCCGCCTTCAGCATGGCCAGGCGCAGCGACTGCTCGCGCACGGGGTCGAGGCCGGACGTCATGACGATGGCCGCGCGCGTGCCCAGCGCGCCCAGTTCGCGGATCAGGGCCGTGATGGTGGCGGGCGGCGTGCAGATGATGGCCAGGTCCGGCGCTTTCGGCAACTGCGCCAGCTTGCGGTAGCATTTCAGGCCCATCAGCTCGTCGTACTTGGGATTGACGGGCCAAATGTCCCCTTGGTAGCCGCCACCGAGCAGGTTGTACAGGGCGATGGCGCCCAGCTTGCGTTCGCGCGCCGTGGCGCCGATCAGGGCCACCGAGGCCGGCTTGAACAGCTTGTCGAGATTACGGATACTCATGTTCTGGCCTCATGGATTGCCGGAGCGGGATTGCCGGAGCGGCTACGCGCCAGTGTAAGGGATGCGTTGCCAAAAAAATTTGACCTTGCGCTGCATTTCACGAAAAATCCGCGCGCCCCTACCAGCGCGAGCGGTGGCTTTCCGTCACCCCGGCCAGCTGCGCCACGATGCGCTTCGGAGAGTCCGCGCTGGTGCGCACCCAGCCGCTGAAGGTGCCGATGGGCTGGATGTAGCGGCTGGCGGCGATCCACAGATTCTTATCCTCGCGGCGCGCGCCTTCCGGCTTGAAGTGCAGGTCCAGCAAATCGTCGTCCGTCCACACATGCCACGGCGCCAGCGGGTTGTCGGGATTGAAGTCGAAGTGCGCGCGGCCCAGCGGATACAGCTGGCCATCGAGCCACAGCGCGTTTTCATGCGCGCCGAAATAGCCGGCCTGCAGGTTGAAACCCAGGTCCAGGCTGTGCGCCGAGGCCCAGCGCCATTCCGTTTCGCGCGCCAGCAAGCCATTCGAATAATCGAAGCTGGCCACGCCGTCGTCCAAGCTGTAGCCCATGGCGCCGCAGCGCACGGTGCCCCACAAGGGCAAGCCGCCCGACTTTTGCGTCGCATGCACGCTGCCGCCCTCGCCCACGGGCCCCACGGCCAGCAAGGTGGGCGCCACGGGCGGGCCGAATTCCGCGTCGATGCCGAAATGGCCGCAATCGAGCCGCAAACGGTAGCGCTGCTGGGGCTGGGCCTCGATGGAGATCACTTGCGAGAGGAAGCGGAAACGGCTGCTGGCGCCCGCATGCGGCGCCACCGTGGCGCTCAAACCCGGCACGCCATCCTGCGAAAAACTGGCCACGATCTTGCCCTTGTGGCGGTCGAAGGCATACGCGAAGGCCGTGCTGGTCCAGCCCAGGTCGACGATGGCCACGCCGCAGAACAGCGTGGGCGTGGACAGGGCCACATAATGCCAGCGCTTGTGGTGGAACAGGCGCCAGAGGGCGCCGCGCGCGTGGGGCGGCGCCAGAGCGGCCCAGTCAAAGGCGTTCAATTGCCCCGTGTAGCGGCCAAAGCAGGGGACGCCATCGGCGTCGAGCAGCTGGGGAGGAGCCGGCGGCAGCATCATGCGGCCCGCCTTGCGGCAGCGCCGCCGTCGAGCAGGGCCTGGGCCAGCAGCGCGCCGAAGGCTGCCGGCTGCGTCTGCGCAATATCAATATCCGGGCAGGCATGCCAGAGCGCCAGGCGCTGCACGGCGCCGGCCACGTCCTGCACCAGGCGGGTACTGAGGCGCACGCCGTCTTCCAGCGCCAGCGACTTGATCTCGAAGCGCCCCTGCGCGCGGTGCGCCTTGGCGTCCAGGCGCCCCACCAGCGCGCCGCGGCGCAAGATCGGCAAGGTGAAATAACCATAGCGGCGCTTTTCGGCCGGCGTGTAGCATTCAAGCCGGTAGTCGAAGCCGAACAATTCCAGGGCGCGGCGCCGGTCCCAGACGACGGGATCGAACGGCGAGAGGATCGTCGTCAGGGTGGGCGCCAGCTTGCCGGCCGCCGCATCGCGCAACAAGTCCCCATGCTCGGCATGCACGTACACGGCATCACTCCAGCCATCGACCGTGCAGCGCAGCAGCGCGCCCTCGTCCACCAGCGCCTGCAGATCGCGCGCCAGGCTGACGCGCGGTTGCCTGGTGCGGAAGTAATCGCTGATCCAGCTGGCCCGCGCCAGCCCCAGCGCCTTCACGCTGGCCAGCAGCAGGCGGCGGCGCACCTGGTCCTCGGACGGCAGCAAGCCATCGTGCCAGCCCGGCAGCACGCGTTCGGCCAGGTCGTAATAGCGCTGGAAATTGTGGCGTTTGGCGATCATCAGCACGCCCGACGTAAACAGCACTTCGAGCGAGCGCTTTTCCGGCTTCCAGCTCCACCAGCCGCCCGCCTGGCCATCCGTGCGCTCGAAGTCGGCCGAACGCGCGGCGCCGTTGGCGCGGATATGTTCCAGCACCGAAGCGACGGCCTCGCCCTGCTCCGCCATCCATTTGACGGAGTATTTCCAGCCCATGGCAGCCGGGTCCAGCATGCGGTGGCGGTACAGACCATAGTCTTCGATGGGCACGAAGCAAGCCTCGTGCGCCCAGTACTCGAACAGCGCGCCCTCGGCCAGCAGCTGCTCCAGCCACGGCTGCGGATAGTCGCCCAGGCGGCTCCACAGCACCAGGTAGGGGCTGCGCGCCACCACGTGGATGGTGTCGATCTGCAGCACGCCCATCTGCCGCACGGCGGCCAGCACGTCCGCCTTCACGGCTTTCTTGCGCCGCGCCTGCAGCAAGCCTTGCGCGGCCAGGTGCAGCGCGCGCGCGGCGGCCAGCGATAAAGCGGGGGGATCGAAAAGAATGGGCTGGTGTGAGCTGTGCATAACAGAAAGATACCGCATTCTGCACACGCCTTGTGCGTTTTATCGCTATCGGATCGCGCCCGCTACGTTGCGGGAAACACGACCGTCACCGCCAGCCCCCGGCCCTGCAGTCCGGCGCCGAGGAGGATCTGCGCGCCATGGCGCTCGGCGATGCGGCGCACGATGGACAGGCCCAGCCCGCTGCCGGGAACCTGGCCACCGCCCAGGCGCACAAAACGCTCGAACACGCGCGCGTGCCATTGCTCGGCGATGCCCGGCCCCGTATCGGCCACGCGCAGGTAGCTGCGCCCCGCCTCCACGCCGCAGCGGATCTCGATGGCGCCCGGCGCCGGGGTATAGCGCAGCGCATTGTCGACCAGGTTACGCAGCAATACTTGCAGGCTGTCCGCATGCAGCGCGCAGGGCGCCGGCGCCACGTTGACCGCCAGCGACAACTGGTACGGCGCGGCCAGCGCCTGCCACTGCGCGCCCTGCGCTGCCAGCACGTGCGCCAGGTCGCCCGGCGCCAGCGCCGTCTCTGCCTGCGACTGCGGATCGAGCTGCGCCAGCGCCAGCAACTGGTTGACGAGGCGCGTGGCGCGCTCCACGCTGGCGCCCAGGGCGGCGATGAATTCCTCGCGTTCGTCCGCGCTGCGGGCCCGCTGCAGCACTTGCAGATTGGTCTTGATGGCGGCCAGCGGCGTGCGCAGCTCGTGCGCCGCATCGGCCGTGAAGCGCTGTTCGTTGTCGCGGCTGTGCCTCACCCTGCCGAACAGGCGGTTGATTTCCAGCAGCAGCGGATGCAGCTCCGAGGGCGCGCCGTGCACATGCACGTCCGTCAGTTCGTCGGGCGTGCGCGCCGACACTTCGTCGGCGGACGCCTGCAGCACGCGAAACACGCGGTGGATGCTCCACCAGATGGCGATGGTGGCCAGCGCCACGAGTAGCAGGCCGAACAGCGCGATGCGGTAAAAGAAGCCGCGGCTGATGTCGTCGCGGTGACTGGTCGGTTCGGCCACCAGCAGCTGCAGGCTGCGCTGCGGGTCCCACAGCGAAAACAGACGCCAGCGCTGGCCGCCGATGCTGGTCCACGACAGACCGTCCGGCGCGCTACGCGACAGGGCGATGTCGGACGCCGCATCGTTGCGGTACAGGACGCGCTGCTGCGCGTCGCGCACCTTGAACAGCAAATACTGGTGGGGATTCGGATGGCCGCGCAGCGGCAGGTCGATGGGCCCCGTCAAGCCATGCTCGCGCGCATCCTTTTCCACCAGCGACAGCAACAAATGGCCCGTTTCGATCAGCGACTGGTCGAACAATTCCTGACTTTCGCGGCGCGCTTCCACGTAGACGATGGCGGCGCTGCCCACCCACAGGGCCAGGGTCAGGCCCAGCAGCACGGCCAGCAGGGTGCGCCGCAGCGACCAGCTTTTCACGCCGCCGCCAGCCGTTAAGAATCTCTTAAGAACTTCTGCGCAAGATCCGGAGCGAAATATTTTCTGGGAAGCCATGCCTGCAATTGTAAATGATTCTTATTGCTTTCATGATTCCCATTACCTAAACAATACAGACCAATAATTCATTCACCCTCAGGAGTTTGCATGTCCAACAGCCCCCGCCGCGCGCGCCTGCCGCGTCCCACCACCCTGGCCCTGGCCTTGGCCGCCCTGTTCTGCCTGCCGGCCCACGCCCAGACGGGCACGCCTGCCAGCATGCCGGAAGTGGTGGTTTCCGCCTCCGGTTTCGAGCAGGATATCAAGCAGGCGCCCGCCTCGATCACCGTGCTGACGCGTGAAGAACTGTCGAAGGAACGCTTCGGCAACCTGACGCAGGCGCTGGAAAGCGTGGAAGGCATCGACGTGGGCGCGGCGGGCGACAAGACGGGCGGCATGAACATCAGCATCCGCGGCATGCCCAGCGACTACACCCTGGTGCTGATCGACGGACGCCGCCAGAACGCGGCCGGCAATGTCACGCCGAACGGCTTCGGCGGCACGCAGACGAGCTTCATGCCGCCGCTGGCCGCCATCGAGCGCATCGAGATCATCCGCGGCCCCATGTCGACCCTGTACGGCTCGGACGCCATGGGCGGCGTGATCAACATCATCACGCGCAAGGTGGGCAAGCAGTGGATGGGTTCCATCTCGGCCGACTACACCCTGCAGGAAGAGTCCGATTTCGGCGACGTGAAAAGCGGCCGCTTCTACCTGAGCGGCCCTCTCGCCACCGACCTGCTGGGCCTATCCCTGCGCGGCAGCAAGCAGCGCCGCGATGCGGCCAACATCCGCTACAACGACGCGGCCGGTGCGGAAAATGTGCCGAACATGGGCGCCAATCCCGTGCGCGCGGACATCGAGAACTTTGGCGCGCGCCTGGCGTTCACACCCAACCGTTTCCATACCGTCATCCTCGACGCGGATGCGGGCCGCCAGACCTACGACAATTCGAAGAAGCAACTGGGCACCTTGGGCTTGCAGGGCGGCTACGGTCCCGAGCAGAAATACAACCGCGACCAGTGGACGCTGTCGCATACGGGCCGCTTCGGCTTCGGCACCCTGGACAGCAGCTACATGGTGAACAAGACGGAAACCCTGGGCCGCACGATTCCGCCAGGCACGCCCGGCGCCGTCGCCGGCAGCGCGCGCACCCTGGAAGTGGAAAGCCAGGTGTTCGACACCAAATTGGTCATGCCGTTGGGCAAACACATGGCCACCGTCGGCGCGCAATGGTGGAAAGCGGAAATGACGGATGGCGTGGCGCCAAAGAAATTCGAATTCACGCAAAAAGCCCTGTTCCTGGAAGACGAATGGCAGGTGCTGGAGAATGTCGCGCTGACCTTCGGCGCCCGCTATGACGATCACAGCATCTTCGGCGGCCAGACCAGCCCCCGTTCGTATGCCGTGTGGAACGCCAACCCGAGCTGGACCGTCAAGGGCGGCGTCAGCAAGGGCTACAAGACGCCGCGCGTGGAACAATTGTCGCCAGGAATCAACGGTTTCGGCGGCCAGGGCACGATTCCCCTCGTCGGCAGCCCGAACCTGAAGCCGGAAACGAGCACGACGACGGAAATCGGCGCGTATTTCGACAACCTGGCCGGCTGGACCGCCAGCGGCTCCCTGTTCAACAATCAATTCAAGGACAAGATCACGACGGGCACGGGCCTCGTCAACTGCGATTACCGTCCGTCGCCAAACCGTCCCGGCTGCGTCAGCTTCGGCAACTGGCCCAACGTCGATGCGTTTGGCCAGTCGGTCAACGTGGATGAAGCCGTCACGCGTGGCGTCGAGCTGAACACGCGCTTCCCGCTGGGCAAGACCTTGTCGGCCAGCGCCAACTACACGTACACGGAAAGCGAACAGAAGAGCGGCAGCAACGCCGGCAAGCCGCTCAGCGACACGCCCAAGCACGCCGTCAACGCGCGCCTGAGCTGGGATATCTCGCGCGAGTGGAACGGCTGGCTGCGCGCCGAGTACCGCAGCGAGCGTTTCCGCGATCCGGGCACCTCGGCTTCCACGCGCGCCGCCAAGGCCGCGCTGGGCGACTACAAGGGCTACACCATGCTGCACCTGGGCAGCAGCTACCAGCTGAACAAGCGCGTCACCCTGAACGCAGCCGTGTACAACCTGCTCAACAAGGACTTCATCGACTACCAGCCTTACCGCGCACCGACGCTGACCTACGCCAACCGCTATGTCAACAGCCTGGACGGCCGTCGCTTGTGGCTGTCGGCCACCGTCGACTTCTGATGCAGTAACGCGCCATCGGCGTCAACATCGAACGGGCTGCCGCAGGGTAGCCCGTTTTTGTGTCAAGCCGACTTGGGCTTGTCGATGCAATAACCGATCGCATGCACGGTGCGTATCAAGTCCCGCCCCAGCTTCTTGCGCAGGTGGTGGATATGCACTTGCACGGCATTGCTTTCCACTTCGTCACCCCAGCTGTACAGGTTTTTTTCCAGCTGTTCCCGGCTCAGCACCCGGCCGCCGTGTTCCAGCAGCAGTTGCAGGATGCGGAACTCCTTCACCGTCAAGGTCACGGGCAAGCCCCCTTGCGTCACCTGCCGGTCCGCGATATCGAGCACCAGCTCGCCATGCACGAGGTTTTCGCGCAGGCGGCCGGCCGCGCGGCGGCAGGCGCTGCGGATGCGCGCTGCCAGTTCGTCGAGGTCGAACGGTTTCACGATAAAGTCGTCGGCACCCGCGTCGAGCCCGGCGATGCGCTCGCCCACCTGGTCGCGCGCCGTGACGACCAGCACGGCGCCGCTGTAGCCATTGTCGCGCAGCACGCCCAGCGCCTGCATGCCATCCTGCCCCGGCAAGCCCAGGTCGAGCAAAATGCAGCCATAGTCGTGCAGGCGCACGGCCGTATGTGCGTGTTCGGCGCTCGTGACCCAGTCGACGGCATAGCCGCCCTGTTCCAGGCCGATCTGCGTGGCACGGCCCAGCTGCGGGTCGTCTTCGGTCAGCAAGATGCGCATGGGGTGGGAGCCGGACGGGCCGCTCAGTCCTTTTTCTTGATCAGGCCGGCCAGCGCGGCGAACGGATTGTGCGTGGCGGGCGCCACCTCGGCCGACAGCAGGCCGGCGCCACGGTCCGCTTCCAGGTAGCGCGAGTGCTCATTGTCGTGGCAATACAGGCACAGCAGTTCCCAGTTGCTGCCGTCCGGCGGATTGTTGTCGTGGTTGTGGTCGCGGTGATGCACCGTCAGTTGCTGCACGTTGGCACGCGTAAATTCGCGCATGCAGCGGCCGCACACCCACGGATACATCTTCAGCGAGCGTTCGCGGTAGCCGCTCTCGCGCTGGTCGGCGGCGCGGCGCGCTTCGGCCACGATCTTGTCCAGTCTTGCCGCGTCGGGCTTTTTACTCTGCATGACAACTTTCGATATGGGAGGTAGAAGTGCCCATTTTAATGAGGATGGGGGCGCAATTGTACTTTTTCTGCCACGGCGCCGGCCCGTGTCGCCGCCGGCGTGCTTTTTTTAGCGTGCGCGGCACCACAGATAGTTGATTTAACGCAAAATAAGGCCAGCGACAGACCACGAACAGACGCTGGGGCAGCAGGCAGCGCGCAGGTCAGCATATTTCGGCTATGATGCGCGCCACGCCGCCCCTCCCTTTTCCATGACCCTAGCCAGCAAGCGCCCGTGATAGCGATAACAAGACCCCTGCAACGCCTTGCCCGCCGCCTGTACCGTCTCAGCCTGGTACCCCTGTTCGCGCTCATCCTGCTGCTGGCGCTGTGGGCGGCCGTCTTTTACCAGGTGGGCCAGGAGCGGGCCAGCGCCGTGCGCGACGCCGTGGCCGTCAGCCAGTCGCTGGCGCGTACCATGGCTGACCATACCAGTTTCACCCTGCGCCAGACGGACCATGCCACGCAATTGTTCAAACTCAAGTACGAGGAATCGGACGGCGGCCTGCGCCTGAATGAATTCACGCGCCGCCAAGGCCTGCTCGACAGCGTGCTGCCATCGAAGCTGGAACTGCCGATCGCCCTCATCGACGCGCAGGGCAATGTGCTCGACAGCGCCAACGCGTATCTGCCGGAAAACCTGGCCAGCCAGGCATTTTTCAAGGCCCTGGCCGCCAATGCGTCCGACACGGCCCTGGTCGACACGCCCATGCTCGATGCCGGCAGCAAGCACTGGACCATCCGCCTGGCGCGCCGCCTGAACGATGCGCAGGGGCGCTTTGCCGGCGCCATCATCATCCTCGTCGACCCCACGTACTTTGTCGACGACTACGACCGTTTGAACCTCGATGAGCAGGGCGCGCTGATGCTGGTGGCGCGCGACAGCGGCCTGACGGTGGGGCGTATCGGCGAACAGCTGATCCTCAGCGACCGCATCGACTTCCGCATGCCGGGACCGCCGCAGCACGCCCCGGAAGAATTGCTGATCGAGCCGCCCGTCGACGCGACGGCGCGCATCTACAGCTACCACGAGCTGCCGCGCTACCCGCTGCTGGCCGTGGTGGGCGTGAGCCGCGCCGTCGCCCTGACGCGCTTCGAACACCGCCGCCTCATGTATGTCGGCGCGCTGCTCGCCGCCAGCGTGCTCATTGCCGGCTTTACGGCCCTGCTGATGCGCCAGAGCGCGCGCCTGCGCCGCAGCATCCGCCAGGCCACGGAAACGCAAGCGCTGCTGCGCGCGGCGCACCAGGGCAGCCTCGATGCCGTGCTGCTGCTGAAAGCCTGGCGTCCCGCGCCGGGCAAGCCGGTGGAAGACTTCACCTTTGCCGACATCAACGAGCGGGCCGCCGACATGCTGGGCAAGCCGCGCTCCGAACTGCTGGGTCAGCGCGTTCTGCCGCGGGTGCCGCTGCTGCGCGGCGAGCGTTTCTTCAAGCGCTTCGTGCTGGTGATGGAGACGGGCCAGCCGCTGGAAGATGAATTCGAGCTGCCGCTGGCCTCTGGCGGCACGCGCTGGCTGCGCCACCAGGTGGTGCCGATTGCCGACGGCGTGGCCGTCACCTCGCGCGACATCAGCGCGCGCAAGCACGATGAACTGGCGCTGCAGGACAACCGCAGCTTCCTGCAGTCGCTGATCGACCATCTGCCCGTGCTGGTCTACGTGAAAAGCGCGCGCCCTGAAAATTTCGGCCAGATGGAAGTGTGGAACAAGGCGGCCGAAGACATCACCGGCCACCTGGCCGCCGACGTCATCGGCAAGACCGATTGCCAGGCCTTCCCGCCCGACTTCGGCCTGCACGATGCCGAGGACGACCGCGCCATCCTGGCCGAACGCGGCGTCATCGACCACACGGAAAAGCCGCTGCGCCTGCCTGATGGCAGCCTGCGCTACCTGCACGCCGTCTCCGTGCCCGTGTTCGACGAGCACCAGCAGATCGAACATATCCTCGGCATCGCCGAAGATATCTCGCAGCGCCGCCAGCAGGAACTGGAACTGCGCCAGAAACAGGCCGAACTGGCCGCCGTCAACGATGCCTCGCCACTCGGGCTGGTGCGGCTGGACCGCCAGCGCCGCTGCACCTACGTCAACCGCACCTTCGAATCGATCACGGGCCTGCCGCGCGCCGCCGCCCTGGGTGCCGGCTGGACCAGCGCCCTGCACCCGGACGACTATCCGCTGATGCACGTGGCGCTCGAGCAGCTCACGCGCAGCCACGCGCCGTTCCAGTCCACCCTGCGCTGCCTGCACCGCGACGGCAAGCTGGTATGGGTCTCCGTCAAGATTGCCCCCATCCTCATCGACGGCCAGATCGAGGGCTACGTGGGCAGCCTGGACGACATCACCACCCTGCGCGAATCGGAAGTGGCGCTGCTGGAAAGCGAGGCGCGCCTGCGCACCATCGCCGACACCCTGCCGGCCATGATCGCCTACATCGACGCCGACCAGGTGTACCGCTTCCTGAACATCGCCTATGAGCGCGAATTCGGCCTGACGGGGCGCCATGTGCTGGGCCACAGCGTGCGCGACACCGTGGGCGAAGCGCGCTACCGCACGGTGGCGCCGTATATCGAAAGAGTGCTGGCCGGCGAAACCCTGAGCTTCGAGGAAGAAGACGACAAGGAAGGCATCGAGCGCTGCATGGAAGTGATCTACATCCCGCAGATCGGCGAAGACAAGCTGCAGGTGGTGGGCTTTCACGTGATGCGCCAGGATATCACCGTGCAAAAGCGCGAAAAACAGCGGCTGCTGAAGCTGGCACAGGTCGATGCGCTGACGGGACTGTCGAACCGCGCCGGCTTCCAGCAAAAACTCAGCGACGCCATGCACGCCAGCCGCCAGCAGCAGCACCTGATGGCCGTCATGTACATGGATATCGACCGCTTTAAGCCCGTCAACGACACGCACGGCCACGGCACCGGCGACGCCCTGCTGCGCGCCTTCGCCCAGCGCCTGACGCAGACCATGCGCGTCACCGACATCGTCGCGCGCCTGGGCGGCGACGAATTCACCATCATCATGGAGCAGATCGCCAAGCCCGACGACGCGGCCCTGCTGGCGGAAAAAATCGTCGCCGCCATGCAGCAGCCGTTCGAACTCGATGGCATCACCGTGCGCATTTCCGCCAGCATCGGCCTGGCCTTCTACCGCGACGAAGACATTTCCCCCGCCGTGCTGCTGCAGCGGGCCGACGTGCTGCTGTATCAGGCGAAGCAGGATGGGCGCAATACTTATCGCGCAGGCGTGCTGACGGCGTGAGACAGGCGCCATTCCTGCTATATTGGCGCCTGTCTTCCCTACCCTGGCCCCACCATGCGCCTGCTGCACACTTCCGACTGGCATCTGGGCCAGACCCTGCACAATTATGAACGGGGCTACGAACACCAGCGCTTCCTCGACTGGCTGCTCGACACGCTCGTGGCAGAACAAGTCGACGTGCTGCTGGTGGCGGGCGACGTGTTCGACAACGCCAACCCGTCCGCCGCCTCGCAAAAGCAGCTGTACGTCTTCCTGCAGCAGGCGCGCGCGCGCCTGCCCGCGCTGCAGCTGGTCGTCGTCGCCGGCAACCACGATTCGGCCGGCCGCCTGGAAGCACCCGCCCCCCTGCTGGCAGCGCATGGCACGCATGTGATCGGCCACCTGCTGCGCGGCGAAGATGGCCAGATCGACCTGGAACGCCTGCTGCTGCCGCTCACCGGCTCCGATGGGCAAGTCCAGGCCTGGTGCCTGGCCGTGCCCTTTTTGCGCCCCGGCGACGTGCCGAAGCTGCCGGCCGGCGATACCCAGGATGCCTACCTGGGCGGCATCGCCCTGCTGTACCGCCAGCTGGCGGACCTGGCGCTGGCGCGCCGCCAGCCCGGACAAGCCATCCTTGCCATGGGCCACTGCCACATGGTGGGCGGCGAAATGTCGAACGATTCCGAACGCCGCATCGTCATCGGCGGCACGGAGATGCTGCCGTCGGGGATTTTTGACGCCGCCATCGCGTATGCGGCGCTGGGCCACCTGCACAAGGCGCAAGCCGTGGGCGGCCAGCAGCATATCCGCTACTGCGGCAGCCCGATTCCCCTGTCCTTCGCCGAAGTCAATTATCGCCACCAGGTGCTGTGCCTGGACATCGACGGCGAGCAGCTGCGCGAGGTACGCGCCATCGAGGTGCCGCGCGCCGTGCCGCTCTTGCGCGTGCCCGCCACGCCGGCGCCGATTGCCGAAGTGCTGGCGCAGCTGGCCGCCCTCGACGTGCCCGCAGCGCCACCGGAAGCGCAGCCCTTCCTGGAAGTGCGCGTGCGCCTCGATGCGCCGGAACCGGGCCTGCGCACGCGCATCGAAACGGCGCTGGACGGCAAACCCGTGCGGCTGGCGAAGATCGAAACGTCGAGCGCCGCGCGCAGCAGCGCGCCCGAGAACATGACGCTCGACCAGTTGGGCCAGCTGCAGCCCGATGACATCTTCCGCCGCCTGTACCTGCAAAAATACGGCCGGCCCGCGCCGCCCGAACAACTGTCGGCGCTGGCCGAACTGCTGCTGCCTGGCGCTTGAGCGCACCTGAAGAACCATGAAAATACTGAAAATCAGCGGCAAGAACCTGGCCTCGCTGGCCGGCGAATTTGAAGTCGACTTCCAGCAGGAGCCGCTCGCGTCTTCCGGCCTGTTCGCCATCAGCGGCCCCACGGGCGCGGGCAAGAGCACCCTGCTCGACGCGCTGTGCCTGGCCCTGTACGACGCCACGCCGCGCCTGCTGAAGGTGCTGGGCCGGGGCAGCGCCCTGCCCGACGTGGGCAAGGAAACCGTCAACGCCCAGGATACGCGCACCCTGCTGCGGCGCGGCACGCCGGACGGCTACGCGCAAGTGGACTTCGTCGGCAACGACGGTGCCAGCTACCGCGCGCGCTGGAGCGTGCGCCGCTCGCGCACCAGGGCCGAAGGCGCGCTGCAGGCGACCGCCATGAGCTTGCACCAGTTGCCCGCGCTGCAACCCATCGGCGGCACCAAGACGGAAGTCAAGGAAGAAATAGAGAAGCGCATCGGCCTGTCGTTCGACCAGTTTACGCGCGCCGTGCTGCTGGCGCAAAACGAGTTTTCCACCTTCCTCAAGACGGAAGACAATGAACGGGGAGAGTTGCTGGAAACCCTGACGGGCAGCAGCATCTATACCGACATTTCCATGCGCGCCTTCGAACGGGCAAAGAAAGAAAAGCAGGTTCTCGAACGCCTGGGCGAAAAACTGGCCGACCAGCGGCCCTTGTCGCCGGAAGAGCGCGCCGAGACCGAGGCGCTGTGCAGCGCGGCCGAGACCACCCTGCATACCCTCGACCTGCGCAAGGCGGTGCTGGAACTGCAGCAGCGCTGGCACCAGGAGACGCACAAGCTGCAAAGCCAGGCGACGGCAGCGCAAGAGGCACTCGATAGCGCGGATGCAGAACGGGCCGCTGCCGAAGAGCGCCGCGCGGCGCTGGCGCAGTGGGAATTGCTGCAGCCGGCGCGGCCCCTGATCGACGACGTGGCGCGCCTGGCCGGCGAGATCGCCAGCACCGGCGCCGCGCTGGAAACATCGCGCGCGCAGGCGGCGCAAGCCGTGGCCGGCGAGGCGCAACTGGCTGCCAGCGTGCAGCAGGCGTCAGCGGCCTTGCTGGCCAGGGAAGCGGCGCAGCGCGACGCGGCACCCCGGCTCGATCAAGCCAAGGCGCTCGATGCCGGCATTGCGGCACACTTGCCCGCGCACCGCCAGGCGCAGGACGGCGCACTGGCGGCGGACCAGGCCAACGAAACGGCCCGCGCCACCTTGCACGAGCTGCAGCAGCACCAGCACGCCATGCAGGCGGAGCAGGAAACGGGCCGCCTGTGGCTGGCGTCGCACCAGCACTGGCAAGCGCTGGCCGCGTCATGGCAATTGTCGGACCAGTTGTTCGCCCAGGCCGGCCAGGCGGCCGCGCAAGCCGATGCGGCCGACGCCAGAGCGGCCGACGCGGCGCAGCTGGTGCGCGCGGCATGCGCCGCGGGCCAGGAGGCACAGGCCGCGTTGACGGCGGCCGCCGCCACACTCGCCGCGCACGATGCGCAGCGGCGCGAGGCGCAGTGCGCCGTGCAAGCCATCGATGGTCAGCTGCTGCAGCAACAGCGCGGCCAGCTGGAAGAGCATGCGCGCCAGTTGAACGCGGCGGAAAAAACGTGGACGGAGCTGGCGCGCAAGCAGCAGGAGCTGGCGCACGGACAAGCAAGGGCGGCGCAACTGGCGCAGGCCGCACAAACGGAAACGACGGCGCTGGCGGCGCAGGCGGCACAAACGGCGCTGCTGGAAGCGGCCCTGGCGCAGGCGGAAAAATCCTTGAAAGGGGCGGAAGCGGCATGCGCGGCCAGCGTGGAGCAGTTGCGCGCCACCTTGCAGGACGAGCAGCCCTGCCCCGTCTGCGGCGCGCTGGAACACCCGTACAGCCACGCCGATGACGCCCTGCAGGCGATGCTGGCCAGCTTGCAGGATGAGGTACTGGCTTGCCGCGCGCAGGCGCGCAGCAATCTGGAGCGGCTGGCCACGCACAAGGCGGCGCTGGCCGCGACCGCGCGCGAACAGGCGCAGACGGATGCGGAACTGGCCGTCCTGCCGCCCGCCATCGACAGCTTGAACGCGCAATGGCAGCCGCATGCGGACACCCTGCAACTGCCGCCGGCAAGCCAGCGCGCGGACTGGTTCGCGCAGCAGCTGACGGCCAATGCGGCAGCCCTGCAAGCGCTGGCGCAGCAGGAGGCGGCGCTGCGCCAGGCCGGCGCGCGGCGCGAGCAAGCGCAGGCGGCGCACGAACTGGCCGGCGCCGAACACGCGCGCTGCACTAGCGCCGTCGCCGAAACGCAGACGCGTCTGGCGCAATTGCAGGCACAGCAGGCGGCCGGTCTGGACAAGGCGGAAACGTCGCGCGGCGCGCTTGACGGCTTGCTGGCGCAGCTCGATGCCGCGTTTGCCGACGTGGAAGGCGCCGAAGGCTGGAAAGACAGCTGGCGCGCCGGCCCCGCCGCCTTCCGCGCGGCGCGCGAAACGGAAAGCCGGCAATGGCTGAAACAGCAGGCGGACCAGGACCAGCGCGGCCACGCGCTGGCGACCCTGGCCGCGCAGCTGGAAGCGGCGCAGCTGGCCGCCGGCAAGGCACGGCAAACGGCGCAGGAGTCCCACGCCGCCTTTGCCGCCGCCGACAAACAGCGCACGGCACTGCAAGCGGAGCGCAACGCGCTGTGGCAGGGCCAGAGCGTGGCCGAGGTGGAACGCAGCCTGGCGGCGGCCATCGCGCAGGCCAAAGACCAGCTGGCGCAGCAGCAGGCGGCGGCCCAAGCGGCCAGCGCGCAGCGCACGCGCCTCGACGAAGCGTGCGCGCAGCTGGCGCAGCGCCTGGCCGCCCTGCGCGAACAGGAGCACAGCGCCACCGTCGCCCTGCACGACTGGCTGCAGCAATTCCGGCAGCGTCACTCCGGCCACGCGCCCGACACGCTCGACGAGCTGCGCGCGCGCCTGGCCATCTCCATGGACGCCATGCGCGCCGAGCGCGACGCCCTGCAAGTAATCGCCGACCGCCACACGGCGGCCGTTTCCGTGCTGGCCGAGCGCCGGCAGCAACTGGCCGCGCACGTGCAGCAGCCGCCGGAAGCGCTGGAAATGGACGAGGCCGTACTGCAGGCGGCGCTGGACGCGCTGGGCGCCGAACGCCAGGCGGCCAACCAGGAAGCGACGCGACTGCGCCTGGCCATCGCGCAGGACGACGCCAGGCGCCACAGCGCGCAAGCGATGCTGGCGCAGATCGAGGCGCAAGCCGTGATCGAACGGCGCTGGGCCAGCCTGAATGAACTGATCGGCTCGGCCGACGGCAAGAAATTCCGCAACTACGCGCAGCAATTCACGCTGGAAGTGCTGCTCGGCTATGCCAACGCGCACCTGAACCACCTGGCGCGCCGCTACCAGCTGGAACGCATCGACAACCCGAACAACCCGTCGCTGGGCCTGATGGTGCGCGACCAGGACATGGGCGGTGAGCTGCGCTCCGTGCACTCGCTGTCGGGCGGCGAATCGTTCCTCGTTTCGCTGGCCCTGGCGCTGGGCCTGGCCTCGCTATCCTCGAACCGGGTGCGCGTGGAATCGCTGTTCATCGACGAGGGCTTCGGCAGCCTGGACACGGAAACCCTGCGCGTGGCCATGGATGCGCTCGACGGCTTGCAAGCGATGGGACGCAAGGTGGGCGTCATCTCGCACGTGCAGGAAATGACGGAGCGCATCGCCACCCGCATCCTCGTGCAGCCTGGGTCCGGCGGCAAGAGCGTGGTGACGGTGCGCTAACGCAAGGGCGTCAGCGCGCCAGCGGTTCGCGTCCCAGTCTGAGCAAATCCCAGCCCAGTTCGCGGCGAATCTGCTCGGGGTCGGGCGGGGGCCGGCGCTGTTCCAGCTCCGCTTTCAACCATTTTCTCACCAGCTCCTTGGCGGGCTGTACAGGCTTTTCCTTGTCACGCTTGTCCATGGTGCTACCTCTTCAATGGCGGTCAGACGACCTCCTATATACGTTCAACGTCACGGCGCGGATTCAGTTGACGTACGCGTGGCGCAGATGCAACAACGTGTAACGGTGGCCGGAGTGCGTTAAAATCGCCGCCTTCGCGTAGACGAACTCTACGCCCCGCAACAGTTCAAGGAACCCCATGAAAGCCGCCCGCAGCCTCACCTTCAAGTGCGTAAAATGTCACAAATCCATGCAGGTTTACCTGCAAAAAGTCTCCGCCTGCTCGCATATCCAGCCGTATCAGGGCATTTGCGCATGCGGCGAACTCAAGCGTCACGCCACGGGCCAGGCCGATGCCGTCAAGTCCTACCTGGAATCGGCAGACGGTAGCTGGTCGCACCACCACTAATGGTTAAAGAATGGGGCGATATTGCCGTTAATTCGCCTATCTTCCCCATTTAAACCGACCATGTCCCAGCTCCCCGCCCTCCTTTCCGGCTCGCGCCAGCCCGCCGCCAATCCCCTGGCAGGACAGGCGCCGCCAAAAGCAGGCGCCGGCGCGTCCGGCCTGGCCGCTTCGCCCCTGATGCAGCGCACGGCGCAAGACGTGGTGGCGCTGTCGAAAAATGGCCTGGACCTGTCGGCCAAGGGATTGTCGCAACGGACCGATGCGCTGGGCAACGCGACCGTCGACGTGGCGCAGGATTTTCTCTCCACCATGACGCGCCAGCTGTTCGGCGACGGCGCCACGGTCGCTTTCGATTCCGTCGACCTGCAGGCCGGTTCCAGCTTCAGCAGTGGCAACGCCAGCGTCTCGGGCGCCAACGGCAGCAGCCGCGCGGCCGCCTTCAGCCTCGATGAAAACGCGCATTTCATCGGCAAGGGCAAGATCACGACGGCCGATGGCCAGACCTTCGACTTCGAAGTGGAAGTGCAATATCAATCGAACATCAGCGCGGGCGTCCTTGAGCAAACGCAAGAAACAGACGAAGAAGCCGACGAAAAAGCCAGCTCCGCCGACGACGCCAGCCTGCCCGCCAGGGAGTTGCCCGCCACGCACTTCGGCGGCAATCTGCACGACCTGTTCAAGCTGCTGGGCCAGCAATTGCAAAGCAATCTCCATCAGGGCACATCCGATGGCGCCAGCGCCAGCGGCAAGGATGGCGACCTGGCGGGCAGCCTGAGCTTGCGTTTGCTCAAGCTGGTGCAGCCGGACCATGCCACCGAGACCGCCAAAGTCGGCAGGAAAGCCGTGGAAACCACGCCGGAAGAGCAGGCGCGCGCCCGTGCGCTGGCACTCGCCTATGGCACGGACACGGCAAACAGCACGGCCGGCGACGTATAATGGAAGACGGCCTGCGCAGGCGACCATGCCGCGCGCCCCCTTCTATCGATTGAATCCCATGTCCGACACTTCTTCACCTACCGTCCACCCGCAGATCCACTGGAGCGAAAACGGCGCCGAGCATTCGGCCCGCTGGCGCTCGGAAAGCGGCATGCCGCCGCCCAAGCGCGTCGTCATCGCCGACGACCGCACGACGGCCGACCAGGCTTACCGCCTGGCCTGCGAAGGCACGGCCATGCTGTGGCGCGGCGACTTCCAGAACGCGCGCCAGCTGCTGCAGGCGCTGGCGCGGCGCGCCGACCACAAAAACGACAAGCCAAGCAAGAAGGCCAAGGCCGCCAAGCTGGCGAAACCCGAACCGACTGCCACGGAAGCCTTCCATTTGCACCGCCAGGCCCAGTCGCAGCGCGCCCGCACCCTGGCCATGCTGCTGCTGCCTTTCGACGCCGACTACACGATTCCGCTGCGCCGCGCGCCGGACGTGAAACTGGCTTGCAATGAAGCGTATGGCCGCGGCGAGGAGCCGTTCGTCGCCTCCTTGCGCGAGCTGCTGGGCCTGATCGGCGCGCACGAATGGCGCCGCACGGGCGTGGAACTGCCGGCCCTGGGCAAGCGCATCCATCCGCATTACGGCGTGTTCGCGCCCATCCGCGGCGAGTACGTGGGCCTGGTGGCCGATGCGCCGCTGCCCGCGCGCGCCAAGCTGGCCTTCGATATCGGCACGGGCACGGGCGTGCTGGCCGCCGTGCTGGCGCAGCGCGGCATCGAACGCATCGTCGCCACCGACCAGGACCCGCGCGCCCTGTCCTGCGCGCGCGAAAACCTGGCCCGCCTCGATTTGCAGGGCAAGGTCGACGTCGTGCAGGCCGACCTGTTCCCCGCCGGCCGCGCGCCGCTCGTCGTGTGCAATCCGCCCTGGCTGCCGGCCCGCCCAAGTTCGCCGATCGAATATGCCGTCTACGATCCGGACAGCCGCATGCTGCGCGGTTTCCTCGCCGGCCTGGCCGACCACCTGGAGCCAAGCGGCGAAGGCTGGCTGATTTTGTCCGACCTGGCCGAGCACCTGGGCTTGCGCCCGCGCGCGCAATTGCTCGAATGGATAGCGCAAGCGGGCTTGAAAGTCGTCGACCGCCTGGACGTGAAACCCACGCACCCGCGCGCCCAGGATGCGACGGACAGCCTGCACGCGGCCCGCTCGCAGGAAGTCACGTCGCTGTGGCGCCTGGCGGCGGCATAATCGAGGGTCTGAAACCCGGCCATTGCGCATTGCAGCAAACCCCGCTATAATTCGCCTGCGGGGTGGAGCAGTCTGGCAGCTCGTCGGGCTCATAACCCGAAGGTCACAGGTTCAAATCCTGTCCCCGCAACCAATATTTGAAAGCCGCTGATTCCTGCAAAGGATCGGCGGCTTTTTCCATGGCGGCGCGCTATGCCCGCGACCATCATGCAAGGCAAATGCCCCCGGTTGCGCTCCGCTCTTTCGCAATGCAACAAACTCGGTTATAATTCGCCTGCGGGGTGGAGCAGTCTGGCAGCTCGTCGGGCTCATAACCCGAAGGTCACAGGTTCAAATCCTGTCCCCGCAACCAATACATAAAAACCGCTGACTCCTGCAAGGGATTCAGCGGTTTTTTCATTCCAGGTCTGGCCCGCTCACGCGGCGACGCTGGCCCTGATCTGCCTGGCCGCCGCATGCAGGCTGGCCGCCACCCGTTCCAGCTTGTCGGCACCCGCCGTTTCGGCCAGCGCGGCAAAGGCGCTGATATGAAACGTGGCCACCATCGCCGGCGACACTTCCAGCTCCAGCGCCGTCTTGCTCAATTCCGTCGATGCTTCGAGGTAAGGCTCGCTGCCCGCCTCGAACGCCTGCTTCGTTTCCAGCAATTCCTGGCCGCCTTCCGCCTTGGCCAGGCACGCATCGACCTTTTGCTGGAAGGCCGGCAAGGTATCGCGCACGGGGCCGGCGTCCGGCGCCGCGTCGGGTTCCGGCTCCGCAGGTGCAGGCGCGGCCGCGGCCGGCTTGTCCGCCGGCGGCATGTCGCGCAGGGTCAGCCAGCGTTCGACGGCGAGGAAATCGGCAAACGGCTCGGCCACCTTGGGATTCATCAGCCAGACCTCGCCCGTGCGCCAGTCGATCCGGGCGCCGCGCTCATTTCTCGCCAACAGAATATCCTTGCCGCCATCGGCATTCGACACCCGGCCGATGTCGAGCCAGTTCATCAGTTCCGCCTGGCGCGACATCGCGTTAACCCGGTGGAAAAAGGCCAACCATAAGAATCGGGCGACCAGGAGAACCAGGGCACCGCCAACCATCCACATCATTTTTCGCTCCGCACCACATCGACAGCCCGCATTTTCTCACATGAAAGCTTGCGCCAAGGAAACTTTTACATCTGCCGTGCGCGGGCGCAAATCCACCGCCGCACACGACTTGGCGCGCAGTCGCATTTCAGCAACGCCGCGTTTTCCCGATTGCCTGGCGGGCGCCGCTACGTTATTATGAGAACAATTCTCATTTAGATTAAGCCATCCCGTACGCATGCTGTCCGCCCCTTCCCCGCCGTCCGATTTCCAGTCGCTGTATGCCGAACACCACTCCTGGCTGCTGCATTGGCTGAAGCGCCGCCTGCACGATGCGGGGCTGGCGGGCGACCTGGCGCAGGATACCTTCCTGAAGATCTTCGTTGCGCGCAGCAGTGCCGGGATCGCGCAGCCGCGCCCTTTCCTGGCTACCATCGCCAAACGCCTGCTGGCCAACCACTGCCGGCGCGAAGCGCTCGAACGGGCCTACCTCGACGCCCTGCTGCACCAGCCGCATGCCTGCACGCCGTCGCCGGAAGCGATGTCCCTCCTGCTCGAATCGCTGCAACTGGTCGACCGCGCGCTGGACCAGCTTTCCGCCAAGGCCAGGGCCGCCTTCCTGCTGGCCCACCTGGACGGCATGACCTATGCCGAGATCGCCGCCGAACTGGATACCACCACGCATTCCGTCAAAAAATACCTGAGCAAGGCCAACCTGCTGTGCTTTTTTGCCGTGCCCGATTTTGCCGCGCCCTGAGATGCGCGGCGCCACCGTCTACGCCCAGGGCCAGCCCATCGACCTGGCCATCGCCATGCAGGCGGCCGAATGGCTGGCCACCCTGATGAGCGGTGCCACCACGCCGGCGGAAAAAACGGCCTGGCAGCAGTGGCGCCAGGCACACCCCGACCATGAACGCGCGTGGCAGCACATCGAAAGCGTCAGCGGCGGCTTGCGGGAACTCGATGCGCAGGCAAGCCGCAAGGCGCTGCAGCAACGCCCCACCTCGCTCCCGGTCTCGCGGCGCAGCAGCCTGCGGTTGCTGGCGTGGGCATCGACCATCGGCCTCACGGGCTGGTTCGGCGCGCAGTCGGAATACGCGCCCGACTTTGCCCGCGCCGCGCTGGCCGACCTGTCCACCGGCGTGGGCGAACGCCGCGAGCTGACCCTGCCCGACGGCACCCGCTTGCACCTGAACAGCGGCAGCGCCGTCAACATCCGCTACACGGGTGCGCAGCGCCTGCTGCAACTGGTGCAGGGCGAAGTCTTCATCGCCACCGCCCGCGAAACGGGCATGCCCTACCGCCCCTTCCTCGTCGAAACGGCGCACGGCCGCGCGCAGGCGCTGGGCACGCGCTACTCGGTGCGCCAGGCGGACGGCAGCACCGAGGTCGCCGTCGAAGAAGGCGCCGTCCGGCTGCTGCCGCGCCAGGGCGATGGCAATCTGCTCCTCCGCGCTGGCCAGGGCGGCGGCATGACGGCGCAGCAGGTCTTGCCCGCGCACGCCATTTCGCCCGACATCTGGGCCTGGCGCCAGGGCTTGCTGCTGGCCGACGCCATGCCGCTGCGCGACTTCCTGCATGAACTGAGCCGCTACCGCCACGGCTTGCTGGGCTGCGACGACGCCGTCGCCGGCCTGCGCATTTCCGGCGTCTTCCCGCTGGCCGACCTGGACGCCGTGCTGCTGTCGCTGCCCGACTCCCTGCCGGTGGACGTGCGCCTGCGCACGCGCTACTGGGTGCAGGTGGAAGCGCGCCAGCAGCGCTGACCATTTATTTTGAGGCCGACGCAAAAAAAGGTACCCGTTTCCGTTTCTCGCGTGACCTGTGTAGGCAACGTCCTTTTTGACGACTACACCACAAGGTAACCATGTCTCTTGCCATTCACTCCAAGCCGCGCATCAAGCGCATGGCGTATGCCATCCAACTCGTCTTCATCGGTTCGGCCTTGCTGCTGAACGCCCAGGCGCCAGCCCTGGCGCAGGAAAGCGCAGCAGCGCCAGCGGCCAGCCTCGACTTCCAGGTGCCGGCCGGCGACCTGGCGACGGCGCTGCGCCAGGTCGCCAGCCAGTCGCGGGTCATCCTCAGCTTCACGCCGGAGCAGACGCGCGGCAAGACGTCGGCCGGCTTGAGCGGCCGCCACGACGTGCTGGCCGCCCTGAACGGCGTGCTGCGCGGCACGGGCCTGAAGGCCGAGCGCAGCGCCAACGGCAGCTATGTGCTGCGCCCGGCCGATGCCGCGGCGGGTGGCGAAGCGCTGTCGATGATGCCGGAAGTGTCGGTCAAGGCGCAGCAGGATGCCACCGAAGGCTCGGGCGCGTATGTCTCCACCCTGCCGATCGCCACGGCCACGCCACTGGGCCTGTCGATCCGGGAAACGCCGCAGTCGGTCAGCGTCATCACGCAGCAGCGCATGCAGGACCAGGGCTTGAGCACGATTGCGCAAGTGATGGCGCAAACGCCGGGCATCACGCTGTATTCGCTGGGCAGCGAACGCACGGGCTTTACTTCGCGCGGCTATTCGATCACCAATTACCAGCTCGATGGCGTCAGCACGCATTCGGAAAACCTGGGCCTCGATGCGATACCGTCGCAAAGCCTGGCCGACATGGCGCTGTACGACCGCATCGAAGTGCTGCGCGGCGCCTCGGGCCTGATGACGGGCGCGGGCGATGCCTCGGGCGCCATCAACATGGTGCGCAAGAAGCCGACGGCGCAATTCCAGGCCTCCGTCGAGGGCGAGCTGGGCTCCCACGATGAGCGGCGCGCCATGGCCGACGTTGCCGGCCCGCTCAACGACGCGGGCACGGTGCGCGGCCGCCTGGTGACGGTGTACGAGGAAGGCGACAGCATCGTCGACGGCTACAGCCGCGACAAGAAAGTGGTCTACGGCGTGCTCGAGGCGGACCTGTCCGCCGACACGAAACTGACGGCCGGCGTCACGCACCAGCGCAAGCGCTCGAACGGATCCCTGTCCTACCTGGGCTTTCCCCTGTTCTACAGCAATGGCAGCATGACGAACCTGCCCCGCTCCTTCAGCCCGGCGGCCACGTCGAATCGCTTCGACACCAATTCGACCGACGTCTTCGCCACTGTGGAACACGCGCTGGCGAACGACTGGAAGCTGAAAATCTCGGCCAACCGCGTGCAGTCGTCGCAGGAAGAGCGCTCCGTCTACCTGAACGTCAGCGGCGGCTTGCCCGACCAGACCACGGGCGATGGCCTGCGCCTGAACGCCGACTACCGCGACTACCAGCTCCAGGTCAACAGCGTGGACGTCAACGTGCGCGGACCGTTCAGCGCATTCGGCCGCCAGCACGAACTGGTGCTGGGCATGGACTACAACGAATTTCAAAGCACGACGGATGCACGTTTCGACAACGGCATCGAGCGCACGCCTGTCAACCTGTACCGCTGGAATCGCACGGCGACGCCCGTGTTTGGCAGCACCAGCACTCCCTACGACAGCACGCGCCGCCAGGCCAGCGCGTATGCCGCCACGCGCCTCAATCTCTCCGAGCGCCTGAAACTGATCGCTGGCGCCAAGGTGCTGCGCTACAGCGAGAATTACATTTTTGGCGTGCCTTCCGACCAGTTTTACAGTACATCGCCAGCGTCGGAGAGCCGCGTCTTCACGCCATATGGCGGCCTGGTGTTCGACATCGACGGCACGCACAGCGCCTACGCCAGTTATTCCACCATCTATCAGCCGCAAGCATCGCAAGACCGCTACGGCAAGCTGCTGGCGCCACGCGAAGGCAAGACCCTGGAAGCGGGCGTCAAGAGCGGCTGGCTCGATGGCCGCCTGAACACGGCTGCCGCGCTGTACCAGATCCGCCAGGACAACCTGGCCGAATCGGATCCAGGTTATTACGTGCCTGGCACAAAGATTTCCGCCAACCGCGCCATCAAGGGCGCCAGGACCCAGGGCGTGGATCTGGAAGCGACGGGCGCCCTGACGCCGGACTGGAACATCTCGGCCTCGTGGTCGTACAGCCAGACGGAAGACAATACGGGCAAGAGCATCCTGACCACCTTCCCGCGCCACCTGGTGAAACTGTGGACCACTTACCGCCTGCCCGGCGAATTCAAGCGCCTGACGGTGGGCGGCGGCATGAACTGGCAAAGCCGCGTGTATTCCGACATCGATGCGTGGCAGGTCGAGCGCATCCTGCACTGGGAACAGAAGGCGTACTCGGTGGCCAGCCTGATGGCGCGCTACGACGTCAGCGACAAGCTGTCGGCCACCGTCAACGTGGCCAACCTGTTCGACAAGCAGTACACGGCTTCCGTGTCGGACTGGTGGTTGTCGGGCATGCATGGTCCGGCGCGCAAGGTGGCGTTGACCGTGCGCTACCAGTTCTGATGCGCTGAAGGGGGGCGAATATTTCACACTATCGAGGGGCCGGTGATACAATTTTCCGCTTCACGGGCACAGACCATGGCCCGTGCCACCCAAGGAGAATGTGTGAAGGACCTCGCCCCCGCCCTGCCAGCCGATCCGGCCGACCAACCCGCCAATCCCTCGCGCCGGCGCATTTTCCAGGCCGCTTCCGCAGTCGGCCTGGCCGCCAGCCTGCCCGCGCTGGCCGACGCCGCGCCAGCCAGGAAGACCATCGCCAAGGGTTCGCTCGACGCGAAACTCAAGGCGCACGTCAAGAACGTGGTCGTGATCTACCTGGAAAACCGCAGTTTCAACAACCTGTTCGCCAACTTCCCCGGCACCAGCGCGCCCCTGTCCGCCGTCACGGCCGAACAGGCGCAGCAGCTGGACCGCGACGGCAAGCCGCTGGCCACCCTGCCGAAGATCTGGGGCGGCCTGGTGCCGAACCAGCAGAATATTGGCGGCATCGATTACCTGATCAAGGAAGACCAGATTTCCGGCCTGCCCAACGCGCCCTACAAATTGAGCGACGCGGCCGGCAAGCCCCTGCCCGAGAGCATCATCACGCGCGACCTCGTGCACCGTTTCTATAACAATCAGATGCAGATCAACGGCGGCAAGAACGACGGCTTTGCCGCGTGGGCCGACAGCGGCGGCCTGGTGATGGGCCATTACGGCGAAACGTCGAAAAACCTGAACCTGTGGCAGATCGCCGAACAGTACACCTTGTGCGACAACTTCTTCATGGCGGCCTTCGGCGGCTCCTACATGAACCACCAGTTCCTCGTGACGGGCCGCGCCAACGAATATTTCAATGCTTCCGAGACGGCGGCGAAGAAAAAGATCGCCGTGCTGTCCGACGGCCCGCAAGGCGTGCGCCTGGCGATCTCGCCCGACTGCCCCGCCTCCGCGCTGGACGGCAAGCCGAAATACGTGAACGACGGCGCCCTCACGCCGGACGGCTATGCCGTCAACACCATGGCGCCGCCATATCAACCGAGCTACATCCGCCCGGCCTTCGACGGCGACCCGCTGCATGCCGACCCGGCCGACGCGAATACCCTGCCGCCGCAAACCTACGACACCATCGGCGACCTGCTGTCGCGCAAGGGCGTCAGCTGGGCCTGGTATGGCGGCGGCTGGCAAGCGGCGCTCGACCACAAGGGCGGCGGCAGCAAGCCGAACTTCCAGTTCCACCACCAGCCGCTGAACTATTTCAAGCAGTTCGCCCCCGGCACGGCCGCGCGCGCCGAACACCTGCGCGACGGCGGCACGGGCGACAGCCCGATCTCGAACAAATTCCTCGCCGCGGCCGTGGCGGGCAAGCTGCCGGCCGTGACCTTCTACAAGCCGCAGGGCAATCTGAACCTGCATGCCGGTTATTCGGATATCGAGTCGGGCGACCAGCACGTGGCCAACGTCATCCAGCATCTGAAGGAATCGCCGCAGTGGAAAGACATGATCGTGGTGATCACGTTCGATGAAAACGGCGGCTGGTGGGACCACGTGGCGCCGCCGAAGGGCGACCGCTGGGGGCCGGGCACGCGCATTCCCGCCATCGTCGTCTCGCCGTACGCGAAGAAAGGCGCCGTCGATCACAGTTTTTATGACACGACGTCGATCCTGCGCCTGATCACGCGCCTGCACGACTTGCCGCTGCTCGAAGGCCTGAAGGTGCGTAATGACGCGTTCGCGTCACGCGGCGCGCTGCCGCCGGGCGACCTGACGGGTGCGCTGAGCTTCCGCTAAGCCCCACACAGTGCGGCACGCCTGTGATACACTGCGTGCCGCACTTAAATCCGCAGGACAAGTTTTCCTGCAGGTTATCCCAACAATGAGCCCGACTCCAGTAGCCGGGCTTTTGTTTTGTGGATGAAGTTAAAGCGTATAGACATAGGCGGGCAGCACCTTGCCCGCCCCCTGGCCATCGCAAGCCAGGGACAGAGGTTAGCAAATGAGAGATAAAAAAGACAACGCCACCATCGACTTGCCCGGCTTCGGCCCGCCGCCAGCGCCCGAGGCGCCAGAGCCGGCGCCGGAACCGCAGCGCCGCACGCGCGCGCGCAAGGTGGCCTTGAAGCAGGTGCAGCTCGAATTGTTGGAGCCGACCGATGCCACGGGCCTGCCCGTGTGGACGCGCGACGCCGGCCTCGATCTGACCGGCTTGCCCATCTGGGCGCCAGACAATTAACACCCCATGCCGGCGGCCGTTTGCCGCCGGCTTCCACACCACCATCCGCACAAGGGCGTAGAACGCCTGTAGACTGTGCCCATCCACCCGCTTTTTACCGGCTCCGCCCCTATGAACACCACCACTGACACCACCACTTCCTTTACCAGCCTGCCGCTGACGCCCGCCTTCCTGGCCAACCTGGACTCGCTCGGCTACCACGAGATGACCACCATCCAGGCGCAAAGCCTGCCGGCGGTGCTCGATGGCCGCGACCTGATCGCGCAGGCGAAAACAGGCAGCGGCAAGACGGCCGCCTTCGGCATCGGCATCCTGCACAAGCTCAATCCGGCCTGGTTTGCCGTGCAAGGCCTGGTGCTGTGCCCGACGCGCGAACTGGCCGACCAGGTGGCCAATGAATTGCGGCGCCTGGCCCGCGCGGCCGGCAACATCAAGATCCTGACCCTGACGGGCGGCGCGCCGATGCGCCCGCAAATCGCCTCGCTGGAACACGGCGCCCACATCGTCGTCGGCACGCCGGGCCGCCTGCGCGACCACCTGGGCCGCGGCACCATCAACCTGAATCACGTGCAGACGCTGGTGCTCGATGAAGCGGACCGCATGACGGACATGGGCTTTTACGAGGAAATCGCCGGCATCGTCAGCGCCTGCCCGGCGCGCCGCCAGACCTTGCTGTTCTCGGCCACGTATCCGGAAGACATCCGCCGCGCCACGGCGTCGTTCCTCGTCAATCCGCTGGAAGTGACGGTCGAGGCGCAGCATGACAACGACAAGATCGAGCAGCGCTTCTATGAAATCGGCTTCGACGAGCGCAATAGCGCCGTCGGCAAGCTGTTGAAGCACTTCAAGCCGGAATCGACGCTGGCCTTCTGCAACACCAAGGTGCATTGCCGGGAACTGGCCGAAGAACTGCGCCAGCAAGGCTTTTCCGCGCTGGCACTGTACGGCGAGCTGGAACAGCGCGAGCGCGATGAAATCCTCGTGCTGTTCGCCAACCGCAGCTGCTCCGTGCTGGTGGCCACCGACGTCGCCGCGCGCGGCCTCGATATTTCCGACCTGGGCGCCGTGATCAACGTCGACGTGTCGAAGGACACGGAAGTGCACATCCACCGCATCGGCCGCACGGGCCGCGGCAGCAAGAAGGGCCTGGCCCTGTCGCTGTGCGCGCCGAACGAGAAAAAATGGGTCAAGCTGATCGAGCAGTACCAGAACAGCGCCGCCGAATGGCACGACCTGAAGGAACTGGCGGAAGATGACGGGATGGAGGCGCTGCCGGCGCCGATGGTCACCCTGTGCATCATGGGCGGCAAGAAGGACAAGCTGCGCCCGGGCGACCTGCTGGGCGCGCTGACGGGCGACGCGGGCCTCACCAAGGAGCAAGTGGGCAAGATCAACGTGTTCGAGTTCATGACCTACGTGGCGCTCGACCGCAAGGTGGCCGAAGCGGCCTTCAAGCGCCTGAACGCAGGCAATACGCTGGGCCGCGACTTCGGCAACATCAAGGGCCGCAGCTTCAAGATGCGCTTTATCGAGGCGTAAGCCGCTGTAATGCCCGCAGGGCCGCCATGGCCCTGCGTCCCGGATAACCGTCCCACACGGGATATTGATGGCGGTAGTAGCAGTTCCAGTAGCTGACGGCGCGCCGCTGCAGCGTATCCACATACGCGGGGTTCTCCCGCAGGTAGCGCGCCAGCGCCTGCGCATTCCAGGCCGGCAGCGCCGCCCCGATTCTCTCGACGATCTCCAGCACGTATTCACCGCACAGGTGCACGACGAACGGCACCGTCCACGCCCGCTCCTGCAGCAACAGCTGTTTTAAACACGCTTCGCGCAGATGGCCATCGTGATGGCGCGTGCCCAGGCACAGGGCGATCACGCCCGCGTCGCCGGGCAGCTGCGTACAGGCCAGCAATCGCTGGCGGTCGTAATACGTGCGCATCGGGATCAGCAAGGCCTCGCCATCCTGGCATACGGCAAATGGCGGGTGTGCCTGGCTGCTCCCCAGTGCGGGCAGCAGCTGCGCCACAGTGCCGGCCAATGCCGCCGGAAAGGCGCCTGCTTCAAGCATCGCGCCCCTCCTGGCACACTTTACGCACGCCCAGCGCAGGTTTATCCACCTTTTCAAAGATCACATTCGAATACCATGCGGCCGGATCGCCTTCGGTGGGCTTGCCCAGCGAAATATAGTAAGCGCCGTCGGTGAACAGGGCCGTGGTTTCCTTGCCTGGCCTGGCCCCCTGCAGGAAGGCCGGCCAGGCCGCCTTGTCGACTTGATTAAAACGCGCGGCCAGCAGCGCCAGCAAGCGCGCGTGCGAGGCCGGCGCATACGGGAACAGATACAGGTACTCGACCAGTTCGCCGCCGTCCGCCAGGCGCGTGACGGCGGCCGTCGCCGCCTCGACCTCACCACCAAAACTGCACAGCACTCCGCCGCTGTAGGCGAAATCGATGACGGTCGCAGGCGCACACGCCTGCCGTTCGCGGTCGACGCCGACGGGCGGCAGTGCGCGCACTTGCGCCAGCAGCGCCTCGCTCGATGTAGCCAGCGCGGGAAAACCGGGGCAGGCGCTGGCCGCCTGGACGGAGTTAGACAAGGCAAGGCAACAACTCAATAGCAGCAAACGACGCTTCACGGCATCTCCAGTTTCATCAGGCGGCCATTATGCAGGACATCTTCACAAAGGCCGCGCCTGTTGCCCCTGCGGCGTATCGTCGATCTCATAGCCGGCCGCGCGCGCCAGTGCGCGCAAGCGGTCCGCCTCGGCCCACTGGCGCTCCAGGCGGGCGGCAGCCCGTTCCGCCATCCACGCCTGCACCTGCTGCGGCACTTCCACCTGCGCCGGCTGCCAGGCCAGCAAGTCCAGCCCCAGGGCCGTATCGAAGCGGGCCATCGTGGCCTTTTTCACGGCGTCGGGCAGCCCGCTTTTCAGCAGCTCCCAGGCCACGGCCAGCGCGCGCGGGTAATTCAAGTCATCGTTGATGCAGCTCATGAAGCGCTCATGCCACGCGGGATCGGCCTCGCCGTCCGCAGCACCCAGGCCATGCACGGTAGAGCGCAAGCGCGCCAGGCCGCTGGCAGCGGCGCGCAAGGCATCGTCCGTGAAATTGAGGCTGCTGCGGTAATGGGCGCCCAGGCACAGGTAGCGGTAGGCCAGCCGATCGACGCCCTGCTCCACCAGGCTGTGCAAACGTAAAAAGTCACCCGACGACTTCGACATCTTCGCGTCCTGCGTTTTCAGGAAGGCACCATGCAGCCAGAAATTCGCCAGGCGCGTGCCATGGCGCGCTTCCGTTTGCGCGATCTCGTTGCTGTGGTGGACGGCCACATGGTCTTCGCCGCCGCAATGGATGTCGAAATACGCGCCCAGGTGTTTTTCCGCCATGGCCGAGCATTCGATATGCCAGCCAGGGAAACCCAGGCCCCACGGACTGTCCCATTCCATCTGGCGCTGGCCCGGCACGCCGCTGAACTTCCACAGCGCGAAGTCGCAGATATCGCGCTTCTCGCCCAGGTCTACCCTCTTCCCTGCCTGCAGGCCGTCGCGGTTCAGGCGTGCCAGTTTCCCATAGCTGTCCTGGCGCGTCGTATCGAAATAGATGCCGTCGTCCGTGCGGTAGGTATAGCCCTTCGCTTCCAGGTCGAGAATGAATGCGATCTGCTCCGCAATGTGGTCGGTGGCGCGGCACCAGACGGTGGGCGGCAGGATATTGAGCTGGCGCAGATCGCCCTCGAACGCGCGGGTGAATTCGGCGGCGATATCCCAGGCGGACTTGCCGCTGCGGGCGCTGCGGGCCTCGATCTTGTCGTCGCCGCTGTCCGCATCCGACGTCAGATGGCCCACGTCCGTGATATTCATCACGTGGCGCACCCGCAAACCGTTGAATTCGAGCGCACGGCGCAAGCCGTCGACAAACAGATAGGTGCGCAGGTTGCCGATGTGCGCGTAGTCGTAGACGGTGGGGCCGCAGGCGTACAGGCCCGCCTGGCCCGGGGCGATGGGATCGAACGGACGCAGGCTGCGGCTATACGTATCGTACAAATGAAGTGTCATGCGGGGCTTTCATGCGCGTTGCGGAAAAAGAAAATGGCCACAGGTTTTTCAACACTGTGGCCATCGGAATGAGGAGTAAAAGTTTAACGGCGCCGGGCCGCATCCTCACGAAGCCAGGTACACGGACACAGCGCAGCGGCGGCGCGGCGGTATGCAAGGACTGGAGGGAAGATGGAAGAAATCATGATGAGAATATCGCATGCACGCGGGCGGGCCGTCAAGCCCTCCCGCAATGCGCGCTTATTTTTTCGCCTGCTCGATATGCGGCAGCAGCACCGTCAGGATGCCCAGCAGCGGCAGGTAGGAGCAGATTTTATACACATAGGCGATGCCCGATACGTCGGCCAGGTGGCCCATGGCGGCCGCCGCGATGCCGGACACGCCGAACATCAGGCCAAAGAAGATCCCCGCGATCATGCCCACCTTGCCCGGCACCAGCTCTTGCGCAAACACAACGATGGCGGAAAACGCGGAAGAAATGACGAAACCGATGATCACCGTCAATACAGCCGTCCAGAACAGGTCGACATACGGCAGCAGCAGGGTAAATGGCGCGGCGCCCAGGATGGAAATCCAGATCACGCGCTTGCGGCCGATGCGGTCGCCGATGGGACCGCCCATGAAGGTGCCGGCCGCCACAGCGGCGAGGAAGAGGAACAGGTACAGTTGCGCCGCGCCGATCGACAGGTGAAACTTGTCGATCAAATAAAACGTGTAATAGCTCGACAGGCTGGCCATGTAGATGTATTTCGAGAACACCAGCAAGGCCAGCACGCCCAGGGCCCCCATCACCTTGTTGCGCGACAAGTTCGGTCCATGGCCGCCTGCCTTCGGCTTGAAGCTGGCCAGGTGGCCGCTATACCAGTGGCTGACCTTGTACAGCACGCCGATGGCCAGCACGGCAAGCAAGCTGAACCAGGCGATATTGCCCTGCCCGCGATTCACGATGACGGCGGCCGCCAGCAACGGACCCAGCGCGGAACCGACGTTGCCGCCCACCTGGAACAGCGACTGGGCAAAGCCGTAGCGTCCGCCCGACGCCATGCGGGCCACGCGCGACGCTTCCGGGTGGAAAGTCGACGAACCGACGCCGATCAGGCCCGACGCGATCAACAGGGTCGGGAAGGTCGAGACGATGGACAGCATCAGCACGCCGGCCAGGGTAAAACACATGCCGACAGGCAACAGGAACGGCAGCGGACGACGGTCCGTGTACAAGCCGATCCAGGGCTGCAACAACGATGCCGTGCACTGGAACGTCAGGGTTATAAGGCCGACCTGGGTAAAGCTGAGTGAAAACTCGGCTTTCAGCATCGGATAAATCGACGGCAATAATGCCTGGATCAAGTCATTGAGCAAATGCACGAAGGCGACGGCGCCCAGGATATGCATGGCCAGACCGGATTGTTGTTGGGAACTAGGAAGCGAGGGCGCCGCCGGCACGGGCGTGGCCAATGCTGGGGCAGGTGTGGTTGTGTGCATGTGTCATCCGCAATAATCGGGCACGGCGGGCGGCCCGGCAAAGAAGCCAGTATAGTATGGTCACTGAACTGATAACTTCCAATAATCGTCGCCCAAGTGACAACCAAGAGACAAACCCGCGCCCCACATGTACACCCAGCAACCCGCCCAGACCCATCCCGATGGCGTGCCGTTCAGCCGCAGCACCAGCTCGCACGACTACCAGCACGTGCCGCGCCCCGTGACGGCCATGTCCAGGCAATATGCGGCGGGCGACTATACGGCGCCGCACAGCCACGTGCGGGCGCAGCTGCTGTATGCGACGGAAGGCGTGATGCGCGTCTCCACCGAGCACGGCGTGTGGATATTGCCGCCCCGGCGCGCCCTGCTGATCCCCGTGGGCGTAGTGCATGAAGTCCACATCTTGAGCGAACTGAGCATGCGCACCGTGTACATCGATGCGCAGGTGGCGGCCCAATATGGCGCCGATTGCAAGGTGCTGGAAGTGAGCCGGCTGTTGCGCGAGCTGATCCTGGCCTTGCTGGCCGAGCCGATCGAATATGCGCTGGCGGGCCGCGGCGACTGGCTGGCGCATTTGATCCTGTCCGAGCTGACGGCGGCCGATACCGTACCCATCGCCATCCCCTGGCCGCGCGACCGCCGCCTGGTGGCCGTCTGTTCGGCCATCATGAGCGCGCCCGGCAGCCGGCGCAGCATCGAGGACTGGGCGCAGGATGCGGGCGCCAGCGCGCGCACCCTGATCCGCTTATTCCCCAAGGAAACGGGCTTGCACTACCGCCAATGGCTGCAGCAAGTCCACCTGGCCGAGGCCTTCTGCCGCCTGGACCGGGGCGAAGGCGTGGCGGCCATCGCCTATGCGCTGGGCTACGCCAGCCCCAGCGCCTTCAGCGCCATGTTCCGCCGCATCCTGGGCCGCACGCCGCAGCATTACCTGAGCGAGTGGCGCGCCGCCGACTAAATGAAAAAGCAGCCCGCGGGCTGCTTTTTTTTACATGTTCACGCTGATTCTTTTTCGCCGGCAATCAAGCGGTAGGCCAGCGCGCCCAGCAAGGCGCCGATGATGGGTGCCAGCCAGAACAGCCACAGCTGGCTGGTGGCCCAGTCACCCACGTACAGGGCCACGCCCGTGCTACGGGCCGGGTTGACGGAGGTATTCGTGACGGGAATGCTGATCAGGTGGATCAGGGTCAGCGCCAGGCCGATCGGCAGCGGGGCGAAGCCGGCCGGCGCGCGCTTGTCGGTGGCGCCCAGGATGACGATCAGGAAGAACATCGTCAGCACGATTTCAATGACCAGCGCCGACAGCATCGAATAGCCGCCCGGCGAATGGGCGCCGAAGCCGTTCGAGGCAAAGCCCTTGCTGACATCGAAACCGGCCTGGCCGCTGGCGATCACGTACAGCACGCCGCCGGCCACGATGGCGCCCAGCACTTGCGCAATGATGTATGGCAACAGTTGATTGGCGGGGAAGCGGCCGCCGGCCCACAGGCCGATCGAGACGGCAGGATTCAGGTGGCAGCCCGAGATGTGGCCGATGGCGTAAGCCATGGTCAGCACCGTCAGGCCAAAGGCCAGCGCTACGCCGGCAAAGCCGATGCCAAGGCCGGGAAAGGCGGCGGCCAGCACGGCGCTGCCGCAACCGCCGAAGACCAGCCAGAACGTGCCGAGAAATTCGGCGCCATATTGTTTCATGATGTATTCCTTTAAAGTGACGAGAAAACGTGCCAGGGACGACCAATCGGACCGCTCACCACCTTTGCCCCGCCAGATAGCGACGGCAAAGCACAGCACCAGCAACGCACCGCTGCGTAAGCTGCAGAGCGCGCATAATGACATGATGTCATTATCAATGCAACATTATTGCGTACAATAATGTTAATAGTTCTCTTGACACTTAAAGGTTGTTTTGATAATTCTCACGCCGCAGGACGGCGCATGTACTTGTGTGGCGCCTCCAGTGGCGCAAAACCAAAGCTTGCATACAGGCCATGCGCGTCATCGGTGCCCAGCATCCAGACGACATCGCGCACACGCGCATCGTCGAGCGCGGCGGCCACGATCTGCTTGCCATAGCCGCGGCCCTGGTATTGCGGCAGCACAAACACGTCGCGCAGGTAGGCAAAATCCGTGTAATCGGTGATGACCCGGGCGAACGCCACTTGCTGGCCATCAACATAACCGCCGAAACACAGCGCGTTGGCGATGCCCTTGCGCACCGTTTCCAGCGCCACGCCGCGCTTCCAGTACGACTGTTCGCTCAGGTAGCGGTGGATCATGGCCACGTCCAGCTCGCCGCGTTCGCTGGAAATGCGCAGTGGCGCGTGCATCAGTTCTTGAACAACATGTCGGCTTCGGCGATGCTGGGTTCGCCGAAGTAGACGGTGCGCGAGCCGCCCTTGCCATCGCTGCCGATATACACGCCCGTCATGCTGCGCTCGGCCGGGTCGTACAGGATGGAGTAGCGGTGGCCGCAATTGTGCGGTTCGCAGACACTGCTCAGCAGACGCGCCTTGCCGTCGATCTCGACGGGCTTGAGCGGACTCGCCACACCATTCGGCACCCAGCGCTGCCGCTTCAGGCCAGCCTTCTTCAGGCCGATATTGAAGGCCTTGCGAAAGGCGTAGTCCGCCTTGTAGACGTCGGGGAAGTATGGGCAGGTGTGGCCGCCGTCGCAGCTTTGCGCCTGCTCGATCAGCGACAGTTGCGGCGTACGCGCGTGCGCCGGCAGGGTGGCCAGCGCCACGGCGGCGCCCAGGAACAGGGGCAGGAACAAACGTGCGGACATGCAATCTCCTAAAAGCATTCAATAATGCCAGCAGCATAGCAGAATGGCATGCTTGTGCGCCCGTCTCAGGGAGAACAGCGGATACCGACGACCCCGTTGACCTTGCCTTCCGCCCATCCCGTCTCGCGCCAGCGGTACACGCCGGGCGCGACGATGATCAACTGCCACTCCACCAGCTTGCCAGCGGCATTGAGGCGGGTTTCATTGTCATAGCGTAAAGTCAGGCTGTGCTCCGTTTCCGCCACCACCGTCGCGGCAAAGCGGTTGGTTTCCCCCAGCTTGCTTTTCCACGTCCGGTCGCTGAAGATCGCCAGCCGCCGATGATCGTCAGACAGCTGCATGCGCGTAAAGTGCCGCGCTTCTTCGCAAACGCTATTCGTATTGACGCTGTCGGACCAGCTGCCAGACAATTGCGCGGCATCAAAAGGAGTCGGAATGGCCGTCACGGCCGCAGTCAGCAGCAAGGTTGCAAGCATAGTTTATCGAAAGAAAACGAAAAAAATCATCATGGCAGGCGCAACGCCAGGGTAATGCTCGACGGCAGCGCGGGCGTGCGCCGGTGCAAAGTCGCCTGCTCATAGGCATACGCCATCGCGATGAGTTGCATGTCGCCGTGCGCAGGGCCGATGAAGGACAAGCCGACCGGCAAGCCCCCGGCCACGCCGGCCGGCACCGTAATATGCGGCAAGGCCGACGGCGCCTGCGCCACGCCATGGCAGGTGGGTCCCACCAGCGCATCGAGGCTGTGCGAGCCCAGCAGCGCTTCGATGCCGCCGGGCCCGGTCGCGGGCGGCATCTCGATCAATTCCGCGCCCTGCTCGCGCAACGCCAGCAGCGCCTGCCCGATCACGGCATCGGTCCCGGCGCACAGGCCGAACAGGCTGCGCGCCACGCCGATGCGGCGCCCATGCAAGCCGGCGGCATCCAACACCACGCCATCGGCCAGGCGTTCGCCGCTCAGGGCCGCGAGCAGCCAGGCCGCCTCGCGCACGCTGGGCGCCATCGGTCCGGCCGTGGCCGGCTCGCCGCCCTGCCCCGCGGCAGCCCTGCCCGTGGGCTTGATGGCGACCAGGCCGCAGTTTGAAGCCGGCGCGACGATGGAACCGTCCGCCGCGCTGTCGACGGCGAGGATGGTCAGCCCGGCCCAGCTGGCACTCGCATGCGGCACGCTGACGGCAGCCCATTGGCGCAAATTGCTTTTGCCGATGATGACGGCGCCGGCTGCGCGCAAGCGCGCCGCCACAAAGGAATCGCAGCTGGCATGCGTGGCCAGGGGCGCCTGCGTGCGCGTCTTCATGCGGTCGCCCGTGGCGATATTGTCGCGCAAGACGACGGGAATGCCATGCAAGGGGCCGCGCACCTTGTGCACCTGCCGTTCGCGGTCCATTTCCAGGGCGATTTTCAGCGCATCGGGGTTGATTTCAATGCCGGGATAGGCGCGCGCGCCGATGCTGCACAGGGAACGGATGCGCCCCAGGTACTGCGACGTCAGCGCATGGGAACTGAGTTTGCCCGCCTGCATCATCTGCTGTTGCGGCAACACGCCCGCATCGAGCAGATGGGCCATGGGGCTGGCGGGCGCCGTGGCACGGGCCAATACGGGACGCGCCACGCCCCGGGACGCGCCACTGCGTAACATCTGACTGCGCTGCATGCTATCTCCAGGAAACTTCAATGTTTCTACCGCAATAATGTTCTAGCCATAGCATAGCAGTCCTTGCAACACAATTGTTGTTGAAGGGAATTATTTTTTAAGCAAAAAAAACGCCGCCCGAAGGCAGCGTTTCTTGGTGATCCAGCACTGAGGCAAACCAGACCGGCATCTGCCGGGCCATGCGCGCAGCGCAGTGCAAGAATCTATCAGTTGCGTACGACACGCTTGTATTCGTTGGTACGGGTGTCGATTTCGATGACGTCGTCCTGTGCCACGAACAGCGGCACTTGCACGGTGTGGCGGTGTGCGTCGATGGCGTTTTCGATCTTGGCTTCTTTCAGGACGTTGCCCGAAGTATTGCCCTTGACCGCTGGCTCCGAGTACACCACTTGACGGGCGATGGTCGTAGGCAGTTCAACGGAGATAGCTTTGCCGTCGTAGAAAATGGCTTCGCATTCCATGCCATCTTTCAGGTAGTTCAGCGCTTCGCCCAGGTTTTCTTCTTCGATTTCGTACTGGTTGTACTCGGTGTCCATGAACACGAACAGCGGGTCGGCGAAGTACGAATACGTCACTGGCTTTTTATCCAGAACAACAACGTCAAACTTGTCGTCGCCGCGGAACACGTTTTCCATCGGGGTGTTCGTCAGAAGATTTTTCATCTTCCATTTGTAGGTGAAGCCCGTGCGGCTCGAACCGTTGACATCAGAACGCAACACGATCATTGGCTTGCTGTCGACCATGATGATATTGCCAACACGAATTTCTTTTGCGGGTTTCATAGGAATGTACGTAAAAAGTGGGTTGCATGAAGACCATCTGCCGCCTGTGCGCCATCGGCGCCGCAAGCTTGCGTTTGATCGGTTAAAAATACGTTAGAAATAACCGGGCATTTTACCTTAATTTTTGGCAAGCGCCTATCTCGTCGCGCCAGCGAACGCCAGCAGGTTACTGGCCAGATCGCCATTGGCCTGCATCTGCCGCTGCCAGGCCTGCGCGCGCGCCCGGATGCGCGGCAGGTCGGCTTGCAGAGCGGGCCACAGCTGCGCCCATGGCAAGGCATCCGCGCTGGCGCCATTCCAGGCCAACGCCGCCTGCACCAGGCTGTCGATGGCGCCGTCCGCATCGGCCGCATAGCGCTGCAGGAAGGCGCGCAATTTCACGTGATGCAAGTTTTCATCCTGCAGATAGATATGCCAAAGAAACGGCTGGCCAGCCCATTGGGCGCGCACGAAGGAATCCTCGCCGCGCACAAAATTGACGTCGCAAGCCCACAGCAGGCGGTCGTAATCGTCTTGCGGCACGAACGGCAGCACCCGTACGGTGAGCGCGCCGCGCGTGCGCGCCGCGCCGGCCAGCGCCGCATCGTCGCCGATAAACGCCTGAACGGCATCGAACGCGACGCCTTCCGGCACCAGACACGTCACGGGCTCGCTGCCCGCCTGCCAGGCCGCAAACAGCTCGGCGACCGGGGCGGACGGGTAGCAGAACAGCGATATTTTCAAGGCGGACATTTCCGCCGCCGTCACGCCGAATTGCCCGAGGAATGCCGCCATGGCGCCCGCATCGGCCTGGAACGCCAGCCTTTTCTCGTCCAGCGCCGCTTCGCGCAGCAGGCCGCCCGTCTTGTTCGTGAAGCCGGGAAAGAAGAAATGCTTGATCATGCCGTGGCGCGGCGACGTCAGCGCGTGGCAACCCTCGACCCACTCTTCCGCCGTCAAGCCTTCCAGGTTCAGCCACACGGGATGCGGCGCGCATTGCGCCATGGCGGCGATATAGCCGGGAGGAATGTCGCAGGCAAAGAATTCGATGACGATGTCGGCGACGTCGGCCGGCGCGAATGCGCCCTCCTGGTCGCGCCAGTGGCGCACCGTGACGCCGCCGGTCTGCTGCACTGGCGCCGCCACGTCGATTTCCGGACAGATGCGCCGGAAACTCGGCAAATCATCGACCCACAGGGTGACAGCCACGCCATGCTCGCCGCTCAACTGCCGCGCCAGGCGCCAGCAAATGCCGATATCGCCGTAGTTGTCGACGACTTTGCAGAAGATGGCCAAGGTTGGCGCGCGATCGGTAGCTAATGGCATATTCAAAGGGGAAGAAAAAAGTGGCATGGCAGCCCATAACAAAAAAGCCGCACTGTTACCAGGCGGCTTTTTTGTTGGCTGATTCAGCCGGTCTGGCGTCCCCAAGGGGATTCGAACCCCTGTACTCACCGTGAAAGGGTGATGTCCTAGGCCTCTAGACGATGGGGACAGAAAATCTGTCCTGAATGCACTATTCCGCATCCCGACCTGTTACTGCTTGCGAATCTGGCGTCCCCAAGGGGATTCGAACCCCTGTACTCACCGTGAAAGGGTGATGTCCTAGGCCTCTAGACGATGGGGACAGAAATCTGTCCTGAATGCACTAAATGCATCCTGACCCGGTACTGCAGCAATATTGCAGAAACAAAAAAAGCCTGACTTGTCAGGCCCATTCAGCACTGCACTCTTACTTTACAACTAAATCCTGGCGTCCCCAAGGGGATTCGAACCCCTGTACTCACCGTGAAAGGGTGATGTCCTAGGCCTCTAGACGATGGGGACCTGTGCTGGCTTTACTCTCAGCGGACTCTTCGTTGAAGGCTTTACTTAGCCCCTCAAAAAAGCGTGCGCGAAGTTTAACACGAAGCGATTCACGAAATCAACTGCCGGCCTTCTTTTTTCCACCTTATTTGTATCTTTGCCCCCTATGGAGACAGGATGATGGCAGGAAGATATGGAAAGCAGTGGCACGCCAGGCACGCAGGGAAAACCGCGCCAACCACCTGGCGCGGCAAAAGCATTCCTTAACGCAAGATATCGCCCGTACTGGCGATGCGCACGTCATGCATCTGGCCCAGATACGCCTCCAGGTAGCCCTTGTGGGATGCGCCGACGATGACCAGCACGCGCATGCCCGGGCGCGCCGCCATGATTTCGCGGATATTCGACGCCATGCGCAAGTTGCGCACCTCCCAGGAGGCCACGTAGTTGCGGCCATAACGCTGCGGCGACGGTTCTTCCAGCGCCGCGCCAAAGTCGCCGCGGAAGGCCAGGTCCGCCTCTGCGCGTCCGTTATAGGCGCGGTAGATCGCCAGCACACCGGCGGGCGTATTCCATTGCTCCTCAAACCCGGCATGAATGCGCTTGCGCTCGGCCGAAGAGGAATTATTCCAGGCCGCCCTGATCGCCTTGGCATACGCCTTTTCATCGTCGACAGGCATATCGGACGTATGGTCATCCATGGCATGCACCCGCTCGTGCCCGCCCTTCGCCGCCAGCACGGCAGCAATCTGATAACTCTCGTTGCGCTGCCCCAGCAGGGAATTGAGGTTCGCGGCCAGGGGCTCGCTCACGCCGTCACCGGCGCGCCGCTCATCCGCGGGCAGGCGCAGCCATTGCACCAGCGCCGATGCACGCTCGCCACCGGCCAGGAACAGGGAAGCCAACGTGCGCCGCTGGGCGGCGGACGGCGCCGCCGGCCAGGCGGCCAGCAAACGCTCGGCCTGCGCCGTGGCCGCCACCACATCGAGCCCCGTGGCGGCCCGCGCGGCGGAAGTGTCATAGCAATACGCTTTCACTGTATCGTCATAGCGCTGCGGATAGGCGCGCAGGTAAGCGCATTGCAAGCCGGAAAGCGCCTCGATCGCGATCGCATCCGGCCGCCAGCCCGCCAGGCGCTCGTTGAGCAAGCTCAATTGAGACGGATCAAACGGCTTTGGCAATTGCGCCAAATGGGGCGAACCGAGCACCAGCACGTCATTGAACGGCCCCTTTTGCAACTTCAGCGCACCGGGATCGAATTTCGCCGCAGGCGGCGCCTCCGCGTGCGCGGGAACGCGCATAACGGCAGCAAGAAAAAAACTGGCAAATACGCGGTGCATCCTGTCTCCTCAGTGTAATGGTCCATTTTTTATCCGCGGGCATGATGAAATCAAGCCGCCTGCCAAATGTAACCACTCCGCAAATCACTGTCAGTTATATCCATGCAACCAATAGGCACAAAAAAAGCCGCCCGAGGCGACTTTGATTTATTCACTACCTGTTTCTGCACTGTTGGCGGAGGTTTGCGGGAGCCAACCACTGACCTCTTGCATGCCATGCAAGCGCACTAACAGCTTAGCCATATTCCCTCGAGCGAAGAAACCACCAGCACAAATAAAAAAAGCCGCTCAAGGCGACTTTGATTTATTTACTACCTGTTTCTGCGCTGTTGGTGGAGGTAAGCGGGATCGAACCGCTGACCTCTTGCATGCCATGCAAGCGCTCTCCCAGCTGAGCTATACCCCCCGGGCGCAGAAACACTGCTACTTCTTTACAACTACAACACCAGACTGAACTGGCGTCCCCAAGGGGATTCGAACCCCTGTACTCACCGTGAAAGGGTGATGTCCTAGGCCTCTAGACGATGGGGACCTCGGTACTACAGTTTTACCACCTTACTTCTGCGCTGTTGGTGGAGGTAAGCGGGATCGAACCGCTGACCTCTTGCATGCCATGCAAGCGCTCTCCCAGCTGAGCTATACCCCCCGGGCGCAGAAATAATAAAAGCCGCACTTGGCGACTTTGTTCCACTACTTGCTTTCCATCCAGATTCCGCTTTTTACGGGCCTGAACTTACAACAATCAGTACAAACAACTGCCACTACTATATCACAACTACCTGGCGTCCCCAAGGGGATTCGAACCCCTGTACTCACCGTGAAAGGGTGATGTCCTAGGCCTCTAGACGATGGGGACCGCGGAACTTCCAAACAACATCTGCACCACTTCAACGACTAACAAAACCTGACTGCGATTTTGCTGCTGGTGGAGGTAAGCGGGATCGAACCGCTGACCTCTTGCATGCCATGCAAGCGCTCTCCCAGCTGAGCTATACCCCCGTTGGTGCAGAAACAAGAGTATAGCAAAGAAGTTTCACTCTGCAAATACCCTTTTTCGTCTATGAGCAACTTTTCATAGGGGCGGTTTCCACACCGCATTTACACGCTCAATTCGGCGCGGCGATTACAGCCACTTTGCCAGGCGCGCCAGCACGGTCTCGCGGCCGAAAATCACCACCACCTGGTCGATGGCAGGCGTCTGCAGCTGGCCCGTCAAGATCAAACGCAAGGGCATGGCCAGCAGCGGCATCTTGATGGCGTTCGCGGCCAGCACTTCCTTGATCATGGCGGCGACGGCTTCCTTGCTCCACTCCACCGTGGCGATACGCTCGGCAAACTGCACCAGCACGGGCTTGATGGCATCCGTGATGTGCTGCGTGACCAGTTCCGCTTCCGGCTGCGGTTCGCGGAAGAACAGCATCGAGGCGGCAGCCAGCTCATTGACGGTGTTGGCCCGCTCTTTCATCATGCCCAGCACTTGCGCCAGGTCCGGCGCGCCTTCGAAGACGGCGCCGGCGGCGACCATTTGCGGACGCGCCAGGTCGGCCAGGCGGGTATTGTCGGCCTGCTTGATATAGTGGTTGTTCAGCCAGGCCAGTTTTTCATTGTTGAACTGGGCCGCCGATTTCGACAGGTGGTTCAGGTTGAACCACTCGCAGAACTGCTCGGTCGAGAACACTTCATCGTCGCCATGGCTCCAGCCCAGGCGCGCCAGGTAGTTCAGCATCGCTTCCGGCAGGAAGCCCTGCGCCGGGTAATCCATCACGCTGACGGCGCCATGGCGCTTCGACAGCTTCTCGCCATCCGCGCCCAGGATCATCGGCAAGTGACCGTACAGCGGCAGCGGTGCGCCGATGGCGCGCAGGATGTTGATCTGGCGCGGAGTGTTGTTGACATGGTCGTCGCCGCGGATCACGTGCGTGATCTGCATGTCCCAGTCATCGACGGCCACGCAGAAGTTGTATGTCGGCGTGCCGTCAGGGCGGGCGATCACCAGGTCGTCCAGCTCGCGGTTGGAAATCGTGATCGTGCCCTTGACCACATCGTCCCACGTCACGTCGCCATCGAGCGGGTTCTTGAAACGCACGACGGGCTTGCGGTCGGCCGGCACGGCCGGCAGGGTCTTGCCCGACTCCGGACGCCAGGTGCCGTCGTAGCGCGGCTTTTCACCGGCGGCGCGCATGCGCTCGCGCATCGCTTCGACTTCTTCCGGCGACGAGTAGCAGTGATATGCCGTGCCCTCAAGCAGCATCTGCGCCACCACTTCGCGGTAGCGGTCCATGCGCTGCATCTGGTAGAACGGGCCTTCGTCGTGGTCCAGGCCCAGCCACTTCATGCCTTCGATGATGGCTTGCACGGCTTCCGGCGTGGAACGCTCCACGTCCGTGTCTTCGATGCGCAGCACGAAGGTGCCGCCGAAGTGGCGGGCATACGCCCAGCTGTACAAAGCGGTGCGGGCGCCGCCCAAGTGCAGATAGCCGGTCGGGCTGGGAGCGAAACGGGTGCGGACGGGAGTAGCGGTTGTGGTCATCGAAGTAGTCAGGCTTGAATAAGTAAAACGCCATTTTACTCTGTTGACCGCCGCCGCTCCACAAGCACCGTCACAGCTGCAGCAAGCGCCTTTTCACCTCCGCCGCCTGCGCATGCAGCGCCTGCTCGAACAGGGCGACGAGTTGCGACAGGGGCCGGTGCAAAGGTTTCACGAGATTCACCGTGAACGGCAAGGAAACGCCGAAGCGGCGGATCTGCAAGCCCTGCCCCGCATAATCGAGGGCCGTGAGCGGATTGACGATGGCCAGCCCCACGCCTTCGCGCACCATCGCGCACACGGAGGCGGCGCTGTGCGTGTCGAGCGCCATGCGCCGCTCCACGCCCGCCTGCGCGAAGATGGCGTCGATCTGCTGGCGGTAGGGGTCGACGGCGGCCAAACTGATGAAAGGCTGGCCTGCGAAGTCCGCCGGCTGCAGCACGGCCTTTCCGGCGAGCGCATGGCCGTCGGGCAGCACACACACTTCATCGACGGACATCAATGTATCGAGCGCGGTGCCCGGCGGCGCATTGCCCACTTCCGTCAGGCCGATATCGTGGCGCTGCGCCGACAGCCACTCTTCCAGCAGCGGCGACTCCTGCGGCGTGATGCTGATGCTCACCTTGGGAAAATCGGCGACGAAACGCTTGCACGCCTGCGGCAGCAGCGACTGGGAAAACACGGGCAGACAGGCGATCGACAGCTGCCCCTGGTCGAACTGGCGCAAGGCCGCCGCCGTGCTGATGATGCGCTCCAGGCCGAAATACGCGCGCTGCACTTCCTCGAACAGCTGCAGCGCCTGGGCCGTGGGACGCAGCCGCCCCCGCTCGCGCTCGAACAGGGTCAGGCCCGTCAAGTGTTCCAAGCGCGCCAGCTCGCGGCTGACGGTGGGCTGCGACGTATGCAGCATGGCGGCGGCGGCCGTCACGCTGCCCGTCGTCATGATGGCGCGAAAGACCTCGATATGGCGCAGGGAGATAGTCATGGTCATATCATAAATGAATAAGGTAGGCCCAAATAGATATTTTATAGTCGAAGTACAATCAGCCATCATGCGCTATCTCCTCATTCCACCGAAAGCACACGATGAAGCCCGTCACCGACCAGACCCTCGCCCAACTCGCCCAGGAACACGGCACGCCCCTGTGGGTGTATGACGCGGCCACCATCCGCGCGCGCATCGCGCAGCTAGCGCAGTTCGACACGGTGCGCTTCGCGCAAAAGGCCAATTCGAACATCCACCTGCTCACCCTGATGCGCGAAGCGGGCGTGCACGTGGACGCCGTCTCGCTAGGCGAGATCGAGCGCGCGCTGCAGGCAGGCTTTGCGCCGGCGCAAACGAATGGCGCCGCCGGCGTGGTCTTCACCTGCGACCTGTTCGACCGCGCCACCCTGGCGCGCGTGGCGGCGGCGAAGATCGAAGTCAATTGCGGCTCCGTCGACATGCTGCGCCAACTGGGCCCCGTGTCGCCCGGCCACCGCGTCTGGCTGCGCATCAATCCGGGCTACGGCCATGGCCACAGCAACAAGACCAATACGGGCGGCGAAAACAGCAAGCACGGTATCTGGCACGAAGAGCTGCCGGAGGCACTGGCCGTCATCCGCGCACATGGCTTGCACCTGGTGGGCCTGCACATGCACATCGGCTCGGGCGTCGACTACAGCCACCTGGAAACCGTCTGCGGCACCATGGTCGACCTGGTGAAAAACATGGGCCACGACATCGAAGCCATTTCCACGGGCGGCGGCCTGTCCGTACCCTATCGCGAAGGCGAGCAGCCGGTCGACACGGACCACTACTTCCAGCTATGGGATGCGGCGCGCAAGCAAATCGAGGCGCACCTGGGCCATCCCGTGCACCTGGAAATCGAACCGGGCCGCTTCCTCGTGGCCGACGCGGGCTTGCTGGTGGCCGAAGTACGCGCCACCAAGCAAATGGGCGGCAACCACTTCACCTTGCTCGATACGGGCTTCAATGAACTGATGCGCCCTGCCATGTACGGCAGCTACCATGAAATGTCGGTCATCGCGCATGACGGCCGCGCACTGGACATGCAGCGCGCTACCGTCGTCGGCGGCCCCCTGTGCGAATCGGGCGACGTCTTCACCCAGCGCGACGGCGGCGTGGTCGAAACACGCCTCCTGCCGGCCGCGCAGGTAGGCGACTACGTCGTCTTCGAAGGCGCCGGCGCGTATGGCGCGTCGATGTCGTCGAACTACAACAGCCGTCCCCATGCGGCCGAATTCCTGGTCGACGGAGAACAATCCCGCCTGATCCGCCGCCGCCAGACGGTGGCCGAACTGATCGCGCTGGAACAGTTGTAACACCTCGCCCCGTGCGGGCATGCGCATCTGCTAACATCGGGGCAACCCGATGAAAGCCCGCCATGTCCGCCCAAGCACTTCCCTTCCGCAGCGCCACCCGGCTGCTGCTGCCACTGCTGCTGTCCGCCGTCCTCGCCGGCTGCGCCTCGTTGCCTTCGCTGGAAGGCCGCATGGCATCCAGCGTCATCGCCGACACAAAGCACACCCAACTGGCCACGGCCATTGCGCCCATGGTGGCGCAGCATCCCGGCGTGTCCGGCATTTACCCGCTCGCCGATGGACGCGACGCCTTTGCCGCGCGCGCCCTGCTGGCCGCCGCCGCCCAGCGCAGCCTGGACGTGCAGTACTACATCTGGCACAAGGACATCACGGGCACCCTGCTGTTCGACGCCCTGCGCCAGGCGGCCGAGCGGGGCGTGCGCGTGCGCCTGCTGCTCGACGATAACAACACGACGGGCCTGGACCAGACCCTGGCGATGCTGGGCAAACAGCACAACCTGGAAATCCGCCTGTTCAATCCCTTCGTGCCCCGCGCGCCGCGCGCGCTGGCCTTTGCCACCGATTTTTCCCGCCTCAACCGGCGCATGCACAACAAATCGTTTACGGCCGATAACCAGGCCACCATCGTCGGCGGGCGTAATGTGGGCGACGAATATTTTGGCGCGGCCGGCGACGTGCTGTTTGCCGACCTGGACGTGCTGGCCGTCGGCCCCGTCGTCGACGACGTTTCGCGCGATTTCGACCGCTACTGGAACAGCGCCTCGGCCTACCCGGCCAGCCTGCTGCTGACCAGCCCTGTCGAGGGCGACGCGGCCACCATCGCCGCCGAAGCGGACCGCATCGACGACACCAAGGCGGCCGAGGAATACGTGCAGGCGCTGCGCACCTCGCCCTTCGTCAGACAAATGATGGAGCGCACCCTGCCCTTCGAATGGGCCAGGACGCGCATGGTCAGCGACGACCCGGCCAAAGTGCTGGACAAGGCCAGGCCAGGCACGGGCGTGGCGGACAACCTGAAAAACCTGCTGGGCGTGCCGGAAAAGGAAGTGGACCTGGTGTCGCCGTATTTCGTGCCCGGCAAAGCCGGCACCCAGGCCTTCGCCGACCTGACAAGAAAAGGCGTCGGCGTGCGCATCCTGACGAATGCGCTGGAAGCGACCGACGTGGCGGCCGTGCATGCGGGCTATGCGAAGTGGAGAAAACCGCTGCTGGAAGCGGGTGTGCTGCTGTACGAGTCGCGCCGCTCGTGGGAAGCCGGCGATGCGCGCGCACAGCCGGGCCGCTTCGGCAGCTCCGCATCGAGCCTGCATGCGAAGACCTTTGCCGTCGACGACCGGCGCATCTTTGTCGGCTCGTTCAACTTCGACCCGCGCTCGATCGAATTGAACACGGAAATGGGCCTCGTCATCGACAGCCCCGCGCTGGCCAGCCAGCTGGGGCAAGCCATGCGCACCACCATCCCGCAGCGCGCCTACCAGGTACTGCTGGGCGACGACGGCGCGCTGTACTGGATCGCCCGCGACGCCAGCGGCGCCACCACGCGCTACGACACGGAGCCGGGCACCAGCGTGTGGAAGCGCATCGGGGTGGCGATACTGTCGGTGCTGCCGATTGATTGGCTACTGTAAAGCACGCAGCCTATGTCATTTCCCGCGAAATGGCCGACAATATTTAAGGTCGGGGTATGGTTTCTCACCATCAAAAAATATCATTCTCAAACCAATAACCGTATCTGAGTAGTGACAATAAAAATTGGGATAATCCGGTACTGGCAACAGAGGTGGCGCCGGTGTGGTCTCAAGCCGGAACATCGTGCTCTGTAATCGGACGACCTCGGACAAGCACACGGTCTTGCGCGTACTTTCATTCGGGAGATCAGCATCCCGTAAAACCGTGCGCGGTTGACCAAAATCTGACTGACCTACCACGCTGGAGCTGAGGTAAAACAGTTTCATCGGTTTACGCAAAATAGCATTAAACTGATCGCTGTCCTCAAAGTTCAATATATCAAGCGGGGCGAAATCGGCCTGCAGATCCTTTCGGCAGTCTGATTCATACTCCGCAAATACCCATATATTATCGGCATCAAAGACAATAAGGCGTGGTACAGGCTCATCCGTTCTACATAATGCGTTTGGCCGCAAATCGATTGCAACAACACCAGCGTCGTTTCCTTCCAGTGATCGGCGCTCGTCACCGCCAAACCCAGGCCGAAGCAAATATATTTTGCGTGATTCTTCTTTAACAAGACTAACTGCACGATACGTCGTGTTGGCATAGGCCGAAAGCATTGGTTGAAACTGCAACTTGCCGGGATGCCACACGCTCACTCTGTAGCGACCTATCTCATGCCAATCCGGCTTCTGCGGTCGCTCCATCACCCAAAAACCCGGCGGGTCACATTTTGGCGGCACTTCACTATGCTCACATTTGTTATAGGCATGCAGATCAAGCCCGTTGCTCAGACTTAGCCACGGCTTGTCGGCCTTCAAGGGAACGGCATAATAATAGTCATATGAGGCATGATCGAAGTGTGGCACGACGCACCCCGGCAGCAAAATCCACATCAATGCCATACAACAACATTTGAATAGTGAACTGTTCATTGACGTCCTCATCGTGAAATAAAGAAATTTCACTATCCGTCAAGAACTTTGCGTGCCTATTGATATTTGTCGACTTACAACTCTTAAATCAATAAAAAACAGGCTTCCGTGAAAACGCAAGCCTGGCCTTTACATCAATGATACACCTCTATGCCTGAACTACCGCACCACCTCCATCAACACCCGCCCTTCCGACGCCGACGGCTGGCGTATGCGCAGCAGGTGCGCCAGGGTCGGAGCGATATCGACCACTTCCGCATACTGGCCATAGGCGCCCGGCTTGATCCAGCGGGGGCCGAACACCATCAGCGGCACGTTGGTGTCATACGTGTACGGCGTGCCGTGCGAAGTGCCGCCCGCGCCCTTGCCGAAGTACCAGGCCGGCTTTGTCACGACCATCAGGTCGCCCGACAGCTGGCGGTTCCAGGCGCGGCGCATCAGGGTGTCCATGCGCGTGGCAACGGCGCCCGTTTCCATCTGCGTGCGCGTGTAGACTTGCGCCAGGCCGTCCTGCTGCAGCAGGAAGCGGGCCGCCGCGTCTTCCAGCGCGGCGCGCTTAACGCCGCCCTTCTCCGCCAGCGCGTAATCGAGGTAGATATTCGGCAGCGACGACGTCGTCACCAGCTTGTCGATACCCAGGTTGGTCGCCAGGTGCTGGTTCAAGGCATCGACCAGTTTGGCGCCATCGATGCGTTTGGCCGAGAAGCCCCGCGTTTCGGCAAATTCCGGCACGTTGGCAAAACCATGGTCGGCCGTCAACACCACCAGCACGTTGTCCATACCGACTTTTTTATCGAGGTCGGTAAAGAAGCCGGCCAGCATGCGGTCCAGGCGCTGCAGGTGGTCGTGCGACATCTTGCTTTCCGGGCCATAGGCATGGTTCACATAGTCGTGCGCGGACAGGCTCACGCCCAGGATATCGGGCACGCCGGCCGGGTTGTGGCCCAGGTTTTCGCCATCGATGGCGGCGCGGGCGAATTCCAAGGTCAGTTCATCGAGGAAGGGACCGGCCTTCAGGCGGCTGTAGTACTCGCCATCGAGCTTGCCGCTGTCGCTGTAGTAGGCGAACGGGAAGGTGTTGCGCGTGCCCGGCTTGGCCGGCACCAGATCATCGCGGGCATCGCGCGCATAGGCGGAATCGGCCAGCAGCGGCGTCCAGCTCTTGCCATAATAACGGTCCTGCGGTTTGGCGGCCTGGTAGCGCTGCACCCATTGCGGATGCTGCTGCATATAATAGGTGCTGCTGGCGAAATTGCCCGTCCTTTCCATGTACATATACGCCGTGCCCGTTTTCCCGGCCAGCAGGATGGCGCCCCGGTCCTTGCCCGACACGGTGACGACCTTCGCCTTGTCGCCCGTGGAATAGCGCAACTCGTCGCCCAGGGTGCTCACGCGCAGCTTGGTCGGCGCCGTGCCGTCGTCGGGCTGCGTGTCTTCGCCGATGTAATGGAAATTGCCATCCTCGGTGCAGTACACGGATTTTTTCGTGACGGGATCGATCCAGTTATTGCCGATCACGCCATGCTGATACGGATAGGCGCCCGACAGCACGGCCGAATGGCCGATGGCCGTGACCGTGATGCCATGCGCCTGGTGCGCGTCGCTGAACCACGCGCCCTGCTCCAGCAGGCGGCGGAAACCGCCCTGGCCGAACTGGTCGCGGTAGCGCGTCACCTGCTCTTGCGGCAAGCCGTCCACTACCAGCACCACCACCAGCTTCGGTTGCGCCGCACCGGCAGCAACAGCAGGAACGGCCTTGGCCGCATGCGCCTGGCTCGCCGCCACGCCAGCCGCCAGCAGCAGCGCCTGTGCCAGTTGCCGGGAAAGGGAGAATTGTTTCGTCATATCCGCTCATCAAAAGTTAGGCCACCGGCCAGCATACGCCGACTATATGACACAATAATGACAAGAGGCAACAATATGAAAAAGGCCAGGCTCCATCGCTGGAACCCGGCCTTTACTGAAACGGATGAATTTGCCTGACTTATTTGCCTGACTTATTTGCCTGGCTTACTTGACCGTCACCTTGATGCTTTTACTCAACTCCGGCCCATATGACTGGTGCGCGCCGTTGGCAAACTGCATGGTCAGGGTGTACTGCCCCGGCGGCAAGGTGACGTCCGTTTCCGTCTGTCCTTTGCCGAAGTGCAAATGTTTATCGTCCATGGGTATCATTTCGCCCGCCTTCATCGGCCCCATATTGATGAGCAAATGATGGTGGCCCGTCTTGGCCGTCATGTCGCCGGCCGGCTTGACGTCCATGCCGCTGACGGCAAATTTCACTTTGAACGGGCTGCTCACTGTCGCGCCATCGACGGGCTCGACGAACGAAACGGATTGCGCAAACGCGCTGGCGGCCAGCAGGCTGCCAGCGATCACGGCTGCGGCTTGGCGCAGGAATACGGTGGTCAATTGCATGATGTCTCCTCTTGTTTAATAACAACACGGACTGCATGAAACCATATTCCTGCTGACAATGGCGCGTGGCAGCGCCAAGCCCAACGTTTAATCGTTCTTGATGACGATCGACGGGAACTTGCTGGTCATATCCTTCGCCTTTTCCGCCACCTTGATCGCGATGGTGCGGGCGATCTGCTTGTAGATCACGGCGACGGGGCCTTCCGGCTCGGCCACGACGGTCGGCGTGCCGGAATCCGTCTGCTGGCGAATCGCCATGGTCAGCGGCAAGGCGCCGAGGAATTCCACGCCGAAGTCCGCGCACATCTTCGCGCCGCCGCCGGCGCCGAAGATTTCTTCCGCATGGCCGCAATTCGAGCAAATGTGCGTGCTCATATTTTCCACCACGCCCAGGATCGGAATGCCGACTTTCTCGAACATTCTCAAGCCCTTGCGCGCGTCCAGCAGCGCGATATCCTGCGGCGTCGTGACGATCACGGCGCCCGTGACGGGCACTTTCTGCGACAGGGTCAACTGGATGTCGCCCGTGCCCGGCGGCATGTCGACGATCAGGTAATCGAGGTCGCGCCAGTTGGTCTGGTCGAGCAGTTGCTGCAAGGCTTGCGTGACCATCGGGCCGCGCCACACCATCGGCTCGTCCGGATCGATCATGAAGCCGATCGACGACACTTGCAGGCCGTGATTTTCCATCGGTTCCATGCTCTTGCCGTCGAGGGTCTTCGGCTGGCCGCTGATGCCCAGCATCATCGGTTGCGACGGGCCATAGATATCGGCGTCCAGCATGCCGACGGTGGCGCCTTCGGCCGCCAAGGCCAGGGCCAGGTTGACGGCCGTGGTCGATTTGCCGACGCCGCCCTTACCGGAAGCGACGGCGATGATGTTTTTCACGTTGCTCATCGGCTTCAAGCCGCGCTGCACCGTGTGCGAAATGATTTTCGACGACACGCCCACGCTGACGTTGCCCACGCCCGGCAGCACGCGCAACGCGGCCAGCACGGATTTGCGGATCAGGTCAATCTGGCTTTTGGCGGGATAGCCCAGTTCGATGTCGAGCGAAATATCATCGCCATCGACCTTCAGATTCTTGACGGTTTTGCTGGAAACAAAATCTTTATGTGTATTTGGATCAATAACCTGGGCCAGCGCGGCCTTGACGTCTTCTACTGTGATGCTCATGTAAATCTCCGTGTGTACTACATATGTGCAATACGCGCAGTCTAGCGCAAATTTGCATGGCGCGATGGCGGCAAAAGCATCACTTGCCAGCGCTGCATCTGCTCATATTGCCTTTCCGCTGTTAAAATGACCTATTATCCATCCCAAAAGTGCATCAATCATGACTCGCAAGCTGTTCGTCACCACTGCCCTGCCTTACGCAAACGCCGCTTTTCACATTGGCCACATCATGGAATACATCCAGGCCGATATCTGGGTCCGGTTCCAGCGAATGCAACGCGATGGCGCAGCCGGCCGTGAAGTGCACTTTGTGGGTGCCGACGATACGCATGGCACGCCCATCATGATCGCCGCCGAAAAGGAAGGCATTACGCCGCAGCAATTCGTCGCCAACATCGCGGCTGGCCGCGCCCAGTACCTCGATGGCTTCCATATTGCCTTCGACAACTGGTATTCGACCGATTCGCCGGAAAACGTTGATCTGTCGCAATCGATCTACCGCAAACTGCGCGATACGGGCCTGATCGTCACGAAAACCGTCGACCGCTTCTTCGACCCGGTCAAGGGCATGTTCCTGGCCGACCGCAACATCAAGGGCGAATGCCCGAAATGCGGCGCAAAGAACCAGTACGGCGACAATTGCGAAGTGTGCGGCGCCGCTTACCAGCCGACCGACCTGGTCAACCCGTTCTCGGTCTTCACCAACGCGACGCCCGTGATGAAGCCGTCGGAACAGTATTTCTTCAAGCTGTCCGACCCGCGCTGCTTCGAATTCCTCAAGGATTGGCTCAACACGCCAGGCCGCTTGCAGCCTGAAATGGTCAACAAGGTCAGCGAATGGCTGGGCGAAGCGGGCGAAAAGCTGGCCGACTGGGATATCTCGCGCGATGCACCCTATTTCGGCATCCCGATTCCCGATGCGCCGGGCAAGTTCTTCTATGTGTGGATGGACGCGCCGGTCGGCTACTTGGCCAGCCTGAAAAACTATTGCGACAAGAAAGGCCTCGATTTCGACGCCTTGCTGAACGATCCTGCCACGGAACAAATCCACTTCATCGGCAAGGACATCGTCTCCTTCCATTTGCTGTTCTGGCCCGCCATGCTGAAATTCGCCGGCCACCCGGTGATCGACAAACTGAAAGTCAATGTGCACGGCTTCCTGACAGTCAACAATGAAAAGATGTCGAAGTCGCGCGGCACGGGCATCTCGCCGCTGCGCTACCTGGACCTGGGCATGAACCCGGAATGGCTGCGCTACTACATCGCTTTCAAGCTGAACTCGAAAGTGGAAGACCTGGACTTCAACGGCGACGACTTCGTGGCCCGCGTGAACAGCGACCTGATCGGCAAATACGTGAACATCGCCAGCCGCTGCGCCGGCTTCATCGCCAAGCGTTTCGACGGCAAGCTGGCATCGACGCTGTCGGAAGGCGCGCAAAGCTGGATCAACCGCGCGCTGACGGTGGACGCCAACGGCGTCATCGTCGAGCGCCAGGCCAGCATCGCCGCGCACTTCGAGAACCGCGAATTCGGCAAGGCCTTGCGCGAGATCATGGAAATCGCCGACATCACCAACCAGTACGTCGATGAAAACAAGCCGTGGATCCTCGCCAAGGATGCGGACAAGACAGCCGAACTGCACGACGTGTGCACGACGGCCCTGATCCTGTTCCGCCAGCTGACGATCCTGCTGTCGCCGGTCCTGCCGGGCGTGGCCAAGAACGTGGCCTCGTTCCTCAACGACGAGCAATTCACCTGGGCCGATACGCAAGTGTTCGGCGACGCCGTCTCGAACAGCATGCTGGGCCGTACCATCGGCGCCTACAGCCACTTGATGACGCGCATGGATGCAAAGATGATCGAAGCGCTGTTTGACGCACCGCAAGCTGCCGCCATCGCGGCGCCGGCTGGCGATGCCGCGAACGACGCCGCAGCGGTCGCTGAAACACCGGCCTCCGCCATCGAGGAACTGGCGCCCGAGATCAAGATCGACGACTTCCTCAAGGTCGACTTGCGCATCGCGAAAATCGTCAACTGCGAACTGGTCGACGGCTCCGACAAGCTGCTGCGCCTGACCCTGGACGCGGGCGAAGGCCGCTTGCGCAATGTGTTCTCGGGCATCCGCTCGGCCTACAAGCCGGAAGAGCTGGTCGGCAAGCTGACGGTGCTGGTGGCCAATCTGGCGCCGCGCAAGATGAAGTTCGGCATTTCCGAGGGCATGGTCATGGCCGCCTCCGCCGCCGACGAGAAGGCGAATCCGGGCATCTACATCCTGAACCCTTGGCCAGGCGCCGAACCTGGCATGCGCATCCGCTAAGCCCGCACAAGGACCGATGATGAATATCGTGGTGCGCGAAGCAACGAATGCCGATGCACAACTGATGGCCGAGCTGACCCGCGCCGCGTGGGCCGGCAAGGTGGCGGCCTCGTCCAGTGGACACCACGAGACGGCGCAGCAGGTGGAAGAGCAATTGCGCCACGGCGGCGGTTTTCTGTTGCTGATCGACGACATTCCAGCCGGCTCGCTGCGCTGGATGCCGCTCGACAGCGATCCCGCCATCTGGAAGATTTCACGCATGGGCGTGCTGCCCGCCTACCGGGGCAGCCACGTCTCGCAACATTTGCTGGAAGCCATCATTCATCACGGCCTGTCGTGCCAGGCGGAGGAATTGCGCCTGGCCGTGCGGCGCGACCAGCGCAAGCTGATCGATTTTTATGCGGCCTTCGAATTCGACCTGGCCGAAGAACTGGAATATTCGCACGCCAACCCCGCCGAACCGGCGCCGATGGTGATGCGGCGTTTGTTGCGTTATTGATTTTTAGCAATTTCGCCCCGGACTTGCCGATACAACAACCCGCCAGGCGGCACGGCGCGGTAAAATACGGCCGGCTGACCTTACCTATAAGACACTCAGAAGAGAATATGAAACTGCCTGCAAAACACAACAACTACGTATCCGACCACACCTTGTTCATCGCTGAACTGAAGGCCAAGAATCCTGGCATGGAAGCGGGCCAGCAAGCGGGTCGCGCCCTGCTGTGGGACAAGCCGGCCGTCAGCATCGATGAGCAGGAGCGCCAGCTGGCGTCGGCCGTCAAGCAACAGGCTTACGTTTACCAGAACAAGAACTAAGATCTGGAACCGGCACGATGTTGCCTGAAGAGTCTGCAGTCACGCCGGAAGCCGACGCTTCCGGTGCCGGCGCAGTCATCGAGTCGCCCGAACCCGCCGCTGGCGGCGACGGCAGCGGCGACCCTGCAGCATCCGCCACGGCAGTAACGGACGCGGCGCCCGCCGCCGACCCGCTGGGCATCGCCCGCCTGTATGGCGAGCCGATGATGCGCATGCCGACGGATCTGTACATTCCGCCGGACGCGCTGGAAATCTTCCTCGAAGCCTTCGAAGGCCCGCTCGACTTGCTGCTCTACCTGATCCGCAAGCAAAACTTCAACATTCTCGATATTCCGATGGCGCAGGTAACCCTGCAATATCTGAAATATGTCGACCAGATCCGCGTGCGCAACCTGGAACTGGCCGCCGAGTATTTGTTGATGGCGGCCATGTTGATCGAGATCAAGTCGCGCATGCTCTTGCCTTCGCGTAAGAGCGACGTCGAGGAAGATGGCGGCGATCCCCGTGCCGAACTGGTGCGCCGCCTGCTCGAGTACGAACAGATCAAGCTGGCCGCCTACGACCTGAACGCCATCCCGCAGTTCGAGCGCGATTTCGTGCGCACGCAGATTTTCATCGAGCAAAGCCTGACGCCCACCTGGCCCGACGTGGAACCGGTGGACTTGCAGCAGGCGTGGCTCGACGTGCTGAAACGCGCCAAACTGACACAGCATCACCGCATCAGCCGCCAGGAACTGTCCGTGCGCGAGCACATGTCCAGCATCCTGCGCCACTTGCAGTCGTCGCGCTTCGTCGAATTCAGCGAGCTGTTCGACATTGCCGGCGGCGTGCCCGTGGTGGTGGTCAACTTCGTGGCCCTGCTGGAACTGGCCAAGGAAACCCTGATCGAAATCACACAGGCAGAACCGTTTGCCCCCATCTACGTCCGGCTGGCCTATTCGCCCGCCTGACTCCTTCCCTTTGTCACTGACCACCGTACAACGGGGTTTTAGCGAAAGCAATCCATGAAAATTATTTCCGACATCGAAGAATTGCGCGACCAGCTCAGCGGACAGCTGCGCACGGCGTTCGTCCCCACCATGGGCAACCTGCACGAAGGCCATCTGTCGCTGATGCGCCTGGCGCGCAAGCATGGCGACCCCGTCGTCGCCTCGATCTTCGTGAACCGCCTGCAATTCGGCCCGAACGAAGACTTCGAGAAATATCCGCGCACCATGGCGGCCGACATCGCCAAGCTGGAAAAGGAAGGCGTGTACGTGCTGTTCGCGCCCACGGAAAAGGAACTGTACCCGGAGCCGCAGGAATACCGCGTGCGCCCGCCCGATGACCTGGGCAATACCCTGGAAGGCGAATTCCGTCCCGGCTTCTTCGAAGGCGTGTGCACGGTCGTCACCAAGCTGTTTTCCTGCGTGGGTCCGCGCGTGGCCGTGTTCGGCAAGAAGGATTACCAGCAGTTGATGATCATCCGCAACATGGCGCGCCAGTTCGCGCTGCCGACGGAAATCATCGCCGCCGAGACCTACCGTGCAGACGATGGCTTGGCCTTGTCCTCGCGCAATATGTACCTGTCGGAAAGCGAACGCGCGGAAGCGCCGGAACTGTTCAAGGGCCTCAATTTCGTCGCCGAGGAAGTGCGCAAGGGTAACCTTGCCGTCGGCGAACTGGAACAGGCGGCCATGCAGCTGCTGGACGGCCGCGGCTGGAAATCGGACTACATCGCCGTGCGCAAGCGCGCCAACCTGCAGGCGCCGAACGCCGCCGAACTGGCCGCCGGCGAACCGCTGGTGGTGCTGGCCGCCGCCAAGCTGGGCCAGACCCGTTTGATCGACAACCTGGAAATTTAAGCGCCATCTCCAAGCGTCACCTCGACGGGGCCATTCGGTCCCGTTTCTGTTTCTGTTTCTTTTCCTTACTTCTCCATGCCTACCAGCCTGAGCTCGGCAAACAGCGGCCTGTTGCTGCCGCGTGCCGCTTGCAACATGTCATAGCTGGCCGCATCGAGCACGATTTCCTCTCCCGCCCACAGCTTGCGCTGGTTCGCAGGCAGCCTCAGGCTGCGAAGGATGGCCCGCGCCTGGGCCGGATCGGCCGCCAGCAGGCGGATGGCGTGCGCATGGCGCTGCGTACCCGTGAGTATCGGCAAGCCGCCCTGCGGGCCATGCTGGCTCAGGCTGACATAGTCATGGCCGCCCACGCGATGCAAATAGGCATGCCGGCCATCGGCTTCGGCAACCGGCTGCGCGGCAGGCTCCTGCATCTCGACCGACGCGACGGGCGCAACGGGCGCAATGGCGGTTTGCTCCAGGCTCACGCCGCAGGCCGTTAACAGGGCCGTGCCCAGGGCGAAAAATAATACGGGTGCTCGGCGCATCGTGCGCTCCTTCTTGTCGGGGTCGGGGACAAAGGGGAAATACTGCAGCGATCATGGGCCAAATTATTTGACGTGTAAAGTTAATTTTGGGAAATATTTCATTCCTTTGCGCAATTATCTGCAGGCAGCGGGATCTTCTCTGTCCGTACCCGGCAAGCCTGGGACAATTGTTAATGCAATTTGCACACTAAAATCATCAAACCCATCTTTATCCATCAATCAATAAAGATGACAATGGCTGCACTGGTTCGCAGCGACAGCATGCGGGCCTCCCACCACGACAGGAGAACACCCATGAACACAGCAGCTATACCGGCCAAGGTCGCCATCGTCACGGGCGCTTCGCGCGGCATCGGCGCGGCCATCGCCCGCCGCCTGGCGCGCGACGGCATGCAGGTCGTCGTCAATTACGCCAGCGGCAACGTGGAAGCGGAGCAACTGGTGGCGGCCATCGTGGCCGACGGCGGCGCCGCCATCGCCGTCAAGGCCAACGTCGCCGACACGGGCGAGGTGCAAGCCCTGTTCGATGCGGCCGAGGCAGCCTATGGCGGCGTCGACGTGCTGGTCAACAATGCCGGCATCATGCCGCCCGCGCTGCCGGCCCTGGCCGACACGGACGACGCCACCTTCGACAGCCTGTTCGCCATCAACGTCAAGGGCAGCTTCAACACCATGCGCCAGGCGGCGACGCGCTTGCGCCACGGCGGCAGCGTCGTCAATTTCTCCACCAGCGTGATCGGCCTGGCCCTGCCCGGCTATGCCGTCTACGGCGCCACCAAGGCGGCCATCGAAACGATGACGGCTATCTTTGCCAAGGAGTTGCGCGGCAAGAACATCACCGTCAACGCCGTCGCCCCCGGTCCCACGGCCACGGCGCTGTTCTTGAACGGCAAGACGGAAGAAACGATACAGCGCATGGGCAAGATGGCGCCATTGGAACGCCTGGGCACGCCGGACGACATCGCCGCCGCCGTGGCTTTCCTGGCAGGACCGGATGGCCGCTGGGTGAATGGACAAACGTTACGCGCGAATGGCGGGCTGGTCTGAGTTTTTTGCGGACAAAAAAAACGCTGCCAATTCGCACTGGCAGCGTTTTTTTTGATAACGGTCAAACCTGGATTAAGCGCCGGCTTTTTCCAGCTTCTCGAAAATCTTGTTCAGCTTTTCATCGAGGGTCGCGGCCGTGAACGGCTTGACGACATAACCGCTGGCGCCAGCTTGCGCGGCGGCGATGATGTTTTCTTTTTTCGCTTCGGCAGTCACCATCAGCACGGGCAGCTTGGCCAGTGCCGGATCGGCGCGGATATGCTGCAGCATCGTCAGGCCATCCATGTTTGGCATGTTCCAGTCCGAAACGACGAAATCATACGATTCCGCGCGCAGCTTGGCCAGGCCCATCACGCCGTCTTCCGCCTCATCGACGTTGGCATAACCCAGTTCCTTCAACAGATTCCGGACAATGCGGCGCATCGTCGAAAAATCGTCAACGACTAAAAATTTCATCTTTGGATCAGCCATGAATAACTCCGTTGTTTCTGTAGCGGTTTGTTAATAATATCGACATGAATGCCGACATTATGGTCGACACTACGGCAGCAAGTTGTAGGATAGCATTTTCGTTGCTTTTAGGCGAACAAACTTGCCTCAGATCATATAAAACGTGGCTTACACGCGCAAAGCACGCATGCCATGCGCAGCCAGGTGTCCCAGCACCATGCCAGGCAACGCCGTCAAAGCGCCGACCTCATGCGTAGCACCGACAGCGATCGCCTCGCGCGGCATGCCGAACACCACGCAACTGGCTTCATCCTGCGCAAAATTATACGCTCCTGCAGCCTTCATCTCCAACATGCCTTGTGCGCCATCCTTGCCCATGCCGGTAAGGATCACGCCGACGGCATTTTTACCGGCCGATTGCGCGGCCGAACGGAACAGCACGTCGACGGACGGGCGGTGGCGGTTTACCGGCTCACCCTGGTCGATCTTGGTCATGTAGTTGGCGCCGCTGCGCGTCAGGGTCAGGTGCGAATGGCCGGGCGCGATGTAGGCGTGGCCGGGCAGTACCCGTTCGCCGCCTGCCGCTTCCTGCACCGATATCTTGCACAGCGAATCGAGACGGCGCGCAAACGAGCGCGTAAAGCCTTCCGGCATGTGCTGCGTGATCAGGATGCCGGGACAATCGGACGGCATCTGCATGAGGAATTCGCGGATGGCTTCCGTGCCGCCCGTGGAGGCGCCGACGATGATCAGCTTTTCGCTCGACGTCAACGGGCTGCGCAGCGCAGGCAGCGGCGCGGCCACCTTGTCGCTGGCCGACGGCAGGGTGCGCGCGCGGATGCGCGCCTTCGAGGCGGCACGGATCTTGTCGGCGATCATGTCCGTGTACTCGCGCATGCCGCTCTGGATGGAAATCTTCGGCTTGGTGACGAAATCGACGGCGCCCAGTTCCAGCGCGCGCATGGTGATTTCCGAACCCCGCTCGGTCAGCGACGACACCATCAATACCGGCATCGGACGCAAGCGCATCAGTTTTTCCAGGAAGTCGAGGCCATCCATCTTCGGCATCTCGACGTCAAGGGTCAGCACGTCGGGGTTGGTCTGCTTGATCATCTCGCGCGCCACCAGCGGATCGGGCGCAGCGCCCACCACTTCCATGTCGGGCTGGCTGTTCACGATTTCCGTCATCACGCTGCGGATCAAGGCCGAATCATCCACGATCAATACTTTGATCTTCATAGTTATCCTTCCAGGCCTTGCGGCCCTTATTCTTTATTAAATTAGTACACCGGACAAAATCGCCGCAAGCCGCACGGCGCGACGCGCAGCAGGTTTGCTCTGGTGTTTGTCAGAACAGCTCGACTTCGCCGCCCACCGGCGCGACCTTGAGACGGCTTGCGTAATCGAGTTCGCGGCGCACCAGCGTATCGTTATGCGTCTGCATCAGCTTTTTCACCAGCACCTTGCCGCTGCGGGGGAAAAAATACACCTTGCGCGGGTGGATGTCATTGAGGTCTTCGGCCACCACGCGCATCTTTTCCGCCTTCAGATAATTGATGACGAAAGCCGCATTGCGTTCGCCCACGTTGATCGCCGTGAAACCGCGCAGCACGGCGCCGCCGCCGAACACTTTCGCTTCCATGTTCTCGCGCCGCGCGCCCGCCTTCAGCAAATCGTTGATCAGGATCTCCATGGCGTAGGTACCGTAGCGCATCGACGCGGAAATCGGGCTATTCGGATCGCTGCCGCCGTCGGGCAGCATGAAGTGGTTCATGCCGCCCAGGCCCGTGACGCGGTCGCGGATGCAGGCCGAGACGCAGGAGCCGAGCACGGTGACGATCAGCATGTCCTTGTTGGTAAAGTAATACTCACCAGGCAAGATCTTGGCGGCGTCACAATTGAACGTCCTGTCGTAATAGACGTTAGTGGCGAATTGCTCTTTGGATTCCAGGCTCATATTTCACTCTCATGTACGATGCGACGATGCCTTGGGCGCGGTGCCCCGAGGCTGATCGAGCTCATAGACTGTTTTACCGCGCAGCTTCAATGAATCCGACACGTACAGAAAATTCTCCGAATGGCCCGCAAACAGCAGGGCATCCGGCTTCATCAACGGCACAAAGCGCGACAGGATCTTGCGCTGCGTCGCCTTGTCAAAATAAATCATCACGTTACGGCAAAAGATGACGTCGAACTGGCCCGTCACCGGCCAGCTGTCGGCCAGCAGGTTGAGCGGCTTGAAGGTGATCATCTGGCGCAGTTCCGGGCGCACCCGCACCTGCCCCTCGCGATCGCCCTTGCCGCGCAAGAAAAAGCGCCGCGCACGGTCGGCCGGCATCTTGTCGAGCCGGTCCAGGTTGTAGACGCCATTGGCGGCCGTGGCCAGCACGTTCGTGTCGATGTCCGTGGCGATGATGGTGACGGGCGGCGTGAGCGTATTGAATGCCTCGCACACCGTCATGGCGATCGAATACGGCTCCTCGCCGGTGGAACTGGCCGAACACCAGATGGTGATCGGCCCGCTCAGTTTTTTCACATGCTCGGCCAGCAGCGGAAAGTGATGCGCCTCGCGGAAGAACGACGTCAGGTTGGTCGTCAGCGCATTCGTGAACGCTTCCCACTCGTCGCCCATGCGGCCCGCTTCCAGGTCGTCCAGGTAGCGGACGAACGAGGAGATGCCGGTCGCGCGCAGGCGCCGCGCCAGGCGGCTGTAGACCATCTCCTGCTTGCTGTCGGCCAGCGCGATGCCGGCCCGCTTGTAAATCATGGCGCGGACCCGTTCGAAGTCCTTGCCAGTGAAATCAAATTCCTTGACCGAATCCGTTTTAGTTTGCGGCATTTTGTTTTTACCTCTCTATGACTACTCTGACCAATGCCTTTGCAAGTATAACTAGCGGGACCGGGTTGGCGTCAGAACTCTTCCCAATCGTCGCCGCCGGCCGCCGCCAGCTTTTTCGCGGGCGGTGGCGTGCCGGCTTGCGCCGTCTTTGCCAACCGCCGTGTATTTGCCGCCACACTCGGTGCCGGCCGTGCAGCCATCTTGACTACTGGCGCGGGTGCGGGCATGGCCGCCTGCGCCCCGCTCTCGCCGTCCAGCTTGAAGATGCTGACGGCGTCGGCCAGTTTCTGCGCCTGGTCCTGCATGCTTTCGGCGGCCGCCGCCGCTTCCTCGACCAGCGCCGCGTTCTGCTGCGTCATCTGGTCCATCTGCGCGATGGCCTGGTTCACTTCCTCGATGCCATGGCTCTGCTCCTGCGTTGCCGCCGTGATCTCGCCCATGATGTCGGCCACCTGCCGGATCGACGTGACGATCAGGCCCATGGTCTGCCCCGCCTCGTCCACCAGGCGGCTGCCGGCATCGACCTTGTCGACCGAGTCGCCGATCAGGCCCTTGATCTCTTTCGCCGCACCAGCCGAACGCTGCGCCAGGTTGCGCACTTCCGACGCCACCACCGCAAAGCCGCGTCCCTGCTCGCCTGCGCGCGCCGCTTCGACGGCAGCATTCAAGGCCAGGATATTCGTCTGGAACGCGATGCCGTCGATGACGCCGATAATATCGACGATCTTGCGCGAACTGTCCTTGATGGAACCCATGGTATCGACCACTTGCGCCACCACCTTGCCGCCCTGCTCCGCCACCGACGACGCCGACACGGCCAGCTGGTTGGCCTGGCGCGCGTTGTCCGCGTTCTGCTTCACGGTCGACGTCAGTTCTTCCATCGACGATGCCGTCTCTTCGAGCGAACTGGCCTGCGTTTCCGTACGCGCCGACAGGTCCGCATTGCCGCTGGCGATCTCGCGCGACGCCACGGTAATCGTATCCGTGCCCTGGCGCACGTCGCTGACCGTCTGCACCAGGCTCGCGTTCATGTCCTTGAGCGCCTGCTGCAAGGCGCTCGTCTCATCCTTGCCCTCGACCACCACGCGCGCCGTCAGCTCGCCGGCAGCCACCTTCTGCGCCACGGCCAGGGCGCCGGACAACGGCACCGTGATCGAACGCGTGATGAAGATGGCGCACCAGGCGCCGATCGCCACCGCCGCGCCGCCCAGGATGAACAGCACCGTCATCAGGCGCGCATCGGCCGCCAGCGAGTCGTCCATGAAGCTTTGCTGCGCCACATGCTGCAAGTCGAGCAGCTTGTTGATGTCGGCCAGGGTCGTCTTGTTCAAGGGATCGATGCGGGTGGCAATCACCTTCGCCGCGCCCTCGCTGTTAAACGCCAGTACCTGCCCCATCGCTTCCTTGAAGGCTGCATCGACTTCGCCGTCAACCTTGGCGATATTGGCCAGCAGCGCCTTCTCGCCCTCGGACAGCCCCAGGCTGGCCAGCTTGCCGCGCGCGCCGTCGTACAGCTTGCGCTGCTCGCGCACCTTGCCCTCTTCCACCTGCATCAGCCCCACATCGCCCTGCAGGCCGATATTGCGCATGGCGATACCGGTTTCCAGCATCGCGCTTTTCATCAGCGACGCCTGCGTATTCTTTTCGCTTGCCAGCTCGAGGCCCGTGAGCAACTGGGCCTTGTTACGGTAATTCAGTGCATTCGCCGAAACGATCACTACCACCAGGATGGCGAGGATGCTGCCAAAACCTATCCCCAGCCGGGTGCCTATCTTGAAATCGCGCAAACTCATTACAGTCTCCAATATTTATGTGAACGGCGCCCGTTCAACCGGACGGCGCCGTGTTGTGGCCTGGTCTCTGACGGACCTTGCAGCCTGCCGGCGCGCCTCTAGTCGCACCGGTACATGCATATCTGTAGTGATTCTTTGCGTGCCAAAACGGCGGCGCACCGGGCGCCGCCTTGCTGCCATGCGACCTCTTACGCCGCCAGCTTGTCGATCAGGCCCATCTCGCTGCTCGACATCAACTTGTCGATATCGACCAGGATCAGCATGCGCTCGTCGATGGTGCCCAGGCCGATCATGTAGTCGGTCGAGAAGGCGGTACCCATTTCCGGCGCCGGCTTCACCTGCTCCGGCGTCAGCGTGGTGACGTCGGAAACGCTGTCGACCACCATGCCGACGATGCGCCCGCCGATGTTCAGGATGATCACCACCGTGAACTGGTCGTACACGGGCGTGCCCAGGTTGAACTTGATGCGCATGTCGACCACGGGGATGATGATGCCGCGCAGGTTGATGACGCCCTTGATGAATTCTGGCGCGTTGGCGATGCGGGTAACCGCTTCGTAGCCGCGGATTTCCTGAACCTTCAGGATATCGATGCCGTACTCTTCGGAGCCCAGGGTGAAGGCCAGGAATTCACGGCCGGCGATGTCCTTGCCGTCGCCCGCATTGCTTCCGGATGTTTGTTGAGTATCTGACATGGTGCGTTTTCCTATCTTTATCTATCGGTATTACGAAAAAATGGACTCGTCGGCCAGCTGGCGAGAGGAACGGATCAGGGCGGCGACATCGAGAATCAGCGACACGCCGCCATCGCCCAGGATGGTGGCACCGGAAATGCCCACCACCTTGCGGTAATTCGATTCGAGGTTTTTCACCACGACCTGCTGCTGTCCCACCAGGTCGTCGACAAACAGGGCCGCCTTGCGCCCTTCCGTCTCGAGGATCACGCAGATGCCTTCCGAGGGACTGGTAAAGCGCGGCGCGATGTCGAACATCTGGTACAGCGGGATCAAGGGCAGGTATTCGCCGCGCACTTTCACCACCTGGCCCTTGCCACTGATGTCCTTGATATCCTCAACGGCCGGTTGCAGCGATTCGATGACAAAGCCCAGAGGCAAAATATACACTTCGTCGCCGACGCGAATCGACATGCCGTCCAGGATGGCCAGGGTCAGCGGCAGCGAGATGGAAATCGTCGTGCCGAAACCCTTCGCCGAACGGATGTCGACGACGCCGCCCATGGCGCTGATATTGCGCTTGACGACATCCATGCCCACGCCGCGGCCCGACACGTCGGTGACCGCTTCGGCGGTGGAAAAGCCGGGCGCGAAAATCAGCTGCCACACGTCGGCGTCGCTCATCGTCTCGGACACGTCCAGGCCCTGCTGCGCGGCCTTGGCCAAGATGCGCTCGCGGTTCAGGCCCGCGCCGTCATCGGATACTTCGATGATGATGTTGCCGCCCTGGTGGCTGGCCGAAAGGAACAACCGGCCAGCCTCGGTCTTGCCGGCGGCCACGCGGGCGGCCGGCATTTCCACGCCATGGTCGATACTGTTGCGCACCAGGTGCGTGAGTGGATCGACGATGCGCTCGATGAGGCCCTTGTCCAGTTCCGTGGCGGCGCCATTGGTGATGAAGTCGACCTTCTTGCCCAGTTTCGTCGCCAGGTCGCGCACCATGCGCGGGAAGCGCGAAAAGACGAAATCCATCGGCATCATGCGGATCGACATCACCGCTTCCTGCAAGTCGCGCGTATTGCGCGTCAGGTGGCTGACGCTGTCGAGGAGTTTTTCATGCAGCATCGGGTCGAGCGCGCTGGCGCGCTGCTCGATCATCGCCTGCGTGATCACCAGTTCACCCACCAGGTTGATCAGCTGGTCGACTTTTTCGATCGAGACGCGGATCGACGACGATTCGGCGCCGGCCTTGTCGCCCTCTTTCTTGGCCGGTTTCTTTTCCTGCTCCGCTTCGGCCACGGCGCTGGCCACGACCGGCATGGCCGCGGCGCCGGCGTTGCCCGCCTTGGCCGCGTCGGCGCGAATCTGTTCGAGCGGCTGGAAGAAACCGTAGCCCTGTTCGGCCTCGGTCTGCACGCCTGCGGCGGCGCGGATGTCCTCGAGCGGCTGGAAGAAGCCGTAACCGGGATCGGCCGCGCCCTGCGCGCCTGGCAGCGGGTCGAAGAAGCCGTAGCCCTGGGCTTTTTCCTGCGCCGCGCGGGCCGCTTCGGCTTCGCCTGGCGCCAGTGGCGGCGCCTGCGTGATCACCATGTCGTCCGGATTGAGCACGAAGGAGCAGATGGCCAGGATATCGTCCAGGCTTTCATGCGTCGTCACTTCCAGCACCTTGCGCGCGTCGGGCAGGCTTGATACCACGACGTCGCCCAGCAAGCCCAGTTCGGCCGCCAGCGCATCGACTTCGCGCGGCTCCATGGCCGGCAGCTCCAGGCGAATGCGATGGCCGCCGGCATGACTGACGGCGGCCTTTTCCGCCGTATGGAAAGCCGGCGCGACGGGCGTGAGCGCGGCCACGGGCACGTCCTGCGAGAACGACTGCAGCATCATGCGCACATTGGCCACGGCATCCTGGTCGACGGCGCTGCCCAGGCGGTGGCCGTCGAGCTGCATCTTGAGGATATCCTTGGCCGCCAAAAAGGCGTCGACGTGTTCCGCCGTCAGGGCCATCTGGCCCTGGCGGATGCGGTCGAGCAGCGACTCGAGGATGTGCGTCACCTCGCTCATGTCGGAGAGGCCGAACGTCGATGCGCCGCCCTTGATCGAATGGGCGGTGCGGAAAATGGCATTCAGGTCTTCGGCGTCGGGCGCCGCAATATCAACGGCCAGCAGCAGCCGTTCTTTTTCAGCCAGCAGTTCTTCGGCCTCATCGAAAAAGACCTGAAAAAACTGGCTAATATCGATGGTCATAGGGTGACTCCGTCAATTGCATCGTTGTGCTGCGCGGCTGGCATCAGCCGATCACCTTCTTGACCACTTCGATCAGGCGTTGCGGATCGAACGGCTTGACCAGCCAGCCATTCGCGCCGGCGGCACGTCCCTTCGATTTCATCTCGTCCGACGACTCCGTCGTCAGCATCAGGATGGGTACCTTCTGGTAGGTCGGCAGTTCGCGCAGCAGCTTGATCAGCTCCAGGCCATCCATGCGCGGCATGTTCTGGTCCGTCAATACCAGGTCCACGGTTTGCAGCTTGGCTTTTTCCAGTCCATCCTGGCCGTCGACGGCCTCCACCACCTGGTAACCGGCGGCTTTCAGGCTGAACGCCACCATCTGGCGCAATGAGCTGGAATCGTCCACTGCAAGTATCGTTTTGGCCATCTTTGCTCCCACTTATTCCGGGCATCCTGCCCGAGTATTTGATTAATCAATCCATGCAACCACAAGCGTTCCGCACTGGCATGCTAGAACAGCTCGATGTCGCCACTTTCCAAATGCTGTTGACTGACAGCCTTGCGCAGCACGCTGCGCAACTCCAGGCTTTGAATCGCCAGCGCCATGCTGACCCGCCCCAGCAAGGCGACAATTTCTTCATTGTCGCTCTCCGGCAACATCTCCGCGCCATGCGAGCCCAGGGTTCCGAGGAACTCGCGCAAGCCCGTCACGCGCTTCAAGGTGCGCTCGATCAGCTGGCTGGTCATGTCCTGGAACTGCAGGCTGGTGATGGCGGCATTCACGTAGCCCCCCACCTCGTCCTGCAATGCCAGCAGTTTTTCCCGCTGCTGCTCGGCTGGAATACCGCCGTCAAGCAGCAGGGCGATGGTATCTTGCTGCGCAGCGACGGCAGCGTGTATCGCCATGAAATTGAAGGACAGCTTCTCGATCGCCTCTTCCAGCAAGATGCCGGTCTGCACCAGGTCGGTTTCCACCTCCGTCAAGTGCTTGCGGCCATGGTCCGACACGCCAGACAGCAGGCGCTTTACATGCGAGCCAAGTATTTTCTTTCTTGTCATAAAGGTCTCATTGTTTCAATACACCACGCGTCGACAGCCTTGCGTGTTATTTTTTCGCCGCTACCGGGCTGGGGGCAGGTGCCGCCGCGGGCGGCGCCCCGGCCGCCAGCCCTGAAGCGACAGCGGCGGCAGCGGCATCGGTCACCGGCAGCTCGATCGCCGAGCCATCGCGCAGGACATTTTCTTCCGTGCGTTTGTTCATGACGATGATGCTGATGCGCCGGTTGATCGGATTGAAGGGGTCGAGCTTGTCCAGGTGGGCGGCCGAACCCAGTCCCACCACGCGCAATACTTTTTCTTCCTTCATGCCGCCGATGACCAGTTCGCGCCGCGACGCATTCGCGCGGTCGGCCGACAATTCCCAGTTGCTGTAACCGGCGTCGCTCATGTAGGGTGTCGAATCCGTATGCCCGGACAAGCCGATGCGGTTCGGCACTTCGTTCAGCACGGAGCCGATGGCGTGCAGGATTTCCTTGGTGTACGGCTGCAGGTTCGCATTGGCGAGCGCAAACATCGGACGGTTCTGCTCGTCGACGATCTGGATGCGCAAGCCTTCGCTGGTGATATCGAGCAGCAACTGGTTCTTGTATTTTTTCAGCAGGGGATTGGCGTCGATGGTCGCCTCGATGCGCGCCTTGAGCGCCTGCAGGCGCTTGCCTTCCTCGCGTTCGAGCGCGGCCTTGGCGGAATTGAGGTCGAACGACTTGCGCTGCTGCTCTTCCTGCGCCTTGCGCACTTGCCCATCCTGGCGCGACAAGTCCTGGCCGCCGCCCTGGATCACGGAATTGCTTTCGCCGCTGCCGGAGCCGCCCGCCATCGCCACTTTCAGCGGCGTCTTGAAGAATTCGGAAATGCCGTTCAAGTCGCCCTTCGAGGTGGAACCCAGCAGCCACATCAGCAGGAAGAAGGCCATCATGGCCGTGACAAAGTCGGCGTAGGCGATTTTCCACGCCCCGCCATGGTGTCCGCCAGCCGTTTTCTTGATACGCTTGACGATAATCGGGCGCATGCCTTCATCGGCCATGGCGTCCCCCTTCCGTGTGCTGCAAATGACTCATGGTATCCAGGCGTATATTCACTGCTTACTTCGTTTTCGATTTCTTGATGTGGTCTTCCAGCTCATTGAACGTCGGGCGCTCGGTCGAGAACAGCACCTTGCGGCCGAACTCCACGGCGAGCGCCGGCGCATAGCCGTTCAGGCTGGCCAGCAGGGTGACTTTCACGCACTGGAACATCTTGCTCGACTCTTCCAGCTTCTGCTCCAGCAGGCTGGCCAGCGGGCCGACGAAGCCATAGGCCAGCAAGATGCCGAGGAAGGTACCGACCAGCGCGTGCGCGATCAGCATGCCCAGCTCGGCCGGCGGGATGCCCACCGATTCCATCGTGTGCACCACGCCCATCACGGCGGCGACGATACCGAAAGCGGGCAAGCCATCGCCCACCTTGGCAATCACGTGGGCCGGCACGGCGCCTTCGTGATGGTGCGTCTCGATTTCGTTATCCATCAGGTTTTCGATCTGAAACGCATCCATATTGCCCGATACCATCAGGCGCAGGTAATCGGTCATGAATTCGACGATATGGTGGTCGGCCAGCACGGCCGGATACTTGGAAAACAGCGGGCTTTCTTCAGGCTTGTCGATATCGCCTTCGATCGACATCAAGCCTTCCTTGCGCACCTTGCTGAGCACTTCGAACAGCAGCGACATCAGTTCCATGTACAGCTCTTTGGTATAGCGCGATCCCTTGAACAGGCTGGGCAAGGCGGCAATCGTCGCCTTGATGGCCTTGTTATTATTACCAACAAGGAAGGCGCCCAGGGCGGCGCCGCCGATCATCAGCAGCTCCAGCGGCTGGAACAGCGCCGCCAGATGGCCGCCGGCCAGCGCGAAGCCGCCAAAGACCGAGGCGCAGACGATGATGTATCCGATTATGACTAACAAGTGCCCTGACTCCCAATAATGGCCGGGACTGTATGCCCGGCATGTTCAAACCTGTTCCTGTCTTCTGGCGGCTGCGCCGCCGGCGGAGACAGCGGCAAAAAAAAGCAACCGGAAGTTAATTGAAATGCGCTGCTTTTCAATGCAATTCCGAGAAAATGCCGTGTGGAACTACAATAACGTGAGATTGCCCTACGGGCAAGCAAATAACGCAGACAATTGCTTAAAAGCACCATATGTAAAGTAAAGGGCCACCCTCTGTGGCGGCGATGGTCTTATCGGGCGCGCGTGCCGCAATCTGGAATTCGTAACTAAGAAGCATGCTACCAGGCAACATTTCCTTTTCCGCCTTGCGCCACAGCGCCGCCATCGCCGCCGGCGACAGGTAGGCAAAGACGGCATCGTAGCGGCCGAAATCGAGCGCCTCGTAGTCGCCGCGCAGGAAGCGCGCGCGGCTGCCCGCCAGCCCCGCGCGCAAGCGGCTTGCCAGCCACGGCAGCGGTGCCAGCTCGATGCCGGAAAACTGCCCATCTGGCCGGCGCCGCGCCAGGTCCAGCACCAGTCCGCCCAGGCCGCTGCCGATATCGACCAGCCGCACGCCGGGACGGTCCGCGACCAGCTCCGCCACCGCCTGCCACACCTTCGGCCCCGAAGGATAAAACGGCACTTGCGTGCGGAACGTCGACCAGTACAAGCTCAACAGGAAAACAAAGGCCGCCAGGAACACGGCCGGGGGCCAGTCCAGCCGGCTGGCCGCCAGCAAGGCGGGTGCAAACAGCAGGCCGATGACGCACCACCAGCGCGCCAGGCCCGCGCGCCACGTGATGAACGCCGCCAGCACGCCCTGCACCAGCGCCACGGCCGGCAGCGACATGGCCACGCCAGCGCGCGCCAAGCCATATACCACCAGCAACATCAAGGGAAAGGCCAGCACCTGGATCAGCATGGCCTTGAGCGCGGGCGCGCGCAGGATCTGTTGCAGCATGGGACAGTCAGAGGAGGAAAACGCCAGTGTAAGCGAAAGCGCCATGAAAAAACCGGAGTCCGGTCTGGCGACCGCTCCGGTTTTCACTGAGACAATTATTGAGACAGTATCAGGCGGCGACACCGGGCGACGCGACAGCGGCCGCTTCATCGCGCGCCTTCTTGGTCTTGCCGGCACGCGAAGGCATGTGGCACAGGCCGCACACATAATCGGCGTTCAGGTCGAGGCAGTTGACGACGAACTTGCCGCCGCACTTGCCGCAGGGCGCCATGTCCAGCATCTTGCTGCTGAAAAAGCGCACCAGGGTCCAGGCCCGCGTCAGCGACAGCAGCGGCTCTTCGCCCGCTTCGGGCGGCATCTGCTCCAGATACAGTTTGTACGCCTTCATCACGGCTTCGATGCCCGTGGCACCGGCGTGGTCGACGAGGAATTTGTGGATATTGATGAACAGCGAGGAATGGATGTTCGGTTGCCAGGTGAGGAACCAGTCGGTGGAAAACGGCAGCATGCCCTTGGGCGGCGAGACGCCCTTCAATTCCTTGTACAGATTCAGCAGGCGTTCGCGCGACAGCGAGACTTCGGTCTCCAGCAGTTGCAAACGGGCGCCCAGCTGTATCAATTCGATGGCCAGCTGGATTTCTTGCGCTTCCGATACGACACTTTTTTTGGCCATGCTGCTTGCTCCGCGACTGACTGATACTAACTAATAAGGTTGCCAGCAAAATATTCAGGGCAAGGTGCGTTGCCGAAGGCAGTACGAATGTACGGCGAGGCAATGCAACGCCGCCATGGACGTTTTGACGGGAACCTTAAGCGATTTCTTCGACGCCCTGGCCGGCCATCAGGATGGCAGCGTGCGACTGGGCCAGCGAACGGTCTTTATTATAGTTCGTCAACATGCCGAGGATGGCGCTGTCGTCAAAGCGGAAGCGGGCCAGCATCATGTTGCCGCCAGCCAGTTTCAGGATCTGCGCATTGCTCATGCCTTCGATCAGCTCAGCGATGTCGGCGGCAATGCCCAAACGGAAGATGGCAGTTACCTTGTCCGCGCGAATCATTTGCTGGGCCAGCATCAGGTAGCTCAGGTTAGCGTCGCGAATCTCAGCCATCATGTCGTTAGCAGTCATTTCCATCTCCTCAATCCGTTGAATTCAGCTGGCGTTGTGTGTTGCCAGTGAGATACATTCTGCAGGAGCAACATTAAACGCAACAGAGGCGTAGCGCTGTATTTTTGGTCGGGGAATGGCGGATAGGATCGTAGGTGTTTGTCTGACAAACACTGCTCGATCATGGTTGCACGCCAGTAACGGCGCGGATGCGGGTGCTTGGCTCTGGGCCGGATTTAGCCGACTTTTGGCCTGTAAAAAATATCACTTTTTTACAACAACTTGATCGGAATCAAGCCTGTCTACCTAGATAACGGCGGCCTCGGCAGGAACTTTAGGACTTTTTTTAAAAATATTTAAAAAAACTTTGCCGCTATTTTTCTGGTTTCACGCCGTTCATGTATCTGTTGACGGCGGCGTTTGGAAGAACTTTAGGGTTTTTTGAAAATATTTTTAAAAATCGTGATTTTTTTCGTTGACGCCCCACGAGCGGGGATTTTTTCGCCGTCTTTCCATGCCGGGAAGCGCGCTTTGCGGCATGGATTTGCTACACTGCCACTTCCGCGTGATACTTTAAGTTTCAAGCAATATCATGCCATCCAGACAAGTATCAATATGAAAGCCACCATGATTTCTCGACAAGACTGCAGCGCGCGCGACCTCGATGATCCCCTGGCGCCCCTGCGCCAGCAATTCGACTTGCCGCAAGGCGTGATTTACCTCGACGGCAATTCCCTGGGCGCGCGGCCGAAAGCGGCCCTGGCCCGCGCCCAGCACGTCATCGCGGCCGAATGGGGCACCGATCTGATCCGCAGCTGGAATACGGCGGGCTGGTTCGACCTGCCCAAGCGCCTGGGCGACCGCCTGGCTCCGCTGCTGGGCGCCGGCACGGGCGAAGTGGTCATCACCGACACCACCTCCGTCAACCTGTTCAAGGCCCTGGCCGCCGCGCTGCAGATGCAGGCCAGCGATCCCGCGCAGGCCGCGCGCAGAATCATCGTCAGCGAACGCAGCAACTTCCCCACCGACCTGTACATGGCGCAAGGCCTGGCCGCCTGGCTCGACCGCGGCTACCAGCTGCGCCTGGTCGACAGCCCCGATGAACTGACGCAAGCCATCGATGCCGATTGCGCCGTCGCCATGCTCACGCACGTCAATTACCGCACCGGCTACCAGCACGACATGGCCGCCATCAGCAGCCATTGCCATGCGCAGGGCGCGCTGGCGCTGTGGGACCTGGCCCATTCGGCCGGCGCCGTGCCGCTGGACCTGAACGGCGCCGGCGCCGACCTGGCCGTCGGCTGCACCTATAAATACCTGAATGGCGGCCCCGGCTCGCCCGCCTTCATCTGGGTGCCGGAAAAGCACCAGGCGCGCTTCCGCCAGCCCTTGTCCGGCTGGTGGGGCCACGCCACGCCGTTCGCCATGGACCCGGGCTTCGCGCCCGCCGACGGCATCGCCCGCGCCCTGTGCGGCACGCAGCCGATACTCTCGCTGACCCTGGTCGAATGCGGCCTCGATATCTTTGCGCAAACGAGCATGGAAGCCATCCGCCGCAAGTCGCTGGCCCTGACGGACCTGTTCATCGCGCTGGTGGAACAGCGCTGCGCCAGCCATCCGCTGGGCCTCGTCACGCCGCGCGAGCATGCGCGGCGCGGCAGCCAGGTCAGCTTCACGCACCCGCATGGCTATGCCGTGATGCAGGCGCTGATCGCGCGCGGCGTCATCGGCGACTACCGCGAACCGGCCATCATGCGCTTCGGCTTCACGCCCCTGTACACGAGCTTTGCCGACGTATGGGATGCCGTGGACATCCTGCGCGACATCCTCGACACACGAGCCTACGACATCGCCGCCAAGCGCGATGCGGTCACCTGAACCATCCCATGAGCGACGACAAGACTATGAACAAGGAAAACACCAGCGGCTGCCCCATGCATGCCGGCGTCCAGGACGCGCAGTGGCATGGCGCGCAGATGGATTTCAGCGAATCTATGAGCTACGGTAACTACCTGGCGCTGGACCGCATCCTCACGGCCCAGCATCCGCTGTCGCCGAACCACAACGAAATGCTGTTCATCGTGCAGCACCAGACGAGCGAATTGTGGATGAAGCTGATGCTGCACGAAATGCACGCCGTGCGCGCCAACCTGCAAAGCGGCGACCTGGCCCCCGCCTTCAAGATGCTGGCCCGCGTGGCGCGCATCATGGATCAATTGGTGCATGCCTGGGACGTGCTGGCCACCATGACGCCGCCCGAATACACGGCCATCCGCCCCTACCTGGGCGCCTCGTCCGGCTTTCAGTCCTTCCAGTACCGCGAAATCGAATTCATTTTGGGGAACAAGAACGCCGCCCTGCTCAACGTACATACGACGGCGCCGGAAACCTATGCGGTGCTCGACGCCGCCCTGCGCGCACCCTCCGTCTACGATGAAGCCATCAAGTTGCTGGCGCGCAGCGGCTTGCCCATCTCCGCCGAACGATTGAACGCCGACTGGACCCTGCCGACCGCCTCCGACGCCTCGGTCAAGGCGGCGTGGCTGGAAGTCTACCGCGACCCGTCAAAACATTGGGCCCTGTACGAGCTGGCCGAAAAGCTGGTGGACCTGGAAACGGCCTTCCGCTTCTGGCGCTTCCACCATGTGACGACGGTGGAGCGCATCATCGGCTTCAAGACGGGCACGGGCGGCACGGCGGGCGTGAGCTATTTGCGCAAGATGCTCGACGTGGTATTGTTCCCGGAGCTGTTCGCCCTGCGCACGGAGCTATAAAAATGCCAGACCAAATCTACTGCGCGGCGCGCCTTGCGGCCTGCGATGCTCACTGTGCATGCGCACAGCTGCGCGTCTCGGCCACAATACGTTGCCGCTCGCTACGATTTTGTCTGGCATTTTATTTATAAGGAGAAATGATGTCGCCTCTCGTCCTGACCCTGGCCGGCCTGTGGAATTCGGGGCCGCAGCACTGGCAAACCCATTGGGAAGCGCGCCACCCGCAATGGTCGCGCGTGCCGCACGGGGAATGGCAGACGCCGAACAAGGACGCATGGGTGGCGGAGCTTGACCGCGCCATCGCCGCCTGCGAGCGCCCTCCCGTGCTGGCGGCGCACAGCCTGGCCTGCACGCTGGTGGCCCACTGGGCGGCCAGCGGCTCGCCGCACAGGATCGCCGGCGCCTTCCTCGTCGCCCCCAGCGATGTGGAAGCGCCCTCCTACCCGTCCGGCACCACGGGCTTTGCGCCGATGCCGCTGCAAGCCTTGCCGTTCCCCAGCCTGGTGGTCGCCAGCGGCGATGATCCCTACGTCAGCTTCGCGCGCGCACGCGCATTTGCCGCCGCCTGGGGCAGCGATTTCACCCTGATCGGCGACGCCGGTCATATCAACGGCGACGCCGGCTACGGCCCGTGGCCGGACGGCGAGCAGCTGCTGCTGGACTTCTGCGCCGCGCACCAACCCTGACACGCAGGGCGCGCACCTGCGCACGATAGGCGCATATTTGCCCACAAGTAAGAACGCAGGCAGAATCGTGGCCTTTCCCTTGCGGCGCCCCGGCGCCAGCCACACGATGAAACGTCTGCTTCTGCCCTTGCTCCTCTGCTCCGCGCTGGCCCACGGCGCGCCCTTTTATGAAGGCAAGAGCCTCGCCCATCCCGCCATCAGCGCATCCCAGGACAGCGGCTTCGATATCGCCTTCCTCAAGGAAAAAGATGGCGTCAACGGCTATTACTGCGAGTGCAAGAGCGGCAGCGCGAAACCGATTTTGCTCGACCAGTTCGGCAATGCCGTCATCCGTTCCGTCTTCTACGCCTCGCTGGACAAGGAAACGGACGACAGCGTGCAAACCATGCTGGTGCTGTTCCGCCAGGGCGACAAGAACGGCCTGCGCGCCTACCGCTACCACCGCAGTTCCGGCAAATACCGGCGCCTCGATGGCTTGCAGCCGGCCCTGAACCGCATCGCGGCGCAAAGCGCCAGTCCCAACGCGGGCCAGGTCAAGGCCGCGCTGGCCAAGCTGGCGCCGATGGACTACAGCGTCGCCCGGGGCAAGAGCGGCAATGCGGACTTCGACGCCATCGACCATACGCAAGGCACCATCGTCGGCTACTACAGCGATGACGGCAAACCCGTGGCCGCTGGCGGCAAGGACGCCATCACCTACAAGAAAACCTTCCTGAAAAAAGGTGACCACTACCTGACGGCCAGCTACACCCTGTACAGCGACGCGGGCGCGGGCATCCTGCCCAACTACCGCCTGTGGCAAGTGACATGGGAAACGGCGCCGCGGCAGTTCACGGGCAGCGCAGACGGCCCGTCCGTCATTTACAGCCTGGCCTGGGACGACGGTTCGGTGGTCGAACGAGGCCAGTACGTGAAGGGCAAGCGCCAGGGCTTGTGGGTACGCGAAGGCATGCACGAAGGCAGCGAAAAGGGACATTTCGTCAACGGCTTGCAGGAAGGCCTGTGGCGCTTCGATTATCCAAGGCAGAGCGAGAGCGGCATGTACCGGGCCGGCAAGCGCGAAGGCCGCTGGACGGTCGTCAACTATGCCGATGCAGAGGAAGTGACGGGCTTCGACACCTACACGGGCGGCCAGCTCAATGGCCCGCACGAGCGCAGCATGGGCGGCAAGCTGCAAACGCGCGGCAACTACGTCAACGGCGCGCGCCATGGCGCGTGGATCACGGAAGACGGCGACGGCAGCTTCATCGACGGCTTGCGCGACGGGCCGTGGAAACTCAGGCTCAAGGACAAGGTCACGCAGAGCGTCACTTTTGTGCAGGGCAAAAAACAGGGCGAGGCCCTCGACACGGATGCGCAAGGCGCGCTGCGCGTGCGCGACCACTACCAGGCCGGCGTGCTCGATGGCAGCCGCACGCGCTATCTTGGCCCGGCGGGCAAGGAATACGTGGTCTACACGGCCACCTACCGCAACGGCCAACTGGATGGGCGCGAACAGGCGTTCGACGACAGCGGCAAGATCCTGCGCCTCGATACCCTGTGGGACAACGGCAAGAAGCAGGGGCTGGATGCGCGCTACTACCCGAACGGCAAGCCGGAACGCCTGGCCGTCATCGATCAGGGCCGTCTGCTCACGCACCTGCGCGAATACTATGAGGACGGCCAGCTGCTCAACGACATCCACCGCTGCACCTTCAAGGAGTACGGCAGCACGCGCGACGACGTGTGCGAGTACCACCACATGTACTACCCGGACGGCAAGCCACAGTCTTACTACACCTTCCAGTACGGCCAGCGCCAGGAAGGATACGAGAACTACCCGAACGGCAAGCGCAAGGACGAACTGCTGGTCGACCGTGCCGCCGACACCTCCGTCTTCAACGTGTATTACGAAAGCGGCCAGCTCAAATGCACGGAGCCGCGCAGCGGCCACAGCACGCGCACGGTGAATGGCCAGACCATGAACAGCTACGCGTCGGCCGACCGCGACGGCGACAATATCTGCTACCACCCGAACGGCAAGGTGGCCAGCATTTACACCTTCCGCAAGCGCGTGCTCGTCGATTGCGGCAAGCGCTACGATGACACGGGCAAGCAGACGTTCCCGGGCCCGGAAGGCTGTCCGCCCCCCAGGCAGGTAACCTACCCCATAGGATTGTGACGATGACGCAAGCAGAACGGCAGCAGTGCATCCAGAACCCCGAACGCATCGACGCCGTGGCGATCCGCGCCGCCATTGCCGCTGGCAAGCAGGTGCTGGTGCAGTTCAATACCCTGGCCGAGCCGGAACCGCTGCTGGCCGACCTCGACGCCCTGACCGCCACCTGCGGCACGGCGCTGACCATCCGCATCTACGGCTACGACCCGAGGGTGTTCGATGCCCGCATCCTGCGCGCGCTGCCGCATGTGGCCAGCCTGTCCATCGATTACCACCGGCAAGCCATCCATCTGGAAGCGCTGGGCGAGCTGCGGCATCTCAAGCGCCTGAGCCTGGGCGTGTACGAGCTGGCGCAAGCCGACATCCTGCAGCTGGAGAGTTTGCGCGGGCTCGAATACCTGCATCTGGGCGAGTCGGCCAAAAACAATATCGACCTGGCACCCCTGCGCCACTATACGCACCTGGCCAGCCTGGTCCTCGAAGGCCACCACCAGCGCATCGACACCCTGGCCGGCCTGCCGGCGCTGCACGAGCTGTCGCTGTACCGCATCAAGAACAAGGTGCCGCTGGATTTCATCTCGGAGATGGGCCGCCTGGACAGGCTGCTGTTGCAGCTGGGCGGCCGCGAATCGCTCACCCACATCGAGGCGCCGCTGCTGAAGAAACTGGAAGTGATACGCGTGCGCGGCCTGGAAACGCTGGGCGACATCGGCCGCTTCCCGTTGCTGCAGGCGCTATGGGTGGAAGACCAGATCAAGCTGCGGCAGATCGCGCTGGGGGCCAATCCCGTGCTCGAACGCCTGAACCTGCACACCTGCAAGACGCTCGACAGCCTGCCCGGCCTCGCCACCTTGCCCGCCCTGCGCCAATTGTCGGCATCCGAGACCATGCTCGACATCGACGCATTGCTGGCGCATGGCTTGCCCGCGTCCCTGACGCATGCGCGCCTGCGCACCGGCAGGAAAACACGCGACGACGCCATCGCCGCGCAGCTGGTGCAACTGGGCTACGAACCGGCGCGCCCTGGCTGAAATCAGCGGCCGGCCGCCAGCTTGCGCTGCCACAGCGCCACGTCAATCATCACGCCATCCGCGCCCGTGTTGCGGATGTAGACGCGGTAGCTGCCCTGTCCCATGTCGCCATCGAGGTAGGCCGTGCGCTCGTTGCGCTGCAGCCTGGCGCCCTTGGCCAGCTGGCGGTAGCGCTCCACCACCGTGTCGAAACTGGCATAGCTGCGCAGCGCCACTTCCAAATCGCGCGGCGGGCGGCCTTCGGCATGGTCCAGCACATTGTTCTGTTTCTTGCCCTTCAGCGTGAGCGGATAGGCAAACACGCCCGCGCCGGCCGACGTCAGCACCGTGGACTTATCGAGCAGCAGCGGCAGCAGCGCCGGCGGATAGGCGGGCGGCAGCTGGGCGCGGTTCCAGCCCGGCAGGGCCGGCTGCGCCAGCACATATTCGACGCTGGCGATCTTTTGCCCATCGGCGCCCGCTTCCTTGTCGCCCGCGATCAGCGCCAGCATGGGCGGCAATTTCCGGGCCCAGGCCAGCAGGGGCGCCGCTTCGCCGACCAGCATGCCCTTGCGGTGGAACACCGTCAGCACCGCGTTCGGATCGGGATTGCAGACTTTCGCCAGCGGCTGGCCCTCGAGGTGGCAATGCCCGTTGACGAGGCCAAAAGCGATGATGGCGCCGCGCTTGTCGAGCAGCATGGCACCCCGTTCGCGGCCCTGCTTGCGGTCATTCATCGACGCCAGCAACTGGCGGCCATCGGCCAGCACGCTGCGCGTAGCATCGCGCTTTTCGCTGATCGCTTCGAGCGCCTGCGCCAGCAGCAATTCATCGTCTTCCGTGTAACTGCCGCGCGCGTAACCGAAGAAATCGAACAGGGCGGCGCGTACCTGCGCATCGTCGCTCAGGCGCGGCAAGGGGCCGCCGGCCAGCAGAGAGGACAGGCTTTTCCCGGCTGGCGCGGAGGGCGCCGCCGTGGCGCGGGCGGGCTGGGAAAGGACGCAGGACGCTGCCAGCAAGGCGCCTCCCAGGGTACGGTAATTCGAAAAAATGATATGCATGATTCTGTCTGTCGGGGATTTGGCCGCTCTTACGGCCACGCAGGGCGCGCTGGCGATTCTAGCATGGCGCCAGCACCCATGCCGTGCGGCTGGCGGACGGCGCATATGCCGGCGCGGCTGCTATGATGGCCGCAATGACGACACCAACCCACGCCTCGCCCCTGCTTGTCCTCCTGCCCGGCATGGATGGCACGGCCCGGCTATTCGACCGCTTTGACGCCGCCCTGCGCGCGCAGGCCGCCATCGATACCCTGGCCATCGCCTATCCGGCCGCGCCACTCGATTACGCGGCGCTGGAAGCGTTCGTGCGCGAGCGCTTGCCGCAGGATCGCCCTTTCGTCGTGCTGGCCGAATCGTTTTCCGGGCCGCTGGGGGCCGCCCTGCGCGCCGATCCGCCGCCCGGCATGCGCGCCCTGATCCTGTGTTGTTCATTCGTGCGCAATCCGCGCCCGATGCTGGCGCCACTGCGCCACCTGCTCGGCCTTGTGCCCTTTGGCCCCATGCCCGGCTTCGCCCTGCGCCAGGCGCTGCTGGCGCCCTGCGCCACGCCGCAACTGCAGGCGGAACTGGCGGCGGCGCTGGCACAAGTGCCTCCCAGCGTGCTGCGCCAGCGCCTGCGCGCCGTGCTGGAAACCGACGCCTCGCGCAGCTTCGCGCGCGGCAGCCTGCCGGTGCTGTATCTGCGCGCCCGCCACGACCGTCTGGTGCCGCCGGCGAACGCCCTGCAGATACTGCGCCTGGCACCCGGAGCGCAACTGGCCGACATCGCCGCGCCGCACATGCTGCTGCAGGCGGCGCCGGAAGCGGCCGCCGTCGCCGTCGCCGCCTTTGTCAACGCCCTGTCAGCCGCGCAGGTATCCGCTTAAACGCGTGCCGGCCAGCACGGCCAGCCAGCTCAAGCCGCCCGCCAGCACGCTAAAGTAAATCGCCCGCAGCGGATGCTGGGGCAACAGATACGCGAGCACGGCCGCGCCCAGCAAGCCGCACAGCAGCGGCTTCACCCTGCCGGGCGGCAGCAGCGCCAGCACCAGGTTGGTACCCGCATACACGTAAAGCACCAGCAGCAGGGCCAGGCCGCCGGCCACGCCGCGCGAGCCGAGGCTGCCGAACAGCTGCGTGTACAGGTAAAAACCCAGCCAGCTCAAGGCAATAAACAGCAGGCAGCCCAGCGCATGCGCGCCCAGGCCCGCCATCAGCCGGATCTTCATGGCTGCTTGAGTACGGGAATGAAGCGGTGGCCGCAGGCATGGCACATGAAGGTACGCGCATATTTGTCCTGCAAGGCGGCAGCCTCCTTGTCCCAATTGGCGACGAAGGTCGTTTGCGACAAGGCGATGGAGACGACGCCCCCTGCCACGAAGATCCAGAACAGGCCATTCGCGCCGGCCTGGTAAAAGACGACGGCGGCGATGACAAAAATGATCACGCCCAGCACGATCAGCCCTGCCTTCTGGTGGGTCTGCATCGTCGGCCCGGCGGCCTGGCGTGACAGCAAGGTCTGGCTGCGCGTATGCGCATGACCGTGGATGAAATCGCCATCGATCCTGCCCGACATATGGGTAGAGGTGCCGGAAATGCCGGAGGCATGCACCATGGAGAGGCGTTGAATGTTGGAACTGTCACATGCCGGGCAATGCGCCATTGCTTTTTCCATAAAATAAAATAATCGCGCACTGTAGCATAAAAAAAGCCGGCCCTTTCACGAGGAAAGGGCCGGCTTGATGACGTTTGCAGCGAGGCGATTACTTCGCCGAATTGAGCAGCAATTCGTTGAGGCGTTTCACAAAACTGGCCGGATCGGCCAGCGAACCGCCTTCGGCCAGCATGGCCTGGTCGAACAGGATGTTGGCCCAGTCGCCGAACTTGCCGCCTTCCGCATCTTCATACTTCAAGCGCGTCACCAGCGGGTGGTTCGGGTTGATTTCCAAAATCGGCTTCGATTCCGGCGCGTTCTGGCCAGCAGCTTTGAGCATGCGCAGCAGGTTGCCCGACAATTCGTTTTCATCAGCCACCAGGCAGGCTGGCGAATCGGTCAGGCGGAACGTCACGCGCACGTCCTTGGCCTTGTCGGCCAGCACGGTCTTCATCTTGCCCACCAGGTCGGCGTACGAGGTTTCCGTTTCTTCGTGCTCTTTCTTTTCCGCTTCATCTTCCAGCGCGCCCAGGTCCAGGCCACCTTTTGCCACGGAGACCAGTTCCTTGCCTTCGAAGTCCTGGATAAACGACAGCATCCATTCATCGACACGGTCCGTCAGCAGCAGCACTTCGACGCCCTTCTTGCGGAAGATTTCCAGGTGCGGGCTGTTCTTGGCGGCGGCGTAATTGTCAGCCGTGACGTAGTAAATCTTGTCCTGGCCTTCCTTCATGCGCGCCACGTAGTCGGCGAACGAAGTGATTTGCTCGTCGCTGTCGTTGGCCGTCGAGGCAAAGCGCAGCAGCTTGGCCAGGCGCTCCTTGTTGGCCGCGTCTTCGCCGATGCCTTCCTTCAGCACCTGACCGAATTCCTTCCAGAAGACGGCGTACTTGTCCTTCTTGTCCTGCTCATCCGCGTTCGCCAGTTCTTCCAGCATGCCCAGCACGCGCTTGGTCGAGCCTTCGCGGATCACTTTCACGTCACGCGATTCCTGCAGGATCTCGCGCGATACGTTCAGCGGCAGGTCGGCCGAGTCGATCACCCCGCGCACGAAGCGCAGGTAGGTCGGCATCAGCTGCTCGGCATCGTCCATGATGAAGACGCGCTTGACGTACAGCTTGATGCCGCCGCGCTTGTTGCGGTCCCACATGTCGAACGGCGCCTTGGCCGGGATGTACAGCAGCTGCGTGTATTCGCTGCGGCCTTCCACGCGGTTGTGCGTGTGCGTGAGCGGCGACTGGAAGTCGTGCGACACGTGCTTGTAGAATTCGTCGTACTGTTCCGGCGTGATGTCGGCCTTGTTGCGGGCCCACAGGGCGCTGGCCTGGTTGACGGTTTCGAATTCGTCTTTCAGGACGGTTTCTTTTTTCTCGTCGTCCCACTCTTCCTTCTGCATCACGATCGGCAGCGAGATATGGTCCGAATATTTGCGGATGATGGACTTGATCTTCCAGCTCGACAGCAATTCGTCTTCGCCTTCGCGCAGGTGCAGGATGATGTCCGTGCCGCGCGATGGCTTGTCGATCGATTCGATGCTGTAATCGCCTTCGCCGGCCGACTCCCAGCGCACGCCTTCGGAGGCGTCCACGCCGGCGCGGCGCGTTTCGACAGTGATCTTGTCGGCGACGATGAAGCCGGAATAGAAGCCCACGCCGAACTGGCCGATCAGGGCCGCGTCCTGCTGCTGGTCGCCCGACAGCTTGCCGAAGAATTCCTTGGTACCCGACTTGGCGATGGTGCCCAGGTGCGAGATCGCCTCGTCGCGGGTCATGCCGATGCCGTTGTCGGAAATGGTGATGGTGCGCGCATCCTTGTCGAAGCTGACCTTGATCTTCAATTCGTGATCGTTGCCGTACAGGGCGTCGTTATCGATCGCTTCAAAGCGTAACTTGTCGGCCGCGTCGGACGCGTTCGAAATCAATTCGCGCAGGAAGATTTCCTTGTTCGAGTACAGGGAATGGATCATCAGGTGCAGCATTTGCTTCACTTCGGTCTGAAAACCCAGGGTTTGCTTTTCGGAGACAGCCATTTTTACCTCATAGTCTTGTGGATGGGACGGATTCTACGGAGTTGGGGATGGTACAAGCGATTTCAAGAGCCCCAGCCGAATGTCCTGCAATGTCCAGTTTACCCCAGTGCGCGGTCGAAAAACGCCCAGATGCGCTCGTCCTGCACCGTGGCCAGGTTCAGGCGCATGCGGGTCGACGGCAGCTGGCGCGGCGAAAACAGGCTGCCCGGCGCCAGCACCAGGCCCTCGGCCAGCGCCTTTTCGGCCAATACATTCGTGTCGCAGCCCGCATCGGCCCATACGAACATGCCCGCCGATGCCGGATCGAAGCGCAAGCCCGCCTGCTCGACCTTGCGGTACGTGCCCTCGCGCACCTTGTCGAGCCGCGCGCGCAGGCGCTCCGCATGCTTACGGTACAGCCCCTGCGAGAGGATTTTATACACCACGCGCTCGCCGATGTCGCTGGTGGTGAGCGTTGCCAGCATCTTGCGGTCGGCCAGGCGCTGCGCCCGCTCCTGTGAGGTGGCGATGAAGCCCACGCGCAGGTTCGCCGCCAGGCTCTTGGAAAAGCCGCCCAGGTAAATCACGCGGCGCAGCTGGTCCAGCGCGGCCAGGCGGGTGGCCGGCTGCACCGCGCCGCCCGGGTGCATGTCGCAATAAATGTCATCCTCGACGATGAGGAAATCGTGCTGTTCGGCCAGGCGCAGCACCTGGAAAGCCTTGGCCGCCGACAGCGACGTCGAACTGGGATTGTGCAGCACCGAATTGATCACGTACAGCCTGGGACGGTGCAGCGCCGCCAGCTCGGCCAGCACGGCGATATCGGGACCGTCGGCCAGGCGCGGGATGCCGATGACATTCATGCCCATGGCGGCAAAAGCGCCGAACATCAGCCAATACGCGGGATCGTCGACGAAAATCGTTTCGCCAGGGCGGGCAAACTCGCGCGCCACCAGGTCCAGCGCCTGCATCACGCCCACCGTGGTGACGATCTGCTCGGGCGGACAGGCGATTTCCAGCCCCGCCAGCTTCAGCTGCAACTGCTGGCGCAGCGGCAGGAAACCCTGCGGCGCGCCGTAGCCCAGCAGCAAACTGCCGGGCTGGCGGCTGACGTCGCGCAAGGCGCGCGCCACCAGGTCGCCATCGAGCCACTCGGCGGGCAGCATGCCGGAGCCTGGCGCGGGGATGGCCGGCGTCTGGCGGAACATGTTACGGATCAGCCACACCACGTCCATCGGCTGCGCCGCCGCATCCTGCGCGCCAGCGGGCGGCAAGGGGGTGTTCAACGGCGAGCGCTCGCACACGAAAAAGCCGGCGCCGCGCCGCGATTCCAGGTAGCCGCGCGCCACCAGCTTGTCGTAGCTGGCCACCACCGTGGCGCACGACACGCTCAGGCTGGCGGCGCACTGGCGGATCGACGGCATGCGCGCACCGCCGCGCAGCAGCTTGTCGTCGATGCGCGCCGCCAGCGAGCGCACGATCTGGTCGATCAGGGTTTCGCCCGAGACGCGCGACAGCAAAGGGAGTGTATTGCTCATATGACCATCACAGTATGTGAAATTATGCGTGGAAGTGTATTTGTACTGTATTGCTATTGCACCCTAGGATAGCAGTATCGGGCAGTTTAATCCATGCCAATACCTTGTCACGCCAGCCTCGGGAATCCCATGCCTTCGCACACCAGCACCATCGTTTCCAACCATCCACCGCGCCTCGGCGCCGACCGCACCGGCCTGTTGCTGGGCTTGATCGCCGTCGCCCTCTTCAGCCTGACCCTGCCTTTTACGCGGCTGGCGGTGGCTGAACTCGATCCCACCTTCGTCGCCCTGGGCCGCGCCCTGGTGGCCGCCGTCCTGGCCGGACTGTGGCTATGGCAGCAGCGCGCGCCAATGCCGCGCCGCGAACAATGGCTGCCGCTGGCGCTCGTGTCGCTGGGCTGCGTGCTGGGCTTCCCCTGGCTGACGTCGATCGCCATGCGCAGCCTGCCCGCCTCGCACGGCGCCGTGCTGGTGGGCATCCTGCCGCTGGCCACCGCCGTGTTTGCCGTATTGCGCGGCAAGGAGCGCCCATCGCCGGGCTTCTGGCTGATGGCCCTGCTCGGCACGGCGCTGGTGGTGGCCTTCGCGCTGCGCCAGGGCGGCGGCAGCTTCCACCTGGCCGACTGGCTGATCTTTGCCGCTGTACTGCTGGCCGCACTCGGCTATGCCGAAGGCGGGCGCCTGGCGCAAGCCATGCCGGGCCAGCATGTGATTTCCTGGGCGCTGCTGCTGGCCGTGCCATTTGTCTTGCCCGTGGTGCTGTGGAACGCCTGGCCGCAGCGCGCGCTGATGGCGCAGGCCAGCAGCGCGGCCTGGCTGGGCTTTGCCTATATTTCCGTGTTTTCCATGTTTATCGGTTTCTTTTTCTGGTACCGGGGCATGGCGCTGGGCGGCGTGGCGCGCGTGGGACAGACGCAGTTGCTGCAGCCTTTCCTCACCCTGCTGGGCGCGGCGCTGCTGCTGCACGAACCCCTGACGGGTGAAAGCCTGCTGTTTGCGGGCGCCGTGATCGCCGTGGTGGGGATCGGGCGCAAGCTGAAGTAACGCTCCTTGACGCCCATTTGCAACGCCGTTGCGCGTGCGGATGGGCAGAGCGGCGTGCAAGCCGTACAATACCGCAGCACCATGGCGACGCCTATCCGGCGCCGCTTGCGCACGCACCGCCACAAGCGGGCCAACAAATCCAGCCGGCGCAGCTCGGCATCTTCTGTGAGACTCGTATGAAAATTGAAAATCCGAATCCGATCCAATGGCGCTTTGCCGAACGCGCGGAACAGCTGCAAAGCTCGTTCATCCGCGAAATCCTGAAGATCACGCAGCGTCCCGAGATCATCTCGTTTGCCGGCGGCCTGCCCTCGCCCGCCACCTTCCCCGTGGAAGAAATGAAAACCGCCTTCGACAAGGTTCTGTCGAACAATGGCAAGGTCGCCCTGCAATACGGCCCGACCGACGGCTACCTGCCGCTGCGCCAGTGGATCGCCGATTCGCTCTCCGCCAACGGCAGCACCATCATGCCGGAACAAGTGCTGATGACGTCCGGCTCGCAGCAGGCGCTGGACTTGCTGGGCAAGGTCTTGATCGACGAAGGCAGCAAGGTATTGGTGGAAACCCCCAGCTACCTGGGCGCCCTGCAGGCGTTTTCCGTCTACCGTCCCGAATTCGTTTCCGTCGATACCGATGACGAAGGCCTGGTGCCGTCGTCGGTCAACCCCGTCGCCGATGGTGCGCGCCTGCTGTACGCGCTGCCGAACTTCCAGAACCCGACGGGCCGCAGCCTGTCCGTGGCGCGCCGCGTGGAACTGGTGGAAACCTGCGCCCGCCATGGCCTGCCGCTGATCGAGGACGATCCGTACGGCGCCCTGAGCTACAGCGGCGAGCCGTATCCGAAGATGATCAACATGAATCCGGACGGCGTAATCTACATGGGCTCGTTCTCGAAAGTGCTCACGCCCGGCATCCGCCTCGGCTACGTGGTGGCGCCGATGCCGCTGGTGCGCCGCCTGGAACTGGCCAAGCAGGCGGCCGACCTGCACACGTCGCAGCTGACGCAGATGGTCGTGCATGAAGTGATCAAGGATGGCTTCCTGGACCGGCATATCCCCAGCATCCGCAGCCTGTACGGCAACCAGTGCCAGGCCATGCTGTCGGCGCTGGAAGAGCACTTCCCGGCCGGCGTCACGTGGACCAAGCCTGAAGGCGGCATGTTCATCTGGGTCACCCTGCCGAAGCACATCGATGCGATGAAACTGCTCGATGAAGCCATCGCCAACAAGGTCGCCTTCGTGCCGGGCGCGCCGTTCTACGCCAACACGCCGGAAACGCACACCCTGCGCCTGTCGTTCGTGACGGTACCGCCGGAACGCATCCGTGTAGGCATCGCCATCCTCGGCAAACTGATCGCCGCAAAAATGTAATTGCACTCCCCACGCCCCGCCTGCCGCGGGGCGTGTCCCAGCTGCCCCAACTTCAGGGGGCACGCGTCTTTTTCGCCCAAAAACCGCCTTCACGATAGCAATTGCGTGTATTTATTTCCAAAAATAGCATAAAAATAATATTTTACGACCTCGCACAACGTCGATTTTTTTACCCAAAAAATTGGCAAGGCGGTATGATTTGACCGCTGTCGCAGATTTGAACCCGGCCAGCATCCCTGAAAGTGCAGCAAACGCTGGCATCGCAAAGTACATCGAGAAGGCCGGAAGCAATGAGTTCAGGCAGTGTGGGACATTTCCAGCGGCGCGAGGCCGCCATTTTGATTGTCGACGATGCGCCGGCCAACCTTGAGCTGCTGCGCAAGCTGATGAGCGAGCAAGGCTATCAAACCTATGTCGCCACGTCCGGCGAACGGGCGCTGGCGATCGCCCAGCGCGCCCACCCCGACCTGATCCTGCTCGACGTGCTGATGCCGGACATGGACGGCATCGAAACGTGCCGCCGCCTCAAGCAGCACCCGCTGACGCAGGGTATCCCCGTCATCTTCATGAGCGCCAAGACGGAAACGGAAGACGTGGTGGCCGGCTTCGACTGCGGCGCCGTCGATTACATCAGCAAGCCGCTGCGCATGGCCGAAGTGTGCGCGCGCGTGCGCGCCCAGCTGCAAATCCGCAGCAACAATGAAACCCAGCAGGAACAGGCCGAGCGCCTGCGCACCATCGTCAACAACATGGCCGAGGGCTTGCTGATCATCGAAGCCGATGGCCGCATCCAGTACACCAATCCGGCCTGCGATCAGTACCTGGGCTACCGCGAAAACGAACTGGCCGGGCGCTCCATCGGCGAGCTGCTCAGCCCCCTGGTGACGCAGGAATACCTCGATTACTTCGCCATGCACGCGGCCAATCCGGAAAAAGCGCACAACCACGGCACGCGCGAAGTGGCGATCCGCCACCGCAACGGCGAGGCGCTGAGCATGGACCTGACTCTGACGCCCATGTATCTGCGCCAGCCCCTGTATATCGGCCTGCTGCACGACATCACGCACCACAAGCAGTCGGAAGACGCCTTGCAACGCGCCGCCTATCTCGACCCGCTGACGCAGATCGCCAACCGCCGGCATTTCGACAGCTTCCTGGAAAAGGAATGGCAGCGCGCCGTGCGCGGCGGCGGCGTCCTGTCGCTGGTGGTGCTCGATGTCGACCACTTCAAGCTGTACAACGATAGCCTGGGCCATCCGGCCGGCGACACCTGCCTGCAGCAAGTGGCGCAAGCCATCGCCTCGCACGCCGCACGTCCCGGCGACCTGGCTGCCCGCTACGGCGGCGAGGAATTCGTCCTGCTGTTCGCCGACACGGATGCCGAAGGCGCCCTGCACCTGGCCGCAGCCATCCGCGCGCACATCGAGGCGCTGCAACTGCCGCACCCGCGATCGATCACCTCGCCGTGGATCACCGTCAGCATCGGCGTGGCGACCATCCGCCCGCACCAGCTGGACGACCGCGAAGCGCTGTTCGTCGCCGCCGACCGCGCCCTGTACGTGGCCAAGGAAGGGGGCCGCAACCAGGTGCGCGTCACGCAATCGGGCAGCGCGGCCTGGGAAACGGTGAAAGCGCTCGTCCTGCGCTAGCCGGTCACTTTTCAGGATAGCCGGTGATGTCGGCGATTTCGCGGTACAGGGGCTGCAGCCGCGCATACATCTTGCGGTACACGCGCCGGTACAGTTTTTCATAGATCTTGCTGTGCCCGGGATCCGGCTGGAATACCTTGCCCTTGCGCGTCATGGCTTGCACGGCGGCGGGAAAGTCCGCATGCCAGCCCAGGCCCACGCTAGCGGCGATGGCCGCGCCCAGGCCCGAACTTTCATACACGTGGGCGCGCGCGGCGGGCAAGCCGAAGATGTCGGCCGTCAGCTGCATGGCCGCATCGCTTTGCGAACCGCCGCCCGCGATGCGCAGCTCCGTGATGGCGATGCCGCTGCGCTGCTCGATGCGCTCCTTGCCTTCGCGCAGCGCATACGCGAGTCCTTCGAGGATGGCGCGGTAGATGTGCGCGCGCGTATGCACGTCGCCAAAGCCGATCATGGCGCCCTTCGCTTCCGGCCCCGGCACCTTGATGCCGGGACTCCAGTACGGCTGCAGCATCAAGCCCATGGAGCCTGGCGGCACGGCCTCGACCAGGCGGTCGAACAGCGCTTCGGCGGACAAGCCCGCGCCGTCTTCGGCGGCCGCCGCCCGTTCGCGGTCGCCGAACTGCTCCTTGAACCAGTTGACCATCCAGTAGCCGCGGAATATCTGCACTTCCGTGCTGTAGGCGCCCGGCATGGCGGCCGGATACGGCGGAATGAAGCGCGTCACTTCCACATACTTGCGGTTGGTCGTGTTGATGGTGGCCGTGGTGCCGTAGCTGAGGCACGCCACGTGCGGTTCGACGCAGCCGGCGCCCAGCACCTCGCACGCCTTGTCGGCGGCGGCCGCCAGCAAGGGCGTGCCTTCCAGGATGCCCGTCGCCGCAGCGGCGGCCCTGGTGATGGCGCCCATGCGCGTGCCCGGCGTTACCAGCTCGGGCAGCATGGCGCGTCGAATCGCCAGCGCCTGCCATTTCCAGTCGAAGCGCCCGGCCCAGGCGTGGCGCTTGTAGTCGAAGGGAATATACGCCACTTGCGAGCCCGTCGAATCGACGTAGTTGCCGCAGAGCCGGTGGTTCAGAAAACCCGACAGCAGCAGGAATTTGTGCGTGCGGAGCCAGATGTCGGGCTGGTGCGCGCTGATCCAGTTGATCTCGGCCTCGCGGCGGAAGTAGCGTATCGTGCCGTCGAGGCGCGTGGCGCGGAAGGCGGCGCGCCACCACGGAGCCAGCCGGGGAATGTCGCGCGTGCTGCGCTGGTCCAGCCAGGTGATGGCGGGCCGCAACGGTGCGCCATGTTCATCCACGTTGACCACCGTGCCGCGCTGCGTGGTGACGGCCACGCCGGCCACCGAGGATTTGGCTATGTCCGTGCCGCGCCACAGCTGCTGGCACGCTTCGCATACGGCTTGCCAGTAGCCGTCGGCGTCGTGCTCGGCCCAGCCGGGGTGGTCGGAGTAATACGCTTCCAGGAAGACTTGCGCCTTGGCCGCCAGCTTGCCGTCGCGGTCGAACAGCAGCGCGCGCACGCTTTGCGTGCCATTGTCGATGGAGAGGATATACGGGCCATCGCCCGCCGCAGAGGTCATGGCTCAGCCCACGCTGGCCAGCGCGGCGCGCAGCGCCTGCAGCAGCGCCTGCGGATCCTTGTCTGGCTGCGCGCTGAACACGGGCGCGTCCCAGTCCTGTCCCCGCACGGCCACCACGCGCAAGCGTCCCTGCGCATTCCAGGCCGGATACCAGCCCACGTCGACGATGTCGCCATTCGCGCACGTGATTTGCAGCAGGTCTTCGCCCAGATCGTCGGCGAGGGCATCCACGGGCTGGCGCAAGTCCAGCGGCGACAGGCTGTCGTAGGTGATGCGGGCGTCGCCCAGCGCCAGGGGCTGGCCAAACAGGGTGGTCTCGATGATGTTCTCCTCTTTTATAGTTTTTATCGTTGCTTCATGCGCCTTGCGGCACGCTGTAATGGCGGCGCCACAGGGCCAGGTAGCGCTGCTGCTCTTCCTCCCAGCGCACATCGTCCCAGCCCAGTTCCTGCTGGCAGATGGCGCGCAGGCGCGGTATGATAGCAAGCGCGCCGCCGGCCAGCTGCAAACCGAGGCGCGTGCGCCGCAGCAGCAAGTCGTCCAGGTGCTGCACGTCCTCGTTGCGCGCACCCCAGCGCAGCTGCGCCCATAAAGTCTGCGTGCCGGGAACCGGCGCCAGTTCGCCCTCCTGCGCCGCATCGCACAGCGCTTGCGCGGCCGCGCCATGACGGCCCAGCAGGCGTGCGCGCTGCTCGCCATCGAGCGCCAAGGCCTTGCCCGACAAGGGCGGCGACGGGTCAAAGATCGGCAAGGGGCGCAAATCCGCCTGCCAGCCCGGCAGCAGCGGCGCGGCGCGGCGCAAGGCGTCGAGGGCGATCACGCGAAACGTCGTCAATTTTCCGCCCGCCACCGTCAGCAAGCCGTTTTCCAGCCATAGCGCATGTTCGCGCGCTTCCTTCGACGGGTCAAGCTGGCCGCTGTCGATCACGGGGCGCACGCCGGCAAACGTGGCCAGCACATCGTCTTCGCCCAGCGCCAGCTGCGGAAACTGCCAGCGCAGCGCCGCCAGCAGATAATCGAGTTCGCCGCGCGTGATGGCCGGCTCCAGGTCCAGGCTGGCGCCATGGTCGACATCGGTGGTGCCCACCAGGGTCACGCCCTCCCAGGGATACGCAAACACGGGGCGGCCATCGCGCGGGTGCATCAGGCTGACGGCTTGCGCCAGCGGCAAACGCCAGGCCGGCAGCAGCAGATGGCTGCCGCGCAGGGGCCGCAGTTTCGGCTGTTCTCCCACCTGGCCGCGCAAGCCGTCGGCCCAGGCGCCCGTGGCGCTGATCACCAGGCGCGCGCGCACTGTGAGTGCCCTGCCATCGACCGCATCGTTCAAGGTGGCGCCGGCGACCTTGCCATCGTCACGCAGCAGCGATGCCACGCCCAGGTAATTGACGGCCACGCCGCCATGGCGGCGCGCCTCCTGCAGCACGCGTAGCACCAGGCGCGCATCGTCCGTCTTGGCGTCCTGGTACAACATGCCGCCCCGCAGTCCATCGCGGTTGACATGCGGCGCCAGCATGGCGAAATCCGCCGCATCGACATAGCGGCGCGCGCGCCGGCCCGCCATCACGTCATAGATGGCCAGGCCCAGCATGAACTGGCGCCGGCCCGGCTTCCGGCCCGTGTAATCGCCAAAGGCAAAGCCCTGCGGCTCGACCAGCCCCGCCGCATCCGTCAGCAAGGCTTGCCGCTCATGCACCGACTCGCGCGTCAGCGCGAACTGTCCCTGCTTCAGGTAGCGCAAGCCGCCGTGCACCAGCTTCGAGGAGCGGCTCGACGTGCCCCAGGCGAAATCGCGCTGCTCCACCAGCAGCGCCGTCAAGCCGCGCCGCGCCGCTTCCAGCAGGATGCCGGCGCCCGTGATGCCGCCGCCGACGATCAAGATGTCCCACTCGCGCGCCAGGACGTCAGGCAAATCCACCCTGCGCGGGGCCGCGTTCACAAGCCGCCTCCCGCTTCAGGCAGCAGTTTGCCGGGATTCATCATGCCCTGCGGGTCGAACTGGCGCAGCAGCGCGCGCATGGCGGCGATGCCCAGCTCTCCCTTTTCCGCCGCCAGCCATGGCGCGTGATCCGTGCCCACGCCATGCTGGTGGCTGATGGTGCCGCCATGGGCGACGATGGCGGCGCTGGCCGCATCCTTCAGATTGCGCCAGCGCGCCATGTTTTCCTCGAAGGTGGGCGCCAGCCGGTACACATATGTGGTGTAGACGCTGGCGCCCTGCGCGTACACGTGCGACAAATGCGTGTACGCATGCACTTGCTCGCCATGCCGCGCCAGCGCTTTGGTGCCCGCCTGCTCCAGCGCCGCCATCATCGCCGTGACGCGCGGCCAGTCGACGGCCGTTTCCACCGTATCGATGACATAGCCGTGTTCCCACGCGCCGTTGCGCAGGTAGACGTTGCGAAAGCGCCCCTGCTTCCATTTGTCGCCCATGTGCCGCCCCACGTGCACGCCCTTGTGCCGCCGCGCCAGCGCCAGGGCGCCGCGCAGGGCCGCGCGCGCCGGCCCGGTTTCGCCGCTGACGCCCAGCATCAGCATGCACTTGCCTTCGCCGCAGCCGCGCAGCGACAGATAGCGCTCCAGCAGTCCCACCAGCTTCTTGTGCCCGGCCAGGGTCAGCATGGTCTGCGTTTCGAGCGCATTCGACAGGCGCAGCATGCACAGCGGAAGGCGCGACTGGGCCAGCGCCCGCACGGCCGCTTGCGCCTGGCCCCAGTCGGCGAAAAACACGGCGTGGAATGCTTCATACGGCGGCAGCGGCGAGACGCGCACCGTCGCCTGCGTCACGATGCCCAGCCGGCCCTCGGAGCCGAGCACCATTTCGCGCAGGTCGATGCCGGCCGCCGAAGCGGGAAACGTGGGGATGCTCAGGGTGCCGGCCGGCGTTTCCACTTCGCCGCCCGCAAACAGCTGCTCGATGCGGCCATAGCGCAGCGATTGCTGGCCCGACGAGCGCGTGGCGATCCAGCCGCCCAGCGTCGAATACTCGAACGATTGCGGATAGTGGCCCAGGGTGTAGCCATGCGCGCGCAACTGCGCTTCCAGGTCGGGGCCATACACGCCCGCGCCGAACGTGGCCAGCTGCGCCTCGCGGTCCAGGTGGCCCAGCGCGCACAGGCGCACGAGGCTGAGCGCCAGCACGGGGCGCGGTCCCGCCGCCACCGTCAGATGCCCGGCCACGCTGGTGCCGCCGCCGTGCGGGATGACGGCCACGCACGCCTGGCGCGCATACGCGAGCAACTGGCGCACCTGCAGCGCGCTGTCGGGAAAGGCCACGCCATCGGGCACGGCGCCGATGCGGCCATGGCGCAATTTGAACCAGTCGGGCAGGCTTTGGCCGAGCGCATGGCGCACGCGCGTGGCAGGCAGGGTGTCGATCAGCGGATGCGGCGCCAGGCGCGAAGCAGGCACCCGCGCGCAGGCGTCGTCGAAGGTGGCGTCGTCGATGGCGCTGCCCGGCCCCAGGCGCTCGCCCAGGAAGGCCAGCGCGTCCTCGCTCAGCGCATACGTGATGCTCTCGTCTCCCCAGCCATTCCAGCGTTGCATCGACATCCCCTGTGTTCGGCCAGTTGCGCGCCACGGCGGCTTGCTATACTGTTCTTGCCTGTTCAACAGCATATGCCGCCACAGGCCAAGGGTATTGGTTTTTCATGACAATCGCATTGTTCCATCATGACAAGCACTGAAGGCCGGGTCGCCGGCGCCTATCTGCAGCCGCTGCTGGAAGCGGCCAGCGCGCACGGCATCCCCGTTGCCGCCCTGGCGCAGGCGGCCGGCGTGGCGCCGCACAGCCTGGAAGCGTCCGCAGCCAGCCTGGCCGCGCGCGACTACGTGCGCCTGCTCGATGCGGGCGCGCAACTGGCGGGCGATGCGCATTTCGGCCTGCACGTGGGCCAGCGCGTGCGCATGGGCACCTACAGCGCCTACGGTTTGATATTGCTCAGTTGCAGCAACGTGGGCCAGGCACTGGAACAGACGGCCCGCTATGAACGGCTGGCGCACGACCTGGGCCGCTCGACCCTGCAGCGCGACGGCGCCGTCGCGCACTACCGCTGGACAAGCAATTACCCGGGCGCCAGCCGGCACCTGGTCGACAGCGTCTTCGCCGGCATCCGCGTGTGCGGCGACTGGCTGGCGGGCATGCCGCTGCCGCCGGCCCGCCTGGCGTTCACGCACGATGGCGGCGGCGACCTGCTGCGCCACGCGGCGCACCGCGACGAATATGTGCGCGTGCTGGGCAGCCTGCCCGCCTTCAACGCCCCCGCCAACACGGCCACCTTCGATGCGCAATTGCTGAACTGGCCCGTGCCGAACGCCGACGTCAGCCTGTACCCCGTGCTGTGCCAGCATGCGGAACAACTGCTGGCGCAGCGCCAGGCTGAAAACGACACTGGCGGCGCCATCGACGCGCAAGTCCACGCGGCCATCGTCGCGGGCTTGCGCCACGGGTCGGCGCGGCTGGCCACCGTTGCCGCCACCTTGGCCGTCACGCCGCGCACCCTGCAGCGCAAGCTGGCCGACGCGGGCACCAGCTTCCAGGCCCTGCTGGACCAGGCCCGATACGGCCTGGCGCGCGATTATCTGCGCGCGCCGGATTTGTCGCTGGTCGATATCGCCTTCCTGCTCGGCTACCAGGAGCAAAGCGCGTTCAATCACGCGTTCCGCACTTGGGCGGGTACCAATCCCGGCGCCTGGCGCTTGCAGGAAATACAAGAGAGACAACTTGACCGGCAGCAAGCCCCATAGGCGTGCGCGGGGCATGCGCGGCACGTTTTCTGGCTATACTGGCATAGTCAGGTTTTCCACGATCACTCCAACCCGCAATGCAAAGGATTAATATGCAACTCAAAGACAAAGTCGCACTGATTACCGGCGCCGCCAGTGGTATCGGCAAGGAAATGGCTATTGAATACGCGAAACAAGGCGCCAAGGTCGTCATCGCCGACCTGGCCCTGGAAGCGGCCAGCAAGACGGCAGAGGAAATCAAGCAGTCGGGCGGCCAGGCGTTTGCCGTCGCCATGGATGTCTCCAGCGAAGAACAAGTGGACAAGGGCGTGGCCGATGCCGCTGCCCACTTCGGCGGCATCGATATCCTGATCAGCAATGCGGGCATCCAGATCATCAGCCCCGTCGTCGACTACCCGTTCGATCAATGGAAAAAGATGCTGGCCATTCACATGGACGGCGCCTTCCTCACCACGCGCGCCTGCATGCGCGAAATGATCAAGGCGGGCCGCGGCGGCGCCATCATCTACATGGGTTCCGTGCACTCGCACGAAGGCTCGCCGTTCAAGAGCGCCTACGTTGCCGCCAAGCACGGCTTGCTGGGCCTGGCCAAGGTGGTGGCCAAGGAAGGCGCCAAGGATGGCATCCGCGCCAACGTCATCTGCCCCGGCTTCGTGCGCACACCGCTGGTCGACAAGCAAATCCCCGAACAGGCGGCCCAGCTGAACATCAGCGAAGAAGACGTGATCAAGAAAGTCATGCTGAAAGACACCATCGACGGCGAATTCACCACCACGCAAGACGTGGCGCAAACGGCCGTCTTCCTGGCCGCCTTCCCGTCGAACGCCCTGAGCGGCCAGTCGATCGTTGTCAGCCACGGCTGGCACATGCAATAACAGTGACGCCCGCCCACATCGGCTGCGCGGCGCCCTGTGCGGCCTGCGATGCTCGCTGTGCTCCAGCACAGCTGCGCGTCTCGGCCACACATCGCTGCCGCTCGCGATGATGTGGACGGGCGCTTTTGCATCAGCGTATTCCCCCGGTATCTACCCCGAAAGTTCCTAATTGCAAGACAACACTTACCGCCACCCGCGCGCGGGCTGGCCGGGGCGCCTGTTTGCCGCGCTCGCCAATTCCACGCGCTTTGCCAACGCACGCCAGGCGATCATGTCCCGCCTGCCCTTCCTGACCCTGCACAGCGACGTGCGCGACGTCGTCTACGTGAGCTGGCTCGTCGACGCCGCTGCCGCGCAGCAACTGCTGCCCCCCGGCGTGACCCTGTGGCAGCGCGACGGCAAGACGCCATTTACCGTGCTGACCTACCGTCACGGACACTTCGGCCCGGCCCTGCTCGGCCCCCTGCGCCGGATGCTGCCGTCTCCGTTGCAAAGCAACTGGCGTGTATATCTGGACCACACGCCAGCGGGCGCGCCGGCAGTGCCCTGCGTGTACTTTCTGAAAAACATCATGGACAGCTTGCCGCATGCGCTGGGCACGCGGCTCTTCAGCGACATCTTGCCGACCCACCTGGCCGCCGGCCTGACGCTGGAAGTCACGGCCACGCAAGCCCGCTGCAGCATTGCCAGCGGCGCCGGCAGCGCGCCATCGCTGGACGTGCAGGCGGACATCGTGACCGACCATGTCCTCGATGCCGGCTGGCAAGCGCTGTTCGGCAACTGGCGCGACGCCGTCGCCTTCCTCGCCTGCCAGGATGCGGCCATCGCGCACGTGCCGCGCAACGGCAAGCTGGTCTTCGGCGAAATCGACTTGCCCGTTGATCTGGATCAAGTACAAGCGCTGACGGCCTTGCGTGCCGACTGCGGCTTGCTGGCGCAGTTGCCGCCCGTGTCCCAGCCGTTTGCCTTTCTCGTGCCCAAGGTGCCCTTCAAGGCGTTGTCAGAGCGGCTGCTGTAGCACGGCGGCGCTCCCCCGTGCGCGGGGGCGTGGCGGAGCCTGCCTGGCCGCCGCGCCGCCGTTCCAGCTTGAACAAGGCCATCGCCTGCTCCAGCTGCAAGGTCTGGTCTTGCAGCGACGCCGAGGCGGCCGCCGATTCCTCCACCAGCGCCGCGTTCTGCTGCGTCACTTCATCCATCTGCGTGACGGCCATGTTGACCTGGCCGATGCCGTGGCTTTGCTCGCGCGAAGCGGAGGCGATCTCTTCCATGATGCCGTGCACGCCCTGCACGGCGCCCAGCATTTCGGCGCTGCTGGCGCCCGCCTGCTGCGCCAGCTTCGCGCCCGCCTGCACCTGCGCCAACGACGCCGTGATCAATTGCTTGATTTCCGTGGCCGCCGCCGCGCTGCGATGAGCCAGGCTGCGCACTTCGCCCGCCACGACGGCAAAACCCCGCCCCTGGTCGCCGGCGCGCGCCGCTTCCACGGCCGCGTTCAGGGCCAGGATATTCGTCTGGAAGGCGATGCCTTCGATAATGCCCGTAATGTCGCCGATCTTCTTCGATGAAGCGTCAATATCGGCCATCATGCTCACCATCTGACCGACGATCTCGCCGCCGCGCCCGGCCAGGCCGTGGACCTTGCCCGCCATGTCGCTGGCCTGCACGGCGTTGCCGCTGTTTTGCTGCACCGTGGCCGCCAGCTGCTCCATGCTCGACGCCGTCTGCTGCAGGGCCGACGCCTGCGCTTCCGTACGGCCCGACAAGTCCATATTGCCGGCGGCGATTTCCTGGCTGGCCATGCTGATACGCAAGAAATTGCCGCGCACGTCGCCGACGATGGAATGCAAGTTTACGCGCAACTGGCGCAGGGAGCGCAGCAGTTGCCCCATTTCGTCGCGCCGCGTGGTGTCGAGCTCGCCCGTCAGGTCGCCGCCCGCCATCACGTCGCAAGCCTGGCGCGCCTGCTGCAACGGTTGCAGCACGGCGCGGTGCAGGCTGTGCCAGAAATACAGGGTCGCGCCCAAGGCCGCCACGGACAAGCCCGTCAGCCAGCCGGCCGCGCCGGCCGGCAGCACGCCCGCATTCCACGCCAGTTGCAGCAGCAATACCAGGCTCAGCAAGCCCAGATTCCAGCCGATTCGCTTGCCCAGCGGCAAGTCACGCAGGCGCGCGAACCTGGCCAGCCAGTCAGTCCGCACGGCCGCGCCCTGGCTGATGACGATGCCGTCGGCCTGCCCCGCCTTGATGCGCGCGTACAGGGCCGAGGCCTGCGCCACCTGCTGGCGCGTGGGCTTGGTGCGCACGGACATGTAGCCGACGGCCACGCCGTCTTCCACCACCGGCGTCACGTTCGCCAGCACCCAGTAGTAATCGCCATTCTTGCAGCGGTTTTTCACCATGCCGCTCCAAGAGCGCCCCGAACGGATGGTGGCCCAGAAATCGGCAAACGCTTCGACCGGCATGTCCGGATGGCGCAGGATGTTCTGCGGCGCACCGATCAATTCTTCCGCGCTGTAACCGCTGACGGCGATGAAATACGGGTTGGCATAGGTGATATTGCCTTGCAAGTCGGTAGTCGAGACGATGGTCTCGGTATCGCTCAGGTTGATTTCGGTATCGCTGACGGGAAGATTGAGTCGCATGGTCACATCCTCAAAGGTAGCCCGTGCAGGCACGGGGAAGCGGGCAAATGCAAGGCGGCAGGAAGCCGGCGGCAATCTGCACCGATACATTAATTTTAATATCTAATTATTAATTCAAATCGGCAATTTTCACTGGCGAAATTGCCTTGCGAATCTGCAAATATTGCAGGCGGCAGCGTGGCCGCAGGGGAATGGCGGGAACGGTGCCGGAACAGCGTGACTGTCCCGGCGGCAAACAACGCGGCGGCTTAGCGCGGCACGTAGCGCCAGTTGGCGTTTTCCAGCATGAAGGTCAGTTCCGTCTTGATGGCTTCCGGACGGCTCGGCACGCTCAATTCCGTATCGCAGACCAGATAGCCCGTCTTGCGCTTGACCTCGCACTCGTTGATGGCCTTGACCTGCATGGTGCTCTGCGCTTCCTGCATCTGCACATCCTTGGCCGCTTCCGGATTGCGCGCCACTTCTTCCTTGGCCCAGGCGCGTATCATCGCTTGCGCCTCGGCCGGCGACGGTCCCGCGAACTTGGCATCCTTGCGCTCGACGCCCACCCAGGTACCGTTCTCGTTGCGCAACGGCAGCACCATGAAAGCATCGCGCATGCCCCCGCTCATGGCGACCAGGCACACCACTTCGCCCGGCACTTCCTGCGAATCCTGGCAGCCGGTCAAGCTGGTGACCTTGACGGCGATCGGTACCGTCACAGTCGATTGCATTTTGGCCCGGGTCTTGGCCACGCCCACCTGCACGGCGGCGTGGATTTGTTCGAGCGTCGGCATGGTGGCCGCCTGGGCCGGCAAGGCGGCAAACAGGGCGGCGGCGGTCAGGGCAAGGGAAGTCAGGCGCATGGGTATCGAGAGTAGTGAGCAAAGGCCGGCAGTCTAGCACTTTGCATAAAGACAGTTGTTTCTATTGAGAATGATCGTCGCCATCGGGCGCGAGAAAGGCGCCGCCCCCGTCCGCCTGTCCGCGCAGGCGCAAGCCGATGGCGCGCAGCATCTCGACCAGCTCCCGCAAGCGCAAGCCCTCGTCCGTCAGCCGGTATTCCACTTTCACGGGCACTTCCGCATAGACCGTACGCGTCAGCAAGCCCGCCTCTTCCAGCGCGCGCAAGTCCAGGGTCAGCATGCGCTGCGAGATATTCGGCACGGCGCGGCGGATTTCGCTGAAGCGCTTCGGCCCCGCCATCAGATAGCTGAGCAGCACGATGCGCCAGCGCCCGCCCAGCAATCGCATGGCTTCTTCCACGGCGCAGCCGGAGACATTGTCTTTCATGGTTGGCTTCCCACCTGGTATAAAAAATGTACCTATACCACATTATTCTGCCTTCTTCCAAATAGTAACCATCACGATTAGACTGCCCTTCTTTTATCTCACCGGAGCTCCAGCATGGAAACCGCCCTGATCTACAGCGTGCCGTTCGGCTGCTCGTTTGCCGCCATCGCCGCCCTCGAATGGAGCGGCCTGCCGTACCAACTTGCCCGCGTGGAAGCGCGCGACCCGGCCAGCAAGCAGCATCCCGCCTTTCTCGCCATCAATCCCCTGGGCCAGACGCCCGCCCTGCTCACGCACGCGGGCGCGCCGCTGCTGGAAAGCATGGCGATCCTGCTGCACATCGCCGCGCGCGCACCCAATAGCGGCCTGGGCTTTGCGCAGGGCACGCCGGACTACGACCGCCTGAACAGCGTGCTCTCCTTTTTGCACACGACCTTCCACGCAGCCTTCATGCCCGCCTTCCAGGCCGCGCGCGCGCCGGAAACCGACGCGCGCGCGGCCGTCTGGCGCGAGATGGCCGTCGAGAAGGTCAACAAAAGCCTGGCGCACCTGGAGCGCCTGCTCGCCGGCCGCACCTGGCTCGCTTCCGATACCGCCCCCACCATCGCCGACACCTACCTGGCCGCCACGGCGCGCTGGGCCGAACCGCTGCAGCTGGCGCGCCTGGCAGACTATCCGGACACGGCACGCGTGCTGGCGGCGCTGGAACAGGACCCCGGCATCCGCTTTGCCCACGCCATCGAGGACGGCTTGCCGGCCGTCAGCCAGGGCGGCTTCCTGGGCCACGTGGCGCTCGACCAACTGGCACTGCCGGCCGGCTAACCGGCGGTCAACTCCCGCAGCAAGCGCGTCTTTATTGCTATGATGTCGGGCTGCCGGCGGTACAGCCGGCCACGTCAATACCATATCGATAACGTCGTCATAAGAATCGGGAGTTTGAATGAGTTTACGTCTGCTGCTCTTGGGAGCATTCAGTGCCGCCATGGCCACCACCGCCGCCGCCGTCGCTGCAGAACCTGCCCTGGCTGCGCCGCGCGGTTTCACCGTGGAAGACATGGTTGCCATGGAGCGCGTGGGTAGCCCCGTGCTGTCGCCGGACGCCACGCGCGTCGTCTACACGGTGCGCACCACCAACCTGGACAAAAACCGCGGCAACACACAGCTGTGGATGATCGACCTGCGCGCGCCGAACGCCGCGCCGCGCCAGCTCACGCGCGGCGATGCCAGCGCCAGTGATCCGCAATGGTCGCCGAACGGCGACGCCATCTACTTCCTGTCCGGCCGCTCCGGCTCCTCGCAAGTGTGGCAGCTGCCCCTGAACGGCGGCGAAGCGGCCAAGGTCACCGACCTGGCGCTGGACGTCGACACCTACCGCCTGTCGCCGCAGGGCGACCGCCTGGCCTTCAGCATGGGCGTCTTCCTCGATTGCGCGGACCTCGCCTGCACGAAGAAGCGCCTCGATGACAAAGCCAAAAACAAGGCCAGCGGCATGGTCTACGACCAGATGTTCGTGCGCCACTGGGATACCTGGGCCGATGGCCGCCGCAACGCGCTGTACTCGGCGCCCATCGACGCCACGGGCAAGGTCAGCGCCGCGCCCGTGAGCCTGAGCGGCACCCTCGACGGCGACGCGCCCTCGAAGCCGTTCGGCGACAATGGCGAATACCACTTCAGCCCGGACGGCAAGACGGTGGCCTTCTCCGTGCGCGTGGCCGGCCGCACGGAATCGTGGTCGACCAACTTCGACGTCTACACGATTCCTGCCGCCGGCGGCCAGGCGCCGCGCAACCTCACGGCCGACAATCCGGCCTGGGATGCGAAAGCCACGTATTCGCCCGATGGCCGCACCCTGGCCTATGTCGCCATGACCAAGCCGGGCTTCGAAGCGGACCGTTTTCATCTGGTGCTGATGGATGTCGCCACCGGCAAGAAACGCACCCTGGCCGATGACTGGGACCGTTCCGTGGCCGACTTCCGCTGGACGCCGGACAGCAAGGCGTTCCTCGTCGCCGCCGATGACGTGGGCCAGCACCGCTTGTTCCACATCGACGCGGCCAGCGGCAAGGTCGCTGCGCTGACGGGCAAGGGCGCCGTGGGCGACTTCGACGTGCGCGGCAATACCATCGTGCTGGCGCAAGCCAACCTGGCCTCGGGCGCGCAGCTGTACACGCGCAAGCTCGATGCGAAGTCGGAAAACGCGCCGATGGTGCAGCTGACGAAGCAGAATGCGGCGGCCCTGGCCGACGTGCGTTTCGGCGAATATGAACAGTTCTCGTTCGCGGGCGCGAATGGCGAAACCGTCTACGGCCACGTCATGAAGCCATGGAATGCCAAGGCCGGCGAAAAGTATCCGGTCGCCTTTTTGGTGCACGGCGGCCCGCAAGGCAGCTTTGGCAATAGCTGGAGCTACCGCTGGAACCCGCAAGTGTATGCGGGCGCCGGTTACGCCACCGTCTTCATCGACTTCCACGGTTCCACCGGTTATGGCCAGAAATTCACGGATTCCATCAGCGGCGACTGGGGCGGCAAGCCGCTGGTCGACTTGCAGAAGGGCCTGGAAGCGGCCACCAAGAAGTTCCCATGGCTGGACCGCGAGCGCAGCTGCGCGCTGGGCGCGTCCTACGGCGGCTACATGATGAACTGGATCGCCGGTAACTGGCCGGACGGCTTCAAGTGCCTGGTCAACCACGACGGCGTGTTCGACAACCGCGGCATGGCTTACGCGACGGAAGAACTGTGGTTCACCGAGTGGGAAAACGGCGGCCCGTACTACGACGCGCCGGCCAAGCACGAACAGTTCAACCCCGTCAACTTCGTGAAAAACTGGAAGACGCCGATGCTGGTGGTACAGGGCGACCTGGATTTCCGCATCCCTACCGCGCAAGGCCTGGGTACCTTCACGGCACTGCAGCGCCAGGGCATCCCGAGCAAGCTGCTGGTCTTCCCGGACGAGAACCACTGGGTGCTGAAACCGGCCAATTCGCTGCTGTGGCATCACACGGTGCTCGATTGGCTCAATACCTACACTAAAAAATAAGCCTGTTCCAGCGTAAAAAAGCCGCACAGTTCGCACTGTGCGGCTTTTTTTCATCCATCAATTAAGCCAAATCAATACGCCATCAATACGTATTGAGCGCCTTGGCGAACTTCACGATCCACAAGCGGCTAGGACGCTCGCGGTCGTCGCCACGCGCCACGCGGATGGTGTTGGCGGCATTGCAGCCGGCGGCGCTGCTCGTGACGATGGTGCCGTTGGCGTCGACCGTGCACTTGGTGACGTCGGCGCCATCGACTTCCACGCCATTCGCGTCAAAGATCTTCGTCTTCAGGCCGAAGTCATTGTCGTTGGCCAGCGCGATGGTGGAATCGTCGATCAGGGTCAGTCCTTCCGCCTTTTCCGCCGCCCAGCCGATGGCGTTCAAGTCCAGCAGCAGGGTTTTCTTCAGCGGCGTGACGGCGGCCCAGTCGGCGCCGTTGACGCCAGCGCCGCCCATGCTGCTCTTTTCCAGGTCGGACGTCGTCGCATTGAAGGCGGCGGCGGAAATGTCCGTGGCGCCCTTCAATTCGACCAGCATCAGCTTGTTGAAGACCTTGCCCGACGGCGCGGCGCCCTGCTCGATGACGAGGAACTTGCCGCCGCCCAGCGCCACCATGTCGCCCAGCTTGGCGTTGCCCGTGCGGCCATCCTGGTAGTCGGCCGCATTGAGCGGATACGCATACATCTTGCCGCTGGTGCCCGTCACCGGGTCGAATTCGATCCAGCGCGTGAAGCGGGCGAAGCGCTCCACCTGCTCCGCCTTCTTCGTCACCGAATACATGGCCGTGCCGTCGCTCAAGGGGCTTTGCAGGAAGGCGTACAGCTTGTCGTTGCTCGTGTCGAGGGTCATGCCTTCCATGCCGCGGTTCGCGCGGCGCTTGGCGAACAGCGCCGGCAAGCCCTTGCCCGGCTCGTACTTGGCCTGGATGACGCCCGTGGCCGCATCGATCTTGATGATGAACGGGCCGTATTCGTCCGATACCCACAGCGCATTGCGCTTCGCATCGACGACGATGGCTTCCGAATCGAGGCCGCCCGCATTGAAGACGGCCTTGCCGGCGGCGTCGAACTTCATCGCATCCATGACGGGAATCTCGGCCGAATTGCCGACCGCGCCCACGGGCACGGGCAAGCCCGAGCTGTTGACGGCAGCCGACACCTTGATCGGCGTGCTCGACGCCAGCACGGCGCCGTTCTTGCCCACCGTGATCACGCCGAACGACGGGGTAAAACTGGGCGACGGGAAGATCTTGCTGCCGATGGTGCCCTTGCCCGAGGGATCGGGCACCAGCGGGCCGTCGCCGTTCGGGCCGCGGTCCGTCAAGCCATAGAATTCCAGGTCGCCGGCCGCATTCTTGCCCTTGTAGGCCAGGCCCGAGCCGTACGACGGCAGGAAGCCGTTCGGGAATTCGCCCTTGATCTTCGCGTTCGCACCTTCGTACGGCACGTAGAATTTATCGGCCGCCTGGATCTGGTAGCGCGTCACGGTCACTTTCACTTCGCCCACCGGATTGGCTTGCGTCAGCGCTTCGTTGACGGGTGCGCCCGCCTTCGAGGCCAGGGTGTCTTCGAAATGCTCGCGCACGAGGGCGCGGCGCTCCGCATCGACCGTGCGGCCGGCGAATTTTGTGCCCACCGTTGCCAGATGCGCGGCCAGGGCCGCGTTGAAAGCTGCCGGGGCGGCGGCGAAGTCCAGGGTCTTGCCGGCCAGCGCAGCCTTCACTTCGGCCGTCAGCCTGATGCCGTTCGACGGATCGCTGTCATCGTCCAGCAATTGCAGCGCCAGCAGGCGGTTGACGACCTTGTCGTCCGCCACGTTGGTGCTGGCGGCCAGCGCCAGCGGCGTGACGACGGCGCCGCACGGCGCCGAGCCCAGGGCCAGGCCGCCCACGCTGAAGGCCACCGTCTCGCCCGGATTGCAAACGAATTCGCCCTTGGCATTGGTGCTGGCCTTGGCCGCGCTGCCCGCCACGTAATCGAGTCCTTCCACCGCGCCGTCCAGGAACACGCCCGTCTGCGCCACGGGCTTGGAAGGCTCCGCCGGCGGATTGTCGCTGCCGCCGCACGCGGCCAGGGCCAGGCCGGCGGCGATGGCCAACAGGGTCAGTTTCGGGATCGGCGTTACGGCAGTATTCATGCATTCCTCGGCTAAGGTGGGTGGAGTAGCCGTGGAGCATAACTAATCAAAGTGACAAGGCAATGACAGCGGCTAGGCCTGTGGCATATCCGCCACGGGCCCGCCGATGCCGCCAAAACGGCCATCGGCCTGACGCCGGAATTCCTTCGGCGTGACGCCCTTCACCTGCAGGAAGCGGCGGTTGAAATTGGCCACGTTCTGGAAACCCACGTCGTAGCAGACGTTCGACACATACTGGTCCGTATCCATCAGCAGCTGGCACGCCTTGTTGATGCGCAGCCGGCTGATGAAATCCGTAAAACTGTTACCCGTCGCCTTGCGGAAGAAGCGCGAGAATTTGCTCAGCGACATGCCCACCTGCTCGGCCAGCATTTCCGCCGAAATCGGCTCGCGGTAATTGTCCGTGATGTAGTTGAGGACGGAATTCACCTTGGCCAGAGTCGCATCGTCGTCGTACGAACGCAGGGAGGCGCTCGACAGCAAGCGGTAATTGGCCGTGCGCGCCAGTTTGCTCATCAGTTGCACGAATTCGGCGAAGCGCTCGGCGCCATGCGTGACGCGGATGCGCGCCAGGTGCCGCTCCGCTTCCGCGCCCATGTCGAAAAACTCCACGCCATAGCTGGAGCGCTCCAGCAGCGGCAACAGCTCGCGCAATTCGGGAATGACGCGCGCGGCGCCTGCCAGCGGCGCGTGGGCGAATTGCACGATCATGTCGCGCAGGGCCACGCCGCCTTCCGGCATCACGTTGGAAATCCAGTTGTGCGGCAGGCGCGGGCCCGTCAGCACCAGGTGGCCGGGCGAAAACTCGCCGATATAGTCGCCCACGAACAATCGCCCGCTGGTGGCGACGATCAGGTGCAGCTCGTATTCCTCGTGGCAGTGCCAGCGCACGCGCGAGCTGGGATAGCCGTGTTCCAGGTAATTGATGATGCCGTCATAGCTTTCGCGTTCCAGTTCGGGCGCCTTGCGCTCGCTGTCCTTCTGCCACAGGTGTTCCATGCTCGTCTCTCCCAGGCTGTCCCCGCCTGTGCCATCCAATGTACCTCAAAAAGCCTCACTCGCCAAAACGGCCCAGCGCCTGCTGGCGAAACTCCTTCGGCGTCATGCCCTTCAATTCCAGGAAGCGCCGGTTGAAATTGGCCACGTTGTTGAATCCCGCCTCGTAGCAGATGTTGCTGACATAGCGCTCCGTCTCCATCAGCAGCTGACACGCCTTGTTGATGCGCAGGCGGTTGACGAAGTCCGTGAAGCTGTTGCCCGTGGCGTGGCGAAAGAAGCGCGAAAACGTCCGCTCGGGCATGTCCACCTGCTCGGCCAGCTGTTTCAGCGAGAATTGGCTGCTGTAATTGTGCACGATGAAGTTGATGGCGGAGCTGATGCGCGCCAGGGCCACGTCGTCGTCGCTCGACTGCATGGGCACCGTCGACAGCAGCTGGTAGTCGCTGGTCTGCGCCAGTTCGCCCAGCAGGCTCAAAAATTCGATCAGGCGCGGCAAGCCGCTGCTGTCGCGGATGCGCTGGAAACGCCGCAGCGACTGTTCGCTGACGCCAAAGAATTCCACGCCGTGCAGGGCGCGCTGCAGCAGCGGGAAAATATCCTTCAACTCGGGCATGGCGGTAGCCATCGACGCCAGCGGCGCATGCGAAAACTGGATCACCATGTCGCGCAAGGCCACGCCTTCCGGCGGCGTACCGAGCGACACCCAGTTGTGCGGCACGCGCGGCCCCGTCAGCACCAGGTGGCCGGGTGCGAACTGGCCGATGTAGTCGCCGACAAACACCTTGCCGCTGCTCTCGACGATCAGGTGCAGCTCATACTCGTCGTGGTAATGCCAGCGCACCAGCGAATTCGGAAAGCCGTGCTCCAGGTAGCGGATGAAGCCGAAACTGCCTTTCGGCTCGAAGCCGGGCGTGGCGTCGCGCTGCTGCTCCAGCTCCATCTGCGGTTGCGGATATTCGGCCTTGCGTTGCATGGCGCGCCCTCCCCCGTCAGGCGACGATCTGTTCCAGCGCCGCGCGCGCGCCCAGCCCATACAGGCCGGCCAGCGACTGCCCCACCGCCTGCGTGAAGGCGGGTGTGTCGCTCAGGTCGCCGAACAGCTCGCGCAAGGACAGCAGCGCCGCGGCGTCCGCGCCGCCCTGCAGCGCCAGCGCGCGCAGGCGCACCGCGTACGGATCGTTCAACGGCATCTCGCGTCCCTGCTCGTCGTGGCCTTCCAGGTAGCGGAACCAACACGCCACGGTAAACGCCAGCAGCGTGATGGCGCCGCCCCGGGCCAGCGCTTCGCGCACGGACGGCAGCACGAATTTCGGGATGCGCGCCGAACCTTCCGTGCCGATGCGCGCCAGCTGGTCGCGCACGGCCGGATTCGAGAAGCGCTCGATCAGGGTGTCTTTGTAGCTGTCCAGGTGTATGCCTTCCACTTCGCCGAGCAAGGGCGTGACTTCGTCATCCATCATGCGCCGCACGAGCGCGCGGATGCCAGGGTCACCCATCGCTTCATGCGCAAACGTGTAACCGAGCTGCATGCCAATGTAGCACAGGGCCTGGTGGCTGGCATTGAGCAAGCGCAGCTTCATCTTTTCATACGGCAGCACGTCGTGCGTCATCTGCGCGCCCACCTGCTCCCAGGCCGGCCGGCCCTGCGGGAATTCGTCTTCGATGACCCACTGGCGGAACGGCTCGCACACGACGGGCCAGGCGTCGACGATGCCGAAGGTCTCGCGCACGAGCGCCCGGTGTTCATCCGTGGTGGCCGGCGTGATGCGGTCGACCATGCTGTTGGGGAAGCTGCCATGCGTGGCCAGCCAGCGCGCCAGCTCCACGTCGCGCAGGGCGACAAAGGCCAGCAGCATCTTGCGCGTCACGTCGCCATTGTTTTGCAGGTTATCGCAGGACATGATGGTAAACGGTGCCAGGCCACGCTGGTGGCGCAGGGCCAGCGCCGCGGCCAGGTAGCCGAACGAGCAGCGCGGCGCCTCCGGGTGCGCCAGTTCGTACGCAATGTCGGCATGACCTGCGTCAAACTCGCCCGTGCCCTGGTTCACGTAATAACCGCCTTCCGTGATGGTCAGCGCGACGATGCGCGTGCCAGGGTCGGCCAGCTTATCCAGCACGGCTTGCGGCTCGTCGGGCGCATACAGGTATTCGGCGATGCTGCCGATGATGCGCGCGCTATCGCCGGCCGCGCTGCGCTCGACCACCGTGTACAAGCCATCCTGCGCCTGCATGGCGTCGCGCATGGCCGCGTCATGCGCCAGCAAGCCCACGCCGCAATAGCCCCACTGCGCATGCTCCTGGCCTTGGAGCGCCAGCAAGTCGTCGAGGTACACGGCCTGGTGGGCGCGAAAAAAACCGCCCACGCCGATATGCACGATGCTGGGCACGAGCGCGCCGCGCGCATACGCGGGCACGGCCACGTTCCCTGGCAGCGTTGCCAGGTTTGCCTGGTTCAAGGCGATGGCGTCCATTACAGCGCTCCTTTCGCCGCCGCGTAGGTCTTGCCGGCGCGGTCGAAATAATGCACGAAGCCCGGCTCGAACGTCAGGTGCGTCTGCTGGCCCGGCTGCAGGCTGCTGCGCTCCGCGCCGCGCGACACCACCTGCACATTGTTCGGCAGGCGCACATAGGTGAGGGTTTCCACGCCCAGCGATTCGACCAGGTCGACGGTGACGGGCACGCTGCCCGGCTGCGCCGCGCCCAGGTGCACGTGCTCGGGGCGGATGCCGACAAAACCATCAAGTTGCGCCGCGCTGCCCGCCTGCGCCAGCAGCTGCGGCGCCGCGTCGGCCGGCACCACGTTCATGCTGGGCGTGCCGATGAATTGCGCGACGAAGCGATTGGCGGGACGGTCATACAGTTCCAGGGGCGAGCCATGCTGCTCGATCTGCCCGTCGCGCAGCACCACCACGCGGTCGGCCAGGGTCATCGCCTCGACCTGGTCGTGCGTGACGTAGATGGTGGTGGCGCCCAGTTCGCGGTGCAGCTTGGCGATCTCGATGCGCGTCTGCACGCGCAGGGCCGCATCGAGGTTGGACAGCGGTTCATCGAACAAGAACACTTTCGGGTCGCGCACGATGGCGCGGCCGATGGCCACGCGCTGGCGCTGCCCGCCCGACAATTCTTTGGGCGTGCGCTCCAGGTACTTCCCCAGGTCGAGGATGGCGGCCGCCTTGTCGACTTTTTCGCGGATGATGGCCGGGTCGACGCCGGCCAGCTTCAGCGCGAACGACATGTTCTGGAACACCGTCATGTGCGGATACAGCGCATACGACTGGAACACCATCGCCAGGTCGCGCTTGGATGATGGCAGCGCCGTGATGTCGCGCCCGTCGAGCGACAGCTTGCCGCCATCGATCGGTTCGAGGCCCGCGATCAGGCGCAGCAGGGTTGATTTACCGCAACCCGACGGCCCCACGAAGACGACGAATTCGCCCTGCCGGATCTCCAGGTCGATGCCCTTGATGGCGCGGTGCTCGCCAAAGAATTTCTCGATATTGCTCAGTTGAAGGTAAGCCATGATGTGTGTCTCTATTCTGTAGTTTATTTGACTGCGCCAAAGGTCATACCCTGCACCAGTTGTTTCTGGCAGAACCAGCCGAGCGCCATGATGGGTGCGATGGCCATCAGGGAAGCGGCCGACAATTTCGCCCAGAACAAGCCTTCCGGGCTCGAATATGAGGCGATGAGCCAGGCCAGGGTGCCCGCGTTGGAGGCGCCCAGGTTCAGCGACCAGAACGATTCATTCCACGACCACACCATGCACACGAGGGCCGTGGAAGCGATGCCGCCCACGGACAGGGGCAGCACGACGTGGCGGAATTCGTCCCACACGGTGGCGCCATCCATGCGCGACGCTTCCAGGATTTCGCGCGGCAACTCCTTCATGCTCGTGTACAGCAGCCAGATCATGATGGGCAAATTCATCAGCATGAACATGATGGTCAGGCCGATGCGCGTGTCGAGCAGGCCGAAGTACTGGTAGCAGATATAGATCGGCATCAAGGCGCCCACGCCGGGCATGTAGCGCGAGCTGAGCATGAATTTCAGCAAGCCGATGGTGCCGCCCGTGGGAAAGAAAGCCATCGAGTACGCGGCCGGGATGGCAATCAGGAGGCCGATGGCCGTCGAGAGCACGCTGGTAAACAGCGAATTCCACGCATAGCCGAAGTAATTGTCGCGCGCCAGCACTTCGCGGAAGCTGTCGAGCGTGGGTGTGAAGAACAGCAGCGGCGGCGTGGAAATGGCTTGCCCTTCCGTCTTGAAGGCCATCAGGCCCAGCCAGAAGATGGGGAAGAACAGCAGCAGCGCGAACAGCCAGGCGGCAGCCGTGCGGCCATATAAGTTAAGTTTGCTATGCATCAAGGTCTCCTTATTTCGACAGATTCTTGCCGATGACGCGCATCAGGAAGAAGGCGGCGATGTTGGCGATGAGCACGGCGAACAGGGCGCCGGCCGAGGCCGCTCCCACGTCATAGGACAGCAGTGCCTGCTGGTAAATCATGAAGGTGATGGTGGTCGTGTCGAAGCCGGGACCGCCGCCCGTGGTGGTAAAGATTTCCGCAAAGATCGACAGCAAGAAGATCATTTCGATCATCAGCACCACCGAGACGGCGCGTCCCAGGTGGGGAATGTAGAGGTAACGCAACTGCTGCAGATACGTGGCGCCATCCATGCGCGCCGCTTCCAGCTGTTCCCGGTCCATCGATTGCAGCGCCGTCATGAAGATCAGGCAGGCAAACGGCAGCCATTGCCACGAAACCATCATGATGATGGAAAACAGGGGGTGGGCCGACAGCCAGTCGACAGGCGTGGCGCCAAAGAATAGGCTGATCTGCGCAAACAGGCCGTAGATCGGGTTGAGCAGCATGTTCTTCCACATCAGGGCATTCACGGCCGGCATGACAAGAAACGGCGAAATCAAGAGCACGCGCACGACGGCGCGCCCCGGAAACGCTTCATTGATCAGCAAGCCCAGCGCCGTGCCCAGCACCACCGTGATCAGCATGACGGAAAACAGCAGGGTAAACGTGTTCTGCAGGGCCGGCAGGAACGAGGCATCCGTAAAGAAAAAGTGGAAATTGGCCAGGCCATGGAAAGGATGGCCGCTGGGATCGAGCATCGAATAGCGCACGAACGCGTAATACAGGGTGATCAGCAGCGGGATCACGGAAATGACGGAGACGGCGACCACGGCCGGCGTCAGCAAAGTCCGGGGGATAATGCGTTTCATAGGATTTCTCTTGGGGCAAGAAGGAACAATCGCCGGCAAAAATCTGGGGTCAGACCCGTCGGGTCTGACCCCGGCTTTACGCTATTGGAGCAAGCAAACTATGCAGCAGGCTTACTTGTAGTACCCTCCTTTGCGCATCTCGCGTTCAGCCGTCTGCTGCGACAATTCCAGCGCCTGGTCCACCGTCACCTTGCCCAGCAACGCCGCCGCCATCTGCTGGCCGGCCGCCACGCCGATCACCTGGAATTCGGGGATCGACGCGAATTGCACGCCCACATATGGCGATGGCGGCAAGGTGCTTTGCACGGCGCGCGTGGTGGCCAGGGCCTTGCCTTCGGCGGCGGCAAATTTCGCCACTTTCTGGAATTCGGGGCTCGCATACGTCGACTTGCGCGTGCCCGTCGGCACGTTGGCCCAGCTCGTTTCCTTGGCAACCAGTTTCACGTAGTCGGGCGAGGTGGCCCAGTTGATGAAGCGCTGCGCCTCGTTCGGGTGCTTCGAGCTGGACGGGATGGCCAGCGACCAGATCCACAGCCAGTTGGCGCCCCGCTCCGTCACGCCCACGGGCGACTGGGCGAACGCCACCTTGTCGGCCACCTTGCTTTGCTTGGGGTCGGTGATGAAGGAGGCGGCGATGGTCGCGTCGATCCAGATGCCGCATTTGCCCTGGTTAAACAGCGCCAGGTTTTCATTGAAGCTGTTGGCTGCCGCGCCCGGCGGGCCGTATTTCTTCATCAGGTCGACATACATGTTCACCGCGTCTTTCCACGGCTTGCTGGTAAATTGCGGCTTCCATTGCATATCGAACAACTGGCCGCCATAGGAATTGGCCATGGTGGTGATCAGCGCCATGTTGTCGCCCCAACCCGGCTTGCCGCGCAGGCAGATGCCGTACACGCCGTTGGCCGGATCGTGCAGCTTGGCCGCCACGTCGCGCAACTGGTTCCAGGAAGGACGGTCCTCGATCGTCACGCCCGCTTTTTTCACCAGGTCGCTGCGGTACATGATCATCGAGCTTTCGCCATAGAACGGCGACGCGTACAGCTTGCCGTCGCCGGAGAGGCCTTCGCGTATGGCGGGCAGCAAGTCGTCGATATCGTATTTGGCGTCCGGTTTGATGGGGATCAACCAGTTTTTCTTGCCCCAGATGGGCGTTTCATACAGGCCGATGGTCATCACGTCGAACTGGCCGCCCTTGGTGGCGATATCGGTGGTCATGCGCTGGCGCAAGACGCCCTCTTCCAGGGTCACCCATTTGAGCTTGATGTCGGGATTGGCTTGCTCGAAGAACTTGCTGAGCTTTTGCATTTCGATCATGTGGCCATTGTTGACGGTGGCGATGACGAGGTCGGTTGCGGCGAAGGCGGACGAACTGAGGAAGCCGGCGCACAGCGCGGCAATGGCGGAACGTTTCATTGTGTGTCTCCAGTGTTTTTTGTCGTTGGCAATGCTCAGGTACTTAGCACCACGACCACAATGTAGCACCAGACTTTGATACTTTCTGATACTCCAAAACCGCAATTCGATACTCCTTTGCAAGCCCACTATGCGCAAGAGTATCGACATTGGATAAAAACAACACTTTGAAAGAAAGTATCGTCACTTGTTCGTTTTGTATCAGGGTGGTTAAAAAAGCGCTGCTAGACTTGGTTTTCGGCATTAGACCGTGTGCGGTGACAGCCTTCCGGGGCGCCACCGCTACCACCTACATTTTTCTGGAGACCGCATGAACCGCACTGCCTTGAAAACCTTGCCTGCCCTGCTCCTCGCCATCGCCAGCGCTTCCGCCATGGCCGACCCCATGTACCCATCCGATTCCGAAGGCTTCCACGGCTACCTGCGCGCCGGCGCCGGCAGCAATACGTCGGGCGACGGCGGTTCGCAAGGCTGCTTCGGCCTGGGTGGCAATACCATGAAATACCGTCTGGGCAATGAGTGCGACGCCTACACGGAATTCGGCTACACCAAGTCCGTCGCCAAGTCCGGCGGCGTGAACTACCTGGCCACCATCTGGGTCAACGCTTATGCGCCAAACTCGGATTTCGGCGACAACAAGCTGGGCATCGTCAAGGCCTACGTCGAAGCGCAGGGACTCGATTTCCTGAACGGCGGCACGGCCTGGATCGGTAAACGCTTCTACTACCGTCCTGACATCCACATGCTGGACTTGCAATACATCAATATGAACGGCACGGGCGCCGGCCTGGACCGCATTCCTGCCGGTCCTGGTAAATTCTCGTATGCCTTCTTCAAGGACAACGACGTCAAGGTCGCGTTGCCGAACGGCGGCGTCAACACCAAATCGGCCGTGCGCCAGAACTTCATCTACGGCGAGATTCCCGTCAATGAAAACGGCACGCTGGACCTGGCCGCGACCTACATCATCGGCGAAGGCAAGGATGACGTCGCCACTGGCAAGCGCAATAACGGCTGGCAGCTGTCGGCATTCCACCGCCAAGGTAAAGTGTTTGGCGGCGGCAATACCTTCGGCGTGCAGTACGGCGTCGGTCCCGGCACGGGCAAGGGCGCGCAGTTCGGCGCATCGGGCGACACCAATTTCGGTTCGGACGTGAAACGCACGCGTATCTTCAATGACATGGCGATCCAGCCGATGGCCAACTTCGGCATGGAATTCGTCGCCCTGTGGCAAAAAGACGAGTCGAACGCCAACGGTTCCTCGACCTGGACCTCGGTTGGCGTGCGCCCTGTGTACGCATTCACCGACAACTTCAAGCTGGTGGGCGAACTGGGCACGGACCGCGTGACGCAAGCGGGCGGCCTGCCGGCCAAGCGCCTGACCAAGCTGACCATCGCGCCGACGATCTCGGCCGGTCCTGGCCTGTGGTCGCGTCCAGAGCTGCGCGCTTTCGTGACCTACGGCAAATGGAACGATGCGGCCACCGCCTCGGTCAACGCGTCGAACAACGGCGGTCCGATCTACAACAACAATACCAGCGGCACGTCCTACGGCTTCCAGGTGGAAACGTGGTTTTAAGCCAGCTTAGCTAACGCCAGAAACTAAAAAGGGCGGAACCGCGGTTCCGCCCTTCTCTGTTTACATTACCGGATTCAACTTACGGCAGCGCCACCGGCAATTCCGGATACTCTTGCGTCAGCGCATACTTGGTGCCGCCCACGGTGACCGTGTAGTTGGCCGGTCCAGAGATCGGCAAGCGGTAATTCAAGGTCAGCGCCACGGAGCCGCCCGGCGCCAACGATTGCCAGGCGGGAATCGCAAAGCGGGCCCGGTTGTAGTTCTTCGTGAAGCCGCCGATATTGTTTGGCCCCGTGTAGCCGGCATTGATCACCGTCAAGCCGAAGCCGGACTGGTCGCTCATGTCCGACGGCGCCGAGACGGGATAGTCGAACTCCACCACGGTGCCGCCCGGCAAGGTCGAAGCCGTGTTGTTCTTCACCGTCATCACCGGATTGATGGGGAAGTTGTTGTCGCCCAGCTTCCAGCCGCCCAGGGTGATGCTGACATTGGCCGCCGTGCCCGGCATGGCGATTTCGGCGCGCTTGTTGCCATACGCGCCAGCCGTGCGGAAGGCCTGGTACAGCACGTCCGTCAGGGTGGTACCCATGAAATACTCGCCCTTGCCGCCATTGCGCGTGGCATCCCAGGCATAGTCGCCCGCCATTTCCCAGATCATTACGCCGCCGATATTGTTGTTGACGATGTACTGGGCCTTGGCCGCGATCGACTGCGTGGTTTCCGTGGAAATGAACACTTTCTTGGTCGCATTCCACAGCCACGGCGCCACCATGGTGCTGCTGTAATACGGCACATAGGTGCCCACCAGCGCCTTGTCCGTGACTTTATACGCATCGAGGTAGCTCGGCACGATACCGTTCTGCAAGTTCAGCGCATGCCAGATGGGGTTGCCGCCGCCTGGCGTCGGTTTGCCCTGCGAATCCAGGTCGTACCACACGTTGTCGATGCCGGTGGCCCCCGTGCCGCACGTCTTGGTGCCGGCGCACGTGACCGTGGAACTGATCAACGGCGTCGTGCCCCACAAGCCATTCGTGCCACCCGTCACATCCTTCCAGCCCCGCGTGTAGAACGGCACGCCGATATTGATGCGCCCCGCCTGCATGGCGCCACGGTAATAGCGGTAGGCCCAGTCCGTGTTCAGATAGCCGATATTCTGGAACTGGTAGGCGTTACCGGCGCGCAACTCACCGTCGTTGCCGTCGTCAAACAGCGCCGCGTTCGGTCCCACATACTGGTTCCACGCGCCGTGCAAGTCATACGACATCAGGCTGGCGTAATCGAGATATTTCAATCCCGACATGTTTTCCTCCCCCCGCAAGACCCAGCCCGAGGCGGAGCCGGCGATGGTCAGCAGGTAATATTTATTGTCCTGCACGGCCGCTTCGTCGAGCTTCTGGCGCAGCACCTTCAGCAGCACGTTGTAGCTCGTCATCAGGCCCGCCAGGCGCGGCTTCGAGACGGCGAAGTCGTTCGGATTGCCCGCTTCATTGTTGGTGGTCGGATGTTCGTAATCGACATCGACGCCATCGAAGAAGTTGTACTGGCGCACGAAGGCCACCATGGAGTCGGCCAGGGTGTTGATGCCGGCCGTGTTGATGCTGCCGTCCGCGTTCGTCGTGGCCGTGTAAAAGCCGCCGCTGCCGGCCCAGCCGCCCACGGAAATCATCAGTTTCACGCCCGGATACTTCTTCTTGTATTGCGACAGCAAGTTGAAGTGGCCCTTGTACGGCAGCGACGGGTCCATGGCGGCGGCAGGCACGTTTGGCCACGTGAGGCCCGTATCGGGATTGGCCGCGCCGCTGCCGATGGCGATTTTTGACGTGGCCGGATCGACGGAGGCAAACGCATAGTTCAAGTGGGTGATCTTGTCCCACGGCAAATTGTTCACCAGGTAAGTCGGGCTGCCATCGGCGCCCGTGCGCCAGCTGGCGAAATAGCCGACGATGCGCCGGTTCAAGCCATTGCCCAGCACTTCGCGGCCATTCGCGTCGTACACCTTGCAATACGGCACATTCGGCACGGCCGAAATCAAGCCGTCCGGACGGCAAGCCGTGGGCGTTGGGGTCGGCGTTGGCGTTGGCGTCGGCGTCGGCGTCGGCGTTGGCGTTGGCGTTGGCGTTGGCGTTGGGGTCGGCGTTGGGGTCGGCGTTGGCGTTGGGGTCGGCGTTGGCGTTGGCGTTGGCGTCGGTGTCGGGGTCGGTGTTGGGGTATCCGTCACGGCCCATGGGCCCCACTGGTCGGTGGCGCTGGGGACATTGCCCTGCGTCCACCACTTGGCCTTGTAGGTGACGCCCTGGTACAGCACGCACTGGCCGCCCGTGTAGACGGTGGCGGCATCCCAGACGGCGCACGCTTCCGCGGCGGCCAGCAAGGTGTTGGGCGTGGCGGTCGTGCCTTCCTGGCCGCCGCCGCAAGCGACGAGCACGCCGCTGAGCAGGGCCATCAATAATGCATTCGATTTCATGTTGTATTGGTCTCCGTTATGGTTGTACAGGTTGTACGTTGTGAGCTGTTGCAGGCCCCTGAAGGGGCTCTTGTCAACTGTTATCCCTGGCCGGCTATTCCTGCATTGACTGCTACTGCAACTTCACATTCCAGTTGGCTTCCACGCATTTCACGTAGTTTCCGGCCAGCAAGGCGCTGTACGGGGTTTGGTAACTGACCAGCTGGCATTGGTTCTCGCCACCCGCGCTCCAGTTTTTCTCCCAATAGATGTTGTAGGAGGCGGAACTGGCCGGGGTGAAGCGCTGCATGTTGGCGCAAGACAATTGTTCGCCGGAATAATCCCAGCCCATGTCGGCGGCAAATTGCTTGTAGTAATCGATGCGGTTTTGCGCGGCCTGCTTTTCCGTGCCCTGCCCGCATTCGGCGTTGATGATCATGATGGTGGTGGCAAAGTTATTGCCCGCGCCAGCCGTCGTATCGGCCGCGTTCGGCACCCACGTGCCATCGAGCACGTGCAGCATCGACGGTTTCGGCGGTTGCGGATAAACGAAGAAGAAGGTGGCCGACGCCAGGTTCAGCCACGTCGAGGCCACCAGGTCCGGATTTTTCAGCAGCACGGATTGATCGCCGTCATGCATGGCTTGCGAAAACGGCCCATAGTTGTAGTTGTACGACAGCTGCTTGGCGCCACGGCCGAAATACTTCTTGAAGCTGCCGTCGGCGTTCTTGCCGCAGGTCCACACCTTGTTGAAGACAGGGTCGGCGCACTCGATGTTGTAGCCGCAGCCGGCGCCCGTCTCGTCGCAGCCCAGTTCGCGCAAATACTTCAAGCCCTGGCGCCATTGCGGCAGCGGGCTGCTGGCGTTGTGGTCGCCCGTTTCCTGCCCGAAGTGGGCGAACATGGTCGCCAGGCTGTGGCGGCAGATGGCGTCCGCATTGCGCCCGTCGCTGTAGTCGTCGCACACGGCGGGGAACTTGGCCACCGCTTGCAGGAAGCGCTGATACGTATAGCTGGCGTCGCGCGCGGCAAAATAGTAATCCCACTTCGCCGCCGGCAGCAGGCGCTCGACGCGCTTGACGTTGAGGGGATTGCTGGTCAGGCCCGGCTGCACTGCTTCGACGGCCGCATTGCCCAGGGTGCGGATCGAGGCCTTGACCTTGCGAAAGAAATCGTTATTCGTCAGCGCCGCCTCGTTGGCCTCGGCCTGGGCCTTGGTGGGAATGCCGGGCGTAGGCGTGGGTGTTGGAGTGGGCGTCGGGGTGGGTGTCGGGGTGGGCGTCGGCGTCGGGGTGGGAGTCGGCGTCGGCGTGGTGCTATCGAGGCTCCACGGTCCCCACTGGTCGTTGTTCGGCGCCGTGCCCTGCACCCACCATTTGGCCCGGTACACCTTGCCGTCGTAGACAGCGCACTGGCCCGCCGTGTAGACGGCAGCGGCGCTCCAGGCCGCGCAATTGTCGCTGGCGGCCGTGGCGGCCAGCAGGGTCGATGGGGGTTCGGTGGTGGAATTGCCGCCGCAAGCGAGCAGCGCGCTGCCCAGCAGGCCAGCCATCAAAGGCGAGGCCAGCCGGCTAATTTGCCGTGTCTTCACAATGTCTCCTGAACGTTATACGAAAACTATCGAAGTAGCTTTTATGTTGTACGTAAAGAAAGCACAGCGAAGCGTCGGCTTTCTGCACAGAGAATGCGACGCCCTAAATTGGTAGTCAAGTGGTTTTATATAACGGTGTTTTTTACAATACCAGTGCATGCAACCGCCGCGTTGGCAAGCGAGGTAGCGGCGAATAGGGGACGTAAAAAAAAGCCCGCTGCATGATGGCAGCGGGCAATACCGCGCAGGACGGGTGGCGGCAAGTGGTATTAAGGGTCGCCGCGCGTCTGAGACGAACTTATCTGTTCAGCACGTATTTCGCCAGGGTCGCCGCATCGGCTTCGCTGAGCTGGCTGAATGGCGGCATGGGCACGGGGCCCCATTTGCCGGCGCCGCCACTGCGGATGTTGGCCGCCACGGCGGCGATGCCATCCTTGCCCTTGTACCTGGCCGCCACTTCCGCAAAGCCGGGGCCGACCACTTTCTGGTCGAGGGCGTGACACGCCATGCAGCCGTTCGCCGCCAGCAAGCTTTTGACATCCTTGCCGCCGGTAGCCGGGACGGCGGCTGCCACGGGCTTGGCGACGGCGGCGGCAGGCACGGCGGCGCCCCGCTCTGCGCCATAGGTTTTCACCAGGTAATCGACCATGGCCGGCACGTCCGCGTCGTCAAACTGGGCGCCGAACGGCTTTTTCATCTTCTTGACGGTCGCTTCCCAGTAGGCGCGCGGCGAGGCGGGCGGCTGGGTCGATGCGTACTGGGCCGCATGGCACGTCATGCAGTTGCGCAGCACCAGCTGGTAGCCGGGCAATTCGCTGGGTTTGTAGGTCGCCGTTTCCGGCGGCAAGTGGATGTCCAGCGCGCACGCGCCGCCCGCCGCCGACAGTGCCAGCGCGGCAAGTAATATCTTCATATGGTTCTCCTCAGACTGCCTGGATGCGCGTGGTTTCCACCACGTTGCGCATATAACCCATGGGATTCCACAGGGCTTTCATGGGCTGGCTCTGGCCGATGCGGTTGACGGCGCGCACCATCAGCACATGCTTGCCCTTGCGCGGCGCCTTCATGAGCATCGTCCACTCGCGGAACGAAAAGCGCCCCAGGTCCTTGCCCAGCCTGGCCTCCTGCCAGCTCTGGCCGCCATCCACCGAGACGGTCACCTCGCTGATGCCGTGGCCGCCATCAAACGCGATGCCGCGCAGGGCCAGGTCGCGTCCCGCCTTCACTTGCGCGCCATCTTGCACGCTGGTAATGAAGGAGCGCACGTTGAGGCGGCTGATCGGCGTCGTCTTGCCCACGGGCGCGCCCGGTTCGATGAAGCCGGAACCATTGTCGGGAATGCGGTAGCCCGTGCTCATCCAGAAGCCGTCGAAGGGCTTGTCGAGCACGGTGATTTCGCTCAGGTGCTTGACCCAGTAGGTGCCGTAATAGCCAGGCACGATCAGGCGCAGCGGGTAACCGTTCAGGAAAGGAATGTCCTCGCCATTCATGGCCCAGGCCAGCATGACGTCGCCGGCCATGATGTGCTCGACGGACAAGGCTTTCTGAAAGTCGGGACCGTCGCCCACGGGCGGCGTTTCCAGGCCATTGAAGGCCACTTGCACGGCATTGGCCGCGATGCCGGCCTTTTCCAGCACGGTTTTCAGGGGGATACCCGTCCAGCGGGCATTGCCCATGGCGCCATTGCCCAGCTGCCCGCCATTCGCACGGGGGGCAAAAAAGCCGCGGCTGTTGCCCGAACATTGCGTCACGGCCACCACGTCGACGGGCTCGGCCAGCTGCTTCAGTTCCGCCAGCGACAGTTCCAAGGGCGTCTTGACGAGGCCGGCGATGCGCAGCCGGTAGCTGTCGCCGTCTATGCTGGTGGGCAAGCCGCTCCAGTGATAACGCACGAAAAACGCATCGTTGGGCGTGATCGCGCCTTCATTGAACACGCCGAACGGCGTTTCCAGCTGCGGCGGACGGCTGGTCAGCAGGATCAGCGGGCGCTTTTGCGGGAAGGCCACCAGCTCGCGCTCGCCGTTTTCAAACGGCAAGGTGACGGAAGCGGCCAAGGCTGACCCAGGCCCCGCCACTGCGGCGGCGCCCAGGGCGGCCGTCGTGCGCAGGAAGCGGCGCCGGCCTGCGGGCAACAAGGTCGTGTCAGACATGTTTGAGCTCCACTTTGGTGTCGGCCGCCTCACCGCCGTTGCGGTCGTCGTTGACCAGCTTCTTGATGTAGTACATGACGCTCAGGATGACCACGCTCAGCAGGCCGAACCAGAACGACACGCGCTGCTCCGTATCGGACGACACGCTCATGGCGCCCAGGATCACCAACATGGCGATGATGGTGAAATACGTCAGGTAAGGAAACAGCCACATGCGCACCTTGATGCGTTCCGGGCATTCGCGTTCCAGGCGGCGACGCAAACGCAATTGAGATATCGCAATGAGCAGGTACACAAACAGGATCAGGATGCCGTAAGAGTTGACGATGAAGGGGAACACGAGGTCGGCCGACACATACGAGACGGCAATGGCAAAGTAGGCGAACAAGGTGCTGAACAGGATGGCGCGGATCGGCACGCCGTTCTTGCTCAGTTTCACGAGGCCCGTGGGCGCATCGCCGCGGCGCGTCAGCGCAAAGATCATGCGCGACGAAGCGTACAGGCTGGAATTCAAGGCCGACAGCACGGCCGTCAGGATGATGGCGTTCATGATGTGGGCCGCGTACGGGATGTTCATGACGGTCAGGGCGCTGACGAAAGGCGTGGCGATGGCCGGCGAATCCCAGGGCACGATGCAAACGACGACAAACATGGAACCCACATAGAACATCAGCACGCGCGTGATGACGGAATTGGTGGCGCGGGCGATGGCCTTGGCCGGGTCCGACGTTTCGGCGGCGGCGATGGTGACGATTTCGGCGCCCGAATAAAAGGCCGTGGCGGCGACGGCGCCGCTGAGCACGGGGCCCCAGCCATGCGGCATGAAGCCGCCGTTGCTGGTTAAAAAGCCCAGGGTCGGGATGCTGTTAGGCAAGCTTCCCGTGATGAACAAGGCGCCGACGAACAGGAAGACGATGATGGCGACCACCTTGATCGAGGCGAACCAGAACTCGAATTCGCCAAACGCCTTCACGGAGAACAGGTTCAGGATGGTCATCGACACGAGCAGCACCAGGCTGATCGACCACGACGGCACGTCGGGCAGCCAGAAGTTGACCAATTTCGCACCGGCAATGGCTTCCAGGGCCACGACGACGACCCAGAAATACCAGTACATCCAGCCGCTCATGAAGCCGAGGAATTTCGACACTTTCGGCTTGTCGTCGAAAGCCAGGCGCGCATATTCGTAAAAGGAGCCGACCACGGGCAGGGACGAGGCCAGCTCGCCCAGCATGCGCATGATCAGGACGACGAGGCCGCCCGTGAGCAGGAAGGAAAGGATGGCGGCCGGGCCGGCAGCCTTGGCGATGACGCCGCTGCCGACAAAGAGGCCGGCGCCGATCACGCCGCCGATGGCGATCATGCTCATGTGGCGTTGCTTGAGCGAGTGCTGCAAGCCGGTACTGTTATGCGATTCGCTAATCATGTTTTGTCTCCTGAAAATCTCTGAAGCTCGGTGCGCCCTGCCTGCTGCGGCTTGTTCTTGCCGCGCGGCTTTGTTTTATTTAGGCAACACCGTCAAGCAGCATCGATACATCGTGTGAATCAGTCTGGTTGGCCGCATTCCATAAGTCAATCTGGAAATGCAGCGGCCCGGCGCGGCGCCCGAGGGGCAAGCGCGCTGGAGGGTAAGTACGGCTTATTGCGGATTAAAAAAAGGGAGCGGCGGCAACACTTGTGGCGTGCGCGCCACTCCCGGGAACGTCTTACACCTTGCCCTTCCATGGCACGAGGGTACGTTCGAGGTAACGCATCATCAAATCAAACAGGAAAGCGAAGAAGCCGATCACGATAATGCCCATGATCACCACGTCGCTGGCCAGGAACTCGGAAGCGCTGAGCACCATGTAGCCGAGGCCGCGCGTGGCCGCCACCATTTCGCCCGCCACCAGGGTGGTCCAGCCCACGCCGATGCCGATGCGCATGCCGGTGAGGATTTCCGGTATCGCCGCGCGCAAAATCACGTGCACGATCACCTGGAAACGGGTAGCGCCCATCGAGTAAGCCGCATGGATTTGCTCCAGTGAAACAGAGCTGACGCCGGCGCGGGCCGCGATCGCCATCGGCGCGAAGATGGCCAGGAAGATCAGGTAGACCTTCGAGAATTCGCCGATGCCGAACCAGATGATGACCAGTGGCAAGTAAGCAAGCGGCGGCAATGGACGGTAGAACTCGATCAAGGGATCGAAAATGCCGCGCGCCACGCGGTTGACGCCCATCATCACGCCGACGGGAATGGCAAACAGGCAAGCCAGGCCAAAGGCGCCGAACACGCGCACCAGGCTGGCGACCGTGTGTTCCCACAGGGTGGCGCCGCCGAAACCGGTGGTGGCCGCCATGATGAATTTTTCATACACGGCTTGCGGCGAAGGTAAAAACAAGGGTTTCACCATGCCGCTGGCCGTCACGCCAAACCACAGCAAGAGCACGGCGATGACGGTGACGGTGGCGATGCGGCTGGAATTGCCCTGCCCCGGCGCGCCGAACGCTTCGCCGGGCATGGCGCAGCGGGGGGCGAACAGGCGGCCAAAAAAACCGGCGCGCTTGGCGGTGGTGGGAGGAAATCCCACGACGGATGGGCTATGCATGGGACACCTCCAGCTCTTTATTGACGGCGCGCTCGTCGCCATAAATGATGTTGAGCACCGTTTCGCGCATCTTGATGAAGTCAGGGCTCGATTTCACGGCACGCGCATCGCGGCACTCGAGGAAGCGCTTGTTGAAATCGAGTTCATACGTGTGCGTGATGCGGCCCGGACGGGGCGACATGACGATCAGCCGGTTCGCCAGGAACAGCGCCTCGTCGACGCTGTGGGTAATGAAGAAGAACATGGTGCTGGATTTGGCCCAGATATCGAGCAGCAACTCCTGGATGGTTTCGCGCGTGAGCGCATCGAGCGCCGCCATCGGTTCATCCATCAGCAGCATGGCGGGATTGCTGGTCAGGGCGCGGGCGATGCCCACCCTTTGCTGCATGCCGCCCGACAATTGATAAATCATATTGTCGTGAAAGTCCTTCAAGCCGACGAGCGCCAGGTTTTTTGCCGCCTGTTCGCGCCGCACGGCTTTCGGCACGCCTTGCAGCTTCAAGCCGAATTCCACGTTTTCCATCACGTTCAGCCACGGCAGCAAGGCATGTTTCTGGAATACGACGCCACGGTCGGCGCCCGGCCCTTCCACCTTGTTGCTGCCCAACATGATCTCTCCCTTGGACGGAGCGATAAAGCCCGCCATCAGGCTCAGCAAAGTGGTCTTGCCGCAGCCCGAGGCGCCTAGCGCGACGACGAAGTCGCCGCTATTGATGGTGAGATTGATATTATTTAAGGCATGTACGCGTTCACCGGCCGTCTTGCCCGGATAAATCACGCTGACATCCTTGACGTAGAGATTTTCCATCGTGTGCCCCGCATAGGTGTAGTCACTTCAGTTCAACGCATTCTGTTCAGTCAGCGCGCCCGCAAGCGCGCCATCGCACAACGTTTACTTCAGCAGGCCGGCGGCCTGTGCATACTTGGGTGTCACATATTTGGCGTAATCGCTTGCCAGGGTGTCGATCTTGCCTTCGCCCTTCAAAAATTGCGCCGTGGCCAGCAAGGCTTGCGCCACGCCGCCCTTCGCGCCGCCACCGAGCCAGGTGGGCGACGCCTGTTCCTGCAGCGATGGGTAGGCGTACAGGGCCACGGAAGCGGCCACGTCCTTGGCGGCCGCGCCCGAATGCTTGACGTTGGCCTTTACTTGCGGGGAATCGATGGTCCACGCCTTCGGATTGGCGCGGTAGTCGGCGTCGGCAGCGGCCATCACCTTGACGAACTTGGCCATGAAGTCCGCGTTCGCTTCGCCCCAGGCGCGCTCGACGGCCATGCCGTCAAACGTGGCCTTGCCCTTCTTGCTCAGTTCGCCGGAGGTGACGAGCACCTTGCCGTTTTGCTTGAGTTTGCTCAAGGCCGGGTCCCACACGAAGGCCGCGTCGATGTCGCCCCGCTCCCAGGCGGCGGCGATCTGGTTCGGCTGCATGTTCAGCAATTTCACTTCCGTGGGCTTGATGCCCCACGTTTCCAGCGCGAACATGGTGTGGAAGTGCGTGGTGGAAACAAATGGCACGGCAATCTTCTTGCCGCGCAAATCCGTGGGCTTGCTGATGCCGGCGCCGTTGCGCGCCACCATCGCTTCGGCTTCGTTGATGTCGTCGATGATCCAGAACAGCTGCAAGTCGACGCCGCGGCTGACGGCCGCCGTCAATGGGCTGGAACCGATGACGCCGATCTGCACGTCGCCGGACGCCATGCCGGTGGCCACCTTGGCGCCCGAATCGAATTTACGCCAGTTGATTTTATAGCCGGTGGTTTTTTCCACTTCGCCGCTGGCGATGGCCACCAGGAAGGGACCGTTGATTTCCTGGTAGGCAATCGTCACTTCCTTGCCTTGCGCGAAGGCCGTGCCGCTGGAGGCGGCCACGACACCCAGCACCAGTGTGCCGAGGACGGCGCGGCGCATCGCTGAAAATACCGTGTTTTTGCTCGTGTATGTGTTCATGTCTCACTCCAAGTTATTGTTATGTGTGAACGTGCGGGCAATCTCATCCCTTGCGGGAGGCGCCGTTGGTTGCTCTATGTCAACTCATACGGCGGCTTAGTACGGCTACTGCCATTACTATTTAAAACACTTCATCCTTCAAGTGATACCAGCGGTACAGGAAGCGCTGGCCCAGGCGGCGGAACGGGGCGAACGCTTGCGATTCGACCAGTTCCATCATGTTCGGATACGGCAATTTCGAATTGAAGATCGGCAAGCCCGTGTCGCTGGCCTTGCCGGCGATGCGCTCGGCCATGCGCCGGCCAGCCTGCGCCGAGTACATGACGCCGTTGCCGCCGTAACCGAGCGAATAGAAGATCGATTGCTTCGGGTCCGGCTGCACGATGCGCGGCATCATGTCGTGGCTGACGTCGACCCAGCCCCACCACGAGTAATCGATGCCGATACCCGTCAGCGCGGGGAACTTGCGGTGCAGATCGTTGATCAAAAACTGTTTGTATTTGTCGTCCGGCGCGTCGGCGCCCGTGATGGCGCTGCGGCTGCCGATCTGCACGCGGTTGTCCGGCATCAAGCGGTAGTAGTGGCGCAAGATGCGCGTATCCGTGATCACCTGATGGGTGCGGAAGTTGCACGCCTCGATTTCCGCCGGGGTCAACGGGCGCGTGACGAGCGAGTTCGACAGAATCGGCAGCAGACGGTTCTTCACTTGCGGATGCAGGTGGGGCGAGGTGTAGCCGCCCGTGGCCACGGCCACGGAACGGGCACGCACCACGCCGCCCGGCGTTTGCAGATAATGCACGCCATTGCGCGTTTCCCAGCCCATTACGGGGCTGGACGGATGCACCTTGGCGCCCAGCGCGCGCGCCTTGCGCAGGTAGCCGAAGGCCAGCTTGCCCGCATGGATGCCGATGCCTTCCGGCTCGTGCAGCGCGCCGGCCGCTTCCTTGTCGTCGACGTACTCGCGCTTGACGGTGTCGGCGTCGAGGATGCGGGCGTCGTACTTGAAGATCTCGCGCATCACCTTGGCTTCTTTTTCCAGCGCGGGCATGGCTTTCGCCTTGTGGGCGATGTACAGGTGGCCGCCCGGCTGCGGGTCGCAATCGATGTCGGCCGTGATCTTCTTGAACGTTTCCATCGCGTCGCACACTTCCGCGTGCAGTTTCAGGGCCGTGTCCAGCCCATAACGGTCTATCCACTGCGAGCGCTTCAGGCGGCCCGTCGTGCACTGGGCCTGGCCGCCATTGCGCGTGCTGCAGCCCCAGCTGACCCGGTTCGCTTCCAGCACGGTGGCCTTGATGCCATGTTCCTGGGCCAAAAAGATGGCGCAGGACAGGCCCGTAAAACCCGAGCCGATGATGGCCACGTCGACGTCGATGTCATGCGTGATGGGGCCGTCGTCGGCGGGCGGCTCGCCGGCCGTGCCGATCCAGTAAGTGGGCGCGTAGGCATTGCCGTGGCCGGGGCGCTGGGCCACCAGCGGATCGAAGGCGGGATCGTAGGGCGTGCGGGCGGCGGTGCTGTTGCCCATTACGCCAGGCGGGGTGTCGACAGGTTTGTTCATGGTCATTCCTGGTGAACGTGCTGGCTCAGACTGTGACGACGGGTGGGCGATCCTTGCGGAAAGCATTCTTGACTGCGATCTTGCCGTCGCGGAAGGTGAAGATATCGACCATGCGCGCTTCGATGCGCGTGCCGTCCGCCTTGGTGCCGGCAAAGGTCGACTCCGTCACGCCGCGTTCGCCGCTGACGAAATGCACGGGGTTGAGCCAGGCGGCATCAGGGAAGGTTTGCCAGGCCAGCTCGAAGCCGGCGCGCACGGCGTCGCGGCCGATGAAGCTCTTGCCCAGAAGTTCCGGACCGGCGACGGCGTGGAATTCGCAATCGTCGGCCATGGCGGCCATCAGGGCCTCGATATCGTGGCGGTTCCAGGCATCGCCGAACGCTTGCAGGAAGTCCGTGGTGACGGCGTCAGTGTGCGGTACAGGGTGGTTCATGGTTGTCTCCGTAAATCGTTTTTGATACGCTACGTTCCGTTTTTTGTCTTTTATTGAATTTAAGCCTTAAGCATGGCCTTGTCAAATCAAATAATTCAAAAAACGGGACGCCTTGTATTCTTTAATGAAATTATGATGTTTTCGTGACAATCTGTGAGAATTTGGTCACAGCCCATTCCCACAGGCTGGCTCACTTAATTAAACATAGTCCTTGTACTTGTCCAGGTGGCGGATCGGCTTGCTCAGCGCATCGCGGCGGAACGGGTCGCCCAGCTCGCGTGTGCACATGATTTCGATGATGGTCGTCTTGCCCTCATTCATCTGCATGTCGATGGCCTTTTTCAGGGCCGGGCCCACGTCTTCCAGCTTGTCGACCGTGATGCCTTCGGCGCCCATGGCCCGCGCAATTTCCGCAAAGCTCTGGTTGTCGAGTTCCCCGGCGACGAAGCGGCGGTTGTAGAAATCCACCTGGTTTTTCTTTTCCGCGCCCCATTGGCGGTTGTGGAACACCACGGCCGTCACGGGAATGTTGTGGCGCACGCACGTCATCGTTTCCATCAAGCTCATGCCCCAGGCGCCGTCGCCCGCATACGACACGGCCGGGCGGTGCGGTGCAGCCACTTTCGCGCCGATGATGGTCGGGAAGGCATAGCCGCAATTGCCAAAGCTCATCGCCGCAAAGAAGCTGCGCGGCTTTTCGAAGCGCAAGTAACTATTGGCCACCGAGTTGATGTTGCCGATGTCGGTCGACACCATCACGTCTTCCGGCATGGCTTTTTCCAGCTCGCGCAAGACCTGGCGCGGGTGCAGATAATTGCCCGGCTCCTTCTTCTGTTCCTCGATCATGTCCAGGCTGTACGCATCCTTTTCATGGGTCCAGTTCGTCAATTCCTCTTCCCACGCGGCCTTTTCCGCTTGCACGGTGGCATAGCGTGCGTCGCGCGTGGCGTCGCAATCGAGCGTCTTGCCATCCAGGCGGGCAATAATCGCCTTGGCGGCCGCCTTGGCGTCGCCGCAGATGCCCACCGAGATTTTCTTGACCAGCCCCAGCATCTTGTTGTCCGCGTCGATCTGGATGATCTTGGCGTTTTTCGGCCAGTAATCCATGCCGTGCTGCGGCAAGGTGCCGAACGGTCCCAGGCGCGAACCGAGGGCCACGACAACGTCGGCCTGGGCGATCAGTTTCATGGCCGCCTTGGAACCCTGGTAGCCGAGCGGGCCGCACCACAGCGGATGGCTGGCGGGGAAGGAATCGTTGTGCAGGTAACTGTTGACGACGGGCGCGCCCAGGCGCTCGGCCAGGGCCTTGCACTCTTCGATGGCTTCGCCCATGACGACGCCGCCGCCCGAGATGATCACGGGGAACTTGGCCTTCGCCAGCAATGCGGCCGCATCGTTCAGGCTTTGCTCGCCGCCGGCGCCACGGTCCAGGCGGTTCGGTTTCGGGATTTCCGCCTTGATTTCGCCATAGAAATAGTCGCGTGGGATATTCAATTGCGTCGGGCCCATTTCCGACATGGCGCGGTCAAAGCAGCGGCCCGTGAATTCCGCCATGCGGGCGGGATTGGTGACGTGGCCTTGATATTTCGTAAATTCCTCGAACATCGGCAACTGGTTCGCTTCCTGGAAGCCGCCCAGGCCCATGCTCATGGTGCCCGTCTCCGGCGTGATGATCACGACGGGCGTGTGCGCCCAGTAGGCGGCGGCGATGGCGGTCACGCAATTGCTGATGCCGGGGCCGTTCTGGCCGATGACCACGCCATGGCGGCCCGAAACGCGCGCATAGCCGTCGGCCATGTGGCCGGCGCCCTGCTCGTGCACGACGGGGATCAGGCGGATGCCGGCGGGCGCGAAGATATCCATCGGGTCCATGAAGGCCGAGCCCATGATGCCGAACATGTCGGTCACGCCATTGGCGGCCAGGGTTTCCACGAACGCTTCGGAAGGCGTCATCTTTTGCGGGCCGGTGGGGATGGCCGCTGCGGCGGCGGCTTTTTGCTCGGTCATGTCATTCATGGGTGTCTCCTGGTCTGTGGTGATGAAGTGCAGCGAATTATCAATTAATTTATCAAAAATCGGTATATTTTGTTCCGAAATTTGATATACAATTCAATTTAAGCGTTCGGCAATCAAAAGTCAAACAGATTTTCAAGGAAACGGTACAATTTGAGTTCGAAAATGAAATAAGCTGACGTCACACTCAGAGCTACCCAACCGAGGCCACCATGGACATGATTTCATCCCCAAAACTTGAGCCGGAAAAACTGGAAGGCGACACGCCCACGATGCGTTTGTTTGCCTTGCTGGAAGTGATTGCCGAAAAAGACCAGTTGCTGTCGCTGCAAGCGCTGGTGGAAGAAACGGGCTTGCCGAAGCCCACCCTGCACCGCATGCTGCAACAGCTGGAAAGCGTGGGCGTGCTGCAGCGCGAAAGCGATGGCCGCCACTACAGCACGGGCGTGCGCCTGCGCCGCCTCGCATCGAACCTACTGATTAACAACACTTTCCATGGCGCCCGCCGCATGGTCTTGCGCCAGCTGGTCGAGGAGGTGGGCGAAAGCTGCAACCTGACGGCCTTCAGCGGCAGCGAAGTCGTGTACCTGGACCGGGTGGAAACGGCGGCCCCGCTGCGCTTCTACCTGCATCCCGGTTCGCGGGTGCCGGCCCACTGCTCGTCCAGCGGCAAGCTGTTCCTGGCGCAAATGACGCCCGTGCAACGGCGCCGCCTGCTGGGCCACATGGAATTGACGCGCTTTACGGACAAGACGGAAACGGACCCCGTCAAGCTGGAACGCGAACTGGAACTGGTGCGCCGCAACGGCTATGCGCTGGACGACGAGGAATTCCTGCCCGGCCTGCTGTGCGTGGCCGTGCTGGTGCCGAACCCGAACGGCCGCTCGAACTTGGCCGTGGCCATCCAGGCGCCCATCATCCGTTTGACGCACGACAAGGCTTTACATTTCTTGCCAGCATTGCAACGCGCGGCGCAAGCCCTGGCCGCCATCGAATCGGAAACCATGCCGACGACGGGCGGGGACGACGACGCATTGCAGGCAGGTAATTCTTAACCCCGTAGCGCCCCCGCTGCGGTTTCACAGGAGAACAAGGTGCCAGATTCACGCCAACATCCCCCCGCCGCAGCGGCGCAAACCTTGCAGTCCGTGCGCAGCCTGTTCCATATCGACAGCGACCTGCTCGTGCCCGTCTTCACGGAACGCGACCCGCACGTGCCCGACATCGACCCCGCCTACCGCTTCAACAAGGATGTCACCCTGGCGATCCTGGCCGGCTTCACCCACAACCGCCGCGTGATGGTGCAAGGCTTGCACGGCACAGGCAAGTCCACGCATATCGAACAAGTGGCGGCGCGCCTGAACTGGCCTTGCGTGCGCGTCAACCTCGACGGCCACATCAGCCGCCTGGACCTGGTCGGCAAGGACGCCATCGTGCTGCGCGAACAGCAGCAAGTGACGGAATTCCAGGAAGGCATCGTGCCCTGGTCGCTGCAGCGCCCCGTGGCCCTGATCTTCGACGAGTACGACGCGGGCCGTCCCGACGTGATGTTCGTCATCCAGCGCATCCTCGAGCGCGACGGCAAGTTCACCCTGCTCGATCAGAACCGGGTCATCACGCCGCATCCCCACTTCCGCCTGTTCGCCACGTCGAATACGGTGGGCCTCGGCAACTTGAACGGCATGTACCACGGCACGCAAGTGCTGAATCACGCGCAGATCGACCGCTGGAACATCGTTGCCACCCTGAACTATTTGCCGCAGGCGGAAGAAGCGGCAATTGTGCTGGCCAGGGTCCCTTCCATGAACGACGAGGCGGGCCGCCGGCTGGCAGCCGCCATGGTGGCCGTGGCCAGCCTGACGCGCCACGGTTATGCGGCGGGCGACCTGGCGTGCCTGATGTCGCCGCGCACGGTGATTACCTGGGCGGAAAATTGCCAGATCTTCCGCGACCCGGCGCTGGCCTTCCGCCTGTCCTTCCTCAACAAATGCGACGAGGCCGAGCGCCCCATGGTGGCCGAGTATTACCAGCGCTGTTTCAATGAGGAATTGCTGGCGAGCCAGGCATGAGTACGGAAGCGACCGCGCCTGCCGCCTACACGCGCGAGCAGCAGGAAACGGACGAGTTGTGCGCGGGCGCCATCCGCGCGCTGAGCGGCGTTGCCTCCATCCGCTACCGGGGCCGGCGCCTGCACGACGGCCACCGCCCGCTGCCCATCCACTCCGCCCATCTGCAGCCCAATGCCGCGCTGCAGGATTTGCCCTCGCTGCGCGGCGCGGCCGACAGCGTGGCCCTGCGCCTGCTGCACACGGATGCCGCCTTGCACAAGTCCTTGTGTCCGGTGGAACCCGTGGCGCGCCTCGTCTTCGAATTGCTGGAACAGCTCAGGGTGGAAACGCTTGCGCCAGATCAACATGCGGGCGTGGCGCACAACCTGCGCCACCGTTTCACGGCCTGGTCGCATGCGTTCTACGATTCCGGCCTGGCCGAAGGCGCGTCGGGCTTGCTGTTGTACACGGTGTTCCAGATGTGCTGGTCGCGCCTGACGGCCAGGCCCGTGCTGGAAAAGACGGAAGATTTCATCGAGGCCACGCGCTGGTCCGTGTCTTCGCAACTGAGCGGCGACCTGGCGGGCTTGCGCCGCCACCGAACGGACCAGGCGGCCTTTGCGCGCCACGCTCAGGCCATCGCCCACGCCGTCGACGCCATGCTGCAAGAGGCACAGGCGAAGCGCGAAGGCGACCAGGACGAGGCGGGCGACGCCAGGGCGCAGGCGGCCTTCAAGCTGCTGCTCGATTTCGACAGCGACAACGACCACGTGCCCGATGCCGCGCCGCTGGGCGACAGCCGCACCTTCAGCGATGGCCAAGGCGCCTACAAGGCGTACTCCACGGCATATGACCGCGAAGAAAAAGCGGGCGAACTGGTGCGCCGCGCCCTGCTGCTCGAGTACCGCGAACGCATGGATGCGCGCATCGCCAGCCTGGGCATCAACACGGCCCGCCTGGCGCGGCGTTTCACGCAACTGCTGGCCGTGCCGCAACGCGACGGCTGGTCGTTCGGCGAGGAAGAGGGTTATATCGACGGGCGCCGCCTGGCTCAGCTGATCAGTTCCCCGTCCGAACGCCGGCTGTTCCGCAAGGAACAATTCCTGCCGCAAGCCGATTGCCTCGTCACCTTCCTCGTCGATTGCTCCGGCTCCATGAAGACGCATGCGGAATCCGTGGCCGTGCTGCTCGACATTCTGCTGCGCGCGCTGGACCAGGCGGGCATCGCCACGGAGTTGCTGGGTTTTACGACGGGCGCGTGGAACGGGGGACGTGTCAAGCGCGACTGGATGCGCGCCCGCTCGCCCGCCCAGCCGGGCCGCTTGAACGAACTGGTGCACATGGTTTTCAAGGATGGCGACACGAGCTGGCGCCGCGCGCGGCCCGACATCGCGGCCCTGCTGAAAGCGGACCTGTACCGCGAAGGCGTCGATGGCGAAGCCGTGGATTGGGCGTGCACGCGCATGCTGGCGCGCCCGGAACGGCGGCGCATCTTGCTCGTCGTATCCGACGGTTGCCCGATGGATACAGCCACCAACCTGGCCAACGACGAGTTTTATCTGGCGCAACATTTAAAGCAAGTGGTGGCGCGCCGCGAAGCGCAGGGCGCCGTGGAAATCTGCGGATTGGGACTGGGGCTGGAATTGGGCGCCTACTACAGCCGCAGCCTGGCCACCACCCTGCCCGCCTCGCTGAACAATGAGCTGTTCAGCGAGATCGCGCAGTTGCTCGGTGGATGCAAACGCCAATCACTCAAGTAACTTCGTAACGCACGGCATGCGCTTCCATCGGCAGCGGGATTTCCCAGTTCCACAGCATCGACTGCAACTTCTTGTTGCTGAGCGACGTGTCGCGCTGGCCGTTGCGCCGCAGTAATTCCTTGCGCGGCTGCTCCAGGTACACGAGTTCCACCTGCGCATGGTATTTGTACAGCAGGTTGAGCGTCTTTTCGCGCATCAGTTTGGACAGATGCGTGGCGTTCCACACGAACGGTTCGCCCTTGCGCAGCAGCTCGCGCGCCCGCTCTTCCGCATAGTCGCCCACCTGCCCTTCGTTCTTGCCGTGCTTCAATCCCAGGGCGATGCGCGCATCGTCGAAGGAGACGACGGGCAGGCGCGGATGGTGCTTCTCCACCCACGTATTCTTGCCCGACGCGGGCAAGCCCGACATGACGATCACGCGCGAGCCCGGCTCCTGGAACAGGGAGTAATCGGGGTGCGCCTCGGCGCCACGAAAGTATTTGACGCGCGTGTGATCGTCGACAAACACCCGGCGCTGGCCATAGCAGCCTTCCTCGCGCGCCAGTTCGCGGAACAGCTCGATGGCATCTAAAATGCGCTGCGGATCGGGACAGATCCTGCCGCGGATATCGGCCTCGGCCAGCATGGCCAGCAAATGGATATCGACTTGCCACGACAGTTCGCGCACGGTGAACTCGGGCGTCACGCCGCGCCGCGAGGTTTCCAGCGCGAAAAACGGCACTTGATGTACATTAATCAGGCGGCAGATTTCCTCGCGCACGGCAAACGGCACGTCCACGTCCCACAGGGCGATGCGCGCATCGAGGGCGCCCTTGCGCGAGTGGCCGGGCTGGCCGATGGCGCCCGTGACGGGGTCGATCACGGTGGTGCTGCACTTGGCCACGTCGTGCAGCAAGGCGGCCAGGAACACGATTTCCTGCTGTGCCCGCGTGGCTTGCTGGTAATCGGGCATGGCCAGCAGGGATTCCACCACCATCATCGTATGCGTCCACACATCGCCTTCCGCGTGGTACACGGGGTTTTGCGGCGTCGTCTTCGCCAGTTCCAGCTGCGGGAAGGCGGCCAGGCAGGCGTTGAAATCGGGCGACTGGCCCGCCGACGGCACCAGTTGTTGTAACTGTTTCCAGTTCATCTAGTACTCCTTGAAAATATTGCCAGTTCGTCCAGCGACTGGCAAGTGTGCAAGCCCAGGCTCTCCCACGTGACGAGCGGCTGCGGCGCGTACAGGTCCACGCCCTCGGCCAGCAGATTCGGAATCAATGGACGCGTGCTGTGGTGCGAGCCGCTGTCGAGGATGGTTTGCGTAAAGTCATGCCGCACCAGCTTGTAGCGGGCCAGCACCTGCTCGTCGTCTTCCACTTTCAGGTACAGCCCTTCCGCGTGGTCGGACTTGTCCGTCTGCTTCCAGCACAGGTCCAGCGGCAGGCGTTCGCGCGCCACCACGCCTTCGAAAGCGTCGCGCCACAGGCGGGACTTGGCCAGCGAATGGCGCAGCAGCTGCCACAGCTGTTTCGGCGAAGTCGGCATCAATCCCGCATACAGCACGGGCACGGACAGCACGGGCGAGCCGGCCAGCATGGCGTGGCGGCGCGCCGTCGACAAAAACATCTGCGTGCGGCGGCAATACACGTCGAACTCGTTGAAATAATGGGGCAGCCGGTCGTAAAACACGGAATGCTTGCTGTAAGACCATTCGCCAAACAGCACAAATTGATCTTCCAGCAAGTGCAGCAAGGCGTGTTCATGCGCATGCGCCCACGGTTTGAGCAGGTTGAACTGGCGTTCGCTGCCGCCGCCCGCCAGGTAGTGGCCGCGCGACTGCAGCAGCACCTCGCCCGCGTCGCTGAACGACACGGCGGAGTTCGCGCCATCGATTTTTTCCTCGATGACGACATACTGGCCGGCCAGCTTTTTCAGGGGCATCTGGTCGGAACCGTCATCGCCATCCTGCAGGCGCGAGCCTTCCAGGTGCGGCGTGCGCGGGTATTTGAATAAGGGCAAAGATTGTAAAAACATAGCGTCCCACGCCGCGTTCACCGGGGCGTGTCCATACAGGGTCAGGGGTGCTGACGACGTGTTCGGGCGTGGACGATCAGGACGGTGGTCCTGGATACGTGTGCGGAGGGAGCAAAAACAGTGCCGCAGCAATCGGGGGCGTCAACGCGCCGAACGATGCTGCAGAGAGCATTTCGTCAGCGTTAGCAGGTGATGGCGAAGAAGCGAGGCACTTTTGGCTCCAATAAAGAAGAGGTTCGAGAAAGAACCGCGAATATAAAGGCTGTTTGATTATTTTGCAAGTGGCGCTGCGTATCGTGCGCCCTCTTGTGCGCACTGCCGGGGCCGGCGGCTTTGCAATCCGCACAAAGTTTGCTAAGCTGGCGGCACTTCCTGTCGCTGCTGCGTGGAAAACAAACATGGCCCTTGCAAAAAGGCCGTGCATTCGTTATTTCCGGAGCAGAATCGTGTTTCCCCTATCCAGATTACAAAAAGCCCTGCGCCGCCAGGGCATCGCTGTCGCCTATGCCGACGGCATTTATACACTCAGCAATCCGCACGCCCAGGCGTCCGTGCTGCTGCCCCACAACTTTCCCCTCGAGGAAAAAGCCGTGCGCCAGCTGATGGAGTTTGCCGCCGTCGCCGTGCCGGGTCAGGATGGCCATGTCTGCAAGGCCTGCGCCACGCCCGACTTCCACCCGGGCAGCATCGCGCCCGTGGGCAGCATCGTTGCCACCAGTCCCGACATGGTGATTCCCGCCATCCCCGGCACGGACATCGCCTGCGGCATGCGCCTGATCACGACGGGCTTGAGCCTGGCGCAGTTCGAGGCGCGCAAGCCGCAGCTGCTCGCCAAGCTCAAACATGTGCTGCTGGAAGACGGCCGCAACGTGCCGCTGCGCTCGAAAGCGTTTGCCGCCCTGTTCGACGTGGGGCCGGAAGCGTTCATCGACAGCCTGCACAATGATGGCTTGTGGCCACGCGTCGACAAGCAGCGCTTGCTGCGCGAGCTCGACGATTGCATCGCCTTGCGCGAACTGGGCGGCGGCTTGCGCCATGCGCCCGAAGCGCTGGTGGGCACGCGCGAAGTGATACGCGACCCCAGCCTGGGCACCACGGGATCGGGCAACCACTTCGTGGAAATCCAGCTGGTCGATGCCGTCATGGACCGCCATGCCGCGTACCGGCACGGACTGGTGCCCGGCGAAGTGGTCGTCATGATCCACAGCGGCAGCCGCGACGTGGGCTTTTTTGTCGGTAGCCGCTGGATGGACCGCGCCAAAGAGGCGTGGCCGGCAGGCGTGCGCCATCCGAAGTCCGGCCTGTACGGCTTGACGGGCGAACTGGCCGGCGAATACATGGACGCCATGGGCGTGGCGTCGCGCTATGCCTGGGTCAACCGCATGGTATTGGCCGAGCTGGTGCGCGACAGCCTGGCGCAGGTGTTTGCGCAGGATCAATCCCGCCTTGTGGTGGACGTGCCGCACAATGTCATCCTGCGCGAGCACGGCATGAACATCCACCGCAAGGGCGCCACGCCCGCGCGCGAAGGCGACCTGGCGCTGATCCCCGGTTCCATGGGCGATTATTCCTATGTGGCAACGGGGACGGGCAATCCCGACTGGCTGTGGTCGTGCTCGCACGGCGCGGGGCGCAGCATCCGCCGCCAGGCCATGCGCGCCATGCGGCCCACGGTGGGCGGCGACGAAATGGCGTTCCAGTGCGTGACTTTGCGCGAAGAGCGCCGCGTCGAAGAAGCGCCGATGGCGTATAAAAAGATCGGTCCCGTCATCGCCGCGCAGGAGGAAGCGGGCTTGCTGCAATCGGTGGCCCGCCTGAAACCTTTACTGACGTTCAAGGCCTGAGCAATTGCGGCACGGCCGCCGCCATCAGCGAAATGCCGATGGCGGTCAGCACGGCAAACGCGATGCGGCGCATGCCGCGCTGGGCGATCGGCGGCGGATAGCGCTTGCCGGCCATCGTGGCCAGCACGCCGACGGGCAAGGCCAGCGTGCACAGCAGCAATACTTTCGCATCGAGCTGGCCCTGGCTGCCCGCCATCAGCGAGCGCCCGCCCGCGCTGATGGCGAACAGGAAGATCAGACTGTAGCGGATGGTGGTCAGACTCATTTCCTGGCGATAAAACTGGTACACGAGCGGCGGTCCCGCCAGCGAAAACAGGCCCGAAAACAGGCCGCCGCACACGCCGCTGATGAAGAAGCTGCGCTTGTCGGCCGCGCCCGGTCCCGGCGGCGCCTGCAGCAGGATGCTGACGCCGCCATACACGATGGCCGCGCCCAGCAAGAGTCTCAGGATGGGCGCATACGCCTGGTCCAGGTATCCCAATAGCAAGACACCGGCCGCCATGGCCGGCAGCAAGCCGATGCTGGCGGCGCGGATGGCGCGCCAGTCCAGGTGGTGCAAGGCGCCCGGCAAGGCCACGAGGCAATTGGCCAGGGACAACAAACTGACGAGGGCCGCCAGCGCGGGCACGGACGCCAGGCCCAGGCCGCTGGCCACGCCCATGACGATCATGCCCAGTCCGAAACCCGTGACGGTCTGGAAATACGTGCCCGCCGCCACCACGCCCAGCAGCGCCAGCACGGGCAAGCTGAACAACTCAGCGCCCACCCTGGGCCTGCACGGACGTGACGGCAATCACGTTATACACGTCGTCGGCGCAGCAACCGCGCGACAGATCGTTGGCCGGTTTGTTCAAGCCTTGCAGCAAGGGGCCGATGGCGACGGCGCCGCCCATGCGTTCGGCCAATTTATAGCCGATATTGCCCGCGTCCAGGTTGGGAAACACCAGCACGTTCGCGCGGCCGTTGACGACGGAATCCTTGACTTTTCTTTGCGAAATCTCGGCCACGATGGCCGCATCGAGCTGCACGTCGCCATCGATGGCCAGCAGCGGACGCTGGGCCTTAACCCGGTCCGTGGCCGCATGCACCTTGTCGACGGCCGCGTGGTGGGCGCTGCCGCTGGTGGAAAACGACAGCATGGCCACGCGCGGCTCTTCCATCAGCAGGGCTTGCGCGCTGTCGGCGGCGGCCATGGCGATGTCGGCCAATTCCTCCGCCTTCGGGTCGACGACGAGGGCGCAGTCGGAAAAGATGAAACCGCCCTTCAGGCTGTGAAACGGCTCGCACAGCATCATCAGGAAAAAGCTCGACACGAGCTTGAAGGCCGGGTCGACGCCGATGATCTGGATGGCGCTGCGCACCACGTCGGCCGTCGTGTGCACGGCGCCCGCCACGCAACCGTCCGCGTCGCCCAGGCGCACCATCAGGTTGGCATAGCACAAGGGGTCTTGCACGGCGATCCTCGCCTGCTCCACCGTCATGCCCTTGGCTTGACGCAGCACAAACAATTGCTGGGCATAGTGTTCCGACTCGTCGGACGTTTCCGGGTCGACCAGGCGCACGGCATCCAGGTCCAGCGCCTGTTCGCGCGCCAGGGCCAGGATGGCGGCCGGCTTGCCCACGATGGTGATGTGCGCCAGGCCGTCGCTGGCCGCACGCGCGGCCGCCTGCAGCACGCGCACGTCGCCGCCCTCGCACAAGACGATGTTTTTCGGCACGGCGCGGGCTTGCGCGATGATGCGGTGCAGGGCTTTCATGGCGACTCCAATTCGGTAAAAAAATGCCGGAACCACGCAAGCATGAAGCATGAGACATGAAACATGATTCCGGCACATAAAACCCGGCGCGATTGCCGGGGTCATACAAGGATCGGGCAGACTGATTACACGTAGTCTTTGTACTTGTCCAGGTGGCGGATCGGCTTGCTCAGCGCATCGCGGCGGAACGGGTCGCCCAGCTCGCGCGTGCACATGATTTCGATGATGGTGGTCTTGCCTTCATTCATCTGCATGTCGATGGCCTTCTTCAGGGCCGGGCCCACGTCTTCCAGCTTGTCGACCGTGATGCCTTCGGCGCCCATGGCGCGCGCAATCTCGGCAAAGCTCTGGTTGTCCAGCTCACCGGCGACGAAGCGGCGGTTGTAGAAATCCACCTGGTTTTTCTTTTCCGCGCCCCACTGGCGGTTGTGGAACACCACGGCCGTCACGGGAATGTTGTGGCGCACGCACGTCATCGTTTCCATCAAGCTCATGCCCCAGGCGCCGTCGCCCGCATACGACACGGCCGGACGGTGCGGCGCGGCAACCTTGGCGCCGATGATGGTCGGGAAGGCATAACCGCAATTGCCAAAGCTCATCGCCGCAAAGAAGCTGCGCGGCTTTTCGAAGCGCAGGTAACTATTGGCCACCGAGTTGATGTTGCCGATGTCGGTCGACACCATCACGTCTTCCGGCATGGCTTTTTCCAGCTCGCGCAAGACCTGGCGCGGGTGCAGATAATTGCCCGGCTCCTTCTTCTGTTCCTCGATCATGTCCAGGCTGTACGCATCCTTTTCATGGGTCCAGTTCGTCAATTCCTCTTCCCACGCGGCCTTTTCCGCTTGCACGGTGGCATAGCGTGCGTCGCGCGTGGCGTCGCAATCGAGCTTCTTGCCATCCAGGCGGGCAATAATCGCCTTGGCGGCCGCCTTGGCGTCGCCGCAGATGCCCACCGAAATCTTTTTCACCAAACCGAGCATCTTGTTGTCCGCGTCGATCTGGATGATCTTGGCGTTTTTCGGCCAGTAATCCATGCCGTGCTGCGGCAAGGTGCCGAACGGTCCCAGGCGCGAACCGAGGGCCACGACAACGTCGGCCTGGGCGATCAGTTTCATGGCCGCCTTGGAACCCTGGTAGCCGAGCGGGCCGCACCACAGCGGATGGCTGGCGGGGAAGGAATCGTTGTGCAGGTAACTGTTGACGACGGGCGCGCCCAGGCGCTCGGCCAGGGCCTTGCACTCTTCGATGGCTTCGCCCATGACGACGCCGCCGCCCGAGATGATCACGGGGAACTTGGCCTTCGCCAGCAATGCGGCCGCATCGTTCAGGCTTTGCTCGCCGCCGGCGCCACGGTCCAGGCGGTTCGGTTTCGGGATTTCCGCCTTGATTTCGCCATAGAAATAGTCACGGGGAATATTCAATTGCGTCGGACCCATTTCCGACATGGCGCGGTCAAAGCAGCGGCCCGTGAATTCCGCCATGCGGGCGGGATTCGTCACGTGGCCCTGGTATTTCGTAAATTCCTCGAACATCGGCAACTGGTTCGCTTCCTGGAAGCCGCCCAGGCCCATGCTCATCGTGCCCGTCTCGGGAGTAATGATGACCACCGGCGTGTGCGCCCAGTAGGCGGCGGCGATGGCGGTCACGCAATTGCTGATGCCGGGGCCGTTCTGGCCGATGACGACGCCATGGCGGCCCGAGACGCGGGCATAGCCGTCGGCCATGTGGCCGGCGCCTTGCTCGTGCACGACGGGGATCAGGCGGATGCCGGCGGGGGCGAAAATATCCATCGGATCCATGAAGGCCGAGCCCATGATGCCGAACATGTCGGTCACGCCATTGGCGGCCAGGGTTTCCACGAACGCTTCGGAAGGCGTCATCTTTTGCGGGCCGGTGGGGATGGCCGCTGCGGCGGCGGCTTTTTGGTCGGACAGATCGGTCATGGCTCAGTCTCCTTACGGTTTTATGAAAAATCGGTATATTTTGTTCCGATATTTGAAATGCGTATTCAATTTAACGGTTGCGAAATGCGCTGTCAATGAAATTTCATGAAAAATCGGACTGTTTCATTCCTGAATCCGGAATCCGTGACTTTGCCCCACTCCTGAAACAACAATGGCGGCTTATCCGCAACAGACAAGCCGCCATCCCTCGCCGCGCCGTCGCGCTTAGAACTTCAGGCGCATGCCGGCCGTAAAGGCGCTCGAGTTATGCCCTGGCAAGGGCACGCTGCCGCCGCTCGATGCATCGCCGACGAAATTGGTACCCGCGCCATCGTTGCTGATGCGGCCGTACGAGGTGTACAGATTCGTGCGCTTGGACAAGGCATACGTGTAGCCGATGGCCAGCTGGCGCCCGCCGCGGCGCGCATTCGTGCGGTCATCCTTGCGGATGTACGAAGCCATCACGCTGCCCGCCGCGCCCACGGGGGCCGATGCGCCCAGCATGTAGTTGCGGAAATCCATGCCCGCATCGTCCTTGTCCGTCTCATACGCGGCGTGCAGCTTGGCGGGGCCGAAGTCGTAGGTGCCGCCCAGCAAGGTGACTTTCGCCGTGTTCAGCGGCGTATCCTTGCGGTTGTCGTGGGCCAGGGTCAGCACCAGCGGGCCGTTGGCGTAGTCGATGGAAAAATCGATGGTGCGGCCCAGGGTGTTGCTGTCCGGCTTTTCGCCCAAGCCATACATGATGGCGGCCGACAAGCCGTTCACCTTCGGCGTTTCATACATGATGGAATTTTTCGTGCGCAGGCTGGCCACGCTCATCAGGTTGATCGAAGCGCCCGTCATGCCCGTCTCGAAGGGGTCGATATTGTCCAGCGCGGTAAACAGCGGGTTGTGCTGCAAACCCAGGTTCACGGCGCCGAAGCCGCCCGACAGGCCCACGTAAGCCTTGCGCCCGAACAAGGCGCCCTGGCGGTTGGCGCCCGTATCCACGTCGAGGCCGTTTTCCAGCAAGAAGTTGGCCTTTAAATTATTGCCCAGGTCTTCCGTGCCTTTGAAGCCGATGCGGCTGCCCGACTGCACGCCGGTGGCCAGTTTGGTGACGGAACCGTCCGCGCCGCCGTGTTCGGACGTCAGGCCCGCGTCGAGCAAGCCGTACACGGTGACGGACGATTGGGCGCTGGCGTTGCCGGCAAGAAAGGAAGCCAGGATGGCTGCCGCTACGAGTGTGTGTTTCATGTCATCTCCAGGTATTGTGGTTTTTATAAACGCTTGAAACGATAATCGACTACGGTGCTGCAAATGCTGCAAATGCGGCCGCTCAGGCGATCAGCCCGGCCATCGGCGACGAGGGCGAAGCGCTCATGGCGTCCGCTCTCCGGGGCATGCGTCCGGCCAGGTAAGCCTCGCGTCCGCCCTGCACTGCCAGTTTCATGGCGCGCGCCATGCGTATCGGTTCGCGCGCCGCCGCGATGGCGGTATTCATCAGGATGCCGTCGCAACCGAGTTCCATGGCGATGGCCGCGTCCGACGCCGTGCCCACGCCCGCGTCGACCAGCACGGGCACGCGGGCTTGCTCGATGATCAGCGACAAGTTCCACGGATTCAAAATGCCCATGCCCGAGCCGATCAGGGAGGCCAGCGGCATGACGGCGATGCAGCCGAGGTCTTCCAGCATGCGCGCCTGGATGGGGTCGTCGCTGCAATACACCATCACCTGGAAGCCGTCGCGCACCAGCTCCCCGGCCGCCTTGAGGGTTTCCGGCATGTTCGGGAACAAGGTCTTTTCATCGCCCAGCACTTCCAGCTTGCACAGCGGGTGGCCGCCCAGCAACTCGCGCGCCAGTTGCAAGGTGTAGACGGCGTCGCGCGCGTTGTAGCAGCCGCCCGTGTTAGGCAGAATCGTGTATTTCGATGGCGGAATGAAGTCGAGCAAGTTCGGCTCGCCCTTTTCCTGGCCGATATTCACGCGGCGTATCGTCACCGTGACGATGTCGGCGCCGCTCTCTTCGATGGCCAGGCGCGTTTCCTCGAAATCCTTGTATTTACCTGTACCCACCAGCAGGCGCGACTGGTAGGTAGTGCCGGCCAGGGTCAGGCCGCCGGGTGGCTGGCTGGGGGTGGCGTCGTCTCTCATCGTGGTGCTCTCCTTAGTTGAACCAAAGCGGTCTCTTGCCGGGGCGGCTCGCCGCAAAACGCAAAATCGACTTCCGGCCGGCGTCCCGACACGAGGTCGGCCAACGCCCTGCCCGCGCCGCAGCCCATGGTCCAGCCCAGAGTGCCGTGGCCCGTGTTGAGGAACAGCTGGCGGTAGCGCGTGGCGCCGATGTAGGGCACGTTCGACGGCGTCAGGGGGCGCAAGCCGGCCCAGTAGACGGGATCGCTGTAATCGCAGGCGTGGGGAAACAGCGCCTGCACGCGGCGCGTGATGGCGGCGCAGCGCACGGGATTGAGTTCCCGCGTGTAGCCGTTCAACTCGCACGTGCCCGCCACGCGCAGGCGTTCGCCCAGGCGCGAAAACACCAATTTGTGGCCGTCGTCCGTCAGCGAGACGGTCGGCGCGGCGGACGGGTCAAGGATCGGATAGGTGGCGGAGTAACCCTTGCCCGGATACAGCATCAAGCGCATGCCCAGCGGCTGCAGCAGGGGCGCGGAAAAGCTGCCCATGGCCACCACCACGGCGTCCGCGTATTCCAGGCGGTGGCGCCCGTGCGCATCGATGCATTCCACGCCCGCGATACGTTCGCCATCGGCCAGCAGGCGCGTCACGGCGGTGCCGTACTGGAAATCCACGCCGGCAGCGGCGGCGCGCGCGGCCAGCGCCGTGGTAAACAGATGCACGTCGCCCGACTCGTCGCTGGCCGTGAAATCGCCGCCGACGATGTGCCGGCGGGCGTGGGCCAGGGCCGGTTCCAGCCGGATTACCTCGTCCGCGCTGACGGTGTTGCGCGGGCAGCCCAGTTCGCGCAACAGCGCGGCGCCCGCTTGCGATTTGTCAAACTCCTGCTGGTCCGTATAAAAATGCAGGATGCCCCGCTCCAGGTGGTCATACGCGATGCCCGTCTCGCGCCGCAAGGCTTGCAGGCTCTGCCGGCTGTACTCGGCCAGGGCAACGATCTGGCGCATGTTGCGCGCCACCCGCGACGGCAAACATTCGCGCAGGTAGTGCAAGGCCCACTGCCATTGCAGCGCATCCAGGCGGGGACGGAACAGCAGCGGCGCGTCGTCCTTGCCCAACCAGCGCACGACCTTGCGCAGGGTGGCGGGATTCGCCCACGGTTCCGCATGCGAGACGGAAATCTGTCCGCCGTTGCCGAAGCTGGTTTCCTGCGCGGCGCCCGCCTGGCGCTCGAGCACGCGTACGTCGTGGCCCGCCTGGCGCAAATACCAGGCCGATGCCGTGCCGACCACGCCGGCGCCGAGGACGAGGATCTTCATGGCGGGCCCGCTTCGCTCAGCGCGTCAGCAGGACGGCGATGGCGACGAAGGCGGCGATCCACACCGTTTCCATCACCAGCATGATCACGGGACGCCAGCCCAGCGAGGCCAGCGACTGGAACGACGTTTTCACGCCCAGCGCGGCGATGGCGATGACGAGACAGGCACGCGAGGCATTGTTGATCCAGCCATTCACTTCCTGCGGAATCAGGCCCAGGCTGTTCGTGATGACGAGCCAGACAAAGCCGATCAGGAAGAACGGCACGAGCGGCGGCGCATCGACTTCGCTCTTGCCATCCTTGCGCTTGAACATGATCGACAGGCCCAGCACGACGGGCACGAGGCACGCGACGCGCGTCAGTTTCACGAAGGTGGCCACGTCGCCCGTGTGGTTGCTGACCAGGTAGCCGGCGCCCACCACTTGCGCTACATCATGGATGGTGCCGCCGATGAATACGCCCGCCTCCGTCGGGTCAAAGCCCAGCAGCTTGACCAGCAGCGGGTAGACGATCATGGCCAGGGTGGACAGCGACGTCACGCCCACCACCGTCAGCAGCGTAAATTTTTCGTTTTCCTTGGTTTGCGGCAGCACGGCCGAGATGGCCAGCGCGGCCGAGGCGCCGCAGATGGCCACGGAACCACCGGACAGGATGCCTTCCGTGATGGGACGCTTCAGCCACCTGGCCAGCATATAGCCGAAACCCAGGGTGGCCACCAGCCCGCCGACGACGATCAACAACGGCGTCACGCCCACGGAAGCGATCTGGTTGAAGGTGATGCGCGCGCCCAGCAGGGCCACGCCCGTGCGCAGCAGCACCTTGCTGCAAAACTCGATGCCGGGCTTGCAGGTGGGGTCGGATGCGAGGAAGTGGAAGGCCAGGCCGAAGAACAGCGCGTACAGCAGCTGGGGGCCGCCGTAATTGCTGGAAATAAAGGTGGCCGACAGGGCGATCACCAGCGCGATGGCCACGCCGGGCCAGCTGCGCAGCACGGCGCGGGGGCGCCAGATGGCGACGGCGGAAGACAGGTAGGGAATGTTCTTGTCGACAACGCGTGTTATCGCTGAGGAGTTGGTTTTCATGCGGGTCCGCTCATAATGTTTTAAAAATTGGGACATTTCATCTCGTTTTTTAATAATACACGATGAGCTAGCGAAGTCCATGCTTTTCCATGAAAATCGAAACCGGATGTTCCGGAAACTGACGTTTCAAGGTTAATGCTGGCGTAAACGACAAGCGGCGCGGCCCTTTGCAGGGACGCGCCGCTCTCTACCGAGGAGTTAAAAACTTACTTTTTGTTCAGGCGGGTAATCAGGCTGGACGTATCGTAGCGGTTGCCGCCCGCCTGCTGCACTTCGCCATAGAACTGGTCCGTCAAGGTCGTCACGGGCAAGTCGCTGCCGTTGCGCTTGGCTTCGGCGAGGCAGATGCCCAGGTCCTTGCGCATCAGGTCGACGGCGAAGCCGAAGTCGAACTTACGTTCGATCATGGTCTTGCCCCGGTTTTCCAGCTGCCACGACTGCGCCGCGCCCTTGGAAATCACGTCGACGACGAGGGCCGCGTCCAGGCCCGCGTTTTCCGCAAAGGCGATGCCTTCGCTCAAGGCTTGCACGAGGCCCGCGATGCAGATCTGGTTGACCATTTTTGTGAGCTGGCCGGAACCGGAAGCACCCATGTAGGTGACGGCGCGCGAGAACAGCGCGATGACGGGCTCGGCCCTTGCATACGCTTCCGCATCGCCGCCCACCATCACCGTCAGCTTGCCGTTTTCCGCGCCCGCCTGGCCGCCGGACACGGGCGCGTCGAGGAAGAACACGCCCTGCTCTTTCGCCGCAGCATGGATGGTGCGCGCCGCTTCGGCGGAAGCCGTTGTATGGTCGATCAGGATGCTGCCCGGCGCCATGGCGGACAGCAAGCCGCCCTCTTCCAGGATGACTTGATACAGATCATTATCGTTGCCGATGCATGTAAACACGAACTCGGCGCCTGCAGCGGCGGCGGCCGGCGTGGCGGCGCTGCTGCCCTTGTGCTGTTCCAGCCAGGCGGCCGCGCGGGCCGGGTTGCGGTTGTACACGGTGACGTCGTGCCCGCCCGCCGCCAGGTGACCTGCCATGGGGAAACCCATGACGCCCAAACCGATGAATGCCACTTTTGCCATATTGTCCGTCCTGTCGATGAATGAATCCGATTATTGTTGCACAAACAGTCGCCGCCGGCAGCCTCAAGGCGCGGGGGCGCGCCGATAATACAGGTCGAACTCTTCCTCGCCATCGGGCACGAAGCCGTGACGCACATAGAAGCGGTTCGCCTCGCTGTCGCGCAAGGCGCCCACACGCACGCTCTGGCGGGCCGCATCGGCCTCGGCAAACACGCGCGCCAGCACGGCCGCGCCCATCCCTTGCCGCTGGTAGCCGGGTGCCAGGTAGAGGTGGTCGAGCAACAGATAGTCCGCTTGCGGCCGCAACACATAGAAGCCGGCCAGCGTGTCGTCATGGCGCAACTGCCAGGTACGGGCTGGATCAAAAGTGGCCAGGAAACGATCGCGCGCCCGCTGCGGATCATAGCGGCCGATGCGCTCCAGGCTTGCGCGCATGGCAGCCACGCGCAGGCTGGCCAGCGCCTCGCCATCGGCCAGGCTGGCAGGCAAGAAGGTCAGCATGGCGTCACAGCAGGTCGCGCAGCGCCGCCACCAGGGCTGCGCATTCGGCTGGGTTGCCGATGCTGATGCGCAAATACTGGCTGATGCGCGGCGCGTTGAAATGGCGCACGATCACGGAGCGGGCGCGCAAGCCGGCGGCCAGTTGCGCCGCGTCATGCTGCGGGTGGCGGGCAAAGACGAAATTGGCCACCGAGGGCAGCACCTCGAAGCCCAGCGCCGCCAGGTCCGCCGTCAGCTGTTCGCGGCTGGCGATCACGGCCTGGCGCGTCTGCTGGAAATACGCTTCGTCGTGCAGCGACGCGACGGCACCGGCCAGCGCCAGCCGGTCCAGCGGATACGAATTGAAACTGTTCTTCACTCTTTCCAGCGCCTCGATCAGGTCAGGATGCCCGAAGGCACTGCCCACGCGCAAGCCGGCCAAGGAGCGCGACTTCGAGAATGTCTGCACCACCAGCAAGTTCGGATAACGCTCGACCAGGGACACGGCGCTCTCGCCGCCAAAATCCACATACGCTTCATCGACCACCACGACGGCGTCGGGATGGTCGCGCAGCATGGTTTCCACGCCGGCCAGCGGCAAGTCCACGCCTGTCGGCGCGTTGGGATTGGGAAAGATGATGGCGCCGCACGGCCCCTGGTAATCTTGCGGACGGATGCGCATGGCATCGTCGAGCGCTACCGTGCGGTAGTCGATGCCGTACAGCTTGCAATACACGGGGTAGAAGCTGTAGCTGATATCCGGGAACAGCAGCGGCGCATCGTGCTTGAGCAAGGCCATGAAGGCCAGCGCCAGCACTTCGTCGGAACCGTTGCCGACGAACACTTGCGCGCTGCTCAGGCCGTGGTAGTCGGCCAGAGTTTGCTTCAGTTCGCTCGCCGTGGGATCGGGGTACAGGCGCAGGCTGTCGTTGGCCGCTGCGCGCAGCGCGGCCAGCACCTGAGGCGACGGGCCGTAGGGGTTTTCGTTGGTATTGAGTTTGACCAGGTCGGGCAGTTTCGGTTGCTCGCCCGGGATGTAGGGGGTCAGCTCGCTGACGATGGTGCTCCAGAATCGGCTCATTGGTTTTATTGGTGGGGGCAGGATGGGGATACGGTAGATTACCATAGGGTGAGCGGGGTCAAGGCGGACACCATCGGCGAGGAGTAGCGTGGGCGGCATCGGCCCCAACGTGAAGAGGACGCAGCATGAACAGCATGCACAAGCTGAGCGATACGCAGGTGCGGCATGGCGCGCTGACGCAACAGTCACGCCAGCGCAAGATCGATGCGTGGCTGCAGGTCGCAGCCAGTCTCAGCGAGCAGATCACCGTGGAATTGCAGACTGCCACGGAGCAGCTACAGGGCGAAGGAATGGCCGACTTGCAGCGCGTGACGGCGCTGGCGCAACGCCTGGCAAGCAATAGCAAAGCCATGCGCGATACCCTCGGGACACTGTTTGACAGCGGTGAAAAAAGCGAGGAGCATGCAGTGACAAGCACGGAGGATTGCGCCATGGACGAGCAAGTCAACGCACTGGCAAAAGACATGGCCAGTGTGAAACTGGACGTAAAGGATGTAAAGGTCGATGTGGCTGACATCAAGGTGGATGTTGCTGGTCTGAAAACGGATGTCACTGGCCTCAAGGTGGATGTTGCTGGTCTGAAAACGGATGTCGCTGCTCTCAAAACCGATGTCGGCGTTCTCAAGACGGATGTCAGTGGCTTGAAACTGGACCTCGCTGTGGTGCGCTCCAATTATGCGACCAAGTCAGATGTGGCTGAGGCGAAGTCGGCTGTCATCCTGTCGTGCGTGGGGACGATCATTGCCATGTCGGGCGTCGCGTTTGCGGTGGCCAAGCTCGTGCACTAGCTTGCGGTAGTGGGGACGCTGGCTTTCAAAGTCTGAATGGAGGAAAAAACGCCTTGCGCTGCGCGCTTTGGGCGGTTTTTTCTACCTGGCCTGATACGCTGGTGGCTGGCATCTGTTGTGGGCATAAAAAAAGCTCCCTTGCGGGAGCTTCTCTTATGTATTCTGGCGGAGAGGGTGGGATTCGAACCCACGGTACGATTTAACGTACGCTTGATTTCGAGTCAAGTACATTCGACCACTCTGCCACCTCTCCGTTTACTGCGGTCTATTCGTTCAAACTGACGTGCCTGTTTGAACGAGGCGCTATTTTAGCATGGGGATTGTTGGGTTGGGTAGGGGTTTTATTGGCGATTTGCAACTGAGGGCTGGTAGCCAAACCAAAAAACCAATCGGGCGATTCGGGGAGCCTCGTACAAGGCGCGGCTCGCCTTTGTAGACGCCACCTTGGCGCACGCGTGAAAACCAATTTAACGATTCGGGGAGCCTCGCGCGAGTACGCGCTCGTCTTCGAATCCCACGCGCAAGGCGCGCAGGCGCCTTGCTCCTCTTCGCCGCCACAAATAAAAAAAGCTCCCTTGCGGGAGCTTTCTCTATTTGTTCTGGCGGAGAGGGTGGGATTCGAACCCACGGTACGATTTAACGTACGCTTGATTTCGAGTCAAGTACATTCGACCACTCTGCCACCTCTCCATTTGCTGCGGTCTCTCCCGCATTGCTGCGAGAAGGCAAGATTATAGCAGCCGCTTGAAAAAATGGAAGGACTATTTTTCGCCTTCCATTCACCGGCTGCCCGAACCTTTTAAGCCTTCAGATGCGTCAGGCCACCCATGTATGGGCGCAGCACTGGCGGGATCTCGACGCTGCCGTCTGCTTGCTGGTAGTTTTCCAGCACGGCGACCAGGGTGCGGCCCACTGCCAGGCCGGAGCCGTTCAGGGTGTGCGCCAGTTCCGGCTTGCCGGCCGCGTTGCGGAAACGCGCCTGCATGCGGCGGGCCTGGAAGGCTTCGCAGTTCGACAGGGACGAAATCTCGCGGTAGGTGTTTTGCGCCGGCAGCCATACTTCCAGGTCGAAGGTCTTGGTAGCGCCGAACCCCATGTCGCCCGTGCACAGCGACATCACGCGGTATGGCAGGCCCAAGCGTTGCAAGATGCTTTCCGCATGACCGACCATTTCTTCCAGCACTTGGTACGACATGTCCGGGTGCACTACTTGCACCATTTCCACCTTGTCGAACTGGTGCTGGCGGATCATGCCCCGCGTGTCGCGGCCGTAGCTGCCCGCTTCCGAGCGGAAGCATGGCGTGTGGGCCGTCATTTTCAGGGGCAGTTGATCGAGCGCAAGGATTTCATCGCGGGCGATGTTGGTCAGCGACACTTCCGACGTGGGGATCAGGTAGAAGGTTTCGCCCTCGCCTTCCGCGCCGCCTTTTTTCACCGAGAACAGATCGGCTTCGAATTTCGGCAGCTGGCCCGTGCCGCGCAAGGAATCGGCATTGACCATGTACGGCGTATAGCATTCCGTGTAGCCGTGCTCGTCCACATGGGTGTTGAGCATGAATTGCGCCAGCGCGCGGTGCAAACGGGCGATGCCGCCCTTCATGACGGAGAAGCGCGAACCGGTCAGCTTGGTAGCCACTTCGAAGTCGAGGCCCAGCGGGGCACCCACGTCGACGTGATCCTTGACCTCGAAATCGAAGGTGCGTGGCGTGCCGACCTTGCGCACTTCCACGTTGCCCGACTCGTCCGTGCCAAGGGGCGACGATTCATGCGGCAAATTCGGCACGGCCATGATGAAATCGCTCAGCTTGGCTTGCACCAGGGTCAGGGCCGCTTCATCGGCTTTCAGCTCATCGCCCAGGCCAGCCACTTGCGCCATCACGGCCGAGGTGTCTTCCCCCTTGCCTTTCAACATGCCGATTTGCTTGGACAACGCATTGCGCTTGCCCTGCAGCTCTTCGGTGCGCGTCTGGATCGCCTTGCGTTCGGCTTCGAGGGCGGTAAAGCCTGCCACGTCGAGCTGGAATTTGCGCGTCGCCAGGCGTTCTGCGACGGTGGCGATGTCTTTACGGAGAAGTTGGATATCTATCATGGGTGAATGGCGGTGCCGATGTATCGAAAGCACTCATTGTACCAAGACCCAGTTCACTTCGATGAGTTTTGCGCAAGGTCAACCATCGTCATGGCGGCCTGGCCGGGCACTCGCGCCCCCTTTACATTTTCTGCTTGGCTTATTGCTTAAATGAACGCGGCTTTTTCGGCAGCGGTCAGGCGGCGGGCGCTGACGGTAACGACAGGCATGTCTGCGGCCTGGGCGATCACGGTGCTGCTGGCGCTCACTTCCAGGGTATTCGCGCCGGCGGTGGCGAAGCTGGCGCCGATGGCGATGATGGCGGCGGCGACAAAGGTGATTTCCATGTTTTTCAGTGCGTTCATGATGTGACTCCTGGTTAGTTTGTTTCGTTGACTGCTGCTGGTATGGTGGTACTTTAGCCAACGGCCGCAAACAACGCCACCGGCTTGCGACCAGCGGCGAAAAACAGGGAGCGAACGGTGAAAATGGGGGACTGAAGGGAAAACAAGGGAATGAACAACGCCTGACAAAACCGTAGCGAGCGGCAGTGATTTGTGGCTAAGAAGCGCAACCGTGCTAGAGCACGGTGAGCATCGCAGGCCGCAAAGCGCGCCGCGCAGTAGGTTTTGACAGGCGTTCTACAAGGCGTCCTTGACGAGATGCCCCAGGCGGCCGATAGCCTGCTCGATGCGCGGCGTCCACGCATTGCCGCAATTGAGGCGCAGATAATTGCCGAACTTGCCCGAGGCCGAGAACAGCTGGCCCGGCATATACGCTACGCCGTCCGCGATGGCCTGGCCATGCAGGGCCAGCGCATCGACTTGCGGCGGCATCTGCACCCACAGCACGAAACCGCCCTGCGGCTCGGACAGCATGCAGTCCGCCGGAAAGCTGGCCGCCACGGCGTCGGACATGCGGGCGATGCGCTGCACCAGGGTGCGCCGCATCTTGCGCAGCTGCTGATCGTAGCTGCTGCCTTCCAAAAAGTCGGCCAGCACGGCCTGAAAGAAATGGCTGGTGGCGCCGCTCGACACGGTTTTCAGCAGGGCCACTTCCTGCGCGAAACGCCCGGCCAGCACGTAGCCCACGCGCGACGCGGGCGTAATCGCCTTGGAAAACGAGGAGCACAACAGCACATTGCCGCTCGTGTCGTAAGCCTTCACGGGCCACGGACGCTGCGGCGCAAAGCACAGGTCGCCATATACGTCGTCTTCCACCAGCGGGATATTGAATTCCGACAGCAGCCCCGCCAGCCGCTTCTTGTTTGCTTCCGGCATGACGCAGCCCAAAGGATTATTTGCGTTCGGCACGAACAGGCACGCTTGCACGAGGCCGGCGCGCAAGGCCAGTTCCAGCGCGTCGAGCGACGGCCCCGTCTTCGGGTCGGTGGGAATTTCCAGCGCCTTCATGCCCAGGCTTTCGATCATTTGCAGCAGCACGAAATACGTGGCCGACTCGATGGCGATGGTGTCGCCCGGCTTGGCGACGGCGCGCAGGCACAGGCTGATCGCTTCCGTGCAGGAATTCGTCACGACGATCTCGTGCGGATCGAGCTTGCCCCAGTCCAGCGCGCGGCGCGCCACCTGGCGCAGGAAATTGCCTTCGCTGATGTCGTAGCAGCTGACTTTACTCAGCAGGACGGGATCGCGCCGCGCCACCGCGCTGATGGTGCGCTGCATGCGCTTGATCGGCAGGATCTCGTCGGGCGGCCAGGCCGTGCCCAGCTGCACGATATTCGCCGTCTCGTTGTCCTTCAGCACGCGCATCAACAGATTGTTGATGCCGACAAAGGCCGGCTCCTTCAGGTGCTGGGCGTCGGCGCTGCAGGGCCGGCGTGGCGCCCGGTGGCGCACGAAATAGCCGGACTGGGGCCGCGCATCGACTTGCCCCCGGTCTTCCATCAGGCGCAAGGCTTGCATCACGGTACTGATGGAAATACGCTTTTGCTGCGCCAGGTGGCGTATCGACGGCAGGCGGTCGCCGGGCGCGAACACGCGCGAGTCGATCAGCGCACCCAGCTCGTTGGCCAGGTGCTCGTACAGATTCAAATGCGCGCTCATGTTCATCCCTTCAGTATGCGGCGGCCGCGCGGGGCCGGCACAGATACAGTTGCCCCTTTTTTTGATAAGCACAGTCTACGGCGAAGTGTACTGTATTCATCACAATTTCGATTTCCTGCATCTGTCATGGTTCACGGCAAGGGCCTAAGCTGTTCCTGTCAGCACAACAGGAGCGACGCCATGCATACCGACCACGAATTACGCAGCGAACAGCCCTTGCGCCTGGAAAAAGGGTGCGCCAAGGTCATCGAATGCCTGTCCGGCACGGCGTGGATCACGGCCTACGCCCAGTTCGAGGATTGCGTGCTGCGCAGCGGCGAACGCTACACGATACCGAATGACGGCCTGGTGCTGGTCGAAGCCGTGGGTAGCGGACACATCCGCGTCCATGGCACGGCCGCACCGCGCCCCGCCCTGCTGCGCTGGCTGAACCTGGCACTGCCTCACACCTTGAATATTAGGAATACATGACTCAAGCACCACCACTGCGCGTCCTCGTCACGGGCGCCGCCGGCGTCATCGGCACCGTTTTCTGGAAGAGCCGGCACGGGGAATTTTCCCTGCGCCTGGCCGACCTGCACACAGGCAAGCTGGCCGAAGCGCCCTGCCCGTTCATTCAGCTCGACGTGAGCGACTACGCCGCCTGCCTGGCCGCCTGCGCCGGCATCGACGTTGTGCTGCACCTGGCCGGCGTGCCGCACGCCAGCGCCGATTTCGATGCGCAACTGCTGCAACCGAACATCATCGGCACGCACAACATCTTCCGCGCGGCGCAGGCGCAAGGCGTGAAAAGAGTCGTGTTCGCCAGCAGCGCGCAAGCCATCGAAGGCTATCCGCTCGACGTACAGGTGCATGAGCACATGCCGGCGCGCCCGGCGAACATGTATGGCGCCAGCAAGGCCTTCGGCGAAGGCGTGGCCTCCGCATTCGCCCACCAGCATGGCATGACGGCGATCGCCGTGCGCATCGCCAACGTGGCGCAGTTTGAGAAAGGTCAACAACACAGCGCGCGCGACGTCGCCGCCTTCATCAGCGAGCGCGACGTGGTGCAATTGCTGGCCCGCTGCATCGCCGCCGACGTGCCGCCCGGCTACCACGTCGTGCATGGGGTGTCGGACAACCGCTATAAACGCTTGTCGATCGCAGCGACGCGCCAGCTGGTGGGCTACGCGCCGCAGGATGACGGTTTTACTTTGCTGGGCCTGTAAGCCTCAGCCCTTCCCTGCCTTCCTGTCCAGCTCGCGCAGCCACGCCAGCTTGTCGGCAATCTTGCTTTCCAGGCCGCGGGGCACGGGTTGGTACCAGCCCGGCTCCGCCATGCCATCCGGAAAATACGTTTCACCGGCCGCATACGCATCGGGCTCATCGTGCGCATAACGGTAGGCGTGGCCGTAGCCCAGCTCCTTCATCAGCTTCGTCGGCGCATTGCGCAAGTGCACGGGCACTTCCTTCGATTTATCTTTCTTGACGAAGGCCATGGCCGTGTTGAACGCGTTATAGCCGGCATTGCTTTTCGCGGCAATCGCCAGGTAGATGACGGCCTGGCCCAGCGCCAGCTCGCCTTCAGGCGAACCGAGCCGTTCATATGTTTCCGCCGCATCATTGACCATGGTCAAGGCGCGGGGGTCGGCCAGGCCGATGTCTTCCCAGGCCATGCGCACGATGCGCCGCGACAAATAACGGGGGTCGGCGCCGCCATCGATCATGCGGCAAAACCAGTACAGGGCCGCGTCCGGGTTGGAACCGCGCACGGACTTGTGCAGGGCGGAAATCTGGTCATAGAAATTGTCGCCGCCCTTGTCGAAGCGGCGCGAATTCAAGGTCAGCGCATTGTCGACGAAGGCCGCGTCAATCTTCGTTGTGCCCGTCGAGCTGGCAGCCGTCTCGGCCTGCTCCAGCAAATTCAGGAAGCGGCGCGCATCGCCGTCCGCGTAGCCGATCAGGGTATCGGCCGCCGCCTCGTCGAAGGTCAGGTGCGTCAGCGCCGTGCTTTGCGCCTTGGCCAGCAACTGCTTCATCTCGTCTTCGTTGAGCGATTTCAACACATACACTTGCGCGCGCGACAGCAGCGCCGAATTGACTTCGAAGCTGGGGTTTTCCGTCGTCGCGCCGATGAACGTCACCAGGCCCGATTCAACGAAGGGCAGCAAGGCGTCTTGTTGCGATTTATTAAACCTGTGGATTTCATCGACGAACAATAAGGTGTGCTTGCCGAACTGGTCCAGGCTGTGGCGGGCCTGGTCCATGGCTGCGCGGATATCTTTCACGCCAGCAAACACGGCCGACAAGGCGATGAATTCACTGTCGAAGGCATTCGCCATCAGGCGCGCCAGGGTGGTCTTGCCCACGCCGGGCGGCCCCCACAAAATCATCGAATGGGCCTTGCCCGCCTCGAACGCGAGGCGCAGCGGCTTGCCAGCGCCCAGCAGGTGCGTCTGGCCGATGACTTCGTTCAGGGTGGCTGGCCGCAAGGCTTCGGCCAGCGGCTGGCGCGGTGCGGTGGAAAAGAGATCCGCCATAATGAGTTACCTAATAAGAATGCAAAAGCCCCGCATTGCTGCGAGGCCGGCTCATACGCAAGGCGCAACAGTCTTAATTATTAATGACGTCGGCGCCCTTGGGCATGACAAATTTAAAGTGATTGGCCGAAAGCGCCGGATTCTTCTGGAAGTTCTTGAACGCCAGCACCGAGGTCTGACCGAACGAATCGCGCAATTCCATCGCTTCCGGCACGCCATTGCGCAGGCCGATGGTGATTTCATCAAACGTCGTATCCTTGGCTTTCGGTGTCGCTTTCAGCCATTCCAGGCCATCGCGCGTGCCCGCTTCGGCCAGGGTGAAATTCTTTTCCAGGTCGTTGCTGCCGAACAAGATGGCCGCCGGCGAGGAACCGAGCGCGTCGCCCAGTTTCTTCACCGTCACCTGGCTCAAGTCCTTGTCGTAGATATACAGCTTGTCGCCATCGGCTTGCAGCAACTGCTCGTACGGCTTCAGGTAGGTCCAGATGAACTTGCCTGGGCGGGCGAACTCGAACGTGCCGCTGGCGGGCGTCGACACTTTCGCCTTGCCGCTGGCGTCCGCCTTCTTGACTTGGCGCTGCACGAACTCGCCCTTGGCCGACTTGGTGCCGGCCGCAAAGCTCTTGAATTGCTCGAGCGCGCTGGCCGAGGCGCTGGCCGCGAACAGCAGGCTGCAGGCAACGCTGGCCGCGCCGATCATCATTTTTGTTGCGAAAGTATTGCTTTTCATTCTTTACCCTTGTTCGGCACTTGCCGCCGGCACCAGGATTTCCCGGTTGCCATTGGATTGCATGGTTGATACCACCCCGCTCTGCTCCATCTGCTCGAGCAGACGGGCGGCGCGGTTGTAGCCGATGCGCAAATGGCGCTGCACCAGCGAAATCGAGGCGCGGCGGTTTTTCAGCACCACCGCCACCGCCTGGTCGTACAGGGCATCGGCCTCGCCGCCGCCCTCGCCCGGCGCGCCGCCTTCGGCGCCGTCGCCTTCCAGGGTGCCGCCTTCGAGGATGCCCTCGATGTAATTCGGTTCGCCCTGCAGCTTCAAATGGCTGACGACGCGGTGGACTTCTTCATCGGACACGAACGCGCCGTGCACGCGCATCGGCAAACCGGTGCCGGGCGGCATGTACAGCATGTCACCCATGCCCAGCAGGGTTTCCGCGCCCATCTGGTCGAGAATGGTGCGCGAGTCGATCTTCGACGACACCTGGAAGGCGATACGCGTGGGAATGTTGGCCTTGATCAAACCCGTGATCACGTCTACAGATGGGCGCTGCGTGGCCAGAATCAAGTGCAGGCCGGCGGCGCGCGCCTTTTGCGCGATACGCGCGATCAATTCCTCGACTTTTTTGCCCACCACCATCATCAGATCGGCCAGCTCGTCGATGATGATGACGATGGTCGGCAGTTTTTCCAGCGGCTCCGGCGAATCCGGCGTCAGGCTGAACGGATTCGGGATGTGTTCTTCGCGCTTCTTCGCGTCGGCAATCTTCGCGTTGTAGCCGGCCAGGTTACGCACACCCATCTTGCTCATCAGCTTGTAGCGGCGCTCCATCTCGTTCACGGCCCAGTTCAGCGCATGGCCAGCCTGGCGCATGTCCGTCACCACGGGCGCCAGCAAGTGCGGGATGCCTTCGTAGACGGACATTTCCAGCATCTTCGGGTCGATCAGGATCAAACGCACGTCGAGCGGGTCGGATTTGTACAGCAGCGACAGTATCGTCGCATTGATGCCGACCGACTTACCGGAACCGGTGGTGCCGGCCACCAGCAAGTGCGGCATTTTCGCCAGGTCGGCCACGACGGGCTTGCCGGCGATATCCTTGCCCAGCGCAATCGTCAGGCTGGATACGCCATCGTTGTAGACCTTGGAGCCGAGGATTTCCGTCAGGCGCACGATCTGGCGCTTGCTGTTCGGCAATTCCAAGGCCATGTAATTCTTGCCGGGAATGGTTTCCACGACACGGATCGACGTCAGCGACAGCGAACGGGCCAGGTCGCGCGCCAGGCCCACGATCTGGCTGCCCTTGACGCCCGTGGCCGGCTCGATTTCATAGCGCGTGACCACAGGGCCGGGGTAAGCGGCCACTACCTTGGCATCCACGCCAAAGTCAGACAATTTCTTTTCGATCAGGCGGCTCGTGAATTCCAGGGTTTCCACGGAAACCGTTTCCACCACGGGTGGCGCCTCGTCGAGCAGCGACAGCGGCGGCAGCTTGCCATCGCCCAGGTTCTCGAACAGATGGGCCTGGCGTTCCTTTTCCACGCGCTCGGATTTCACCACCGTCACAACCTGCGGCTCGATCTTCACGGGCGGCGCGGCCACGTGCTTTTCCACGTGCTTGGCCCGCTCGATGACCACCACTTCGTCGCGGCGCACGGCGGCCACTTCGCCTTGCCGGCGGTCTTCGCGGTCCTGGTAGCGCAGCACGAACCAGTTGAAAGCGTCTTCGATGGCGCCGCCGATGCGCTCGGCCACTTGCAGCCAGGACACATGGAAGAACAGGCTGAAACCGAGGCCAAACAGCAGCAACAGCAATAAAGTGGCTCCCGTGAAACCGAAGGCCACGTGGGCCGAGTGCCCCACCAGCTGGCCCAGCACGCCGCCCGGATCGCGCGGCAGCTGCACGTGCAGGCTTTTCGCCATGCGCAGGTATTCGAGGCCCATGCTGCCGATCAGCATGATGGAGAAGCCGACGATGCGGATCAGCATCTCGACATGGTGCTCGCGCTCCACCTCTTCCTCTTCCAGCAGGAAGCGCTTACTCAGGCGGCGATAGCCATGCCACACCGTGCGCAGCAGCCACACGCACCACCACCAGGCGGAAAAACCGAAGATATACAGCAACAGATCGGAGAAGGTGGCACCGAGCTTGCCGCCCAGGTTGGCGACCTTGTCGACGTTGGTGGCATGCGACCAGCCCGGGTCGAGCTTGTTGAAGCTGGCCAGGATCAGCACGAAATACAAGGCGAACGCGGCCAGCGCGAACCAGCGCGCCTCGGACAACAGCCGCACCAGCCGGTTGGGCAGGGGCCGGCGTTCGACCGGTTTTCGGGTGTAGCTATTTTGATTGGCCTGGGCTGGTTTAGTCATTCTGGGAAGCGCTGCAAGGTGAAAAATGTTTCTGAAAGGGAATTTCCCATAATAAGGAAGTATTCTAAGCCATATATGCCCCGGACGGCCCCACGATTCGTCGCTACAGGCGGCTTGGTCTATAATCGTGGATTGCTTGCGCAAGCGCAATACGCCCTTGTTCTTCGCGCGTATGCCCCCAATTCGGATAGACCCCACTCATAGAGAAGCCTCATTATGACCACTACCAAACACGCCCGCGTTTTGATCCTCGGCTCCGGCCCAGCCGGCTACAGCGCCGCCGTCTACGCCGCCCGCGCCAACCTGAACCCGATGCTGGTCACCGGCGTGGAACAAGGCGGTCAGCTGATGACCACCACCGACGTGGAAAACTGGCCAGGCGACCCGATGGGCGTGCAAGGTCCGGACCTGATGCAGCGCCTGCTGCAGCACGCCGAGCGTTTCAATACGGAAATCGTGTTTGACCACATCCACACCACTTTCCTGAATGAAAAACCGATCCGCCTGAAGGGCGACAGCCACGAATACACGTGCGACACGCTGATCATTGCCACGGGCGCATCCGCGCAATACCTGGGCCTGCCATCGGAAGCGGAATTCATGGGCAAGGGCGTGTCCGCCTGCGCCACCTGCGATGGCTTCTTCTACCGCAACCAGGAAGTGGCCGTCGTCGGCGGCGGCAACACGGCCGTCGAAGAAGCGCTGTACCTGTCGAACATCGCCAATAAAGTCACCCTGATCCACCGCCGCGACAAGTTCCGCGCGGAAGCGATTTTGATCGACCGCCTGAACGCCAAGGTTGCCGAAGGCAAGATTGTGTTGAAATATAACCACACCCTGGACGAAGTGACGGGCAACGAAGGCGGCGTGACGGGCTTGAACATCAAGTCGACCATCGACGGCAAGGTTGAAGCATTGAGCGTGCATGGCGTGTTCATCGCCATCGGCCACAAGCCGAACACGGGCATCTTCGAAGGCCAGCTGGAAATGCACAACGGCTACATCAAGACCAAGACGGGCCTGGAAGGCATGGCCACCGCCACCAGCGCGCCGGGCGTGTTTGCCGCCGGCGACGTGCAAGACCATATCTACCGCCAGGCCATCACCAGCGCCGGCACGGGTTGCATGGCAGCACTGGACGCCCAGCGCTACCTGGAAGGCCAGGAGTAAGCGTCGCATGGCGTCGATGAAAGACTTTGCTGACCTGAAAGCGGTCAGCAAGCAGCTCAAGGAGCAGGCGGACGCGCGCGCGCAAGCTGCGGCGGAGCGCGTCCAGCAAGCCAAGGTGCAGGCCGTGGAAAGCAATCTGTTCAAGGCCAGCATCGGCGGCGTCAAGCGCCTGCCCAAGTCGGACCGCTACGTGCCCAGCCTGCCCAAGGCGGGCGCCATGGCGGCCCAGCAGCCGGCCCGCAAGCTGTCTCCGGAAGAGGACGATGCGGCCGTGCTGCGCGAATCGCTGTCGGACTTGTTCGAAGTCGACCATTACCTGGAAAACGATCCCGCCCTGAACTACGCCCGCCCCGGCGTGGGACCGGACGTCGTGAAAAAGATGCGCAAGGGCCACTGGCCCGTGCAGGATGAGCTGGACTTGCACGGCTTGCGCCGCGACGAGGCGCGCGATGGCATCGGCGCCTTTTTGAACCAGGCCACGCGGCGCAAGCTGCGCTGCGTGCGCGTGATCCACGGCAAGGGTTTCGGCTCGAAAGGCCAGGAACCGGTCTTGAAATCGATGGTGCACAGCTGGCTCGTGCAAAAGGATGAAGTCATCGCCTTTTGCCAGGCGCGCCGCTCCGAAGGGGGCGATGGCGCGCTGGTGGTATTGCTTTCTTCCGCACTGCAGCCCATCCGCTAGGCTTGACAGCAAGCAATTACAATTCAGTCACCAGTTCCGCACTGCACACGGCCCCGTTTGTCACCATTCGGGGCCGTGTCATGTTAACCTGTGACAATTATTTCCTGCTCAAGCGCTCCACCCATGATGCCACCCCAATTGCCGCCTGGCTCGCTGATCAAGATCATTGAGGTCATCGCCATCCTGGTGGGCGCGTTTTCCGGCTTCATCGAAGCGCGCCGCAAGCGCATGGACCTGGTCGGCGTGTTCGTCGTGGCGTTCATCACGGCATTCGGCGGCGGCACCCTGCGCGACATCCTGCTCGACAAGCGGCCCCTGTTCTGGGTGTCGCACCAGGAATACGCGATTTTGATCTTCGTGCTGGCCCTGACGGCCGCGCCCCTGATCCAGCATTTGCGCCAGATCGTCTCGGAACGCCTGATCGTCATCGCCGACGCCATCGGCCTGGGCATGTTTGCCATCGCGGGTGTGGCCGAAGCGATGCGCGCCGGCATGCCGATCTTTATTGCCTCGATGATGGGGGTGATTACGGGGATTTTCGGCGGCGTGATGCGCGACATCGTCTGTAACGAAGTGCCGATGGTGTTTCGCGACGGCAAACCCTACGCCATCTGCGCGTTTTTCGGCTGCTGGGCTTATTTATTGCAGATGCACTTCGGCGCCGAGCACGACTTTGCGCTGTGGACCAGCGCCAGCGGCATCACGATTCTGCGCCTGATATGCTGGAAATTCGACATGCGCTTGGGGCGCTGAAGGTCAGCGGCCCAAGCTGAAACACTTTACACGGCGTCTGGACCCGTTTCACCGGTGCGGATGCGGATGACCTGCTCCACGTCGCGCACGAAGATCTTGCCATCGCCAATCTTGCCCGTGCGGGCCGCCTTGATGATGGCGTCGACCACCAGTTCCGACACGCTGTCGTCCACCACCACTTCGACTTTGACTTTCGGCAAGAAGTCGACCACATACTCGGCGCCACGGTACAGCTCGGTATGGCCTTTCTGGCGGCCAAAGCCCTTCACTTCCGTCACGGTCAAGCCCGTCACGTTCACATCGGCCAGGGCCTCGCGTACTTCGTCGAGCTTGAATGGTTTGATGATGGCGGTAATCTGTTTCATGGCTACTCCTTAAAATTGTTGGATTGTGGACAGATGGCTGCTTATTCGTAAAACTTCGACGTAATGGGGTAACGCCAGTCGCGGCCGAAGCCACGGTGCGTGACGCGGATGCCCACCGGCGACTGGCGCCGCTTGTATTCATTGATCTTGATCAGGCGCGTGATTTTCGCCACGTCGGCCGGCGGGTAGCCAGCCTCGATAATGTCGGCGATCGGCCGATTTTCTTCCATGTACAACTGCATGATGCCGTCGAGTATTTCATACGGCGGCAAGGAATCCTGGTCCAGCTGGTCGGCGCGCAGTTCGGCCGACGGTCCGCGCGTCAGGATGCGCTCGGGAATCACGTCCGACACGCTGTTGCGGTACGCGCACAAGCGGTAGACGAGGGTCTTGGCGATATCCTTGATCACGGCAAAGCCGCCCGCCATGTCGCCATACAGGGTGCAATAGCCGACGGCCATCTCGCTCTTGTTGCCCGTCGTCAAGACGATGCTGCCATGCTTGTTCGACAGGGCCATCAGCAAGGTGCCGCGGATGCGCGCCTGGATATTCTCTTCCGTCGCGTCTTCCGCCAGTCCCGCGAACTCCTCGGCCAGGGTGGCGCGGAAGGCGTCGAAAGTTTGCTTGATCGGAATTTCATCGTAGCGCACATCGAGGCGTTTTACCATGTCGCGCGAGTCGATCCACGAGATATCGGCCGTAAATTGCGACGGCATCATGACGGCGCGCACCTTGTCGGCGCCCAGCGCATCGACGGCGATGGCCAGGGTCAGCGCGGAATCGACGCCGCCCGACATGCCGATCAGCACGCCAGGGAAGCCGTTCTTGCCTATATAGTCGCGCACGCCCAGCACCAGCGCCTGGTACACCTGCGCTTCGGTGGTCAACGGTGCGGCCAACGGCTGCGATACGGGGGTGGCGCCGTCGAAATCGACGAGCTGCAAGTCGTCCCCGAAATGGCGCAGCTGGGCGCAGATCGTGCCGGCCGCATCCATGACGAACGAGTCGCCGTCGAAAATCAGCTCATCCTGGCCACCGACCAGGTTGGCGTACACGAGGGCCATGCCTTGCGCGCTGACGTTCCTGCGCATGGTGTCATAGCGCAGATGCTGCTTGTTCATGTGGTAGGGCGAGCCGTTCGGCACCAGCAGCACTTGCGCGCCGGCCGCGCGGGCGCGCATCGGCGCATGCTCGAACCACGTGTCTTCGCAGATATTGATGCCGAAACGCACGCCTTTCACGCCAAACACGAAAGCCTGGTCGGATGACGTAAAGTAACGTTTTTCATCGAACACGGCCGTATTCGGCAAGTCGTGCTTGCGGTAGGTGCCCAGCACTTCGCCGTTCAGCAACACGGAGGCGGCATTGTGGCGCACGCCCTTCTCGTCTTGCAAGGGCAAGCCCACCACCACGTGCAAATCCTTGAACTGGGCCAGGTCGGCAGCCAGTCCCGCAAACGCTTCCTGCGTTTTTGCGTAGAATGCATTGCGCAGCAACAGGTCCTCGGGTGGATAGCCGACCAGCGACAGTTCCGGCGTGAGCACGATATCGGCGCCCGCCTCGAACGCGCGGCGGGAAAGGTCGAAGATCTTGGCACGGTTGCCGGCCAGATCGCCGACCGTACTATTCATTTGAGCAATTGCGACTTTGACTGTCATGATGATGATGGATATTTCGTTCTATTAAACAAGACAGGGGCGCGCAGGCCGATGGCGGCGCCCCGAGAGTGATGAATGCACACTACAACAATGAATTATCGCACGGCTATCGTCACTACCCTGGCTGAAATTGGCGAAGCGGCCTGGTCTGAACTGCTGGCAAGCCAGGCGGACGCCACTCCCTTCCTTTCCTACGCCTTTTTGCACGCGCTGCACGAGTCCGGCTGCGCCAGCGCGGACACGGGCTGGCAACCGAATTACCTGGTGCTGTGGCAAGGCGAGGTGCTGGCCGCCGCCCTGCCCCTGTACCTGAAGATGCACTCGTATGGCGAATACGTGTTCGACTGGGCCTGGGCCGATGCATATCAGCAACATGGTCTCGAATATTACCCGAAACTGCTGTCCGCGATACCGTTTACGCCCGTCAGCGGCACGCGCTTGCTGGCCCGCGATGGCGAGGCGCGCGCGGCCCTGCTGGCCTTCCTGCAGGCGCAGCAGCAAGCCAGCGAGGTATCGTCCTGCCACATCCTGTTCCCGCCGGAAAGCGAAGCGCGCCAGCTGGAGGAAGCCGGCTACCTGATGCGTAGTGGCGTGCAGTTTCACTGGCTCAATCCGGGCTACACGGATTTCGAGCAATTCCTCGCCACCCTGGAACACAAGAAGCGCAAGAATATCCGCGCCGAGCGGCGCAAGGTGCGGGAAGCGGGCGTCACCCTGCGCCAGGTGCGCGGGGTGGACGCTCTTGATGCCGACTGGAAACTGTTCCACCGCTGCTACAGCAATACCTATGCGGAACACCGCTCCTCGCCTTACCTGAGCCTGGACTTCTTCCGGCGCATAGCCTTCAGCATGCCGCAGAACATACTCCTGGTGATCGCCGAGCGCGACGGCCGGGCCATTGCCGCCTCGCTGGTGATCCACACGGCCGACACCCTGTATGGCCGCTACTGGGGCGCGCTCGAACACGTGCCTTGCCTGCATTTCGAGACGGCGTATTACCAGCCGCTGGAGTTTTGCATCGCCAACGGCATCGCCACCTTCGAAGGGGGCGCCCAGGGCGAGCACAAGATGGCGCGCGGCTTCCTACCGCAAAAGACCTGGTCCGCCCACTGGCTGGCGCACCCGGCCTTTGCGGACGCCGTGCAGCGCTTCCTCGAGCGCGAACGGGGCGGCATCGACGCCTACCTCGATGAATTGAACGAGCACAGCCCGTTTCGCGCATAAAAAAACGCTCCCGGCCATCGCAGGCGGGGAGCGTTTTTCTTACCGGGTGTTCTTAGGCTTTGGCGGCGTCGGTCTTGAAGGCGGCAACGCCGTTCAGGATTTCTTCCTTGGCCACTTCAGGACCATACCAGCCGTCAATCTTGACCCATTTGCCTTTTTCCAGATCCTTGTAGTGCTCAAAGAAATGCTGGATCTGGCGCAGGCGCAGTTCGTTCAGGTCTTCCGGCTTTTGCCAGTGGCTGTAGATCGACAGGACCTTGTCGACTGGCACGGCCAGCACTTTCGCGTCTTCGCCCGACTCGTCGGTCATTTTCAGCACGCCGATAGGACGGCAGCGCACGACCACGCCCGGGATCAGCGGGAACGGGGTGATGACCAGCACGTCGACCGGGTCGCCGTCCGGCGACAGGGTGTTCGGCACGTAGCCGTAGTTGCACGGGTAATGCATGGCGGTACCCATGAAGCGATCGACGAAAATCGCGCCGCTTTCCTTGTCGACTTCGTACTTGATCGGATCGGCATTCATCGGGATTTCGATGACGACGTTGAAATCGTTCGGCAGATCGCGGCCGGAAGAGACGTTATTCAAACTCATGGGGTTCCTCATTAGCGGATTGTGTTTTAACCGCGCAATTATAGCGAAGTACAGGCAGCTTGTGCGATGCAGCAGCGGCCCGCCGGCGTTTTGCGCGTCCAGCCAGCAACAGTGGCGCGCCTGGCCCGCCGGCGCGCGCAGCCGGCCATCGAGAGAATAAACAAACCATCGGCAATAATAAGTATAAACACCTAAGCAATACTACCGACGCCTTGAATTAATGCCGATGGAATATCTGCGTATTTTCATTTGAATATCGCCACACACCAGGCATGGTTATTATAATCCGCATTGCATTTTTTGCAGCCACTTATAACAACAGTTTTATTCTCATTCATTCCGCAGCGCCCCTGCATTATTGCGCGACACCCCGCCCTCTCCCCTCCAGGCGGCCTTCCAGCCCCGCAACACCCTTATCCAGCATAATATTTGTTCTTATTTGAAGTGTTTATTTGATTCAAATAAGAGCCCCGCCAAAAAATGGCGCTACCGGAAGACAATCATCAATTCTGATAAACTGTCACATTCTGGTGATTCCAAACTTTGTATATTCTGCAATCGACGCCTTCCCTGAATTCAATATGGCGCATCACGCGCCACCGATAAATCCTTGCAAAAAGGAATATGATGATTCCCTCTTTCCGGCCCGGTCCTTTATTAAAGGTCACCGGCGTTATTTTCATTCTGTTTGGCCTCGCCCTGCTGGGCGGCGGCATCTGGCTGGCCACGCTCGGCGGCTCCTGGTACTACTTGCTGGCCGGCATAGGCATGCTGATCGCCGGCGCGCTGGTATTCCAGGGCAAGCGCAGCGCGCAACCGTGCATGGCGCTGCTGCTGCTCGCCACCCTCATCTGGTCCCTCATTGAAGTGAAATTCGACTGGTGGCAATTGCTGCCGCGCCTGGACATCTGGTTTGCCGCCGCCGTCTGGCTGCTGCTGCCCTTCGTCAGCCGCCGCCTGGCCCCACCCGCCGACGCAGCGAAACAGCCGCAAGCGGGCAAGACGGCCCTCTCCGCCGCCGTGGCCCTGACCGTCATCGCCGGCGTCATCGCCCTGTTCCAGGATTACCATGACCTGCATGGCGACGTGCCGGCCGAAAACATGGCCGCCACGGCCTCCGGCGATTTCGCGCCCGGCGTCGAGCACAACGACTGGTCCGCGTATGGCCGCTCCGGCTATGGCGACCGCTATGCCCCGGCCGCACAGATTACGCCCGCGAATATTTCCGGCCTGAAAGAAGCCTGGACCTACCACACGGGCGACTTCAAGGGTCCCAACGACCCGGGCGAGATCGCCAACGAAGTCACGCCGCTGAAGGTCAATGACATGCTGTACCTGTGCACGCCGCACAATATCGTCATCGCCCTGAACCCGGACACGGGCAAGGAAATCTGGCGCCACGATCCGAAGATCAACCGCGACGCGGCCAGCTACCAGCACATGATCTGCCGTGGCGTGGCCTACTGGGACGTCAACGCGGGCCGCGCGAAGAACAATCCGGCCCCCGAAGCTGCCAGCATGGAATGCCCGCGCCGCATCCTGGCGCCGACCATGGATGGCACCATGATCGCCGTCAATGCCGATACGGGCGAGTCGTGCAAGAGCTTTGGCAACAACGGCGTCGTCAACCTGTATAAAAACATGGCCATGATCAAGCGCGGTTTCCTGATGCCAACGTCGCCGCCGGCCGTCTCGCAGAAAATGGCCGTGATCGCCGCCAGCGTGACGGACAACCATTCGACGGAAGAGCCATCGGGCGTGATCCGCGGCTACGATCCCGTCACCGGCAAGCTGATGTGGAACTGGGACCCGGCCACGCCAGAAGACACGGCGCCTTTCCCTGAAGGCAAGAACTACACCAACAACTCGCCCAACTCGTGGGGCGTGGCCAGCATCGATGAAAAGCTGGGAATGGTTTACATTCCGATGGGCAATGAAACCCCCGACACCTGGGGTGGCAACCGCAACAAGAATGGCGAGAAATTCAACAGCGCCATCGTCGCGCTGGACCTGGCGACGGGTAAAGTACGCTGGGTCTACCAGACCGTGCACCACGATATCTGGGACATGGACATCGGCGGCCAGCCGAGCCTGGTCGACATCGACACGCCGAAAGGTAAAGTGCCCTCTGTTGTTGCCACGACGAAACGCGGCGACATCTACGTGATCGACCGCCGCGACGGCAGCCTGGTCGTGCCGGCGCCGGAAAAACCCGTGCCGACGAGCAATCCTGCCGCCGGCGACACCCTGTCGCCCACGCAGCCGTTCTCGGCCCTGACTTTCTTGCCAGAACGCAATATCAGCGAAGCGGACATGTGGGGCACCACGCCGTTCGACCAGCTCGCTTGCCGCATCATCTTCAAGGAACGCCGCTATGAAGGCCCGTTCACGCCGCAAACGGCCGGCAAGGGCGCCGTCATCTCGCCGGGCCCACTGGGCATCTTCGAATGGGGTGGCGCGGCCATCGACCCCGTGCGCCAGTTGTTGATCGTCAACCCAGACTACATGGGCTTCCTGGAAAAACTCGTGCCGCGCGCGGAAACGACGGCCAAGGGCGGCACGGGTGGCGAAATGGGCTTGCAGCCGCAGACGGGCGTACCGTTCGCCGTGGAAATCAAGGCCTTCCTGTCGCCACTGGGCTTCCCATGCCAGGCACCGCCGTGGGGCTATGTGGCCGCCGTCGACCTGCGTACCATGAAGAAAGTGTGGATGCACAAGAACGGCACCACGCGCGACAGCGGTCCCGTGCCGATTCCCTTGCCGCTGGGCGTACCCAGCTTGGGCGGCATGGTCACCACGGGCGGCGGCGTGACCTTCCTCAGCAGCACGCTCGACTACTACATCCGCGGCTACGATGTCAGCAACGGCAAAGTGATCTGGAAAGCCCGCTTGCCAGCCGGCGGCCAGGCTACGCCGATGAGCTATGTGTCGAACAAGTCGGGACGCCAGTTCGTCGTCGTCATGGCCGGCGGCCACGGTTCGCTGGGCACGAAGATGAGCGACACCCTGGTCGCGTATGCCTTGCCGGAAGGCACTGCGGTAACGAAGAAGTAAGTTAGCCAGGTAGCAGCGCACTCCGCCATGGGGTGCGCACAAAGAAAAAGCCGTTCAGTCTGCACTGAACGGCTTTTTTACGTCTGGACAATTGGCTTACAAAACGGCTTACAGGATAGTAGCCAGTGCACACTGCCGGTAATGCGCGGCAGCCTGTTCCGTCTGCTGCAAGGCGTCGTGCATCTGCGCCAGCTTCAGGTGGGCGTCGCGCACCATTTGCGGCTCGTTCGCATCCGACAAGGCCTGCTCCAGGTGGCGCTGGGCCTTGCCCCACAGTTTTTGCTTCAGGCACAAGGTGCCCAGGGTCAGCGCCAGTTCCGCATCCAGCGGACGCTGCTTCATCCATTGCTCGCAATGCTCGATCTGCAGCAGCAGGGCCGGCGTGCCGCTTGGCGCCGCCGCTTCGCGGTAGGCGCGCACGACGCGCTCGTCCCAGTCGGCGGCCAGCGATTCTTCGCACACGAGGCGCGCTTCATCGTGCAGGCCGCGCGCATTCAGGGCCGTGGCGGCGCGGCAGGCGATGTACGGCTTGACCCGGTCGGCGCTTGGCACGGTGGACCACACGCGCATCAGCGACTCGGCGTCATGCGAGGGGTCGGACAGCAGATGGTCGTAGGCCAGTTCGCGCAGGCGCGACGACAGGGCCGGATGCAGGGCGCGGTGCTTGTCGAGCGAACGCACGAGGCGCAGCACTTCCGGCCAGTTCTTCGCCTGCTGCTCGGCTTTCAGCGACCATTGCAGCGCGTGGATGTGGCGCGTGCCGCTGGCATTGAGTTCGCGCACGGCGGCCAGGGCCGCTTCCGGCTGGTGGTCGTCGACCAGCAATTCCGTCACCGTCATCAAGCGGGCCGTCTTCAGGCTGGCATCGCCTTCGACGCGCGACAGCCAGCTGTCGCGGCGTTCGGACTGGCGCATGCGGTGCGCGGCGCGCGCGCCGATCAGCGCGGCCAGGCCGGCGTTCTCTTCCAGCTCGGCGGCGCGCAAGGCGGCCTTCTCGGCATGGCCGAAACGGCCTTCGAACAGGGCTTTCAAGGCTTCGCGCAAGCCCTTGTTGCCGTCGCGCTCACGCTTGCGCTGGCGGTAGGCCGCCACTTGCGCCGGCATGCGCACGGTGGCGCGCACGGCGCGCACCAGCAGGTACAGCAGCACGAACAGCACGACCTGCAGCAACAGGAAGAAATTCAGCGACAAATCGATGCGGTATGGCGGATAGAACAGTACCACGTTGCCGGGGTTAAAACGGGCCGTCACGGCGATACCGATCGCCGCGGCCATCAGGGCGAGTAACCAGAGAAATAGACGCATGGGCTCAGGACTTCGCTTTGTAGTTGCGCACAGCCGTCAGGCTGTCGGACAAGGTTGGCATTTCGATGGCCAGGTTGCTGCCCTGCACCTGGCGCAGCAGGGCTTGTGCCGTCTGCGTGCTCTTGGCGCGGGTGTCGAAATACTTGGCCAGCGCATCCTGTGCGGCGATCAAATCGTTGCGGAAAGCCGTTTCATTGCGCGACAACAAGGCCATGCGGGCATTGAGCAGGCGCAACTTGACGTTTTCACGCAAGAAATACGATTGCGTCGGCGACAGCATCAGCGCTTCCGGCGTATCGACGCGGCGGATGCGTATCAATTGACGCACGTCGGCCCACATGTCGCCGCTCCAGGTATTGAAGCCGTCGCGCACTTTCTGCAGCAGCGGTTCCGGCGCAGGCGGCCCCATCAGCTTGCCGCTCGCATCGCGCACGGGCTTGGCCTTGCCCGGTTTTTCCGGTGCGGCCGGCAAGGCCGGGGTTTCGTCGGACAGCATCGGCAGCGAATCGACCTGGGCGATCACGGCGTCGAGGCGCAGGGCCACGCCCGTCGAATCGACGCTGGGCAGGGCTTTCAATTTTTCCATGTCGCGCCCGATGGCGCGGCGGATGGTGATGAATTGCGGCTTGTCGGAACGCGACAGGCTGCGGTCCGCGTTTTGCAGGGCGATCAGCGCGCCGGGCACGTTGCCGGCCAGTTGCAGCTGCTGGCTGGCCGTCGACAGCACTTGCTCGATTTCCGTCAGCGCCCACTCGTCGCGGTTCTTCGACAAGTCGTTGTACAGTTGTTCCAGCGCAAGCTGCTGGCTTTGCGTTTCGCTCTGGCGGTTTTCCAGCGCGCCCACCTTGATTTGCAGCTCTTTCGTGCCTTCTTGCACGTTGCGCGCCAGCACGCCCGTTTCGGCGTTGCTGACATCGCCTTTTTGCAGGCGCTTGGCCACTTCTTCGCGCAGGTTGCGGATCTGCTTGCTGGTCGACCAGCTTTGCGCAGCCAGCAGCACGGCGAGCACGATGACGGCGATGCTCATGGGCTTTTGCAGCTGTTCCAGCAGGGTCGGCGCGCGGCCGGCAGGTTGGTCGGCCGCCTGCGGCGCCGTCTTCACGGCGCTGCCAGGCGTTGCATTCGGTTCGGAGAGTGTAGGCATTTCGTTCATGGTCGTGATTGTAACGCGGCGAGCACTCCTGCGTCGCCTGATCCTGTCAAGGTGACTCGGGCAAAACCCAGGGCCGCCGCCGTTTGTGCAATGCGGGCGTGCGGCACGATCAGATGCTGCTGTTGCATTTTCACAACAGCTGCCTTTTCAGCATCCATTTCGCCCAGCAGCGCCAGCAAGCCGCGCAGCGCTTCCGAGCTGGTGATGATCCAGTCATTATTATGCTGCAACAGGTTTTCCAGGGTCGCCCGCAAGGCGGGCGTCAGCCTTGGCACCTTGCGGCGGTAGGCCGTAACGAACTCGACAGTGGCTCCCGCAGCGCGCAAGCCGTCGGCCAGGTAATCGCGTCCGCCATCGCCGCGCACGATCAGCACGCGCTTGCCGCGCAGGGCCGGCAAGTCCAGCGCCAATAATAGATGTTCGGAATCGCTGCGCGCCGTGTCCAGCGGACTCGTGATGGTCGCGTTGGCGTCCGTGACGCCATGCGCGCCCAGGGCCATCCTGCTGCCCTCGCCCACCACGGCCAGCGGCAGGCCGGCAGGCCAGGCGGGCAGATGCGCAAAGACGCAATCGATGGCGTTGGGCGAGACGAACGCCACCAGGTCGTAATCGCTCAGGCGGGCCAGCACGGCTTGCAGCCGCGCGCATTCCTCTGCGCCGTCAAGCGCGTGGATTTCCAGCAGCGGCAGCAGGGTCACGGGCCAGCCCAGCGCCGCGATACGGGCGGCCAGCGGCCCCGCTTGCGCCGCGGGCCGCGTGATCACCACGGTGTCAGGCATGCGGCGCCAGGCCTTCATGGTTGTCGGGCGTGACGGCGCACGAGGCGAGGATGCCGGCGGCATCTTGCCCGCGCAGCAATTCGGCCACTTGCTCGCCCAGCTGTTCCGGCGCGCCGGCAGCACCTTCAAGCTCGGCGCTGGCCATGCGCGCGCCGTCCGGCGTGGCGACCATGGCGCGCAAGCGCATCTGCCCGCCCTCGACGGTGGCGAACGCGGCCAGCGGAATCTGGCAGCTGCCGCCGAAGATCTTCGACACCTTGCGCTCGGCCGTGACGGCTTGCGCCGTGGCCGTGTGGTTCAGCGGCGCCAGCAGGCGCACCAGGTCGGCGCCGTCCGCGCGCCCGCTGCGGATCTCGATCGCCATGGCGCCCTGGCCGGCGGCCGGCAGGCTGTCTTCCGGCGCCAGCACGGCGCGGATGCGCGACGCCAGGCCCAGGCGTTTCAAGCCGGCGGCGGCCAGGATGATGGCCGCGTAGTCGCCACGGTCCAGCTTGCCCAAACGCGTATCGAGGTTGCCGCGCAGGGGCAGAATCGTCAGGTGCGGATAGCGCGCGGCGATCAGCGACTGGCGGCGCAGGCTGCTGGTGCCGACGACGGCGCCGTGCGGCAGCTCGGCCAGGCTGGCGTAATCGTTCGAGACGAACGCGTCGCGCGGGTCTTCGCGCTCGAGGATGGCGGCCAGGGCAAAGCCTTCCGGCAACTCCATCGGCACGTCTTTCAGCGAATGCACGGCCAGGTCGGCGCGGCCTTCTTCCATCGCCACTTCCAGCTCCTTGACGAACAGGCCCTTGCCGCCTACCTTGGACAAGGCGCGGTCCAGAATCTGGTCGCCGCGTGTGGTCATGCCGAGAATTTCGACGCTACACTGCGGATACAGGGCGGCCAGGCGGGCGCGCACGTGTTCAGCTTGCCACATGGCAAGACGGCTCTCGCGCGTGGCGATCACCAGGCGGGCAGGAATATTCAATTCGTTCGGGGTCAATTCGGATGCTTTCAAAACAAGTTCTTTCGCTGTGGCTGTCGTTGTCATTATCGTTGCCATTTCGCCCGTCTGATATCAATTTTGTATCGGGTGGCGCCTGGCGTCGCTATAATCGTTATCGCTTAGCCTAGAAGGCCAAGTCAGGCTAGCGTCCATGTTGAAGACCACAAATTTTATCATGCGCCCCCTCCCCTCTGCGGCCAAACGCCCGGTGCGATCCACATTCCCTTGCTTTTACACTTACTTTGGTTCTTTATTATGCTCAATGACGCAGTAGCACCAGAAATAGTTCCAGCGGCCGGCTCCGACAAGGATGCGCCGCTGAAAGAAGACATCCGCCTGCTGGGCCGCCTGCTGGGCGACGTGCTGCGCGAACAGGAAGGCGACGCCGTCTTCAATGTGGTGGAAACCATACGCCAGACGTCCGTGCGCTTCCGCCGCGAAGCGGACGCGGGTGCCGCGCTGGAACTCGACGCCATGCTCAAGGAACTGAGCCGCGAGCAGACGATTTCCGTCGTGCGCGCCTTTTCCTACTTTTCGCACCTGGCCAACATTGCGGAAGATCAACACCACATCCGCCGCCGCCGCGCCCACCTGCTGGCCGGCTCGCCGGCGCAAAAGGGCAGCGTCAGCTTCGCGCTGAGAAAACTGCGCCTGGCCGGCGTGCCGCGCAAGACGGTCGACACCTTCTTCCAGGACGCCCTGATCGCCCCCGTGCTGACGGCCCACCCGACGGAAGTGCAGCGCAAGAGCATCCTCGACGCCGAGCACGACATTGCCCGCCTGCTGGCCGAGCGCGACTTGCCGCAGACGCCGAAAGAGCGGCACGCCAACATGCAGCTGCTGCGCTCGCGCGTGGCCACCCTGTGGCAGACGCGCATGCTGCGCTACTCGAAGCTGACGGTGGCCGACGAGATCGAAAACGCCCTGTCCTACTACCGCATCACCTTCCTGCGCGAACTGCCGGGCCTGTACGACGACATCGAGGACGATATCGCCGCCGAATACCCGAACGGCGACGGCACGATCGAGCCCATCAACGCCGCCTACGTGCAGATGGGCAGCTGGATCGGCGGCGACCGCGACGGCAACCCGAACGTCAACGCGGGCACCATGCAGCACGCGCTGGCGCGCCACGCCACCACCATCCTCGACTTTTACCTCGACGAAGCGCATGCGCTGGGCGCGGAATTGTCCGTCTCGACCCTGATGGTGGGCGTGAGCGCCGAACTGCAGGCGCTGGCCGACCAGTCGCCCGACGCCTCGCCGCACCGCAGCGACGAGCCGTACCGCCGCGCCCTGATCGGCATCTATGCGCGCCTGGCCGCCACGGCCCGCGCCCTGGGCGCCACCAACATCCTGCGCAAGGAAGTGGGCGCCGCGGCCGCCTACCCGGACGCGGCCGCCTTTGTGGCCGACCTGCGCACCATCGTCGCCTCGCTCGAGTCGCACCACGGCGCCGCCCTCGTGCGCCCGCGCCTGGCCACCCTGGCGCGCGCAGCCGACATCTTCGGCTTCCACCTGGCGTCGCTGGACATGCGCCAGACCTCGGACGTGCACGAGCGCGTGCTGGCCGACCTGTTCGCGAAAAGCGGCGTGGCCGCCGATTACACGGCCCTGTCCGAGGAAGATAAGCAGGCGCTGCTGCTGAACGAACTGGCCCAGCCGCGCCTGCTGTACTCGCCCTACATCGCCTACGCCGCGGAAACGGATTCCGAACTGGCGATCCTGCGCGCAGCGCGCGACATCCGCCAGCGCTACGGCGCGCGGGCCATCCGCAACTACATCATCTCGCACACGGAAACCGTGTCCGACTTGCTGGAAGTATTGCTGCTGCAAAAGGAAACAGGCTTGCTGCGCACCGACTGGCAGACTGGCGACAGCATCTGCGAGCTGATGGTCATCCCCCTGTTCGAGACGATACCCGACCTGCAGCGCGCGGCAGGCATCATGAGCCAGGTCATGGCCTTGCCTTTGGTCAAACAACTGATCGCCAAGCAGGGCCAGTTGCAGGAAGTCATGCTCGGTTATTCCGATTCGAACAAGGATGGCGGCTTCCTCACGTCCAACTGGGAACTGTACAAGGCGGAACTGGCGCTGGTCGCCGACTTCCAGAAGGCCGGCGTCAAGCTGCGCCTGTTCCATGGCCGCGGCGGCACGGTGGGCCGTGGCGGCGGACCCAGCTACGAAGCCATCCTGGCCCAGCCGCCGGGCACCGTCAACGGCCAGATCCGCCTGACGGAGCAAGGCGAGATCATCGCCTCGAAGTTTTCCAACGCGGAAATCGGCCGGCGCAACCTGGAATTGCTGGTGGCCGCCACCCTGGAAGCGAGCCTGGCGCCGCAGGAAGCCAATCCGGCCCGCAACGGCCAGCTGGCGCAGTTCGAAGCCGTGATGGCGCAACTGTCGGACCTCGCCTATCACGCCTACCGCCACCTCGTGTATGAAACGCCGGGTTTTACGGAATATTTCTTCTCGGCTACGCCGATCGCGGAAATCGCCGAGCTGAACCTCGGTTCGCGCCCCGCCTCGCGCAAGGCCAACCAGCGCATCGAAGACTTGCGCGCCATTCCCTGGGGCTTTTCCTGGGGCCAGTGCCGCTTGCTGCTGCCGGGCTGGTTCGGCTTCGGCAGCGCCATCGAAGCGTGGATCAATCAAGCCGACGGCGCCGCGAAAGATGACAAGATCGCCACCCTGCGCGCCATGTACGCCGAATGGCCATTCTTCGCCACCCTGCTGTCGAACATGGACATGGTGCTGGCCAAGACGGACCTGGCGATCGCCTCGCGCTATGCGGAACTGGTGGCGGACCAGGGCTTGCGCGAACGCATCTACAAGCGCATCACTGACGAGCACGGCAACACCCTGCGCTGCCTGGAGCTGATCACCGGCAACACGGAACGCCTAGCGGGCAATCCCCTGCTGGCCCGTTCGATCCAGAACCGCTTCGCCTATCTCGACCCGCTGAACCACTTGCAGGTGGAGTTGATCAAACGCAACCGCGCCCTGTCGGCGGAAAGCCGGATCGACGAAAGGGTGCACCGCGGCATCCAGCTGTCGATCAATGGCGTGGCGGCCGGCCTGCGCAACACGGGCTGATCGCACCGCCTTGCCATCGGCAAACAGGGCCGGCACCGCAAGGGCCGGCCCTTTTGCTTGCCCAATGGAAAAATATTCTCAAGAAAACAACAATTGGTATTACACTAGCGTCGGATACCTTCCCCTCTCCGGCGCCAGGCGCACGGCAGCGGCCAACCACGACGCCAGGGACGCGGATGAGCAAATGGTCGATTGAAACCCTGAGTGGCGCTTGCGGCGCCCTCATCCTGATCATGCTGGGCTGGTTCGCCGGCGCAGCCTGGCAAGAACTCGATTTCTGGCAGCATGTCTGGCTGGCCCTGCTGCTGCTGGCCGCCGCCGTCGCCGTCCTCTGGCTGATGCGCAAGCTGCGCAGCCACCTGGCCCTGACGCGCGCACAGCTCGACGATAGCCTGATGCGCTACCAGCACCTGAGCGAAACGGCGCAGGACGGCATGTGGCAAACGGATGCGCACGGCCGCATCCTGCACGTCAACCAGCGCCTGTGCGACATGCTGGGCGTTCCCGCGGAACAGTTGCTGGACCACTCGATGGACGAATTCCACGACGAAGCCACCTTGTTGCGCCTGTGTCCGCTGCGCCAGACGGCGACGGATAGTTGCATGGGAGAACTGCATTACCAGCATGGCGACGGCTCGGAACGCTGGGCCATGCTCAGCGGACGCCGCCTGTACGACCAGCGCGGCACCCTGACGGGAGCGCTGGTCATGGCCAGCGACATTACGGAACACAAGCGGGCCGAACACGCGCTGACCGTCGCCCATGCGGAACTGGAAAGCCGCGTGGCCCTGCGCACGGCCCAGTTGCTCGACGTCAATCTCCAGCTCTCCGCGGAAATCGCCATGCGCGCGCAAACGGAAGCGGCCCTGGCGCGCAGCGAAGAGCGGCTGCAGGACATCATTTCCATGATGCCCCTGTCGCTGTTCCTGAAAGACGCCGATTCGCGCATGCTGCTGATGAACCAGGCCTGCGAGCAGCAATGGGGCGTGCTGTTCCAGGATATCGCCGAGGGACGCGACGTGCAGCACTTCCCCTCGGACCAGACCCAGGGATTCCACGCGGCGGACCAGGAAGCGTTTGCCAGCCGCCAGGTGGTGATCCGCGAAGAACTCGTGTGGAATGCGCGGCTGCAGGAAAACCGCCTGCTGCAGACGCATAAAAAACCCATCTTCGATGCGCAAGGCCGGCCGCAGATGATCATCGCCATGGGCATCGACATCACGGAAAGCAAGCGCAACGAGGAGAACCTGCAGCGCACCCTGGCCCAGCTGCGTGAACTGACCGACCACCAGCAGACCATCAAGGAAGAGGAAAGGCGCCGCATCGCGCTCGACATTCATGACGACCTGGGCCAGAACCTGATGGTGCTGCGCATCGACGTGTCGCTGCTGCACGCGCGCACGGCCAGGACCCACCCGCGCCTGCACCGCCACGCCCAGCGCGTGCTCGACACCATCGACGCCACCATCCGCTCGGTGCGCACCATCATCAATGACTTGCATCCCAGCACCCTGGAGCTGGGCCTGGGCCCGGCAGCCGAATGGCTGATATGCCAGATGGAAAGCCGCGGCGCCATCCGCTACCAGCTCTCGCTCGACAGCGAGGCGCCCGACCTGGGCCTGGACCAGCGCCAGACGTCGGCCATCTTCCGCGTGCTGCAGGAATCGCTGTCGAACATCGTGCGCCACGCCCAGGCCAGCGAGGTGGAAGTGGCGCTGGCGCAAGATACGGATGCCATCGTGCTGCGCATCAGCGACAACGGCATCGGCATGCAGCCGGACGCCCACGGCAAGAAGGCCGCCTTCGGCCTGAAGAGCATACGCGAACGTGTCCACGCGCTGGGCGGCGAACTGCGCATCGACAGCCAGGAGGGCCAGGGCACGGCGCTGGCCATCCGCCTGCCTATCGCCAAAAGCCAGGCCGTCGAAGCCTAGGACAATTCCAGGGCGAAAAAAAAGAGGCTTGCGCCTCTTTTTTATTGCCTGCTGACTACTTAATTTTGCGTCAAGAAGGTTTTCAGCTTGTCCGAACGCGAAGGCTGGCGCAGCTTGCTCATGGCTTTCGCTTCGATCTGGCGGATGCGCTCGCGTGTCACGTCGAACTGCTTGCCCACTTCTTCCAGCGTGTGGTCGTTCGACATTTCCACGCCGTAACGCATGCGCAGCACTTTCGCTTCGCGCGGCGTCAGGGAGTCCAGCACTTCCTTGATCACGTTGCGCATCGACGCGTGCAGCGCGGCGTCCAGCGGCGCCAGGGTCGTGTTGTCTTCGATGAAGTCGCCCAGTTGCGAATCGCCATCTTCGCCCATCGGCGTTTCCATGGAAATCGGCTCTTTCGCGATCTTCATGATCTCGCGCACCTTGTTTTCCGGCATTTCCATCTTGACGGCCAGGGTCGCCAGGTCCGGCTCGCTGCCCGTTTCCTGCATGATCTGGCGCGAGATGCGGTTCATCTTGTTGATCGTTTCGATCATGTGCACCGGCACGCGGATGGTGCGGGCCATGTCGGCGATCGAACGCGTGATGGCCTGGCGGATCCACCACGTGGCGTAGGTCGAGAACTTGTAGCCGCGGCGGTATTCGAATTTATCGACCGCCTTCAGCAGACCGATGTTGCCTTCCTGGATCAGGTCGAGGAATTGCAAGCCGCGGTTGATGTATTTCTTGGCGATCGAAATAACCAGACGCAAGTTGGCGACCGTCATTTCGCGTTTCGCGTGACGGGCGCGCTTTTCGCCGGCAGCCATCTGCTTGTTGATCTTGCGCAAGTCTGCCAGCGGCAGGGCCACGCGGGCTTGCAAGTCGATCATCTTCTTTTGCAATTCCTTGACGGCAGGCACGTTGCGGCTGAGGATGGCGCTGTACGGATACTTGCAATCGACTTCGCGGTCGACCCATTCCAGGTCGCATTCATTGCCCGGGAACACCTTGATGAAGTGGGCGCGCGGCATGCCGCATTTGTTCACGCACAGTTCCAGCACGGCGCGCTCGATGTGGCGCACTTCTTCCATCTGGCCGCGCAGGGTGTCGCACAGCTTTTCCACGACCTTGGCCGTGAAGCGGATGCCCAGCAATTCCTGCGAAATGGCTTCCTGCGCCTTGACGTAGGCTTTCGAGTTGTAACCCTCGGGCGCCTTGCGCATCTTGTCGTACTGCGTCGAAATGACGTTGAATTTCTCCAACGCATTCTTTTTCAGCTGGGCCAACTGCTCGCTGGAGAAACCGGCCGCGCCGCCATTGGCGTCGCCGTCTTCTTCCTCGGCTTCTTCTTCCTCTTCCTCGTCGTCAGCGCTGGCGGCGGCGGGCGCGGCGGCAGCGGCAGGCGCCGGGGCATTGCTTTCGTTCAAATCGACAAAGCCGTCGACCACTTCATCGACCTTGATTTCGTCGCGCGCGATTTTTTGCGACAGCGCAACGATTTCGCCGATGGTGGTCGGGCAGGCGGAAATCGCCTGGATCATGTCCTTCAAGCCGCCTTCGATGCGCTTGGCGATCTCGATCTCGCCTTCGCGCGTCAGCAGCGCCACGGCGCCCATTTCACGCATGTACATGCGCACGGGGTCGGTGGTGCGGCCGAAGTCGGAGTCGACCGTCGACAGGGCGGTCGCGGCAGCCGCTTCCACTTCATCGTCGCTGGTGACGGTGGCGACGTTGTCAGTCAACAACAGGCTTTCCGCGTCAGGGGCGCGCTCGTAGACGGCGATGCCCATGTCGTTGAAGGTGGCGATGATGCCTTCGATCGCTTCCGGATCGATGATGTTTTCCGGCAATTGGTCATTGATCTCGGCATAGGTGAGGAAACCGCGTTCCTTGCCCATGTTGATCAAGCCCGTGATCTGCTTGCGGCGGCGTTCCAGGTCCGCTGCCGATGCTTCCGGATCGCCCAGCGCATCAGCCAGGCCGCCCTTGGCCTTGCGGTCGCGCGCTTTCGAGACGGCCTTCAGTTCGGCGCGCTCGACGGCGTTCAGTGCTGCCACTTCATCGTTTTCCGGCGTGAATTCGCTCGGTTTGCGGCCACGGCGGCCCGGCACCTTGACGGTCGGCAAGAAGTAATTCGAGGTATCGATAGCGGCCAGCGCGTCGGCGTCCGTGGTCTTGCTGACCACTTGCGCGCCGGTGATGATGGTCACGGGCGCCGCTTCTGGCTTGGCGCGCACGACTTTCGAACGGGCTGCCGTCACCACCTTGTTCGTGGCGGCGCTTTCGCTGACCTTGCGCGGCGCAGGCGCCGCCTTGGCGCTTGGCGCCACTTTGACGCTCGGCGTCTTGACGGGCGCCGCTTCCACGGCTTCGGCGGCGTCGGCCACGGGCGCGGCAACCGCCGCTTCCGCTACCGTTTCGGCCGGCGGCACGGCAGCCAGGCGCGAGCGGCTTTTCTTCACCACGGTGACGACGGTCGGCGCCGTCGTGACGGTGGCTTCCGGATTCGCTTGCGCATTATCGATGAAGTAAGATAAAGTCGTTTTGGGTACGGCAAGCGGCGCCGCGGCTGGGCGTGGCGCCTTGGCGGACAACGTTAAAGTTTTTGGCGTATTCTTCATGAGATATCTCTTAATGCGAGACCAGATGGTGTCGGCGCGAAGTGAATGATTCCACCTAAGCCTGCGAAACCGGACTCGATGGAGCGTATTGTTGCGGCTGCCGTCAAGGGCAGCGGCGCCTGTCTATCGTGACGTTCATAGCCCGCGCATCCGGCATGAGGAGCGCGGGGCCGAAGCCGGGTCAGATAAATAAGCGATGTACATTGCGGAATGAAAAAAAGCCCGTACCAGAACGGGCTTGAATCTATTGTTGTTCAGTGAAGACACAGCGGAGAGCAAGATTATGCACGAAGGCCCGTTATCTGAATAATTGATAAGTGGAATAACCGATATCAAAAATATCAATAATGGTGGCCCTGCGCCGCACTGCTCCTATCCCCTGCACACCTGAGCCAGACCTTCAAAAACAGGGTCCAGTCATCAGCGCAAGCCGACATTATACACATTTCCCGTATTTCGCGCTGTGCCGGCTGTAGTGCGAACCCGCTTATCGCAGGTCAAGTTGCCAAAAAAGACAATGCACTTGCCTGTGGCGCGTGCTATGCTCCCCTTTTATAGCCCAACCAATGATGTCGATGACCAGCTCCACGCCAGACCAGCAAGCCACCACTCCTGACACGCCAGTCGATGCAGCCCCAGCGGCGGCACCGGCCGCAGCGACCACGCCGGCGCCTGCCGGCCTGACCGCGCGCGCGCTGCTGAAACAGTTCCAGGAGCAATTCCCGCCATTCCGCGATTGCCTGCCCTTGTCGATCGGTATCGACAAGCAGATCCTCGCGCGCCTGCCGGACCTGGACCGCAAGCTGATGCGCACGGCGCTGGGCATCCACACGGGTTCGCTGCGCTACCTGCGCGTGATGGAAAAAGCCAAGGTACGCTACGACCTCGACGGCACCGCCGGCGCGGAAGTGACGCAAACCCACCGCGACCACGCCACGCAAGTATTGCAGCAACGCTTCAAGAAGGAAGCCGAGCGCAAGAAAGCCGAGCGCGATGCCGCGGCCGCCGAAGAAGCGAACCGTTTGCGCCTGGAAAAACTGAATCAGCTGACCGCGAAATTCTCGCGCAAAGGCTGATCCGGTTTCATGGACACAGCTGCCGCACCGCCACTGCCCCCCTATCAAGGCATTGCACTCGACCACGTCAAGCTGGTACGCACCAGCGATGATGCGCAGGCGGCCATGGCCGCCTTGCTGGCAGCGGACGCCATCGGCTTCGATACGGAATCGAAGCCGACTTTTGTGAAGGGCGAATCCTCCACGGGACCGCACCTGATCCAGCTGGCCACCGACGACATCGCCTACCTGTTCCAGGTGGGCAGCACGCCGGCGCCGGCCCTGGCCGAACTCAAGGCCATCCTCGAATCGACCACCACCCTGAAGGTGGGCTTCGGCCTGTCCGACGACGTCAAGCGCCTGCGCAACAAGCTGGGCATCGCCCCGGCCCAGGTGCTCGACCTGTCCGTCGCCCTGCGCGGCGGCCAGCGCAACGACCTGGGCGCGAAGACGGCCGTGGCCAAGTTCTTCGGCCTGCACCTGCAGAAATCGAAAAAGATTTCCACCACCAACTGGGCCACGTCGCGCCTGACGGAAAAGCAGATCCTGTATGCGGCCGACGATGCACAAGTGGCCCTGCGCGTGTACCGCCGCTGGATCGCCGACGGCGGCAAGGTCGCGCCGCAAAAAGCCCCGCGCGCCAGCACGCCGCCAGCCCCGCCGCCTATCGCCGCCTGAGCCGGTGCGCCTTCCTGCAGCATGAGCAAGAGCAAGTCCATCGGCACCACGCGTGACGCGATCGCCGCCGCCGAACAGGCGCTGGGGCGGCAGCTGCCCGCATCCCATGTGCAATGGTTATTGGAGAACAATGGCCGCACGCTGGGCGCCTTGAGCGTGTTTCCCGTCTACGACGCGGCCCATGCGCGCAAGACGTGGGAATCGATAGCACGCCATTACCGCGAAGGCTGGCAGGAATGGCTGGAGAATGCGGGGACAGGCGACGAGGCCGGCAGCCTGCTGCCCTTCGCCCAGTTCGGCACGGGCGATTACTACTGTTTTGACTATGCGCAAACGGGGCCATCGGGCGAGCCCGTGGTCGTGCTGTGGCCGCACGAAACAGGCGCCACCACCGCGGTGGCGCCCGGCTTTGCCGCATTCCTCGCGCTGCCCGGCCGTCCGGGCTGACACCCGGCGGCCGGCACAGCCCTATTTGACGAGGCGCAAGGTCAAGGGATAGCGGTAAGTGACGCCATTGCTGGCCTTGACGGCCGCGACGATCGAGCACACCAGGTTGGCCAGCGCCACGATCCAGAACAGGAACAGGCCGATCAGCACGAACGACAGGATGAAACAGGCGAAATACCAGATGATCAGGGTGATCTGGAAATTCAGCGCTTCGCGGGCGTTCTCGGCCGAGAATTTATCCGCATCATCTTTCTTGATCAAATAAATGATCAGCGGCGCCACCCAGCTGGTGAACAGGCCGCCAACGTGGGACAGAATGGCGATCGTCGTATCTTGTGTACGACCCACTTCCGGCTGCGTGTTATCCATTATGATTCCCATCATTAGTTATAGATACATCAATATAACAGTAATATTTCTTTTTGGAATGGAACACTTGCTGCCGCAAGGGACTTTTTTTTCGCCGCTATGCCGCCGCCAGCGCCAGCCGCCCCAGGGTGGCGATGGCTTCTTCCAGTTGCGCGTTCCACGGGTGGCCGTAATTGAGGCGGATGCAGTGGCGAAACGCGCGCGTGGCGGAAAAAATGGGGCCGGGCGCGATGCTGATGCCGGCCGCCAGCGCGCTGCGGTGCAAGGCCAGCGCGTCGATACCGGCAGGCATCTCCACCCAGACGAAATACCCGCCCTGCGGCCGCGTGACCCGCGTGCCGGGTGGAAAATGCACGGCGATGGCTTGCAGCATGGTATTTTGCTGCGCCGCCAGGGTCAGGCGCAGCTGGCGCAAATGGCGGTCGTAGCCGCCTGCCGCCAGGTAATCGGCCAGCGCCATCTGCAGCGGGATGGGCGCCGACAGGCTCGTCGTCAGCTTCAGGCGCTCGACCTGGCGCGCGTAGCGGCCCGCCACGGCCCAGCCCAGGCGAAAGCCGGGCGCCAGAGTCTTGGAAAACGAGCTGCAATGCATCACCAGACCCGCGCTGTCATGGCTTTTCGTCAAGCTGGGGCGCTGCTTGCCGAAATACAACTCGCCATACACGTCATCCTCGATCAGCGGCACGCCATGGCGCGCCAGCAGTTCGACCAGCGCGCGCTTCTTTTCCGGCGACATCAGGCTGCCCAGGGGATTCTGGAAATTCGTCATCAGCCAGCACGCCTTGGGCTGGTGGCGCAGCAGCAATTCCTCGAGCGCCGCCAGGTCGACGCCGTCGCGGGGGCTGGTGGCGATCTCCACGGCCTTGAGTTCCAGCCGCTCCAGCGCCTGCAAACACGCATAGAAGCTGGGCGACTCGATCAACACCGTGTCGCCGGGCCGCGTGACGGCTTGCAGGCACAGGTTCAGCGCTTCCAGCGCGCCATTCGTGATGACGATGTCGTCGCTGGAAACGAGCACCCCGTCGAGCTGGTAGCGCAGGGCGATCTGGCGGCGCAGTTCGGCATTGCCCAGCGATAGATCCGTGACCGTACTCCACGGGTCGAGGCGGCGCATGCTGGCCGACACGGCCCGCGCCAGCTTTTCCATCGGGAATAGATGCGGGCTGGGAAACGCCGAGCCGAAGGGCACGATATCGCGCGCGCCCACGGCGCCCAGCACTTCGAACACGAGATCGCTGACATCGACCGTGGTGCTGGCGTCGAGCGGGCGGGAACTGTCCGGCTCGGGGGCCAGCGCGGCGCGCTGCGGCGCCACGTAGTAGCCGGAGCGGGGCCGCGAGACGATCATGCCGCGCGCTTCGAGCAAATAATAGGCCTGGAACACCGTTGACGGGCTCACGCCCCTGCGCGCATGCTGCTGGCGCACGGAAGGCAACTTATCACCAGGCAACAACAGCTGCGTGCTGATCATGGCGGCGACTTCTTCCGCCAATTCCTCATATCGTTTCAACCCTGCTCCTCAAACTGATCCGTAGTTTTATTGCACAACTGATCCTGTCACAGTGACAGCACCCGTTATATGCTAGGGTAACAACATCCGGGCAGCAACACCGGCACGCCATAATCGACCGACGAGACAGGTTACTTTTCCATGCAACTCTCCATGCTACTGCATTCCCCCCTCGTGCTGTTGCTGTCCATTGCCTTGCCCGCCACGGCGCTGGCCGCGCCCGCCAGCATTTCCGCCAGCCACGACAGCCTGGAACAGCGCATCAAGGCGTGCACGGCCTGTCATGCGCAAAAGGAACGCCACGACGCCTTCTTTCCCCGCATCGCGGGCAAGCCGGCCGGCTACCTGTACAACCAGTTGCTGAACTTTCGCGAGGGACGGCGCCAGTATCCGATGATGAACTATATGGTGGAACACTTGCCTGACGATTACCTGCGCGAAATTGCCGACTTTTTTGCGGCACAGCACCCTGCCCCGCCGCCGGCCCAGCCCAGCGGCGCCGGCACGACGGCCCTGGCGCGGGGCAAGCAGCTGGTGCTGCATGGCGATGCCGGCAAGAAAATTCCCGCCTGTATCGCCTGCCACGGCCAGCAGCTGGCCGGCGTGGCGCCCGCCATCCCCGGCTTGCTGGGCTTGCCGCGCGACTATATCAACGCCCAGCTCGGTGCGTGGAAGAACGGCATCCGCCGCGCCCATGCGCCCGACTGCATGGCGCAAGTGGCGCAGCGCCTGTCCGACGCGGACGTGGGCGCCGTCTCGGCCTGGCTGGGCACGCAAGTGGCCAGCGCCGACGCGCGTCCCGCGGAAAACATCGCCCTGCCCTTGCCGCTGCATTGCGGCGGCGTGCCCGGCTCCGGCGCGCAGGTGGCGCCATGAAAAAATGGATACTCGCGGCCGCCATCGTCGCCATCGGCGCAGCCGGCGCCAAATTCCTGCTGTGGCCGGCGGACGACGTGGGACCGCCAGCCACCGCCAGCACCCTGAGCCAGGAACAGCTGGTCGCGCGCGGCGCCTACCTGGCCAAGGCGGGCGACTGCATGGCTTGCCACACGACGCGCGGCGGCGTGCCCTACGCGGGCGGCCGGGCCTTGCAGACGCCGTTCGGCAAGGTGCTCTCGCCCAACATCATGGCCGACAGGGAAACGGGCATCGGCAGCTGGACGGCCGACGATTTCTGGCGCGCCATCCACAACGGCAAGTCGAAGGATGGCCGGCTGCTGTATCCGGCCTTTCCCTACACCAGCTACACCAAGGTGCGGCGCGAGGATAGCGACGCCCTGTACGCCTATTTCCAGAGCCTGCCGCCGCACCGGCAAGCCAACCAGCCGCACGCGCTGCGCTTCCCCTATAACCAGCAGATCGCGCTGGCCGCCTGGCGCGTCCTGTATTTCAAACCGGGCGTGTACCAGCCGCTGACGGGCAAAAGCATGGAATGGAACCGCGGCGCCTACCTGGTGCAGGGCCTGGGCCACTGCAGCGCCTGCCATAGCAGCCGCACGACCCTGGGCGGCAGCGACGACGGCCTGTCGGGCGGCCTGATTCCCGTGCTGGGCTGGTATGCGCCGTCGCTGACGTCGGATGCGGAAGCGGGCCTGGGCGACTGGGACACGGCGCATATCGTGGAATTGCTGCAAACGGGCGTGTCGCCGCGCGCCACCGTCTTCGGCCCCATGGCGGAAGTCGTGCGGCAAAGCCTGCAGCACATGAGCAATGCCGACGTGCAAGCGATGGCCGTCTACCTGAAAAGCCTGCCCGGTCCTGCGCAGCCCGCGCAACGGGCGCCGCGCGACACGTCCGAGCAAGCCCGGCAGCAACTGGCGCTGGGCGCGAAACTGTATGAGGCGCAATGCGCAAGCTGCCACCAGGCCGACGGCAAGGGCGTGCCGCCCGGCTACCCGCCGCTGGCCGGCAACCGCGCGCTGACGACGGAGTCGGCCGTCAACGCCATCCGGCTCGTCCTCAACGGCGGCTTCGCGCCCGGGACAAAAGGCAACCCGCGCCCCTACGGCATGCCGCCGTTCGGCCCCGTAATGGATGACGCGGAAGTGGCGGCCGTGGTCACGTACCTGCGCGCGTCGTGGGGCAATGACGCGCCGGCCGTGTCGGCCCTGGAAGTCAATAAATACCGCAGTGTGCCGCTGGAGTAGCGCGCCTGAAAAACGTCCATGGCGGCGTTGCATCTCCTTGCCCTGAACGTTTTGCAGGCGCGCCGCATGCGAAAATAAAAAAACCGGCCAGCGCCGGTTTTTTCACGTCAAGCAGCCGTTCTCAGCGGAACTTGCTCTTGTGCCCAGTCTTCAGGTCCAGCGCATAACGCACGCCGTTGTCCGTCAGCATGACTTCATCGGGCGGCTCTTCGCCGGCCAGGGCGCCGTCGATCAGGGGCAAGCCTTCGCCCTTGCGCATCAGGTCGTCGCAGCGCTCGTACACGTTGGCGCACCCCGTGGAAGCCATCAGCGATTGCACGATGGCCACTTTCCACGCATCGACACCGCCCGCGTTGAATTCGCAGATCAGGTAGCCTTGCACGCCGCCGAACAGTTGCACCACCAGGCCGGGCAAGCCCTCGTCTTCGCCCTTGATCAGGGTCAACAGCTGGTTTTCGCCCGCCTTCTTGATGACAGATAATTTTTTCTCGATGGCGGCCTTGACGCGGCGCTTGATCAGCGCGTGGTCGACCGGTTCGTCTTCCTTGAAGCTCCAGATGCGCGCGCGGATCTGCGACTTCGAATTGTAGGCGGCGCGGGCGATGAATTGCTTCGATGAGCTTTGCACGATGGCCGTCGAGCCGGGCTTCATTTTTTCCTGCGGCTTGCCTTCGACTTTTTCAATCGCGGACGCGTAAATCCACGATTGGCCCAGCAAGCTCTTTTCCTTGCCCTGTTTGATGGTGATGATCAGCATGTAATTCCAGTAGTGTGACCGGCGCGTACCGGTCGTCGTATATCCAATACCGGCATGATACCTCATGCCATCCTGTCGCATCCTCCTGCATTCCATGCCGCTGCTGGCGCAGTCTGTCGCAGCGCGCTACGCAGGCGCGGCCGGCTGGCATACCATGCAAGTATACCAATTCCAAACAGGGAGCAAGAATGACACCGACACTTTTCCACCCCCGCCGTGCCCGCGCCGCCACCGTCCTGCTGCTGGCCGCCTGCGCGCTGGCCCTCCCGGCCGCGCCGGCGCTGGCCTCGCCGCTCGACTGGATTTCCGGCAACAGTATCCAGGGCAGCGGCAAGCTGCAAAAGCAGACGCGCGAAGTCGGCAATTTCCATGCCGTGGCGCTGAACGTGCCGGGCACGGTCGAATTGCGTATCGGCAACACGGACAGCATCACCATCGAGGCCGACGACAATATCCTGCCGCTGATCGAGACGGCGGTGGAAAACGGCACCTTGCGCATCCGCCCCGCCAAGCGCAACGCCAACTTCCGCCAGAGCAGCCTGAACATCGTCATCCAGGCGCGCCAGGTGGAACGCATCAGCGTGGGCGGCTCGGGCAACATCACGGCCACGGGTTTGCGCGCCGAGAATCTGCGCTTCGACGTGGGCGGTTCCGGCTCCATCCACGCGCGCGACCTCGACAGCCGCCAAGTCTCCATCGCCATCGGCGGCAGCGGCAACTTCAAGGCCAGCGGCAAGACGGAGCAACTGACGGCCTCGATCGGCGGCTCGGGCAATATCCAGGCGGGCAAGCTGGCCGCGCGCGACGTGCAGGTGAGCATCGGCGGCTCGGGCGAGGCGCAGGTGTGGGCCAAGGATGACTTGACCATCAGCATCGGCGGCTCTGGCGAAGTGAGCTACTACGGCGACCCGCGCATCAGCCGCAGCATGCAGCGTTCGAGCAGCATCAAGCGGCTGGGCGCGGCGCCGAATTAAGCCCCCGCAATGACAAAAGCCCGGAGCGATCCGGGCTTTTTGCGTTTCAGACAGGCTATATCAGCGGGCCGGCTTCACCGGTTCGCGGTCGATCAGGACCGTGTTGACGCTGTCCGTCAGCCAGATCTGGCCATCCTGGATCGTGCATTGCAGCTGCATCGTGCGCTGCGCCAGCTTGCTCATGTCTTGCGCCGCTTCCGATGGCAAGTTGATCACGGTCAAGTTCTTCGCCCGTTCCAGCTTGTTCGCGATCTGCTTCCACCAGATGTGGCTGGTTGCGCCATAGCTGTAGACGATGACCTGTTCCGAACGGCCGCACGCCTTCAGGATGCGCTTTTCATCCGGCTGGCCCACTTCGATCCACAGCTGGATGGCGCCCGTCAAGTCTTTCTGCCACAGATCGGGCTCTTCCGTGTCGAACAAGCCCTTGGTAAACGTCAGCGCCTCGTCGGCGTGGATGGCGAACGCCAGCAGGCGCACCATCATGCGCTCGTCCGTTTCGGACGGGTGGCGCGCCAGGGTCAGCGCGTGATCCTGGTAGTAATTGCGGTCCATGTCGGCGATCTGCAGATCGGCTTTGAAAATTGTTGCTTTGAGGGCCATCGTGTTTCTGTCTCGGTAAAGTAAATAGTGAAGTCGGTATCAGCGGAAAACCACGGTCTTGTCGCCATTTTTCAGGATGCGGTGCTCGACGAACCATTTCACGGCGCGCGCCAGCACCACGCACTCGACGTCGCGGCCGATGGCCGTCAGGGTTTCCGCATCCATCGCATGGTCGACGCGCTCGACGTCCTGCTCGATGATCGGGCCTTCATCCAGGTCGCCCGTGACGAAATGGGCCGTCGCGCCGATCAGCTTGACGCCGCGGTGATGCGCCTGCGCATACGGCTTGGCGCCCTTGAAGCTGGGCAGGAAGGAATGGTGGATATTGATGGCGCGGCCGTCGAGCGCCTGGCACAGGCCGGGCGACAGGATCTGCATGTAGCGCGCCAGCACCACCAGGTCGATCTTGTGCGTGTCCATCAAGTCGATGATCTTCGCTTCCTGCGCCAGCTTGGCCGCTTCCGGCGCGCCGGTGGCCAGCGGCAGGTGGTGGAACGGAATATTGTAGCTGGCCGCCAGCTGGTAGAACTCCATGTGGTTCGACACGATGGCGGGAATTTCCACGTTCAGCAAGCCGCTCTTGTAGCGGAACAGCAAATCGTTCAGGCAATGGCCGATCTTCGACACCATCAGCATGACGCGCGGCTTGACGCGCGCATCGTGCAGCTGGCCGTGGAAGGGGCCGTTCAACTGCATGGCTTGCGACAGGTCGGCGAAGTCGCTGCGCAACTGGGCGTCGCTGACGGCGCCGTCTTCCAGCGCGAAATGCACGCGCATGAAGAACAGCTGGGATTCCTGGTCGCCGAACTGGGCGGAATCGAGGATGTTGCAGCCGCGTTCGGCCAGGAAGCCGGACACGCGGTGCACGATGCCGCGCTGGTCCAGGCAGGACAGGGTCAGGATGTATTCGGGATGCGTCATGGTCGCGGAATAAAGCAAAAAAAGTGGGCTATGCTCGGCTCAGCCACGCGCGCCGGCCATCGGCTGCGCTGCCGCGAGCCGGCTATTGTCGCACGGCCGGGCCAGTCAACCCGCATTTTCCACACAAGCAGCATGGCTGCCGGCGGCGGCAAGCCGATTCACGTTCATTTGATCTAACACAAAGTCATCGCATTTTTCCGTCTGCCAGGCGCCATTCCCCCGCCAAACGGGCAGCTGGCGTGGAACCTGGCACGCCATCCGGCGTCTATCCCTTTGCTTGTTTCACCATACGCCGCATCCGGTGCACCGGGTGTTTCCTGGATCCGTTTTTCATTGAGGTAGAACATGTTCACAAACAGTATTTCCCCCAGTTTCAGCCCCGCCCTGAAGTCCCACCTGGAGGCCCAGTGCAATTTCGCCACGGAACTATCGCGCAAGCTGGTCGATACGGCGCAGCAACTGAGCGAGCTGCATCTGCGGCTGGCGCAAGACTTGCTGCAGGAATGGAGCAGCGCCAGCCAGCAACTGCTGTGCGCGCGCGACACGGGCGAGTTCATGTCGCTGGCCGCGGCCCAGTTGCAGCCGAGCAGCAACAAGCTGCAGCAGTACCAGCAGCAGCTCGGCAACCTCGTCGCCAACGCCAATGTCGAAATGAACCGCACGGCAGAGAACCACCTGCCCGAAGCGAGGCGCACGGCCGTGGCCTTCGCTGACGAAGTGGTGCGCAAGACGGCCGAGGAAACGGAAAAAGCCACGCAGCGCCAGCGTGAAATGATCGAAAAGATGCACGCCACGGCCCCCAGCAATGGCGCCGGCCGCAGCCGCGATACCGGCAGGCAATCCGATCAGGCGCATTGAGCACTTGAATTGACCACTTGACCCCACTCGACAGCAAGGAGAGCGACATGGCTAGCAATCAAGGTAATGAACAGGGCAAAGGCGCTGGCAGCAGCCAGAAAGCCGGCGAATCGGGCAGCGGCAAAGGCCCGAGCAAGCGCGGTTTCGCCGCCATGAACGAGGAACAGCAACGCGAAATCGCCAGCAAGGGCGGCCAGGCAGCCCATCAAAAGGGCACGGCGCATGAATTCGACTCGGAAGAAGCGCGCCGGGCCGGACAGAAAGGCGGCGAAGCCGTCAGCCGCAACCGCGAACACATGGCGGAAATCGGCCGCAAAGGCGGCGAAAGCCGGCAATCGGCCCAGCGCGCCAATGAAAGCCGCAGCGGCACGGCCACGCGCAGCGGCGGCACCGAGCAGGGCCGCCCCGGCCGGCAAGGCGGCAAGGACGAGGACGACAAGGGCGGAGCAGGCGGAGCGGGCTGAGCGGGACAGGCCGCCGGGCTGCCCCTGCGGCGCGCGGCCTGATGCAGGTAGGCAGGGGCGGCCCTGGCAGCCCTGGCAGCCCCGTGCAAGGGCTGGTGCAGCGCGGGGGGCGGCGGTATGGTACATTCTCGCCTTACCGACACCTCCGCGCCACGCCCCGCCCTTCCCCGCATGCAGCCATCCCTGAAATACCTGAGCGCCTATTCCGAACAAACGCAAGCGCAAGTGCAGCAACTGATCGCGCAAGACAAGCTGGGCGACGTCCTGTTGAAACGCTATCCGAACGCGCACGATGTACGCAACGACAAGGCTTTATACCAGTATGTGCAGGACTTGAAGAATGAGTTCCTGCGCAATGCCGAGCCCATCAACAAGGTGGCGTTCGACAGCAAGATCCATGTGATCCAGCACGCGCTGGGCTTGCATACCTCGATCTCGCGCGTGCAAGGTGGCAAGCTCAAGGCCAAGCATGAAATCCGCGTGGCCACCATGTTCAAGGAAGTGCCGCTGGAATTCCTGCGCATGATCGCCGTGCACGAACTGGCGCACGTGAAGGAAAAGCAGCATGACAAGGCGTTCTACAAGCTGTGCACGTATATGGAACCGCAATACCACCAGTACGAATTCGACGTGCGCCTGTACCTGACCCAGCTCGACCTGTCCGGCCAGCGCCTGTGGTCATGACATCCACATAACAACAATGCCGCCCCGGACATCCATTGGGCGGCATTGTTGGTGTGGGTCAGAGTAGCCGCCCGGCAAGACGGGCGGCTCATGACGCATGTGCTGGCGGGACCGGCAGCGTGCTCAAGCTCAGGCGGCGTTCTTGCGGCGGCGCAGGAAGGCCAGCAAGCCCAGTCCGCCCAGCATCATGCCGTAGGTGGCCGGCTCCGGCACGGCACTCACGCTGGCGGCGATATTGTCGACCTGGAAGGTGTGCAAGGCACCCTCCTGCCACGTTGCCGACAGCAGGTTGTTGAAACCCGTGAACGTGTAATCGCTGAAGTTATGGCTGCCATCGAGGCTGAAGGTCTGGGTCACCGTGCCGCCGCCCACCTGATGGCCGAAGAACGTCACGTCGTAAGGGCCAGGCAAGCTCACGAAATCAGCCAGGCGGATCGAGCTCAGCGAGAAAGCGGCGCCATCGGTACGGCTCAAGGTTGTCGTCGTCAGCACGGTGGCGCCAAGACCGGCCGAGCCGGCATAGGCAAAGTTGCTTTGATGTGCGGAACTCAACAGGCCCAGGAAGCTGCTGTCGAAATTGTAGCCGCCTTCGGAATAGGAATCGAAGACGGAGCCGAGAATGCCGGGTTGCTCCAGCGCATCGAAGCCGATGACGGTGGTTTGTGCGTGGGCGCCGCCGGCGGCGAGAATGGCGGCGACGGCAGTCGCGCGCAAGAGAGTCATTGGTTTCACAATAGTATCCTTTCAAGATGATGAAGTAGCGAGGTTGTGGCAACTTGCAATATCTAGGCGTCGTAGCGGGAAACGGGAGGCGCCTCGCTGGGTGTCCGACATGCCTGTCTTTTGAACAATTGCAGTAGAACACATTCATGCATAAAAAGCATCTTCATTTTCAAAAAAACATGCCTGCGTGGAAATATTCTAGCTATATTTATATTAATTAATTAATTGATCTTGATCAATTTTCCCGTACAGAAATAAAAAAGCCATGCATTTCACAATGCATGGCTCTGGATGAGACTTCACAAAGAAGATTTACGGCGCACTATCCTTCAACCGCTGCACCAGGGCCGCAGGATCGGCATCGGCGTTCAGGAACGCCGCGTGCTGCGGGCGGATGAAGCCCTGTTCCTTGCCGTTTTGCACGAAAGCGATCAAGCCGTCATAAAAACGGTCGACATTGAGCAAGCCGATGGGCTTGGCGTGCAAGCCCAGCTGGGCCCAGGTGAGCATCTCGAACAGCTCTTCCAGGGTGCCATAGCCGCCGGGCATGGCAATGAAGGCGTCGGACAGGCTGGCCATCATCGCCTTGCGCTCATGCATGTCCTTCACGATGAACTGCCGCGTCAAGCCCGTGTGGCCCACTTCGCGCTCGACCAGCTGGGTGGGAATCACGCCCGTCACCTCGCCGCCCAGGCGCAGCACTTCATCGGCGATCACGCCCATCAGTCCCACCTTGCCGCCGCCATACACGAGCGAGATATTTTCCGCCACCAGCACGCGCGCCAGCTCGCGCGCCGCCACGGCATAGTCCGGCGAGACGCCCGCGTTGGCGCCGCAATACACACATAAAGCCTTGATCACAATATTCCCTACCCTTTCAATTCATCGATCGCCGCCTCGACCTCGAGGCGCTCCTTGGCGTCCAGTGCCACGCACTCGGCCGCCTTTTCATACAGGGCCAGCGCTTCCGCCAGCTTTTTCTTTCCGTCCAGCATATTCAAGGCGCGCGCATATTCGCTGTGCGCCAGCGCCGAATACGGCGTCAGGGCCAGCGCCGTCTTGAAGTGCTGGTAGCCATCTTCCTTGTTGGCGCCGTAGGTCAGGCCGCCTATCATGGCGCCGACCTTGTCGATAATTTCCGTATGATAAATCCCAAACGCGATATGCGCTTCCGCATGCATGGGCGCCACCGTCATCGTGCGGTCCAGGCTATTGCGCACGCGCGCGCCCATGCCCTGCGCCAGGGCCTTGACGACGGACGTGCCCAGCGCATAGCGGCCCAGGCTGTAGGCGTGCCAGTAGTAGCCGGCCGGATTGTCCGGCTGCTCGCTCTGCTGGCGTTCGCAGCGCTCCGCCACTTCCTCGTACATGTCGAGTTTCCGGCTGTCGTCCACTTCCAGGTGCGTGGCATAGATGCAAGTCGCCTTGTGCGCCACCGCATAGCCGGGCACGCCGACAGCCAGGCCCAGTTTCACGGCCCGCTCGAAGTCGCCCGCATGGAAGGCCAGCCACGCCTGCACCAGCGCCGGGTGCGTGGGAAAGGGTTCCACATCGCCCGCATGCAGGCGCGCCCAGGCCGCTTCCAGGGTTTGCGGGGTGTAGACATATGCTTCGTCCGGATAAGGAAATTGTTTCCAAGCCATATATCTCTCCTGTAAATGACGACGTGGCGCCAGCAGTCGCGTCAGTCGTTCTTGAGTTTTGTCACATACTCTTCCGACAGTTTGCGAAACAGCAAATGCGTTTCATTGCGTAAATACGGCCCGATCAGGGACAGCACCTGGTAACAGCCGCGCGCCAGCGCGTCGGACATCGATTGCTGCTCGCTGTACTTGCGCGGGTTGCGCACATATTCGTACGACAGCCAGTAGGTGGCGACGACCACCATATTCGTCGCCATCGCGGCCACTTCCATGTCCGACGCTTCCAGCGACTGTTCGCTGCGCAAGTCTTCGCACAGCTGCGTGGCCACCTTGATCTTGTGCGCCAGGATCAGCTTGAAGTGCAATTCCAGCTTGCGGTTGCGCGACAGCAAATCGTTGAGGTCGCGATAGAAGAAGCGGTAGCGCCAGATCAGTTCGAACATCAGGTGCAAATACAGCCAGACATCCTCGATATTCGAGCGGCGCCCGTCGGGTACGGTCAGGATGCGTTCGATTTCCGCCTCGAACTGGACGAAGATGGAATTGACGATGTCGTCCTTGTTACGGAAGTGGTAATACAGGTTGCCGGGCGAAATGTTCATCTCTTCCGCAATCACGGTCGTCGTGATATTCGGCTCACCAAACTCATTGAACAGGCGCAGCGACAACTCCAGGATGCGTTCGCGGGTACGGCGTGGTGCTTTTTGTAGCATGGCGGGCAATCTCTCTGTGTTCTGCCTCAAGCATACCACCTAAGATAGCTGTAATGAAACACTCCGCCCCCGGGCGCCGGCGAAAAGCCCGGGCAAGAAAAAGCCTGCTCGCGCAGGCTGGAGGGATGCGGCGCCGGCTCAGGCGGGCGGCGCTTTTTTCTTCGCGGCCGGTCTCGCCGCCGGCTTGCTTGCCGGCTTGCTCGCCGCTTTGCTGACCGGCTTGGCCGCGGGGCGCGGCGCGCTCCGGGCTGCCGGCTTGGCCGGGGCCTTGGCGACGACCGCTTTCGGCGCGGTTTTCGGTGCAACTTTCGGCGCCGCCTTCACGGCGGGCTTGGCCGCGGCCTTCGGCTTGGTCGCCGGCGCGGCCTGGGCCGACAGCGCCGCCACTTGCCGGCTCAAGGCCTCGATCTGCGCGTGCAGTGCGGAAATATCCTGTTGCGTGGGCACGCCGATGGTGGCCAGGGCGCGCGCGACACGCTCTTCAAACACCTGTTCCAGCTTGTCCCAGGAGCCGCTGGCCTGCTTGCCCACGCCATCGGCCAGCTTGCTGACACTGTCGCTCACGCCGGAAACCTTGTCTTCGGCGCGCTTCTGGAATTCCGTGCCTTCCTTCACCAGCCGGGAAAACACGCGTCCCCCCTCTTCCTGCGCCTTGGCGAAGGCGCCCAGGCCCGCTTGCCAGATCTGCTGCGCCGACGAGCGCACGGCGTTCGCCAATTCCTTGTCTTCCGCCAATTCCTTCAATTTCTTCACCATCGCCAGCTCCCGTCATATGAAAGGCCATGCCACTTCATGGATACTTTTTATTCTAGTGAGCAAAACTAGAGACGGGAGTCTAATCCGATAGAAAGCTGCCTCGGAAGGTGCGCCAGCGCACGCAGCGGCCAGCGCCTAGGCCGCCGCCTTCACCTGGCCATGCAGCAGCTTGTGCAGGCGGAAGCCTTCGCGGATATTCTCGCGCAGCACGGCGCCTTTCCACGGTTTCGTGTAGAAGCGGTCGACGGCGCCGCGGTTGATGGCCGCCATGATGGGCGTCAGGTCGGCAAAAGCCGACAGCATGATGCGGAAAGTGTCGGGACACAGGTGCTTGACCCGTTCCATGAATTCGGTGCCGCTCATGAGCGGCATGCACTGGTCGCACAGGATCACCTGCACCTTGTGGCGCGCCAGAATGTCGAAGCCTTCGGCGGCCGTCTGCGCCGTGAGGATGCGGTAGCCGTCCTGCGCCAGGAAGTCGCTGAGCACGTCGAGCATGAAGACATCGTCGTCGACGATCAGCAAAGTTTGCTGCTCTTCGCCGGCGGCATCCTCAGGCGCCTGCAGCAACTTGCCGCCCATCAACATCTGCTCGAATTCCTCGTGCGGCACGGGGCGGCTGAAATAATACCCCTGCATCTCGTCGCAGCCGTGGCGCCGCAAATAGGCCAGCTGCGCATCGTTTTCCACGCCTTCGGCGATCACTTCCAGCTTCATGCTGTGCGCCATGCTGATGATGGCCAGCACGATGGCCGCGTCGTCCGGATTGCTGGTGACTTCGCGCACGAAGGCGATGTCGATCTTCAGCTTGTCGATGGGGAAGCGCTTCAGGTAGGCCAGGCTGGAATAGCCGGTGCCGAAATCGTCGATGGAAATCTGGATGCCCAGCGCCTTCAGGTTGCGCAGCACGGCGATGGTTTCCTCGGCGTTCGACATCAGCGAGCTTTCCGTCAGCTCCAGTTCCAGCAGTTCGGGCGCGATCTCGTATTTGCGGATGGCCTTGAGCACCTCCTCTTCCAGGCCGCCGACGAAAAACTGGATGCCCGAGACGTTCACCGACAAGTGCACGGGCCCGATGCTGCTGGCGCCCCACTCGCTGATCTTCTTGCACGCTTCGTCGAGCACCCAGTTACCGACGCGCACGATGAGTCCCGTTTCTTCCAGCAGGGGGATGAACAGGGCCGGCGAAACCATGCCGTGGCCGGGACGGCGCCAGCGTATCAGCGCTTCGGCGCCGCTGATGCGCCCCGAGATGATATTCACCTTGGGCTGGAAGAACAGCACGAATTCCTCGTTGTCGATGGCGCGCCGCAGGGCGTTTTCCATGTCCAGCCGCGCCATCGACTGCGCATTCATTTCCGCCGTGAAGAAGCGGAAGGCGTCGCGGCCCGCCTCCTTGGCGCGGTACATGGCCGTGTCGGCATATTGAATCAAGGTGTCCGCATCGACGCCATCGTCGGGGTACACGGAAATGCCGATGCTGACCGTCACCGTCACTTCATGGCCCTGCAAGTCGAAGGGCTTGCGCATCGCCTCGCGCACCTTGTGGACCACGCCCACGGCGTGCTGGGCGCCGTCGGGCAGCACCAGGATGGTGGCAAATTCGTCGCCGCCAAAGCGGCCGATGGTATCGCGCACGCGCAGGCAATCGACGAGGCGGCTGGAAAACTGGCGCAACAGGTCGTCGCCGATGGTGTGGCCCAGGGTGTCGTTGATATTCTTGAAGCGGTCGATATCCATGAACAGGACGGCCACGGCCCACTGGTGTTCGGCCGCCTGGGCCAGGGAATGGGTCAGCGAGACGTAGAACTGGCTGCGGTTCGGCAAGCCCGTCAAGGTGTCGAAATGGGCCAGCTTCATCAGGCGCTGCTCGGCATCCTTGCGCTCGGTGATGTCGCGCGCCACGGCCACCAGGATCCAGCTCTGCCCCGAGCGCAGGGTGCGCCGCTGCACTTCCACCGACAGCGGCGAGCCGTCCTTGCGCTGCAACTGCAATTCCGTCATCGGCCCGCCCTGGTCGCCGGCCAGCAGCTTGTTGTACAGCTCTTCCAGCTGGGATTCGCCGTCGTGCGCGCGGCCAGGCCCCACGCGCAGGAAATCCTCGCGCTCGAAACCGAGCATGCGGCAAGCCGTCTGGTTGACGTCGACGAAGCACATGCCGGCGCGGTCGACGAGGAAAATCGCGTCGGCCGTGGCGTCCATCGCCAGGCGGAAGCGGCGCAAGTCTTCATCGAGGCGGATGCGCGCCGCCATGTCCAGGGTCAGCTGCTCGTGATGGCGCTTGATCTCGTCGTACAGCAGCAGGTTGTCGTAGGCGACGGCGATCTGCGCCGCCACCGTGGCGGCGACCCGCTCGTCGACTTCGGAAAATTCAGTCGCCCCCAGCTTGTCGACTAGGTACAGCCAGCCGTGGCTGCGTTCGCGCGAGGCGATGGCCACGCCCAGGAAGGAGTGCACGGGCGGGTGCGTGTCGGGCAGGCCCAGCGCGCCGGGGTCGCCCTTCAAGCCATTGACCCGGTAGGGCTGGCGCTGCTCCAGCAAGCGGTTCAGGATGCCCGTGCGCGGCGCGCTGGCGATGCGCTCGAGGTTTTTCTCGGCGCCGCACGAGGAAAAATAGCTGAGCTTTTCGGCGCCCTCTTCCAGCACGCCGATGCAGGCGTACTTCGAGACGCAGATATTCTGCGCCACCTTGCAGCCCGCCTCGATCAGGGCGCGCGGATCGCGTTCGGCGCCCAGCTCGATGCCCAGCTCGATCAAGGCCGTCAGGCGCAGGCTGACCGCCTGCAGGCTCGACAGCGAACGCGACAGGCGCTCCGTCATGACGCCCAGGTCTTCGGGGATGGCCGCCTGGCCCTCGCGCTGGCTGGCCAGCTGCGAAATCTGCTGGCTGCTCGATTCCAGTTCATCGAGGTAGCCGCTGACCTGGTGCTCGATGCCCGCCAGCTTGCCCGCGGCGGGAAGCGCCGCGCCGCCGGCGTCCGGCGCCCCCGGCACCTGTGCCGCCGCCGGCATCAGCCCCAGCGCCTCGTTGACGGTGCGCACGATGACCTCGGGGTCGGACGGCTTGGGCAGCACCCAGCGCACGCCGCAGGCCTGCGCCAGCAAGATCGCTTCCTGCTCCCGGTAGGTGGCCGTATAGAAGATGATGGGCACGTCGGTCAGCGCGGGGTCGGCATGCACGCGCGTGACGAATTCGTAGCCGTCCATGTTCGGCATAAGGATGTCGGAAATGATCAGGTCGGGCCGCTCGGTGCGCAGGATTTCCAGCGCGTCGGCGCCATTCGCCGCTTCCAGCAGGCGGTGGCCGCCGTAACCCAGCAGCGCGGTCAGGAACTCGCGGTTCAGCACATGATCATCGACGATCAGGATGGTGGCTATGTCGTTTTTAACTGGCGTCGACGGCGCCCCGGGTAAAAAAGACTCCAGCTCCGCAACGAAAAGGTCGGGCTCGATCGGCTTGCCGATATAGCCATTGAAGCCCGCCTCGAGCAGGCGTTCGCGGTCGCCCACCATGGCCAGCGCCGTCACGGCCAGGGCCGGGATCGCGCGCAGCCGCGGGTCTTTCTTCAGCTCCGCCACCACGCCGTAGCCGTCGAGCTTGGGCAAATGCACGTCGCAAATGATCAAGTCCGGCAATTCGCTGCGCGCCATGCGCACGCCCTCTTCGCCGTCATAGGCTGCCAGCGGCGTGTACCCGAAGGCGCGCAGCAAATACACCATCAATTCCATATTGGTGGCGTTATCTTCAATAATCAGGATACGTGCGGACAATTAGCGCCCCCAATAAAAACTGCATGGACTCATTTTCCGCCTGCGTTCAACTTTCCGCATGCGCAGCTAACATAACAATCCTATAACATCTTGCCATACATCCAGAAAAATATCTGTGCGCAGGGTACCTGCAGAGCTTCGCAAGCGGCCTCGGGAAGAAATTTCCGCCAGCCGTCTTCTGACGTTAGCTTAATACAGTACGCCAGTGGAAAACAGCATTTTCTGCCCGTGGCGCTGTTAAACACGGGCAACAGCAGAGTCAAAAGAGACAGTCTTGCCATGCAGATAAAACACAACAGGATTCAGGCAAAACGGGGGGAAGATGGGGGCTGGGCGACTTCGGTCTTGATAGTGATTTCTTCCAACAGCTGACGCAGCACGCGTGCATCGCTGGCCAGCGCCACGTGGCCGATGCCGCCGAAGGCGAGATTGCGCGCGCCGGGCAAATGCGCGGAAGATTGCGGCGCGACAATATTATCGTGGTGCGAGTAAATCGAGGTGATCAGGGCGCGCGTTTCCGGCGTCTCGCTTGCGGCCAGCTGCGCCAGCCAGCCGCTGGGCGCGCCATGGATACGGCTCATCTGGCGCGCATTAGCGCCCGCCGCCACATTGGCCAGCGCCGTGCCGTGGTGCGGCGTGCCGATGGTGATGATGCGCGCCACGCGGGCCGCGCCGTAATGGCGCAGCCAGGCGCGCGCCACCAGGCCGCCCATGCTGTGGGCGACGATGATGGCGCGGTCGCTGCCCGTGCGGGCGCACAGCGCCGCGATGGCTTGCTCGACCTGCGGCACGAATTCCTCGATATCGGCGCCTATCGGTTCCAGGTCGACGCCGTCGTGCGCGATGCCGGCCCGCGCCAGCTGCCGGCTCAGCTGCGCCCAGTAGCCGCGGTTGCACACATAGCCGTGGATCAGCAGCACCGGCAAGCCCTGGCCAGCGACGGTGTCGGCCGCATGCAAACGCGGGCGCAGCATGCCCCACGACGAGGTCCACAGCGTGGCGCGCAACTCGCCCAGGAACAGCCGCGCGGCGCCCCGCATACCCAACTGATGCTCCGGCGGCACGGGGCTGCCAAGATGCCGGCTTTCCCGGAAATTGCGCGCCACGACCAGCGCGCGCACGGCCAGCAGCATGGCGCCCGCCAGCAGCAGGGCCAGCACCGGCGACGCGACGCCCCAGACATGCATGGCCAGGTACGCCACCGCCAGCACGGCCAGCACCTGCAGCAGCATCAGCCACTTGAGGATGCGCGCGATCATGCCGTGCCTGCGACGGGAACGGGCGCGGGCTTGCCCGTCAGTTCCCGCGCCAGGCCGCTGGCCAGGCGCGCGGCCAGCGCATACAGCGTCAATTGCGGATTGGCGCCTGTCGAGGTGGGGAACAGCGAGCCGTCGTGCACGGACAGGTTGCGCACGCCGTGGTAGCGGCCGTCGGCGCCCGTCACGCCCAGGCGCGCATCGTCCGACATGGCGCAGCCGCCCATCACGTGGGCCGACACCACGCGCGCCAGCAGCGCCTTCATCGGCAAATCGCCGATGGCCTGTTTCGCCTGCGTCCAGCTGGTGTAGTGGCTGGCCAGCTCGTGCACGGGATACACGCTCCGCGCGCCGGCCGCGAACTGGATTTCCGCCATCGACAGCAGCGCGCGCCGCACGCCATCCCAGATGAAGGGCGTGAGCGGATAGTCGAGCACGGGCGCGCCGAAGCTGTCGATCGATACGCTGCCGCCCGCCGCTTCATGGTGAAAGCCGTCGCGCAGCAGCGCCAGCAAGGCGTGCGCATGGGGGAAGTCGCGCATGGTGCGCGCATGCTCGTCGCCGAAGCCGCCCATGGTGGTGGCCATCAGCAGCGGATGCAGGGGCGGCGCTTCGAGCTTGTAGCCGATGGGGCCATCGATGGGCGCCGTGTGCAGGAAATGGTCGGAATAAATCGTCTGCGGCGCGCCCGCATAGGCGTCGACGCGCTGCTTGAACAAACCCGCCGAAATCACCGTCGGATGCAAGAAGGTGCGCCGCCCCAGCAAGCCGTGCGGATCGGGCGCCTGCGAGCGCAGCAGCAGCGCGGGCGAGTTGATGGCGCCGCCGGCCAGCACAAAGTGCCTGGCGCGCAGCGTCAGGCGCACGCCCGTGGGCGCCTGCCCGGCGGCATCGAGCGCCGTCACCTGCAGGCTGTCGATGCGCTCGCCCTTGAAGCTGAAACGCTCGGCGCGCGCGTGCACGAGCAGGCCCGCGCCCAGCGCCAGCGCCGAGGGGATCGTCGTCACCAGCATCGATTGCTTGGCGTTGGTGGGGCAGCCCATGCCGCAGTAGCCGAGGTTCCAGCAGCCGTTCACGTTGCGCCGGATGGCGGCCGTGGGAATGCGCAGCGCTGCGGCGCCACGCCGCAACAAGTCGTTGTTTTCATTCGGCGGCGCGGCCCAGTCGCTCACGTGCAGGCGTTTTTCCATCATGGCGAACCACGGCGCCATGGCGTCCACGGAATAGCCGGACAAGCCAAAATGCGTGCGCCAGTAATCGAGGGTGCCGGGCGGCGTGCGGAAGCTCGAGGTCCAGTTAACGGTGGTCGAACCGCCGACGGTGCGCCCCTGCAAAATGTTGATGGCCTTGTCGCGCGTCTTGCGCGCGGCCGATTCCTGGTACAGCGCGGGATAGGCGTCCGCTTCGCGCATCTTGAAGTCGCGCGAAGACTTCAAGCCGCCCTCTTCGACGATCAAGACCTTCAGGCCGGCCAGCGCGAGGATTTCCGCCGTCACGCCGCCGCCGGCGCCGCTGCCGATGACGACGACATCCGCCTCCAGGGTGCGGTCGGCATTCAGGGTGCTGGCGTCGGTGACGCTCCAGCCGCTAGCCACGCCGATGGCGATGGGGTCAGGAATGGGGGATGTGCTCATGGATGCCTTATGCGCTCAGTTCGGGCAGCGGTCCCGGATAGCCGATGGCGGCCCAGTGGGCGGCATCGGCATACCAGGCGCCGAGGATCAGGTCGTGCAGGGCCAGGTAGGCCGTCTGCAGGGTGGCCAGGCGGTGCGTGCGCCACGATTGCAGGAAGGCGGTCACCTGGGCGGGGTCGGCTTCGCGCCAGCCATCTTTGACGCCGGCGACGAAGCGCCGCGCGGGCGCCAGCGCCAGCAAACCGAACAAATCCTGCACTTCCTGCTGCGCCGCCAGGGGCAAGCCGCGGATGGCCGTGTCCACGCCGGCGATGGCGCCATCGAGCGCCGCGGCCCGCGCGGGGGTTTCCCGCGGCAGCGCGCTGCCCAGCATGGCCGGCACGATGGCGGCCAGCGCCGCACGCGCCGCGCCATCGAGCACGAAGCGGCCAGGCGGCGACGGTCCGCGCACGAGCCGGTACGCGGCGCCGCCGGCGGCCAGCGCGCAGGCGCCGAGCACACCCAGTTTCAGAAACGATCTGCGTTGCATTGCCATGTCTCCCCTTGTTTTATACCGCCTTTTGCAAGCCAGTGTACGCCAAAGGCAGTGGGCGTTTGAACGCAAAAACTAGAGCGGAGAGTCTAGTTTTTGCGACTGAAACCACAGCAGCAGCATGGCTAGCAGCGCCGCCAGCGCGCCGCCGATGGCGATGCTGGGCAAGCCGCAGGCGACGATCAGCGCGCCGCCCAGTGCGCCGCCAAGCGCCGTGCCCGCATTGAAGGCGGCGATATTCAAGCCCGCCGCCACGGCGTCGCTGCCCGGGCAATGCCGCCGCGCCAGGCGCAGCAAACCCATGGTCGACAGGGTGACGAGAGCAAAGAACAGCAAGCCCAAAGTGCCGCACAGGGCCAGCATGGCCAGGGGATGGGCGCGCAGCAGATAAAAGGCCAGCAGATTGAGCGCCAGCGCGGCCAGGGCCAGCATGGTGGCGCGCAGCGCGTGGGGACGGTCCGCGCACCAGCCGCCCAGCAGGTTGCCGCCGATGGCGCACGCGCCAAAGCACAGCATGGCGGCGCCCAGCCAGCCCGCATCGAGCCCGCCCAGCTGCAGCAGGAAGGGCGAGACATACGTGAAAAAACTGAAGGTGGCCACGCTGACCAGCGCCGCCACGCCGGCCGCCAGCAGCAGGGGCGGTTGCAGGATGGCGCGCAGGCTGGCCAGGGCCGATGTGGCGCCGGTCTGCTGGCGCGCGGCCGGCATGGCGAGGCGCAAGCCCGCGCCGCCGCACAGGGCCAGCACGCCGATCACCGCAAATACCCAGCGCCACGACGCGACGGCGCCCAGCCACGTCCCCAGCGGCACGCCGCCCGCCAGCGCCAGGGTCAGGCCCAGCCAGACGATGGACAGCGCCCGGCCCGCGCGCGACGGGTCGACCAGGCTGGTGGCCGCATGCGAGGCGATGGCCATGAACACGCCATGCGCGAGGCCGACGGCAAAGCGCACCCCCAGCAGCGCGCCCAGCGCCGGCGCGGCCGCCATGGCCACGCTGCCGGCCGCCAGCACGAGCATGGTGGCCACCAGCACCTGGCGCACGGGCCGGCGCGCCAGCAGGGCCGTCAGCACGGGCGCGCCGATGGCCGCGCCCAGCGCATACGCGGCGATGGCGCCGCCGGCCGCCGCCACGCTGGCGTGCAGGTCGCGCGCCATGGGCGTCAACAGGCCGGCGGCGATGAATTCGCACAAGCCGAAGGCAAAGCTGCACAGGGAAAGCAGATAAATGGAGAGTGGCAGCGCGGCGGACGGCAGCGCAGTGCGCGAGGACATGGTGGACATGGCAGTTCCTGACAATCAAAACGCCATGCTGGCCCCGCGATCACCATCTGTAAAATATCTTATTTATATTGAAACGAGACGTTCAAAGTCTCAATGCGGGGAAAAGTGCCGCAATTGCGCCAGCAGCCGCTCGCGCACGGGGGATGTGCGCCGCGGGTCCCACGCCATGTACAGGTCGAGCTGGCGCAGCGGCGCGGGCGCGCTGCTTGCCAGCGGCAGCATGACGACGCCGGCCGGCATGGACGCCGCCAGGCTGGCCGGCAGCAGGGCCGCACCAAAACCGGCCGCCACCAGTCCCAGCACCGTCTGCAAACGGCGCGCCTGCTGCGCCACCTGCGGCACGAAGCCCGCATGCAGGCACAGGCTGGCCAGCTGGTCGTGGAAACCCTGGCCCAGTTCGCGCGGCGAGGCGACGAAATCGTCACCGGCCAGATCCGCCAGGTCCACCCGCGCCTGCCCCGCGCAGCGGTGGTTCAACGGCAGCGCAACGACGATGTCTTCGCCAGACAGGCGCTCGAAGCGCAGGCCCGGCGTGCTGCGCCCCGGCGCGCGCAGCAGGGCGACATCGACCTCGCCTTTTTCCAGCCACTCGACCTGCTGCTGCGTCGACGCTTCGCGCAAGGTGAATTGCACGGCGGGCGAGGCGGCGCGGAAGGCGCGCAAGGCCGTCAATACGTGGGCATACGGGGTGATGTGGATGAAACTGAGGCGCAAGTGGCCCTCGATGCCCTGCGCCACGCGGCGCGTGGCGGCCACGCCCTCTTCCAGGCTGGCCAGCACCTGGCGGGCCGTGGCCAGGAAAGCCGTGCCGGCCGGCGTCAGGCTGACCTTGCGGTTGGTGCGTTCGAAGACGGGATAGCCGAGCGCTTCTTCCAGCCGCAATATCGCCTGCGACAACGGCGGCTGCGCCATGTACAGCCGTTCGGCCGCGCGGCGGAAATTGAGTTCCTCGGCGACGGCGATGAACTGGCGCAGCAGCCGGGTTTCTATCATGGGCCTTTTTTCGCCACCGCCAGGATATGCCGCGCGATGCCGCGCAGGATATTGACTTCTTCCGTTTCCAGCCCCGTACGCGAAAACAGGCGTTTCAGCCTTGGCATGAGTTTTTTCGGGTTGTCGGCGTCGAGGAAATCGATGGCCACCAGCGCCTGTTCCAGGTGTGCATACATGCCGTCGACCTGCGCCAGGCTGGCCGCGTCGCCGTGAAAACCGACGGGACAGGCGATTTGCCCGTCGCCGAGGGCCGCCACGCGGCATTCGTAGGCCACGACCTGCGCCGCCTGCGACAGGTTCAGCGAGGAATACTCGGGATTGGCGGGGATGTTGATCAGCACATTGCACTGCTCGACGATCTCGTTGGGCAAGCCGAAGCGCTCGTTGCCGAAGATGACGGCCGCGTGCAAGTCGTCGCTGGCCGCCAGCTGCGCGGCGATGGCGCGCGGCGCCGTGACGGGCGGCGAAAATTCGCGCAGCCGGGCCGAGACGGCCGCCGCGTAATTGCAGCCTTCGAGCGCCTCGGCGATGGAGCCGACGATGCGCGCGCCGGACAGGATATCCTGCGCGCCGCTGGCGAAAGCCACCGCTTCCGCGTCCGTCAAGGCGTCGGGAAAGCGGGGGTTGACCAGCACCAGATCGGAAAAACCCATCGTTTTCATGGCCCGCGCGACGGCGCCAATGTTGCCGGATCGACTAGTTTCGACAAGAATAAATCGCAGGCGTTTGAAAAGAGACGTGTTGATTTCGGGCAGATTCATTTAAAATAGCGCTATTGCGCGGTATCGATACAGGAAATTTCGGGAAACGGAGTCACAAAACGCTGACTCCAGGCCGGGATTTTAACCACTTCGGCACCGCTCCGCTCTTTAATTCATTCTTGCACTCTATCGTACCGGCGCCGAAAGGCGACGCTGGGCGGTCGCGTGCTTTTAACGGAAGCTCACATGCACCCAATGCTCAACACGGCGATCAAAGCCGCCCGCCGCGGCGCCGCCGTCATCAATCGCGCCTCTTTTGACCTCGACCGCGTCGTCGTCACGGAAAAACAACATAACGATTTCGTCACCGACGTCGACCAGGCGGCCGAACAAGCCATCATCGAGGTGCTGTCCAAAGCCTACCCGGACCACGCGTTCCTGGCTGAGGAATCGGGAGCTTCCGCCAACTCGCACGACGAGAATGAATATCAGTGGATCATCGACCCGATCGATGGCACCACCAACTTCATCCACGGTTTCCCGCAATACTGCATTTCGATCGCCCTCGCGCATCGCGGCGTCGTCACGCAAGCCGTCATCTACGATCCGGTCCGCAACGACCTGTTCACGGCCACCAAGGGTGCCGGCGCCTACCTGAACGAAAAACGCATCCGCGTCACCAAGCTGGACCGCATCTCGAACGCCCTGCTGGGCACCGGCTACGTGGCCGGCAGCGCCCGCGCGCTGGACGAATACCTGAAGATGTACGCGATCATGGGCGAACGCAGCCAAGGCGTGCGCCGCGCCGGCTCGGCCGCGCTGGACCTGGCTTACGTCGCTTGCGGCCGCCTGGACGGCTTCTACGAAAAAGGCTTGAAGCCTTGGGATATCGCCGCCGGCGCCCTGATGATCACGGAATCGGGCGGCATCGTCGGTGAATTTTCCGGCGAATCGGACTACCTGTACAAGGGCGACGTCATCGCCGCCAGCCCGAAGATCTTTGGCCAGATGATCACCCTGCTGACGCCATTCGCCTGATTGCCGGGCCCGCGCTGACGTAACAAAAGCTGCCGGAGTCGCCTCCGGCAGCTTTTTTTTCGCCCCGGCCAGTCCTCAGCTGCCCCGCATGGCCGGCAGCAGCACGCGGTAAATCTGCAGGAACGCCGGCCCCATCAGCACGACCATCAGCGAGGGGAAGATGAAAAAGATCAACGGAAACAGCAGCTTGAGGGCGATCCTTGCCGCCGTTTCCTCGGCCCGCTGGCGCCGCTTGGTGCGCAGCTGGTCGGACTGCACGCGCAGCGACGCGGCGATGCTCGTGCCGAAGCGCTCGGCCTGGATCAGCAGGGTCACCAGCGCGTCCACGTCCTCCACTCCCGTGCGCAGGGCCAGGTTGCGCAAGGCCTTGTCCTTGGCGCTGCCGGCGCGCAATTCCAGCGTCACCAGTTGCAGCTCTTCGGCCAGGACGGCGCTTTTCAGGCCGATTTCCTGCGCCACGCGCGCCAGCGCCGCATCCATCGCCAGCCCCGCTTCGACACACACCGTCATCAGGTCCAGCGCATCGGGAAAGGTTTCGAACACTTCGCGCTGACGCTGTTTCAGGCAGTGCGACAGCCAGGCATTGGGCAGGTAGTAACCGAGGGCGGCCGCCGCGACCAGCCACAACAGCATATTGTGTCCGCCCTGGCGCAGCAGAAAATACGCCAGCAGCGGCAAGCCCACGAACAAGCCTGTCTTGGCCGCATAAAACAGCGCGGGCGCGGCCTGGCTGCGCCAGCCCGCATGGACGAAACGGCTGCGGATGGGCGAACTTTCCCAGCCCTCGTCCGGCAGCGACAGCCTGGCCAGCGGGCGCGTCAGGCTGACGGCGTGCGCCAGCCAGCGCCGCCTCGCATGGCGCCCGCTGTCGCCGGCGGCGCCCGCATCGCCCAGCGCCTGCAGCCGCTCCTGCACGGCACTGCCCGTGCACAGGCGCAACACCAGCAAGGCCAGCGCGAAAACAATCAGGAACAGCAGGCCCAGCAAGGCCAGCTGCGCCGTACTCATCGTGCTCATCGTGTCTGTTCTTTCATCTTACACCCGGATATTGATAATTCTTCTGATGCAGATCACGCCCAGCATCAGCAAGCCCAGCGATACTCCAACCATCTTGCGCCCGCCCCCATCCGTGTACAGCACGGCAATAAACTGCGGATTCATCAAATGCATCATCAGCGCCGCGCCGAACGGCAACAAACCCAGGACCCAGGCCGACATGCGCCCTTCGGCCGACAGCACGCGCACCTGGCCCAGCAATTTCAGGCGGTCGCGGATGATGGCGCTGATGCTGCTCAGCAATTCAGTCAGGTTGCCGCCCGTTTCGCGCTGGATCAGCACGGCGATGACGAAATAGCGCAAGTCCGTGCTGGGCACGCGCGCGGCCAGGTTGCCCAGCGCATCGGCCATCGCGACGCCGAAACTGACTTCGTCGAACACGGCGCGGAATTCGTCGGCCAGCGGCCCCGTCATTTCCTCGCCCACCATTTTCAGCGCGGTGGGAAAGGCATGGCCGGCGCGCATGGCGCGGCTCATCAGGTCGAGCGCGTCCGGCAGTTGCTGCTCGATGCGCACCAGCCGCTTGCTCCTGGCGCGGCGCACCAGCAGATACGGCAGCGCGGCGCCGCCCGCGGCCAGGCCCAGGCGCACATACCATGGCAGCGGCAGCGCGCCGGCCAGCAGCAGGCCGGCCGTCCCGCCCAGCAGGCAATAGCCCAGAAAAGTGGCCACGAACCAGCGCATGCCCGCCTGCAGCAGCAGCTGGTCGAGGCGCCGCGCGCCGGGCAAGCCTTCCAGCACGCCGTGCAGCAAGGGATGGACGCTCAGCGGGCGCTGCTTGGTGATCGACAGCGCCTGTTCGCCATCGCTGGCCGTGTACATGGCTTGCAGGCGCCGCGCCACCCGCGCCGCGCCCGCTCCCCGCGCCGCTTGCCACGCCAGCCAGGCGCCAGCCACCAGCAGCAGCACGGCCAGGAAAAGGAACAGATAGACAAGGTAGGAAAGCATGGCCGGTCAGCGCCCCGCCACGGTGGGTTCGAACAGGGCGGCCGACACGCCGATGCCAAAGCTGTTCAGGCGATCGAGGAAGCGCGGGCGGATGCCGCTGGCCGAGAAATGCCCGACCACCGCGCCGCCCTCGGCCACGCCCGTCTGCCGGAAACTGAAGATTTCCTGCATCGTGATGACTTCCCCTTCCATGCCCGTGATTTCCTGGATCGACGTGACCTTGCGCTTGCCGTCGATCAGGCGCGACACTTGCACCACCACCGACACGGCCGAGCTGATCTGCTGCCGGATGGCCTTGCTGGGCAGGTTGGCCGCCGCCATGCTGATCATGTTTTCCAGCCGCGTGATGGCGTCGCGCGGCGTATTGGCGTGGATGGTGGCCATCGAGCCTTCATGGCCCGTGTTCATGGCCCCCAGCATGTCGAGCGCCTCGGCGCCGCGCACCTCGCCCAGGATGATGCGGTCCGGGCGCATGCGCAGCGCATTGCGCACCAGCGCGCGCTGGCTCACCTCCCCCTTGCCTTCGATGTTCGCGGGCCGCGTTTCCAGGCGCACCACGTGCGGCTGCTGCAATTGCAGCTCGGCCGCGTCTTCCACCGTGACGATGCGTTCCGTCTGGCCGATAAAGCCGGAAATCACATTGAGCATGGTGGTCTTGCCGCTGCCCGTGCCGCCGGAAATGAGGATATTCATCTTCGCCTTGCCCAGGCCCTGCAGCACCTCGGCCATCTCGGCCGTCATGCTGTGGTAGGCGACCAGGTCGGCCAGGCGCAGCGGATCGACGGAAAACCGCCGGATCGACATCACGGGGCCGTCGATGGCCAGCGGCGGGATGATGGCGTTGACGCGCGAACCGTCGGGCAGGCGTGCATCGACCATGGGGCTCGATTCGTCGATGCGGCGGCCCACGCGCGAGACGATCTTGTCGATGATCTTCATCAGATGGGCGTCGTCGTCGAAGCTGACGTCGGTCAGCTCCAGGCGGCCGCCCCGCTCCACATACACCTGCTTGTGGCCGTTGACGAGGATGTCCGACACGCTGGCATCGGCGAGCAGCGTTTCGAGCGGCCCGAAGCCCAGCATCTCGTGCTGGATGTCGCGCGTCAGGCTACGGCGCTCGGCGTCGTTGATGACCACCGCCTCTTCGTCCAGCAGGCGCTCGACCAGGCCGCGCAATTCTTCGCGGATGCGCTCCTGCGACAGGCGCTGCATGCTTTCCAGGTCGACCCGTTCAAGCAGCAGCCCATGGATGCGCAGCTTGAGGTCGCGGTAGCCGTGGTTGTCGATGACGGTCATGCGTTGCGGCGCGAGCGCGGCGATCTTGGCGCTGCCGAGCCGTTCGCGGATGGACAAGGCGGCGATGGGGGAAGTAGCCATGAAATGCTCCTGTTCTGGGATGGGGATCAAGCGCGTGGATCAGGCGCGCCGCAGGACGCGGCCGAGCCAGCCCTGGCGCGCCGTGCTGGCCGCGCCGCCGGCCAGGCTGGCGGCGAACTCCTGCAGCGAGCGGGTGATCGGGCTGGCCTTGTCGAGCTGCAGGATAGGCACGCCCTGGTTGACCGAGGCGGCGGCCGAGGCGTAGTGATTCGGCACCGTGCGGTAGACCGCCGTGCCGTACGCCGCTTCCAGGTCGCGCAGGCGGATTTCGCCGCCCTTGTCGTGGCGGTTGACGATGATATGCACCTTGTCCTTCGCGTATTCGAGCGAGCGGAACATGCCCAGCAGGCGCTTGCCGTCGCGGATGTACGGCAAGGTCGCCTGCAGGACGGGGAAGATCATGTCGGCGTGGTCCAGCGCGCGCACGCTGACGGCGTCGAGGTTGCGGCCCACGTCGAGCACGATGAAATCGTACTGGCGCCTGGCTTGCCGGATGACTGCGTCGATGTGCTCGGGCGCCACTTCGCTGGCGTGCGCCGGATCCTCGGGCGCGGCCAGCACGCTGTAGTTGGGCAGGATGTGCAGCATGCTCGATGCCAGGAACGAGGCGTCGAGCCGGTGGATGTCGCGCGTGACGTCGGACAGCGTGGCCAGCGGCTTGTTCTCGGACACGAAGAGCGAGGCGTCGCCAAAATGCAGGTTCATGTCGATCAGGGCAACGCGCTGCTGGCCGCCGGCGGCCAGCGCATAACCGAGGTTGCTGGCGATGAAGGTGGCGCCGCTGCCGCCCTTGCAGGAGATGAAGGCCAGCACCTTGCCGTTGCCATGCTCGCGCCGCTCCAGCTTTTCCTCGATGCGTTCGAGCGCCGCATACAGGCTGGCCGGCGCGGCGGGAAACGGCAGCACGTCGCGCACGCCCGCGCGCATGGCCTGCAGCAGGAATTCAGGCGCCTGCTGGTGGCACAGCACGATGAAGGCCATGCGCGGATGCTGGTTGCTGAGGCGTTCGATGGCGGCCAGGTCGGCGCCGTCGTTCGACGGGCGGTCGAAGATCAGCACGTCGGGCAGCGATTGCGCCGCCTGCAGCGGTTCCAGCGTTTCGCCGCCCGCGTTGATCTCGTCGAGCCGGTTGCGGCTGCGCAGCAGCCGCCCCAGTTCGGACAGCGTTTTTTGATCCGTGGAATGGATGGCGATTTTCACGATATGCCTTGCGGGTTCTGTGGTGACGGTGCCAGCTTCACTGGCGCCCCCCGACGCCGATGGTGAAGGCGGCCCCTTGCGGCGCGGGCGCGGCAAAGCTTTTCTGGTACGCCGCGTAGGCGGCCTGGGCGGCCTTGCCGTCCATGCCGGCCACGGGATCGCGGTTCGCGCCCGCCTGCGGCGACAGCACTTGCCGCAGGCGCAGCTGCTCGACGCTGTGGCCGAACTGGCGGTCCAGGTTCGGCGTGGCGGCGCAGCCGCTGGCGGCCAGGGCGGCCAGCAGCACAGAGAGGGAAAGGGAATGCTGCATGATGTGCTCCTAGTGAGTGTCCGGGCCGGCGGGCGCCGTCTGCGTGGCCGCTTCCTGCCGTGGCCGTGGCGCGCCAGCGCCTTCCATTTTTCCTTGCAAGAAGAACTCGCTGCGGCTGGGCGCCACATAGGCGTCGGTCGGCAAGACGATATCGCCGTCAAGCGTGCCGTCGAGCGGCTTGACCAGGTGCGGCGTGATGATGAACACCAGCTCGGTACGGTCGGTCTGGAAATCGCTGCTGCGGAACAGCGCGCCCAGCACGGGGATCTCGCCCAAGAAGGGCAAGGCCTTGATATTGGTCGTCACATTGTTCTTGATCAAACCACCCACGGCAAAACTCTGGCCGTCGAACAGCTGCACCGTGGTGGTGGTGCGCCGCGTGGTAAAGGCCGGCAACACGGCATTGGCGGTGGCGCCACCACCGGTGGTGATGCCGATGCCTTCGCGGTTCAACTCCGATACTTCCGGCGCCACCTTCAGGTTGATGCGCCCGCCTTCCAGCACGGTGGGCGTGAACTTGACGGCAATGCCGAATTCCTTTTCCTCCAGCGTGATCTTGTTGGTGGTGCTGTCTTGCGCGACCGGAATGAAAATCTTGCCGCCCGCCAGGAAACTGGCTTCCTGGCCACTGATGGCCATGATGTTCGGTTCGGCCAGCACCTTCACCAGGCCGTCGCGCTTTTGCGCGTCGAGCGTCAGCCCGTTGCCATTCTTGCCGTGCACGGCGCCCAGCTGGCTGGGGTTGCCGCTGAGCAGGTTCGACAGCAAGCCGTAGCTCCAGTTGCCGCGCGTGCCGCTGATGCCCACGCTGGCGCCCAGCTGGTCGACCAGGGTCTTCGACACTTCGGCGATTTTCACTTCCAGCATGACCTGTTGCGGCGCCGCGATCGTCAGCATGTTGATGACCTTGACGCCGCCGGCCGCGCTGGCGGCGCCGTCGGCCGCGCTGGCGGCGCCGTCGGCCGGCGCGGCCGCTTCGCCGGCGCCGCGCTGCGCATAGGCTTGCGCCATGTCCAGGATCTGGCTGGCCTTGACGCTGTCGCTCACCTGCCCCGACAGCACAATGCTGCCGCCGGCCGCGCCAGCCTTGACGGCGCGCTCGCCGGGGAAGACATAGGCCAGCTGCGCCTGCAAGCCCTCGACATCGATCTCGACTTCGATATCGACGATCACGGGGCGCTGCTGCCGGTCCCACAGGATCAGGTTGGTGCTGCCCGGGGCCAGGCCCCAGACGAACAGCTGGCTGGACGAGCCCAGCATCCTGGCGCCGGCCACCCGCGGATCGTTGACGGCGATCTGCGACACCGGCAGGCTCAGGCTGCGCAAGGTGGACTTGCCCACGGCGATGCGCACGGGCGCGCCCAGGCGGGCGATATCGGCGCCCAGCGACATGGCCGGCGCCGCGACGGGCGACATGACGGCCTGCCGGGCCGGCGCCGCCGCGCTGGCGCCGCTTGGCCAGGCCAGGCTTGCCGCCGCGCCGCCCAGCGTCAGGGCCAGGCGCATGCCCGCACTCGCGGCGTGCTTACGAAATTTATTCATCGATCATCCTTGCTCGCTTGCCTGCTGATTTTTAAAATTGCTGGACGCTCGTATCCATGCCCTTGATGACGGTGATGCTGTCGCGCGCGGGAGCGCGTGGGGGGGCCGCCTGGCGCCGCGCCGCGCGCACCGGTGCGGCCGCCGGCGCCTTCAGTTCCAGCAGCGACTCCTTGGTGGCGCCGCCCGTGGTGACGGGCGCCGGATCGACCTGGTTGCGCAGCACCAGCGACAGACTGCCCACGCTGCGCGCCAGGTCCAGCTTTTCCACCTGCTCCGGCGTCAGCTCCAGGGTCACGGCATTGACCACCTTGGGCTTGTTGTCGTCGCGGCCGGACTCTTGCGCCACGGCCAGCACCAGGATGCGTTCCAGCACGATCTTGGAAATGGCCAGCGGCCCGCCGCCCGCCGGCCTGGCGCGGTCATCCTGCGTATGCACGAGAATGTCGACGAAATTGCCCGGCAGGGCGAAGCCGGCCACGCCCACCACGTCGTTGACGCGCACGGTCATGGCGCGCTTGCCGGCAGCCACGATGGCCGACAGGCCGCCCGTGGCGCCGGGCGGCGCGAGCTTGCTTTCCAGCACAGGCTCGCCCTTGCTGACGGCCGTGCGCGTGATGCGCCCGTCCAGCGCGCCGGCCTCGCCAAACGCCCCCGGCGGCATGGCGCCCGCCGGCCAGTCCATGCCGCGCAGCATGGCCGGCGTCACCTTCGCGCCCACGCCGATATCGACCAGCGCGACCATCACCGTCTGGCTGGCCGGCGCGCCTTGTCCCGACATCCAGCGGGCCGCCGCCAGCACGGCGCCCCCCGCCATCAGCAACGCCAGCAGCAGCACGATCGCAACGCGGCTATTTCTCATGATTTTTCCTCTTGGTAAAACTTGGGTTTCCGGGCGGGCACATCATGCATAGCCGCCGGCCGCCAGGGCCAGCCAGATGGCGGTGCCGGCGGCAATGGCGATCGCGTACGGCAGTTTGCCGCCCGGCACGGCGGGCGCATCGACCCGCGGCACTTCGCCTGCGGCGGCGCGCAGCCAGCCTTGCAGCAGCAATTGCCGGGCATTGCTCATCGCCTGGCGCAGCGTGCCCTGGCACAGGGCGACGGCCAGCGCCAGCACGCCGCCCGCCAGCAGGCTGCACAGCACGGCAAACACGGCGGGGCGCGGGCCAAGAAAAGCCCCCACCATCGCCATCAGCTTGACGTCGCCCGCGCCCAGCGCCTTCATCGCGTACATAGGCAGCAGCAAGCCCAGGCCGACGGCCAGGCCGCCCAGCGCCAGCCACGGCCCGGCCGGCGTCACCCCGGGCCAGACCACGCTGTTGAGCAGCACGCCAAGCAAGGCGCCGGAGAACACCAGCCGGTTGGGAATGCGCCGGCGGCGCATGTCATGCCAGACAGCCGCGGCAAGCAGCCCCCACAAGACCGTGGCGGGGCTGAACGTCCAGAAAGAATGAGGGTCCATCGTGTACCTGATGCAAGCCGATGGCATGACGGCATGCGCATCGTTGGGCGGGAAGTCGGCAGGCCGGTGCGCAGGGGCAGCCGGCCTGTCGGGGTGCAGCGCGGTGGGCAGGCGCCTTAGATCGCCGCGCCCGTCAGCTTGGTGCCGATCGCCTTGAAGGCGCCATCGAGGCCGGTGGTGAAATAGCCGACGGCCGTGACCAGCGCCGCAGCCACCAGCGCAGCGATCAGCGCATATTCGATGGCCGTCACGCCATCTTCTTCGGCGATAAAGTTTTTAATGAAATTCATATTATTCCCTTTCAGGTCAAGTTTTAAACATGATAAAAACTGAAAATACAGTCTGAAAATAAAAACATTCTCTTTGTTTTTATTTGCCAATTTCTGATGCGTGTATTTTATATAAACAAACATTAAATCGAATCAGAGAAAAGTCATTTTATGCGCAGTACAAACCATCTTAATTTTTTGTCTATAATCAGGACATATGTACTGTCACTCCGCATGGACGGGTTCGGCCAGCCGGTTGCGGGTGGCGTACACATATAATTCCAGGCGGTTGGTGACATCGAGCTTGCTGTAGATCGATGTCAAATGATTACGCAAGGTTTGCTCCGAGATAAAAGCGCGCTGGGCGATCGCACGGTTCAGCGCGCCATTTCCTTCCACCATCATGGCCACGATCTTGCGCTCCTTCAGCGTCAGCCTGGCGATGCGCTGCTCTTCCGGGTCGGGCGCCGCTTCCGGCTTGTTCAGCACGCCCAGCATGCTGTCGAGCAGCGCCGGGTCCAGGCACAATTCGCCTTGATGCAGGCGGGCGATGGCGTCGACCATTTGCTTGACGGGCGTTTCCTTGCCCACCACGGCGCGCGCGCCGCTGCGCACGGCGCGCCCGCAGGCGGCCTGGTCCTGCGTGCCGCTGAACAGCAATGCGCGCGACACGCCATTGCCCAGCAGCTGCGGCAGATAATCGATGGCGCAGGCGCCGCCGCAGCCCAGATCGGCGTCGAGCACGATGACGTCGGGACACAGGGTGCGCGCCAGCAGCAGCGCGCTGTCGATCTCGGTGGAGCTGGCCACCACCTGCATCGGCGGCTGGGCGCCGGCGAGCAACTGCTCCAGGCCCCACAGCCAGGTCTTGTGGTCCGACACCAGCATGACGCGTATGACATTGTTTGTTGACATGCTTTACCTCTTTACTTGTAGCCCACTCCCATCGGGGAATGCTGTTGATCCGAATCGGCTTGCCTGCCTCGTCCGCGCGCGCCTTCTGCTGCCGCACGCGGGGGAAAGAAGTCATGGGGGCACAAAGGAAGAGGCCTTGGGCCGGCACGCGCCAACGCGGTGCGTGCCCCAGGGCAGCGGTCGCCGCATGCCGGGCGTGAGCCGATGGATGGGCAGCGTGGCCGGGGCGGGTGCGCCACGGGCGCGCCATCGCTGCTGCCGCCGCTGCTGTTGCTTACATTGCAGCATTTTTGTTGCATCACCTTGCAAAACAAGTCCTTGCCTGCACGCAGGACAATCCTGACACCAGGCCTGTTTTCATACCCGCGCATATTACTCCCGGCCCTGTAGCGACGGGGCCGGCACGTTTGAAATAACGCAGTTAATTGCGATTATCTTGACCTGTAATAATTTAAATGGCGGACACGCCCTTGAAAATCGATATAGAATAATTGCCAGTCAAATGGCGCAATGCCATCCGCCCGACATTCGTCATCGCGGAACTTAACCGGATTATTCCCATGCGTTTAAAACAGGCCGATTCCCGCATATTCCGCAAGCACAGCGGACAGGGTGGCGCCACCCTGGTCGAATTGGCCCTGATAACACCGGTCTTTCTCATGCTGATAATCGGCATCATTGAATTGAGCATGGCTTATTTTGCCAATATGACCATGCAGCACGCGGTGCGCGAAGGCGCGCGCTATGCCGTCACGGGGGCCAAGGACCTCGACCCCGACAGCGCCAACCAGCAGCGCTACCACGCCGTCATGCAAAAAATACGCGACAGTTCCATGGGCATGTATGACAAGGTCAGCCCCGTGATCTCCGTCAACGGCAGCGATGCGGTAGGCGCCGCCATGTTCGGCCAGGCCGGCGATATCGTCGTCATTTCTGTCGATTGCCGCTGGGCGTTCGCCACACCCATGATCCGTGCCCTGTTCCGCGATGGCCAGGCGCATTTCGTGGTGGCGGCCACCATGCGCAATGAAAGCTTTGGCGGCCTGTGATGCGCGCACCCGCTCCCCGTTTTCCGCGCCGCGCCGCGCGCGGCATCGCCGCCATCGAATTTGCCATCGTGCTGCCCTTGCTGGCCTTGCTGCTGTTCATGCTGGCCGACCTGTCGCGCGCCATCCAGGCCAAGACCATCCTGCTCAATATCAGCCGCGAAGGCGCCAACCTGTCCGCGCGCGCCACGTCCGACCTGAGCGGCTCCAGCCAGGGCATCATGAATGCGCTGGCCGCCAGCACGCCGCCGCTGGACATGCACGGGCGCGGCATGATCTACATCACCAAGATCATGGGTTACACGGCGCAGAGCGGCTTGCGCAATATCGTGCTGGAACAGTACCGCTGGGACGCCGGCGCGAAGGCCAGCGGCTACCTGCCCGCCAGCCAGGTGTGGCAATGCGGCAGCTGGCGCGATGGCACGTGCACCGGCATCGCCAAGGACGAATACGCCCCCACGGTGTCATTGATGCAGAACCAGCTGGCCGACGGCGAACTGATTTACGCCGTGGAAACTTTCTACAATTTCGACATGCTGTTCGGCACATTGAAATTTGGCAACAGCACGACGCCCGTACTGGCGCCCAACCTGACTTCGATGACGGTATTCTGATGCGCATTCCACACAAGCGGCAAGGCGGGCAAGTCCTGGTCATGGTGGCGCTGTCGGCCGTCGTCCTGATCGCCTCCGTGGGCCTGGCCATCGATTCGGCCCTCGGCTACTTCGTCAAGGCCAAGCTCAACGCGGCCGTCGACTCGGCCAGCCTGGCGGCGGCGCGCGGCGTCACCGCGGGCAACTCGGAAGAGGAACAGCGGACCAGGGCGCGCCAGTCGGCAAAGGATTTTTTTGACGTCAATTATCCGGACCACTTCCTGCTGTCGACGCCGACCCTCCATCCCGTCGACGTCACGTTCGACAAGGGTACCGTCACTATCGACGTCTCGGCCAGCGCCTCGCTGCCCGTCTCGCTGATGGGCGTACTCGGCTTCAAGACCCTGGACGTGGCCGCCAGCGCGCAAACCATCCGCAAGGACCTGGACATGGTACTGGTGATGGATACGTCGCGTTCGCTGGAACACAATGCGGACGCCGTGCGGGCGGCGGGCAAGTCCTTCCTGAACAAGTTCAACGCCACGGTCGACCGGGTCGGCTTGCTGCACTTCGCCTCGGAAGCGCAAATCGACGTCCCGATCAGGCAGACCGACCGCGGTTTCGACCGCAGCGGCATGACCATGAAAGGTGGAAAGATCGATCAATTCGCCTTTGTCGGCGGCACCAACTCTTCCGCCGGCATGTTCCAGGCGCGCAAACAGCTGAACGACATCGAGCAGGTCAACCGCTCCAGCCTGCGCGTCATCGTGTTTTTCTCCGATGGCTCGCCGGCGGCGTTTTCCTCGTACTTTCCCAATGCCGGTGGCAAATGCCAGACGGCGGGCGGGCTCGCCACCTTTCCGAAACTGCAAAACCCGGCATTGGCAGGCCTGTACCGGATGAAAGTGAGCGACACGCTCCAGTACGGCGATTGCGCCGCCAGCCAGATCACCGCGCTTCCCGCATGGTATAACGCGACGAATGACGCAGCGCTGCGTGAGTTTCCCATCGTCACCAACTCGCCCCGCGTCGTGACCGCTTCCACCGCCACGGCGCAGGCGCAATGGACGAATGTGCACCGCGCCTCGCGCAACCTGGTCGAAGCGATGGCGGCCAAGGCGCGCCAGGAAGGCATTTTCGTCTTTACCCTGGGCATGGGCGCATCGCTGAAAACCAAGGAAGGGCCGGACAACGAGCTGGGCGAAGACTTGCTGCGCTGCCTGGCCAATACCACCGATGCGAAAGCGGCTTGCCGCAAGCCGGCCGAACCCGTGGGCCTGTATTGCTATGCGGCCAGCGACAGCGACCTGAGTCCCTGCTTCACCCGGCTCGCCTCGGCCATTTTGCGCCTGTCCAAATAAGCGCCTAACCCTGCCACTGCCCCGCCACGACAAAACCCAGGGTCATGGCCACCACCATCGCCGCGCCGGTCGGCGTGGGCGGCGTGGGCGAGGGCAGGTCGAACCAGCGGCATACGGCCCCCACCAGCAATCCCAGCACCGATCCTGCCAGCATGACGTTCATGGCGCCTCCCCTTGCGTTTCACGGCGCTGCAAATACAGGCCCGTCAGCCAATAGCCGCAGCTGGTCAGGAACACCAGCAGCGCGGCGCCCAGCACGGGCGGCGCCGGCACGGGGATGTGCGCCAGCTGGCAGACGAAGCCCACGACAAAGGCCAGCAGCAGGCCCAGGATGACTTTCTTGTAGTACATGCTCATTTCCTCTCCTAGAAAGCGAAGCAGCTGCAGCCCAGCGTGCCCCAGAAGCCGGAAAAATCGCTGATCGGCACGGCCGACTTGCGCGCCCGGTCGTGGGCGTGGGCGTGCACGCCGCAGGCGCCCGCGCACTGGTGCGGCATGGCCGCCTGCGCCGGCCTGGCCACGGGCCGGTAATGGCCCGGCACCGCGCGCACGGGCGACCACTCGGGCAGCACGGGAATCGGGGGCGGCGCCACGGTCGTGAATTCCGCCTGGCCGTAGACGACCTTGCCGCCCACCATGGTCAGCACGGATTCGATGGACTTGATCGCCTCTTCCGGCACCGTGAAATAATCGGCCGACAGCACGGACAGGTCGGCCAGCATGCCCTCGCGGATGCGCCCCTTCTTGCCTTGCTCGCTGGAAAACCAGGCGCTGCCCGCCGTCCACAGTTCCAGCGCCGTGTCGCGCGACAGGCGCCCCGCCGCATCCGTCAGGGCCAGGCCGCCCACGGTGCGCCCCGACACGAGCCAGTACAGCGCCGTCCACGGGTTGTAGCTGGCCACGCGCGTGGCGTCCGTGCCGCCGCCCACGGGCACGCCCGCGTCCAGCATGCGCTGCACGGGCGGCGTGGCTTTGGCCGCCTCGGCCCCGTAGCGCTCGACGAAGTACTCGCCCTGGAAAGCCATGCGGTGCTGGATGGCCAGGCCGCCGCCGAGCGCCTTGACCCGGTCGATATTTTTCGGGCTGATGGTTTCCGCGTGGTCGAACAGCCAGTGCAAGCCGCCGAACGGCGTGTCGCGGTTGACCTTTTCGAACACGTCGAGCATGCGGCCGATCGATTCGTCATAGGTGGCGTGCAGGCGGAACGGCCAGCGCTGCTCGACCAGGTGGCGCACGACCTTTTCCAGCTCGTCTTCCATGCCGGCCGCCAGCTCCGGGCGCGGTTCGAGGAAATCCTCGAAGTCGGCGGCGGAAAACACCAGCATTTCGCCGGCGCCGTTGTGACGGTAAAAGTCCGTGCCGTCGCCCGGCTTGACCATGCCCGTCCACTTCTGGAAGTCCTGCAATTCGGCGCCCTTGTTCTGCGTAAACAGGTTGTAGGCGATGCGGATGGTCAACTGCTCCTTTTGCGCCAGTTCGTCGACGACGGCGTAATCCTCGGGATAATTCTGGAAGCCGCCGCCCGCATCGATGGCGCTGGTGATGCCCAAACGGTTGAGTTCGCGCATGAACTGGCGCGTGGAGTTCACTTGCAATTCGCGCGGCAGGGTCGGGCCTTTCGCCAGGGTCGCATATAAAATCATGGCGTTCGGGCGGGCGATCAGCAGGCCCGTGGGGTTGCCGGCCGCGTCGCGCACGATCTCGCCGCCGGGCGGGTTCGGCGTGTTCTTGTCGTAGCCGACGGCGCGCAGGGCGGCGCGGTTCAGCAAGGCGCGGTCGTACAGGTGCAGGATGAAGACGGGCGTGTCGGGCGCGGCCGCGTTGATTTCGTCGAGGGTCGGCATGCGCTTTTCCGCGAACTGGAATTCCGTCCAGCCGCCCACCACGCGCACCCACTGCGGGTTCGGCGTGCGCAGCGCCTGTTCCTTGAGCATGCGCAAGGCATCGGCCAGCGAGGGTACCCCTTCCCAGCGCAATTCCAGGTTGTAGTTCAAGCCGCCGCGGATCAGGTGCAAATGCGAGTCGTTCAGGCCGGGAATGACGGTGCGGCCAGCCAGGTCGATCACCTGCGTGGCGGGGCCGCGATGACGCATCACGTCCTCGACGTCGCCCACGGCGAGAAATTTGCCATCGGCGATGGCGACGGCGGACGCCAGCGGCTGCGCCCTGTCGACCGTGTGGAAACGGCCATTGAGCAAGATCGTGTGTGCATGCATGGGAACTCCCGATTCAGGTGAAGGATACGCCCCCGCCGGCGGGCGGCGGTGGCGCGATATCAATAAAATCTCAATGGCCTTCGCTGGCATTGAACATGGATTTGGCGTAGATCAAGCCCAGGCCATAGCCGCCGCCATGCGCCACGGCCGTCGCCACCGTCTCGTTGTAGGTCTCGCCGCGGGCCCAGTCGCGCTGCAGTTCCAGCAAGTATTGCACGGACGTCATCGGCTGCGCGCCCGCCTGTATCATGCGCTGCATGGCCATCGCATGGGCTTCGTCGGAGACGTCGCCGCTGGCGTCGGCGATCACGTACACGTCAAAACCCTGTTCCAGCGCCGACAGCGCGGGGCCGACGATGCACACGGACGTCCACAGGCCGGCCAGCACGATCTTGCCCTTGCCGTAGCCATTCACCTTGTCGGCGATGCGCGCATCTTCCCAGGTATTCATGCTGGTGCGGTCGATGGGCGCCTGTTCCGGGAAGACGGACTGGATTTCGTCAAAAATAGGGCCGGAGAACGATTTGGCCGCCACCGTCGTCAGGATCGTCGGCACCTTGAATTCCGCCGCCGCCTTGGCGACCAGGGCCGCATTGTTGCGCAGCAAGGCCAGGTCGATGGAGCGCGTGGCGAACGCCATCTGCGACTGGTGGTCGATCATGATCAGGGTATGGTCGTTCGGGGTCAGCAGTTTTTGGGCGGCTTGGGCGGTAGCGATAGGCATGATCTTTTCCTCAGTGAAAATAATTGAATATCAAAGTAGTGGTATCCGGCCCGCACAATCTTGCGCTTTCCTTCTTGCGCTGCCATGTTGCGTGTCAGTGACAGGCAGTATGCACGCACAAAAAGGAAAACAAAAACGGAAAGAATGCCAAGCTATATTCGATTTTTTCGATGATATAAAATAAGCGCACCGCAACCAATCGCACGGAGGAAAACATGGGGTTTGAATTCAGGATCGCGGCCAGCCTGACGGCCGGCCAGCGCCAGCACATCGAACAACTGCTGGCGGCGCTGCCGCAGGCGGCCGACGGCATGCCCGGCACGGACGCCAGGCTGACGGAGGCCGGCCTGTATGTATGCCAGTACCTGCGCCCGGAGCCGTGGCACGGCCTGGACGCCGTGCGCGCCTGGCTCGATGCGCAGGGCGTGGACTACGCCGTCGCGGAGGTCGACGACTGACGCTACAGGGCGCCTTCCAGCATCACGCGCCAAGCGCGGTAGGTGCCCGTATCGACCGTGCGCAGCGCGCTGCCCCCGCCATCCGCGTACAGGCTGCGCGTGCGGTCCGCCTGCCGCAGCAGGTTGGCGCCCGACACGCGCAGGCGCAGCGTGCCGCTGACCTTCCACAGCGCATACATATCGAGTTCGCGCCGGGCGCCTTGCCAGGCCAGCAGCTGGGCTGACTCGCGCGACGGCCCTCCCGCCTGGTAATGCAGGTTGCCGCCCACGGTCAGCGGCCGGCTGGCCAGCTGGTAGTCCGCGCCCAGGTTGGCGCTCCACGGCGGCTGGCCATCGAGGCGGTTGTACGGGCCGGGAACGGCATCCACCGCCGACCAGTTGCGCGCCAGATTCGCCCGCAGGTCCAGCGCGGGGGCACGGGGGAACAGCGCCGCCAGCGGCAGCTTCGCTTCCAGTTCGATGCCGCGCACCTGCGCCCTGCCATTGTTGGCGGGCGTGGCCACCCAGCGCCCGTTGTCCTGGTACAGCCGGTCCAGCATCACGTCGCGGATGCGGCGCCAGGTGGCGCTGGCACTGAGCATGGCGCCCTCGCCCAGATAGTATTCATAGGCCGCGTCCAAGCCCCACGCCAGTTCCGGGCGCAGCGCAGGATTGCCCTGGTTGTCGGGATTCGTGGGGCTATTGCCGTTGTCGACCGCATACGGGCGCGGGATCAGCTGGAAAATCTGCGGCGCCTTGTACGTGCGCGTGACGGCCAGGCGCACCTGGTCCTTGCCGGCGAACTTCCACAGGCTTTGCAGCACGGGACTCCATACCTGCGCGCGCACGTCGACAGGGTCCGCGCCACCGGTGGCGCTGGCCGTGCGCCAGGTTTCCCAGCGCAGGCCCAGGTACAGCGACCAGCGCGCGGAGACATCCCACTCATCCTGCGCGAACAGGGCCAGGCGCCGCACCGTGACCGCGTAGTCCGCGTCCGGCAGGACGGGCGGCCCGCCCGGCTCCAGCTGGCGCTCGCGGCGATACTCCGCGCGCCGCCGGCGGCCCCCGTCCCAGCCCGCCGCCAGCGCGTGCCCCTCGCCCAGCGCCCGGCGGTAGGTGCCGCTGGCCTGCACGCCCACATCGTCCACGCCCGCGTCGACCAGGCGCACATTCGCCGGCCCAGGCAGAGCGCCCACGCCCCGGAACAGGTAATCGCTGCCGCGGTGGTTGATATCGACACCCAGCTTCACATCGAGGCTGGCGCCAGCTTCCAGCTTGCGCAGCCAGCGCAGGTCGCTGCGCACGGTGCTGCTGTCCTGGTCGAAGGCGGCGTCGTTGTCCGGATAGCCGGTATGGCCGCCCAGGTAAGCCGCTTCCACCACATGGCGGCGGCTGGCCAGGCGACGCACGTTGAGCAGGCTTTGCCAGGCCAGGCTGTCTTCGCCCGCCAGCGCCCATTGCAGGCGGGGCGCCAGCTCGAACGTGTCGCTGGTCACGCGCTCGGTCAGCGGCATGCGGCGCACCACGGTGGGCGTGCCGCCGGCCGCATACTCGCGGTTCCATTCATCGAGCAAACCCCGGCGCCCCGTGTGGCCAAGCGTGCCGGCCAGCGCGTACGACAGGCGCCCGTCCTGGCTGGACCATTGCACGGTGGCGCTGCCGGCGGGCATGCCGTTGCTGGCCGAGCCGCCCAGCTTGTAGGTGCGCTCGCGCCGCTTGGCTGATTTCTTCAGCACGATATTGATGGAGCCGGCGATCGCCTGGGCGGAAAATTCGGCCGTGGCGGCGCGCATGATTTCCACGCGCTCGACCAGTTCCGGGTCCAGCGCGTCCAGCGAAAAACCGGCCGGCACGGGGTCGCCGTCGAGCATGACGAGGGTGTAGCCCTGTCCCAGCCCCCGCAGCTGGAGCTGCCCGCCCTGCCCCGTGCCGGCCGGCGCACCGATGGTAATGCCGGGCAGGCGCTTCAAGGCGTCGGACAGGACGCGGTCGCCCTGGCGTATCAGCTCATCGTGGCCGACGACCATGCCGGCGACGGTATCGTTGCGGCGCTGCTCCAGCTTGCCCGCATTGACCGTCACGGAAGGAAGGGTGTCTTCGGCACGGACGTGCGCCGTCAACGGCAGCGCAAGGCTGCACAGGAAAATACTCAATCGCATGGGAATTCCAGAAAGGTGACGGTTGCCGGATGGTGCTTGCCGGATGAATGGTTGCCGGGCCAGGCGCGCCGCACCCGCCCGGCCTGCAGTCAAAAACAGGCGTCAGCGGCCGAACTGCTGCTTGCGCATGCGCAGGGCCCGCGCGCTGGCGTTGGCGTCGAGGCCCGCGAGCCACTGCTGCGGATCCTGCAGGCGCCCGTTGCGGGTGACCTGGAAATGCAGGTGCGGCCCCGTCGCCAGGCCCGTCGCGCCCACCGTGCCGATGGACTGCCCCGCCGTGACGGCCATGCCGGTAGTGAGCGTGACCCGGTCGAGATGGGCATACAGCGATTCGACGCCGCCGCCATGGTCGATGCGCACGGCCTTGCCGAGGCGCGCATCCTCGCTGACGCTGGCGATGCCGTCGGCCGCCGCATGCACGGGCGTGCCCCGCCTGGCGCCCAGATCGATGCCGCCATGGCCTTGCGGCGTGATCTCGCGCACCACGCCAAAGAAGCCCGTCACGCGCATGGTATCCAGGGGATTGCGCCAGGCGGTGGGCGCCGGGGCTGGCGCGGCGGGCATGACTGCCGGCGCGGCAGCCGCCGTCCACGCCAGTGCCGGCTGCAGCGCCAGGCTGGCCGCGCCGATAGCGCACAACAGCAGCACCGTCAGCACCCGCAAGGCGGGAGGCAGCCGCTCCTGCCCGTCGCGCATGCGCAGCAGGCGCTCGGCCATGCCGCCGCCGCCAAACGCCAGTCCCGGCAGCGGCTGGGCCTGCAAGCCCAGCTGCTTGACCAGCGCCGCCGCATATTGCTGGCGCTGGCGCGCGGGGCGGCCGGCCAGGACCTGGCGGTCGCAACCGAGCTCCTGCGCCCAGGCCAGCTTGCCGGCCAGCCAGCGCGCGGCCGGATGAAACCACAGCAACGCCTGCAGCATGGTGGCCAGCAGCAATAGCATGGGATCGCGGCGGCGTGCATGGGTCAGCTCATGGGCGATCACCATCTGCTGCTGTTCCGGCGTAAATTGCGCCAGGTGCGCCGGCAGCAGCAAACGCGGCCGCCACACGCCCACCAGCATCGGCGAGATCGGCGCATCCACTTCCAGCACATCCGTGCCATGCAGGCGGCGCCGCTGCGCCAGCTGCAGCAAGGTGCGCAACGTGGCGCGGCCGCGCTGCCAGCGCCATGCCGTGCAAGCGACGCCCAGCAGATAGACGAGGACCCAGGCCGCCGGCACCAGGGACAGCCAGGAAGCGCCGGATGGCAGCCCGGCCGCTGGCGCATCCACGGCCAGCGGCACGCCGGACGCTGCGCTGGCCAGGGAAACGGGCACGCTCAGCTCGGGCACCACGCTCAGTTGCCGCGCGTCAGGCAGCAGCGGCAGCACGAACGCGGCAGCCAGCACCAGCTGGGCGCCCAGCCACACGCTGCGCTGGGCCGCCAGCGCGGGCCAGCGCCGTTGCGCCAGGTACAGCAAGCCTTGCAGCAGCCAGCCGCTCAGCAGGCAGGCGGCCGTCGCCTGCAGCAAGGTCAGGGGAAACAAGCTCATCGCTTACTCCTTGCCGTCCAGAGGCCAGTCTTGCAGCAACTGCTCCAGCGCCGCCAGTTCCTGCTGGTCCACCAGCTTGCTGCCTGTAAACATACTGACCGGCAAGGGGCTGTCGATTTCCATCACGCGGCGGCCGAAGTCATGGGCGAACGCGGCCAGGGTGGCCACCTTGTCCGCGTTGGCTTCATACACGAGCACGCCATGCACGCTGCGCTGCAGCAACATGCCCTTGTCCAGCATGCGCTCCACGGTCTTGCGCGTGGACGAAAACGACCAGCCCAGCTCCTCTTCCACGCGGGCGTGCAATTCACGCGCGGACAGCGGCTGCTCTTTCCACAAGGCTTTCAGTAACGATAGTTCGGTGACGGAGGGCGTGCTCATGGCGATTCCTTCTAGTGACTGTTGACACAATTATGCGACAACAGTCACACGCACGCAAGCGCTATTTGCGACACCTGTCGCATGCACTGGCGCCCTAGAACTCGTCCCACGCATCGTCCGCCGGACGCTGTTTCTTGGTCGAAACTTGCCGCGCATGGGGCTGCGCCCCCTTGGCGGGCAGGCGGGCGGCGGCGCGCGCCGCCTTGAGCGGCACGGGACGGCGCGCGGCGGGCCGGGACGCCAGCGCCGGCGTGGCGGCCGCCTGCGCCGTCTTGAACACGGCCACGGCGTCGGCCAGGCGGGCCGCCTGCTCCTGCATGGCTTCGGCCGCCGCGGCCGCCTCTTCCACCAGCGCAGCGTTTTGCTGCGTCACCTGGTCCATCTGGCCGATGGCCCGGTTGACTTGCTCAATGCCGGAGCGCTGCTCGTCGCTGGCGGCCGAGATATGCCCGACGATGCTGCTGACCTTGTGCACGCTGTCGACGATCTCGTGCATCGTGCGGCCCGCCTCGTCGACCAGGCGCGCGCCGCTCTCCACCTGCGCCACGGAATCGTTGATGAGGGCCTTGATTTCCCTGGCGGCACTAGCCGAACGTTGTGCCAGGTTGCGCACTTCCGTGGCGACGACGGCAAAGCCGCGTCCCTGCTCGCCCGCCCTGGCCGCTTCCACGGCCGCGTTCAAGGCCAGGATATTCGTCTGGAAGGCGATGCCGTCGATCACGCCGATGATGTCGACGATCTTGCGCGAGGAATCGTTGATCGAGCCCATGGTGTCGACCACTTGCGCCACCACCGCGCCGCCCTTGCCCGCCACGGACTCGGCCGACGCGGCCAGGCCATTGGCTTCGTGGGCGTTCTGCGCATTCTGCTGGACCGTGCCCGTCAGTTCTTCCATCGACGACGCCGTCTCTTCCAGCGAACTGGCTTGCTGTTCCGTGCGCGCCGACAGGTCGAGGTTGCCCGAAGCGATCTGGCGCGAGGCCGTGGCGATGGTTTGCGTGCCGCTGCGCACCTCGGTGACGATGCGCAGCAGGCTGGCCGTCATGTCCTGCAAGGCCTGCATCAGCTCGCCCGTTTCATCCTTCGAGCCCACCGCCACCGGCACCGTCAAGTCGCCTTGCGCCACCTGCCTGGCCACCTCGATGGCCGAACGCAGGGGCCGGCTGATATTTCTGGCCAGCCACATGGCGATCATGCCGGCCAGCAACACGGCCACCGCGCCGCCGCCCAGCAAGACCCAGCGCGTCTGCGCCTGCAAGCCCGCCAGCGCCTGCGAACGCTGCGCCAGCAGCGCCGTTTCCGCGTCGCCCACTTCCTTCAGCAACGCGCGCATGGCGTCCATGCCCTGCTTGCCCCGGCCCTCTTTTTCCAGCGCCAGCACGGGTTCGATGGGGGCCGTGCCTTGCGCCACGGCGCGCCGCAGCGCGATCACGGGGTCGAGCGCGCCGGCCAGCCAGGCTTGCTGGGCGGCATCGAGTTTCGCCAGGCGTTGCTGCTGGACAGGATTGTCGCTGGTCAAGGCGCGCGTCTTGTCGAGGTGGCTGCGAAACGAAGTCTTGCCCACGGTGTAGGGTTCCAGCGACGCCTCCGCGCCCGTGATCACGTAGCCGCGCTGCCCCGTTTCCATATTGATCAGGCTTTCCAGGATGGCGTCATTTTCACCGAGCACCTGGTAGGTATGGGTATTGATGGCGTTGGCGTCGGCCAGTTTCGAGAAATTCAAGGTGGCTACTGCGACCAGGACGGCCAGCAGCAAGACAATGGCGCCGAAGCCGCCGTACAGGCGGGTGGCGATGCGAAGGTCGGCAATGCGCATGGTATTCCTCCAGGAACAAGAACCCCGGCAGCGCGGCGATCCCCCCGCGCAAGGGGGGCAGGCGGGAATTCTACCCAGATTTACGCCGGGGCAGCGCGCCCTTGCCGCATTTTTCTTTACTTGCGGCATTGCAAACCTGAAACAAAACAGGCGCGTTTTTGCCATGCTGTTATACTTCGCGTGTGCGGCACATATGACCAGTCCCCTTGCCGCTGTCTTTCGACCCCTAATCTGATTGCCTGCGACTGGCGCCCCACGATGGCGACAGGCCGATCTCACAATAAAGTTACCATGTCCTTTTCCTCCCTCGGATTGTCCGACGCTATCGTACGTGCCGTTACCGAACACGGCTACACCGTGCCGACCCCGATCCAGTCGCAGGCGATTCCCGCCGTGCTGGCTGGCGGCGACTTGCTGGCCGGCGCACAAACCGGTACCGGCAAGACGGCCGGCTTCACCCTGCCCGTGCTGCACCGCCTGTCGACCGACGCCAATGGCGCGGCCATCACCAGCAACACCTCGACGCGCCCGATCCGCGCCCTGATCCTAGCACCGACGCGCGAACTCGCCGCGCAGGTCGAGGAAAGCGTGCGCGCCTACAGCAAGTACACGAAATTGAACTCGGCCGTGATCTTCGGCGGCGTCGGCATCAACCCGCAGATCAAGCAACTGAAACATGGCGTCGACATCCTCGTCGCCACGCCGGGCCGCTTGCTGGACCACATGGGCCAGGGCACCGTCGACCTGTCGAAAGTGGAAATCCTGATCCTGGACGAAGCCGACCGCATGCTGGACATGGGTTTCATCCGCGACATCAAGAAAGTGCTGGCCGTGCTGCCGCCAAAACGCCAGAACCTGCTGTTCTCGGCCACGTTCTCGGAAGAGATCAAGGCCCTGGCCGACGGCTTGCTGAACAAGCCGGCCATGATCGAAGTGGCGCGCCGCAATTCGACCGTGGAAGTGATCAAGCAAAAGATCCATCCCGTCGACCGCGACAAGAAGCACCCGATGCTGTCCTACCTGATCAAATCGAACAACTGGACGCAAGTGCTGGTATTTACGCGCACCAAGCATGGCGCGAATAAACTGGTCGAGCAGCTGGGCGCGGACGGCATCGGCGCCCTGGCCATCCACGGCAACAAGAGCCAGTCGGCACGCACGCGCGCGCTGTCCGAGTTCAAGGATGGCACCCTGCAAGTGCTGGTCGCCACCGACATCGCCGCGCGCGGTATCGATATCGACCAGTTGCCGCACGTCGTCAACTACGACTTGCCGAACATTCCGGAAGACTATGTGCACCGTATCGGCCGCACGGGCCGTGCCGGCGCCAAGGGCGAAGCCGTGTCGCTGGTCTGCGTGGATGAGCACGAAATGTTGAAAGACATCGAAAAGCTGATCAAGCAAACCCTGCCGCGCGAAGTCATCGAAGGCTTCGAGCCGGACCTGAACGCCCGCGCCCAGCCTGTGCAATTGCGCAGCGGCACCGGTGGTCACCGCAACAACAGCCGCGCGCCAGCGGGCGCCGTGGTGCGCGTGAAAACGGGCGGCAGCGGCGCCAAGCCACGCAGCGCCGGCCCATCGGGCGGCGGTGGCGGCGGCAACCGTTCGGGCAATGCGCCGCGTTCGGCGGCGAACCATCGCTCCGGCGGCCGCGGCCGCTAAAACGCGGCATTAAAGCTACTGCGCGGGGCGCTATGGCGTTTGCGTTGCTCGCCGTACTCTTGTACGGCTGCGCGACTCGACGCAATATCACTCCCGCTCGCTACGCTTTCAGGCCCCGTTTACCTGTATTAAAAATACAATAAAACCGTTCCAGGACTTGCTCCTGGGACGGTTTTTTTATGCACGCCACCATTTGCCGATTTGGGCTAGGATAGTGCCCATCATCCTCACCTGCGTGCTGCCATGCCGAACTTCGCTGCCAACCTCAGCATGATGTTTACCGAACTGCCCTTCCTGGACCGCTTTGCCGCCGCCAGGGAAGCGGGCTTCGATGCCGTCGAATTTCTTTTCCCCTATGCCGTCGAGGCGCGGCAGATCGCCATGCGGCTGGAACGCCACCAGCTGCATCTGGCCCTCTTCAACTTCCCGCCCGGCGACTGGGAACACGGCGAGCGGGGCATCGCCTGCGATCCGCGCCGGGGCGAGGAATTTCGCGGCAACGTGCAACTGGCGCTCAATTACGCGCTGGCGCTGGGGGCGAAGCAGTTGCACTGCATGGCCGGCATCGTGCCGCCCGGCATGAGCCTGGAGCGGGCGCGGCAAAGCCTGATTGCCAACCTGCAATATGCGGCCGACGCCTGCCGTCCGCATGGCATCAACGTGCTGATCGAGCCGATCAACCGCTACGACATGCCCGGTTACTTCCTGAACCATAGCCAGCAGGCGGCCGACATCATCGCCGACTGCCAGCGCGGCAATGTCTTCCTGCAATACGACATTTATCACATGCAGCGCATGGAAGGTGAACTGAGCAACACCATCCGCGCCCTGCTGCCCCTGATCCGCCACATCCAGATCGCCGACACGCCGGGCCGCCACGAACCGGGCACGGGCGAGATCAACTACCGCCATCTGTTCAAACTGCTGGACCAGGTCGGCTACGCAGGCTGGGTCGGCTGCGAATACCGCCCCGCCAGCGATACCGTCGCGGGACTGGGCTGGCGCGAGCAATTGACGGGCACAGCGGGCACGCTGGGCGCCTGATCGCAGCGCGCTTGCGCCCGCACAAGGCGGCCGGCGCAAGCCGGCACGACAATACCTTTCCATACAGTATTTCCTGTCGAGAGGTGCCGTGTCCACCCTGCCCGCCCGCCATCGCCGCGCCCTTTGCCTGAAGCTGTACCTGAGCCTCTTCCTGGCTGCCGCGCTGTGCGGCTGCGCCACTGCGCGCCCCGAGCTGGCGCAAGTGCGCGCCCTGGCTGCCGGCGCCGATGCCTTGACCGCCTTCAACGAACTGGCGCAGCGCCACGTGGACACTTACCAGCGCGCCCGCCCCTATCTGTCGCCGGCCGAAGACGCGCGCGAGCGCCTGCTCGATGCGCAGCGCCGCGCCGCACAGGCGGACGTGGCGCGTTTGGCGCAAGCCGTGCGCCTGTACCTGCAGGCGCTGGGCCGGCTGGCCGATGCCGATGCGTATGACGTGCAGTCCGAACTGGCCGGCGCCGGCGCCGCCATCCGCGCCTGGCCGGGCAGCGGCATCGACGACCGCCATGTCAGCGCCTACACCTTGTTGCTGCAGCAACTATCGCGCCTGGGCGGCGCGGCCAGCCAGCAGGCGCACCTGGCGCAAGTGCTGCACGAGGGCGATGCGCCGCTGCAAGCCCTGCTGGCCGCGCTCGACAGCTTGCTGGCGCTGTACGACAAGAGCGGCGACAACGAGCGCGACATGGTGCTCGGCTTGCTCGACGTGGAAATCGCGTATGCGGACACGCCGCAGCAGCGCCTGCTGGCCGTGCTGGCGAAAAACATGCAACAAAGCAAGACCGAGGAATACCGCCTGGCTGGCCTGCGCCATACCCTGGCGCGCCGGCAACTGGCGGCACTGGGCCGCGAACACGCCCAGCTCGCCGCCGCCCTCACCACCACGGAGGCAAGATGGACGGATCGGTAGGCAGCGAACGCCGCGAAGCGGCTCTCAGCAGTGCCATGCGCGTCGAGCAATTGGCCGACAGCCTGTCGCAGGCGGCCGTCACCTTGCACGGCGCCGTCATGCGCGCCATCCGTAAGCGCGCCAGCCAGGGGGGAAACGGCATCAGCCTGAGCCAGGCGCAAGCCGTCTTCGCCCTGGAAGTGGCCTTGCGCCAGCAAGCCAACCAGCTGTATGCCGATGCGGCCGGGCACACGGTGGCGGGCCTGGAAACGGCGCAGCGCCAGCTCAGCGGCCTGCTCGACACGGTGCGCCTGCGCATCGCCCGCAACGACGACGTGCGGCACTGGATCAGCCTGGCGACGAGCTTGTTGCACCTGGGCAGCGCCGTTCTCGCCGGCAATCCCGAGCGCATCCTCGGCGCCCTGGGCAAGGTGCGTGAGCGGCTGCAAGAGATGGCGCCGGACTGATTGAAATCGGCTGGCAAGCGCCTATACTGGGACGTCCCCGCCTGGCAATCGTGCCTGCGGGGCGATGACCAGAGGAGACCAACATGCGTATCGAACCGTATTTGCAATTCGATGGAAACTGCGCGCAAGCGCTGGAATATTACCGCCAGCACCTGCATGGCAGCGACCTGTGCCTGATGCCGTATCGGGGCTCGCCGGCCCAGGAGCAAGTCAAGGAAGACTGGTACGACAAGATCATGCACGGCTCCGTGCAACTGGGGCCGACCATGCTGATGGGCTCGGACGGCGGCTGCGACGAGGGCGCCAAGGGCATGAGCGGCAGCGCGATCTGCCTGACCGTCGACACGCCGGAAGAGGCGGAACGGGCCTTCGACGCGCTGGCGCGCGACGGCACCATCCAGATGCCCCTGGCGGAAACATTCTGGGCCAAGCGCTTCGGCATGCTGAAAGACCAGTTCGGCGTCGCCTGGATGATCAACTGCCTGAAAGAACCAGCATAGAACGGCCGCTGCCAGCCTGCGCCGCGTCAAACGCGGCGCGGGTGGTAGCGCAAGCAGAGTCGCCCATCCTGGACTACCATATAGGACAGACTCTTAACGGGTGATGGCCATGAATGGATTGCCGCAAGACCAGCTGCAGCGCCTGCAGGGCGTGCTGGAGCAACGCAAGCTGGCGTTGCTGGAACAGATCGAGAATGAAGCGGCCGAAGCGGACGCGCGCGCCTCGCTGCTCAATGAAATCGAAGCCTCGCCGGCCGACAACGCCAGCGTGCGCACCTTGAATGCCCTCGTCAGCGAAGCGGCCGAACACAACGTGGCGCAGCTGGCCATCATCAAGCACGCGCTGGCCAAGTTTGCCGACGGCAGCTACGGCCTGTGCGACAACTGCGGCGAAGCCATCGGCCTGTCGCGCCTGAATGCGCGTCCCGAAGCGCGCCTGTGCATCGATTGCCAGACGCGGCTGGAAAAAGCCCAGCGCTAGGCCGGGCAGCGGCGCGGCATGTCACCAGCCGTTGCTGCATGACAAAGGGCAAGGCATCGCTGCCCTGCCCCCTGCTTTCCTTCCTTGCTGCTGCCTTGCGTCCCCCGCCAGCTTCTGTGCGCCGGCTGGGTGGACGGGTCTCCTCTACTGCCATTGCCCTGCTTCAAGTATCCGGCTGCATGCCGGATCAACTCATGTGCTGCCCGCCATTGATGGCGATATTCGCGCCCGTGACGAAGGCCGCCTCGTCGGACGCCAGGTAAGCGACCAGGGCCGCCACCTCGTCCGGCTCGCCCAGGCGGCCCAGGGGAATCTGCGGCAGGATCTTCGTTTCCAGGATATCGGCCGGCACGGCCGTCACCATCTGCGTGCGCAGGTAGCCGGGCGAGACCGTGTTGACGGTGATGCCGTGGCGCGCCACTTCCAGCGCCAGCGCCTTGCTGAAGCCGTGCACGCCCGCCTTGGCGGCCGCATAGTTGCACTGGCCAAACGCGCCCTTCTGGCCATTGACGGACGAGATATTGATGATCCGGCCCCAGCGGTTGGCCAGCATCGGTTCGAGCACTTGCTTGCTCATGTTGAACAGGCTGTCGAGATTGGTGCGCATGACCTCGGCCCAGTGCGGCAATTCCATCTTGCGCATGCTCTGGTCGCGCGTGATGCCGGCGTTGTTGACCAGCACGTCGATCCGACCGAACTTTGCCAGCACGCTTGCCACGGCCTCGCTGCAGGCATCGAAATCGCTCACGTCGACGGCCAGCGGGTGGAAATAATACTGCTGCGCCTGTTGCTCGTCGAGCCAGCTGCCCACCCGCGCATTGCCCGGCGTATGCGCCGCCACGACGGCAAAGCCCGCCCCATGCAAGCGCCGGCACAAGGCCGTGCCCAGGCCGCCCATGCCGCCCGTGACCAGTGCTACCTTTTGTTCCTTCATTGCTGTCTCTCCCCGCTTGTTATGGTTGTTCTGCGTGGGATCAAGTGTAGGTGGCACTTTTGAAGCGGGCATTGCGCCAGATCAAAGGCTGAGCCTGCGTATTGCAGCGTCCGTCTGCGCTGCATCCATGCAGAGACAATTATCAAAATTATACTCCTCAAAGAGGTGATGGCACCTCGACAGGCAGGTCGTGCAAACCTTGCTTGACGGTAAGACTCACAGGGAGAACGCGATGGAAATCCAGGACGACACAGAAGCATTGAGGGACTTGTTCAACGATATCAATCCCGGCATGAGCGACGTGGAATCCGTGCATCAGGCGGAGCTCGATCCACAGCATGCGCTGGCCCTGATGGCCAACCCGAAAGCGGCGCTGAAAGCCATGGGCATCCCCGTCAGCGATGCCTCGCAAGTGCAGGTGACGATGAAGAACCGCGCCAGCCGCGCCATGCTGGAGGTGGCGCAAAAGGCGGCGCAATTGCGGCGCGTCATCGTCATCGTGATTCATTACCGCAACTGCGACGCCGACATCATCATCATCGCCATGAGCTGAGGCAACAAGCACCGGCCGCAGTCGTGCGCGGCCGGCACCCGGGACTGTGCCAGAATGGCCACTACTGCACAGCGAGAGGACAGGCCATGACATACAAGACCGTATTGCTCCACGTCGACGACAGCGCCGGGCGCGCCGCCCGCATCGACGCGGCGGCCAGCATCGCCCAGGCGTGCGGCGGCCACCTGACGGGCGTGGCGCTGACGGGCGTGTCGCGCCTGCTGTACCAGAACCAGCCCGACCTCGATGCGGACCCGAACCTGAGCTTGCACCTCAATTTTCTGCGCGAGCGGGCGACGCGCGCCCTCGACGGTTTCGAGGCGCAGGTGCGCGCGGCCGGCGTCGCTTCGTTCGAGCAGCGCGTGCTCGACGACGAGGCGGCGGGCGGCATCAGCCTGCTGGCCCGCTATGCGGACCTGGTTGTCATCAGTCAATACAATGCCAGCGATAAATCGCCGTCCGTGATGCGCGACTTTCCCGCCTATGTGCTGCTGCATTCGGGCCGTCCCGTGCTGATCGTGCCGTATGCGCCGCCGCTGCCCCGGCTGGCGCCGCCGGCGGCCGCGCGCAATGTGCTCATTTCCTGGAACGCCAGCAAGGAAGCGAGCCGCGCCGTGAGCGCCGCCCTGCCCCTGCTGCAGCGCGCCGGACAAGTCCACGTGGCCATCTTCGACGCCCAGGTACATGCCGCCGAGCACGGCGAACAGCCGGGCGCGGAACTGACGCACTACCTGGCGCGCCACGGCGTGGAAGCGCGGCTGCATTTGCTCGACGGCGGAGGCGTGCGGCGCGGCGATATCGGCGAAGCGCTGCTGTCGCAGGCGGCCGACCTGTCGGCCGACTTGCTGGTGATGGGGGCATATGGCCATTCGCGCCTGCGCGAAACCATCCTGGGCGGCGTCACGCGCACGATCTTGCAAAGCATGACGATCCCCGTGCTGATGGCGCACTAGGCGGGCGGACTGATGGCAGGACTAGCCGCCCTGCCAGGGCTGGCTGCGGATCTTCGCCACCTGGCGCTGCGCCAGCCACTGCCACAGCTGCAGGGCCGCGTCCTGCGGCAGGGCCGACATGTGGCGTGGCGTGGCCAGGGCGATTTCACAATCGCGGTCCGACCATTCCTCGAAAGTGACTTCGCCTCCGCTAGCGACCTCGACCTGATACATCAAGCCATCGTCGTAGCCAAAGCGCAACAGGACGGCGGCCGGGCTGCCGTCCGGCGTGACGGCGCCGCCGCGGTACACCTCGGCCAGCGCATCGGCCAGCTGTGCCGGCGAGGGCGCGCAGATGTCGCGCCCATCGGCCCGTGTCAGAATGAACCATGCCTGTGTCATGACGCGCCCTCCTATCCATACTCGTTAGCATGCGAGGCAAGTACTACGGGCAGTCACCTTGGTCCAGTGTCACTTCGGGCGCGCGGAAACTATCCCTGTCGGCATTGTTTACCAATAATTACTCATACTAACAAGGATCATACCTAAATTTCATGCAGCGCGGAATTTATGCATCTTGCGCCACAGAAGCGCCAATTCACGCCACCAGCACGGGAATGCTGAGCGGATCGAAATCATGCCAGTCGCCATTGGCGATCGTGCCTTCCGCTTCCTCGATATGCTCGGCGCCCAGCCGGTGCAGCGCCTCGAGCGCCCGTTCGCGCTCGTCGAGGCCGCCCAGCGCGACGGCGATCAGCATGCCCGGATGGCGTGGCTGGCGGCGGTTTTCACCGTTGTCTTCGCCATTCTTCTCGGCTTCGCCCGCTTCCTTCATCTTGTTGAAACTGTAGAGCGAACCCACGTGGGCGCCCACCAGCGCCCCCACGACCGGACCCAGCGGCCCTGTCGCCAGGGCGGTGGCCGCGCCGATGCCCGCGCCCAAGGCGGCCCCGACGGCCACGCCTTCCACCACGCCCTCCGGCGTTTCCTTCGCGCCCGGCGACATGTCGCGGTCGCCGCCCAGCGCGTGCAGATCATGCTGCCCCGGCTGGTTGACAAAGAAGGCGCTGATGCGGCTGTCGGAAAAGCCCGCCTGGTTCAGCGCGGCGCGCGCGACGTCGATCTGCTCCTGCAACTGAAAATGACCTGCGATGATGCGTGACATGATACGGCCCTCCTCGTCGGCTGCTGGCGCACCATGCGCCGCCTCGATAGCGTGCGCCAGACAACGCCAGGATACCGTTCGCTTACGCACACAGCCGCTTACTCCCATGCCCAATCATATGCTCACTCAAGCAGACGCGCTGAAGGGGCTACGGATATCCGACAGGAATTGTTGCGCGCGCGCATGTTGAGGCCGCGCAAAGAAATCCTCGGGCGCGGCCCGCTCCAGCACTTGCCCGTGATCCATGAACCACACGCGGTCCGCCACTTCGCGCGCAAAGCCCATTTCATGCGTCACGCACACCATCGTCATGCCGCCCTGCGCCAGGTCGCGCATCACTTGCAGCACTTCGCCCACCATTTCCGGGTCCAGCGCGCTGGTCGGTTCATCGAACAGCATCAGCGGCGGCTGCATGGCCAGCGCGCGGGCAATCGCCACGCGCTGCTGCTGCCCGCCCGACAGGGCCGCCGGCATGGCGCGCGCCTTGTGCGCGAGGCCCACCCGTTCCAGCAGGGCCAGCGCCCGCTCTTCCGCTTGCTTGCGGCTCAGGCCGCGCAAGCGCTGCGGCGCCAGCGCGCAATTGTCCAGCACGGAAAGGTGCGGAAACAGGTTGAATTGCTGGAAAACAAAACCAATATGCGAACGGAAGGCGTTCACGTCCAGCCCCGGCGCGTGGATGTCCTGGCCCGCCACCGTGATGCGGCCCGAGGCGATCGGCTCCAGCCGGTTGATGGTGCGGATCAGGGTGGACTTGCCGGAACCGGACGGCCCGCACACGACCAGCACTTCGCCCTTGGCGACGTGTTCATTGATGCCGCTCAAGGCGTGATACTCGCCATAGTATTTATTGACGTTGTCAAAGGTAATCATGCAGCCGCTTTCAAGAGTCGCGCCTGGCGCCGCTCGAGCCAGAAGGCGGCGCGCGACAGGCTGAAACATAAGACAAAGTACGTCATGCCCAGCAAGAAATACACTTGCACGGGTTTCGTCAGCACCAGGCCATTGACTTGCGAGGCGATGAACGACACTTCGGCCAGGCCGATGATGTATCCCAGCGAGGTTTCCTTGATGGTCGAGACGAACTGGTTGACCAGGGACGGCAGCATGTGGCGCAGCGCCTGCGGCAGCACCACCGTGCGCATGCTGTCCAGATAGTTCAAGCCCAGCGAACGGGCCGCCTCCACCTGTCCGCGCGGCACCGCTTGCACGCCGGCGCGCACGATTTCCGCCAGATAAATGCCGTCGAAGATGACGAGGGCCGCCAGCATGGTGCCGAATTGCCCGCTTTCATGGCCGGTGATGCTGGGCAGGAAGAAATACGCCCAGAAGATGACAAGCAGCAAGGGGATGCCCCGCACCACGTGGATCAGCGCGGCGACGGGCCAGCGCAGCAGGCGCCAGGGACTCAAACGCGCCAGCCCCAGCAGCAAGCCGAACGGCAGGCTGAGCACCAGCGCCAGGCTGGCCAGCAGCACCGTCAGCGCCAGGCCACCCAGCGGCCCCTCGGGATAGCGTCCCACAAGGAAATACAGCCAGTAATCGTGGATCAGTTCCAGCATCAGGACACCTTCTTTTGCAGCAAGGCCGCCAGGCCCGCGATCACCAGGGAAACGGCCAGATAGGCCACGCTGGCGAAGACGAACGCTTCCACGCTGCGGAACGAGGCCGCTTCCACGCGCTGCGTCTGGTACATCAGCTCGGCCACGCCGATGACGGTGGCGATGCTGGTGTTTTGCCACAGGTTCAGGGTTTGCGACAGCAGCGGCGGCGCGGCCAGCCGCAGCGCCTGCGGCACGATGCACAGGCGCATGGTGACGAGAAAGCCGAAACCCAGCGCCCGGCCCGCCTCGAATTGCTGGGCAGGAATGGCGCGGATGCCGCTGCGGATGTCTTCCGCCATGTAGGCGGCCGTATATAAAGTCAGGGCCGTGACGGCGCTGACGACTTCGATATTGCCGGCATACAAGCGCTCCTTCCAGGCGTCGGGCAGCAGTTCGGGCGCGCCGAAATACCAGAACAGGAAGTGGGCCAGCAAGGGCACGTTGCGGATCAGCTCGACATACGCGGCGCCCAGCCCGTTGAGCAGGCGCGACGGCGCCAGGCGCAGCATGGCCACGCCGCACGCCAGCGGCAGGGACAACAGCAAGGTGATGCCCATCAGGCGCAATGACAGCAGCAAGCCGGACAGCAACCAGTCTCGGTAGTCGCTGGCCAGCAAAAAGTTCAGATCAAACATGCGGAAGAGTCAGGCAAGGTTCAGGCGTCGATCTTGTCCGATTCAATTTTAAATGTGCGTTTCTGGAATTTCACATTGCTCGTCGGGCCATACCATTTGAAGAACAGTTTTTCCGCCTCGCCCGACTTTTCCAGTTCCCGCAGCACCTTGTCGACGGCGGTTTTCACGCCCGTCTCGCCCTTGCGGATGCCGAAGGCAAACACTTCCTGGCTGATGTTTTGCGGCAGCACAATGTAATCCTTTTGCGCGGCGCCCAGCTTGGCGTAATTGTTGAGCAGGGACACTTCATCGTCGACATAGCCGACGCCCTTGCCTTGCTGCAAGCCGAGATAGGCCTGGCCCGCCGTCTCGAACGTCACCACGTCCACGCCGGGCACGGCCTTGCGAATATTCGGTTCCTGCGTGCCGCCCTTGACGGTCAGCACTTTCTTGCCGGCCAGGCCAGCAACCGTCGTGATATTGCTGCTTTTTTTCACCAGCACGCGCTGGCCCGTGTAAAACGTGGACAGGGAAAAATCGACCAGCGCTTCGCGTTCCTTGTTGTGCGTCAAGGACGCCGTCAGGATATCGATGCGGCCCTGCTGCAGTTCGGGAATGCGGGCAGCCACGGCCAGCTGCTTGATCACCGGCTTGACGCCCAGGCCCTGGGCGATGGCGCGGCACAGGTCCACTTCATAGCCGACCAGCTGGCGCGACTTGGCGTCGATAAAACTGTTCGGCTCGTCCGTGCCCAGGGTGCCGCAGACCAGCTCGCCCTTCGCCTTGATGGCGGCCAGCTGGTCCGCTTGCGCCACCTGCGTGAAGGCGATGGAGGTGAAAAGAAGCGCGGCGAAGTGTAGGCGGGTCTGCATGGAATTCCTCTGGTGGACAATGAATGCCGCCATTAGACCGCAGCGCTCTTATTTCCAAAAAGGAATCTTTTCACCCTTGCTTATGAAGAATTCATCTAAGGCATCAACGAAGACATCAACTAAGGCGCCAGCGCCTTCGTCTCGCCGCCGAGTCGGATGATCGCCGCCCTGGCCCCCACCGCGCCCGGATAGCGGGGGTCGAGCTGCAGCGCCTGCCTGTACGCCTCGAGCGCTTGCGGGCGCAAGCCTTGCTCCACATAAAACTCGGCCAGGCTGTCCTGCAGATTCGCGTCGCGCGGATGCAGGCTGGCGGCCGCCTGCAGCACGGCCATGCCTTGCGCCACGGCGCCGCTGCCTTTCAGGCGGTACGCTTCCAGGTTCAGCGCCGCCGGACTGGCCGCGCCCAGCGGGTCGCGGGCCAGCGCCAGGCGCAGGGCCGCGAGGGCGGGTTCCGTCTTTCCGGCGCGCAACAAGGTCAAGCCCTGCAGCGCATGCGCGCGGTCGCTGAGCGGATACAGTTCCACGGCCAGGCGGCTGGCCGCCAGCGCCGCATCCGCCTCGCCGCGCGCGGCCGACGCTTGCGCCAGATCAAGCAGCTCGGGCACGAAATCGGGATAGGCGCGCTGGCCGCGGAAGGCCGTGCGCAACTGGCTATCCAGGGCGGCGATGGATGCCGAGGCGGGCGCGGCCGGCCAGGCGATGGCGGCCGTGCGGTCCCAGCTGGCGGCCAGGGCCACGATGGCTTGCTCGAAGGCGGGGTCGAAACGGGGCATGGTGCCGGCCTTTGCATCTTGCGACAAGCGGATATAGTCGCGCGCAAACGCCAGCGCGCCGCCGCGCGAGTAGGTATTCAGGTCGACGCCCGATTCGCGCAAGGCCCCGGCCATGCTGGCGCCGGCCACGAGAAACACGCGGCCGCCCGCGGGATGGCGGGCCGCCTCGATGTAGGCGCGCGCCGCCTGGGCGTCGGGCGCCAGCGCTTGCCGGTTGATGTGCGTGAAGGCTGCGCGCGTGGCGGCCGCATCGGCATACGCCTGATCCGTGCGTTCGGCGTAGGCCCGGCCCTCTTCGAACAGGCCTTGCGCCACCTGGTAGGCGCGCTGCGCGCCCGCGTCGGCGATATACGTGTTCAGCTGCCACGGTTCGCCCGTGACCACTTCGAACAGGCGCTGCACGAAGGCTTCGGGATTGACGCGCTCGAGATTGGCGGCGACGGCGATGGTGAGCTTGCGCGAAGGAAAGCTGTACAGGTAGGTGACGGTTTCCGGCTGCTGGCCGCCGTGGGCGATGGCGTAGCGCCCGCCCGTCGGCAGGATTTCCCAGCCCATGCCGTAATTCGTCAAGCGGCCCGCGCGCGTGGCCATCGGCTGCACCATGGCGGCCACGCTGGCCGCCGACAGAATCTTGCCTGCGTGAACGCCCCGGCCGAAGGCCAGCATGTCAGGCACGCTGGCGCGCGTGCCGCCGGCCGAAAAGCGGCTGCTGATGTCGACGAATTCCGAATTCTTCAACTCCTTGCCGGCCAGCCGGTAGCCGCGCACGCGGTGGGCGATCACGGCGTCCGGGTCGTCCATCACGGTGGCGTCCATGTCCAGCGGCCCCCACACGTGGCGCCGCATGTAGCCGCCATAGCTCTCGCCCGAGGCAGCCTCGATGACGGCGCCCAGCAGGTTGTAGCCATAGCTGGTGTAGCGGAAGCGCGTGCCCGGTTCGGCGATCAGGTCGAACTGCTCGAAGACGGCGATGGACTGGCGCGTATCCTTGTGCTCCTTGAAATGCTGTTCCACCCTGCTGTCGCGGTAGGCGTCGATGCCGCCCAGGTGGCCCAGCAGCTGGCGCACCGTCACGGGAAACGGCTTGACGGGAAAATACGGCACATAGGTTTGCACGGGCGCATCCAGGTCGATCTTGCCCTGTTCGACCAGTTGCAAAATGGCCACCGCCGTCATGGGCTTGGTGACGGACGCCAGCCGGTAGCTGGACTGGGCCGTGGCCGGCACGCGGTTTTCCAGGTCCGCATAGCCATACCCTTTTACCCATTCCACGTCGCCCTGGCTGAAACCGACGGTCACGCCCGGGATGCGCTCCGCGCCCATGCGCCGGGCCGCCCAGCCGTCGAAATCGGCCAGGCGCGCGGCCAGCACAGCGGAGGGAGCGGAGGCGGCTTGCGCCATGCCGCAGAACAGCGCCAGCGCGCCGGCGAAACCGTAGTATTTGCTGCTTTGCATAGTCATGATTCCATGGTGAGGGCCGTGTGCACAGCACGGCGCTGATGCATGGTAAGTGTCTTTCACACGCCGTTGGCGGGCCGTGCACGAAATGCACGTGGCCCGCACGAACGGCACCGGCGTCGATGAAAAATGTTGCAAAGGAGTAGCAACGGGGTAGCATATGAGCAGCTACAATGCCCGCCATGCCCTCCCTCTTCCGCTACCTGTTGCTGTGCTGCCTGGCCTTGCCCTCTTTCGCCTGCGCCATGCATCCGCTCTCGCTGGACGACGGCTGGCGCACCTGCGGCAACACGGCTTCCGCACCCGCCTCGCTGCAGCAGCTGGTCCGGCCGGGCCAGCTGCTGTGCGTCGAGCGCGATGTCGCCCTGGCCGCCACGCCGTCATCGACGCAATTGCTGGTGCTGTCGGCGCTGGCTGCCAGCGAGCTGTGGCTCGATGGGGTCTTGATCGGCAGCAATGGCCAGCCGGCCCGCCAGGCCAGCGGGGAGCGCGCGGGCGACGTCGATTTCGCCCTCCACCTGAGGCCGCAGCAATTGGCCATGGGCACGCACCACCTGCGCCTGCTGCTGTCGACGCAGCAGGTGCCGGCCCACCTGGCATCGCCATTCTATGCGCTGTACCTGGTCGACCGGCAAGATTACCGCGCGGCGCTGGCCTGGTACCGGTTGCCGCCACTGCTGCTGGCCGGGGCGCTGGGCGCCGTCGCCCTGCTGTTTCTCGCCTTGACGGTACTGTACCAGCGGCAGCGGCACTGGGCCATGTTTGCGGCGCTGTGCCTGGCGGCGGCGCTGCTGCTGGTGGTGGAACTGTGGCGCAGCTTTGCCGGCTATGCCTATCCCTCGCACATGCCGCGCCTGTACGCCGTCAGCGCCCTGACCTGGCTGTTTTCCGCCTTGCTGCCCCTGTATTTTTATACGGCTTACCGCCTGCCCCGCTGGCCGCTGGCGGCGGCGGTGCTGCTGGCGGGCATCGCGCTGGCCGGCGCGCTGCCCACGCATTTCGACGCGCGCTGCTGGCTGATGTTTCTGACGGGCCTGGCGGCGAGCCTGGCGCTCAACCTGGTCGCCCTGTGGCGCCGCCTGCCGGGCAGCCGCGGCGGCACCTTGATCGCGCTGGCGTCGTGCGCCCTGTTCCTGCTGACGGGCAGCCAGTTTGCCGAAGGCGGCTTCGCCCTCGTCGTGTGCTTCCTGCTGCTGCCTGTATGCGCGCAATTGCTGGCGCAGCTATTGCGCGAACGCAGCAAGGCGGCGCGCGCCCAGCAGCTGGAAAACCAGCTCTTGCGCAAAAGCATGCAACCGCACTTCCTGATGAATTCCCTCAGCCTGATCAGCGAACTCAACGCGCAATCGCCGCAGGCGGCCGAAACCTTCATCGAGGCGCTGGGGGCCGAGCTGCGCATGCTCAACGAATTCGCACAGCAGCCCAGCATTGCCCTGACGCAAGAACTGGCCCTGTGCGAGAATTACCTGAGCATCATGGGCACGCGGCTGCAGCAGCCGTGCCGCCTGCAGCTCGACGGCGAGGCGGCGGGCATCACCGTGCCGCCCGCCCTGTTGCTGACGGCGCTGGAAAATGCGTTCAGCCACAACCGCTACCGCCACGGCGCGTCCTTTATCCTGCGCATCGAAAAACATGCGCAAACGCAAATACTTACCTTGCTGCTGCCCGAAGGCGAAGCGCGCGCCCATGCGGGCGGCGGCGTGGGCGAACAGTACATCCGCGCCAGCCTGCACGCCGTGTTCGGCGATGCGGCCAACTATGCCAGCGCACAGCATCCGGCAGGCTGGCGCCTCACCTTTACCTTGCCGGCGGCGCCATGAATGTGTTGATACTGGAAGATGAACCGCTGATCGCGCAAGGCCTCGAACGCGAAGTGCGCGCGCATTTCGGCGCGCGCCTCGGCAATCTCGTGCTGCATGACAATGTGCCGCAAGCGCTGGCCGCCCTGGCGCAGGGGCAGGTCGATTTGCTGCTGCTGGATTTGAACCTGCACGGTGCGGACGGCTATGATTTGCTGCGCCTGGCCGCCGATGCGCGCTTCCAGACCATCATCGTCTCGGCCCACGCGGAACGCTCGATCACGGCCTTCGAATTCGGCGTGCTCGATTTCGTCGCCAAGCCTTTCAGCCGCGAACGCCTGCACAAGGCGCTGCAACGCTATACGGGGCGGCACACGGAAGCGGCTTCGCTGGCCGTCAAGAAACGTGGGGCGCTGGAATGGATCGCCATGGCCGACATCGACCACGTGCAAGCCGATGGCCACTACAGCAATATCGTGTTGTGCAGCGGCGAGCAATGCTTTCACGACTTGCCTATCGACAAGCTCATGGCCCTGCTGCCGCCCCACTTCCTGCGCGTGCACCGCTCCTACATCGTCAACAGCCTGGGCTTCAAGCGGCTGCAGATCGGCGCGGGCGGCAAATACGCGCTCGACACGCAGACGAGCACGGGCATCCCCGTGTCGCGCAGCAGCTATCCCGCGCTGAAACAGCGGCTGCTGGGCTGAAGTCCCCGCTTACCAGTGCGGGGCGTAGTTGGGGAATGGCGAGGCCATGTGCTCGGGTTCCACGGGCGGCGCCATCCAGTCGCGCGGGTCGACCTTGTAGTACTGCAAGAATTGCGCATACAGTTCTTCATGGTGTTCGGCCATCTGGTACGGCTTTTCAAAGAAGGTTTCCGTGGCCACGGCAAAGAATTCGGCGGGATTGGTGGCGCCGTAATGGTCCATCACGCTTTGCTGCTGGTACATGGCGTCGTGGCGCAGGTTGTCGAAGTCGCGCGACAGCACGGTGGCCCAGCTGCGGTAGCTCGACACGCTGGGCAGGTAGGGCGCGCCATTCGCGGCGCCCGATTCGCTGTCGAGCTGGTGGGCAAATTCATGCAGCACGACATTGTGGCCATCGCTCCAGTCGGCCGCGCCCCGCTGCACGTGGTCCCAGGCCAGCACCACGCGGCCATCGCCCCAGGATTCGCCCAATAAACCATTCGCCGACGGCGTCACCACGCCGCCCGGCCCCACTTCATTGCGCGTGACGATGAATTCCGTGGGATACACGAGGATGGTGTCGAGTTCCGGATACACCTGCGTCTGACGGTTCAGCAGCAGCAAACAAGCCTGGCCGGCGATGGTGTAGCGCATCTCGTCCGTGATTTCCAGGCCGCCGCAGCCGACGAATTTCTTTTGATACAGGAATTGCACGACGAGGCGGCGCAACTGCTCCTGCAGCGGCGCCGGCATATGCTTATAGACAGGGATATTGTTTTCCAGCACGGCCAGGCCGGCGGCCGGCAAGGGCCTGGCCAGGGCACGCTTCAGGCGCCAGCGGGGGAACCACAGCGAAAAGACGATGGCCACCGTGACGAGGGCGATCCACAGCAGCGGGTTCATGCGGCGGCCCGTTTCAGGACAATGAGAGCGATGCAGGAGAACACGGCGTAGGCAGACAAGGACAAGCTCCTTCAAGTGAACCCGCACGGCGCGGGCAGCAGTCCAGCCCACATGGGGATGCTTGCAGTCTTTTCAATCAGACCACGTTCAATCGACTCACCTCGGATGGTTCGGCACAACGCCAAAAGCCGGGTCGCAACCCGGCTTTCGACATGCGTCTGATAATACGAACCACAAACGACGTCCGCCAGCCGCCAGGCGGCCGTTCAGGCGCCGTAACAACTATTACTCGGCAGCCTTTTGCTGCGGCGCACCAAACAGGGCAGCGACCAGCGGATCGCGCGTCACGGGACCACGGTTGACGCGGATGGCGTAATGCGTGTCATCGGCCAGGATGTGGAAGTGACGGCCGCTGCCTGCCATGCTTTGCTCGCGCAAGCCTGGACGATCCTTGCGCGGTGGCGCGCCTTCGCGTTTTGGCTGGACGATGGCGGCCAGGAAGGCGCGCACGCGCTCAGGGTCTGGCGTCAGCTGGTACACTGCCTTGCCCAGGTAGGTGGCGGTGCCTTCGATGTAACGGGCCAGTTCGATCACGCCCGCTTCGCGCAGGTCGCGGATGTATTTGCGGGCGCCCGATGGCGAAAACTTGAGGAACCAGGCGATTTCGTCGGCCAGCATCTCGTGCAGCGACAATTCGCCGATCAGCTTTTGCATGTTTTCGATGCGGCGCAGGGTGGCCGACGTCGAACGCACGCGCTCGATCGGTGCCATGGAAATGGGATTCATGCGTTCCGGGGGGATAGGTGCTGCGCGTTCTACCATTTGCGAGCCTTTTTCGGGGCTACGAAGTTCCTGGTGCGCTGCCTTTAATTCGCTCTTCACGTGAGACTGAGTCATTGCATGCATTTGAATACTCCTTTTAAACGATTGCCGGTAGCCCGGATTGTTAAGTTCTTGGCAATTTTTATACCAGAACACCACGAATCCTGAGCGTCTGGGCACAGAATGCCCGTGTCGGCGGCTGCGGTCTGTGCGTTAACGAACATTAGAAGCAAGAAAGTGAAAAATATTGCCCTATTGAATTCTTTCTCTCGTGGCATCTAAAAAAGACATCTAAAAAACCGGCATGACGAGCCTGTGCCGCCATTCGTGGCGCAAAGTGAAATAGCGAACAGAAGCGGAAACGCCATTGCAATAAATTCAAGCTTCGCGCGCGGCGCCTGCCGCCCGCATCGCGAATCTTCGACTCTTGCAAAGGAAACATCATGAAAATGCCCGCCCTGTTGGCCGCCGCCTTGCTCGTCACCCTGTCCGCCTGTAAGAAACCGGCCGAGCCGCCCCTGCCCGAAACGGCGCCCAATCCCGCTTCCACGCCACAAGTGATGCCTGCCCCCGTCACGCCAGCCATGCCGGAAACCGGCCCGGGCAGCACGACGCCGCCTGCGCCGCTGACCGATCCCGCCACCGCGCCCGCCCTGCCACCGGCCACGGCGCCGAAGTAAAGCCTACAGTCGAGGCCGGCACACGGCCTCAGACGGGCGCCCGCGCGGCGCCGTCCCTACTCCACGGGGGAGTTTCGCGTTGCCAGCCTGTTTGCAACGCGTTTTTTTACGATTGGAGTCGGCCACGCCCTGAAGGTTCACCGGCATGTGGCCCGCAAGCCAAGCGCACACCGCCCCGAAAATGCGGCAATCCGCACAGCCTTTCCCCTCGCCGTGCGGAAAGACGGAATCTCGCCATTTCCCATTTTCACTAGATTCAAATTAAACCTTTATAAACAATCACTTGCAATAAACGTCAAAATGCGCTCCACTGGCACGGAAGATGCTTTTATATTTTCATAACCGCCGTCAGAGCGGCAGCCCGACCCACTATATAAAACCATCTACCTTTTGGAGACAACAGCATGGCACGCACCTTCCGCATCTCGTCCTTCCTGAACACCAAGGCACTGACCGTCGCCGTCGCACTGGCCGCGCAATTCCCGCTGGCCGTCCATGCGGCCGACCTGGTCCGCCTGGGCAACCTGAAATTCGCCCATTACGGCGCCGTCGCCTACATGAAGGAAATCGCGCCCAAATACGACTTGAAAATTGAAGAGCGCATCTTCGCCAAGGGCCTCGACATCGTGCCAGCCATGATCGCCGGTGAAATCGACGTGTCCGCCAGCGCGCTGGAAGCGGCCATCACGGGCCGCGCCACGGGCTTGCCCGTGTACCTGGTGGGCGGCTTCGCCAAGGGCGGCGTGCAGATCGTCGGCCGTCCCGACCTGAACATCAAGGGCATCGCCGACCTGAAAGGCAAGAAAGTCGGCGTCACGCGCGGCGGCCCGCAGGAAATCCTGCTGTTTGCCGAACTGACCAAGGCCAAACTGACCTGGTCCGACAAGCCGGGCAAGGACGTGCAGATCCTGTACATGGGCTACCCGGACTTGAACCAGGCGCTGCTGACCAAGGATATCGACGTCATGAGCCAGTCCGAGCCGTACTCGACCCAGGCCATCCACAAGAAATACGGCGCGGCCATCATCAAGCCTTACGACACGCCGCTGGGCGAGCCCGTGCGCGCGCTCGTGATGACGGAAAAGATGTACAAAGAGAAACCTGCCGTGGCCCAGCGCTTCATGGATTGCTTCGTCGCTGCCACGCGCGCCTTCCTGGCCGACCCGAAACTGGCGGAAAAATACGTGCGCGAATCGATGTTCAAGAACCAGATCACGACCGAGGATTACCGCGACGCCATCGACAACGCCATCTTCACGGAAGACATCACGCAAAGCCACGTGCAGCTGACCACCGATTACATGGTGAAATTCGGCGTGGGCCGCATGGCCAAACCGCCTGCAGCACAGGATTGGGTCAAGCTGGACCTGCTGGAAAAAGCCAAGAAATCCTACGCACCACGCTAATCTGAAAGTATCACGATGAATATTCAAATGATGAAACGCTTCGCGCACGGTGCCGCCGTGCCCGTGGCCGTGCTGCTGCTGTGGCAAGCCATGTCGACGTTCGGCTGGATCAACCCGCAAATCCTGCCCTCGCCCGTGGCCGTGCTGGTGAAATGGTATGAATACCTGGTGCCGATGGAAGCCTACACGCCCGAAACGGGCAATTACCTCGTGTGGATGTTCTCCGGCGAGTTGCCGCATGACGCCTGGGCCAGCCTGTCGCGCGTGCTGGGCGGCTTCGCCATCGGCGCCGGCCTGGCATTGCCGCTGGGCTTGCTGATGGGCACCAACAAGACCATCTATAAACTGTTCGACCCGCTGGTGCAGGTGCTGCGCCCGATTCCCCCCATCGCCTACATTCCGCTGGCCATTTTGTGGTTCGGCCTGGGCAACCCGCCCGCCTTCTTCCTGATCAGCATCGGCTCCTTCTTCCCCGTGCTGATGAATACCATCGCCGGCGTGCGCCAGGTCGACGGCATCTACATCCGCGCCGCTCGCAACCTGGGCGCCAGCCAGATGACCATGTTCCGCCGCGTCATCCTGCCGGCCGCCACGCCCTACATCCTGGCGGGCGCGCGCATCGGCATGGGCACGGCCTTCATCGTCGTGATCGTGGCGGAAATGATCGCCGTCAATAGCGGCCTCGGTTTCCGCATCCTGGAAGCGCGCGAATATTTCTGGTCTGACAAGATTATCGCCGGCATGTTCACCATCGGCCTGTTCGGCCTGGCCATCGACATGGCCATGAATGCCCTGAATAATCATTTGCTGCAGTGGCACCGCGGCCTGGAACACTGAGAGGAACGGCCATGACCACGATCAATATCAATGCAGTCAATAAAATCTTCACCACGGGCGGCGCGGACGTCATCGCCCTGAAGGATATCAACCTGGAAATCGCCAGCGGCGAGTTCATCTGCCTGCTGGGACCGTCCGGCTGCGGCAAGTCGACCCTGCTCAACGCCATCGCCGGCTTTTCGCAACCGACGTCCGGCCAGATCCTGGCCGGCGGCAAGCTGATCACCGAGCCCGGTCCCGACCGCGGCATGGTGTTCCAGGAATACGCGCTGTTCCCGTGGATGACCATCGAGAGCAATATCGCTTTCGGCCTGGAAATCGCCGGCAAGACGCCAGCCGAAATCAAGGAACGGGTCGACATGCTGCTGAGCATGCTGGGCTTGACGGAATTCCGTGCCCGCTACCCGAAAGACTTGTCGGGTGGCATGCGCCAGCGCGTGGCGATTGCCCGCGTGCTGGCCCTCGATTCGCCGATCATGCTGATGGATGAACCGTTCGGCGCGCTGGACGCCTTGACGCGGCGCAACCTGCAAGATGAATTGCTGAAAATCTGGAAAGTCTTCGGCACCACCATCGTGTTCGTCACGCACTCGATCGAGGAATCGATCTACCTGGCCGACCGCACCATCGTCATGACCTACCGTCCCGGCACCATCAAGCGCGACGTGGCCATCGAACTGCCCCGCCCGCGTGACCCGAGCGACCCGGAGTTCAACCGCCTGAAACGCATGCTGGGCGAGATGGTGATGGAAGAGCAGCAAAGGCACCATAACGCCGAGACGATGGCAAGTACTGCAGACTGATAGTATGTCTGATTAGTTAGCACCGGGGCAGTGCCGTCTGGCCTGCCCCATCAACCCGACACACGGAGCACCATGGCATTCGGCAAATGGACCCTGAGACCCGCGCTCGGCCCCCTGCTGGCCGTGGGATCGCTGGTCGTGCTGACGTGGGCGTCGTATGCCTGGGTCAAGCAGCGCCAGCTCGATGAATTGCACCGCACCCTCGATTCACGCGCGGAACTGTATGCGGCGTCCATCGGCGGCGCCCTCAACAAGTACGAATTCCTGCCCCTGGCCGTGGCCCAGAGCGATGCCGTGGCGCAATTGCTGGAACAGCCCAGCGCCGACAAGGTCACACAGATCAACGCCTACCTGGTCGACATGAACCGCCGCGCGGGCGCCTTTGCCGTCTACGTGCTCGACGACAAGGGCACGACCCTGGCGTCGAGCAACTGGCAAGACCGCAGCTCGTATGTGGGCGTCAACTACGGTTTCCGGCCCTACTTCAAGGATGCGATTGCGGGCGGCATCGGCCGCTTCTACGGCATCGGCGCTTCCACCTTCGAGGCCGGCTATTTCATTTCGCAACCCGTGCAGCGCAACGGGCGCATCATCGGCATCGTCGCCGCCAAGGTCAACCTGGACTGGATCGAGCAATCGTGGCGCACGCCCGGCGCCGGTGAACAGATCTGGGTCAAGGATGCAAATGGCGTGCTGATCCTGGCTACCACGCCCGCCTTCAAGTTCAAGACCCTGGCGCCCCTGTCGCCGGCCGCGAAGAACGATATCAGCGCGCAGCGCCAGTTCCTGCAGGAAAATCTGCCCATCTTGCCGCACCGGTTGCGGCGCCAGTTTGCCGACGGCGCCAGCGTGATGACGCTGGAACGTCCGCAGACGGGCGATACGCCCGCCCTGTCCGGCAGCGCCGACTATCTGGCCGTGAACCGCGCGCTGGGCCCGCTGCAATGGCAAATCACCGTGCTGGCCGAGCTCGACCAGGTCGACGAGGCGGCGCGCAACGCGGCCATCGCCGCCGCGCTGGGCTGGGCGCTGCTGCTGCTGGCCCTGATGTATGCGCGCCAGCGCCGGCGCCGCATCGCCGACAAGCTCAATGCGCAACAGACGCTGGCGCGCGCCTATGAACAGCTGGAAATCAAGGTCGAGCAGCGCACGGCCGACCTCGTGCATGCGAATGGCCGCCTGCAGGCGGAAGTGGCCGAGCGCGAGCGGGCGGAGCAGACCCTGCGCTATGCCCAGGCGGAATTGGTGCAAAGCGGCAAGCTGGCGGCCATCGGCCAGATGGCGGCCGGCGTCACGCACGAGCTGAACCAGCCGCTGGCCGCCCTGCAGACGTTTTCCGACAATGCCAAGGTGTTCCTGGCGCGCGGGCGCATCGACGATGCGCTCGACAACCTGTCGACCATTTCCGACCTCGTCAAGCGTCTCGGCTATGTGACGTCGCAACTGAAAGGCTTTGCGCGGCGCAGCGACGATGCCCGCAAACCCGTCAGCGTGCGCCAGGCGTTTGCGCAAACCATGCTGCAAATCCGCACGCGCAAGCATTCGCAGCGCCTGACCCTGCATGAAAGCTGGCTGGAGGACGACATCATCGTGCTGTGCAACGCCATCGGCCTGGAACAGGTGTTTACCAATCTGATCACGAACGCCATGGATGCCGTGCCGGAAAACGAGCCCGTGCAAATCTGGTTCCAGGTGCGCCGCGAAGGCGACCTCGCCGTGCTGCATATCACCGATAATGGCCCCGGCATCCCGCTCGCTTCGCTGGACAAGATCTTTGACCCCTTCTATACCACCAAGGAACACGGGCTGGGCTTGGGATTGTCGATCAGCGCTGGCATACTGCGCGCGGCCGGCAGCGCATTGGCCGTGCGCAACCGCAGCGCGCAGGAAGGGGGCGGCGCGCAATTTACCATCACCCTGAGCTGCGCCCCGGGGGAAAAGAATAAAGAGACAGAGGAAACACCCGATGCACGAGAATAATTTTGAAGGCATGCAAGTGCTGCTGGTGGAAGACGACGCCGTCGTGCGCAAGGGCGCGCGGCAATCGCTGGAACTGGCGGGCTTGCAAGTGACGGCCGTCGCCACGGCCGAGGAAGCGCTGCCCTACCTGGTGCCGGAATTTGCGGGCATTTTATTGAGCGATATCAAACTGCCCGGCATGGATGGCTTGAAACTGCTCGATATCGCCGTGGCGCAGGATGCCAGCCTGCCCGTCATCCTCGTCACGGGCCACGGCGACGTGTCGATGGCCGTGGGCGCCATGCGCCGTGGCGCCTACGATTTCATCGAAAAACCGTTTTCCGCCGACTTGCTGGTGGAAGTGTGCCGCCGCGCCCTGGATAAACGCCATTTGGTGCTGGAAAACATGAACTTGCGCCGCCAGCTCGAACAGCGGGTCGGCATCGAGGCGCGCATCGTGGGCCGCAGCGCGGCCATGGCCAAGGTGCGCCAGCTGGTGCTGAACCTGGCGCCGAAATCGGCCGACATCATCATCCTCGGCGAAACGGGGACCGGTAAGGAACTCATCGCCCGCTGCCTGCACGATTTCAGCGAGCGGCGCGACCACCCGTTCGTGGCCATCAACTGCGGCGCCCTGCCCGAATCGATCTTCGAATCGGAACTGTTCGGCCACGAGGAAGGGGCATTCACGGGCGCGCAGCGCCAGCGCATCGGCAAGATCGAGTACGCCAACGGCGGCACTTTGTTTTTAGACGAAATCGAAAGCATGCCGCTGGCCCTGCAAGTCAAGCTGCTGCGCGTGCTGCAGGAACGGCAAGTGGAACGGCTCGGCTCCAACAAATTGATTTCAGTCAATTTCCGCGTCATCGCCGCCGCCAAGGAGGATTTGAATGTGCTGGCGGAACAGGGCAAGTTCCGGCCCGACCTGTATTACCGCCTGAACGTGGCCAGCCTGACCTTGCCCGCGCTGCGCAACCGGCGCGAGGATATTCCCCTGCTGTTTGAATTCTTCGTGCTGCAGGCAGCCTTGCGCTACGGCCAGCCGGCCGCCCTCGTCAGCAGCGAACTGATCGCCTCGCTGATGGCACAGCGCTGGGCCGGCAATGTGCGCGAACTGCACAATGTGGCCGACCGCTTCGTGCTGGGCCTGCTCGACGACACCCTGAGCCCGGCAGGCTGTCGCGAAGCATCCTTGGCCGAACAAGTCGACACCTTCGAGATTTCCATCATCGAGGAAGCCTTGCGCCGCCACAATGGCAACGTCATCGACGCGGCCGCCAGCCTGAATATCCCGAAGAAAACCCTGTACGACAAGCTCAAGCGCTTCGATATCTCGACGGAACAGTTCCGTTGATCTGAAGCAAATAGCCGACACGGCCATGAGGCGGCGTCCTACCCGTGCAGGCGGACTCCTGTGTGAGAATGCAGGCTCAACCTCATTTCTCACAGGATACCGCCATGAAAACCGCCGCTCTCTTGCTGGCCGCCACCCTGATGACCGTCGGCGGCGCCTGGGTGCAAGCCCAGTCGACGACGAATGTGAACCAGACGGGCAACCACACCAACAATGCCAGGGATCCGGGCCAGCAATCGGACCAGTCCGACAAGCTCGACAACAAAGGCAAGCCGATCCACGACGCCAAGCCCGCCAAGACGCGCACGGACAAGCGCACGCGGCGCGGCAAGCCCGTGGCCACGCCGGACACCCCGGCCGCCAGCGGACCGGCCACCGCGCCGCCAGCGACGCCAGCCGCGCCGGCCCGCTAAGTCTGCCTCCAGCGCTGCGCCACATTGCTCCAAGGCACGTTATCATCGCGCCTTTGCAATATATCCAGGATGACAATGAAAGCAGCATGGTGTGGAATGGCGGCGGCCAGCGTATTCGCGGCCGCGGGCGTACAGGCGGCGCCCACGGTGGGCGAATGCATGGAATTGACGACAGGCATCAAGTTCAGCAAGAACAATGGCGATGCGCAAGTCAACGTCGAGGAAATGTTCGAAGGCAAGAAACAAAAGGGCACGCAGCTGATCCTCGACGGCGGCGTGCTGCTGGCCACGTCCTACCAGGATATCCGCGACGGTCAGGTCTTCCTGACGGGCGCCATCCACTACAACGAAGACGGCACCGTGCGCAGCAAGAACGTCTACACGCCGCAGTCCGCCATCCCCGCCAACATGCGCCCCGGCCAGGAAGTGCGCGTGCAGTTCACGGACACGCGAACGGACACCCACTACCCGCTGGCGGGCCTGTCGGACAAGATCACCACCTCCACGCGCACGGATAAACGCGATTTCTCGATCACCTTCCTCGGCTGGGAACGCCTGGAACTGGGCGGCCGCCGCTTCCCCGACGCCTGCAAGTTCGAACTGCGCGACGTCGGCGGCAAGAGCAAGGGTAAAAGCGGTGAATACGTATGGTACGCGCAAGGCTATGGCGCGATCATGACGGACAAGCTAGACAAGGATGGCGACGTGCAGCCCGCGTACCGCATCGCGCTGACGAAGATCATCAGCGCGCCGTAAGGACTCCTTCTTTTCCGCAATGCTTGCGGAAACGCAATTAATCCACCATCCCGCCCCTCTACACTGACCTGTCTGGTCAGCCTGGAGCGGCGATGGCGTATCCCAAACTTCCGTATATCAGCGGCAAGAGCACCGCCCTGCTGCACTGCGACCGCACGCAGGAAGCCATCGTGCGCATCCGCCCCGAACTGCCCGGCAACGTCATCGTCATCCATGGCGTCAATGACGTGGGCACGAGTTTCAGTGCCGTGGAAAAGGGGCTGTGCCAGGGACTCGACGCGCGCATGTACGGCGGCGGCCACGTTTTCACCCCTGCCGCCTACCGCCTGCCGCAGGAGGCTGACAAGCGTGAAACCATCGCCGACCCGGACGATGTGTATTTCAAGCGCAAGCCTGATGAGGCGACGTACAGCCCCGTCATTCCGTTTTACTGGGGCTTTCGCGAACGCGGCAACGCCAGCAAAGTGGTCAACGGCCAAAACACTGACCGCTACGGCAACCGCCTGGACAAGGACATGTCGAAGAACGGCGGTCCGTTCGGCAATGCCACCAACACCCTGCCCGACATGTGGAACAAGGGGCTGTTTTCACCCTACGATGTTGGCGGCGACCCCGTGCGTCCGCTGATGACGGCGCCGGGCCGCATGTACATGGTGCTGGCGGCCAAGCGCCTGGCCGCGCTGATCGCCATGATCCGCGACTACGACAGCGACGACGTGGTATCCATCGTCGCGCACAGCCAGGGCTGTCTGATCTCGCTGCTGGCGCAAGCCTTCCTGCTCGATGAGGGCAAGCGCCCCGCCGACACCCTGATCCTCACGCATCCGCCCTACAGCCTGGTGGAAGACACGACGATGTTTTTCGGCGCGGCGGAGGCGAGCCGCATCTTCGGCGGCGGCCGCGATGCTGCGATGGAAAGCCAGTACGACGCCATCGACAACCGCCAGACCCTGCATGCACGCTTGCAAACCCTCGTACAGATCGTGCAGGGCGTGGTGGCAAAAAAGCACGCCACGCCCGCCTTTGCGCACATCAAGGATCACACTATCTGCCATGGCATGGCGGGCGCCGCATGGCGCGCGGAAGCGGACCGCGACAACCGGGGCAAGGTTTACCTGTACTTTTGCCCCGAAGACATGACTGTGGCGCTGGATAATATGCAGGGCATAGGCTGGCAAGGCATACCCGACCACGTCGATGGCCATGGCCTGTCCAAGACCAAGGGCAAGACGAACAAAAGCATCTGGGGCGACGGCCCCACCTACTGGGAAAAGGAATTCCAGCGCCGCCAGCCGCTGGCGGAACTGGGCAAAGGGTTTTACCAGCGCGTATTTACCAACAAACAACGCCCCGATGCGGCCGGCAAGAACCGCGGGCCCGTGCCGGTGGGCCCGCCGCCGCACGACTTCGCCCTGCGCGTGGAAGGCGAGGACGACCATGCCCACGTGGCGGGCGCCAACCGGGGTCACCGCGCCAGCCATGACGAAGCGCCCTGGCCGCCCGTCAAGCCCAGCAAATGGAATGTCTTTTCCACGGAAGCGAAACGGCGCGAAGGCTTGCGCACGATCAATGGCGAAGCGCTGCGCGTACCCACGAAGGCCGTGTTGGACGGCGGCGAGATCCGCCCTGGGCAATTCCCGAAGGATTCCGACCAGGCCAGGCTGCCGCGCGACCAGCAAGGACCGTGCGAGGAAGTCGACCCGATCGACGCGGCCATCGCGGTGACCAGCAAGAAAGGTTTGCGCATCCGCAAGCAGGAAATCATCGCCGATCCGCGGCCGCTCAAGCATCGCATTCCCGAGTACGGCGCCGGCATGTTCGGCGCGGGCGAGCGCGAGCAAGTGGAAAAGGCCCTGAACCTGGGCAAGGAAGCGGGCGACCAATGCAAGCTCGACCGCGTCTCGCGCCACCCGGGCGGTGGCGACAGGCTGCGCGTGGACCGCGAAGAAACCCCGAACGAGGCGCGCCAGCGCTGGCAGAACGAGGTCAGCCCCAAATCCTTCCACGGCGCCATCATCGGCAACGCGGAAAACCACCGCAACGTGACGGCGTATGACGTGGCCATCGGCGGGGGCAAGGCCAGCAGCGATCCGAGGTTTTACCGGTATTTGTGTACGGTGGCGGATTGGCGGCTGCAACGAAATCCACTGATACTTAAGCGACCGTCCATACCCAGATGGGAAGAGTTCTTGACGCAATTTGGTATCTATTGGGCCGCTGAGTCCGCGCAGCGCAAACAGATTATTGAAGGCAATGCTCAATACTATAGCTCGGGAGAGTTACCGGCCTGGCTACCTGCCCTGCAGGCTGGGCTGCCCTCCACCGTGGTATGTGAAATAGTCAACGGCAGGCGCACTGAATCGGTCGTTACTCCTGTCGTCCATAAAGCCAGCAACGACATCCCAAGATGAAAAATTTATTCCTCCGCATGCAATATCCGCTGTATGCAGCCGCCATCGTCATGGCACTGCTACTGCTGTGGTCATTACTTATCAGCCCATTACCTTTCTTGCTGGAGTCCACGATGCGCAGCAATATATGGAAACACCTGCAGTGGCTGTTGCTGGTCCCGCCTATCGTCGCGGCCACATTGCTTGGATCACGCTGGTTACATTCGCCCAAGCCCGTGGCAGTCGCAAAGCAGCAAGTGCAGTTAGCGGCGCCCACCGAGCAGGAAAAGCGCGAGTACGTGCTGGAAGTCATCGGCCTTGGCATCACCCTGGACAAGTATCGCCAAGGCAAGCTGTGGGAAGCGCTGCAGAATGGAAATGCCTACGCCAGCATCCGCGAGCAGGATACTAAAAAATATCCTTGGGATGCGATGGAACGATCTGGAATAGCTGGTGGCCGCGGCGGCGACGCGCTGGAAAATGGGGCGAGGGATACTCCGATGTATTTCGGCGTGCCCGTTTTTAACGCAGAACCACCGATCATTAATTCACGCATGCGTGACAGGCCCGACGCACCGGTTATAGGCTTGGCCGCTGGCGCAGCACCTTCCGGCATGCATTGGCATCTGTTCGCTGCCGGTCCGCGCCGCTTCAGCGAATACCCGGACCGTATTCTGGAGGACATATTTGCCTTCTTCGATGCCCATCCCGACGTACCGTACATCGTACTCAATTCAGAGGACAGCATATCCACGCGCGATCTTTACCGGCCAAATGAATCGCCATCACTCGTCAAGGACGGCTACTACATTCCCGAAATGCCCGACGCCTCGGCCCTGTTCGTGCTGGCCCGGCGCGAACGCATCGATGCCGTGCGCAAGTTCGCCTACGACGATGCACCGCCCGAGGATAGCGTCGATGACTTGAATACCTACGGCGTGGCGCGGCGCCTGTATCTGGCCTACTATGACTTGATGGGCACCGTGCCCCAGGAGCGTCTGGAAAGCGATCCGGCAGCCACCACCCGGCGCCAGCCCTCAATCGCCGAATGGCTCCCCGTCGCCGCACAATTCGCGCAGCGTCCCGACATCCGTGGCACGGGCAGCTTCAGCATGCTCGACAAGCTCCAGCACAAGACCTATCACCCGCCGAAAGAGTGGCAGCCCACGCCCTGGTTTCCTGTGCCCTTTAACAAGGAACAGTTGGCGCAACTGGACCGCCTGCCGACCTTCGGCTTCATCCACAGGCCCACGTTCGTCAGGATGACGGATGAACACGGCAAGCCGCTCACGCGCCGCGACCAGCGCGAACAAGCGTTGCAGGCGGGCTGGCAGGAGGCCCTGCACAGCTTGCCGGAAAGCGAACGTCCCGCCGCGCCGGCGCGCCTGGTCGCCGCCACGGGCGGCAATCAGGCACAGTTGGTGGCGCTGCACAAAACCTTGCTCAAGCATGCGGAAGATGGCGGCACGGAACTCGACAGCGGCAAGCCGCAGCAATGGATCGATACGGACCAGCGCCTGGGCAACACGGGCGCGGCCACCCTGTTCGTGCAAATGGCCGTCGGCGTGATGGGCAGCTACCGCGATGGGGGGATCAGTGCCGTGGTGAACCTGCGCAATCCGGAAGAAGCGACCATCGTGCTGGTCAGCCCTCCATCGGACGAAAAACGCCGCACGCAAAAACACCCGCACGGCGGCGACGTATTGCGGCATTACGTCACGCCAGCCATCGACCCGGCGAATTATCCATCGAACTGATTACTTACCCTGTGCGGCAAGCTGCGCCAGTGCATTCCCCCGCACCTGGAACGCCACCTGCGCCACCGTCTTGCCGGCGTCGTCGACGAGGGCCAGCGCATGCTTGCCCGGCACGGGGCGCCAGCTGATGCTCTCCGCTGCGCCGCCCAGGTCCTTGCCGTCGAGCACCCAGCGCAAGGCGTGGCTGCCCTGGGCCTGGAAGAATACGCGCTGCAGGGCAGGCGGGATGTCGGGGTCGATGGCGAGGATGCTGTCGTCTGCCGGATACACGATGGCGGGCGGCTTCACGGTGTCGCCCACGACGGCGATGACGGGGCTTTCCGTGCCGGCAATAAACCATTCGCGGCGCGGCGCTTCCAGCGCGGGCTGGTACGCCACCATTTGCTGCAGCACGCCGGGCGGCGCCTTCGGGGCATGGCTGGGCACGTTCTTGTGCAGATAATCCATGACGTCGCGCCACACGGGCGCGGCGCCCGTCACGCCCGACACGTCCCACATGGGCTTGCCGTCGAAGTTGCCCACCCAGACGCCCACCGTGTAGCGCGCCGAGTAGCCCATGCACCAGTTGTCGCGCATGTCCTTGCTCGTGCCCGTCTTGACGGCGCTCCAGAAATTCGTCCCCAGTTCGTTGCGCAAGCCAAAGGTCATGCTGCGCGCGGCGCGGTCGGCCAGGATGTCGCCCACGATGAAGGCGGCGCCCGCTTCCATCACGCGGCGTTTGTCCTTGCCAGCCTGGCCCGGCTGCAGGCTGGCCGTGCTGTACAGCCCGCCATTTGCCAACGCGCGGTAGGCGTTGGCCAGTTCCAGCAAGGTCACTTCCGATGAGCCCAGCGCCAGCGAAGGGCCGTAGTATTCGGCCGGCTCCGTCAGGCTGGACAGGCCCACGTCCTTCAGGCGGTTATAAAAACCGTCCTGCCCCGTCAGCAATACCGTGCGCACGGCGGGAATATTGAGCGAACTGGCCAGGCTGGTGCGGGCGCTGACGTAGCCCTTGAAATTGCGGTCGTAGTTTTGCGGCGCATACATGCCGGACGCCGTGGCGACGTCGAGCGGCGAGTCGTCCATGACGGACGCGGCCGTCATCAGCCGGCGCTCGATGGCCAGTTCATACAAGAATGGTTTCAAGGTGGAACCAGCCTGGCGCAGGGCCGCCACGCCATCGACGTGGCTGCCGCCCGCATTGCCGACATAGGCGAGAATGTCTCCGCTGCGGTTGTCGAGCACGATGATGGCGCCATCGTTGACATTGCGCTCGCGCAAGGATGCCAGTTGCTGGCGCAGGTTTTCCTGCGCGAAACGCTGCAAGGGACCGTCGAGGGTGCTGGCGACCTGCGCGCCCGGCTGTTTCAACAGTTGCTGCGCCACTTGCGGCGCCGGCGCCAGCTCCGCATACAGGGCGTTGCGCTGCAAGGCCGTCTGCACGCGCTGGCCGATCAGCTGGCAACTGCTGTCCATGCGCCATTCCTTCGCCAGCGCGCAGGCGCGGCGCGTGACGGTGGCCGGCGGCGCGTTCGGCGCCCGCACGAGGCTGGCCAGAATGATGCCATCCGTCTGGTTCAGGCCCGACGGCGCCTTGCCGAACAAGCTGTACGAGGCGGACGCGATGCCTTGCAGCTCGCCACGGAACGACACGAGGTTCAGATACGCTTCGAAAATCTGCGCCTTGCTCCAGCTATCCTCGATCGCCTGGGCCGCGCGCATCTGGTCCCACTTCTGGCGCAGGCTGCGTCCGCCCGAGGACGCCTGCAAGTCCGCATCCAGCTGGCCCGCCAGCTGCATGGTGATGGTGGAAGCGCCCCGGGGTTTCTTGGAAAACAGATTGTCCCAGGCGGCCGTGGCCAGCGCGGACACATCCACGCCGCCGTGGCGCATGAAGCGCTGGTCTTCCGCCAGCAGCACGGCTTGCTGCACGGCGGGCGAGATGTCGGCCAGCGCCACCCACGGCAAGCGGCGCACCTTCATGTCCACGCGCAAGGATTGCAGGGGCGCGCCGCTGCGGTCCAGCAATTGCGCTTCCGAACTGCGGTAGGCGGCCTGCACCTGGGCCGGGGTCAGGACCACCTCGGCGAAAACCTGGCCGGCCAGCAGGCAGCCCGTGACAAAAATCAAACTCTTCACTGCCCCACCTTCACATTCGCGTTCGGCGACTCTCCAAACATTTCCGGCGAATACATGGCTTCGATGCGCGTGGCGGGCAGGCTGAAATCCCCGGCATTGTTCAGGCGCACCGTGTATTCCACGCGCCAGTTACCCTTCGGCACGAAGGCGTAATAGGCGCGGAAGGCGTCGAAGGCCCGCTCCTCGAACGTGGGCCAGACCCAGCCCGTGGATTTTTCGCCGGCCGTCAGCAGCTGCGAATCGCGGCCCAGGCCGTTGCCCAGCACCGTGGCGCTGGCGGGAATCGGGTCGTCGACCACCACCCAGCTCATGTCCGCCTGCGCGGACAAGTCCAGGCGCACGCGGTAGACGTCGCCGCGCGACCACGCACCCGCCGTCTTCTGTTCCACTGGCGTAATGGTTTTCTTGATCGTGTAGCCGCTGGACACGGGCGCCTTGAGCGGGATGGCGGCCAGGCTTTGCACGGTGGCCCACGGCTTGCCCGTGCCGCTGTGCGCCAGGCCCAGGGTATCCGTGCCCTTCGGCCACGCTTGCAGCACGGGGCCCACTTTCGCCGCGCCATTCCACACGAGCGCTTGCGTATCGCCGCCCAGCTTGACGGCGCTGGCGCCCGTCACGGGGGTGGATTCGAATTTGGCCGAGAACTTGGCAATCGCCAGGGTGCCCCAGGCGTTGGCCACCGTCGTATCCCAGCGGCCCTTCTTCTGGCGGCCCATGCTGCCGCGCACCAGGCGGCCGATGTCGTCTTTCCAAGCGGGATTGTCCATCACGGCCAGCAACAGCCGGTTGGCGTTGACGTCGCCGGAGACCATCAGCCACCACCAGTTATCCTTGCGCTCGGTGGAAAAGCCCATGGTCGTGCCCTGGAAGTTCAGGCGCGAACGCAGGATTTGCTGCGCCTCGGCCAGCAATGCATCGCGGCGCGCCAGGCTTGGCGTGCGTTGCAGCAACAAGCTCCAGTCGATGACGGCGGACGTCGGCCACAGGTTCGGGTTGATGCTGATGCTTTCCAGGGCGTCGGGCGGCACCTTGTTCGAACGCGACAAGGCTTCCAGCGCGGCCAGCTTGCGCACGGCCAGGTCGGTCGTGTCCAGTGCGGAACGGCGCACGATGCGGCCTTGCACGAAGGCCGTCAAGGCTTCTTCCATGCGGTTCTTCGTCTGTTCGGGAATCGCATAGCCCGCCTCCCTCGTTGCCGACAGTACATACGCCGTCAGGCTGTCGCTGCCCTGCTCCATGATGGGGAAGTATTTCAGCATGCCGTCGCTGTCCAGGTAGGCGGGCAGGCTGGCGGCCAGCTTGTTCCACGCCTCCTGATCTTGCAGGGCGATGGCTTTCGACGTGTTTTGCTCGAAGCAGGTGTACGGATACGCAGCCATGTACTCGCGCACGCCGGGCAGCTCGCCGCCCAGTTTGGCGACAAAGCTCGTCTGGATGCCGCCCCGGCCCGGCAAGGCGCCGGCCGGCATTTGCACGGACATATTGACGGGCTTGTCGATCTGCTGCAAGGTGGCTTGATACGTGCGCACGGGCGTGGCCTGGCCCACCTTCTGCGTGATTTTCAGCTTGTCCGTATAGCTCCCCGCCTTCGCGCCGATCTCCCACACAATCTGTTGCGCACCGTGCGGCACCTGATAATCCCAGCCCACTTCGCGCGCCTCGCCCGCCGCCAGGGTCACACTCTGGCGCGGCAAGGCCTTGCCGGCCGCCGTGGCGTTGAGATCCACGCTCAAGGATGCGGCCGAAGTGTTGCGCACCGTAAAGCCGGCGCGCAACTGGTCGCCTTCGCGCACGAGGGTCGGCAAGCCCGACAGCAAGATCAAGTCTTGCGAGCTGCGGATGTCCGTGCTGCCCGTGCCAAACAATTCCTTGCCGGCACTGGCGATGGCGACGATGCGGAAGCCCGTCAGCGAATCGTTGAGCGGCACTTGTACCGTCGCTTCGCCCTTGGCGTCGAGCTTGACGGTGCCCTTCCAGAACAGCAGGGTGTCGAACAGCTCGCGGCTGGCGCCCTTGCCGCCGCCACCGCCGGCCGGGAAGGCCTTGCGGCCGAAGTGGCGCTTGCCGATCACCTGCATCTGCGCCGTTGCCGTTTCCACCTGCAGGCTGCGCTGCGCCATCATGGTGTCGAGCAATTTCCAGCTATCGTTGGGCATCAATTCCAGCAAGCCCGTATCGACGGCCGCCAGCGCCACTTCCGCGCCGGCCGGCAAGGCTTTACCGTCGGCGCGGCGCACGCGCACGGACACCTCCGCCTTGTCGCGCGTCTTGTACACCTCCTTGTCGGACACCACCATCACGTTCAGTTCATGCGCCTGCCACCCCACGTTCAGCGGTGCGATGCCCATCTTGTAAGCCGGCTTGCCCAGGTCGACCAGGGCCGTCGGCTGCACGCCGTCGACCCTGCCCCGCACGACAAACACGGAGACATACACATTCGGCGCGTAGTTCGGTTTGACCGGAATAGCCACCACCGGTTCCCGGCCGTTGAGCTGGCGCACATAGGTGTCGAGGATGCCTTCGCGCTCGACCGTGATCAGGGCCGTGCCCGAGCGGAAGGGCATGCGCACTTGCAAGCTCGCTTCCTGGCCCGGCTCATAGCGTTTCTTTTCAGGCAACACATCGATGCGGTCATTGTCGCTGGCGTTGAACCACCAGTCGCCGCTGCCGGCCACCCACGTTTCGCGGTTGGCGACGGCCGCATTGCCGGCACCATCCTGCGTGCGGGCGCGCAGTATCAGATTGCCGCTGGCGGGCGCCTTCACGTCGCAGATCAGCAAACCTTTGCTGTCCGTCTTGCCCGAGCACGCGGGGCCCAGCTTGACGACTTCGCTGCTGTTTTCATACGCATAGAAGCCGCCGATCAGGCGCCGGCGGTGCGAATAGCTGTTGCGCTGGAAGAAATCCACGGCGACGGGGGCATTCGCCACGGGCTTGCCATTGGTGCCCAGCACGGCCACCGTGAACTTGAACGCATCCTTGCTCAGGGCCCAGGCGTCGGGCTTGATGCCGATCACATAGTTGGACGGCCACAGCGGCACCCGCGCAGCCACCGAGGCTGTCTCGCCATTCGCATCCTGGAAAGCCATTTCCGCCACTAGGTCGCGCGGCGTGGACAGCTGCGGCAGCTGGTCGATGACGATGCGTGCGCCGCCCGCCTTGTCCAGGGTCAAGCTTTGCGTGCGCGCAGCCGCCGCGCCCGCGCCGGCAGCGCCATGGCCTTCGTCCTGCCATTCGCCCTCATCGTCGTCGTAGCCCGTGCCCTGTTTCACCAGACCTTCCTTCACGTCGCCATTGCTGAAGCTGTAATCGGGATAGTCGGCAAACGTCACGCTCTTGTCTTGCAGCACCGTGCGCAGCTTGACGGGCGCATTCGTGGCGGCGCCGCCGGCCAGATACGTGATTTGCGCATCCAGGGCCAGCTGCTTCGCCTGCACGGCGGGGGCTTTCGGTCCCTGCAGCACGGCTTTCATGGTCGGCACGCGGAACGCTTCTACGCGGAAACTGCCGGAAGGACGGCCCGCCATCGTCACGCTGTACTCGCCCTGCTTGGCGTCGGCGGGAATGAGCCAGTCGCTTTCCGCCGTGCCGCCGGCAGACCAGCGCAGGGGCAACTGGTAGTTCTGGTCGCTGCCCTGGTGCGTGATGACGATGGACGTCGCGCTGCCGGGGCCATTGTTCTTGTCGACCAGGCTCATGCCTTCGCCCGTGTGCTTGCGGATGAAATGCTTCATGTGCACGGTTTCGCCGGCGCGCAGCAAGGTGCGGTCGAATACCGTGGCCAGCAGGGTGTTGTCGGCGCGCGTGTCGTCCGTGGGCAAATTGAAGCGCCAGGCTTCGATGCCGCCCACCCAGTCCGACAGGGTGAACGTCATGTCGCCGCCGCTGCGCGCACTGATAAAGTAGCGGCCATTGTTCTTGCAGCTGGAATTGGCCAGCTCGCCGGGAATGCGCGCCACACCGTCCGCACCCGTGGCGCCTTGCCACAGCAGCTTGCCGGCGCAGTCGCGCACGGCCACTTGCGCTTTAGCAACAGGCGCGCCCTTGTCCAGCGACGTCACCCACACGAGCGACGATTGCGCGCCATGCTTGAAGTGGGCCGCCAGGTTCGTCACCAGCGCCGCCGTGCGGATGTAGGCCGTCGTCGGTTTGCCCAGCAGCACTTTGCCCAGGATGGGGCTGGCCAGCTCCACCACGTAAAAGCCCGGCTTCTGCAACGGGATGCCGATCACTTCAAAGGTTTTCTTGCCATCGGGGCGCGGCAGGCTGATGGGGCGCGTACCGGCCGCGTCCGCCAACACGGATTTGCTCATGTTGCCCGCATATTGGGCGTACGGCTGCCAGTACTCTCCCCCGTCGCCATTGCCGGCCAGGCGCCGCATCCACTCGATGATGAACTTGTCGTCATTGTCGGGCACGCGCAAGGTGGCGCCCGTGGCAGCGGCTGGCTGGGCGATTTCCTTGCCAGACAGCACGGGCTCGATATTGCGCACGGTGACGGGCAGCAAGCCGTCGCCCTTCGCTTCGATGATGCCGAACGGGGCCGGGAACTTGAGCAGCGGCGGCTGTTCGCCCGTGCGCACCGTCATGGGGAAGCGCGCGCGGTTGAGCAAGGCGCGGCCCGCGTCATCCGTCAATTTCGGCGGCAAATTCAGCACGAAGCTGGCTTGCACGGGAAACGGACCGTTGAAGGTGGCGCCGTACAGGAATTCCGCCTTTTCCTCGTCTTTTGAAATCGTCGGCGCATACGTCTTGCCGCCGCCCTTCAAGGTCATGGCGCGCACCTGCGCCGCGCTCACGGGCGCGGAAAACTGCACGCGCATGGGCAGGAAGGGAATGCATTGCTCCTTCGGATTGCTGCGCTCGCAGCTGAACTTGGCCGTGAAGTCGGGCCGCGTCTTGAACTGCAGGGTTTGCGCCTTGTCCGTGGCGATGCCGCTGGCGCTGGCAATGCCCTCGCCCCACACGAGCGACACCTTGGCGTTGGCGGGGAAGCTGCGCTTGCATTGCAGCACGGTGACGGGCAGCGGCGGCGCGCCCTTGCTGGCGACGGGCATGCCCACTTTCCACAGCGTGCCCCGCTTCTTGAAATACACGGTCAGGTAGCGGTCGACGAAGTTCTTGCGCAGGGTCAATACCTGCTCCAGTTCCTTGCCTTTGAGCAGGCGCACGGGAATCTTTTCATTGATGCCATCGGCGCGGCAATACGCGTTGGCGGCCACGCTGGCCTCGTTCGGCGCGGCGTCCAGGCCCAGCACGAATACCTGGTTTTCATCGATATACGGCTGGCCGTCATATGGTACGGCCTCGACGATGGCCGGGCCGCCCGTGGAAAAGCGGTAAGCGCTGGTACCCTGCAAGACCTGGCCCGCCACGTCCTTCAGCCCCGCTTTCAAGGTGAAGCTGCACGCCACGCCGGCCGGCAAGTCGCGCTCGAAATCATAGTTCCAGTTGCGCTCGTCGGCCCATCGTCCCGCGCCCGCCACGACGGCAGGCTCGGCCTTGCCGCAATCGATGGCGAACGGCGCGGGCAAGCCCATGTCGCCGAACGGCACCATCGGCGTGGCGAACTGGGCCCGCACCTGGCGCACGGCCTTGACCGTGCCGCTGGGCGAAAACAGGGACACGCCGCTATCGGCCCGGGCCGGCATGGCCAGACCCGGCAACAGCAGCAGGCCCAGCAGACATAGCGGGCCCAGTTTGCCAGACAGCGGGGAAGAAACAACACGGGGGTGATCAGGCACGGGTGACTCCTTGATGAAAAGTGGCGGAGCTGGCTGCGGCGCGTAAAAGTTGCCTGAAAGAAGCCCGGCAAGGCAACAGAACGCGGCAGGAATACAACATCAATGTAATATTAGTTATCAAGCTCATCATTGTTGCTAATATACAGTGGCACGCTGGTAACAAGTCGTACGATTGCCTCTGGTCGCGGCGCCAGGAAGTGGCCGTGATTGCAAAAGTTTCCCGAGGCGAATTAGTTTTTTTCAACACCGAAGTCTTTGTCGTGAATCTGCAACACCATTGATATACAACAATGCTTTGTGCGCCAACGCACCGACCACTTGAACCTGCAACCGTATTCTCTAGTCCAACAGCAGTGCATTTATCGCAAGAAAGCGCACCTGGAATTGTTGTCTACCTCTAGCAATAGCATGTCTGGCAGTTGTCGCATTGATGCAGTAGAGAAAATCTCTTATCAACGTTGGGAGTTACTTGTGAATAATCTAAAAAAAATCGCCGTCGCCGCCGCAGTACTGTGCTCCGCCCTCGGCGCACAGGCCCAGGAAATCAATCCCTCCTGGTACATTCAACCTAGCATCAACGCACTCAAACCAGATTCCGACTTCGCCACGGATAAAACCGGCTATGGCGCGGGCTTGCGTTTCGGTAAACCCGTTTCGCCGGACTGGGATATCCAGCTGGGCACCACGTATGCCCGCTCCAAGGATGGCGGTCAGCGCTACCAGCAAAATACGCTGGGCGTAGACGGCCTGTACATGTTCTCGCGCAAAGCCTTCCGTCCCTTCCTGCTGGTCGGTGCCGGCATGCAGCGCGACAAGGACACCAGCTCCGCCTTCGGCGAACGCAGCAAGAGCTCGCCATACGCCAGCGTGGGTCTGGGTTTCCAGTCCAGCATCACGGATCAGTTGTCCGTCCAGGCTGACGTGCGCAATGTGCACGGCTTCCTGCGCGGCAACACCTTCGACCCGAGCAGCAAGTCCAACAATTACTATGTCACCGTGGGCCTGAACTACGCGTTCGACAAACCGCCTGCACCGCCGCCACCACCGCCACCGCCGCCAGTGCGTGAAGAAGTCGTCGTGGTCGTGCCGCCACCGCCACCACCACCGCCGCCACGCTTTGAAAAAGTGACGATGGCGGCAACGGAACTGTTCGCGTTCGACAGCGCCAAGCTGGGTCCGACACAGACCAAGCTCGACGAAATCGCCCGCGTGCTGAACGCAGCGCCGGACGTCAACAACGTCGTCATCAGCGGTTATGCCGACCGCATCGGTTCGCCCAAGTACAACCTGAAACTGTCGCAGCAGCGCGCTGATGCAGTCAAGGAATACCTGGTCGCTCACGGTGTCGCCGCCAACCGCCTGACGGCCGAAGGCAAGGGCTCCACCAATCCTGTCGTCACCTGCGACAACAAGAAACGTGCCGACCTGATCAAGTGCCTGGAACCAAACCGCCGCGTTGAAGTGGAACAGATCACCATCGAACGCCGCGTGCAGTAAGCTCAACAGTGGTACGCCACTCGTGAATAGAAAAAGGGGCTCGCGCCCCTTTTTTGCATTGAAAGCCATCATGAATATTTCTTCCCGCTATCCCAGACTGGCCGGCCTGGCGCCGCTCAGCAAGCAGATGCGCAGCGTCATCGTCTGTTCCGTCACCGAATGGCTGGAACACCGCGCCTCGAGCAAGGGCGCCGCCCTCGCCTATTACACCCTGTTTTCCATCGCCCCCATCCTCGTGCTGGTGATCGCCATCGCGGGCTTTTTCTATGGTCCGGCCGCCGCGCGCGGCGAGCTGATGGGGCAATTGCAGGGCTTGCTGGGCACGCAGGGCGCCGAAGCCATCCAACTGGTGCTGGCCGGCGCGAAGAATCATGAGCAAGGCCGCATCGCCACCCTCATCGCCAGCGCCCTGCTGCTGTTTGGCGCCACCAGCGTGTTTGCCGAGCTCAAAGCCAGCCTGGATGAAATCTGGCAAGTGCCGCCCTTGAAGGAAGCGGGCGCCTGGGACATGCTGCGCACGCGCTTGCTGTCCTTCGGCCTGGTGCTGGTGCTGGCCTTCCTGCTGATGGTGTCGCTGGTGGTCAATGCAGCCATGGCCATCCTCGCCAATTTCTGGGAAGGCGTGTGGAAAGACACGGCCGTGCTGTTTACCATCCTGTCGAACCTGATCGGCTTTGCCGTCATCGCCAGCCTGTTTGCCGTCATCTATAAAATGCTGCCGCGCGTGCGCCTGTCCTGGCGCGACGTGGTGATCGGCGCCGTGGGCACGGCTTTCATGTTTTCCTTGGGGAAATATGCAATTGGCGTGTATATCGGCAATAGCGGCGTGGCCAGCAGCTATGGCGCGGCCGGTTCGCTCGTGGCCCTGCTGTTGTGGGTGTATTACTCGGCGCAAATCTTTTTCCTGGGCGCCGAATTCACGCGCCAGTTCGCCCTGCAGCTGGGCAGCATGAAGGATATGCCGAAGACAGACGATGGCGACGTGCAAGTCAAGATATTGAAACGCCACCAATCCTGAGCCGGCTGCGGCAAGTCAAAACGGCGCCCGCGGGCGCCGTTTTTCTTGAGTTACCGCAAACTATTCGCCCAGCAGCTCGGCCACCACTTCCATGCCCTGCACGCGCTCGGCGACGACTTTCACGATGACGATGATGGGCACGCCCAGCAGCAAGCCCCAGACGCCCCACAGCCAGCCCCAGAACAGCAGGCTGATGAACACGGCCGTGGGATTCATGCGGGCGATGCGCCCCGTCATCCAGGTGGTGACAAAGGTGCCCACCAGGGTGGCGATGGCCATCGACGTGCCCGTCACCAGCAAGACCATTTCCAGCGATTCGAACTGCAAAAAGGCCACCAGGCCCGTGGCGATGGTGATGAGCAAGGGGCCGAAATACGGCATGATGTGCAGCAAGCCGGCCACGATGGCCCAGGCGCCCGCGTTTTCCAGGCCGATCACGCGCAGGGCGATCCACATCAGGACGGCCAGCAAGCCATTCGTGACGAGCAGCATGAACATATAGTTCTGGATCGAGGTATTGATGTCTTCCAGGATGTGCACGGTGACCTTCTTGCGGCTCAGCGACGGCCCCGTCAGCTTGACGAGCTTGCGCTTGAAGGTATCGCCCGACAGCAGCAGGAAAAACACGAGGAAGATAACCATGGTGGCCTGGCTGAGGAAGCCCACCAGGCCCAGCGAGCCAGCCCAGACCCAGTCCATGATCTTGAAGTTGGGCGCCTCGGCCGCGGCGGCGCGGCGGTTGTTGCGGCGCGCTTCGGCACCGGCGGCCACTTGCTCGATTTCATTGGCCACGGCTTGCATCTTCTGGAAGGTGCTGTTCTTGCCGCCCGTATTGGCGGCGATCAGGCGCGACAGTTTATGCGTGGCGGCCGGCAACTCTTCCACGATGGATTCGAATTCGCCCTGCACGCGTTCGACGACGACGATGGAGCCGAACAGGATCAGGGCCGTCACGGCAGTGGCGGCGATGGCGCGCGGCAGGCGCAGCTTTTCCAGCCAGGCGACGACGGGATTGAGGGTATAGGCAATGAAAATGCCGAAGATGACGGGAATGAGAAATTTCTGTGCCCACTGCAGCGCATAAATGAAGCTGACGGTGGCGATGATGCCCAGCGCCATGCCGCGCGCATTGACATGCAGCGGCAAACGCAGGGATGCGTCCGGATTCTCCACGGGCGCGCCGGGAGGTGGCCCGGCAGGCTCGGTGGAGGCGGCCGCCACCGGCTCGGGCGGGGTATCTGTAGGCTGGATATGCATGCGATTCCCGCGACGGTCGGTGGTGGGCCGCAGGGCCAGCCGTGGGGCGGGCCGCTGCGGCAGGTCAGGCCATTACTTGACGCGGATGTCGTTTTTCACCGACTTCACGCCCTTGACGCCACGGGCGACTTCGCCTGCTTTGGCGGCATCCGACGGCTGGGCCACGAAGCCGCTCAGCTGAACCACGCCCTTGAAGGTTTCAACGTTGATTTCCGTCGATTTCAGGGTAGGCTCGTTGAAGATGCTGGCTTTCACCTTGGTGGTGATGGCCGCGTCGTCGATGTACTCGCCCGTGCCTTCCTTGGTTGGGGTCGAAGCGCAGCCTGCAACGGCGAACAGGGAAGCGACGAAAAGGCCAGTAGCGATAGATTTAGTGAATTTCATGGTGGTTTCCTTAGGAGTGGTCAATCAATGTGCTCACAATGAGCTTCTTATACCAGTCTGGTGACTGCGCGCCGGAGGGAGCTCAGTAACCGAACTGGGTTTTTGCAGCCTTGATACAGTCATCCTTGGCTGCGCCGGCTAATGCATCGCATTTTTCTGTCGCGACCTTGTACTCGGCTTTTCTTTTTGCTTCGCGCGCATCGCTGCGCGCTTCGATCACCTTCTTGTCCGCCTTGGCGTCGGCCAGGGCCGCCACCTTGGTGGACTTGGCCAGCTTGACGCAGACATCCTTGTCATTGCCCGTCAGCGCATTGCAGCGCGCCAGGTCGACGTCGTAGTTGGCATCGGCAATCTTGATGCGCGCCTTGGTGTAGGCACGCAGGGTATTCGTGTATTGCGCCTGGGCCACGGCTTCATCGTAGGCGCGCACGGCCTTCGCTTCGGCGATGCAGACATCCTTCGGGTTGCCCGTGATTTTTTCGCATTCCGCATGCGCCAGCTTGTAATTGAGGCCCGCCTGCTCGTTGGCCGCCTTGTACGCTGCTTTCGCTTCCGGCGTGGCAGCCGCTGCCTGGCCGCCCCAGGCGGCGCACGCCAGGCTGACGACGATGGCGGTGAAAAGCTTATTCTTGTTCATGTATTTCTCCCTGGTGGTAGCAAGCATGTCTGCTTGGCATGACTACCGTTTTACGTGGATCGCCGCCTCTCTTCTGTACGCTGCCGTACACAAGTAATTTATTTTGAAAGCGGGAGGCAGACAGGGAGAAATAACAACGTTTTGCGGGATCGCCGTGGTAAAAAATACCATTTCGACACGAAATAAGTACGTGCGGCAGCGTACAGACCGGGGGCGGGGGCATGACTAAGATGGCACTACACCCTCACCTCGTCAGGAGAATAAAATGAAAACCAACGCCACCATGGCTGCACTGATGCTCGCCGCCACCGCCGTACTGAGCGGTTGCGCCACCGGCCCTTCTTACCAGTCACAACAACCATACTATCCAGCCAACCAGCCTGAGTCCGCCATGTACGGCACCGTCGATTCCATCCAGCTCGTGCAGGGCGGCGGACAGACCAGCGGCGCCGGCGCCGTCGTGGGCGGTATCGCGGGCGCCCTGCTGGGCAATACCATCGGCTCGGGCGGCGGACGCACGGCCGCCACCGTGGCGGGCGCCGTCGCCGGCGGCGTCGTGGGCAACCAGGTGGAAGGCCGCAGGCAGCAAGCGCAGGGCTACCAGATCAGCGTGCGCCTCGATAACGGCGAATACCGCACCGTGGTGCAGGACAACGCGAATGACTTGCGCCCCGGCAATCGCGTGCGCATCGTTGACGGCCGCGTCTACCGCTATTAATCCCCTGGCCAGGCTTGCCCGCAAGCCTGCGCCGGACCATGCACCAACTAGGAGATACCATGGGCACCATCATTCTGATCATCTTGATCCTGGCCCTGGTCGGCGTCCTGCCTACCTGGCCGCATAGCCGCAACTGGGGTTACGGCCCCAGCGGCATCGCCGGCCTCGTCGTAGTGATACTGATCCTGCTATTACTGACGGGCAGGTTGTAAAAAAAGGCGCTACGGCGCCTTTTTTATTTCAAGGAGGAAATATCATGACTATCCACAACACACTGTTGGCCACCCTGTTCGCCTGCAGCCTGGCGCCGCTGGCACTGGCCCAGACGGCCACGCCGCAGCCGGGCGACCCGCAACGCTGGTACCAGGAAGACAGCACGGCGCAAGCCCAGCTGCGCACCCTGCGCAAGGAAATCGCCGCCGCCCTGGCCGAAGCCAAGAAAGCCTGCCGCTCGGAACCCTCGGCCGCGCGCGCCACCTGCCTGAAGGAGGCGCAAGACACTTACCGGCAAGACATGGCGAACGCGGAAAAACTGCGCGAAGCGGCCCATCCGCAATAGTGAAGCGTACTCTTGCGACTCGGCCTGATCAGGCGGCGTCGCGCTCGTAAGGGGGCAGTTCGTGCACCACGAGCGGCGTGTCTTCCGTGACATAGGCGAGCCAGCCGGCCGCCTTGATCGCGCGCAAGCCATCCTGGTAGCCCTGCTCCCAGCGCCACTCGATGGAGCCCTTGGAAAAATTGATGTCCTTGGCCGCCATGTGCCAGTCGCGCCCCGCGTACGGCAGGCGCACGATGTGCATGGTGCTGTCGCAGCCCAGCGCGACCAGCTCTTCCGTCTGCTGGCGGTTGTGCTTGGTGTCGGGCAACCCGGCGTACAGTTCGCGCAATTTGCGCTGCAAGGTATGCGTATTGACATAATCGGCGATATGCCGCTTCGAGCGCGACGCGAAGGTGACATCCTTTTGCCGCGTCTGCACTTCGTCGAGGGTGGTCGGTTCCGGCCCTTCCGAGCTCCACAGGTCCACCATGAAGACGAGGGTGTCCACGTGGGGCGTGTCGTCGAGCACGGTTTCCAGCGGCGTGTTCGAATACAGGCCGCCATCCCAATACAGATCGCCATCGACGCGCACGCCGGCAAAGCCGGGCGGCAAGGCGCCGCTGGCGCGGATATGGTCCGCCGTCAGGGGTTGCTGCTGGCTGTCGAAACTGGTGAGGCTGCCGCATTTGACGCGCAGGGCGTTGACCGTCAGGCGCATGCCGCCGGGCTGGTTCAGGTAATCGAAATCGACCAGATCCTCGAGGGTGCCGGCCAGTTCGCTGGTGTCATAGAAGCTGGCCTCTTCCGGCTTGACGGCGATTCCTGCCGGAAACATGCTGAAGGAACGCGGCTTGAAGAAGCCGGGCACGCCCCGCAGCACCGTATCGAGCGTGGCCAGCCAGATGTTCGAGCGGCGCTGCTGGTCCGATACCAGGTTCATGTCGATGCTGTCGCGGTGCGCCACGCGCTGCCAGAACTGTTTCAAGCGCACGAGCCGGTCTTCGTGCTTGTTGCCGGCAAGAATGGCGGCATTGATGGCGCCGATCGAGGTGCCCACCACCCAGTCGGGCGCCAAGCCATGTTCGTGCAGCGCGTGGTAGACGCCAGCCTGGTAGGCGCCCAGTGCGCCGCCGCCTTGCAGCACCAGCACGATGCGCAGGCGCGAGGGATTTAACTGATTGATCGGTGTCTTTGAATTCGTCATCGAGATGGCCCTCTGTCCGCCGCGCGGGTGCGGCGTGAATCATTGTAAGGGATTGCGCCGGCACGTGCCGGACGTTGGGTACGGGCAAAAAAAACGCCGTCGATGACGGCGTTCCTGTGCAACACGGCTGGCGTTCAGCGCTTGCGGCGCAGCCAGCTGGCGGCAACGGCGGCCACGGCCACGAGGACCAGGGCCGGCTTGACCAGCTTCTTACGTCCGATAAAGGACAGCGCCGTCAGCACGTAAGGCATGGCGCCTTGCAAACGCATGCCGCCCGGCGCCAGCAGGGATTCGACGCGGTGGCCGGCAAAGCCGACGGCCGTTTCGACCACGCCCTGCAGCATCGATTCGGGACGCAATGCGTAGCCCACGTTGGCGCGCGCATGCACGATGCCCACGCGGTACATTTCACCCTGGGCGATCAGCAGGCGCTTGCGGGCGGCTTGCGCCGCCAGTTTGTCGTTTTCCGACATGAATTCTCCTCGTAAGGCCGCTTACATCAGCATGTCGCGGTCGGCCTTCAATTCCGCCATGGTGGCCGGCATGGACAGCTTTCCTTGACGCAACATGGCGCGCGCATACATGACCAGGGCGATCGCCAGCAGTACGAACACGACCGTCATGATCGCCAGGATCTTCCAGCCCAGGCTATCCCAGGCCAGGAAGACGATCAGCACGCTGCCGTAAGCGATGGCAAACAAGCCCGCCACGGTCGCCAACGCGAAAATGACAATCAGCTGCAGCATGTGATTGCGCACTTCCGACAGTTCGATGGTGGCCAGTTCCAGCCGCGACAACATCAGTCCGACGGCGTTTTTGGCCAGGCCGGCGACCGAGCCGATCAATCCCGGCCCCTGGTGAGACGAAGCAGACTTGTCCATATCGCTCCTGACAGTGGATTACTTGCGGCCCAGGATGAAGCCAACCAGCACGCCGACGCCAGCGGCGACGGCCACGGTACGCCATGGGTTTTCCTTGACATAACCGTCTGCCTGGGCAGCCATCTGCTTGGTGGCAACGATGGCCGATGCTTGCGCTTCATGCGCCTTGGCCAGCGCGGCATCCAGGGTTTTCATGCCCTTGACGCGCACTTCGTCGGCTTTTTCGCCGGTCAGGGCGGCAGCGGCGCTGAACAGGGCCTGGGCATCCTTGACCAGGGTTTTGACATCGTTATTGACGGTGGTGATATTGTTTTCCAACATGGTTTAGCTCCTTAGCTGTGGATGAATGTAGTTACTATACCTACTTTACTCAAAAACACTATTCCATTAGATCGCGCATATCATCGGCGTGCTCTTCCTCAACAGCCATGATTTTGATCAACAAATGGCGTGTGGTCGGGTCTTTGTCGCCGATTTTCACGATCATCTGGCGATACGACTCGATCGCCACCCGTTCCGCGATCAGATTGGCACGCACCATGCTTTGCACGTCTTCGGAGTCATCATACTCGGCATGGCTACGCGCAAGCAATGTTGCAGGATTAAAATCTGGCTTGCCATTCAATTGCACGATGCGCTCGGCCAGCCAGTCGGCGTGTTCCTGCTCCTGCTGCGCATGTTCCAGGAACTCGGCCTTGATGGTGCCGTTGTCGCGTCCGCTCACGGTGTAGTAATGGCGTTTATAGCGCGCAATACACACCAGTTCGGTGGCCAGCGCCCCATTCAACAGGGTGATCAACTCCTGGCGGTCGCCCTGGTAGCCGGCCGTGACGGCGCCGTCGTCCAGGTTTTTCGCGGCGGCGCGGATGGCGGCCGTATCGATGCCAGCTGGAATCTCAACAGATGTTTGGGTCATGATGTTTCCTTTCAAGTCTTGCATGGGTATCCACCGGCCAAGCTTCGGCCGGTGCTGCCTACTAACAAATCAAACACCTGGCAAAACCGTAGCGAGCGGCAGTGAATTGTGGCCGAGAAGCGGAGCTGTGCTATAGCACAGTGAGCATCGGAGGCCGCAAGTCGCGACGCGCAGCAGGTTTGGCCTGGTGTTTTAGCGGCGGGCGGGAATGGCCGTGTTATCTTCCGACAAGACGATTTCCACCCGGCGATTCAGCTGGCGGTTTGCCGCCGTATCGTTGCCGGCGGCCGGGTAAGCGGCGCCGTAGCCTTTCGTGGCGATGCGGTCGCGGCTGATGCCTTGTTCCAGCAGCGCATTGCGCACGGACTCGGCGCGGCGTTGCGACAATTCCAGGTTGTGCGCGGAACCGCCCGTGCTATCCGTAAAGCCTTCGATCAGCACGGTGCGCTGCGGATTGTTTTTCAGCACGTCGGCCAGCTTGCGCGCCGTATTCGCGCCATCGGCCGTCAGGTTCGCCTTGTCCGTGCCAAACAGCACGTCGCCCAGGGTGATGACCATGCCGCGCTCGGTTTTCTTGGCGGCCAGGTCGGCCAACTGCGCTTCCAGACCGGCGGCTCGGGCTTGCGCATCGCGGGCCGATGCTTCGGCCGCTTGTGCCTGGGCCTTGGCCGCTTCCGCATCCGCTTGCGCCGACTGGGCACGGGCCGTGGCCTGGTCAGCCTGCTGCGTGCGCGCATCGAGGCGCAACTGGTCGCGCTGCTTGCCGGCGTTGGCGATATCGGCTTCCGCTGCCTTTTGCTTGGCAACTTCTTGCGCCGTGGCTATCTTTTGCTTGGCCAGGTAGGCCAGCTTGTCGACTTTTTCGCTATCTTCCTGGCGCGTGGCGGCCGCGTTTGCCGCTTCCAGCGCAGCGCTCGCTTCGCGGAATTCGCGTGGCGCATAGGTCGACACGATCGGATTCGATTGCGCCGCCATGTAGTCGCCGCGCGTCTGGTCGAGCAGGCTGGTGGTGGTCGGTGCGGAGCTGCAGGCGGCAACCAGAGCGGCCATGGCCAGCAGGCCGGGAATGGTAGTGTAGGTAGCTTTTTTCATGATGGGGTCCTGTTATTGTTGTTGCTTATTGTTTTGGGGCTTGCTGATTGGCACGGTCGAGTTCTTCGCGCATGACGCGGATGTTCTCGTTGATTTCATCGGCGGCCGATGTCGCCTTGGCCGAGTTGGCCTTGCTTTGCGCCAGCTTGGCGTCCGCTTGCGCCTGGTCGGCCAGGTCGCGCGCCGTCTTGTAGTCGCGGTCTTTCAAGGCCTGGTTAGCCATGCGCATTTTTTCGCGGGCCGAACGCATTTCATCGGGAGCCAGGTCGGCGGCGCCGGCGCTGGCGGCGTTATCGACGGCGGCGCGCGACACGGCGACATCGGCCGTGGCGGGCGTTTTCAGGCTGGAGCAGCCCGTCATCAGGACGACGGCGCTGATGCAGGCAGCCAGGGCGGTCAAGGGGGTTTTGATGGAATCTCGGTTTGTCATTTTTCTTCTCCTGGAGAGTGAGGTAACGATATAAGTCATACATGGAACGAATCAGGAACTGCGTTTGATGTATGACGTTATAGGCCCCGCATCCCCGCATATCCGTTCGGTGCCGCACATAGGGTAGGAAATCGACAATACTTGCATGGGCAACGTGCGCCAGCGCACGTGTCCGCCAGCAAAACCTGAAACAGGCCCGGCTTTGGAGCGATTCCTGTAGCATCGTGACTACTTGTACAGAAAGAATCAGCTCATGCCGCTCTCCCGCCGTCAAAAAATCGCCCTCGCCAGTACCGCCGTGCTGATCGCCCTGCCCGTCACGGCCGCCGTCGTCCTGCTGAACATGGACTGGAACCGCGCCAAGCCCTGGCTCAATGCGCGCGCCAGCGATGCGCTGGGGCGGCCGTTTGCCATCGAGGGCGACCTGGCGCTGACGTGGCAGCAGCCAACCACCGCGGGGCAAAAAACCTGGCGCGACTATCTGCCCTGGCCGCACCTGCAGGCAAAGGACGTGCGCCTGGGCAACCCGAACGCCATGGCGGACACGGGTGAGAAGGGGCAACTGGCCACCGTGAGCCAGCTGGCGTTCTCGCTCAATCCGCTGGCCCTGCTGGACAAGAAAATCATCATCCCGCAATTGCGCTTCGACACGCCGCAGGTGCGCTTGCTGCGCAGCAAGGACGGCAAGAACAACTGGACCTTCGACAAGCAGGACCAGCCATCGCCTTGGCAGCTGGAATTGCAAAGCGTGGTCTTCAGCAAGGGCACCGTGACCCTGGACGATGGCGTCAGCAAGACGGCGATGCGCGCCGATGTCGACACCATCGCGGACGATGCGCGCTACGGCATCGCGTGGACACTGTCCGGCACCTACCGCGGCGAAACCGTCAAGGGCGGCGGCAAGGCGGGCGGCGTGCTGTCGCTGCAGCGGCAAGGCACGCCCTTCCCCATCCAGGCCGACATGCGCGCCAGCGGCAGCAGCGTGGCCATCGAAGGCACCCTGACCCGCCCGACAGACTTGGCCGCGCTCGACGTGCGCCTGAAAATATCCGGGCCCAGCATGGCGCGCCTGTATCCGTTGACGGGCGTGCTGCTGCCGGAAACGCCGCACTTCAGCACGGAAGGCCATTTGACGGGCACCCTGGCGCCGCGCGGCGGCGAATGGGTGTACGACCAGTTCAGCGGCAAGGTGGGATCGAGCGACATCAGCGGCAAGCTGGCCTTTTCCGCCAGCACGCCGCGCAAGCGCCTGACGGGTGAAGTCCACTCGCGCCTGCTGCAATTTTCCGACCTGGGTCCGCTGGTGGGCGCCGATTCCAGCGCCAGCAAGAAGGAACGGGGCGTGCCATCGACGCAGCCGGCCGGCCGGGTCTTGCCGGTGGAAACCTTCAAGACGGAGCGCTGGACCAGCCTGGACGCCGACGTGCGCTACACGGCCGAGAAGATCACGCGCGATGCCGAGTTGCCGATCAGCAAACTCGACACGCATGTGGTGCTGACGGACGGCGTGCTGTCCTTGACGCCGCTCAACTTCAACGTGGCGGGCGGCACCCTGACGTCGCAGATCAAGCTAGACGGCAGCGGCAAGGTCATCGCCAACGGCATCGCGGCCGAACTCAAGGCCAGCGCCCGCCATCTGCACATCCAGCAACTGTTCCCCCGCCTGCCGGCCCTGCAAGCGAGCGTGGGCGAAATCAATGGCGATGCGTCGCTGTCGGCCACGGGCAATTCCGTCGCCACGCTGCTGGGCAGCTCGAACGGCGAAGTGCGCGCGCTGATCAACCGGGGCAGCATCAGCAAGCTGTTACTGGAAGAAATGGGCTTGAATATCGGCAGTATCGTGCTGGCCAAGCTGGCAGGCGACAAGCAGGTCAAGCTGAACTGCATGGCGGCCGACTTCGCCGTCACCAAGGGGCTGATGCGCACGCGCCAGTTCATCGTCGACACGGATGACGCCATCCTGCATATCGACGGCACGGTGAACCTGGCCGATGAACGGCTGGACCTCACCCTGCGGCCGGACAGCAAGGGCTTGCGCATCTTTTCACTGCGCTCGCCCCTGTATGTGCATGGCACTTTCAGCAAGCCCGACGTGAGCGTCGACAAGGGCGTGCTGGCCCTGCGCGCCGGCGGGGCACTGGCGCTGGCCGTGGTGGCGCCCGTGGCGGCGCTGCTGCCGCTGGTCAACACCGGCCCCGTCGAGGATAGCGAATGCGCGGCCTTGCTGGCCCAGGCGCGCGTGAAACCGGTGGCGCCCAAGCCGGGCAAGCCCGTGCGCAAGGCCCGCTAAGCGCGGCTGTGTGCTTTTACAATTGTTACACCCCTATGTGCGTTGCCGAACAGACCCTGCCTTGCCGCAAATCTATTCTGTGATCGTGCCTGAAACACCCAAGACGTGGCGATACGAAGTCCCACCGGCCCATACCATGCCGGCGCCACGAGGTCCGAATTCATAGGAGAACTATCATGCAAATCATTAAAAAAATCGCCGCTACCACTTCCGTTGCCGCCCTGCTGCTGAGCCTGACGGCTTGCGCCAACATGTCCGGCCAGGATAAGAACACGGCCATCGGCGCCGGCATCGGCGCCGTTGCCGGCTCCGTGCTGACGGGCGGCAGCGCAGTCGGCGCAGTCGGCGGCGCCGCAGTCGGCGGCGTGATCGGCAACCAGGTCAAGCCGAAGTAATCGTTGATCAAAAAAGCGGGGTGGGTGCCCAGGCGCCCGCCCCGCTTTTTTGCGTCCGGCTTCCGTTGATGAAATTGAAAAGTTACTCCGAGGAAATCAGACGAAGACGTTGGCCATGCCGATGGCGCCGCTATCCTTGACCAGCTCGTAGCAGCGGCAGGAAACGGCTTCCAGGCCGGCCGAATCGAGGATCTCGATATTGCCGCGGCTGTAGGTGATGAGTTTTTGCTGTTGCAGCGCGCTGGCCGCCTTGGTCACGCCGACCCGCCGCACGCCCAGGGTGTGGGCAAGGAATTCATGCGTGAGGTGAAATTTTTCCGACTGCAGGCGGTCGCGCGTGATCAGCAGCGAACGGGCCAGGCGCGCCTCGAGCACGTGGAAGCGGCTGCACACGGCAATCTGGATGGCTTGCGCCAGCAAGGTGTCCGTGTAGCGGTACAGCAAACGCTGCAGGGATTCGAGCTGGGCGAACTCGGCGCAGAACTCCGCGCGCGCGATGCGGCTGGCCGTACCGGAACGTTGCACCACGGCACGCACTTGCGCCAGGTCATGACCGAGCGCGACGGACGCGCCCAGCACGCCTTCGCGGCCGACGGAACCCACTTCCAGGGTCATCCGCCCTTCCGCCACGGCCAGCAGCGAGATCAGGCAATCGCCGGGGAAATAGATGTGGCCGATAGGCTGGCCCGGTTCGTACAGCACCTCGCCCACCTCGACCGTGACGGTGTCGAACAGCGCCGTCAGGTGCCGCAAGTCGTGCTCGGGCAGGCTGGCCAGCAAGCGGTTGCCGGCGTCTGGCGCACCCACGGGCGAACCCAGGCCGGATCGGCCTGCATCGCGGGGCAGGGTCATACTGGCAGTCGTTGGTGGCATTGCTTTTCCTCGGCGTCGTTACAACTCGACATAATTTTTACCTAGCCTACGGTGCAGTACCGGCCCTGTATGTACGGTGACGCACGGAAGCGGAGCAAGCGGCACAGCACACTGGCAACAGACGCACATAACACGCAGAACACGCACTACCCTTTTTACTATTTTAAAAAAACCAAGGAGCCTTCCATGACTACCACCACCAAATCCCTCCATCCGCTGGTGCTTGCCGCCGCCGTCGCCGTCCTGCTGTTTTGCGGCGTGGGCACGGCTGCCCTGATGGGCTGGCTGCCCTCCTCCCAGGGCGACACCCAGCCGCTGGCGGCCAGTACCTCGGCCGAGCAGATGGCCAATCTGCAGGCAAACCAGCCGCCAGCGAACCTGCAGCCTGCCGGCGCCTTGCCGCTGGCCGCCCTGCCACCGCAGCAGCAGCAGCAGCAGCAGCAGCAGCAGCAGCAACCACAGCAGCAACCCGTGCGCCAGCCGCAGCCGCAGCCACAATACGCGGCCGCCCCGGCGCCGCAGGTGTGCGCCAATTGCGGTGTGATCGAAGCCATCCATGAAGTCAATACGCGCGCCGAAGGCAGCGGCGTGGGTGCGGCCGGCGGCGCCGTCGTCGGCGGCTTGCTGGGCAACCAGGTGGGCGGCGGCCACGGCAGGCAATTGGCCACCGTGCTGGGCGCCGTCGGCGGCGCCGTGGCCGGCAACCAGATCGAAGGCAGCGTGCGCGCCACGCGCAGCTACAACATCGTCGTGCGCCTCGATAACGGCAAGACGCGCACCGTGCACCAGAGCGCCGCGCCGAACTGGCGCCAGGGCGACCGTGTGCGCGTCGTCAACGGCGGCTTGCGCGCCATGGGCTAAGCGAACCGCGGCGGCGCCGCTGCCGCGATTAGTTGCAAATTAAACACACGCCCGGCTTGTCCGGGCGTTTTCTTTTTGGCAATGTTCGCTGGCGTACAGATGAGCTTGTCGTCCCGCGAGATGATGCATTCAGGAAAGTTCAACGGAATGTCAAAGGAGACGCCATGGAAGACGACAAGACAGGCAGCAACAGGATCTGGCTGGGCTTTATTGGCGGCGGCTTGCTGGCCACCGCGCTGGGCTTCTGCGCACTGGACCTGGCGCCGCCGGCGGGCAGCCCCGTATTCGGCGTCATGCTGCTGCTCACGGGCGGCATGGTCAGCTGCCTGGCGGGCGCAGTCGGCATGGCCGGCATGCTGGCGTGGGTGCCGGGCATGGCCGATGAACACGCGGACCGCCCCCGATAGTTGAGCCTTGTGTACGACAGCGTACAGAACGCAAGGGAAACAAAGTAGACACTTAGTCATGGCATCAGCGTTCAGCGACCCGGTCGCCGCGCAATGACAAGAACCGATGACGGCGCCACGCGCCAGCGCCTGCAAGGCCACGGCAGTCGCCGTCATCCACACATTACTCTCGGAGGACACATCATGCTGTATACAATCGCCGTCGTACTCATCATTCTTTGGCTGCTGGGCCTGGTAACTTCCTATACCATTGGCGGCTTCATTCACATCCTGCTGGTGGTCGCCGTGATCATGGTGCTGCTGCGCCTGATCAGCGGGCGCGGCTTATAGCCCAGGCCCTTAGCCGGGTCTGACAAGAGCGGCGCGCGTGCAAACGGGCGCCGCCTTTTGCCGTATTTTTCGCACGGTGTGCGCGCACTGGCAAGCGGCGTCGTTTTGCAGTAACGTGTACGGGTAGTCCTGGGTATGTCCCCATAACAAAACAAGGAGAAAATCCATGAAAGAAACATTCAAAAAAGGCCCTGGCGCCAAATCCCTGATCGGCATGCTGGTGATCGCATTGGCCGCCACCGGCTGCGCGGACATGTCCTCGACGCAACGTGGCACGGCCACGGGCGCCGGCATCGGCGCGGGCCTGGGCGCCTTGATCGGCGGCACCACCGGTGGCGGCAGCAGCGGCCGCACGGCCGGCGGCGCCCTGCTGGGTGCGGCGGCTGGCGCCGTGGTCGGCAATATCTGGTCGAACCGCATGGAAAACCAGAAGCGCGCGATGGAACAGGCGACACAGGGTACTGGTGTGCAAGTGTCGCAAACGGCCGATAACCGCCTGAAAATGGAAATTCCAAGCGATATTTCCTTCGATACCAACCGCGCCGACATCAAGGGCAACTTCCGCCCCATCCTCGACCGCTTCGCCGCCACCCTGAATGAAAACCCGAACACGACGGTCAGCATCATCGGCCATACGGACAGCACGGGCAGCGATTCCATCAATGAACCGCTGTCGGTGGAACGCGCGGCCCACACGCGCGACTACCTGTCCATGCGCGGCGTTTCGCCGACCCGCGTCGTCACGGAAGGCCGCGGCGCCCGCGAGCCGATCGCCTCGAATGCGGATGCCTCGGGACGCGCACGCAATCGCCGCGTGGAAATCTACGTAGCCGAAATGGCTCCACGCTAAGCTGACACACGTCAATAAAAAACCCGCCGGCAAGTGACCTTGCCGGCGGGTTTTTCTATGTAAAACGGCTTATTTCGACGTCGTTGCCTTGGCGCCGCTTTCACCCTCTTTCGCCACCTTGGCGAAGTCGCCCGCCGTCACGATCGACACGGCCGATGGCTTCAGGTAGTCGCGCAAGCCCTGGTTCACTTGCGCCAGGGTCAAGGCGGCCACTTTGGCTTCCAGGTCCTTGTTGTACGCCATGGTGCGGTCTTGCGCCAGATAGCCGGCCAGTTCGCGCGCCAGGCCCGCATCCTGCGTGCGCTCCACTTCTTCCGATTGCAGCCAGCCCTTTTTCGCTTCCGTCAATTCGTCTTGCGTGAAACCGTCGGCCAGCACCTTGGCGATTTCCTCGCGCAGGGCCGCTTCCACCTTGACCGTGTTTTGCGGCGCGCTGATGGCATACGCCATCCAGTAACCGGCCGGTTCGCGCGACGGAATGCTCACTTGCGAGCCGACGCCGTACGACAGGCCTTCCTTCTGGCGGATGCGGTCGGCCAGGCGGCTGCGCAAGGCGCCGCCGCCGAGCATGTGATTGGCGATCAGCAAGGCGGGATAGCTGGCGGCGTCATCCTTGAGGGGGATAGGCTGGATGGCGAACAGCACGCTGTTCGCCTTGTCCGGCGTTTCCAATTTGACTTTCTCGCCGCTGACGGGCTTGACGGCGTCAAGAATGCGCACATACGGCTGCTGCGCCTTCCAACTGCCGTACAGGCTGGCCACTTGCGCCTTCAGCGCGGCCGGGTCGAAGTCACCCACGGCAGCGAAAGTCGCGTTCGACGCGCCATAGTAGGCGCCATGGAAGGCTTTCACGTCGGCCACCTGGATGGCTTTCCATTGCGCCAGTTCGGCCGGCAAGGTGGCCACGTGGCGCACATGGCCTTCCGGCGTGGCGTCGAGCAGGCGGCGGAAGGCGTTCACGGCCAGCGGTTGCGGTTCAGGCAGTTCCTGCTCCGCGCGGCCGACGCGCTCGCGCTGCAATTCCAGGAATTCCGTCTCGTTCAAGGCCGGCTTTTGCAGCACTTGCGCCAGCAAGTCCATGGCGGCCGGCAAGTTTTCGCGCTTGCCTGTCAGCATGGCGGTGACGCCCTCGGCGCCGCCCGTGATGGCGACCTGCATGCCCAGCTGGTCGAACTTATCCTTCACTTCCTGGCGCGACAGTTTATCCGTGCCGCGCGACAACAGATTCGCCGTGTAGCTGCCCACTTGCCCCTTGCCGCGCAAGCTCTCTTCGCTGCCGATCCGCAGTTTCAACACGACGCTGACGGTGCTGCCCTTGGTTTTCTTCGGCAGCAAGGCGCCCTTCAAGCCGTTCGGCAGGGTGAAGCGCGTGGTGCGCGCTTCGATATTGTCGGGGCTTGGGTCGAACGCTTCGCCCTGCGCCACGACGGCGCGGCCCGTGTAGCCGGCCAGTTGCGGCGCCACGTCGGCGTAGGCCGGCACGACGGTGCGGTCCGGCGCATCGGTCGGGATGAAGCGGCCCAGGGTGCGGTTCGAGCTCTTCAGGTATTTCTCGGCCGCCGCCTGCACTTGCGCCGTCGTCAGCTTGTCGAGCTGGTCGCGCTGCAGGAAGAACAGGCGCCAGTCGCCGGCCGCCAGCGATTCCGTCAGGGCGATCGTCAGGCTCGCCGTGTTCGAGGTGGCCAGTTCGATCTGCTTGTTCAGCTGCTGTTTCACGCGCGCCACTTCCGCGTCCGTGACCGGCTGCGATTTCAAGTCTTCCAGCACTTTCAGCATGGCAGCTTGCGCCGCATCAAGGTTGCCATCGACGGGCACCAGCGCGCCAAACAGGTTGTAGCCGGGCTCCAGGTTGCTCACGGAGTTGTATTCGATCTTGCTGGCCAGCTTGGTTTCCACCAGCGCCTTGTGCAGGCGGCCGGCCGGCGCGTCCGTCAGCACGTGGCCCAGCACCTCGATGGCGACGGCGTCCGGGTTGCCGGACGGCGCCACGTGGTAGCCGGCGCCGACGAACTGCGTGCCGCCGCTGCGGCGCACCGTCACGGCGCGCTCGCCATCCTGCACGGGTTCGGCCGTGTAGGTCGGCTCGATCACGCGCGTCGGTTTCGGGATCTTGCCGAACAGCTCATTGATCTGCTTCAAGACCTTGGCTTCGTCGAAGCGGCCTGCCACCATCAGCACGGCGTTATCCGGCTGATAATATTTATGGTAAAACGCGCGCAGGCGGGGAATATTCACCTGTTCGATGTCGGAACGGGCGCCGATGGTCGATTTGCCATAGTTGTGCCAGTCGTAGGCGACGGCCTGGATGCGTTCGCTCGTCACGCCGATCGGGTCGCTTTCGCCCATTTCGAACTCATTGCGCACGACGGTCATTTCGCCCTTCTGCGTCTTCGGATTCCACAGGTCGTTCTGGTCGATGGCCGCGTTCACCATGCGGTCCGCTTCCATGGCCAGCATCTGGCGCAGGTTGTCGTCGTTGGCGGGGAAGGTGGCGTAGTAATTGGTGCGGTCGTACCAGGTGGTGCCGTTGAACTGGGCGCCCGTCGAGTTCAGGATCTCGACGGGGGTCTTGGTCCCCTTCTTGACGCCGAAATTGGCGCTGGGCTTGAACAGCAAGTGCTCGAGCAAGTGGGCCATGCCCGTTTCGCCATAGTTTTCATGGCGCGAACCGACCAGGTAGACGATGTTGGTGGTCAAAGTGGGCTTGCTGGCGTCGGGGAACAGCAGCACGCGCAAGCCATTGGCCAGGCGGTATTCCGTGATGCCTTCGACGGACGTGACTTTGACGGCGGCGCGGCTGGGCGCAGCCTTGCCGGCTTTCTGGGTCGGCGCCGCTTCCACCGGGGTGGCGGCAAGGATGAACGAAGGCGAGAGGATGCCGGCGGCAAGCAGGAGGGCGGTAATGGGTTTCAAGGCAGAGTCCTGGTAACACTACGTTTTAGACAAGCGCACAAGCGGCGCCATGGAATGCAAACGCAAGAATTGCCATGGACCCGCGCTGCGTCTTCGCTGCCCAGGGAAATCATTGCTCTCGCAATTTACGGCATACTTATCACTTACGCAAGTCCTGTCATCGAGCTGTTATGTGCCCGTGTTATACTCCATGGTTCCAGAACTATCTGCCTGTATATGAGACGAGCTCTCGTCCTGCTCTGCCTTTTTGTTTTCATCGCGTTACCCCAGGCGTTCGCCAGCATGGCCTACGCCAGTCCTTCCCCATTCCAGCATGCAATCGCGGCCGGCGCTGCCGCCACGCCCGCCTTCAGCATCGATTGTGCCGACGCCAGCCTCCATGCGGGCCAGCCTGGCGACAGCTGCGATACTGAAGAATGCGACAACGACCCCATCACGCTGTACCCGACCTCGCGCCAGGGGGCGCCGTTTTGCGCCATCATTTGGCAAGCGGGACCGGGCGCACTTGCCGAAGCGGACGTGCGGCTGGCCACCCGGCCGCCGCGCGTCCGCCCCTGAAGACATGCATGCAGCACCCACGCGCCCGGGGCTTTAGCCACCAGGCACGCTTTACACTGATCGACTTTACAAGGTTATACACATGGAATGGTTATTTGACCCGACAATCTGGGTCGGCCTGCTGACGCTGGTCGTACTGGAAATCGTACTGGGGATCGACAACCTGATTTTCATCGCCATCCTGGCCGAGAAATTGCCGCCGCACCAGCGCGACAAGGCCAGGGTGCTGGGCCTGACCCTGGCCCTCGTCATGCGCCTGGGCCTGCTCTCGCTGATTTCCTGGCTGGTCACCCTGACCACGCCATTGTTTTCCATACTGACATTCTCGTTTTCGGGACGCGACCTGATCCTGCTCGTCGGCGGCCTGTTCCTGCTGTTCAAGGCCACCAGCGAGCTGCACGAGCGCCTCGAAGGGGTCACGCACGCCCAGACGGGCCCGAAAGTCTACGCCGGCTTCGGCCTCGTGGTGGCGCAGATCGTCGTGCTCGACGCCGTCTTTTCGCTCGACGCCGTCATCACGGCCGTCGGCATGGTGGAAAACCTGTACGTGATGATGGCGGCTGTCGTCATTTCCATCGTCGTCATGATGCTGGCGTCGAAAGTGCTGACGCGCTTCGTCAACGCCCACCCTACCGTCGTCGTGCTGTGCCTGAGCTTCCTGCTGATGATCGGCCTGTCGCTGGTGGCCGAAGGCCTGGGCTTCCACATTCCGAAAGGGTATTTGTACGCCGCTATCGGTTTCTCGATTGTCATCGAATTCTTCAATCAGCTGGCACGCCGCAACTTCCTCAAGCTGCAGTCGAACGCCCCGCTGCGCGACCGCACGGCGCAGGCCGTGTTGAGCCTGCTGGGCGGACGCAAGGGCCGCGAAGCCGTGGAAGAGCACGAAGTCAAGGAACTGCCCGACATTTCCGCCTTCGGCGTGGAAGAGCGCAACATGGTCAGCGGCGTGCTGACCCTGGCCGAACGCTCGATCCGCTCCGTCATGACGCCGCGCGGCGACGTGTCGTGGGTCAACCTGAACGACAGCAGCGAAAAGATGCTGCAATTGCTGCGCGAAACGCCGCACAGCATGATTCCTGTCTGCAATGACGACCTGGATAACGTGGTCGGCATCGCGCGCAGCAAGGACCTGATCGAGGACCTGGTCTCGCGCGGCAAGATCGACCCGGACAGCATGCGCGAAGCCGTCGTCGTGCCGGAAGCGGCCGGCGTGCTGAAAGCCATGGAAACGTTAAAGCGCTCGCGCGGCCAGCTGGTGCTGGTGGTCGACGAGTTCGGCACCGTGCAGGGTGTGCTCACGCCCATCGACATCCTGGAAGCCATCGCCGGCGAATTCCCCGACGAGGACGAGCAGCCGGACGTGGAAGTGCTGGGTCCCGGCCACTGGCGCATCGATGGCGCGACGGACCTGCATTACCTGGAGCAAGTGTTCGAGACGGAAACCCTGGTCAGCGAAGATGGCGAATACAACTCGCTGGCCGGCTTCCTGCTGGCGCATTTCGAGAACATGCCGGCCGTGGGCGAAGTGCTGGAACTCGATGATTTGCGTTATGAAATCATCGAGGCCGACGAGCGCCGCATCGCCTGCGTGGACGTGCGCCGCATCGAGCCCGATCACAGTTTGTAACACAATGGCAAGCGTGCCCCGCTTGCCATGCCGTATGCTGGGGTCTGCCCATACCGGAGACCCCACGATGAAAAAATCCCTGCTACGCCTGACCCTGCTGGCTTGCGCCGCCCTAGGCGCCCACGCCAATGTCATGGCCGCCTCGCATTCCGCCACCATCAAGCCGGGCCTGTGGCAAGTCGACAGCAAGATGGCGTCGCCGGACGCCGCCACCGACAACGCCATGTCCATGGTGCTGCAACAACTGGGCAACCTTCCTCCCGATCAACGCAAGCAGCTGGAAAGCATGGCGGCCAGCCGCGGCATGGCCATGCCCACCGTGGGCGCCGACGGCGCCGTGCGCGTGACGGCGTGCGTGACGCCTGACATGGCGGCGCGCAAGCAGATTCCCACGGGCCAGCCCGGCGATTGCAAGTCGAAAAACACGGACATCGCGGGCGGCATGCAGGTATCGTTCACTTGCGCCAACCCGAAATCGAGCGGCGAAGGCAAGGTCATGTTTACGGGCGACCAGGCTTTCAACATGCAGCTGGCCGTGACGACCAGCGCGCGCGGCGCACCGGAACAGGTGAACGTGACGAGCAATGGCAAGTGGCTGGGCGCCAGCTGCCCTGCCCCGGCCACGACGGCAGCTCAAAAGCCGTGACGGAAACCCAGGTTGAACGCTGCATCACCGCGGCCGCTGTCGCTGGCATTGCCCACCGTGTAGCGGGCGCCGTTCTTGTTGTGGATCTTCGCGTAGGACGCGTAGAAATCGCTGCGCTTTGACAGGGAATACGTGAGGCCGACGGCCATCTGGCTGGCGTCGCGGTTGGCCAGGTCGCGGTCATCCTTGCGCACCCAGGACGCCAGCAGCTTGAAGCCGCCCACGGGCACGGACACGCCCAGCAAGGTGTCGCGGCTGTCCGACGACGACATCGACAGGGCCAGCGCGCTGTAGGCGTTGTTCGGGTCCCACGGCGAGCTGCCATAGCCCTTGTTCACGCCCACGGCGGCAAAGACGGTGGCCACTTTCAGGTCGACATTCGCCGCGATCAGGGTGTTGCGGGCCGACATGTCGATGGCGGGCAAGGTGCCGGAAGCGAGGATGAGGTTATTCTTGCGCTGGTGCGACACGCTGACATTCACGGCGCCGGCCGAATAGCCGAGGGTGGCGCCATACGCGCGGTTGCTGGCGTTGCTGTACGGCGACTCGCCAAAGCTGTAGATGGCGCTGGCAGTCACGCCGCGCAAGGCGGGCGTCACGTACTTGACGGTATTGTCGTAGCGTTTCACGCTGTAGCCGGCCAGGTTGCCGGCGCTGCCGGCCATGCCGCCCTTGAACGGGTCGGCCACGTCGGTCAGGGCCAGGTAGTGCGGATTGTACTGGCGCCCCAGGGTCAGCGCGCCCAGGCGGCTGTCGAGGCCCACGTAGGCCTGGCGGCCGAACAAACGGCCCTCTTCCGACTGGCCCGTGTCGTTCTGCACGCCCGCTTCCAGGGTAAATACGGCGGACACGTCATTACCCAGCGCTTCGCGGCCCTGCACGCCCAGGCGCGAACCGGACGCGACGCCGCCGGACACCTTGGTGTTGGCGCAATTGGCGGCGCAGCCCCGCTCGGCCACGATGCCCGCGTCGAGCACGCCGTACACGGCAACGTTAGTGGATGCGGCACTGCCTGCGCCATCGGCAGCCTGGGCCGGTGCAAAAAGCATCCACGGCCCCATCCCTATCACAGCAAGCGCAAAATACGAGGTCTGCATGATAAATATCTCGGTAACGTGAATTGAAACTTCCCGGTATTGATCAGGACATGCGCTGTGTGTCTGATCTTAGTGTTACCTTATCCTCGCTTTTTGTCCAGCCATCCGTGCGTTGTACAACAGAAACTTCAGCTTAGGCCATGAAACCGCGTCGCGTACTGACAACACGCAAGAGCGAGCATGATTATGGCACTAGCGGCAAAATGGCGTTAAATGCAGGCCCTGCCGTAAAGCAATGTTCGGTGGCGAACGTTGCGAGAATTGACGCAGGCGGTACACTACTGGTTTTACCGACAGCGGCTCGCCCGTTTTTTCTGCATGCTAGCTATCCTCGAACGCATTGACCCCAACTCCAGCAATATCGACTTGCTGGTGGAACTATTCAACTCACTGCGTCCCAAGCGCCCCCACGACAGCGCTACCGCGATTGCCAACGTGCGCACCCTGCGCCAGCTTCTCAAAGGTAACCCCGCGCAAGCGCGCGCCCTGCACGAATACGTGCTGCGCGTGCTGGCCGCGCGCCGCCACGCCAGCCTGTACACCGATATCGGCGTGCTGTCGAACAGCGGCTTTTTCACGGAATTGAAACGCCGCATCGCCTACCGCATGCTGCCGCCCGCCTTGGGCGACGAATACCTGAACGACGCGCTCGACCAGGTGCTGTACCTGAAGACCGATTATTTGTGGATCAGCAACGTGCCCGCCACGGACTGGCTGGAACTGTTCGACGTGCTCACCAGCGACGACATCGAACTGGCCGTCGGCGACGGCAATATCATGCTGCCAGGCATGCTCGACGCCATCCGCACCCTGTCCTACCGCGTCTGCGCCATGGGCCTGGAACCGGAATTGACGCGTTTCCATAGCGAAATCGAAGTGTTCCAGTCGCCGTTCATGGTGCAAAACACGGAAGTGAACGCCTACCTGGACGCCTACACGAATCTGCTGCACGGCGATCTCGAGCACATCGAGGATGCGCGCCATTTGCTGGTGATGCTGGACCAGTGCGACGCCGTCATCGCCAAGATCCGCAAGAAGGCGCTGTACCAGGGCACCAGCATCCCCCTTACGTATTTATTGGTGGCGCTGGCGCAAAGCATCGAGCGCCTGCGCAAGCTGCTGTTCCTCGTCGACACGAGCGGCGAATTGCCGGCCTCGAACAACGTGGACATCGCCGCCATCACGGTGGACGCCACGCAAGACTTGCTGCACCCGCAACCCGTCAGCCGCCGCCGCGCGGGCGCCGTCGGGCTGGCGCTGGAACTGATTCAGGCGCACAACAACAAATACAAGGTCAGCGACCTGTTTTCCGACAATATCAACTTGCTGGCACGCAATGTGACGGAAAACGCCAGCCGCACGGGCGAGCATTACATCGCGGAAAACCGCCGCGAAATGGGCGCCATGTTCCTCTCGTCCGCGGGCGCGGGCGTGATCATCGGCTTCATGGCCCTGTTCAAGATATTGATGTCCTACCTGCGCTCGGCGCCGCTGGTCGAAGCGTTCATGTTCAGCATGAATTACTCGATCGGCTTCATGTTCATCCACTTGCTGCATTTCACGGTGGCCACCAAGCAGCCGGCCATGACGGCGTCGCGCATCGCCGCCGGCCTGCACAGCAAGGATGGGCGAAATATCGACCTCGACAGCATGGCGGAATTGATCAACAAGGTGTTTCGCACGCAAAACATGGCCGTGCTGGGCAACCTGGCCACCGCCATCCCCACGGCGTGGCTGATCGCGCTCGGCTACAAGGCGATTACCGGGCACAACCTGGTGACGCCCGAGAAAGCCATGCACTTGCTGCACGATATCGACCCCATCGGCAGCCCCGCCATCTTTTACGCCATGATCGCCGGCGTGTGCCTGTTCGTGGCCGGCCTGATTTCCGGCTACTACGACAACCAGGCCCTGTACACGCGCTGGGCGCAGCGCATCGCACAATTGCGCGGCCTGGGCCGCGTCATCGGCCAGGAACGCCTGCAGCGGCTGGGTTTGTACCTGGAAAACAACCTGGGCGGCCTGATGGGTAACTTCTATTTCGGTATCCTGCTCGGTTCCATCGGCACCCTGGGTTTCCTGATCGGCTTGCCGATCGATATCCGCCACATCACCTTCTCGGCCGCCAACTTCGCCACGGCCCTGGTGGGCCTGGACCACAACATGAGCTGGCAACTGGCCGTCAAGTCGCTGTCGGGCATCTTCGCCATCGGCACGGCCAACCTGCTGGTGAGCTTCGGCCTGGCCCTATGGGTGGCCCTGCGTTCGCGCCAGGTGCGCTTCAAGCACGGCATGCAACTGTTGAAGATCCTGGGCAAGCGCTTCCTGCGCTCGCCCATCGTCTTCTTCTTCGGCTCGAAAAACCCGCCACCTTTGGCATTGGCCGATGACTCGGCAAACCTGTCACCCACGACCAAGGCTCAAAAATGACCGCCAGGCGCATGCAACCCTGCCTCACCGCCCTACTGCTGTGCTGGACCCTGGCTGCATGCGCCTCGCTGCCTAACGTCAAGAATCTCAACACCACCCTGGAACCGGTGGCCAAGCCCAAGGTGATCACGGGCAAGGGCGCCGTGCTGAACGTCAACAGCCGCGCCGCCCTGCTCAACAAGCGCTGGGCGAAGTCCGGCATGGACTTGAAAGCCCAGGCCGCGCTGGAAGAGGCGGCCACGGGCGTACCTTTAATCAAGGGCAACAAGGTGACCCTGCTGTTTGACGGCCCGCAAACGATGGAAGCCATGTTCCAGGCCATCAGCGAAGCGAAGAACAGCATCAACCTGGAAACGTATATCTTCGACCAGGACCCGCTGGGCCTGAAGTTTGCCGACATGCTCATCGAAAAGCAGCAATCGGGCGTGACGGTCAACGTCATCTACGACAGCGTGGGCACCCTCGGCGTGCCGCAGGCGTTCTTCGAGCGCATGCGCGCGGCCGGCGTGCACCTGGTGGCCTTCAACCCCGTCAATCCCGCCAAGCTCAAGGGCGACGACTGGAAGATCAACAACCGCGACCACCGCAAGGTGTTGATCGTCGACGGCAAGACGGCATTTACGGGCGGCGTCAACATCAGCGACACCTATGCGAAAAGCTCGCTGTTCCGTTCCAAGAACAAGTCCGCCGACAAGAGCGACGTGGGCTGGCGCGATACCCACGTGAAAGTGGAAGGCCCGGCCGTGGCCGCCTTCCAGTGGCTGTTCATCCGCACCTGGGCCCAGCAAGACCAGGCCGACTTGCCGGATGCGAACTATTTCCCGACCCTGTCGGAAGTGGGCGACAAGCTGGTGCGCGTCGTGGCCAGCGAGCCGGACGGCGGCTTCGAAATCTACAAGGCGTATATCCTGGCCATCCAGGAAGCAAAAAAAACCATCCACATCACGTCCGCCTATTTCGTGCCCGACCAGCAGACGGTCGACGCGCTGGTGGCCGCCGCGAAACGGGGCGTGGACGTCACCGTGGTGCTGCCGGGCGTGTCCGACAGCGGTCTCGTATTCCATGCGGGACATGCGCTGTACGACCAGCTGCTGGCCGGCGGCATCCGCATCTTCCACTTGAAACTGGCCGTGCTGCACGCCAAGACGGCCGTCATCGACGGCGCCTGGTCGACGGTGGGCTCGACCAACATCGACATGCGCAGCTTCCTGCATAACAGCGAACTGAACGTGATCGTGCTGGGCGACAGCTTCGGCCTCGAAATGGAAAACGCCTTCCAGGAAGACTTGCGCGACTCGGAAGAGATCACCAGGGCGAAATGGGAAACCCGGCCGATTGCCGACCGCATGAAGGAGTGGGCGGCCCGTTTCATGAATTACTGGCTGTAGCGGAGTAGCCATCAAAAAGTCCAGGGCGTTGTTGCATTGCCTCGCCGCACTATTCGTACTGTCTTCGGCAACGCGCCTAGCCCTGGCCATTTTGCCGGCCACTCCTGATGCCGGTTGTTGCCTACCCCATTAATTCTGGCTACAGCGGCCGCAAGCTGGTCCACACGCCGCCCTGGCGCGCGAATGCTTCCATGCTGACTTTTTCAAAGTCGGCGCTGTCTTCATTCCAGCTGTAGCGCTCGACGCGGATACAACTGTTTTCCACGCGCAGCACGTTGAAGGAATTCGATTCACCCCTGCCCCGCGTGGACGTGGCCGTGCCCGCCTGCACCATCAGGGCAGCGTAGCCGGCGATCTTGTAGCGCTCGGCCGTGTTGCCCGCCACACTGGCGTGCAAGTGCCCGGCCAGCAATAGATCCACGCCGCATTCGGAAAACATTTGCAGCGCCAGCGGCGCACGGTCGACCAGATCATCGTCGCCGAAGTGCTCGGGCAAGTCAAACGGATGATGCGTGACGATGATGCGCGTCAAACCGGGCGGCAAACGGCCCAGGCGTTCGCGCAGGAAATCGATCTGCTCGTGGCTGATGCGGCCATCCTTGAACGTCAGGGAGCGGGCCGTATTGATGCCCAGCACGGCGATTTCCTCGTCCACATATTCGGGCGACAAATCGTCCGTCACATGGCGCCGGTATTTCACCAGCGGCGTCAGGAAGCGGGAAAAGACGTTGTAGAGCGGCACGTCATGGTTGCCCGGCACCACGATCTGCGGCCCCGGCAAGCTGTCGAGAAACTGCCGCGCTTGCTGGAACTGGGCGCTGCGGGCCCGTTGCGTCAAATCGCCCGACACCACCACCACGTCCGGTTCCAGCCGTTCGACGAGCGCGCGCAAGGGCGCCAGCAAGGCCGCGTCGACCTTGCCAAAATGCAAGTCGGACAAATGCACGATGGTACGCATGGCCTTACTCCCCGGAAGGTGCCGGCGCAGGCACCAGCACCGTCAGCGCGGCGGGGCGGATGCGGTACTGCAGCGGCGTATTCATGACGGTCACTTCGCCATCCGTGGCCACACGCAGGCGCCGGTGCTTCGTGGCGATTTCCAGGTCGGTCGCCGTCAGCACGTCGAAGTCCTTGGCCTGCGACAACTTGCCGAACAGTGCATGCAAGGCCAGCTTCAGCAATCCCAGGCGGCCCGGACGCTGCGCCACGTACAGGCTCAGCTGGCCGCCATCGAGCCGTTCGCGCTCGCCGATATTCAAGCCTTCCATCAGGTATTCATTGTTACCGATAAAGACAAACGGCGTGCGCCGCGCATGCACGGCGTCCTTCAGTTTCAATTGCACGCTGAGGAAGGGATAGCGGCGCAAGGCGGCCACCAGCGCCCAGCTGAACGCCAGCCACTTGCCCCGTCCCAGCCGGCGCTGCTGCTTTTCGCGGTCGCGCACGATGTCGGGATACAGGCCCAGGCTGGAATTGTTCAGGAAGATGCGGCCATTGACTTCACCCACGTCGACCTGGTGCGGCACGCCCTGCGCCACGTTGGCAATCGCCGCATCGAGTTCGAGCGGAATGTTCAAATCCTTGGCGAAATGGTTCAGGGTACCCAGCGGCAAGACGCCAAACGGCGTGCCGCTGCCGACAACGACGGACGCGACAGCATTGATGGTGCCGTCGCCGCCACCGGCCACGACGATGGGCGCGCCATCGCGCAGCGCCTGCCCGGCCGTGGCGATCATGTCGGCGCCGCTGGCCGCCAGGGTGATGGCGGCGTCGAGCCCCACGGCGGCGAATTTCGCTTCGAGCTGCTGCGCCCAGTCGGGCGCATAGCCGCAACCGGCGCCCGCATTGATGATGACTGCAATCTTGCTCAGGATGGTTTCCCCTTATCTGGTTTGCCGGATATGCCGGCGGCGGCGCAGGGTCGACACGCCGGCGATGCAGATGGCCAGCCAGCCATAGCTTTCCGCCATGGCCGCCAGCACATCGCTCAGGTAATGCGCGCCCAGGTAAATGCGGCTGAAACCCACGAGTGAGGCCATCAGGAAGGCGCCCAGCGCGATGGCGATGCGCTTGCCCCACGCACCCGGCGCCGTCTGGCAAATCAGGTAGGCGGCCAGCAAGCCGTACAGGGCCGTCGAGGTGGCCGTATGACCACTGGGAAAGCTGTACGTGCTCAGGGCCGTCTGCAGGATGGGCTCGTCAAAGCTGGGCCGCGCGCGCACAAAAATGTACTTTAGCAGCAGGTTCAAAAACATGACGCCCGGCATGGTAATGACCAGGGTAAACAGCCAGTAGCTGGCGCCCTTGCGGTGCAGATACCAGCCCAGCAAGACGGCCAGGGTGATGGCGCCGATCACGCCGTGCATGTGCGTGACGACCAGCAGGCAACTGGTGATCCACGGCACGGCATGCTGGTTGAACCACTGCGCCACCTGCAAGTCGATCACGGTGATTTGGGCCATGCCCATGACGGCTTCGGCGATCTCATGGAAGACCACGATGGCGACGAGCATCAGGGCCACGCCCACCGTCATATGCAGGCCCAGTTCGCCTTCGGGCGACAGGCGCGCCTCGACGAAGCGGCGCAGTTTCGTGGTCCAGCCCGTGGTCATGCCCATGTCATTTTTCTCTTGCAAACTCATCTCTCTTTCATGTTCCCGGTACTGATCAAAAAAACCACACCAGTAAAAAAATACTGTTTATTCATACAGTAGCTGTGTATTCATACAGTAGTTATGCTATTCTGATGACTCGTTCAACACATCTCCCTCAAAGGAATTGTCATGGCAACATTGAATAGCGGTTTTGGCTCACGGTTCGGCCTGGAATACGCCCCAAGCTCTTTCCTCGTCCGCATGGGCAAGCGCGAAATCCTCGTCTGCCGCGACTTCCGCAAGCGCTACTACACCGTCAATCCCTTGATCGAGTGCGGTACGGGCATCGAGCCGGGCTATGTTGAAGTGCTGCTGATGCGCCGTTGGTTGCTTATTCTATCCAAGGCACATTAAGAATGACTTTAAAACAAGGTGTTCGCACCCTGTTATCAAGTCAGCTCCGTCCGGCCCCGCCGGGAACGCCTCAGTACCGGCCAGCAGCACGCTGACCGACCCCTCACTACTGTGTGCGTTCCGGCGCGGCCGGGCTGGCAGGTGTTTCGGCAGCTATGCCGGCAACCGTACCGGCAAGTGCGTCGGCACCTGCATCGGCAGCTGTGCTGGAAGGCATGTTGGCCGGCGGTACGTGGTCAGTCGCATTCGCTTCGTACCACAAGGTAACAAACAGCACCATCACGACAGGGCCGATGAACAGACCCACGAGGCCCAGGGTTTCCACGCCGCCCAGAATGCCGAACAGCACGGCCAGAAAAGGCAAGCGGGTGGCGTTGCCGATCATGCCAGGGCGCACGAAGTGGTCGGCAACAAACAGCACCACGGTGCCCCAGGCGGCCACGCCGATGGCGGCGCCCACATTGCCCTGAAACACCAGCAAGGCGGCCGCGCAGCCATACGCGAGCGGCGCACCAAACGGGATGATGGCCAGGATGCCCGTGGCAAACGCCCACAGGGCCGGTGACGGCAAGCCGGCGATGGCATAGGCGATGCCGATCAGCACGCCTTCGGCCAGGCCCACCAGCACCAGGCCGTTGACGGTGGCGCGGATGGCCGTGGGGATCTTTTGCGCATAGCGGCCCCACCGTTCGGGACGCAAAAAATGGCTGCCGACGGCCGTGATCTGGCGCGTCAGCGCTTCACCATCCTTGTAAAAGAAAAACAGGCATAAAAACGCCAGGCCGAAGTCGACCAGGCGGTGAAACACGTCCGCGCCCAGCACCTTGAGCATGTCGCGCGCGGAATGAAAGCCGCCCACGGCGCTGCCCGCAAAGAAGTGGCCCAGGCCATGCGGCTGGCTCAGGGTGGCTTGCCACCAGTCGCCGATGGCGCTGCCGGCCAGCGGGACATGCGCCACCCAGTCCGGCACGGGCAAGCCGTCGGCATTCGCATGCACGACGAAATTGGCCAGCACGGGCACTTCACGCGCCGCCTGCGCCACGCCGAACAGCACGGGAATGATGAAGATGCAGGCAAACGCCAGGGTCAGCACGGCTGCCGCGACGATGGTGCGCTGGCCCAGCGCCGCGCGCACGCGCACATACAAAGGCCAGGTGGCCACGCACAGGATGCCGGCCCACACGAGCGGCAAAAAGAAACGCTGCATGACGAAGGCCGTCACGGCGATCAGGGCCAGGGAAAAGCCTGCGCTGACAATGTCGCGCTGGGTATCGTTCATGCTGCTCCATTCGTGCCCGGCGCCATGGGCCGCCAGTATTCGCTATGCGCCACATGCGCAGGCGTAGCGTAACACGGAGATTCGCCGATTTACACGAGGCCCAGTTCCGCCGGTTTCACGCCGGCAAACACGTGGTCGAGTTGCGCCGGCGTCAAGCCGAAGGTGCGGCGCAGCAAACCGCCCAGCACGGCCCGGTATTCATTCAGCACGGGCATGTCGCGGTTCTGGAACAGGTTTGCCTGCGCAATCGCCACTTGCTCGCCCGCCACCTGCTTGCCCTTGATCCCGCCGCCCAGCACCCAGAACACGCTGCCGTGGCCGTGATCCGTGCCGCGGTTGCCGTTTTCGCGGAAGGTGCGGCCAAATTCGCTGACGACGACGACGACGGTATTGCGCCAGGCGCTGCCCATTTCCTGCGAAAACGCGGCCAGTCCCCGTCCCAGTTCATCGAAACGCCCCGCCAGGTAGCCGCTGGCGCCGCCCTGCCCCACGTGCGTATCCCAGCCGCCCACGTCGACGAAGCCGAGGTTGTACTTGTCCTTCATCAAGCGGGCGATGCGCTGCGCTTCCAGTTCAAAGCCCTTGGTACTGATGGCGTTGCGGTTGGCCGCCTGCATTTCCCCCGTCAATTCCTTCGTCACGTCGTCGCGCACGACAAAGCCCGCGCTGACGGGTTGCTGCAAGGGCGTGCCCCGGTACATGGCGGCGATGATCTGGCTTTGACGCGCATCAATGCCGGACTTGCCCACGGAGCGCAGCGCCATGTTCGGCACTTGCACGCCGCCCTGGAAGATCAGCGGCAGCTGGTCGGTGAAAGCGATGGCGGGGCCGGCCTTGCTGCCATTCAAGGTCTGCACGAGGCGGTTCAGGAAACCCGACCGGAAGTCGCGCCGCGTGTTGATCTCTTGTCCCAACTCGATGGTATCCTGCGTCTCGAAATGGCTGCGCGTCAAATCCGTCGTGCCCGCGAACGGGATGAAGGCCGCCTCGCCGCCCGTAAACATGGGATAAATGCTCTCGCGCAAGGCCGGATGCAAGGCCCAGTCGGCGTTCAAGGCCAGCGCGCCGTTTTCCTCGCCCGGTTTCGCGATGGCGATATTCGGCCGCGCCGCGTAGTAAAAATCGCTGCCGACCGGCACCAGCAAGTTATTCGCGTCATAGCCGCCGCGCAGGAAGACGAACAGCAGCTTCGCATCCGTGGCGGGTGCGGCCAGCAGGCTGCCCGCGTGAGTGAACAAGGGTGCGGCGGCCAGGGCTTTCAACAGGTCACGACGATTCATGGCAATCCTCCGATTTCAACTTAACGGTGCATCATTTCCGGCGAGGAAAGAAGAAATGTATTCCACTCCTGCGGCGAAGCGGCCTGATCCAATGCCTGGCGCGTGGCCGGACTCAAGCCTGGCTGCAGCGACTGGTAATACAGGGCGCTGGCCAGTTGCGGGAACGCCACTTTTTCCTGCGGCTGCGGGCCATCCGTCTTGAACAGGCCGGCGCTGCCCGAACCGATGGTGCGGGCGATGTCGAAGCGCGTCGTCATTTGCCCCGGACTGGCCCAGGAAGCGTCCGTCAGCGGATAGCCATCGGGCGTCTGGCGTCCGTACAGGGGCTGGCCCATGCGCGACAGCCAGTTCAGCATGGGTCCCGCATTCAGGATGGGCTTGTCGTCATAGCTGAGGCGCACGGCCGACACGACATAATGCATGGGGTCCTTGAATTTCTTGCCCAGCGATTGCCTGAATTCGGGGCTGTCGAACATGGTTTGCAGCACGTCGGCGATCAAGCCGTCGCTGCGCTGGAAGGTGGCCGCCATGCGCGCCACCAGCGGTGCGGGCGGGTTGTCGCCAACGAAATACTGGGCCAGCTTGCCGCTGATAAAGTGCGCGGTGGCGGGACTGCGGCTCAGGCGGTCCAGCGCTTCATCGAGCTCGGCCAGGCCCCTGCCCTTCACCGTTTGCCCGAGGAATTGCTTGTCGCCGTAATCGTGGCGGTTGGGATTGAACTCGAACAAGCCCCGGCGCACGTATTGCGACTGCAGCGCCGGCTTCACTTTCGGCGTGTCCGCTCCCAGGTTCACGCCCACGCCCGTCAGGATGCGCGCCAGTTCCTGCACGTCCATCTGGCTATAGCCGCCGTTCACGCCCAGCGTATGCAGCTCCATCAGCTCGCGCGCATAGTTTTCATTGATGCGCTTGGCGGCATTGGCTTCATTGTCCAGGTAACGCAGCATGGCCGGATGGTGGACGGTGGCGCCCAGCAAGTCACGGAATTTCCCCAGAGCATGTGGCGCGATGGCGTTCGCCTCGTAATCGCCCACCATGGCGCGCAAGTTGTGCTTGCCCTGGTGCACGCTGAAATGGTTGAGCCAAAACCAGCTCAATTGCTGCTGCAACTGGTTCGGCGAATACACGTCCAGCAACAAGGAGCGCGTGGCCGCTTCGCGCGCTAGGCGATTGAGTTCTTGCTGGTAATCCTTTTGCGCCTGCTGCTTCGCCATGTCGTCCATGACGCCGGCCGACTCCTTGCGCTTTTGCTCCATAGAGATCACCAATTGCTCCAGCGGCACCTGGCTGATGGTCATGGCGTCGATTTGCGCGGCGATGGCCGGCGGCAAGGCCGCTTTTCCTGGATGCAACTGCGTCCGCAGCCAGGCGTTCCAGCCTTTGTCCTGCACCTGGCGCACGCTGCCCCCGCTCACGCCCCAGCTGACCCGTTCCAGCATGGCGATGTCTTGCGCGGGACTGGTCTGCGCGGGACTGGCCTGCGCGCCATGATCGGACTGAACGGCGGGCCCGTTCGCGGCGCAGCCGGCCAGCAAGAGCAGGGAAATCAAGGTCGTCGGCAATAGTCGGTGCGGGGTCATGGCGGTCCTTCAAGCGGTTTCATGCAGAATGCTTGAGGGTACGCCCAGGTTGACCCGCGCATGATTGCCATTTGCAACGAGTTGTAATCAGGCACGATGGTTCGCCAGCCAATCTCTCGCCGGCATGAGCACATTATGATGAATCATCTCGGATAAAATGTTATCGGGAGAATTGCATATTGCAATGGCAGCTGCGTATTTTCTCTCGAACCAGACATTATCCATACAATACGTCCACATTAAAAAGAAATGAAAATATTATTTATCGCTGCATTAGGAACGTTATCGCTGATTCAAGCGCCGTCAGCCTTGGCGGAGAATCTGAATGGGAAAACCCTGTATGTACAGCGCTGTGCCGTGTGCCATGGCGCAGAGATCAAGGGAACGGGGCCGTTGGCGAATAAAAGCAATCCGCCTACGCCCGATCTGACCACCGCCGCCTTCAAAAAACGCCTGAAGGATTATCCGGGCGTGATCGTATCGTCGGTCATCCTTCGTCCGAATGGCGATCTGATTCCCAAGACCTTGAAAGAGAATGGCGTCAAGATTGCGCCATATGCCTGGCGGGTGAAAGACTTTCGCGATTTGAATCAATACATGAGCGATGTGATTTTAAAAAATCGCTGATATCAGATAAGCAAAGTTCCCCGGTCAATTCTGCTGTTTTAATAACTGCGCACATTTGTCGCGCAGGAAATCGCGCAACTGCAGCACCAGCGGCGTCACCTGCGCCCGGTGCGTGCAGACCAGGTGCAAGGGCGTGGCCTCGCCCGCCACGTCGAGCAACAGCGCTTGCAGGCGGCCGGCGTCCAGGTCGCCCGCCACGTCGAGCCGCGACTTATAGGCGATGCCCAGTCCCGCCACGGCCCAGCGGCGAACCAGGTCGGCGTCGTCGGCGCTGCGGTTGCCGCTCACGGACACCGTCACTTGCTCGCGCTGGGGCAGGCGGTAAAAAGTCCAGCGGTCGTGCAAGCCGTCTTCCAGCGCGAAGCGCAGGCAATTGCGCTGCGACAACTCTTCCAGCGCCAGCAAAGGGCCGTATTCGCGCAGGTAGGCGGGCGATGCCACCAGCACCCGGTCGTTGGCGGGCGCGATGGGCATGGCGATCAGGCTCGAATCGTCTTGCTGGCCATAGCGGATGGCCACGTCGACTTGCTGGCGCACCATGTCTGCCACCCGGTCGCTGACGCTGAGCTGGTAATGCAGTGTCGGATGGCGCAGCTGGAATTCGTCCAGCCAGCCCAGCATCAGATTGCGGCCCAGGTCGGAGGGCATGGCAATTTTCAAGGTTCCGCCGAAACTGTCCTTGCCGGCCAGCAGGGCATCGTGGCCTGCGCGCAGCAGGCGCAAGGCTTCCCGCGCATGTTCCAGGTATTGCGTGCCTTCCGGCGTCAGGCTCAGCGAGCGCGTCGTACGGGCCAGCAGGCGCAAGCCCAACACGCCTTCCAGGCGCTTGACGGCGGCACTGGCCAGCGCGGGCGAGATGCCGATCTCGCGCGCGGCCGCCGACAAACTGCCCCGGTCGGCCGTGCGCACAAATACCTGCAAGTCATCGAGTCGCAGCAATTTTCAACATTCCTTTGAAAGTGTTTCGGTACGCGCCCCCTGTTTCCAGGTCGACATTGCCACCATCATACGGTATCCACTCAACGAGGAAGCACATGAAAGCCATCGCCTACCACCACAGCCTGCCCATCACGGATGCCGACGCCCTGCTCGACATCGAGCTGCCCGTGCCCGTCGCCACGGGGCGCGACCTGCTCGTCGCCGTCAAGGCCATTTCCGTCAATCCCGTCGACACCAAGGTGCGCCAGAACCGCGCGCCGAAGGATGGCCAGCCGGAAGTGCTGGGCTGGGATGCGGCCGGCGTCGTCACGGCCGTCGGCCCCGACGCCACCCTGTTCCAGGTGGGCGACAGGGTCTGGTACGCGGGCGCCATCAACCGCCCCGGCAGCAACAGCGAATTCCAGCTGGTCGACGAGCGCATCGTCGGGCACATGCCGGCCAGCCTCGATTTCGCTCCGGCCGCCGCCCTGCCGCTGACGGCCATTACGGCCTGGGAATTGCTGTTCGACCGCTTGCAGCTCAGCCGCGACAAGAGTTTGACGGGCAAATCGCTGCTGGTGATCGGCGCGGCAGGCGGCGTCGGCTCCGTGCTGGTGCAACTGGCGCGGCAATTGACGGGTGTCACCATCATCGGCACGGCCTCGCGCGCGGAAACGGCGGACTGGGTGAAGGAATTGGGCGCGCACCACGTGATCGACCACAGCCTGCCGCTGGCAGGGGAAATCACGCGCCTGGGTTTGCCGCCCGTCGACTATGTGATCAGTCTGAACCAGACCGACCGGCATTTCGACCAGATCGTGGAATTGATCGCGCCGCAGGGCAAGTTCGCCCTGATCGACGACCCCGAGCACATCGACGTGCGCAAGTTCAAGGGCAAGAGCGTGTCGCTGCACTGGGAACTGATGTTTACCCGTTCGCTGTTCCAGACGCCGGACATGGTCAAACAGCATGAACTACTGGAAGAGCTGGCGCAGCTGGTGGACGCCGGCGTCATCAGGACGACCCTGGCAGAGCGCTTCGGCACGATCAACGCACAAAACCTGAAGCGCGCGCATGCCCTGCTGGAAAGCAATACGGCAAAAGGGAAGATCGTGCTGGAAGGGTTCTAAATTCAGGTAATCAGGATGGCCCGGAAATCATTGACATTCGTCAAGGTCGGGCCCGTGACCACGCTGTCTCCCAGCGCCTGGAAGAAGCCGTGGCCATCGTTGTTGTCCAGGCTGTCGCGGGGCTTGATGCCCAGCGCCCAGGCCCGTTGCAGGGTGTCGGGCACCAGGACCGCGCCAGCGATGTCTTCCTGGCCGTCGACGCCATCCGTGTCGCCGGCCAGCGCGTCGATGCCCTCGCGTCCATCGAGCGCGATGCCCAGCGCCAGCAGGAATTCCACGTTGCGCCCGCCGCGCCCGTTGCCGCGCACGGTGACGGTCGTTTCGCCGCCCGACAGCAGCACGCACGGGGCGGGAAACGGCTGGCCCCGCTGCGCCGTTTGCAGCGCGATGCCGGCCATCACCTTGCCCACGTCCCTCGCCTCGCCTTCCAGGCTGTCGCCCAATATATACGGCGTGACGCCGGCTGCGCGCGCCACCTGCGCCGCCGCTTCCAGCGCCATCTGCGGCGTGGCGATCAGGGTGGTTTGCGTGCGCGCCAGGCGGGGATCGTCGGGTTTCACGGATTCGCCGCGCCCGCTTTCCAAGGTGGCGCGTATGCTGTCCGGCAAGTCCATGCCATAGCGGCGCACGATGGCCAGCGCATCCTCGCACGTCGTCGCGTCGCCCACCGTGGGGCCGGACGCGATGTCGCCCAGCTTGTCGCCAGGCACGTCGGAAATCGCCAAAGTGATGACTTGCGCAGGATGGCAGGCGGCCGCCAGGCGCCCGCCCTTGATGGCGGACAAATGGCGGCGCACGCAATTCATTTCGCCGATGGTGGCGCCGGACGCCAGCAGCGCGCGGTTCAAGGCTTGCTTGTCGGCCAAAGTGATGCCATCGAGCGGCAAGGCCAGCAGCGACGAGCCGCCGCCCGAAATCAGGCACAGCACCGTATCGTCCGCCTGCAGGTTGCCGACCAGTTCCAGCATGCGGCGCGCCGCATCCATGCCGGCCTGGTCCGGCACAGGGTGCGACGCTTCCACGATTTCGATGCGTTCGCAGGGCACGGCATAGCCGTAGCGCGTGACGACCAGCCCGGACAGCGGTCCCGGCCAATGCCGTTCCACGGCTTGCGCCATGGCGGCCGACGCCTTGCCGGCGCCGATGACGATCAGACGGCCCTTGGGCGCCGGCGGCAGATGGGGCGGTATGCAGTGCGATGGCTGGGCCGCTTCGATGGCGGCCTGGAACATGGCTTGCAGCAAGGCGCGCGGCGCCGGGGTCGTCGTCATGGTCAATTCCTCCGGTTCGATGGCAGCTTCGTTCAACGGTTCACGATGCGCGCGGGAACGCGCAGCACCAGTATGGCGCCCAGCAGCATGACTGCGGAAAGAATATACAGGGCCACGTCGGTGCCGCCCGTCGCATCCTTGATCCAGCCGACGAGGAAGGGGCTGACGAAGCCCGCCACCTGGCCCAGCGAATTGATCAGCGCCAAGCCGCCGGCCGCCGCCGCGCTGCCGAGAAACGCAGTCGGCAAGGGCCAGAACATGGGCAGGCCGGACAGCGCGCCCATGGTCGCCAGCGACAGGCCGATGAGGGCGACGACCACGTTGCCGTGTGCCTGGGTGGCCAGCAGCAAGCCGCACAGCGCCATCAGCAGGGGGCCGCTCAAATGCCAGCGGCGTTCCTTGTGCTTGTCGGCCGAACGGCCCACCCAGATCATGAAGATGCTGGCGCACAGGTAGGGAATGGCGCTGATCCAGCCCACGGCCACGGGGCTGGCGAAACCCAGCGACTTGACGATGGTGGGCAGCCAGAAATTGATCGCGTACACGCCCATCTGGATGCAGAAATACACGAGGCCCAGCATCCACACGTGCTTGTTGCGCAGCACGCTGGCGAAGGTGTCGGCCGTATTCGCGCTGTTGCGGCGCTGGCGTTCGTCCTCGTCGAGGTCGGCGCGCAGCAGCTGCTTTTCTTCCGTATTGAGCCACTTCGCCTGGGCGATGCCGTCGTTCAGCAGCACATACACGAGAAAGCCCAGCAGCACGGTGGGGATGCCTTGCAGCAAGAACATCCATTGCCAGCCGGCCAGGCCGCCGTGGCCGGCGAACGATTGCATCATCCAGCCCGACAGGGGGCTGCCCAGCAAGCCGGAAATGGGAATGGCCGACATAAACAGGCCCATGATGCGGCCCCGGCGCGAAGCGGGATACCAGTTCGTAAAGTACAGCACGATGCCGGGGAAGAAACCGGCCTCGAACACGCCCGTGATGAAGCGCAGCGAGTAGAACGCGGCCGGCGTGGTGACGAACATCAGGCAGGCCGAGGCGATGCCCCAGGCGATCATCAGGGTGCCGATGACCTTGCGCGCGCCCAGGCGGTGCAGCAGCAGGTTGCTGGGCACGCCGCTGGCCACGTAGCCGATGAAGAAAATGCCGGCGCCCAGGCCGTACACGCTTTCGCTCCATTGCAGCGCATCGAGCATTTGCAGCTTGGCAAAGCCGACATTGACACGGTCCAGGTAATTGAACAGGTAGCAGATGAAGATGAAGGGGATCAGATGCAAGGTGACCTTGCGGTAGGCGCCTTCGCGCACGCGGTCCTGCGCGGACGCGCCGGCGGACAGGCTGGCGCCTGGATGGGTGGTCATGGGTGTCTCCTGACTATTTTTTATGGGATGCGACCAGCCCATCGTACAATTGCCCACAGAAACAGTCATCGTGCGGATGCATGAAGAAACATAGTGTTGAATCCGATGATTCCATGCAAATGCACAAAACCAGAAGGTGAACACCATGCCGAGCATCGATCCCCCATTGGCGCAGGACATCGTCCGGCGCACCATGCACATCATTCCCTTCAGCGTCAACGTGATCGATGCGCGCGGCGTGATCCTGGCCAGCGGCGACCCGCAGCGCGTGGGCGACCTGCATCCGGGCGCGCAACTGGCGCTGGCCCGGCACGCCAGCGTGGAAATCGGCGCGGCCGACATGGCCAGGCTGCCGGGCACGCGGGCCGGCATCAACCTGCCCCTGACGGTGCGCGGCGAGATTTGCGGCGTGCTGGGCCTGACGGGCGAGCCGGACGCCGTGCGCCAGTTCGGCGAACTGGTGCGGGCCATGGCGGAAATGATGCTGGAGCAGGCGCGGCTGGTCAGCGAGTTGCAGCATGAAAAGCGCTACCGCGAGGAATTCGTGTTCCAGCTCGTGTATCGCACGGGCATTTCCGATGCCAGCATGCAAGCGTGGGCGGCGCGCCTGGCGCTGGACTTGCGCGTGCCGCGCGCCATGTTCGTGCTGGAAATACCCGATGCGGGAGAAGGTCCGGGCGAGCGGCTGGACCAGGTGCTGACGCAGCTGCAGCAAGTGCAGTCCGACCTGTCGGCGCGCTGGCCCGCCCTGCTGATGGCCGTCGTCTCGCCGGGCGAACTGGTGCTGCTCGACGCCTTTCCCGCCAGCGGCCCGCAGCAGGCGCGCGCGGCGCAGGCAAGGCAGCGCCTGCTCGAACTGCACCAGGTGGCGCAGCAGGCGCTCACGCCGCCCGCCACCCTGTCCATGGGCGTGGCCTTGCCGGGCCTCGATGGCGCGACGGCGTCGTATGAATCGGCGAAGCAGACGGCGCGCGTGGGGCGCGCCCGCGATGGCGCGCAAGCCACTTTTTCCTACCTGGATCTGAGCCTGCCCGTGCTGCTGTCCGGCTTGCAAGCCGGTTGGCAGGCGGAGCAATTGCGCCAGACCCTGGCGCGCCTGCAGGCGCACGACCGCAAGTCGGGCACCCTGATGCGCACCCTGGCCGCCTGGTTCCGCCACCACAGCCACCCGATGGCCACGGCCAGGGCCCTGCACATCCACCGCAACACGCTCGATTACCGGCTGCAAAAGATCGCCGAACTGACGGGGCTGGACCTGGACGACACAGATGACCGCCTGCTGCTGTATGTCGCCCTGCAACTGAATTGAGGCAGGCCCGTCTACAATGGCGGCTGACCGCACAACAGGAATAGCATGAACGACGCCTTCGAATGGACCAGCCTTGCCCGCACTTTCGGGCTGTTTACCGTCACGGCCGTGGCCGAACTGCTGGGCTGCTACCTGCCCATGCTATGGCTGAGCAACAAGGGCAGCGCCTGGCTGCTGTTGCCGGCCGCCGTCAGCCTGCTGATCTTCGTGTGGCTGCTGACCCTGCATCCGGCCGCCAGCGGCCGCGTGTATGCCACGTATGGCGCCATCTATATCGCCACGGCGCTGGGCTGGCTGTGGCTGGTGGACGGCGTCACGCCCGCCTGGACCGACATCGCCGGCGTGGGCCTGGCCCTGGCCGGCGCCGCCGTCATTGCCATGGGACACAAGGCGGCTTGATTTACCTCAAGCGGCATGCGCGCGGAAGTTTGTTTCCGCCGACCATGCCGCGCTGGCGCGGGCCAGCAGGACGGCTTCGCCATCGGCCAGCCAGTCGTCCGCATCGGCGATCTTCCACATGGCTTGCAGCAGCTTGCGGCGCAAGTCCGGGTCCGTGATTTCATCGAGCAAGCTGTCGATCACGCCATGGGCCAGCTGCACGGCGCCATGCACGGTCGACGTCAGCATGTCGTCGCACAAGTCTTGCAGCAGTTGCTGGAAGGCTGCCGGTTCCAGGTCGATATGCTCGAGGATCTTGCTGCGATGCATGGCTTGCAGCTCGGCGCTGGCCAGGTTGCCGTCGACCACCATCATCAGGGCCAGGATACGTCCCGCTGCCTGGGGACTGTTCGCTTCATAGGTACGCATGATTTTCTACTCTTTCTATTAGTCAATTAAAAGGCACGCCACCGCCAGGCGGGGCGCGCCGTACAACATTTACTTCTTGTCGCTGCGGGTGATGAACACGCTGGCCACGCAGCTCGACACGATCAGTACCGCCACCACCAGCAAGGACGCTTCCACCGGCACGTGGTACCACGGCATGACCAGCATCTTGGCGCCGATGAACACCAGCACCATCGCCAGGCCATACTTGAGCATGTGGAAGCGGTCCGCCACGTCCACCAGCAGGAAATACAGTGCCCGCAAGCCCATGATGGCGAACAGGTTCGACGTGAAGACGATGAACGGGTCCGTCGTGATGGCGAAGATCGCCGGGATCGAATCGACCGCGAACACCAGGTCCGTCACCTCGATCAGGATCAGCACGAGGAACAGCGGCGTGACATAGCGCAAACCGCCCTTTGCCACGAAGAAACGTTCGCCATGGTCGCCATCGGCCACCCGCAAGTGACGGCGGGCAAAGCGCAGCACCGGGTTGTTCGCCACGTCCGGCTCCGCATCGGCCGCCACCAGCATGCGCATGCCCGTCACCAGCAGGAAGGCGCCGAACAGGTACAGCACCCAGCTGAACTCGCTCACCACCCACGCACCGGCCATGATCATCACGGCGCGCATGACGATCGCGCCCAGCACGCCATAGATCAACACGCGGCGCTGGTACTGGATCGGCACCTGGAAGGCGCTGAAGATCAGCAGGAAGACGAACACGTTATCGACCGACAAGGCTTTTTCGATCAGGTAGCCGGAGAAAAATTCCAGCGCCTTCTGGTTGGCGATCTCGGGACCGGCCGTGCCGTTCAGATACCACCACAGTCCGCCGTTGAACAGCAGGGCCAGGCTGACCCACACGAGCGACCACGTCGCCGCTTCCTTGACGCCCACCTTGTGCGCCTTGTTGCCGCCGAAGACGAACAAGTCCAGCGCCAGCATCACCAGGACAAAGGCGATGAAACCGGCCCACATGGGTGCCGTTGCAATACTTTCCAGGCCGTTCATCGGCGGCCTCCGCAATGCTCTGTTTGTATTCTGAAGTCCATGGCACTCTCCTTGCATGAATTGAGCAGCCATCATAGCCTTCTTATAAACATCGAACAAATCGAATATAATTTAAGAATACATCGAAAAATTCGATGTATTCATTTTTCGGAAAACACCATGTCCACACTCAACTTCAAGCACTTGCGCTATTTCTGGATGGTGGCCAAGACGGGCAGCATCGCGCGCGCGGCCGAGCAGCTGCACCTGACGCCGCAGTCGATTTCCGGCCAGCTCAGCGAGTTTGCCGACACCCTGGGCGTGGAACTGTTCCGCCGCAGCGGGCGCCAGCTGGAATTGACGGACACGGGCCGGCGCATCCTCAGCCATGCGGAAAGCATCTTCAGCACGGGCGATGAATTGCTGGAAATCGTGCGCGACCAGTCGCGCACGACGACGACGACCTTCCGCGTGGGCTGCGCCGATTCCGTGTCGAAACTGATCGCTTGCCGCCTCGTCGCGCCGGCGCTGGGACTGGCCGAGCCGCTGCGCATCATTTGCCGCGAAGGCCGGCTGGCCAGCCTGCTGGCGGACCTGGCCGTGCACCGGCTGGACCTGATCATGGCGGACCGTCCCATGCCGGCCCACTTGAGCGTGCGCGGCTTTAACCACTTGCTGGGCGAAAGCGGCATGACCCTGTTCGGCACGCCGGCGCTGGCCGCCACCCTGACCGGGGACTTTCCGCTATGCCTCGATGGGGCGCCGCTGCTGCTGCCCGGCGAAGACTTCGCCATCTACGGCCGCTTGCTGCAATGGCTGGGCGACAACAAGCTGCACCCGCGCATCGTCGGCGAGTTCGACGACAGCGCCATGATGAAAGCCTTCGGTCAGTCCGGCGCCGGCCTGTTCTTCGCGCCCACCGTCATCGCGCCCCAGGTCTGCGAACAATACGCCGTGGTGGCGCTGGGCCGGGTCGACAGCCTCGTCGAGCAAGTGTATGCGATCACCACGGAACGGCGCCTGAGCCACCCGGCCACCATCGCCATCAGCCAGAGCGCGCGGCGCGAGCTGTTCGTGTAAGCCGTGGCCATCCGGGCCGCACCTGGCGCCGAAAGTGCGGGCGCTCGTCGATTTCCTGGCCGAGGCGCAGCTGTTGTCGTCAATTGCCCACAAATAAGGCAGAGTAAAAACATTCGGACAAATATATCTTTATAATGGCAAGTCTTCCCGACGCCCTGCGCGCCCCTTCCTGGACTTGCCGCAATGAAGCACTTGCACGATATTCCCTCTGCCTTCAAGCATGAATTTGCCAACCCGCGCCTGTGGTGGTCGCGCGCCGTCGTCGTCGGCATGGCCGCCATCGCCGGTCTCGTCGTCGTGGGCTTTACGTGGCTGGCCGAGGAAGCGCTGGACCTGTTCCTGTTTTTTAACGGCAAGGCCTGGTGGTTCGCCCTGCTGTGGACGCCCGCCTGCGCCGCCCTGCTCGTCTGGCTGACGCGCCGCTACGCCATGGGCGCGGCCGGCTCCGGCATCCCGCAAGTGATGGCGACACTGGACCCGGCCGTGGCGCCCGGACAGCGCTCCTTGTTTGTCTCGTTGAAACTGAGCGCCGCGAAGATCGGCCTGACGGCGGGCGGCTTGCTGGGGGGACTCTCGCTGGGACGCGAAGGCCCGTCCGTGCAGATCGCCGCCGGCGTGATGCTGGCCGCGCGCCGCTGGCTGCCCCGCCACTCGCAGGTGAGCGCCCATTCCCTGCTGGTGGCGGGCGGCGCGGCCGGCATCGCGGCCGCCTTCAATACGCCGCTGGCGGGCGTCATGTTTGCCATCGAGGAACTGTCGCGCTCGCCCGAGCAGCGCAACAGCGGCCTCATCGTCGCTGGCATCGTGCTGGCCGGCATGATGGCCGTGTCCATCCACGGCAACGCTACCCACTTCGGCATCATCCATCCCGGCCCCATCGGCCTGGCGCTGGCCTTGCCGGGTTTGCTGGTGACCCTGGTCGCGGGCGTGGCCGGCGGCCTGTTTGCGCGCCTGCTGCTGGCGTCCGCCAGGGGCAATCCGCTGGGCAAGCTGTCCGCATGGAGAAAAGGCCGGCCCGTGCTGTTCGCCGCCGTCTGCGGTGTGCTGGTGGCGGCCATCGGCATCGCCAGCCATGGCGCCACGTTCGGCAGCGGCACCGTGGCCACGCGCGCCATGCTGGAAGGCTCGTCCGACGTGGCGCCCGCCTTCGTTGCCTTCAAATATGTGGCGACGTGGCTGACCGTGTGGTCGGGCGTGCCGGCCGGCATCTTCGCGCCTTCCCTGGCCATCGGCGCCGGCATCGGGCATGACATTGCGCAACTGCTGCACTACCCGCACGCGCCCGCCCTGATCGCGCTGGGCATGGTGGGTTTCCTGGCCGCCGCCACGCAAGCGCCGCTGACGGCTTTCATTATTGTCATGGAAATGGTCGACGGCCACGGCATGGTGCTCAGCCTGATGGCTTGCGCCGTCGTGGCCAGCACGGTGTCGCGCGTGCTCAGCGAACCGCTGTACGGGGCGCTGGCGCAGCTGCAATTGCAACGGTTGCCAGCGGCAACAAGCTAGAAATTACGGCAGGCACGCAGCAAGCGGCCATCCTGCCACTCGCAGACGGTGCGCGTGCCGTCGCCGGCCCAGGCCCGTTCCAGGCCCTGCTTGCGCCCGTGCACGTAGTCCACGGCATGGCGGGGCGAGCCGTCCGCATGCCATTCGCGCCAGGCGCCATGCGGCTCGCCATCGCGGTAGGAAGCGAGCCGGGCCAGCGTACCGTTCGCATGCCATTGCCTGTCCTCGCCCTGCGCGCGGCCCTGTTCATCCTGCTGGCGCTGGCGCAGCGGCGTGCCATCGTCGCGCCAGCTTTGCGTGCTCAGCATGACGCCATCTTCGAACAGGTTTTTCTGGTCCAGCTGGCCATTCGCGAAATACAGCAGCGACCAGCCCTGCGGCTTGCCATGCAGGAAATTGAGGCGCGACATTTCTCGGCCGTCCGGCCACCAGGCCTGGTGCAAGCCGTTGCGCTGGCCGTCCAGATACGGTCCCCGCTCGGCCAGCCGGCCATCCGGATGAAACGCCGTCACTTCACCGGTCAGCACGCCATCGGCGAAATGCGCGCGGTTGCTGACCTGGCCATGCTCGTCAAAGCTCAGGAATTCGCCATCGGCGGGCTGGCCCGCCTGGTACAGCAAGGCATGCCTCAGCTGGCCATTCGCATGAAAGTGGCTGTGCAAGCCGTCGTACTCGCCGTCGCGGTACGCCTTGCGGCTCTTCACCGTCCCGTCCGCATAGTATTCCACGTTCACGCCATTGAAATCGCCCTCCCCGTTGCGCTCTTCCAGCAGGCCCAGTTGGCCATCGGCAAAATACACGCTGCGCCGGCCGGCGTAGCGCGGCGACGCCACGTCGGTGCCCAGCAGCCAGGCATCCATGTGCAGCTTGCCCGGCGGCTGGGCGAAATGCAGCTGCCAATGCCAGGCCTGGCGGGCCGCATCGTAGCGCAGCGGCGCGCGCTGCTCGTACACGGCCGCGGCGGGCGCCACGGGCTGGTAATCCCCGTCAAAATACTGGGAGGCCGGCGACGGTTCGGCAGCCAAGGCCGGGGTGGCCGGGGCATTGTCCAGGGCGTGGGCCATGGAAACGGGCGGGGAACCGGCCAGGACGGCGGCCAGCAAAACAGAGGTGAGTATCTTCAATGCATGCTTTCATCAACGGTGCGACGGCGCCGATGATACGGGCAAGCGGAGCGGCGCGCCACACGCTTGCGCGTGACTACATGGTGAACGGAAACGGCTGCATGCCCGCCTGCCGGTCGTCGGGGGCGACGACGGCCAGCAAGGCGTTCAAGCCCTGGTTCAGGTGCGCCAGGCTGTCGGGGTCCAGCTGGGCCAGCGCACTGGGCAGCAAGCCGCGCGCCGGCTGCGGCGCGCCGGCGATGACGGCTTGCCCTTCCGCCGTCAGGGTCAGGGTGACCACGCGCTGGTCTGGCTGGTCGCGCGCCTTGCGCACATAGGTTTTTTTGACCAGCGCCTCGACCAGGTTGCTGGCCGTCGTCTGGTGGATCGACATCTTGCTGGCCAGCTCGCCCATGCGCAAGCCCGGCCGTTCCAGCAATTCCTGCATCACCCACAATTGCGCGCCCGACACGCCGCATTGCTTTTCGATTTGCGCCGAATGGCGCTGCGCCGCGCGCATGACGACGCGCATGTTTTGCAAGGCCATGCCTTGCGCCCTGGCCATCGCCGAAACTTCCGCTTCCACCACCATTGCCTCCAGTTATCCTGCCGGCTTCGCGCCTGCTGGCGGGCCGGAATCCCTGCATGATACCTGCAAAGGCGGACGACTCCTAGCGCATGGAAACTGGCTCTCCGGCCTGCCACGCCTGCTCCAGCACCAGCTTGCCGGCCTGGTCCCAGTGGCGCTCGATGCCGTGCTTCTTGCCGTGCTCATACGGCACGATCTGCCGCAGGCTGCCGTCGCTGTACCAGGTTTGCAGCAAGCCGTGGCGCTGGCCTTCGACAAACGGGGTCACGCTGGCGCGCGCGCCGTTGGCATGCCAATCCGTCGTGTCGCCGTGGTCGCGCCCCTGCGCGTCTTTCTGCCAGGCAAACACGGGCCGGCCATTCGGGGCCCACGTTTGCAAGCTGAGCACGGCACCCTTCTGGTACAGCGTCTTGTTCGACACGACGCCATTGCCATGGCTTTCAAACGACCAGCCGTCGGGTTGGCCGTGCACCCACACGGTGCTGGCCAGCACCTTGCCATCCTGCGCGTACATGACGAACTCGCCCTCGCGCTGGCCATCGACGTACCGCCCCTTCCGGAACAGCTTGCCATCCGCATAAAACGATTCCTCCACACCATCCATCTGGCCATGGCGTCGATACGAGCGGCTGCTGACTGCCCCATTCGCACCATACGACACATGCTCGCCATCGGCCATCTCGTCGCCGTGATACAGCGTACGACTCATCAGCTGGCCATTCTGGTGATACGTTTCCGAGATGCTGTCGCGCCCGTTCGGCAACGCGGTCACCCGCTGCTGAACCTGGCCATTTTCAAAGTACACGCTGCCGCCGAGCAGTTCCTCGCCCTGGGCATCGAAATAGGTTTCGCGCAGCAGCTGGCCATTTTCATGGTAATACTTGCGAAACTTCACGAACTTGACCTGGCTCAAGTCCAGGTCCGTGGCATAGGTTTCAAAGGCCGGCACGCCCGGCGTGTCGGGAAATTCGAGCCGCACATGCCAGGCGCCCAGCGCCTCGTCGCGCACGGGCGGCGTGCGCAGCGCATACACGGCGCCACGCTGATTGCTGGGCATGAAATTTTCATCCAAATACATGGTCCGGTCTTCCTCCTGCAAGGTTGGCGTCGGCGTTTGCCCTGCGGGCTGTGCCTGTGCCGCCAGCGGCGAGGCCAGGACCGCGCCCAGCAAGGCGGCCAGGGCCACGCGTGTCTTCTGTCGTGTGTGCATTGTGTTCCGTTGCAATGTTATCGTGCGGCGGCCATCATAATGGAAAGCAACGTTTTTCCCCGTCACGAAAGAAATCCATGCACTTGCCCTCCGCCCCCAGCGATACACAGATACTGGACATCATCGACGCCTGGATCGCCGACCTGGCGCGCGGCGATTACGCGTGCGCCCATGCGCGCACGGCGCACGACGCGTATTACGGCTGGACGCCGGCGCTGCTGCGCGCCGTGATCGAGGGTTATGGTTCGCCGCAGCCGTATGCGGATGGCAGCGTGTATCGCGTCACGCCGGCGGCGCTGGCCAGCGGCGCGCCGCACGAACGCTGCGTCGAGCGCCCGGCAAGCGAGGACGGCGGCGTGGCGATCGCCGAAGCGCGCCACGCCCTGCCACTGAACGGCGCCTGGTCGGACCTGACCGCCACGTTCCGCGTGGAAGGCACGGCGGCTGGCGCCATGCTGGTATTACAGGAAATTCACGTGTTCTAAGGTTCTAGGCCGCGCCATCCTTGACGGGCGACAACTGGCTCGCATGCAGGCGCGCATACGCGCCGCCCTGCTGCAGCAAGGTGGCGTGGCTGCCCGATTCCACCAGGCGCCCGCCCTGCATGACGACGATGCGGTCGGCGCTTTCGATGGTCGACAGGCGGTGGGCGATGACGATGGTGGTGCGGTTGCGCATCAGCACTTCCAGCGCCGCCTGCACGGAACGTTCCGACTCCGTGTCCAGCGCGCTGGTCGCTTCATCGAGCAGCAGGATGGGCGCGTCCTTGTACAGGGCGCGCGCGATGGCCAGGCGCTGGCGTTGCCCGCCCGACAGGCGCGAACCGTTCTGCCCCGCCTGCGTTTCGTAACCTTGCGGCAACTGCATGATGAAGTCGTGCGCATAGGCGGCGCGCGCCGACGCTTCGATGCGGGCCTGGTCCGGGGCCGGGTCGCCATACGCGATGTTCGCCGCCATCGTGTCGTTGAACAAAATCACATCCTGGCTGACGAGGGCGAACTGGCGCCGCAGGGCCAGCAAGGCGTAGTCGCGCAGGTCGACGCCATCGAGCAGGATCTGGCCGCCGCTGACGTCGTAAAAGCGCGGCAGCAAGCCCAGCAAGGTCGTCTTGCCGCCGCCGGAGCCGCCCACCAGGGCCACCGTTTCACCGGCGCGGATGTCGAGCGTGATATCGCTCAAGGCCGTGGGCGCATCGGGATCGTCGCTGTTGTAGCGGAAGTTGACGTTCTGCAAGGACAGATTGCCCTGCACCGTGACCGGCGCGATGGTGCCCGGGTCCGGTTCCAGCGGCGTGTCGATCAAGCCGAAGACGGACTCGGCCGCCGCCAAGCCCCGCTGCAGCGGCTCATTGATCTTCGTCAAATTCTTGATCGGCGACTGCATCGCCATCAGCGCGCCCATGAAGGCGACGAAGGCGCCCGGCGTGATGGCGCCGCTTTGCGCGCGCAGCATGGCGAAATAGATCACGGACGACAGGGTAATGCCGACGAGCATCATGATGAAGCCGGAATTCATGGCCGAGGTGGCGGCATGCTTGACGGCCAGCTGGCGGTTGCGCTTGACGACGTTGACGAAGCGCGCCTGTTCATAATCCTGGCCGCCAAAGATTTTCACCACGCGCTGGCCGCCGATGCTTTCGTCCAGCACGGACGTCAGCTCGCCCACGGCTTGCTGCGAACTCTTGCTCAGGTGGCGCATGCGGCGGCCCGCCAGGGTCACGACGATGGCCACGATGGGCATCGACGCCATGCAGAACAGGGCCAGTTTCACGTCGATGCTGAACAATAAAATCAGGTAGCCGACGGTGGCGACGGAATCGCGCACCATCACGTTGAGCACGTTCAAGCCCGCCTGCGACACCTGGCTGGCGTCGAAGGCCACGCGCGACTGCGTCAGGCTGGTGGTGGTGGTGTCGAAAAAGCGGCTGGGCAGGCGCATGATGGTGGCGAACATCTTTTCGCGCAAATCCGCCTGCACCCGGCTCGATAACCAGACGGAACCGTAATCGCCGGCAAAGCTCGACACCATGCGCAACACGGCCAGGCCCAGGATGGTGGCGGGAATCACCCACAAGTCCACCTGCCCTGCCTGTGCCGGCAAGAAACGGTCGACCCAGCCCTGCAGCATGCCCATCACGCCGGACGCGGGCGCGGCCTGCGTGCTGGCCGTCGCGCGCATGGCGTCGACGACGTTTTGCAGTTGCCTGATTAACAACACATCGGTGGCGGACGCCACGCCCACGGCCAGCAAGGTGGCGGCAACGATGGCGCCATAGCGGCGAAACTGGCCGGCCAGGCGGAAGAACAGGAGGCGACTTTGCTGCATGCAGATGGGAAAAAGAAGGTAAAACGTGATTCTAACCGTTGCGGGTGGCTTTCCCCCAAGAAAGTAGAGCAGCATGGCTTGCGCGCCTGGCCATGGTGACAATTGGAGATGGTGATGGTGAAAATACGACCTACACTTGCTGAGCTAGCTTAACGATGCCGAGACATCGGGACTGGCCCTACACGCCGCGGGCCTGGCGGCGCACCCCATCCTTCCTGGAGATACCATGAGCGTTCCCATCTACAAAGTAAAGGCCGTGCACCTCGCCATCGACAAGAGCCTTCCCCCGCATTTGCATGTGAGCGCGATCGGCGAAGTCAGCTCCGGCGGCTGGCAGGCGGTCCCCCTCGCACCGCGCGTCTACCTCAAGCCGCCGCAGGACGGCATCCAGGACCTGGACTTCGGGGCGACGCCGCCCAGGGGCAGCGAGTCCGTGATCCAGGTCATCCTGCCCATCGTGGCGGGCGCCGTCCTTGCCCTGCCGGACTGGCTCAAGGGCGTGCGCGTCCATGCCAGAACCAATGCGGTGGTCACCTTGCTCACCGACGAGGCATGCTTGCACCAGGTGGCAGCCATCAACCACGACTAGGCAGCCGCAGCGCACGCTGCGGGCAGTCATCGCGACGCCGCCCTCCCGGCAAGGAAGGGCGGCGGCCGGTGCTTATTGTTTTTTCACTTTCCAGGCAGCCGTGCCGGCCTTGCAGACCGTCAGCTTGAGGGTCTGTTCCTGACCCTTGGCGCTCAAGCCCACCTGTACCTTGCGGCAGGTTTGCTCATCCGTCTTTTGCGTGTCGCTGGCCGTGATGTCGGCGGCGATGCGCACGGAATTGCGCAAGCCTTCATTGCTCCATTGCACGGTTTCGCCATCTTTCTTGTCATTGAGCACGTCGGTGACGGCCTTGACGAAGACGGGCTTGTCGTTCTTGTTCAGGTAAGCCATCGGCGTATCGGCCAGGAAACCCAGGCCGACGGCGGAAGCGGAAGCGCTGAAGACGACGCTGCCGAAGATCAGGGCGGACAGCAGTGTGGCGGGACGTATACGCATGAAAAACTCCTTTAAAGTAAAAATAGGGACCGCCGGGGCGGCCCTCAGCCGGGGTCCGCCGGCGAAATGCCCGCGGCCAGCAAGGCGTCGATGCTGGGCACGAAATAGATCGCCGACGACAGCGCCGTGGAAAAATCCAGCAGCCGGTCCGTCTTGGTGACGCCATCATAGCCTACGCCGTACATTTGCCGCAGCATGCCCATGGTCACGGAGATGTCCTTGCAAAAACCGACAAACATGACGCCCGCCTCGGTGGCATTGGCGTAATTGGCGTTGCGGCGCACGATATCGACTTCCTCGCCATCGCGGATGAACTGGTTGCGGCCCACGTGGGAATCGACGGGCAGTGGCGACAATTCATGGCTGCCGGCCTTGGTGCGGCCCCACACCTGCTCCGCCGCGTGCACGGGCAAGGCCCGCAGGCGCTCCACGTCCATGCGCCATTTCTGCAGCAGCACGGTGGAGCCGCCCGCGCCCGCTTCGCCGTCCGGGATGATGGCCACGCCGTTGGCGCGGAACGGATTCGGGTTGGCGACGCCGTCGGCAAAGCCGTCAAACGTCACATTATTGTGATACGGAAAACACACCTGTTCGCTGGCCAGCTCGGCGAAGGGACTGAGCAAGGTGAGCGTCGTGCGCATGCTGTCGTACAGGGTGGCCGCGTTCGACTGCGTGATCCAGACCCAGAAATCGTGCTGGGTGGCCGGCGCCGTCTTGCCGTTGGCGCCCACCAGGTCGTGCGCGAACGATGCCATATTGTCCGGCACGCAGCCGGGGCACGCGGCGCGCCACAGTTCGGGCTTGAATCCCAGCACCACATTGGCCGTGCCGCCCGTCAACTGATGGTGGCGGTTCAGGGTGGGGTCCAGGATGCCCGTGACTTCGGATTCCCACAGCTTGCCCAGCCGCTGGAACAGCTGCCGCATGTCGACGCCGGCCTTCACCTTGAACTGCAAATGCACTTCGTCGCGCGCGACGACAGACAGCATGCTTTGTGGAATTGCCATGACAGTTGTTCCTCTTTTTCGTTTCTATGTGGATCTTAAACCAGAAGTGCCGGTTGGCAGTTTCATTTTGGCAACATGCGATAACTGTAACTATAGGTAGTCATGAATTGGACGATAATGCAATGACGTAGAGCAAGAATAAGAATGGATACCATTGCATGAAATTGTATGAAAAGCTCGTCAGCGACATCGAGCAACTGGTGGCCAAGGGCGTGCTCTTGCCCGGCGAACGCATTCCCTCCGTGCGCCAGACCAGCCAGCAGCACAAGCTGAGCATCACCACGGTGCTGCGCGCCTACGTCAAGCTGGAGGGCATGGGCGTGATCGAAAGCCGGCCCCAGTCCGGCTACTTCGTGCGCCAGCGGGCCAGCGACACAGCCACGCCGTCCATCTGCATGCAGGCATCGCACCCCAGCCCCGTGCCGGCGGAAGTGCACGTGAGCCGCCTGGTGCTGTCGACCCTGCGCTCGATCGGCTTGCATGACGCCATCCCGCTGGGCTCGCCCTACCCCGACCCGTCGCTGTTTCCCTGGGAACGCATCAACCAGTATGCGGGCGCGGTGGCGCGCCGCAACCGCGCCTGGAACGTGACGGACGACCTGCCGCCGGGCAACCCGCAACTGATCCGCGAAATCGCCCGCCGCTACATGGAAAACGGCCTGGCCGTCGATCCCGACGAAATCATCGTCACCGTGGGCGCCACGGAAGCCATCAACCTGTGCCTGCAAGCCGTGGCCAAGCCGGGCGACACCATCGCCGTCGAGTCGCCCACCTTCTACGCCATGCTGATGGCCGTCGAGCGCCTGGGCATGAAGGTGGTGGAAGTGTCCACCGACCCGTATGAAGGCATCAGCATCGAGGCGCTGGCCGACATCATGGCCCGGCAGCCGATCGCCGCCGTCATGGTGATGCCGAACTTCCAGAATCCGCTGGGATTCCAGATGTCCGACCAGCGCAAGCGGGCCTTGTACCAGCTGCTGGAGCAGCACGACGTGCCCGCCATCGAAAACGGCGTCTACAACGAGCTGTATTACGGCGACGCGCACCCAACCTCGCTCAAATCCTACGACCGCAAGGGCCTGGTGCTGCATTGCTCCTCGTTTTCCAAGAGCCTCAGTTCCGCGCAGCGCGTGGGCTGGGCCCTGGCCGGACGCTACCGGGGCAAGGTGGAGGAACTCAAATTCCTCAACACCCTGGCCACGTCCTCGTTTCCCCAGCTGGCCATCGCCGAATACCTGCAAAACGACGGCTACGAACAGCATCTGCGCCGCACCCGCAAGGCGTATGCCCAGCAGGCGCGCATCATGGCGGCCGCCGTGCAGCGTTTCTTTCCTGCTGGCACGAAAATCTCGCACCCGCAGGGCGGCTACGTGCTGTGGGTGGAATTGCCTGGCGACATAGACTCCATGCAGCTGTACCGGCGCGCGCTGGAATGCAAGATCACGGTGGGTCCGGGGCGCATGTTTTCCGTCAGCCAGGCCTACAAGCATTGCATCCGCCTCAACTACAGCTATCCGTGGAGCGTGGGCGTGGAACAAGCCATTATTCTTCTCGGCAAACTCATCACCGAATTCCTGTAGGCATTTCACGCAGTCCCGTCACCCGCCCACCAGCGACATGCGCACGGTGGGATATTGCTTGCGGCCGCTGGCCTGGGCCAGTGCGCCGCGCACTTCCGAATAGCGGTCGCCGCGGCGCTGCCAGTGCCGGCGCAGCAGGCTTTCCAGACCTTGCGCAGAATCAAGCCGGGGCCGCAGGTCGAGGCCGTCCTGGGCGAACAAACAGGTAAACAGCTTGCCGTCCGACGACACGCGCACGCGGCTGCAATCGCCGCAGAACGGCTGCGACACGCTGGAAATGAAGCCCACTTCGCCGCCGCCATCCAGATAACGGTAGCGGCTGGCCGTTTCGTGCGAGACAGGCTTGCCTTCGCCCAGCGACACGAGGGGGAACTCGGCGGCGATCAGCGCGCGCGCCGCCTCGGACGTGACGACGTGCGTGCGCGACCAGGCGCCGATGCCGCCCACGTCCATGAATTCGATCAGGCGCAGCACCACGCCCGTGTGGCGGAAATGGCGCGCCAGCGGCACGATCTGGCTGTCGTTGACGCCTTTCTGCACCACCATGTTGACCTTCACGGGAGTCAAGCCCACGGCTTGCGCTACCTCAATGCCGTGCAGCACTTTTTCGACGGGAAAATCGACGCCATTCATGCGCTGGAAAATGCCGTTATCCAGGCTGTCGAGGCTGACGGTGACCCGCTCCAGGCCCGCATCCTTGAGCGAACGCGCCTTGGCCGCCAGCAAGCTGCCATTCGTCGTCAGCGCGATGCTCACGGCGCGCCCGTCCGGCGTGGTCAGTTTCGCCAGCGCCTCGATCAGCTGTTCCAGGTTCTTGCGCAGCAGCGGCTCGCCGCCCGTGATGCGGATCTTGTCGACGCCGAGGCGCACGAAGGCGCGCGCCATCGTCTCGATCTGCGCGAAGGACAGGCGTTCGCTCGATGGAAGAAACGGGTAATCGCTGGGGTACAGCTCGGCCGGCATGCAATAGGTGCAACGGAAGTTGCACTGGTCGATGACGGAAATGCGCAAATCCGTCAGGGGGCGGCCCAGCATGTCCACGCACGGTTCGATATGGCTTGGCTGCCGGAGCGCCGGCTGCGGATACAGGATGGTGTTCATGGTGCTTCCCCTCGATAGGCATTCGTCTGGAAGTAGCATAGGACGAATGAAGGGGGTCAAGGAGGTACAGTCCGGCGCCAGCCGATAGAGTACAGACGCGCGGGACTGTGCTCCTACTGCGCTGGCGGTGCCGCAAACACCGTGGCGCACAGGTCCGCGCCCGCCGCGCTGAGCAGCGCGCTGCCGCCGCCGCTCTCCGCCGTCGTCACGTTCACCAGTCCCGCGCTGGACAGCGCATTGAGCTGGCGCAACAAAGTGCTCATCTGTACTCCCGCCCGCTTGGCCAGCTTGGCCAGCGACCACGGCTTCTCCGGCGCCTCCTGCCGCGCTTCCCACAGCAGCGCCAGCAGCGCTATCAGGGCCGCGTCGATGCCGTCTTCCTTGTCTTCCTTGTCTTCCTTGTGCATGTTTTTTCTCCTTGTCCACATCATAGATCACGGCCGGCGCCGGCGCGACCGACATCGTCATCTTGCCATCTGTACTCTGTTTTTTTGTCCGGAACTGTGCGCCTACGGGGCAAGCCGCCGCCCCTACCATGTGATTGTCCCATCGCATATCACCAGGAGAGTCATCATGAGCAAGCCAAAGTCCGACGCGCGCATCGCGCCCTACACCCATGCCGCGGCCGGTTGGGGTGCCCTCAAGTACGTGGCCATCAACCTGTTCAAGGAAAAAGTCAGCGCGGGCAATTACCGTTCGCTGTTCGAACAAAACCAGCCCGACGGCTTCGACTGTCCCGGCTGCGCCTGGCCCGACCGCGAACACGCGTCCACGTTCGAATTCTGCGAAAACGGCGTCAAGGCCGTGGCCGCCGAATCGACGAGCAAGCGCGTGCGCCCGGAATTTTTCGAGGAGCACACGGTCACCGCATTGATGGAGCAGTCGGACTATGATCTGGAACAACATGGCCGCTTGACGGACCCCATGGTGTACGACGCGGCCAGCGACAAATACCAGGCCATTTCCTGGGACGACGCCTTCGCCCTCGTGGCGCACCACCTGCACGTGCTGGACGACCCGAACCAGGCCGCCTTCTACACGTCGGGCCGCGCCAGCAACGAAGCGGCTTTCCTGTATCAACTGTTCGTGCGCGCCTACGGCACGAACAACTTCCCCGACTGTTCCAACCTGTGCCACGAAGCGACGAGCCGCGGCTTGCCGGAAACGGTCGGCATCGGCAAGGGCACGGTGCTGCTGGACGACTTCGAGCACGCGGACACCCTGCTGCTGTTCGGCCAGAATCCCGCCACCAACCACCCGCGCATGCTGGGCGAATTGCGCGAAGCGTCGCGCCGCGGCGCCACCATCGTTTCCATCAACCCGCTGCACGAACGGGGCCTGGAGCGCTTCACCAGCCCCCAACATCCGCTGGAAATGCTGACGGGCGGCAGCACGAACATTTGCTCGCTGTTCATCTGCCCCACGCTGGGCGGCGACTTCGCGCTGATCAAGGCCATGGCCAAGCGCGTCGTCGAACTCGATGACGACGCCATCTCCCATGGCCAGGAGCGCGTGCTCGACTGCGATTTCATCGCCGAACACACGAGCGGCTTCGACGCCTTCGCCGCCGACCTGCGCGCGGAAAGCTGGGACTTGCTGCTGGCCGAATCGGGCGTGGCGCGCGACAAGATCGAAGAATTGACGCAGATCTATGTGAAGGGCAAGGCCGTCATCGCCACCTGGGGCATGGGCGTGACGCAGCACAAGAATTCGCTGGCCACCGTGCAAATCCTGTCGAACTTGATGATGATGCGCGGCAATATCGGCAAGCGGGGCGCGGGCCTGTGCCCCGTGCGCGGACATTCGAACGTGCAGGGCGACCGCACCATGGGCATAGAAGAACAGCCGACCAAGGAATTCCTCGACCGCCTGGGCCTCGTCTTCAACTTCGAGCCGCCCCGCCACCACGGCTACGACGCCGTCGGCACCATCGAAGCCATGCTGGAGAAAAAGGTGAAAGTGTTCGTCGCCCTGGGCGGCAATTTCTCCATGGCCACGCCGGACACGCCGCGCACCTGGGATGCGCTGCGTTCGTGCGACCTGACCGTGCACATCGCCACCAAGCTCAACCGCAGCCACCTCGTGCACGGCAAGGATGCGCTGATCCTGCCCACCCTGGGACGCACGGAAATCGACGTGCAGTCAGGCGTGGCGCAAGGCGTGACGGTGGAAGACTCGATGAGCATGGTGCATATCTCGTTCGGCATGAACCAGCCCGCCTCGCCCAATCTGCGTTCGGAAATCGCCATCGTGGCCGGCATGGCGCAAGCGACCCTGGGCAGCGAGAAGATCGACTGGCTGCGCTATTCCGGCAACTATGCCTTGCTGCGCGATTCCATCGAGCAAGTGTTCGATGACTTTTTCGACTACAACTTGCGCGTGGCCAAGCCGGGTGGTTTTCACCTGGAAATCGCCTCGCGCGAACGGGTATGGAAGACGGAAAGCGGCAAGGCGCAATTCCTCGTCAACGCAGTGGAACTGGACACGCCGATCCACCGTGCACGCCAGCAATATGGCGAGCGCCTGATGGTGCTGATGACAACACGTTCGCACGACCAGTACAACACGACCATCTACGCCATGGACGACCGCTACCGTGGCGTCTTCGGCCAGCGCCGCGTCGTCTTCATCAACAAGGACGACCTGGCCATGCTGGGCTTTGCGGCCGGCGACTGGGTCGACCTGATCGGCGTGTGGCACGACGGCATAGCACGCCGCGCCGACCGTTTCCTGCTGGTCGAGTACGACATCCCGCGCGGCTGCATCGGCGCCTACTATCCGGAAACCAATCCGCTGGTGCCGCTCGACAGCGTCGGCTACGGTTCGCGCACGCCGACCTTCAAATCCATCCCCGTGCTGCTGTCGCCTTCGGCCGCAGTCAGCTGAACAGGAGAACGCCATGTTCGGTTTCGATACCCTGGACCTGTCGCGCGCGCAATTTGCGATGACGGCCATCTTCCACATCCTGTGGCCCATCTTGACGATCAGCCTGTCGCTGTTCCTGTTCGTCGTCGAGGCGCTGTGGCTGCGCACCAGCGACCCCGTGTACTACCGCCACGCGCGCTTCTGGAGCAAGTTGCTGGTGCTCAACTTCGCCGTCGGCGTCGTCAGCGGGATTCCCCTGGAATTCCAGTTCGGCACCAACTGGGCGCCGTTTTCGCACCATTCCGGCCAGTTCATCGGCAACATCCTCGGCTTCGAAGGCGCCATGGCCTTCATGCTGGAAGCGGGTTTCATCGGCGTCATGATGTTCGGCTGGGGCCGCGTACCGAAGGGCGTGCACCTGTTTGCCACCGGCATGGTGGCGCTGGGGTCCAGCATTTCCTCGTTCTGGATCATGGTCGCCAATTCCTGGATGCAGACGCCGGCCGGCGTGCGCGTGGTGGACGGCAAGATCATCGTCACCGATTACGTGGCCGCCATCTTCAATCCCGACATGGCCTGGGCCGTGGGCCACATGTGGGTGGCCGCCGTGGAAACGGGCTTGTTCGTCATCGCCGGCATTTCCGCCTGGTATATGTTCAAGCGCCGCGAACCGGCCTTCTTCGCCCGCTCGTTCAAGCTGGCGCTGATGTTGCTGCTGGTCATTGCACCGTTGCAAGTGTGGCTCGGCGATTCCAGCGGCGTCGACGTCTTCAAGACCCAGCCCGCCAAGGGCGCGGCCATCGAAGGCCACTGGCACACGAACCGCGATGGCGAGGGCGCGGCCTGGTCCTTGCTGGCCTGGCCCAACCAGGCGGAGCAAAAGAATGACTGGTCCGTCGAAGTGCCCGGCATGCTCAGCGTGATCGCCACGCATAGCGCCACGGGCAAGATCACGGGCCTGGCCGACATCGCCCGCGCAGACCAGCCGCCCATGCTGCCGCTGCTGTACTACGCGTTCCGCGCCATGGCCGGCATCGGCATGTGGTTCGTGCTGCTGTCGTTCTGGACCTTCGTGGCCTGGCGCAAGGTGGGTGGACGGGTGCAGGAGTTCGTGTGCAACCGCAAGCTGCTGCTGGCCTGGGTGCTGACGATTCCGCTGCCCTACATCGCCGTCGAGTGCGGCTGGATCGTGCGCGAAGTGGGCCGCCAGCCGTGGGTCGTGTACGGCTTGCTGCGCACGCGCGACGCCGTCTCCGACGTGGCGGCCCACGCCGTGGCCGGCAGCATGCTGATGTTTGCCGTGTTTTACGTCGTGCTGTTCCTCACCTTCTTTGTGTTCGCAAAGAAATGGCTGCAACAAGGCCCGGACGTGGCGCTGCCGCTGCCGGACGCCGCCCATGCCGCGGGGTATTGACATGCGCCGCTATCTGACTAGGAGTATGTAATGGATATGAATTCGCATGCCATGCTGGGCAATGCCTGGTTCGGCTTGATCGGCCTGATGCTGATCTTTTACGTCGTCACGGACGGCTTCGACCTGGGCGTGGGCATCCTCAGCCTGTTCACCCGCCGCGAGCAGGAACGCAACCTGATCTTCCAATCGATCGCCCACGTGTGGGACGCCAACGAAACCTGGCTGGTGGTGGTGGGCGGCGCCCTGTTCGGCGCCTTTCCCAGCGCTTACGCCACCTTGCTGGAACAGCTGTACATTCCCATCATGCTGCTGATCGCCAGCCTGATCATGCGCGGCGCCTCGATCGAGTTCCGCCATGCGGCCGGCAACAAGCGCCTGTGGGACGTGGTCTTCGGCGTGGGCAGCCTGCTGGCCGCCGTGGCGCAAGGCGTGGTGCTGGGCAAGGTCATCACGGGCTTGCAGCCGGGCTGGCTGAGCGGCATCTTCACGGCGTGCACGGCACTGGGCGTGGTAGCCGGCTATTGCCTGCTGGGCAGCACGTATCTGATCAAGAAGACGGGCGGCCTGCTGGAAGCGGCGGCGCGCCGCTACGCGACCACCAGCGTGCTGGCGACGGTCGCGGCCGCCATCGTGCTGTCGGCTGGCACCATGGTCTTCAGCGCCATCGGCCACGACCGCTGGGCACAGCCGGGCGTGTTCGGCGTGCTGCTGGCCCTGGCCGCCATCGCCGCCAGCGCCTTCATCTACATCCTGTGGGCCGTGCATGTGAACGGCGTGCGCGGCCCCTTCCGCGGCGCCATCGTGCTGTTCCTGGCGTCGTTCGCGGGCCTGGCCATCAGCTTTTTCCCCGACCTGGTGCCGGGCAAACTGAGCATCGCGGCGGCCGCGTCCGACGAACCGACCCTGATCTTCATGCTGATCGGCATGGGCACGATGCTGCCGATCATGATCGGCTACAACCTGTTCCAATATTACGTCTTCGAGGGCAAAGTCGTGCCCCGGAAACATTGATTCACATCACAGCATGCGTCTTCCATCATGATCATTCGCCCCACCACCAACTGGTTCCGCATGCTGTTTGTCTGGGATGGCTCGGTGCTGCAAGCCATCATCCCGCAATTGCTGCTGATGCTGGTCGTCAGCTCGCTGGCCTTGCTGACGGATGGCCGTATCTTCGGCGTCAAGATTCCGCTCGATACGGCGCCGTTTCCCATGGTCGGCATCAGCCTGGCGATCTTTCTCGGCTTTCGCAATAACGCCAGCTATGCGCGCTTCGTCGAGGCGCGGCATATCTGGGGGCAATTGCTGATCGCCGCGCGGGCCCTCGCTTCGCAGGCGCTCACGTATCTGCCGCAGGAAACGAGCGGCCTGGACCACCAGTTGCTGCTGCGCCGCCTGGTCGCCTTCGTCTACGCGCTCAAGCACCAGTTGCGCCAGACGGACCCGCAGGAAGACCTGGCGCGCTACCTGCCGGCCGAAGACGTGCAGCGCTTGCAGGGCGTCAACTTCAAGCCCGTCGCCATACTGCATGCGGTGCGCGCCATGCTGCACGACGCCGTGCAGCGCCAGCCGGGCCAGACGCAGCTGCTGTGGATGCTCGACACCCAGCTCAACGACCTGGCCGCCACCGTTGCCGGCTGCGAGCGCATCAAGAACACGCCGATCCCGTATCCGTACGGCGTGCTGGTGCACCGCACCGTCTACATGTACTGCTTCCTGTTGCCGCTGGGCCTGGTGGACGCCATCGGCGTGGCCACGCCCCTCATTTCCGTCTTCGTCGCCTACACCCTGTTTGCGCTGGAAGCCATCGCGCAGCAGATCGCCGAACCGTTCGGCCTGGCGCCCAACTGCCTGGCCCTGAACGCCATGACGCGGGAAACGGAACGCTCGCTGCTGGAATTGCATGGCGACCCGCTGCCGCCCTCGATACGGCCCTGCCCGCGCTATCAGATCGATTAACTGGAGGATACATATCATGGAATGCGACATCACCACCATCGAGCGCGACGGCTACCTGGACGTTCCCATGGTGCGCCACCAGGGGGGCGTGGCCACGGCGGGCCGCGACATGGTGGCCGAGGAGTATCCCGTGGCCCTCGTCTACAACGGCATCGCCCACGCCGTGATGATGGCCACGCCGCGCGACCTCGAGGAATTCGCCGTCGGCTTTACCTTGACCGAAGGCATCGTCGGCAGCGTGCGCGACATCTACGACCTCGACGTGTGCTGCGGCGAGGATAGCGCGGAAGTGCGGCTGACCATCGCGCAGCCGGATTTGATCAAGCTCAAGGGCCGCCGCCGCGCGTTGTCCGGGCGCACGGGCTGCGGCGTGTGCGGCATCGAAAGCCTGGCCCTGCTGGACCTGGTGCCGGAAAAGATCACGCGCCCCCTGCCGCCGCTGGTGGCCAGCAGCGCCATCCTCGGCCGCGCCGCGCGCGAACTGCTGCCTTACCAGGAGCTGATGCACAAGACGGGCGGCGTGCATGCGGCCGCCTGGTGCACGGCCGAGGGCGCCATCGTGAAAGTGTTCGAGGACGTGGGCCGGCATAACGGCCTGGATAAACTGATCGGCTACCTGGCGCTGCACCGCATCGCCATGCACGACGGCTTCGTCTTCCTGTCCAGCCGCGCCAGCTATGAACTGGTGCGCAAGTCGGCGCGCATGCATATCGGGCTCGTCGCCACCATCTCGGCGCCCACCTCGCTGGCCATCCGCATCGCGCGCCAGGCCGGCATGCAGCTGGCCAGCTTTTGCCGCCGCGACGGCTTTGTCGATTACACGGCCGGCGACGGGGAAGATTGCGGCCAGCATGCACCTTAGCATGCACCTTGAACGGCAAATGCTGCATTCTTTGCTGTAAAGCAAGTGCACGCTTGACTTGCCATCGCTGCGGGCTTTCAATGGTCATTGTTTCCATTAATTAACTTTGTCCGCGTGCCGGCACACGACGCGGCAGCGATGAAAGGATGACCGCAATGGCCCTGGCACAGGAGCAGCATCTGATGGATACGTGGCAAACGGGCGGCTTGAAGCCGCGCGCCTGCGACTGCGGCGGCACCGTCTTCACCATCCTGCACCAGCGGGTGATGGCGGACATGCGGCGCCGGCAATTTCTCGGCGGCGCGGCCGCCATGCTGGCGCCCTTCATCGGATTGTCCACCAGCAACGCCATCGCCCAGCAGCCGCAAACGCCCCAGCGCCCCCTGCTGCTGACCAATCTGCGCCTGTTCGACGGCACGGGCAAGGCGCCCCGTTCCGGCATCCACGTGCTGGTGACGGGCCCGACCATTACCGCCCTGTTGCCGGCCGGCGAAAAGGTGGACGGCGCGCAAGTGATCGATTGCCAGGGCAAGCTGGTGATGCCGGGCCTGATCGACGCCCACTGGCACACCATGCTGGCCGCCATCAACCAGGTGACGGCCATGACGTCCGATATCGGCTATCTGTACCTGGTGGCGGCGCAGGAAGCGCAGCGCACCTTGCTGCGGGGCTTTACGTCCGTGCGCGATCCGGGCGGCCCCGCGTTTGCATTGCAGCGCGCCATCGATGAAGGCATCGTCGATGGCCCGCGCATCTTTCCGTCGGGCGCCATGATTTCGCAAACGTCGGGCCATGGCGACTTCCGTTTGCGCTCCGACATCCCCCGTGCGGCGAATGCGCCGCTGGGCATGGCGGAAACGGCAGGCATGGCCATGATCGCCGATGGCGAAGCGGAAGTGCTGCGTCGCGTGCGCGAGCAGCTGATGCTGGGCGCGACGCAGATCAAGATGATGGCGGGCGGCGGCGTCGCCTCCATGTACGACCCGCTCGACAGCACGCAGTATTCGGAGCGCGAACTGCGCGCCGGCGTGGAAGCGGCGGCCGACTGGGGCACGTATGTGATGACCCACGTCTACACGCCGAAAGGCATACAGCGGGCCATCCGCGCCGGCGTGCGCAGCATCGAGCATGGCCAACTGGCGGACGACGACTCCGCGCGCCTGATGCGCGACACGGGCACGTGGTGGAGCCTGCAACCGTTCCTGCAAGACGCGGATGCGAACGTGTATCCCGATGCGGCGCGCAAGGCCAGCCAGAGGATCGTATCCGAAGGCACGGTGAGGGCGTATGCGCTGGCGCAAAAGTACGGCATCAAGACGGGCTGGGGCACGGATATCCTGTTCAACGCGAAAAACACGCCCACGCAAGGCCGCCAGCTGGCGAAACTCACGCGCTTTTACGATCCATTGACCTTGCTGGCGCAGGCGACGGGGCAAAATGGCGAACTGCTAGCCCTGTCCGGGCAGCGCTCGCCCTACCCGGGCACCTTGGGCAAGCTGGCCGCGGGCGCGCTGGCCGACTTGCTGGTGGCCGATGGCGACCCTGCGAAAAACCTCGATTTCCTTGCCCAGCCGGAAGAAAACCTGCTGCTGATCATGAAGAACGGGCGCATCTACAAGGACAAATTGCGCGCGCCATTGGCAAGCTGAAGACTGGCGCGTTGGCAACGGCGTTGGCTTGCCGCATAATGCGCCCATGTTCAAACTGACTTTTCTCGGCACGTCTTCCGGCGTGCCCACGCGCTACCGCAACGTCACGTCGCTGGCCCTGCAAACGACGCACAACCGCGACTGGTGGATGATCGATTGCGGCGAAGCCACGCAGCACCGGCTGCAGCGCCTGCCCCTGTCCGTGCACGACCTGGTGGGCATCTGCATCACCCACGTGCACGGCGACCACAGCTATGGACTGCCGGGCTTGCTGGCCAGCGCCTCGATGACGGGGCGCAAGAAGCCCTTGCTGCTGATCGCCCCGGCCGCCATCAAGGCCTGGATCGACGCCACCCTGCTGCACACGGAACTGTTCCTGACGTATCCGCTGATCCACATCGACGTGGACAGCGCGCCAGTGGTGTACGAGGAAGCGGGCTTGACCGTCTCGCGCCACGCGCTGTCGCACCGCGCACCGAGCGTCGGTTATCGTTTCGCGCTGGAAACGAGCAGGTGGAAGCTGGACAAGGCCGCCCTGCAGGCGGCCGGTGTGCCGCCCGGTCCCGCCTGGGGACTCTTGCAGGCTGGCCAGGATGCGCTGCTCGACGATGGCACGGTCTTGCGCGCCGCCGCTTTCCGCCAGACGGAAACGCAGCGCGCCACGGTGGTGGTCGGCGGCGACAACGACACGCCAGCCTTGCTGGCCGACGCTTGCGCGGATGCGCAACTGCTCGTGCATGAAGCCACCTACACGGAAGCCATGCTGCAGAAAGTGGGGCCCGGCCCCACGCACAGTTCCGTGCAGCGCGTGGCGCAGTTCGCCGAAGCGGTCCGCTTGCCGAACCTGATCCTCACCCACTTCAGCGCCCGCTATCACCATGCGGAAGGCATGGCCGAGCTGGAAACGGAAGCGCGGCTGCATTACTCGGGCGAACTATTCCTCGCGCGCGACTTCGACAGCTATGAACTCGACGCGGCCGGCGTGCTGACCAAGCTGCCGGCAAAATCGTCGCTCAGTGGGGATTGACGCCATACTGCGCCGCATACTCCGCGGCCAGCGCGCGCGCCGCCTGCTGCTGTGACGGCGTGAGAATTTCCAGCAACTGGTCGCGGTTCTTGATCGATTGCGCGCTGCCCGCCTCGGCCGGCATGGCGATCCACGCATACGCCTGCACGTAATCGAGTTCCACGCCCTGCCCCTGCGCGTACAGCAAGCCGTATTCATTCTGCGCCGACAGGGAACCGGCTTCGGCCGCCTGCTTGTACCAGAACGCCGCCTCGGCATAGTCTTGCGGTACATCAATTCCCTTGCGGTAAGCCTGCGCCAGGTTGAATTGCGACTGGCCATCGCCCGCCTCGGCCGCCTGGCGGCCATACGCGAGCGATTGCGCCATGTCTTGCGCGACGCCATCGCCGCCCGCATACATCAGGGCCAGATTCGCCAGCGATGGCGGGAAACCCGCTTGCGCGGCCGCCGTGAACAATTCCACCGCTTTCGGCAAATCCTGCGTCACGCCATGGCCCTGGTAATACAGGCTGGCCAATAAATGCTGGCCAGCCGGATCGCCCGTGCGCGCCGCCGCATCGAATTGCTTGAAGGCCTCGGCATAATGACCGTCGTTATAAGCGAGAATGCCCGCTTCATTCAAAGATTCAGGAGAGGAGCTCATAAAGATTCCTTATTCGGGGATTTTTTGGCATTGTACACAGCACTGTTCCGCGCAGAATGCACGATAGGAATCGTGTGGCGCATTGCCGGATTCATGCAGTATGATCATTCTCCGCCTGATGTAATCCACGCATTGTGCACTCGTGCCAGCCCATAAATATCGCCATGAAACTGATCGCTCTGCTTTTATCCCTGATTTCCACCTCGGTCTATGCTGGCACCTTGCATCTGGATAAAGCCGCGACAGGCAAAGTGCGGCAAGCCGCCGATATCCGCTATGCGAATCACGATGAAAAACAGACGTATCGGCTGAAAATCGGAAAGCAGTGGATGAATGGCAGTTGCAGCAGCAGCGGCACGGGCAATTTGCACGCGCTGCTGCTGGACATGAATTTCGACGGCCATGCCGACCTGTGGGTCACCGGATACACGGATAGCCAGGGACGCATCCGCTGTTCCGATGTATGGTTATGGGATGCGCCAGCGCAGCAATACCGTTTCAATCAACCCTTGTCAGCCATTCCGAATCTGAACATCAACATGGCCGAGCAAAGAATCGAAGGGGGCATTCCCAATTGCGGCTGCGCGGCGCAATGCTTTTATGAAGACAGCTATGCGTGGCAAGCCAGCAAATTAATTACCATCGCCCGGCGCGAACAGGATTGCGAACGCTATCGGGAATACCGCTTGAATGACAAAACCGATTTGATTATCGTCAAGGATGAAATCATCGATAGCGGCAATCCCGGCCAGCAGGCAATCGAGAATAGCAAAATCTTTGACTGGCAGCGCCATGCGCAAACCATGCGCAAACCCTGGGAATGAGGTTTATCCAGCCTCATTTTCGCCACAGACACGACACCAGCGAGTAATGACATGACGACACATCCAGCTTCCATTACCTTCCATCCCGCCAAGGCGGAAGACACTCCGGCCTTTATCGACTTGCGGGGCAGGACGCGGCAAAACGCCGTGTCCGCGGAACGCCTGGCGGAAGTGGGCATCACGGCCGACACCTGGGCGGAAATGATGCGTTCGGGCAGCCTGCCTGGCCACGTCTGCCATCATGACGACCAGCTGGCCGGCTACTGCTTTGGCGAGCGTGACACGGGCGAAATCATCGTCCTGGCGCTGCTGCCGGAATTCGAGGGGCTCGGTATCGGCAAGACCTTGCTGGAACTGGTGATGACGGAACTGCGCGCGCACGGTCATCAACGGCTGTTCCTCGGCTGCTCCGACGACCCCGCTTCGCGTTCGTACGGCTTTTACCGCTACCTGGGCTGGACCTCGACGGGCGAGACGGACAAATATGGCGACGACGTGCTGGAGTTTCGCTTTACGGCCTAGCGTCTAGCCTGGCACGCGGCTGGCATCCCACACGCGCAGAATCTGCGTGATGGCGCCGTCCAGCACGGAGTAGCCCACGCCATCGCGGGTCTGGATAGCCACGCCCGACAAAAAACTGTCGAAGACGGACGCCAGCGCTACGGCATCCATATCACCAGGCAATTCACCGCTGGCCATGCCCCGTTCGACGCAGCGCACGAAGCCGGCACGCGTGCGGGCGCGCGATTGCGTGAGGGGCGCGGCCACAGCCGCATGCTCGGCCGTCGGCGCGCTCATGCAACCGAGCGCCACCATGCAGCCGGGCGGGTGGCCCGCATCGGACTGCATGCTGGCCGACTGGCGCAAGGCCAGCTCGATGGCTGCGCGCGGCGCCAGGCCGTCGTCCCACAGGCATTCCGTCACGCGTGCAAACGTGTCCAGATAGCATTGCGCCGCTTCGCGGAACAACGCTTCCTTCGAGCCGAACGCCGCATAAAAGCTGGGCGCGGAAATACCGCCGCCCAGGCTCGCCTTGAGCTGACTCAAGGACGTCGATGCATATCCCTGTTGCCAGAATAAAAACATGGCCTGCTCGACCGCCGCTTGCCGATCGAACATGCGCGGCCGTCCCATTTGCGCCATCCATCGTTCCTTTTCATCTACCCGTATGCTACTTACATACTACTCGATACAGAAGTCATTGACAACGCGGCGCGCCATCGCCTATATTTGTACCGATCGATACATATGTACCGCAACGACGGTCAGGGGCACTCCTGCGCCTGATCACTTGACAAGGATGTTTGCCGTGAATCACGCCACTATCACCACCGGAGCCAGCCCTGCGCTGACCGACCGCCTCCCCGTCGCCGGCCTGCTGGCCCTGGCCATGACGGGGTTTATCTGCATCGTCACGGAAACCTTGCCCGCCGGCTTGTTGCCACAGATCAGCGCAGGACTCGGCATCAGCGCCGCGCTGGCCGGGCAAATGGTCACGGCCTATGCGCTGGGCTCCCTGCTGGCGGCCATTCCGCTCACCATCGCCACGCGCGGCTGGCGCCGCCGCAATGTGCTGCTGCTGACCATCATCGGTTTTCTCGTGTTCAATACCGTCACGGCGCTGTCGTCCCACTACTGGCTGACCCTGGCGGCCCGCTTCTTTGCCGGCATGGCGGCCGGACTGGCGTGGAGCTTGCTGGCAGGCTACGCACGGCGCATGGTGGCGCCGCATCAGCAAGGCCGCGCCCTGGCGCTGGCCATGGTGGGCGCACCCGTCGCCCTGTCCCTGGGCGTGCCGCTGGGCACCTTGCTCGGTTCGCTCGTCGGCTGGCGCGCCGCATTCTGGATCATTTCCGCCCTGACATTGATCCTGATCGCCTGGGTGCTGGCGAAGGTGCCGGACTATCCGGGCCAGTCCGTCCATGAACGCCTGCCCCTGCGCCGCGTCTTCACGACGCCGGGCGTGCGCTCCGTGCTGGCCGTCGTCATCGCCTGGATGCTGGCGCACAATATCCTCTACACCTACATCGCCCCGTTCGTGGCGCCGGCCGGCTTGACGGAGCGGGTCGACTTGGTCTTGCTCGTCTTCGGCGTCGCCGCCATGGCCGGCATCTGGATCACGGGCAAGCTGGTCGAGCGCCACCTGCGCGCCACCGTGCTGGTCAGCCTGGCCGTGTTCGCCGCGACGGCCCTCGTGCTGGGCATCGCGTCACAGTTTCCCATTGTCATTTACCTGGGCATGGCCGTCTGGGGCTTGTCCTTTGGCGGCGCGGCAACGCTGTTGCAGACGGCGCTGGCCGACACGGCCGGCAGCGGCGCCGACGTGGCCTTGTCGATGAATGTGGTGGCGTGGAATGGGGCCATCGCGGCAGCGGGCGTGGCAGGCGGCGCCTTGCTGGAAACCTGGGGCGCGGGCGCCTTCCCATGGGCCATGGTCAGCTTGCTGGTGCTGGCCTTTGCCATCGCCTGGTCGGCCCGCGCGCATGGTTTCCGGCCGGGACGGCGCAGCGGCGGCGCGCCCGTGGCCGGGCATTGAGCATCAGGGAGCCGCAGGGACACTCATGATGCGCGGCACGTGTCCCGTCTGCGCGAGAAAACGGACCAGGGTGGCATGCGACAGCGCCACCGTGGCCGTGTTGCGCAGCGGGTGCTCGACGAACTGGACATCGCCGGCGCTGCTTGCCAGCCAGCGGGACAGGGTTTCTTGCATGGAGGCTCCTCAGCGCGGACGCGATGAAGAGATTGTAGCGGCGCGCCGCGTGCTGCGCTTGCCGTCAAGGCGGGTTCTCGTCCTTGTCGGCCTTGTCGGCCGCCGCCAGCCCCCAGTCATTCCAGCCTTCGCCAAACAGCTCGATCGGATGCTGCGTGCGTTCGGAACCATTGCCGCAGCGCATGGCATCCGGCGGACAATACTTGTCGCAACCCCAGCAGATGCGTTCGGGGTTCTTCGGGTTTAAGGGAAAGGGCTTGGCCATGGGAGGCGATCGTGGTCCGTTGAGGGTTCTTGTCGACTCTAGACCTGGCGCGGGGGGAGGTCAAACCAATTTCAGCTAGAAACTTGTCCAATATCAAGCTTGTGCAGATCGTGGAGCATCGGCATGGCGCCGTCCCCTACTCTTTATCGTTTCTGACGGATATGGCCACTTCCAGCACGATACGCGCCACATTGACGCCGCCGTCGGCGGCAGGCTGTGCCTTCAGCTCATCTTGCGCGTAGACCATCGTCACCATGGCGCCAGGCACGAACAGCCTGATGTCTTGCTTGTGGTTTATGTAGATGCTTTCGTCCACTGTCGAGCCATTCGCCAGGCGCAAGGTGAAGCTGTTGACCTGATCGCCACGGCGGCTGTCCTGGCCCGCGAAATACGTTCGTTCGATGATGCCCGTCAAGGTTTGCGTCGGGAGGCGCTGGGCCTCGATGCTTTCCCACCAGGCTACGGAAGCGAACAAGCCATGCCTGCCTTTCAGGCCCATGTGGGGCCTGGCACTGTCGAGGGTGAGGGCCTGGGTTTTGGCGACGCGGCCGGGATCTTTTGCCAGGGCTTCAGCGAGGGTATAGACGGGTTTCATCAGCTGCGGGAATTGTTAAAAACAGTCGCTCAATGTTTGCGCCGGATGACGTAAGCGTTGCCGGCAGGCTCGAAACCGAGCGTCGGATAGTAGGACATGGCGTCCGGGGCGGAGAGCAGTATCAAAGACACGTCGTCGCCGATGATGGCCTGGGTGCGCTTGACAAGTTCCTTGCCGATACCCAGGCCCTGGTACCGCTGGTCGACGGCCAGGTCCGACAGATAGCAGCAATACGCATAATCGGTCAGCGAGCGGGCCAGCCCCACCAGCTCATTATCCACCCAGGCCGACAGCGAGAGACAAGGTGCGGCGAACATGCGCGCGATTCTCGGGAGATTGGCGGTCGGGCGCTTGATGCCGGATTGATCGAAGACACGGACGACATCGAGCGGATCGAGGGGGAAGTTATGGCGATATTCGACAGTGCTGTTTTTCATGGATTCAAAAGTGGAAAGTGATCGCGCATGGGAATAGCTTGTTTCTGCAAACTTTACTCAGATTCGCATATGCATTGAATAGTATGCCAGTTGCGGGAGAGAAAGGCTGTTCCCGTCCCCACCGCGCCTGTGACGCTCATTCCGATGTCCGGAACTTCAAAAAGCGTTGGCCTTCATACTCCACCTCGCGATCAAACAGGAAGCCGATTCTTGCCAGCCCCTTGACGCGAGTGCGGCTGGGCGGCAGCAGGATGCTGACCGGGCCAATGCCCAGTTCCAGCCGGCGGTGCATGAAATGGCGCGCCAGCGCCGGCCCATGTCCCCAGAACCCGGGGAGCAATACCAGTGCCAGGTCTGCTTCGTCCCCTTCATTCTGAAAACCGCCCCAGCCGGCAAACGCGCCATCCACCCGGATAGCCCTCGGTCCATAGCCATTCGCTTGCCACTGCGCGTCCTTGCCTTTCGCCCATTCCGCAATAGCGCCATCCGTCCAACGTTCGGTGGCCAGTGGCATATGGCGGATGACGTCCGGGTGATTCAACAGAAGGAGCCATTCTTCGTGGGGAATATCGGAAAACGGGTGAAAAGTAAAAGCCATGTGCGTTCAGTCAGTTGAATGAAAAGCCGATGAACTTATCATCGTGCCACGAAAAGTACGTACTCGCCAACGGAGAACAAAAACGGCGGATCCGGGATTGCAGACTGTAGAATGCAAAACCTTTCATATCTCTATCTGATATCGAACAGACTTGGCAAGGATTGTAAATATGTTGGCACCGTTACGTTTGAATAGATGCATGTACGCTTCCTTGGTCGTCGCCGTTTTTCTTGTTGCTGGCGTCTCATCGACACTCGCGGCCACGCTTGACGAAGACCGGACACGCGGCGACATCCATGGTTTGTTTGAAATCAGGGAGGCCGCAGTACAGTTCATTGCAGCAGAAAACTCCAAAAAGGGAACAAGTTGGCAAGTCCTGGAGCCGAACCGGAAGATTCTGGTGACAAAATGCGCGGCAGCTTTGAGCGTGAAATGGGTTCCGCAAAGCCACGGCCTGTCTGGGCCGAATGTTGCCGTGAGTTGCGCCAAGACCGTCAATCCCGCGATACAGCATAAATGGGAAGTGTTTGTGCCAGTTAGCCGTTAAAGGGGGCATCGCGCATAAATGATCGCTTGGGAAGCCAAGATCGAATGGGCGCAAAGGCCAGTTCCGCCATTGGCGCATGGACAAAGGCGTTGGACGTCGTGGATGCCGGCTCAATTGAAAAGCAAGCCACGAAATAGATATCAAGGCAACAGGGCCATGGGCGAATAAAAGCAATCCTCCCGCACCGGACCTGACAACATGCGATAAAAAAGCCAGTCAAATGACTGGCTTTTCTTATTATGTCGGACTTTCTTGAAACTGTTTTGCACTATCACAAATCTCATACCATGCAGGCTTGGAGCCAACATGCACATGGAATTGTATTCTTGCCTCAGGGTCATCATCCAGGCAATTGACTGAGATGGGAAATGAATCATTCTCTGAGCCAATTTCCCCTAAAGAAGTTCCGCATTTTTTGCAAAAAGTTCTTGCATATGTAAACGGAGGTTCCGGCTCATAGCGTTGAATGAATTCCCGTCCCGCCAGCAAGGTAAATGAATTTTTATCAACAAAGGCCAAGGCGCTCGCTCCGGCCTTCCGACAACGGGAACAGTGGCACATGCCCATCATGCCCGGGGGGGATGCCAATTCAAACTTTACCGAGCCACAGCAGCAACTGCCTTTGATCATGAGGAGTCCTTTTTGAAAGTTGACACTGTATTTTTACACAGTATTTCCAAACAGACAAGGCACACATGATTCAGAAAACACCGCGCGCGGGGCTGCCGCGCAGCGGGGCATTGCTGCCGCATCACCGGATACCGGCAGACTATTCTTGGCCATCAGGGCCAGATCATCTCCAGACCGACCATCTTGACGACGAAAAAGGTGACGAGCCCCAGGCCCAGGAGCGTGAGCACGAAGAGTGCGGCCACCTTGCCGCCCGCGCGCAGCACCGCGCGCGCCTCTTGCTCTTTCCCCTTCTTCCCTTGATCGTAATGCCACTTGATGGCGAAGAACATGCCCGTGCAAAGCACGAGAGCCTTGAACGTAACGAAGACTATAGGGGTCCAATCCATCATTTTGAGTATTTCCAGGTGTTATTACTTGATACTGTCTATCGTGAGGAGCACATCCCCAAAACGCCGCTTCCGCAACTACGGTTCAAACCATCCCCCAGGGCATCCTGCGCGACTCTTTCATTATAGCCAGCTATGAAATATCAAGAGCACCGAGCGCCGTGATTTGCCGAATGCGGATGAGCGAGGTGAAAACGTCAGCGACGGCCATGCAAGGATGGTGTTGCTGCAGGTTCTGACACATACTACTTTAAAACAATATCCATACATTGAGACAAAATGTCCCAGTTGCAAACCATACAAGATTGAAACCTGACCATCTGCTTGCCGCGCCTGGCCGGGAATAAAGGGCCGCGTTTGTTGCGGCTTGCGGAGGCGTTGCAGGCGGCGGTGGCAGAAGGATTGCTGACACCGGGTGACCGCCTGCCTCTGCAGCGCCGGTTGGCGGCACGTGTGCATCCCCCTCGAATTACTCAGGAAAACCATTGCCAACTGCAATAGTCGCCGCCTTCACCGCAATCATTTCGGCCCCCGGGAGGCCCCTGTCAGCATTGGTCAGCACCGCCACATACAGCTGTTTCTCGGGCAGACGCAAAGCGTAGGTGGAAAAGCCGGGAATGCCGCCGCCATGTGACTGCATTGGCATGCCGCGCATCTTGCGCACGCTCCATCCGTAGCCATAGGGAACACTTTTGCCGTCGGCCAGGACATGGGCGGTAAACGCTTTCTGCTGGCTGGAAGGCTTAAGCAGTGTGCCGGCGCTGACGGCGGCATCCCAGCGCGCCAGGTCGTCCACCGTGGACACGAGCGCTCCGGCCGCATACGGCAGCGTCATGCTGACCGCCTTACCTGGTTCGAAGGCGGAGCCGGCACTGCTGCGCGTATAGCCCCTGGCGCGCATCGCACTGCCACGCTCATGGCCTTCGTACGCGCTGTCGAGCATACCGAGCGGCACGAAGATGCGCTGCTCGACGAATTTGGCATACGACAGGCCTGATACCTTCTCAATAATTGCACCCAGCAAGAAGTAACCCGAATTACTGTACGAATAGCGCGTGCCTGGCTCGAACTGGAGCGCATCGTTCTTGAAGCTGTCGATCATCTGACCCACCGTCAGATCCGTATTCATTCCCGCCTCAAAGGCCGGCTTGTTGGTAAAGTTTGCGATGCCCGAGGTATGCGTCAGCAGATGCTCGATCGTAATGCGCTTGCCTCCGCTGGGGTAGTCGGGAAGGAACTTCCGGATGTCGTCGCCCAAAGCCAGCTTGCCTTCATCCGCCAGCATCAGGATGCCGGTGGCGGTGAACTGTTTGCTGATAGAGGCGATGCGCATCACCGTGTCCGGGGTCATGGGCAGGCCCTTGGCCACGTCGGCCATGCCATACGCCTTGCGAAACACGGTAAGGCCAGCCTGCGTGACAATGACGGTGGCGCCAGGCTCGTTTGCCTTGAACAGGGGCGCGATCTCGCTGTCGATACGTGCGGCCAGCGCCACTTCTTCGCTGGCCCCAGTGACGCTTGCAGGAGCGGCGGTGGAGGCGGAGTCAGCGTGGCTGGCGGGAGCTTGCAGCACCAAAAGCAATGTCAGCAGCAGCGGTGAGGCGAGGCGACGCGAGTAAAGTTTCGACATATGGATATCCCGTTGAAAGTGGCTCGGCAGCGCGACCGTTCGCGCCAGCTCAGTAAGGAAGATAAAGAGGATGACGGCAAAGAACCAGCGGCTTGCGACGAACTGCGTTTTCGGCGGACAAGCGGAAGAAAAACGTCGTTTTTTTAGCACGCACCGGGCTGGTCGAACGGATAGCCGTTTTTGCCAGTATTTACTTGAACATACAGGCTCCTTGTTGCACAATCAGCCATTTTCCTGGTGGGAGATGCACGATGAGTGAGCAGAAAGCGGCCGGCGCCCTGACGATGGCAGATGTGACGGCCAGCGAGATCGCGGGCGATCAAACGCCGCAGCCGGCCAGTGCCGCGCACTTGGCGAACTGCGCCAACTGCCAGGCGCCGCTGGGCGGCGCGTTTTGCCAGGCCTGCGGCCAGCCGGCCCACATCCACCATTCGCTGCTGCACCTGGCCGAAGAAGTCGTGCACGGCATCCTGCACTTCGACGCCAAGGCTTGGAAGACGCTCCCGCTGCTGGTGGCCTTTCCGGGCCGCCTGACGCGCCGCTACATCGACGGCCAGCGCAAGAACTATGTTTCGCCGCTGGCGCTGTTCCTGTTCATGGTCTTCCTGACCTTCTTCGTCACCTCGTTCGGCAGCGGCCAGCTTCTCAGCCGCGACGCCAATATCGCCTCGCTGACCAACCACGCCGCGTCCGCCAAGCTCCGGGTCGAGCGCAATGAGCAGGCGCTGGAGGAGGCCCGCAAGGCCAATACCGGGGTCGCCGGTGTCGAGAAGGCGCTGGCCGTTTCGCGCAAGCTGCAACACGAAGCCGAGCAACGCCTGCTGTACGTCGCATCACCCGAAAAAGTGAACAGTGAGGAGGCAGTTGAGCTGAGAGGGCCCGGTTGGTTCGACAAGACTGTCTCCAGGATCGCGTCCAGCCCGCCCAATCCCGACGCCACTTTTCCTGAGCTGGAAAAAAGCTTTCATCACGCCGCAGAGAATCCCGAGTTGGCGTTTTACAAGCTCAAAAACACGATCTACAAGTTCTCGTTCCTGCTGATCCCGATCTCGCTGCCCTTCATGTGGCTGATGTTTTTCTGGAAGCCTGGCGTGACCATGTACGAGCATGCGGTGTTCGTGCTGTACTCGCTGTGCTTCATGTCCTTGCTGCTGACCGTGCTGATACCGCTATCGATACTCAACCAGGGCTGGCTGATCGGATTGCTGGTGTGCGTGGCGCCGCCCCTGCACATGTTTCTGCAGCTACGCGGCACCTACAACCTGGGCAAATGGGGCGCGCTGTGGCGCACTTGCATGCTGCTGGTGGTGGCCAACATCGTGTTTTGCGTGTTCATTGTGCTGGTGTTGATGAAGAGCGTGCATTAGAGTCACAAAAATAGGGGGATTCGGGGCGGGCTGGGCAGGTAGGCCCAGCCCTTTGAATCTCACACGCAGGGCGCCGCCCTGCTCGTTTCCGCTAGACAATAAAAAACCGCCCGAAGGCGGTTTCTTTATTTCCTGGCGGAAGCGGTGAGATTCGAACTCAGGAACAGTTTAACCCGTCGCCAGTTTTCAAGTCTTCAAAATACTTCATACAGTTCAAATGCTTACGCGTAATTTTGTTCCGCACGCAATGTTTTTCCACCACCTTGCAACGCACTGTTTTCACCGCCCCACACGGACGATGCGGAAACGTTTTTTTGTGCAAGTGTGGTCTGTACAGCCAGCGCTTAGTGGTCCGCGAAAGGAGGTAGTAAGTCTTGATCGACCAAACGGATTTCGATGGCGTTGGCTATCTTGACGTGCTCAGGGTTCTCGTCCGAGAACGGCACGTCGGTGACACTGACAATGATGGTGCCGATTTGTTTATCGTTATCCTTCTCGTCCGTGATCATCACAGGCACAAGCGCGCGGGCCTCTGGCACTTGCTGGACCGCCAGCACGCGCGGAAGGTAGAGCATCCAGCCTACGCCAGGCCGATCCTGGAATACCTGCTTCTCAAAATACTGATAGCGTGCGACATTGATGATGCTAGGTTGAAGACTACCGGCAATCATTGAGAGAAGCTCTATCACGCCATCAAGCCCCCCAAGACGTTGAATACCTTCGCCTTGATAATTAATCTCAAGGCTCCAGGCAGGCCAGTCCTCATCGTGAAACTGAAAAGTAATAGTCGCTCCATCGCCTTGCTTAAGTTCTCCATTCCATGCAGCAAAATAACGAATATTGTCGCCTTTAAACTCTGTTTCGAGTACCGCCTCGGCTGCAGGGGTGAGTTCTCCCAGGGCGTCGAAAGCTGGGTATCGAAGCGACTCCTCTTCGGTATCCCCCATCAGGAACCACTGTTTTCCCAGGGGATCAGTTTTTTGCAGAAATCGGACGATAGGCCCAATCTGTTCGACATTGGACCGGAAGGCTAACGATGTGCCGGGTGTCAGTTTTTTGAATGCGGCTTTTATTATGGTCATAATATTATGGAATGTGAAGGACGGATATTCCCAAACTGAGTAACTTTGGCTTCATATATCTGCAAGCCATCGCGGTTTGGAAGTAATACGTTAATGCGGCCGGTTTGTTTCTGCCTACGATTATTGATTGGGCCAGGGCCTGTTTCCCCATGTCAACGAAAATTTTTTCTTGAAAGGGGTATAGAAACTCACCTTCTCTATTAAAAAACTGATCGTATTCTGCTTTTGCCTCTTGCAACAAGCACATGCCAGATTTAAAGCCGTCGAAGTCTTTTCCTTCAAATAACCATTCCATGCCTGTAGGAAATCCCGTTATTCTGGCCTGATACTCCATCGAGTTTTGCGACATGTGGTGATTGACAGGCATAAGAGCACCACGGTCCGGCGGGCACTCTTTGCACTTTTCTTTTTCTTTCGTTGTGGCCTCCGTGCGCGCAATCGCGCCTGATTTAGCCTTATCGGCCTCTTCCTGGCGTTTGCGTGCCTGCTCAAGCGCCGCTTCGCCCGCAGCGCCGGCGGCGAGGCCGACACCGAGTGCAGCCAGTACACGCACTGCAACGGCCTCAACGACAGGAATGACGACAGGAATGAAAATTGCTGGCATCAGTTCATTCCCTGTAATTTGTTGCGCATGATTGCATCGATTTCATCTAGGCGCTGCTCCGGAGTCGCGCCGCGTTTACATAGATAGCCATTGACCAACGGATCATCATGAATACGTACGGCATCAGCAGACAGGTACATCAATCGCATAATGTGCGGCGTACTGGTGAAACCCACACGGGCAGCATAGTCATGCGCATTCTGCATACGTGCCAGAACGGCCTCCCGGCCGGGCTGTACAAGCATGTCAGGCCGGTTAGCAAGGAACTCATCGCATACCATTGAGACGAACTGGCGGGCTTCGCCTTGCTGCAGGGCCTGCCACTGTTCCTCAGTGAGCGTCAGCATGTTGCCTCCCGACCCAAACACGCTGCCCGTTGTGCAGCAGGTGCCACTCGTAAATATGGCTGAAAAATTCCTCCCGCTGCCCGGCATCGAGCGTCTGAGCAAGGTTGGCCAAGACGCGTGGGTCCCAAAAACGCAGCAAGGCGCTACGGCCATCCGGCAGGCGCACCTCCAGCCTCAGTTGCAACAGTTGCGCGAGTCCATCCAAGTCTTGTGGCGAGATCAGCCAAGACAGAGAAGGAGTATCGCGCTCAAGCGCAGTCAGCTCTTCGACAAAAGACTCCGCCACGCTGGCCACATCGACCAGCCAAGGCCCGGCATGCCTGAGCGCAGCGTCCGGGGTGCCTCTGAATAGGGGAAAAAGTCCGGTGCCGGCCAGTAGCCGCTTGTTGCGTTGGGTTTGGTACTGAGCACCATCCACCAAGGCGTATAAGTGTAGCTCGGGCATCGCGTCGCGTCGCTGTTCCCACCGAATTCTGACGTCAAGCATCGTCATTCGCGGATCACCACGGGACTGCCAACGTGGGCAGCCTTGAGCAGGCAATCAAGACAGATGCCCGACGATGTGACGGCCGCGATCTGAGGCGTGGCCTCCAGAGCTGCGATCTTGTCTTCGGCTGCCGGGTCGCCCATTGACGATTCGTCCGACCAGCTCGTGGTTATTTGGCCGGAAATCAGTTTCGCACCGCAAGCGGTCATATCCATGTGACGCGCATAGCCGTTGCCGCTGCCATCCACCAGGTCGCTCGGACCGGACTTGATGGCGAAAGCCCCCTTACATTTGGGACACACTGTCATGTCACCCACGCGCGCGACATACTTGCCGTTGATATCGACGGTGAGATCGGCGCTGATGACTGTGCCGCCGTGACTGGTCTTGTCGCCCAAGACGATGAGGGGTCTGTTCAAATGATGCTCCTGTATGGGATGCCGCCACGCGATAAGTTGCATTTATAGCATACTTTTTAAATATGCCTGATAAGCACGATTCAAAACTCATAGAACTGGCTCGCGAATCGGAGCTCAATGATTCAGCGCGTTAAAGCCGATATCTACTCGAACGCCGCACCGCACGAAAAACTGCTCAAAGTGCGTCAAAATGCGTCAAATCGCACTCCCCCTCTTCGCCCCGACACGCCAGTCCTCATGCGCCTTCGGCCATGGCGCACATTTGAGTCAAAAGAGCCCTAACTAGCGGGCAGGTGTGGAGGGGGGACAACTGCGCGCGCCGGGCCGAAATGGGGATTTTTCTTACTTCCATAGCAATTCCATTCGTCCGGACGTGAAAAAGCCGCCTCGTGGGCGGCTTGTGCGGTGGCTGGGGCGCTCCGGCGCGGCGGGACTGTCGCGCCCGCCCCTGCCGGCTATCGTTGCGTGACGCTCATCCTGCGCGGCCGGCGCGGATCATCGCCGCCTGTTCCTTCTCGTAGTCGTCGCGGCAGTCCACATTGCAGAACAGCAGCGCGGGCGCCAGCGCCTCGTCGCAGTAGTGGCAGCAGCCATGCGCCACCAAGCCCGGCCGGCGGCGCACCGCGGCCAGCCAGCGCGCCACCTCGGCAAAGATGATCTTGTCCGTGTTGTCGATGTGGTCGCTCATGCCGCGCCCTCCCCGCTCGTGGCCAGGTCATACGGGGCGAAGCGCAACACCTCCACGCCGGCCCACTCGTTGATCGCCATGAACTGCGCCTGCAGCGGCACCAGCTCGTTGCGGGGGAAGATGCGCGCGGCCGGATCCACGGCTCCGAAGCCGCCGGCATTGTTCGGCAGGATGCCCATGAGCTGCTGCGGTGCGCGGTGCGCGGCCAGTTGGTCGTCGAGGCAAGAGGGTCAGGTCGGCTATTCGGACACGGACTGATGCGTGGGGCGCTGTAGAAGCTGGCTCAGTTGAAGACCTAGTTAGAACCACGAACGCGCGCCCTCGGCGCGCGGGGCTGCCGCGCAGCGGCAGCGGGTGGAGGATTCGGGGCGGACTGGGCCGGTAGGCCCAGCCCTTCGAATCTCACACGCAGGGCGCGAAGGCGCCCTGCTCGTTTCCGCCAGGCAATAAAAAACCGCCCGAAGGCGGTTTCTTTATTTCCTGGCGGAAGCGGTGAGATTCGAACTCACGAACAGTTTAACCCGTCGCCAGTTTTCAAGACTGGTGCCTTCAACCACTCGGCCACGCTTCCAGATGGCAGCATTATACATAAAGGTCCGTGGCTTACCAATGGCGAGTAGTCGGTGGGGCGCATTTAAGCCCCAAAGCGGCCTCTGGGGTCAGTGACCGGCGCCGGTACGCCAACGGAAAGCCTACACGCCCCAGTTTTCCCGCAGCGCCTTCTCGAACTCCCCCGCCGGCAATGGGCGCGAGAACAGGTAGCCCTGCACCTCGTCGCAGCCCGAACTCTTCAGGAAGGCCAGCTGTTCCGTCGTTTCCACGCCTTCCGCGATCACCTTGTGGTGCAGCTGCTGGGCGATGCTGATGATGGTGCTGGCGATGGCGCAGTCGCTGGCGTCGGTGGGGATGCCGGTGGTAAAAGACCGGTCGATCTTCAGGGTGTCGATGGGGAAACGTTTCAAATATGACAAGCTTGAATAGCCGGTGCCGAAGTCGTCCAGCGACAGGGCCACGCCCAGGGCCGTGATGCGGTCCATGATGCCGATGACCCTCTCGATGTTGTGCATCAGGGTGCTTTCCGTGATTTCCAGCTCCAGCCAGGCCGCTTCCAGGCCATAGCGGGCCAGGGTCGCCGCCACCCTGGCGGGCAAGGCTGCCGTGAATTCGCGGGCGGAAACGTTCACGGCCAGACGGATCGGCGGCAGGCCGGCCAGTTTCCACGCCTGCGCCTGGGCGCAGGCTGCTTCCAGCACCCATTCGCCCACTTGCACGACCAGGCCCGTCGATTCGGCCAGGGGGATGAATTCGGCCGGCGGGATCATGCCGTGCTGCGGGTGGTGCCAGCGCACCAGGGCTTCGGCGCCGATGATGCGGCCGCTGCCCAGCGCGTATTTCGGCTGGTAGTGCAGCAACAGTTGCTGCTCGGACAAAGCCTGGCGCAAGCCTGTTTCCAGGCGCATGCGCGCCTGCATGCCCAGGTTCATGTCCTGGCTGTAGAAAGCCACGCTTTCCCCTTCGCCGCCGCTGTCCTGCTTGGCGCGGTACATGGCGATATCGGCCAGGCGCAGCAGGGTTTCCGCATCCTGCCCGTCCTGCGGGTACACGCTGATGCCGATGCTGGCGCCCACGCGCAGGTCGTGGCCTTCGATCAGGAACGGTTCCACCAGCGAGCCCAGCAGCTTTTGCGCCACCATACTGGCCTCGAAATGCTGGCCGATGTCGAACAGGCCGACGGCGAACTCGTCGCCGCCCAGGCGCGCCACCAGGTCCTGGTCGCGCAAGGCATGGCGGAAACGCAGCGAGACTTGCCGCAGCAATTCGTCGCCGATGCGCCGGCCCAGGGTGTCGTTGATCAGTTTAAAACGGTTCAGGTCGATGAACAGCACGCAGCCCAGCATCTTGCTGCGCTGCGCCACGGAGAGGGCCTGGTCGACCAGCTTGGCCAGCAAGGTGCGGTTAGGCAGGCTGGTCAGCGGGTCGTAATACGCCAGGTGGTGCAAGCGCTCTTCGGCCAGCTTGCGCTCCGTGATATCCGTCAGGTAGGCGATGAGTCCGATGGGCTTGTCGTCCAGGTCTTGCAGCGGCGACAAGGACAGGCTGGCCCAGAAGATCTCGCCTGACTTCTTTCGGCGGCGCACCTCCATCAGGCGTCCTCCCTGCTCCAGGAAGGCGTCATGGAAACCCGTGTCTTCATCGTCGTACAGAAACAGGATGTTGCGCCCCACGGCTTCCACCGAAGTGTAGCCGAACAGGCGCTCGGCGCCCTTGTTCCAACTGGTGATGTAGCCCGTCAAGTCCATCGTCAGCACGGATTCGTGCAACTGGTCGAGGATTTGCGTCTGCTGCGCCAGCAAGGCTTCGACTTGCGCGTAGGCGTGCGTGGAACGTTGCGCCAGCGAATGCACTTGCAAGACGCCCGCCGTCAAGGATGCCAGGCTGGCCAGGTGGCGGCGGTCGGCGTCGCTGTACAGGCTGCGTCCCGCCACGCTGTAATGACCGAAACAGTGGCCATCAAAACTGATTTCCTGCAGCAAGGCGGGCGTATCGCGGGGAAACGGCACTGGCGGCGCAGCGGCGTCCAGGCTGGCAGCAGGCAGGAACTGGCCGTGCGGGCTGGCCATCACGGCGCTGGCGATGCGGCCCAGCTCAGCGACCAGCGCGGGGCCGCGCAAACGCACGACGGCGTCGCACAGGGCGGCGCTGTCACCGAGGAAATCCGACACCGGAAACAGGGTCATGCTAGAGGTTCCGGCTGACCTGGATGGCCCATTGGTAGGCCTGCAGCAGGCTGCGCCAATAGGTTTCTCCATCGATGCCGGCGCGGCGCAAGCCCTCGGGCGGCGGCGTGGCGCTTTCGACCAGCGCCAGCAAGGTGCCCAGCTCGCCATTGCGTTCGAGCAAGGCGACGCTCACTTCCGGCGCCAGGTTCAGGGTGGCGATGATCTCTTCCATCGGCATGCCCAGCAGGACGTCGAGCAGCGAGAACACGCCCGCCATGAAGGCCAGGTCTTGCGCGTCGCGGTCGCCGCCGCGCAGCTGGCACAGCGCTTCCATCTGCGCCGCGCGCACGGCCGCCAGCGGCAGCAGCGCGTGGATCTTGCCATCGTCCTGTTGCCGTGCATACAGCAGCAGTTGCAGCCAGCGCTGCAGCTGGCGCCGGCCCAGCAAAGTGATGGCCTGGCTGAAGCTGGTAATCGGCGCCGTGAAACCGAAGGCGGCTGAATTGACCAGTTTCAACAAATGATAGCTGAGCGATGGATCTTGCTTGAGCGGCACTTCCAGCTCGTGCGCATCGGCATCGCGGGCCAGCAAGCCCAGCAGCGCCAGCAGGCGGCGCCGCGACGTGGCGTCTTCCGGCTCGCTTTGCTGGCGCGCATGGTGCAGCGCGTAATCGCCGGCAAACCAGCTGACGCCAAGTTCTTGCAAGGCGGCAAACTGCCCCGCGTCGGCGATGTTGTAGGCCAGGTGCGGCCCCGCCAGGGGCAGCAACTGGTGCAGGGCCGGACGGGCGCCGGACGCGTCAAAGCTCAGCGCGCGCGCGTCGACTTGCGCCGCCGTCACGGGACCGGCTTCGGCGCCATCGAGAATGAGGCGATAGCCGGCATCGCGCCATTGCTGGCATTTTTTCTGGATGTGCTTGTCGCTGGCAAGATGGGCCGGCAAACGGAAGATGGTGCGTTGCGGCGCCAGTTGCGCCAGCACGGCCTCGTCCACGTCATGCGGGTCGGCCAGAGGAATGATGCAGTCGAGCGGCGCAAGGAAGGCATACGCATCGGCGGCGGCCAGCGCTGCCAGCAGCGGCGCCGTCGAGGCCTGTGGTACATGCAAGGTGACAGCGACCCACTCGTTATGAGCATTGGCAACTGCTTGTAATCCCACCAACGGAAACAGGTTTGATTCAGACGCTGACATCGGTATCTCAGTGTGGGTAGGGCGCCATAGTAAATAAACTGACCAGCATTGGCAACCCTGGCCCGACAGGGATGCCATTTCGACAGCGAGAATCATTCTATCCGAATCTCACCCACGAAACAGTTTAATTTTGGCAATAAATATTCAAAAAAAACATTCCACCGGGAGACCCGCCTGTCATGCGGGTTTGACAAAACCACGGCACCGCGCACGCCTGCTCAGGCGCTGCCGCCATGCGCGTGCTCGACCGCATATTTGATCAATTCGGCCTGCCCTTCGATACCGAGCTTGCGCTTGATGTTCAGCCGGTGCGTCTCCACCGTGCGCACGCTCAGGTCGAGGTCGCGGGCGATCTGCTTGTTCGACTGGCCCGCCGCGATATGCTGCAGCACTTGCTGCTCGCGCGTGGTGAGGAAGGAATCGTGCACTTGCGGACGCGACAGCTGCCGCGCCAGCGCGGCGCTGTAATAGATGCCGCCGGACATCACCGTCTCGATGGCGAAGACGATATCTTTCCCAGGGGCATCTTTGAGCACATAGCCGCGCGCGCCGGCGGCGATGGCTTGCGACACGTATTCGAGCTTGTCGTGCATGGACAGGATCAGCACGGCAATCTGCGGAAACGCCTGCTTGAACAGCGCCGTCGCCTCGATGCCATTCGTGCCGCGCATATTAATATCCATCAACACGAGGTCCACCTGGTGTGCGCGCGCCTGGCTCAACGCCTCGTCGGCGCCGCCCGCCTCGGCCACCACGTCGAAATGCGCCACCGCTTCCAGGCGCGCGCGCAAGCCGTCGCGCACGAGGGGGTGGTCGTCCACCAGCAGGATGTTGATCTTCTCGGTCATGGTTGCGTATCTATTTAGTGTGTGGATGGAAGGCCGAGCCGCGCCAGCACCAGGGTGCCGGCCGGAGACGAGGTGATGTGCAGGCTGCCGCCGATGGCTTCCATGCGCTCCGTCATGTTGCGCAAGCCGATGCCGCGCTGCGGATGCAGGGCGATGCCGTCGAAATCGAAGCCGCCGCCATTATCCTGGATGCGCAATTCCACCGCCTTGCCCGCCTCGTGCAGGCTCACTTCCACGCCGCTGGCGTGCGCATGGCGCTCGCAATTGGTCAGCGCTTCCTGGGCGATGCGGAACAACACGGTATTGACCATGTCGGGCAAGCCCTCGCCCGCCGCCGCCGGGCTGGCCGTGAAACTGGCTTGCGCGCTGCTGCTGTCGTTAAATTCATGCACCAGGTGGTCGAGCGCGGCGGCCAGGCCCAGGTCGTCGAGGATGGCCGGGCGCAGGTTATGCGAAATGCGCCGCACCTCGCCCAGCACCTTGTTCAGCTGCTCGGCGGCCCGCTCGAACGTGGCGGGCGCCTTGTCTTTCTGTTCGGCATTGCCGGCCAGGCGCGCGATGCCCGCCTCGATCTGCAGTTTGATCGACACCAGCCACTGGCTGATGCCGTCATGCAAGTCGCGCGACAGCCGCGCCCGCTCCTCTTCCTGCGACTCGACCACGCGCTGCGCCAGCACTTTCAGCTTGGCGTCGGCCACGCGCAATTCGCGCAAGTTCAGCACCAGGCCGCAGGCGGCCACCAGCAGGGAACCGAGGATGGCGATGGCGGCGATCAATTCCATGGTCGAGCGGATATTGCGCGACTGCTGGGCGTCGACCTTGGCCAGCGCCTGATCCACGTCATCCATGTAGATGCCCGTGCCCATCATCCAGCCCCATTCCGGCATCAGGATCACATAGCCGAGCTTGGGCGCGGACTTGTTGCTCGACGGCTTGATCCAGTTGTAGCGCTCGAAACCGCCGCCGCCCTTCGCCCGCTGCATCAGGCGCTGGATGGTCAGATTGCCCTCGGCGTCGCGCAACTGCCACAGATTCTGCCCCACCAGTTCGGGCTGGCGCGGATGCATCAGCGACTTGCCCTGCAAATCATAGATGAAGAAATAGCCATCGTCGCCATAGCTGAGGGCGGACAGGATGCGCTTGGCTTCCTCTTGCGTGGCGTCATCCTTGCGCCCCGACTGGTACAGGGAAGCGATGGAATGGCTGGCCAGGGTCACGTAATGCTTGAGTTCGGCTTCCTTGCTGGCCAGGTACGCCTGCTGGATGGTGGCGCGCTGCTGCTCGGCCAGGGTGATGGCCTGGTGCCGCACGGCAAATGCGATGGCGCACAGGGCGAGGATCAGCGGCGTGAGGGCCAGGAAGATGACTTTCTGTCTGAGTTTCATGGCCTGGCGCTCCGGCGGCGTCGATGCTGGTGGGAATGCGTGATTTTACGTCGCGGCGGCGCGATCGGCCTGCGTAGTAATACTGAGCGTTACTGCGTAGTCGTGCGCTTGCGGCAATTATACGATTCCTGAATACTCGCCATAAGCTGCAGATACACCAATTCATACCAAACTGGCAACGACCAGGCTCGGCAGCACACATCATCGCACGGCACAGCGCCCGTCAATCTCTGGAGGAAGCATGAACCGCATTTTCAAACAGCTCGGCTGGGCAGCGCTTGCGCTGGCAGGCGCCGGGTCCCTGGGCGTCGTCGCCCTGCAACGCGGCGAACCGATCAGCGCGATCTGGATCGTCATCGCCGCCGTCTGCGTCTACCTGATCGCCTACCGCTTCTACAGCCTGTTCATCGCCGACAAGGTGCTGGGCCTGGACGCGCGCCGCATGACGCCCGCCTTCAAGCACAACGATGGCCTCGACCACGTGCCGACGAATAAATATGTGCTGTTCGGCCACCATTTCGCGGCGATTGCCGGCGCCGGCCCCCTGGTCGGCCCCGTGCTGGCCGCACAGATGGGCTATCTGCCCGGCATGCTGTGGATCTTGGCGGGCGTCGTGTTTGCCGGCGCCGTGCAGGATTTCATCGTGCTGTTCATTTCCATGCGCCGCGACGGCCGCTCCCTGGGCGACCTGATCAAGGCTGAACTGGGCGAAATTCCCGGCATGATTGCGCTCCTGGGCTGCTTCATGATCATGGTCATCATCCTGGCCGTGCTGGCATTGATCGTCGTCAAGGCGCTGACGGGCTCCCCATGGGGCAGCTTCACCGTGATGGCGACGATTCCCATCGCCCTGTTCATGGGCGTGTATTCGCGCTTCATCCGCGTGGGCCGCATCGGCGAGATTTCCATCATCGGCTTCGTGCTGCTGATGCTGGCCATCATCGGCGGCCAGTACGTGCAGGAACACGCGGTGCTGGGCCCGATGTTCACGTTCACGGGCACGGAACTGACGTGGATGCTGATCGGCTACGGCTTCATCGCTTCCGTGCTGCCCGTGTGGCTGCTGCTGGCGCCGCGCGACTACCTGTCGACTTTCCTGAAAATCGGCACCATCCTGGGCCTGGCTATCGGCATCATCGTCGTCGCGCCTTACCTGAAAATGCCGGCCATGACCAAGTTCATCGACGGCTCCGGCCCCGTCTGGTCGGGCAATCTGTTCCCCTTCCTGTTCATCACCATCGCCTGCGGCGCCGTGTCCGGCTTCCATGCCCTGATTTCCTCGGGCACCACGCCGAAGATGATTGAAAACGAAAGCCACGCCCGCTTCATCGGCTATGGCGCCATGCTGATGGAATCGTTCGTCGCCATCATGGCCCTGGTGGCCGCCTCGACCATCGAGCCAGGCATCTATTTCGCCATGAACAGCCCGGCCGCCCTGATCGGCACCACGGCAGAATCGGCCGCACAGGCGATCTCGCAGTGGGGCTTCTATGTCACGCCGGACATGCTGACGCAGACGGCCAAGGACGTTGGCGAGCACAGCATCATCTCGCGCGCCGGCGGCGCACCGACCCTGGCCGTCGGCATGGCGCAGATCCTGTCCGGCGCCATCGGCGGCAAGGCCATGATGGCCTTCTGGTACCACTTCGCCATCCTGTTCGAAGCGCTGTTCATCCTGACGGCCGTCGATGCGGGCACGCGTGCCGGCCGCTTCATGCTGCAAGACTTGCTGGGCAGCTTCGTGCCTAGCCTGAAAAAGACGGAAAACGTCATCGCCAACCTGCTAGCCACGGGCCTGTGCGTGGCGGCCTGGGGCTACTTCCTGTACCAGGGCGTGGTCGACCCATTGGGCGGCATCAACACCCTGTGGCCGCTGTTCGGCATCGCCAACCAGATGCTGGCGGCCATCGCGCTGATCCTCGGCACCTGCGTGCTGTTCAAGATGAAACGGGGACAGTATGCGTGGGTGACGATCACGCCGACCATCTGGCTGCTGCTGTGCACCCTGACGGCGGGCTGGCAAAAGATCTTCGACGCCAATCCGCGCGTCGGCTTCCTCGCGCACGCCAAGAAATACTCGGCGGCCCTGGATGAAGGCACCCTGCTGGCGCCGGCCAAGTCGGTGGCGCAGATGCAACAGATCATCTTCAACGATTACCTGGACGCCGGCCTGGCCGCCTTCTTCGTCATCGTCGTCGTCAGCGTGCTGTTCTTCGGCATCCGCACGATTCTGAAGGCGCGCGCCGACAGCCGCCCGAGCACCAAGGAAACACCGTTCCAGGCCATGCCCACGGTGCAATGATGATCGAAGAAATCATCAAGGCTGGACGGTATCTGGGGCAAAGCATGCGGCTCATGTGCGGCTTGCCCGAGTACGACACCTACGTGGCGCACCGGGAAGTGACCCATCCCGGCGAGCCGATGATGACGTATGAAGAGTTTTTCCGCGAACGGCAGGAAGCGCGTTACGGCGGCGCCGGCAAGCGTGGCGGTTGCTGTTAGCGGACACCTGCCCCAGCCTGCTGCGCGTCGGTATAGGCGGCTTGCGATGCTCACCGCCTCGGCGGCCCCGTACAAAGTACGGTTGCGCTTGTCGGCCACCTCTCCCTTCCGCTCGCTACGGCTAAGTCAGGTGTTGTTGCTCAGCAATAATTTGAGGGCGGTCTTGTGAGACCGCCCTTTTCATTTCCTCTCTTATAAGTTCCCCTCCCCTTTCGTCCATTAGACCCACATCAATATCAGGGTGTGTCTTCGCGTCTATATTTTTCCAATAGGAATTAAATAACAGTCAACGGGCGACCGGGGAAGCAGCGACGCATGTTCAATTTCCAACGCTCCAGCATCAGCCAGAAGCTGACCATGATCTCGGTACTGTCGTCGGGCTGCGCGCTGCTGCTGGTGTTCGTGGCGTTTGCGCTGACGTCCGTGCTCAGCCACAAAAATGATGAAGGCAAGCAACTGCTGTCGCTGGCGGGCGTGATCGGCGCGGCTGGCGCGGTGCCTTTGCTGGCGGGAAAATCGGCGCAGGGGCAGGCGGAACAGGTGCTGGCGGCCTTGTCCGCGCGCAACGAGGTGGCCCAGGCAGCCCTGTTCGACAAGGGCGGGCGCCTGTTCGCCCTGTACCGCGCGCCGCAGCATGCGGACGGCCTGCCGGCGCCGGAAGACATGGACCCGGCCTTGCTGGCCGACATGGCCGTGCAGCCCGTCACGCAAGGTTCGGGCACGACCCTGGCGCCCGCCATGCGCCTGTACCGCCCCGTCTACCGGCCCGGCGAGCCGCAACAGATCATCGGCGCCGTGCTGATCGAGGCGGACCTGAACCACATGTGGCGCGACATCGGCCGCCACGTGAGCGCCATCGGCGGCGCCACCGTGCTGTCCTTCCTGGTCGCCGTATTCCTCGCGCGGCGTTTCAAGAGCGTGATCGCCGAGCCGATCACCAAGCTGATCGATACGGCGCAGAAAGTGTCCAGCAGCCAGACCTACAGCCACCGCATCGCGCACCAGCGCAGCGACGAGCTGGGCGTGCTGATCGACAGTTTCAACGACATGCTGGCGCAGATCGACAGCCGCGACAGCACCCTGGCCAATTACCGCGACCAGCTGGAGCGCCAGGTGGGCGTGCGCACGGCGCAGCTGGAAAAGGCCAAGGATGCGGCCGAGGCGGCCAGCCAGGCGAAGAGCGCCTTCCTCGCCACCATGAGCCATGAAATCCGCACACCGATGAATGGCGTGCTGGGCATGACGGAACTGCTGCTGGCCAGCCCTTTGAGCCCGCAGCAGCGCCACTACACGAGCATGGTGCAGCGCTCGGGGCAGAATTTGCTGGTGATCATCAACGACATCCTCGACTTTTCCAAGATCGAGGCGGGCAAGCTGAGCGTCGAATACATCCGCTTCAACTTCCGCGAATTGCTCGACGATATAGAACACGTGTTCGCGCCGCAGGCGGAAGCGAAAAACATCAGCCTGGAATTCGACATCGCCTACGACATCCCGATCGCCATTTGCGGCGACCCGAACCGTTTGCGCCAGATCATCGTCAACCTGCTGGGCAACGCCATCAAGTTCACGGAAACGGGCAAGGTCACGGTGAAAGTGACCGTGTGCAGCGAAGACGCGCCCAGCGTGGGCTTGCGCTTCGAGGTGCACGACACGGGCATCGGCGTCTCGAACGAGGCGCAGACGCGCATCTTCGAATCGTTTTCGCAGGCGGACGGCTCGACCACGCGCAAGCACGGCGGCACGGGCCTGGGGCTGACGATCTCGAAACAGCTGGTGGAGCTGATGGGCGGCACTATCGGCGTTGATAATGCTTTAACGCAAGGCTCGATCTTCTGGTTCGAAGTAAATTTCGATAAGCGGCGGGTCGACAGCGACGACCCGTCCTTCAACCTGAAAACCACGCGAGGGTTACGCGCCTTGATCGTCGACCACACACCCGCCACGCGCGCCGTGCTGGAGCGGCAACTGGCCAGCTGGCACATCGTCAGCGACAGCGCCGGCACGGCCAGCGATTGCCTGGGCAAGCTGCGCGCGGCCGCCCAGGCGGGCACGCCGTATGCCGTGGCCCTGCTCGACATGGAATTGCCGCGCACCAGCGGCCTGGCCCTGGCCGCCAACATCAAGAGCGACCCGCTGCTGGCCGACCTCAAGCTTTTGCTGCTGAGCACGGAACAGGCGGCGGCCGACCCCGTGCAGCGGCGCGAGGCGGGCGTGGCCTACCAGCTGATCAAGCCGGCCCGCGAATGCGACCTGTTCGACTGCATCGTCACGCCGCCGCGCGCCAGCGACAGCCTGCGCATCCATCCGCCGCACACGGCGCGCCAGGTGGGCCGGCGCCAGCGCCGCCGCGTGCTGCTGGCCGAGGACAATCCCGTCAACGTGGAAGTGGCGCTGGCCATGCTCGACAGCCTGGGCCTCGATGTCGTCTGCGCGCGCAACGGCGAAGAAGCCTTGCAGGCGGCGCAAGCCGAGGATTTCGATCTGATCCTGATGGATTGCCAGATGCCCGTGATGGATGGCTTTGCCGCCACGGCGGAAATACGCCGCCATGAACAGCACTGCGGCCACGCGCGCGTGCTGCCCATCGTCGCCATCACGGCCAATGCGCTGCAGGGCGACCGCGAAGCGTGCCTGGCGGCTGGCATGGACGATTACCTGAGCAAACCTTTTACGCAGCAAGACCTGGGCCACACGATCGCCCGCTGGATCACCCTGCCGCGCGCGGCCACCGTGCACCACAGCGAAGCGCCGCAGGAGGCGCCTGCCGAGCCGCCGCCCGTGGCGACGCCGCCGGCGCCTGCATCCCCGGCATCGGGGCCACCGCTGAACCGGCAGGCGCTGGAAAATATCCGCGCGCTGTCCGGCACGGATGGCGATGCGCTGCTCGAACGGGTCATCCTCGCGTTTACCGGCGAGACGCCGCGCCAGCTGGGCGCCATGCGCGAAGCCATCGCGACAGCGGATGCGGAAGCGTTGCGCAAGGTGGCGCACAGCCTCAAGTCGGGCAGCGCCAACGTGGGCGCCGACGGCCTGGCGCAGCTGTGCAAGGAAATGGAAAAACTGGGCCGCGCCGGCAGCACCGAGGGCGCGGCTCCCCTTCTGCAGCAGATGCAGCAAGCCTTCCTGGCCGTACGCGAATCGCTGAACGCCATCCTCGTGAAGGAACACTGACATGACAGCGCCCCTCTCCCCTCCCCGCGGCCTGGTGCTGGTGGCCGACGACGATCCCGTGATGCGCCTGCTGATGCGGCAAATGCTCACGCAGGTGGGCCTGGACGTGATCGAGGCCGAGGACGGCGTGCAGGCGCTGGCCAGCTACAAGCACAGCGGGCCGGACCTGGTCATGCTCGACGTCGACATGCCGGCCATGGACGGCTTTGCCGTGTGCCGCGAAATCCGCCACCAGGAAGTGGGCGGCACGGTGCCCATCATCATGGTCACGGGCGGCGACGAACTGGAAGCCGTCACGCGCGCCTACGAGGTGGGCGCCACCGACTTCATTTCCAAGCCCATCAACTGGCCCATCCTCGGCCACCGCGTGCTGTACGTGCTGCGCGCCAGCGACGCCATCGCCCGCCTGCGCATCGCCGACGCGCACAACCGCGCCGTGCTGGCCGCCATCCCCGACACCTTCTTCCGCCTGAACCGCGAAGGCTTTTATCTCGACTACGAACAGGGCCACGACGCCAGCGCGGGATTTTCCCTCAGCGACTGCGTGGGCAGCCATATCCGCGACGTGCTGCCGCCCGAAATCGCCGCGCGCCTGCTCGACAAGGCGCACGCCGTGCTAGCCACGCAGCATATCGGCTCGGTCGACTACACGCTCACGCACGAAGACAGCACGCGCCATTTCGAGGCGCGCCTGGTGGCGACGGGGGCCGACGAGGTGCTGGGCCTGGTGCGCGACATCAGCGAACGCAAGCGCACGGAAGAACAGATCCGCCGCCTCGCGTATTGCGACAGCCTGACGGGCATCCCCAACCGGCAAGCATTCCTGGAAACCCTGGAGCGCGAACTGCTGCGCTCGAAAGAGCACGACAAGAAATTCGCCGTGCTGTTCATGGACCTGGACGCGTTCAAGCGCATCAACGACACCCTGGGCCACGACGTGGGCGACCATTTGCTCAAGGTGGTGTCCGAGCGCCTGCGCGAAACCATCCGCCCCAGCGACCTGGTGCTGCGCGCCGAACACGAGTTTGAAACCACCTTCGGCGGCAACAACCTGGCGCGCCTGGGCGGCGACGAATTCACCATCCTGATTCCCGACCTGGAGCGGGTGGAAGACGCGCTGAACGTGGCGCATCGCGTCAAGGAAGCCATGCGCCGGCCCTTCATGATCGAGGGACACGAGATTTTCGTCACGGCCAGCATCGGCATCTCGCTGTATCCGGAAGATGGCGAGGATTGCAACTCGCTGCTCAAATATGCGGACACGGCCATGTACCACGCGAAGAACTGCGGCAAGAACAACGCCAAGCTGTACAGCTCTTCGCTGACGATGGAAATCATGAGCCACGTCAAGATGGAAGTGGGGCTGCGCAAGGCCTTGCAAAACAACGAGCTGTACCTGCTGTACCAGCCGCAGATCGACGTGCCCAGCACCCAGATCGTCGGCGTGGAAGCGCTGGTGCGCTGGCGCCATCCCGAACGGGGCATCATCTCGCCCACGGAATTCATCCCGCTGGCCGAAGAGACGGGGTTGATCGTGCCCATCGGCGAATGGGTGCTGCGCACGGCGTGCAACCAGGCCAAGGCGTGGCAAAGCGACGGCGGGCGCGCCATCCGCATGGCCGTCAACCTGTCGGCCAAGCAATTCAAGGATGAAAACCTGATGCAGATCGTGCTGTCGGTCCTGGCCGACACGGGCCTCGATGCGCGCCTGCTGGAACTGGAATTGACGGAGGGAACGTTGATGGACGATGCGCGCGCCACCATGGTGACCCTGGAACAATTGCGCGGCATCGGCGTGTACCTGTCCATCGACGACTTCGGCACGGGCTATTCGTCCATGAATTATTTGAAACGCTTCGACGTGCGGGCCTTGAAAATCGACAAGAGTTTTATCGCCGGCTTGCCGCAGGATACGGAAAACGCGGCCATCACGCGCGCCATCATCGCCATGGCGCATGGCTTGAAAATGGTGGTGGTGGCCGAGGGCGTGGAAACGGACGAGCAGCTGCTGATGCTGGAAGAATACGGCTGCGACATGGCGCAGGGATACTTTTTAGGCCACCCGTCGCCGCACGACACGATCACGGCCATGCTGGCCAGGCAACGGGGCCAGCTGGCCAGCGTGGAAACTAGAGCACTTCGAAGGCAAGGATTTGCGTGACTTGCTGGGCGTTGAAATTATCGTCGGAAATCATCACCAGGCTGCGGCGGCCGTTTTCCAGGCGCGGGCCCCAGCTGATGCCTTCGATATTGTCGACCCGCGGCAAACCGATCTTTTCCAGGTCCAGCAGCAATCGCTTGCGCGCCGGCACATAGCTTGCACCCGCCAGGGCCGGGATGGCCTGGATATCGGTGGCGCCCTGCGTATCCATCTCGTAGATGCGCACGTGATTCGTGTAGATGCCGTCGGCGTGTTCCACGCCGGCCCGCTCCACCACCAGCACCTGGTGAGCGTTGACGGCGAGGATTTCCGACACGCCATTGTCCGCTTCCTTCCCCGGCGCAGGCCGCGATGCCACCGGCTCGATCGGATACGCGTACTGGCCCAGCACGGTGCCCGCGCGGTCCAGGCGCGTGATGCGCACCACGGAGCCGTGGTCCGGCGTGGCCAGCGGGCCATCCTGGTACAGGGCCGCTTCCATGCCCAGCCACAGGCTCTTGCCATCGCTGGCAAACGACAGCCCCTCAAAGCTCATGTTGTTGCGCGATCCCGTTTCATCCTTCGCCACCTTGAACATGGCGGGCGTAGGCAAGGTGGCCAGGTAGTGGCCGCCGCTATCGGCGTGGCGCACGAACGGGTGCAAACCCACCTTGCGGTTGCCTTCGCTGCCGTACCACAGGCTGCCATCCTGCGGATCGACGCGGATGGTTTCGATGTCGGCCACCTGGTCGCCCTGCTCCAGCCTGGCATGGGCCAGGTTCGGATAGCGGCTGCCGTCGGGCTGCGTGAAGAAATGCACGCTGTTGAAGGTCACGCCGGCAAATGCGCGGCTGTCGTAGTCGAGCGCGGCGCGGTAGAAGCGGGCCGGATTGATTTCCGAGCGGTCATCGCTTTCCATCACCCAGCTGTTGTTGGCCGCATCGTAATCGATGCCGGACAGGCCGCCCACCGTCGTGCCCTCAAACGGCTGCTTGAGCGCAATGCGCTGTTCGCCGATCAGGCGCAAGCCCGCGATGGGTGCGTCGTGGGGGAAGCTGGCGCAGGCGGAGAGGAGGATGGCGGCGGACGCCAGGGCAAGCGCGGTGCGGAACAATGGAGGCATGATCGGTATCAAATAAGTCGGGAAGCAAATTCCGGGGTCTGACCCGCCGGGTCTGACCCCAGCTTTAGTTCTGTGGGTTAATAGCGAATTACACCACGCCATCAGTCTTGAGCCGCGCGATGGCGGCCGCATCATAGCCGAGCGACGCCAGCACCTCGTCGTTGTGCTGGCCCAGGGTCGGCCCCAGCCACTGCGTCTTGCCCGGCGTGGCGGACAGTTTCGGGCTGATGGCAGGCAATTTGACGGGCGTGCCGTCGGCGAAATGGTGTTGTTCGAACATGTCGCGGGCGAGGAATTGCGGGTCGCTCAGCATGTCGCGCACGGAGTAAATCTTCCCGGCGGGGACGTCTGCCGCCGTCAAGACGGCCAGCGCGCTGTCGATCGTGTGCGTGGCGCACCAGGCGCCGATGGCGTCGTCGATTTCCTGCGTGCGCGCCACCCGGCCGTCGTTGCGCGCCAGCTGCGGGTCGCCCGCCATGTCGATGCGGCCCATGGCCAGCATCAGCCGCTTGAAGATGGCGTCGCCATTGCCCGCGATGACGATGTTTTCGCCGTCGCCCGTCGTGTAGGTATTCGAGGGCACGATGCCGGGCAAGGAACCGCCCGTGCGCTCGCGCACCACGCCCGCCTGGTCGTATTCGGGCACCAGCGACTCCATCAGGTTGAACACGGATTCGTACAGGGCCACGTCGACCATCTGCCCTTCGCCGCCATCCCGGCCACCCGTCACGTCGCGGTGGCGCAGCGCCATCATGGCGCCGATCACGCCGTGCAGGGCCGCCACGGAGTCGCCGATGGACACGCCCACGCGCACGGGCGGGCGGTCGGCAAAGCCGGATACATAGCGCAAGCCGCCCATGGATTCGCCGATGGCGCCGAAGCCGGGCAAGTCCTTCATCGGTCCCGTCTGGCCAAAGCCGGACAGGCGCACCATGATGAGGGACGGTTTCTCTTTCTTGAGCTGCTCGTAGCCGAGATCCCACTTTTCCAGCACGCCGGGGCGGTAATTCTCGATGATGATGTCCGCTTCCAGGGCCAGCTGGCGCGCGATGGCGCGGCCCTCGGGCGTTTTCAGGTTCAGCGTTAAACTTTTCTTGTTGCGCGCCTGCACCGACCACCACAGCGAGGTGCCGTCTTTCAGCACTCGCCAGGTACGGATGGGGTCGCCGCCATCGGGCGACTCGATCTTGATCACGTCGGCGCCGAATTCGGCCAGCATGCGGGCGCAGAACGGCCCCGCGATCAGGGTGCCCAGTTCCAGCACTTTAATGCCTTTCAATGGACCAGTGGTCGCGGAGGATGTTGTCATGTTGTGCTCAGGTTGCCCTGCGGTCGAGCATCGCGCGGGCAATCGTGCCCGCGTCGACGTATTCCAGTTCGCCGCCCACGGGCACGCCGCGGGCCAGGCGGCTCACGCGCAAGCCCCGCGCCTTCAGCATTTCGCTGATGTAGTGGGCCGTCGCTTCGCCTTCATTCGTGAAATTGGTGGCCAGCACCACTTCACCGACCACGCCATCGTTGGCGCGGTTCAGCAATTTTTCCAGGTGGATATCTTTCGGGCCGATGCCGTCCAGCGGAGACAATCTCCCCATGAGGACGAAATACAGGCCCTTGTAGGTGAGCGTCTGCTCGATCATCAGCTGGTCGGCGGGCGTTTCCACCACGCACAGCAAGCGCTTGTCGCGCTCTTCGTCGAGACAGGTCTCGCACACTTCGTGTTCGGTAAACGTATTGCACAGGCCGCAGTGATGCACGGCATCGACGGCCTGGAACAGGGCGCGCGACAGCATGGCCGCGCCTTCCCTATCGTGCTGCAACAAATGAAATGCCATCCGCTGCGCCGACTTGGGGCCGACGCCGGGCAGGCGCCGCAGCGCCTCGGTCAAGAATTCAAGCGACTTGGACATGGATCAACCTTGCCCCGTGCCATAGATCGAGCGCATGCGGCAGTGCATCAGAATGGCATTTTGAAGCCGGCTGGCAAGTTCATGCCGCCAGTCAAGCCTGCCATTTTTTCCGCGGACGTCGCTTCCGCCTTGCGCACGGCGTCGTTGAAGGCGGCGGCCACCAGGTCTTCCAGCATGTCCTTGTCGTCGGCCAGCAGCGACGGGTCGATGGACACGCGCTTGACGTCGTTCTTGCACGTCATGACGATTTTCACGAGGCCGGCGCCGGACTGGCCTTCCACTTCCACCAGCGCCAGTTGTTCCTGGGCCTTTTTCATGTTGTCTTGCATTGCTTGCGCCTGCTTCATCAGGCCAGCCAGTTGATTTTTCATCATGAGAATGCTCCGTTCAATTCAGTTTGTGAGTGTGTTAATCATCAATGCAGGGTCGGCGCGGCGGAGCCGGCCGGTGCAGGGGTAATCGTTCCCGGCACAACAAAAGCGTCGAATACACGCTTCATGTCGAGCACGAAGGGATCGCTGGCGATGGTCGCTTCCGCTTGCAGCTGGCACGCCTCGCGGTGGGCCTGCGCTTCCGCGCTGGCCGTGTACCAGACGGCGCCCAGTTCCGTGTCGACCGCGACCTTGCGGCCGAAGCGTTCGGTGAGCGCGGCCGCCAGTTTTTCCACGTTGGCGGGACTGCGCCACGTGTCGATGGGCACGCGCAGGCGGAACGTGGTGCTGTGGCCGTCGTGCAGGCATTCGATCAGCTCGGCCTGCACGGCCAGCTGCTGGGCCACGCCGCGCAGGGGCAGCACGGCGGCGACGGCCGGCCAGTTGCCGTCCCAGTCCAGGCCCGGCACGGGCGTGATCACATACGGCCCGCTGGGCGCGGCTTGCTTGGCGGCGCGCAGCGGCATGACGACGGCCGGCTGCTCGCTGCTTGGCGCGGCGGGCGCCGACACGGCGGCGGACGCGCTGTCGTCGGAAAATTCGGTGACCCACGGCGGCAAGTCGTCATCCGGCTGCGCTGGCGGCGGCGCGGCAGGACGCGCCTGCTGCACGGGCGCCGCAGCGGCCGCTGGTGCTTCCATCACGGCAACTGGGGGCGCATCGTCCCACGGCGCAGGCGCTTTCGCGGCGGCGGGCGGCGGCGGAGCTGCCTGGACGGGTGCGGCCGGGGCTGGCGCCGCGGCGACCGGCTCCGGCGCGGGTGCAGCCGGCTTGGGCGCCGACGATGGCGCCGACGGCGCGCTGCCGGGACGGCCTTTCGAGGCGGCGCGGGCCGCTTCCAGCGCCGCGTTGATGGCGGCGCGGGCGGAACTGATCGGAGCGCCCGATGCGGCCGGGGCGGCTGCGGCCGGAGCAGCCGCCGGCGGCGCCGCTGGTGGCGGCGCAGGGGCGGCGACAGGCGCCGGTGCCGGAGCAGCCGCGCGCGGCGGCGGCGCTTCGCTGCGCGCCATGCTGGCGGCAGCGGCGGCCACGACGGCGGGCGGGGTCACGGCGGCATGGCTGGCCACGCTGTTCGTGGCGGCGCGGGCTGCCGGGGCGGATGCGCCAGCGGCGGCGCGCGCGGCGGCCACGGCGGCGGGACGGTTGCCCGTGGCTGCGGCAGGAGCCGCCGGCACGCCATCGGCGCCGCCTATGCCGGGCCGAAAGGCCAGCATGCGCAGCAGGGTCATGGTAAAGCCCGCATATTCATCGGGCGCCAGGCCCAGTTCATTGCGGCCATGCGCGGCGATCTGGTAAAACAGCTGCACTTCTTCCGCGTCAAACGCGCCAGCCAGACGCACGATATCCGCGTATTCAGGCAAATCTTGCGGCAAGGCGGCGGGCACGGTTTGCGCCAGCGCAATGCGGTGCAATAAAGTGCCCAAATCCTGCAGGGCGCCGTTATACGACAGGCTGCGCGAGGCCATTTCGTCGGCCACGGCCAGCAAATCGGCGCCATCCTGCTGCGCCAGCGCGTCGAGCAGGCGCACCAGGTACGACTGGTCGAGCGCGCCCAGCATGCCTTGCACGGCATCTAACGTGACTTCGCCGGCCGCATAGGCGATGGCCTGGTCCGTCAGCGACAGCGCGTCGCGCATGGAGCCGTGGGCGCCCTGGGCCAGCAGGCGCAAGGCCGGCTGTTCGAAGGCGATGCCTTCCTGCCCCAGGATATTGTCCAGGTGGCTGATGATGTGGCCGGGCGGCATCTGCTTGAGGTTGAACTGCAGGCAGCGCGACAGCACGGTCACGGGTATCTTTTGCGGGTCCGTCGTGGCCAGGATGAATTTGACGTGCTCGGGCGGTTCTTCCAGCGTCTTCAGCATGGAATTGAACGCGTGGTTCGTCAGCATGTGCACCTCATCGATCATATAGACCTTGAAGCGGGCATTGCTTGGCGCATACACGGCTTGTTCCAGCAGCTGCGCCATTTCATCGACGCCGCGGTTCGACGCCGCATCCATCTCTATATAGTCGACAAAGCGTCCCGCGTCGATCGCCGTGCACGCTTCGCACACGCCGCACGGCTGGGCCGTGATGCCGCCCGTGCCATCGGGGCCGATGCAATTGAGCGACTTGGCCAGGATGCGCGACAGGGTCGTCTTGCCGACGCCGCGCGTGCCCGTGAACAGGTAGGCGTGATGCAATCGGCCACTGTGCAAGGCATGCGTGAGCGCGCGCACGACGTGCTCCTGGCCGACGAGCGTCTCGAAATTCTTGGGGCGGTATTTACGGGCGAGGACTTGATAGGACATGCTGAGATTTTACCATGCGATTTTGCGGGTGATCCTGCGCGGCGGGCGCAAGCCTCATGGCCGGGCCATTCAAAATGGCAAACGCGGCAAAGCAGCAATTGTATAACATGGCCAGCTGGAAATATGGAAAACACGGCAAGCCCGGCAATGCTGCGGGCCGGCAAGAAAATGGCGCCGTAAAAGCAAAAAAGCTGCCCATGGCAGCTTGATTGTCGATCCTGATAAAACATTCCCGAAGGAGGCGAGCCTGATCTGCGGCACTCATGGTTAATAGCCGTGGCTGCTTCGTTCCCGACCTGACCAGGTTAGCCATGCCACGATGCGCAGGGGCCCGCCGGGGACAATTATAACCGACCTGCGCCCGATTGGGGAAGCAAGCTGAAATCCGGGGTCAGACCCCCGGTCAAGTTGACAATGACCATTGCGTCAGCGGTGTTGAGGGTCTGACCCCAGCCGTTCTACAGCCCCAGCTCTTGCCAGATGCCATCCACCTTCGCCTTCACTTCCGGCGTCATGGCGATCGTCGTGCCCCATTCGCGCGTCGTTTCGCCCGGCCATTTATTCGTCGCATCGATGCCCATCTTGCTGCCCAGGCCGCTGACCGGCGAGGCGAAGTCCAGGTAATCGATGGGCGTGTTGTCGACCAGGGTCGTGTCGCGGATGGGGTCGACCCGCGTCGTGATGGCCCAGATGACCTCTTTCCAGTCGCGGATATTCACGTCTTCATCGACCACCACGATGAACTTGGTATACATGAACTGGCGCAGGAAGCTCCACACGCCGAACATCACGCGCTTGGCGTGGCCCGCGTACTGTTTCTTGATCTGCACCACGGCCATGCGGTAGCTGCAGCCTTCGGGCGGCAGATAAAAATCCGTGATTTCGCTGAACTGCTTTTGCAGCAGCGGCACGAACACTTCATTCAGGGCCAGACCCAGCACGGCCGGCTCGTCCGGCGGTTTGCCTGTATACGTGGAGTGGTAGATCGGGTCGCGGCGCATGGTGATGCGGTCGATGGTAAACACGGGGAAACTGTCCTGCTCATTATAGTAGCCCGTGTGGTCGCCATACGGCCCTTCCAGCGCGTGCTCGTAGCCGCTCGGATGGTTTTCGTCCGGATAGATATGGCCTTCGAGCACGATTTCGGCGGACGCGGGCACGCGCAGCTCGCTGCCGATGGCTTTCACCAGTTCCGTGCGGCTGCCGCGCAGCAAGCCGGCGAACTGGTATTCGGACAGGCTGTCCGGCACCGGCGTGACGGCCCCTAATATAGTAGCGGGATCGGCGCCCAGCGCGACCGCGATCGGATACGGCTTGCCCTTGCTCTGGATCGCGTGCTCGCGGAAGTCCAGCGCCCCGCCCCGGTGCGCCAGCCAGCGCATGATGACTTTATTACGCCCCAGCACTTGCTGGCGGTAAATGCCCAGGTTTTGCCGCTTCTTGTTCGGGCCCTTGGTGATCACCAGGCCCCAGGTGATCAGGGGAGCGACGTCGCCTGGCCAGCAATGCTGGATCGGCAGGCGCGCCAGGTCCACGTCGTTGCCTTCCCAGACGATTTCCTGGCACTTCGCGCCGCGCAACTCCTTCGGCGACATGTCCCACACGGATTTCACCAGGGAACCGAGGCCCAGCAAGTCCTTGAAATCCTTCGGCGGCTCCGGCTCCTTCAGCCGCGCCAGCACATGGCCGATCTTGCGCAACTCGCTGACATCTTCCGCGCCCATGCCCAGCGCCACGCGACGCGTGGTGCCGAACAGATTGCCCAGCACCGGCATGTCGTATCCCGTCGGGTTATTGAACAGCAAGGCCGGTCCGCCTGCGCGCAAGGTGCGGTCGCACACTTCCGTCATCTCCAAAATCGGTGAAATGGGGGTCGAAATGAGCTTAAGTTCACCCATTTGTTGCAGTTGAGAAATAAAATCTCGCAAATCTGAATATTTCATGTGTTTTTAATTTTTTTTGACGTCGGACGCCGTTGCTGAAGGATCTATGCCAAGTAATTGATTTTATTGGCTTTTGGCACAATGCAAGTCAAAAAGTAAGACATAAAAGTAATAAAGAAACGATTCGTTAGTATTGACTTGATATAAAACGGCTTCTACAATTCGCCCAACTTGAAAGAGCACGCCGGCCCAGAGCTTGATTTTAGCGTTTCTCTTTCATTCACGGAGTCGGGGCTCCACATGACATTTTAAGGAGTGTTTTCAAAAGGCGTCTGCCTTACCCCCGGTAAAAGTTGTATTGCGACTGATCCAATACCAAAAACGGGACCGATCAGCTCAAGCAAGCAATGACGGCGTTTCTCGCACGCATCCATACGCGGCGGAAACGATGATATTTCTGATGCACGGCATTGGCAGTACCCACAACACCGCGAGACCGCGGAGGGACTGCCTGTTGACGCGACATTTCGGGGAACTCTATGACTCATCGTAGCACTGAAGCAGCATTGCCTGCTTCAACCGTGGCTGGCCAGCCAGCGTTGGCGCGCTTGCGCGCCCGCGCACAGGCCATTTCGGCACGTGGCGTTTTGACCACTGCACAACACACACTGACAGTCTTCGGCATTTCCGCCCTGGCACTGATCGCCCTGCTGATGTTCCGCCCTGACCTGGGCAAGCAACTGACGCACAGCCTGTTCCCGCTGCCGATGGCAGAGGCGCAAGCCGTTGAAGCACCGGCCCTGTCCGCACTGATGGAAGCGCCTGCTTCCGTGCAAACGGCCGCCGCCAGCGATACCCCGCTGACCAAGGAAGAAAAAGCCTTGCTGGGCACGCAAAAGCAGCAGCAATGGGTTACCAACTGGCTCTCCAAGCGCTACCGCGTGGCCAACGACGCGACCAATATGCTCGTCTCGACGGCTTACCTGACGGCCCGCGAAATCAAGCTGGACCCGCTGCTGATCCTGGCCGTGATGGCCATCGAATCGGGCTTGAACCCGTTCGCGGAAAGTCCCGTCGGCGCGCAAGGCTTGATGCAAGTCATGTCGAAAGTGCACCACGAGCGCTTCCAGGAAATGGGCGGCGTGCAAGCAGCGCTGAACCCTGTCGCCAATATCCGCGTCGGTTCGCTGATCCTGAAGGATTACGTCACGCGTGGCGGTTCCGTCGAAGCGGGCCTCAAAACCTACGTGGGCGCCGCCAACTTCGCCACCGACTCGGGCTACGGCTCGCGCGTGCTGGCCGAATACCGCCGTCTGAAACAAGTGTCGGCCGGCCAGCGCGTGCCGACGACGACGCCGGTGATGGCATCGAACACGCCAGCGCCAGCCAAGGCGCCGGCAGCGGAAAGCGGCATCACCATCAAAGTACTGCCCCACAACGAGATCGCCGGCCTGTGACCCTTTAAAAGCCCTCACAGGGGCATCCAAAAAGCAGCACGCAGTAAAAAAGCCACCGCACGCAAGTGCCGGTGGCTTTTTTATTGCCCTGCGGCACTGGCCGCAGGAACTGCTCTCTATATTACTTGCGCTTGTTGGCGTTGACTTCTTCCTCGCGGAATTTCACTGCCAATTTATCCAGCACGCCGTTCACATACTTGTGGCCATCGATACCGCCAAACGACTTGGCCAGCTCGACCGCTTCGTTGATGACGACGCGGTACGGGATTTCCATGTTGTTCTTCAGCTCGAAAGCGCCGATCAGCAGGATGCCGTGTTCGATGGGCGACAGTTCCGCGATATTGCGGTCGATCAAGGGTGCCATGCTTTCGCGCAACGCCAGCGAATCCTTGATAGCGCCGTACAGCAACACCGTGAAATGATCGCCATCGGCCTTGTCGAAACCATGCGCGGCGCGAATATTGTTCACGACGGTAGTCGCGTCTTCATTGTTCAGCAGCCACTGGTACAAGCCCTGCAGCGCAAACTCGCGCGCGCGGTGACGCGGCGTGCGGTTTTTGCTGGGATTGGCGAGCAAATTTTTCTCAGTCATGATTGTTACCTGTTCTTAAGTACGTGTTCACTACAAATTCCGGCGAGACACTACGGCGCGCTTTTAGGCAGCGCAGCCGCGGCTCAAGCGTGCGTGAGAAGGATGTCAGGGCAAGGCGCGAGGCCGAAGACAGTACGAAAGTACGGCGAGGCCTTGCAACGCAGCCATGGCATTCTTATCACACGCGCTTAGTCTTCGTCGGTGTCCTGCAACTCTTCCAGCGCTTGCGCCAGATTGGCCATTTCCACTGCCACGCGTGCCGCTTCTGCTCCCTTGACCAGCATGCGTACTTCCGCTTGCTCGTCGTTTTCCGTCGTCAACACTGCGTTGGCGATGGGGATGCCGTAATCGAGACCGACGCGCGTGATGCCCGCGCCCGATTCGTTCGATACCAGCTCGAAGTGATAGGTTTCACCGCGAATCACGGCGCCCAGTGCGATCAGGGCGTCGAATTGCTCGGTTTCCGCCATTTTTTGCAGAATCAGTGGGATTTCCAGGGCGCCCGGCACGGTCACGTGCAGGATATCTTCATCGGCCACGCCCAGCTTGCTCAACTCTTCCAGGCATGCCGACAGCAAGCCACCACCGACGATTTCATTGAATCGTGCCTGGACGATACCGACGCGCAAACCTTCGCCGGCAAAATTAGTTTCGTATGCTCCTACGGTCATCATATGCCTCTTTAATCTGGTGGTTCAGGGCGACATGCACATGTCGCCATCGTTTACTCTACATCGACGCCTGACAAAATCGTAGCGAGCGGCAGCGAGTTGTGGTCGAGAAGCGCAACTGTAAGAAGGTACAGTGAGCATCACAGGCCGCAAATCGCGACGCGCAGTAGATTTAGTCAGGTGTCCTGGCCTGGGTGGCACTGAAAACCTGTTACTTCCAGGTCGAAACCGACCATCGACGGCATCTTGCGGGGGCTGGCCAGCAATTGCATCTTGCTCACGCCCAGGTCGCGCAGGATTTGCGCGCCGATGCCGTAGCTGCGCAAGTCCATGCTGGCGGCGCGGCCTTTCGGCTTGGCTTGCGGCGTATCGAGCGCGGCGAACTGGGCAAACAGCTCGCCCGACGTCTCGCCGCAATTCAGCAAGACCATCACGCCCCGCTCGGCCTGCTTGATGGCGGCCATCGAGGCGGCCACCGTCCACGAGTGGGTAGTCGCTTCGCTTTCCAGCACGTCCAGCAGGGAAACGGGCTGGTGCACGCGCACCAGCGCTTCCAGGCCAGGCGCCAAATCGCCATGCACGAGGGCCAAATGGGCCGACGCGCTCGGTTTATCGCGGAAGGCGATCAGACGGAATTCGCCATGCGCCGTATGCAGGGTGCGCTCGGCAACGCGCTCGACCAGGGACTCCGTCTGGCTGCGGTAATGGATCAGGTCGGCAATCGTGCCGATTTTCAAGCCATGTTGCTCGGCAAACAACAGCAAGTCCGGCAAGCGCGCCATGGTGCCGTCGTCCTTCATGATTTCGCAAATCACGGACGCGGGCGTCAAGCCGGCCATGGCAGTCAGGTCGCAACCGGCTTCCGTATGGCCTGCGCGCATCAGCACGCCGCCTTTTTGCGCTTTCAGCGGGAAGATATGGCCAGGCTGGACGATATCGCTGGGCTGCGTGCCCTTGGCAACCGCCACCTGGATGGTCTTGGCGCGGTCGGCGGCGGAAATGCCCGTCGTCACGCCTTCAGCCGCTTCGATGGACACGGTAAAATTGGTGCCGTAGGCGGTGCCGTTGCGCGATGTCATCATCGACAGGTTCAGCTCGTCGCAACGCTCTTCCGTCAGGGTCAGGCAAACCAGGCCACGCGCATGCGTGATCATGAAATTGATGGCTTCAGGCGTCACGAAATCGGCGGCAAGCACCAGATCGCCTTCATTTTCCCGGTCTTCTTCATCGACCAGTATCACCATGCGGCCGGCGCGTAATTCAGCGACGATCTCTTCGGTGCTGGATATTGACATTATTCATCCTCTGAAGACACCTGGCAAAACCTGCTGCGCGTCGGTATAGGCGGCTTGCGATGCTCACCGTACCTTCGTACGGTTGCGCTTCTCAGCCACCTCTTCCTTCCGCTCGCGACGGTTTTGCCTGGCGTTGTTAATGAAACTAAAAACTGAAATATCGAGCGCGAAAATTCCGCGAATTTCCGGGAATTTTCTTATAACCTGCTATTTTAAAGGATTTAGCGCTTGCAGACCTGAAATAAGACAGCTTTGCGGCACGGATGCCACCGCCTGCCCCGCAAAGCGCCAATTCCCTGATCCAGCGCACACGGCGGCGGCAAGACGCGCGCCGCCGGCCTTGCAAAGAGCATAAGATCAACCCGTCACCGCCACGGCGCTGACGCCCCATTCGCAGCGACACCCCACACAGGAGCGGCACTATGAAAACCAACGGATCGGCCATCTGGTCAGGCGGCATCAAGGATGGCAAGGGCGCCATCAGCACGCGCAGCGGCGCCTTGCAGGAATACCCCTACGGCTTTGCCAGCCGCTTCGAAGGCAAGCCGGGCACGAATCCCGAGGAACTGATCGGCGCCGCCCACGCGGGTTGCTTCACCATGGCCCTGTCGCTGATCCTTGGCGAAGCGGGCCTGACGGCGGAAAAGATGGAAACGACGGCCGAAGTGACCCTCGACAAGGTGGACGACGGCTTTGCCATCACGGCCGTCCATTTGATCCTGAAAGCAAAAATCCCCGGCGCCAGCCAGGCTCAATTCGAGGAATTGACGGCCAAGGCCAAGGCCGGCTGCCCCGTGTCGAAGCTGCTCAAAGCCACTATCACGCTGGACGCCACCCTGCTGCCCTAGATTTTCGTCACGGGCTTGACGGGCTCCACGGCAGCTACGGGCGCCACCAGCGGCAGGCGCGAGTCGCTGGCCGGCAAGGGCCGGTTCATCAAGCCGGGATTCAAGGCTGCATTGTTCAGGTTATACGCGGCGATGGCCGCCGCCACGGACGGGTCTTGCGACGACGGCGGCGGCACGGCCATGCCCGCGTTTTGCGCGGCCAGCTCTTGCGCCTGCGCATTTTGCTGGGCCAGCTGGGCTTGCGCCGTCGCCAGGCCCGCGTCGGCTTGCCCCTGCGCTGCGCGCGCCAGCGACTGCGCCCGGTCGGATGCCGCCTGGGCCGCCATCTGCGCGTCGCTGGCGGCCAGCTGGGCCCGCACGGCGTCGTCCGCGGCCGCTTGCGCCTGCTGCTGCAAACCCTGCTGCTGCACTTGCCCCTGGCGCAGCTCGTCCACGCGCGCAGCATCCTGCTGCTGCGCCTGCTGATCGGCATCCAGGCGCTGGGCATCGACGCGCAGGTTGTCCGTGCGCTGCGTCTGCAGCAAGTCCGCTGCATTGTCGGCCTGTTGCGCTGGCGGCTGGGGCCGCAGTTCCTGCAAGTCCAGGTTCAGTTCTTCCGCTTCCAGTTGCTGCTGCAGTTCCAGTTGCCGCTGCGCAATGGCGGCTGTCTGCGGCAGTGCCGCGTCGACGGGCTGCTGCGCGGCCTGCGACGCCTGTACGGCGCCGGACGGCAGTGTTTCTCCCGTCAAATCCGCTTCGACACCGGCCGCCAGCGGCGCGCCCTGCTGCCGGGCCAGCACGGCGCCCACTTGCGCCAGCACCTCCGTTCCCTGTTGCAAGGCGTCCAGAGTGGCATTGCTGTCGGCCGCATACGCGGCTTGCAATGTTGCCGCATCGACATCTTCATTGCGCAAGTCGATGCCGATGCGGGTCAATTGTGCCTGCGTGAGCAAGCTGCCGTCCTGCGCCAGCGCCGTGGCCGCATCCGTCGTGCCGTCGCCCGACAATAAATCGTAGCGCTGCGCCAGGCTGCCCGGCGTGTCGCCGGCCGTGGCCAGCTGGCTGGCGTCGATGCCGCTCGTTTGCAACTGGGCGAACGATTCCGTCAGTTGCCGCGCCAGCGCCAGCAAGTCGTCATTGACATTCACGGGGGTATTGGCCGCCCTGGCCTCTTCCGTGGCGCCCTGCAAGGCCAGCAGTTGCCGGCGCGATAAGGCCACGCCGGACAGGAACTGGCCCAGCGGGGAGATGTCTACCTGCGTCGAGGAAAGTATTGCAAGGGCAGCCGCCGCGCCGGATGCCGGCACGGGCTGCGCCGGCGCCAGAGCTGCCGTTGCGCCCACGCGGGACGTGGCCGGGATGGTGTTGGGCACGGTTGCGCGCGAAATCGGGTCCATGGCTAGCCTCCACTGCGGAAAGCTTCATAGTATGCGCGTCTGCAAGAAAAGCAACACACGCCTGGCAAGGCGGCTGTGTTGCCCTGTTCAGTTCTTATATCAGGCGGCGGCCTTGTCCAGCGACAGCATGCGCTCGACATAGCGGGCGATCAGGTCGATTTCCAGGTTGACCTTGCCATCCACCGTCAAATGTTTCAGGGTCGTCATGGCGATCGTGTGCGGGATCAGGTTGATCGAGAAGCGGCAGCCGTTGACGGCGCCCGCGCCCAGGTCTTCCACGCGGTTGACGGTCAGCGACACGCCATTGACGACGACGGAACCCTTGAAGGCCAGGTATTTCGCCAGTTCGTGCGGCGCTTCGATCACCAGCTCCCACGATTCGCCCACGGCTTCGAACTTGCACACGATGCCCAGGCCGTCGACGTGGCCGGACACCAGGTGGCCGCCCAGGCGCTCGGCCAAGGTCAGGGCTTTTTCCAGGTTCACTTCCGTGGTGGTATCGAGGCCCACGGTGCAATTGAGGCTTTCACGCGAGACATCGACGGCAAAACCCGTGTCCGACTTTTCCACCACCGTCATGCAGGCGCCATTGATGGCGATCGAATCGCCCAGGGCCACGTCGGCCAGCGGCAAGCCACCCGCGTGGATATTCAGGCGCACGCCTGCATCGAGGCCGCCGTCGAGCGGTTGCACGGTTTCAATCTTGCCGATGGCGGCAACAATTCCTGTAAACATGGAGCTAACCTTATAAAAAGTGTAAATCTATTAAGTACGCTGGGCGAATCTTGCAAGGATACGCACATCTTCGCCCACTTGCTGAACCTGGTGAAATTGCAAAGTGCGCTGCTGCTTGATATCCGTCAAGGCGGGCAAGGCAAACATGCCTTGCGCATCGCCCAGCAAGGTGGGCGCCAGGTAGACCAGCAGCTCGTCGACGCAACCTTCGCGGATCAGCGAACCGTTCAGTTTGGCGCCTGCCTCGACGTGGACTTCATTGATTTGCCGGCGTCCCAGTTCCAGCATCAGCGCGGCCAGATCGACCTTGCCGGCCGCGTTCGGCAACAGGATGACTTCGGCACCCAGCGCCTGCAATTGCGCCTGTTTCTCCGGATTGGCGACGGCCGCCACGATCCACGTGCCGCCGCCCTGCAGGATGCGTGCGTCGAGGCTGATGTCGAGCCGGCTGTCGACGACGATGCGGCGCGGCTGGCGCGGCGTCTCGACGGCGCGCACATTCAGTTGCGGATCGTCCGCCTTGACCGTGCCGATGCCCGTCAGGATGGCGCAGGCGCGCGCGCGCCAGGCGTGGCCGTCGGCACGCGCTTCGGGACCCGTGATCCACTGGCTTTGCCCATTGTGCAAGGCCGTCATGCCGTCCAGGCTGGCCGCCGTTTTCAGGCGCACCCACGGCTTGCCGCGCTGCATGCGCGAAAAGAAGCCGATATTCATTTCATGCGCCTCGTCGGCCAGCACATCCGTGGTGACGGCGATGCCGGCCGCTTCCAGCTTGGCCAGCCCCTGCCCCGCCACCAGCGGATTCGGATCCGTCATGGCGGCCACGACGCGGCCCAGCCCCGCGCGCACGAGCGCATCGGAGCATGGCGGCGTGCGGCCATGGTGGTTGCACGGTTCCAGAGTGACATAGGCTGTGGCGCCGCGCACGTCGTTGCCACGCGCCGCCGCGTTGGCCAAGGCTTGCACCTCGGCATGATCCTGCCCAGCCGCCTGCGTCACGCCGGCACCGATCACCTGGCCATCCTTGACGATCACGCAGCCGATACGGGGATTGGGCGAGGTCGTGTACAAACCGCGCGCCGCCCATTCCAGCGCCAGGCGCATGCCATCGATATCGTTGAGTATTTCCACGGGCTTCTTTGATAGTGAGTGATAGGTGAGTCGGATTACGAACTGTCGGCCACGCCGCTGCAATTGGCCGCTTGCTGCTGCGGGTCGCACACGCGCACCCTGCCCAGCATATTGATTTTAATATGGCGCACCTGCTTTCCCAAAGCCAGGGACAAGGTCCCCCAGCGCGCCGCCAGGCTATTGGTCGCGCTGCAACTGCGGCCTGCGCCATTGTAGGCGATATAAAACGGCGCCGTGGCCGACGAAAACACGAACTGGGCCGTGATGCCCTCCGGCAGCGGCCCCTGGCGGAACAGCAATTCGTCATCGCCATCGAACGCCAGGTTGGCATTGCGGTCGATGAATGCCAGCCAGCCCGTGCGCCAATCCACGCCACCGGGCCCGGCCGGCATCAGCAGCACGCGCTGCCCCCGCGCCATCGCCTGCGCCCGCGTCAATTCGATGGCCGAGAACAAGTCCGTGGCCGCCGCCCGTACCTGCTGGCGCGCCAGCACCTGCTGCAGACTGGGCATGGCGGCGGCCGCCAGCAGCGCGGCAATCGCCAGCACGGCCAGCAATTCGAGCAAGGTATGCCCCGCCCGGCGTGGCTGCTTGCGCGAACGGGCAAACCAGGGCTGGCCGCAGGAAGGCAAAAGGCGGCATGACAGTGAATCCCCGCTGCCTCGTGCCCGCGCCAGCGCAACCATGACCTAGGGCCAGCAATGGCTGGCGGGGCCGCTGCTGCCGCGCTGGCCCGTGCTGTTCAGGGACAGGATGCCGCAATCGACATCCTGGAATTGCGCATCGACCTTGGCCGTGCCCGGCATGGCCCGCAACAGCACGCATTGCCCGATAGTCGCGCCGGGGCAGGCCAGCGCCTCGATTTCATACGCGCTGCCGGCAGCCGGTCCTTCGCCGGACCACCAGGGAAACTGCTGCGCCTGCGGCGCGGGCGACGCCGAGGAAAAGGCCAGATAGTGATTGTTTTGCGAATAATAGCGCTCCTGCTTCTGCATCAGGCGCAGCAGGGCCGCCTGCCCCTGCACCCGCTTGGCGCGCACGACATGGCCGTGATAAGCGGGCGCGGCCAGCGCCAGCAGCAGGCTCACGATCGCCAGCACGGCCAGCAGTTCGATCAGGCTGAAGCCCGGTGGGTTGGCAGCAAGAGCGCCTTCGTTTGCAGTGCACCAGTTCCGCCTTGCCAACGTCCCCATGCGATTTCCCCCTTTCCAAAAAGCGCCAGCCGATACGCTGCGCCGGCCTTGCCATGCCTATTTTTTCTTGGCCGCCTCGTGCAATTCGCGCCAGTTCGCCACTTCGCGCCAGCTGAGGCGCCGGGCCGGCAGCGGCGCGCTGACGACCTTGAGCGCCGCCCCGCTGGCTGCGCCAGGCAAGCCCGGTTGCAGCACGGCCAGTTCCTTGCGCCCCTCGGCCCGCCCTGCCGCCGTCGGGGCGCCCACCGTGCTGTTCAGTTCGAGCGCCAGCGGCGGCGCGCGCGCCAAGCCATCGAACAAACGCCCCGTCTGCTCGCCCGCCTGCACGACACCGGCGCCATCGGCGGCAAAGCCGCTCAGCACATCGAGCACGTACAGGCGCGTGGCCGGCTTGGCGCAAGGGTCGCGCCCCGGCAAGACAGTGTTGAAGAGCACCTTGCCGGCGGCCAATACGGGACTGCTGACGCTGCGTTCGCCCGTCTGCGCGGTCTGCATAAAATCGAGGTACCAGCCGCGCATGGCGTCGCTGCCCGTATAGCGCAGCTCGGCGCCGTCGACGCGCAGGCCGCCCGCCGCCTCGCCCAGGCTGCGCTGCTCCAGGTCGGCCCGGCTGCGCGTGGACGATGATTCCCGCAGATCGTCGTGCACGGCATAAAACGATTGCGACAGGAAGGCGGAAGGCCAGGTATCGGCCGCTTCGACCAGCTTGCCCGTGCCGAACAGCAGCACATAGCCGCCGCCGGGCGCGTAGGCCACGCTCAGTTGCTGCGTCACGGGCTGGCGCCGGCCCTGCGCATCGCGCGCGACAAAGACGAGCTTGCGTCCCTGCCCCTCCTTCCACGGCGGCCCGCCAGCCATGTCGAGGCGCCAGATATTGCCCTGCAAATCGCCTGCATACATATACGCCAGCGCGCCGTCGCTGCCCGGCACCACGGCGGGCGGACCCAGCGCCCGGGGCATGGCGTCCACATCCGCGTTCGCGCCCGCATCAGCGTCATGGCCGCCGCCGCTGGCCACGGGCACCTTGAGGCGGAAGTAATTACTTCCCAACACCCACGGCGTGCCGGGCGCCTTGTCCAAGGCCAGCAGGAAGATGGCGGCGGCCGACGCGGGCGCCGTCGTGTCCTTGCCGTCGTTCACATGGTTGTTGTAGCCGCTGGCGACGATGGCAAAGTCGCGGTAGGCCGGCGCGCCCTCCTTGCCACCCATATTGATGCGGGCGAAGGCGGGCGGCGCGCGCACATTGCCCATCAGCCTGTCGTCGCGGTCCGTAAATTCCCACAGCGCCCCGTCTTGCGCGAAGCGGGCCGGGTCGGTGATGTCGAGCGCAAACACGCCCTGCGCCCCGCCGCCCATGCCCGACACCAGCACCGTCTTCCAATGTCCCAGCGCCAGCACTTCCGCCGTGGCCGCCGCGCCGTCAAGCAGCGGGCCGGAGCTGTAGTGAGTGCTTGCAGCGGCTGGCGCAAGGTGCAGCAGCGCTTGCGGCAGATAGGCAAACAATTCGCTGCCCGTGCGCGCATCGAAGGCATGCAGCAAACCGTCGCTGGCGCCCAGGTACAGCATTCTGCGCCGCTGCAGCAGCGCCTGGCGGTGCAAGCCATAGCCGGTACCCGGCATGCCCAGCCCGGGCGCGCCCACGTACAGCAGATTGCCGTATGGCGCCGCGCCCAGGCTGCCTGACCTGCGCCGCAGGAAGCCGCCTGGCTGGCCCACCTCGTGCGTGCGCTGGCCCAACAGGTACGCCAGGCGCGCCTCGCCCCGGCCATCGCCACTGTCGAATGCGCCGCGCTGCACTGCGTCGAGGCGGTTCCAGGCCAGCGGCATCAGGCTGCCCTGGGCGTCGAGCGTGTAGACGGGACGCAAGGACGCAGGCGCGCCATCCGGCACGGGCTTGTCCTGTCCGCCGGCAATCCACCATGGCTTGCCGGGAAGCAGTGCTCCATCGGCCCCCACGGCAAACGCGGTGCGCGACAAGGTCATGCCGCCATCGGCCAGGCGCAGCTGCGTCTGGAACCAGTATGCCTCTTCCGTGCCGGTGGCCAGCGCCATCAGGGCCGGTCCTGCGAGCGCCGCCGGCAAGGTGCCCTTATCGGCTGCTGCGAAGGCTGCGCGCAGTCCCGCGATCAGGGCGGCAGGATCGCTGCCGGGCAAGTAATGGCCAGGCCAGCGGCCATCCAGGCTCCATTCATCCAGCGCGCCGCCCGGCGCGCTCTTGAAGGGGTTGGCGTCGCCATTCGCATCGAGAAAGCCGCCATACTTGGACGCCAGCAGCAAGGGGGTAGAGGCGGGAGTGGCGGCAGATTCGCCGGCCGGGTCGCCCTGGCGCAAGTCGCCCGCATAGTGCTCGACCTTTGCACCGCCGTCGTTCTTGCCGCCGGGACGCAAGGCCTGCACGTGCGACCAGTAGGCCAGGCCCGCCGCATGGTAGCTGGCGCCGCCCGCTCCGTCGGCCAGCCATTCCAGCGCCGCCAGTTCCGGCCGCGGCGCGGGATTGCCGGGCGTACCACCGCTTTCCAGGCTGCCCACCGCATGCGTCCAGGCCATCGCATCGAACGGCGGCGGCGCAAAACCGTCCGGCGCGCGGGCGCGGTCGCCGGATGCGGCAGGAGGGACCGGGACATTGCCGGGCACGTAACGGTCGCCCGCCATGCCCGCATCGCCGAGGCTAACGACGATGTGGCGCTGGCAACTGGCCGTTTGCGGATCGCTCCATTGGGTCACGACCGGCAAGCCGTCGTCGATGGCAGGCGGGGCCGTGGCAGGCGGCACCGGGGCGCTCGCTTGCCGTCCCTGCAGGTAGCGCAGCGATTCGTACAGCAATTCGGCCAGCGGCGCCGCCCTGGCGTACGCGCCAGGATGCCCCGCATTGCCGCGGCCCAGGCCATTGATGTAAGCGGTCACCCCGCCGCCAAGGCCCGCGCCCTGGGCCGCAGCTTCGGCCACATACACGCCGGTGGCGGGATGCCACTCGGCGCCGGCATTGTCTTGCGGCAAATAGTCGGGCGCCGTCCAGCGCTGCCTGCCCACGTGGGCCAGCGGCGCGCGCAGCACGCCGCCATACGCGGGGCCGGCGCTGGCGGGCATGCCGTTCAAATGACCAAACACGCCCACGCGCACCCTGCCGCCATGGCGCTGCACGGCGCCCACCGGCTTGTAGTTCTTGCCATACGCCAGGCACAAGTCGTCGCGCAGCGGTCCCTCATCAGCGTCGCACACGCGCACGCGCGCGAGGAACACCCCGTGCGTAGCAGCAAGGCCAGGCGCATCGCAAGTGCCGCCCGCAGACTGGCCAAGGCTGGCGTCGCCGAACAGCAGGCGGTTGCGGCAGGACACGATGGCCAGTTGCGCCAGCGCAAATGGCGTCGCCGCCGCCACGCCGGCCTGCAAGACCTTGCGCGGAAAAAAGACGGGGTGGGAAAAAAAGTCGATGGGGCTGCCGGCATCAGGCAGGTAGGCGCGCTGCAGCACCGTCTTGCGCACTTCGTCGATGACGCGGTCGCCGCCCGTCAGCGCGTAGCGGACGAGGTCGAGCATGCTGGTGCTGGCCCAGTTGAGAAAGTTGCCGCTGAAACTGTCGCCGCCGCAACCGTGCAGGGCATCGGCCGGTTTCAGCACGGAGAAGTAAGCGGTCGCTACGCGCAAGTCCGGCAGCATGACGCCGTCCTTGCTGCGGTACGGATAGCTGTAGCACATGCGCGCATGAAAGTAACCGAGGTACTCGCGCTGCGGCGCATACTCGCCGCCATACGCGGCAGCGGCCGCCGCATGCGTGAGGGACAGGTTGAGCAACAGATTCGGCGGCACCCTGGCGCCGTGCAAGCCCGCGTCGGCCCGTGCCAGCGTCACCGGCGGGACGGCGGCGGCAAGGGCGCCGCCGCAAGAGAGGCTGAGCAGGCAGGCCAGCAGCATCAGCCAGACGCAGCCGGCATGCCGCCGGGCAGACCGCAAAGCATGCCACAAAGTGGACGGCAAAGTGGGCGGCAAGATGAACCACGACGCCCTCATGGCCCCGCTCCCGCCGCCTGCTTGCGGTAATAGCTTTGCAGCACGACTTGCGTGCTTTCCTGCGCGCCAAAACCGATGGCCGTGATGCGGTACACATAGCTTTCCATGGCCAGACCGCCGGCCGCTGCCGTGGCCTGCGCGCCGGGCGGGTGAAACAGCAGCAGTTCGATAAGGTAGCGGGGCCGGCGCGACGGCAGGAATCCCTGCCCCGTCTGCATGACGGCGCCCGTAAACTGGCCATACGACACGGCGCGGCTGCTTCCTTCTGCGCCATCGAGGTCCATGCTCAACCAGAGGGCCGGCGCCTCCGGGGCCGCGGGCAGGCACAAGCCCAGCGCGCCTCCCTCGCCGCAGCCGTCCGAGAACCCGGCCGCACTGCCTGGCGCGAAGAGGCTGCTGCGTCCCGGCGCGCCGGGCAAGCCTTCGATATCGTTCTGCGCATCCACCAGTGCCTCCTCCGCCGCCTGAAACGCGATCTGCCGGTCGCGCTCGCCGCGCGCCGCCTTTTCTCCCTGCAAGGCCATCTGCGCCGCCGAAATGCCCAGCAGCAAGATGATCACCAGCAGGCACAGCACATACACGAGGGTGGCGCCGCCGCATCGCGCACGAAGTGGGCGCCAAGGCACGCAACAGCGGACGCCCGCGCCAGCCATCGCGCCGCCCGCCTAGGCCGGCCCGTTGCGCAGCATGATGCTCGTCTGCACCAGTTGCCGCAGCCGCGAACGCGTCGCGGCAGGCAAGGATGCGCGCGCAATGCGCACGCCCGTGTCGCCGGCGCCATGCGCCTCGGCATACGCCTTGCCGAACAGGTCGAACTGCGCCGGCCCCAGTTCCGCCATCTTGTCGGCCTGTCCCGCCTCGCCATGCAACAGCAGCGCCACGCGCACGCTGGCCACGCGTTTCCAGTGCGTGCGCCGTTGAAAATCGCGCTGGCGCGCGGCCGCGTCCGCCCCCTCCAGCAGCAGCGCCGCATCGTAGGCGTCGAGCGCGCTGGCGTTGACATAGCGGTTGGCCACGCCGTCAGGCGGCGTATCCGTGTCGAGGCCATACAGCACCTGGAAAGCATCGACGCCACGGATGACGGCGTCCGCGCCCCAGCCGTTCGCGCCCCGGTATTTGCAGCGCAGCTCGCCTTCGCCATCGGCGCCCTGCGCCACGTAGAAAATGCTCCAGCCCCGCTGCGCCTCCGTTTGCGCCGCGCCCACGCCGAAGCCGGCGCAATTGAGCACGGAACCGTCGCCGCCCTCTTCCTTGCCGGCGCCGTAATAGCGCAGGGCCAGCACGTCGCTGCCATGCAGGGCGCCGGGCAGCGCGCCGCTGATGCCGTCGCTGCTCTTGCCCAGGCTGCGCGCGTCGAGCCCGGCGACATTCGCGCTGTCGTAATCCGCATGGGCGACGGGCGCGGCGCTGCTGTCCCAATTCACATACGCCGTCTGGCGCACGGCGCGGGCGATGGCGTCGAGCGCGTAGCGGGCGTTGTCATCTAGGCGAGCGCTGGCGGACTGGTCGCCATAGCTGCCGCTGGCCGCCAGCAGCACGCTACTGGCGGCCAGCATCAACAGCGCACCGAGCGACAGGGCCACCAGCAATTCGATCAGGCTCATGCCACGATGCCCGCCGTTCATGCGCCGCCCCCGCCCAGCTGGAATGCCAGCCTGGGCAGCGACTCGCCTGCCGCATTCACGGCGGGCGAGCCATCGGGCAGGCGGCCGCGCCAGCCCAGCTTGATGACGATGGGCGCCCCCTTGCCGCCGCTGCACGCCCACTGCAAGCCCTGGGCGGCGGCATCCCACGCGGCAAGGTCGCGGCAGATGCGCAGGCGCGCGCCGGGCAAGGCCGCATGCAGCCCTTGCTTCCATTCGGCGATGTCGAATTGCGCCAGTTCAGCCGCGCTGCAGGCGGCAGCGCCAAGACAGTCTGGCGCACCACCGCCAGCTTCGGCGCCGTCCGCCGCCGCGTAGGCCACATTCAGGTAGGGATTGCCCGCATCGGGGCCATTCATGAGCACGTTGTTCGCGCGCATGCGCTCGGCCATGCCGGCGGCCAGTTGCACGCCTGCCGACAGCAGCGCCGACTCGTGGCGCGCGCGCAGGGCGTTCAATTGCAGGATGCTGGCGCCCAACAGGCCCAGCGCCAACAGCAGCAGCGACACCAGCACTTCGACGAGGCTGCTGCCACCCGCAGGAAACATAGTGCGACCGCCCTTGCGCATGCGCTACTCCCTTCCGCAGAAAGAGCCACACAAACAGGTGGCCCAGCTACAAGATAGGCGCGCACAAAAACCCGCGTCTGCGCTAGCGCAAACAGGACGATGATAAGTCGAGAAGAACGGCGGTGGGATTGGTCAGACCGCTTGCCAGGCAAGCGCTGGCATGGTGAACACGGGGCGCTGAAGCGGCCCCGCTGCCGGCAAAGTGAACGTCCGGGTGAGCGTCAGGGCTTGCGCGCCTGGCCCACTTCGGCGATCGCGTCCTGGAACTCGGCCAGGTCTTCGAAATTCTTGTAGACGGAGGCAAAGCGGATGTAGGCGATCTTGTCCAGGCGCTTGAGTTCCTGCATGACGAGTTCGCCGATATAGCCGGATTCGACTTCGCGCAAGCCGCTGGTGAGCAGCTTTTCCTGGATGGACGCTATGGCCGTATCCACAGAGGCGGCCGCGACGGGACGCTTACGCAAGGCCAGCATCAAACTGCCGCGCAACTTATCCGCAGCGAACTCCGTCCGGCTGCCATTCTTTTTGACGACGGCCGGCATGATAAGTTCAATGCGTTCGTACGTGGTAAAACGCTTGTCGCATTTGCCGCAGCGGCGGCGGCGCCGAATGGCATCCCCTTCCTCCGATACGCGCGTATCGAGAACCTGGGTGTCGCCGTGCTGGCAAAATGGACATTTCATGGGCTGGCTACAACTTTATAGTAATAATTACGGGAAATCGCCGCCCTTGTACAAAGGGCGCCCGAATCACTCCGGGCGCCCTTGGGCACGACTGGAATGTGTCATACAGAATCTTACTCCGTATGACACATTCTGGACAAATAATTAGCGACTATTCCGGTAAGGAGCGTCTGCAGCAGATTGCTCATCGGTCGCGCGGACAAGGCGCGAGGAGGACGCATGGCTAGCCATGCTACGACGAGCAACGCAGTACCCGCTTCCGAGGGGCTGTCTGCTGTAGATGTATTCCTTTACCGGAACAGGCTCTTAAGCTGCGTACACTGGGTGCGCGTCGGCCAGTACTTTCACGGCCGCTTTCACGCGCTCGATGGTGGCGGCGTCATGCGGATTGTCCAGCACGTCGGCGATCAGGTTGCCCACTTCTTCCGCTTGCGCTTCCTTGAAACCGCGCGTCGTCATCGCCGGGCTGCCCAGGCGGATGCCCGAGGTGACGAACGGTTTTTGCGGGTCGTTCGGGATGCCGTTCTTGTTGCAGGTGATGTGCGCGGAACCGAGGATGGCTTCGGCTTCCTTGCCCGTCAGGTTCTTGGCGCGCAGGTCGACCAGCATGACGTGTGATTCGGTGCCGCCGGACACGATGCGCAGGCCGCGCTTGATCAGGGTTTTCGCCAGCACGTCGGCGTTCTTGATCACTTGCTTCTGGTATTCGACGAATTCAGGGCTCAGCGCTTCCTTGAAGGCAACGGCCTTGCCGGCGATCACGTGCATCAGCGGGCCGCCCTGGATACCAGGGAAGATGGCAGAGTTGATGGCTTTTTCGTGTTCGGCCTTCATCAGGATGATGCCGCCGCGCGGGCCGCGCAACGATTTGTGCGTGGTCGAGGTGACGAAGTCGGCGAACGGCACCGGGTTCGGGTACAGGCCGGCGGCGATCAAGCCGGCGTAGTGGGCCATGTCGACCATGAAGTAGGCGCCCACTTCCTTGGCGATCTTGCTGAAGCGTTCGAAGTCGATCTTTTTCGAGAATGCCGACGCGCCGGCGATGATCAGCTTTGGCTTGCGTTCGCGGGCCAGACGTTCCATTGCCTCGTAGTCGATGTCTTCTTCCGCCGTCAAGCCGTAGGAAACGACGTCAAACCATTTGCCGGACATGTTCAGCGGCATGCCGTGGGTCAAGTGACCGCCCTCGGCCAGCGACATACCCATGATCAGGTCGCCTGGTTTCAACATGGCGAAGAACACGCCCTGGTTCGCCTGCGAGCCGGAGTTCGGCTGCACGTTCGCGCATTCGGCGCCAAACAGCTGTTTCACGCGGTCGATGGCCAGTTGCTCGGCCACGTCGACGTATTCGCAGCCGCCGTAGTAACGCTTGCCCGGGTAGCCTTCGGCGTACTTGTTCGTCAGCTGCGAGCCTTGCGCTTCCATTACGGCTGGCGACGTGTAGTTTTCCGACGCGATCAGTTCGATGTGGTCGTGCTGGCGCGTGTTCTCTTTTTGAATGACGGCGAACAATTCAGGATCGACGTTGGCGAGGTTGTGATCTTTTGCAAACATGTAAAAACTCCAAGTATGAGGGTGCTTGTACTGGCAGGTTGGATCGAATGAGGGGAGCCGGCGTTAAGTGAATAACAACATTGGACAGGCAGCCTCTTCGTGCTTTTCCATAGTGGCTACCCAGGCGAACGGCTGATGAAAAATCTCACGTTTCCCGGTGGGTGCCCACCTTTCGCCGGTTTGCCGACCGCCCTTCATGGAGATCGCCCGACTTTTCGCCAGTCACGTGAGACGTAATGGAAGTCAAATTGTAAGTTAAGTACCCAAATTGAGCAAGGAATGCAACCGTGCGGCTATAATCGCCGCGCGCCATCGCCGCCCGGGCGCGGCCACAGGCCGCCCCGGGGATGGCTGCGGCTTTTAAGCTGGGCTTAAACCTGGCCATGGCATGTAAGCGTATGTTACGAAGCTTGCCATTGCACACGCCGGATTTACAATGCTGCGGTGCAACTTATATGCAGCTTTTGCATGGCTTTCCAGCAAGCGCCCACAGTCACAAGAAGAAAAATCGCGTAAAATGTTGCTCAATCTCACTACTGGCGCAATAAACATGCCTTCAGTCTTTACCTGGAACGTACGTGTCTACTATGAAGACACCGACGCCGGCGGCATCGTCTATTACGCTAACTACCTGAAATTCTTCGAGCGCGCGCGCACCGAATGGCTGCGCGCCATCGACGTGGGCCAGCAGGAATTGCTGGAACAGCATGACGCGATGTTCGTTGTCAAAAGCGTCAACGCCGACTATCATGCGCCAGCCAGGCTCGATGACACGGTAAGATTAACCTTAAGCATAGAAAAAATGGGGCGTGCCTCCATCGTTTTCTTGCAACAAGCCTGGTGCGGCGACCGCCTGCTCAACACGGCCCGCGTCAAGATCGGCTGCGTCGATTCGGCACTGCGCCCGCGCGCCGTGCCTGATGCAGTCGCGGCCCGCATGCGCGCCGCCTGAGCCCTACCCGCCACCTCCGGACAATTCACCCAACAGACTGCCAGCCAATGAACGTTACACAAGATCTTTCTTTCCTCGCGCTCATCTCCAATGCCCATTTGATCGTGCAACTGATCATGGCCCTGCTGCTGCTGATTTCCCTGACCAGCTGGACCTACATTTTCCGCAAGATGTTTGCCGTGCGCCAGGCGCGCAAGCAAACCATCGAATTCGAACGCAGCTTCTGGGCCGGCGGCAACCTGCATGCGCTGCACCAGAACGCCAGCGGCAACCGCGACCAGAGCGGCGCGCTGGCCCGCATCTTCGACGCCGGCATGGGCGAATTCATCAAGGGCAAGGCTTCCTACGGTTCGCGCGAAGCGCTGGACGTCGGCGCCGTGCTCGACGGCGCACGCCGCGCCATGCGCGCCGCCTTCCAGCGTGAAATGGACGTGCTCGAATCGCACCTGGCCTTCCTCGCGTCCGTCGGCTCCGTCTCGCCGTACATCGGCCTGCTCGGTACCGTGTGGGGCATCATGAACGCCTTCCGCGGCCTGGCCAACGTGCAGCAAGCCACCCTGGCCGCCGTCGCGCCCGGCATTGCCGAAGCGCTGATCGCCACCGCCATCGGCCTGTTCGCGGCCATTCCCGCCGTCGTCGCCTACAACCGTTTTTCGCATGACATCGACCGCCTGGCGATACGCTTCGAGAGCTTCGTCGAGGAATTCTCCAACATCCTGCAGCGCCAGTCGCGCTAAGAGGGAGCAAGGTCCATGGGTTCCTCCTTTAATAGTGGCGGCATGCGCGGTGGCCGTGGCCGCAAGTTCAAGTCCGAGATCAACGTCGTGCCGTATATCGACGTGATGCTGGTGCTGCTGATCATTTTCATGGTGATGCCGTCGTCGAACAATCCCAGCGTGGTGAACTTGCCCAACGCGGAAAGGTCGGCGAAACCGCCCGATGACTATATTCAGATCGTGCTGAAGCCGAATGGTTCGCTGTCGATCGGCGTCATCGGCAAGGAACAGCTGTCGCCGGAAACGGAACCGAACCGCGACGCCCTGCTGCGCAAGCTGCGCGGTTTGCACGAAAGCAATCCCGACTATCCCGTGATGATCGCGGGCGACAAGGAAAGCAAGTACGACGATGTGATCCAGCTCATTTCGGAAGCAAAAAAAATGGGCATTACCCGCGTCGGCCTAGCCACCAAGTAAGCGCAGCACCCTGTTTCCAGACTTGACCGTTTTTAGATAGACTAGACTTTGCAGACCAAACAAATCGACCATGTACTCGGCAAGCCCTACAGCGTGCCGCGCGAACGCAGCCGCTGGCCCTCGCTGGGCCTGGCGCTGGCGATGCACCTTGGCCTGCTGTTTTTCCTGTGGGTGGGCGTACACTGGCAAAATACGGAACCTGTCGCCGTCGAAGCGGAAGTGTGGGACCTGAAAGTGCAGACGGCCGCGCCGCCGCCCGAAGTGGCGACGGAACCGGAACCGACACCGGCGCCGCCGCCGGAACCGCAAGTGGAACAGCCGGCTCCGCCACCACCGCCGCCCGTGGCCGCGCCCGAGCCGAAGGTCGACCTGCGCGAGGCGGAGATCGCCCTCGAACGCAAGAAGGCCAAGCTGAAAGAAGAAAAAGAGAAAGCGGCAGCGGAAGAACGCCGCAAGCAGGAATTGAAGGAACGCGAGGAAGAAAAGCGCGAACTGGAAAAACAGAAGCAGAAAGAAAAAGACAAGGCTGAAAAGCTGGAAAAAGAAAAGGCCGACAAGCTGGAGAAAGCCAAGCAAGCGAAAGAGAAAGAAAAAGCGGCGGAAGAAAAAGCCGAGAAAGAACTGTCCGATAAAAAAGCGGCGGCCGAAAAAGCGGCCAAAGCGAAAAAAGCGGCTGCTGAAAAAGCGGCTGCCGACAAATTGCGTGCCGATGACATGAAGCGGTTGATGGCGCAGGCAGGCAATGGCACAACAGGTACGGCCGCGAAAGCGACCGCGCCACGCAAGGACAGCGGCTATGTCGCAGCCCTGACGAGCAAGATCAAGAGCAATATCGCGTACAGCGGTAGCACGGACGTGCCGGGCAACCCGCGCGCCGTGTTCAAGATCGAGCAACTGCCAACTGGGGAAATTATTTCGGTCCGAAAGATTAAAAGTAGCGGCCTGCCGGCGTATGACAGCTCGGTAGAAAACGCCATTAATAAATCGTCGCCACTGCCGAAGAAAAAAGACGGCACCGTGGAACGCGAGATTGAACTCATATTCGAGATGAAGGATTTGCCTAAATGATGACCATGAAAAAAATGAGCTATGTCGTGCTCTGCGCCGGCCTGATGCTGGGAGCCTCCGGCGCCCAGGCGCAGCTGCGCGTGGAGATTACGGGGATCGGCAGCAACCAGATCCCGGTAGCTGTCGCCAGCTTCGTCAATGAATCGGCGGCGCCGCAGTCGCTGTCGGGCATTATCAAGGCCGACCTGGCGCGCAGCGGCGTGTTCAAGCTGATCGACGCCGATGCGCCCGTGTCGGAAACGGCGCCCGTCAGCTACGAGCAGTGGAAATCGCGCGGCGCCGACGCGCTGGCGGTCGGCACCGTGCAAAGCATGGCCGATGGCCGCCTGGACGTGCGCTACAAGCTGTTCGACACCATCAAGGGCGCCCAGATCTCCAGCATGAACAATGCGGCCGCGCCGCAATTCAACCGCTTGCTGGCGCACAAGATCGCCGACGACATCTATGAAAAGTTGACGGGCGTCAAAGGCGCGTTCGCCACGCGCATCGCCTACGTCACGCAATCGGGCCGCGAATACCGCCTGGAAGTGGCCGACGCCGATGGCGAAGGCATCCAGGTCGCCCTGCGTTCGAACGAGCCGATCATTTCGCCGTCGTGGTCGCCGGACGGCACCAAGGTCGCGTATGTGTCGTTCGAAAAGAAAAAGCCCATCGTCTACGTGCAAAACCTGGTGACGCGCCAGCGCACCATCGTGTCGAATGAAAAAGGCAGCAACTCGGCGCCGAGCTGGAGCCCGGACGGCTCGCGCCTGGCCGTGGCCCTGTCGCGCGACGGCCATACCCAGGTCTACACCGTCAATGCCGACGGCAGCGGCTTGCGCCGCGTCAGCGCCAGCAGCGGCATCGATACGGAACCCCAATTCTCGGCCGATGGCCAAAGCATTTATTTCACCAGCGATCGTAGCGGCGGACCACAAATCTACCGCATGTCGACCAGCGGTGGCGAAGCCAAGCGCGTGACGTTTGGCGGCTCCTACAACATCAGCCCGCGGATTTCGTCCGACGGGAAGACACTCGCTTATATTTCCCGTCGCGACGGCAATTTCCAGCTCTACGCGCTCGACCTGGCTAGTGGCCAGGAACTGCGCCTGTCGGACACCGCCAACGACGAATCACCGAGCTTTTCGCCCAACGGGAAATATATCATGTACGCGACCGAATCCGGACGACGCAAGTCGCTGGCAGTGGTATCGGTGGATGGCCGCGTCAAACAGCGTTTGACTACGCAAGCTGGCAATATCAAGGAGCCCACCTGGGGTCCTTTTATGAAGTAAATGCTGTACAGTTTCACCTTTAACCATGACCCGGAGAATAAAAATGAGTAACTTTAAAAGTTTGGCTTTCATCGCCGCTACCGCAGCCCTGCTGTCCGCCTGCAGCACCCCAGTAAAAGTAGCAGAGACCCCAGTGGTTGAGCGCGCTCCTGAAAAAGTCGTCGCTCCAGTTGACACCCGTCAAGTTCAGCCAGTAACGACCGCATCGGTCGATCCACTGGACGATCCAAAAGGCGTGCTGGCTAACCGCAGCATCTACTTCGACTTCGACAAATACGTCGTGCGCGAAGCGGACACCCCAGTCGTGCAAAACCACGCTGGCTACCTGGTGAAAACGCCTAGCCGCAAGATCCTGATCCAAGGTAACACCGATGAACGCGGTGGCGCTGAGTACAACCTGGCCCTGGGTCAGAAACGTGCTGAAGCCGTGCGCAAGTCGATGGCAGCCCTGGGCGTGCCAGAAGGCCAAATGGAAGCCGTGTCGCTGGGCAAAGAAAAGCCTAAAGCTCAAGGCAGCAACGAAGCAGCATGGGCAGAAAACCGCCGCGCTGACATCGTTTATTGATGTTCAGGGGTGAGCGCGGCAGCATTGACGCTTACCTAACTGGCCAGTCATAGGCATAATAATGGGGCGCAGCGCGGTGATTCACCGCCCGGCGCCCCGTTTGCATGTTTGCGTAACTTTTGAAAGCCCGACTCATGATGACATTCTCGAAAGCCGGCGTCGCCGCCGCCTTGATGGCCGCGTTTGCCTACCTGCCCCTGCACGCCAACGCCGCCCTGTTCGATGACGACGAAGCACGCAAGGCCATCCTCGAGCTGCGCGCCAAGGTCGACGCCATGGCGCGCGACCTGAACAGCCGCATCGACGCCAAGGCGGACAAGACCAGCACCTTGAGCCTGCTCAACCAGCACGACCAGACCATGCAGGAGATCGCCCGCCTGCGCGGCCAGATCGAAGTACTGGGCAACGACCTGGCAAACACGCAAAAGCGCCAGAAGGATTTCTACACCGATATCGATGCGCGCCTGCGCAAGCTCGAACCGCGCCAGGTCACCATCGACGGCCAGGAAGCGGCCGTGGGCGTGTCCGAGCAAAGCGCGTACGAATCCGCGTTCGGCCTGTTCAAGTCGGGCGATTACAAAGGCGCCGTGACGGCCCTGGACGGCTTCGTGAAACGCTATCCGGAATCGGCCTATGCGGCCAACGCGCAATACTGGCTGGGCAACGCCTATTACGCCCAGCGCGACTGCAAGAGCGCCATCACGGCCCAGCAGGCCGTGCTGAAACACTACCCGGACAGCCCGAAAGCGCCCGACGCCATGCTCAACATCGCCAGCTGCTACACGGAGCTGAAAGACAAGCCGAACGCGACCAAGACACTGAACGCCCTGATCTCGCGCTACCCGGACTCCAGCGCGGCCCAGGCGGCCAAGGAACGGGGCGGTAAAAAGTAGAAGCGGGGAAAAAGTTGCCCGTTAGGTTTGACAGAATCCCGGGCACCCCCTATAATCTTTCTTCTTCGGGTCGTTAGCTCAGCTGGTAGAGCAGCGGACTTTTAATCCGTTGGTCGCAGGTTCGAATCCCGCACGGCCTACCACGAATACGCAGTACTGATCTGCTTGCGAGTTGTTATAGCAAGCATTTTTTTACGGCACAGTGTTACCGAAGTTGTTGTAAAAAGTTTTTGGGTCGTTAGCTCAGCTGGTAGAGCAGCGGACTTTTAATCCGTTGGTCGCAGGTTCGAATCCCGCACGGCCTACCAAATACTATGAAGAAGCCAACCGTTCGCGGTTGGCTTTTTTGTTTTCGGCAGCATCGCCTGCACGGGATGCGACCGCTGACGCAAATCAAACACCCTACCACCTGCGATGCGCCTCTGTCGAACTGTCGTATAATCAGGCAATCATGAACGGCTCTCCATCCTCGACCACGTCCGCATTTGAGACAGCGGAAGCAGCCGAAACCTATGACCACTGGTTTCGCGCAAAGGTATCGGCATCATTAAATGATGACCGCCCTGCCCATCCACATGCAGCGGTCATGGCGCAACTGAAGAAAATCGTCGCAGCCCAGCCTGATGACCATGCTGCCGGTTCTATGGAAGGCTAACAACGCCTAACAAAACCGTAGCGAGCGGAAGTAATTTGTGGTTGAGAAGCGCAACTGTACGAAGGTACAGTGAGCATCGCAGACCGCAAATTACGACGCGCAGTAGGTTTTGATAGGTGTTCTAAAGCGCAGGAAGATTTGACCGCGATCCTCACTTACATCGCGCAGCGCAACCCGCCAGCAGCACTTCAGCTTTACAACGACATCGACAACGCCATCTCCCAACTTCCAAATCATCCTCATTTATACCGGACCGGAAGAGTTGCCGGCACGCGGGAACTGGTTGCTCACCCAAACTATGTCGTCGTATATCGCGTTGAGGCAAGCGCAATAGAAATTCTTGCCGTCATGCATACACGGCAACTATATCCCTGAACCTCTCCCGGCATACCGGAAACCAGTCGTTAACGCGACACCAGCGCCGGCCTCCCGGCCAGATGCGCCACCGCGCTGCCCATCGCGCGCCCCAGCGGCACCTCCACCCAGCGGTAAAACGCGGCGCCGGCCGCCAGGCTGGCGCCCCAGGCCGTCAGCATGCCCAGCGCCTGCCACTCCGGCTCAAGCGGGACATAGCTGATAAACAGCGCATTGACCAGCAGGCTGACGGGAAAGTGGACGAGAAACACGGCATACGAAATGCGTCCCAGGGTGTTGATGACGTTCCAGGCGCCGCCCTGGGACGGCGTGCGGGCGCGGCCAAACAGGAACAGGGCGCAGGCGACGATCAGGGCCAGGGCGATGCGGCTGCGGTAGTCGACGGCCAGGGCCAGCAGGACGGGCACGGCTGCCATGGCCATGAGCGCGCTCATGGCCCCCGGCTTGCGGGCCGGATCGCTGGCCCACCAGGCCAGCATGCCGAGACCGTAGCTGCCGAAGAAATACGGCGCCCAATTGTCCCAGCCCGCGTCGAGATTGAAATACAGCAAGGAAAAGGTGATGCCCGCGGTGACGGCCAGCGGCATCAGCCAATGCCCGCGCCGCTGGCCCGCCAGGCGGCCGCCCAGCCACAGCAGCGATACCGTCAGCAAGTACAGCTGAAAATCGATGGCCACGTACCAGGCGCCGGCCGACAGCGACTCATAGCCGAGCACGCCGTGCAGCAGCAAGGCATGGGCGCTCAGCTGGCCCAGGGTGACGGCGGCCGACATGGAGTCGTGCAGCATCCAGATGCCGGCCACGGGCGTGACGATGGCCGCGAGCAAGGTGGCGGCCAAGAAAGGCGGCGCCAGCTTGGCATAGCGGCGCCAGATCGCCTGCAGCGGCGTGGCAATGCCGGGGCGGCCGGCGGGCGACAGGGATTTGGCGACGAGAAAGCCGCCGATGACGAGGAACACTTGCACGGCGATGCGCGCGCTACCGCCCAGCCAGCCTAGCAGCTCGGGCCACAGGGGTTGCACGTAGTCGGACATGGGCCCGTAAAACGCCAGGTGATGCAACACGATCAACTGCGCCGCGCCTGCCTTCAAACCATTGATCCAGCCAAACTGCGGACGATGTGCCAGGTCCGCCTGTGATACCACTGCTGCTGCCGTCATTCCCATCCCTTGCCATGCCAGGCAGTGTCGCCAGCCCATCGCGCAACAGGCGCGCGGCTGAGGATTTACCGAAAGGCCGATATCATAGCCGAGCCTGGAAAATGGCGGGGCACGGCAGGCGGCTAAACTGTCGGCTTTTCCGCCTGCGGCGGCTCGGGCGCCAAGGGCTGCTGCGCCAGGATGGCATCCAGCAAGCCAGGGAAGCGGCTCTCGATATCGGCGCGGCGCAGGGTATTCATGTGCGTCGTGCCCGCGTTTTCCGTGTAGACGAGGCCCGCTTCACGCAAGACCTTGAAATGGTGGGAAACGGTCGATTTCGGCCGTCCGCCATCGAGGTCGCCGCAAGCGGCCGCGTCGACTCTGGCCAGGTGGCGCACGATGTCGAGGCGGATGGAATCGCTCAGGGCGTACAGCACGCGCTCGAGGACGAATTCGCTGGCGGGAGGATGTTTGTGTGGGCGCATGAGCAGAATCATACAGCATGCGCTATACTAATTCCATTCTTCGAATATTTACGAACTACCGAATCAGCATTCCCTGACATTTCCACCAACAAACACAAAGGCCACCATGTCCGCCCTCTTCCAGCCCTACACCCTCAAAGGCATCACCCTGCGCAACCGCATCGCCGTGCCGCCCATGTGCCAGTACATGGCCGTCGATGGCCAGGCCAACGACTGGCATCTGTCGCATTACGCAGGCATGGCGCGCGGCGGCGCGGGCCTGGTGATCGTCGAAGCGACGGCCGTGGCGCCGGAAGGCCGCATCACGCCAGGCTGCACGGGCATCTGGAACGATGATCTGGCGCAAGCCTTCGTGCCGGTGGTAAAGGCCATCAAGGCGGCCGGCTCCGTGCCCGGCATCCAGATCGCCCACGCGGGCCGCAAGGCCAGCGCCAACCGCCCCTGGGAAGGCGACGACCATATCGCGCAAGGCGACGCGCGCGGCTGGCAAACCATCGCCCCATCCGCCATCGCCTTTGGCGGCGGCCTGCCGAAAGTGCCGCGCGCCATGGACCTCGACGATATTGCCCGCGTGAAACAGAACTTCGTCGACGCGGCCGTGCGCGCCCGCGAAGTGGGCTTCGAATGGCTGGAACTGCACTTCGCCCACGGCTACCTGGCGCAAAGCTTCTTTTCCGCCCACTCGAACCAGCGCGACGATATCTATGGCGGCAGCCTGGAAAACCGCAGCCGCTTCCTGCTGGAAACCTTGAAAGCCGTGCGTGAAGTGTGGCCCGAGCACCTGCCGCTGACGATCCGCTTCGGCGTGCTGGAATTCGACGGCCGCGACGAGCAAACCCTGCTCGAATCGATAGCCCTCGTGCGCCAGTTCAAGGATGCCGGCATGGATATGATCAGTGTCAGCATGGGCTTTACCATTCCCGATGTGGCAATTCCCTGGGGCCCTGCCTTCATGGGCCCGATCGCCGAGAGAGTGCGACGCGAAGCGGGCGTGCCCGTCTCGTCCGCCTGGGGCTTCGGCACGCCGGCCATCGCCGAGCGCGTCGTCAAGGAAGAGCAGCTGGACGTGGTGATGGTCGGCAAGGCGCACCTGGCCAACCCGCACTGGGCATATTTTGCCGCCAAGGAACTCGGCGTGGAACGCGCCTCGTGGACCCTGCCGGCGCCGTACGCGCACTGGCTGGAACGCTACTGATCATCCTTGACCGTCGCCGGATGCCCCTCCAGGGGCAGTTCCGGCAGGAACAGCAGGAAGACCAGCCCCACCAGCAGCAGCACGGCGCCGGCGCCGAACACGCTGGCAATCGCATGGCGGTACACCTCCACCGTCTGCACGGCCGCCTGCGCGCCCAGCGCCGAAACGGCTTCCACGCCATGCTGGTGCAGCTGGCGCGCGAGGATGGCGCCGGACGCCGTCACGCCCAGCAAGCCGCCCAGCGAGCGGAAGAAGGCCAGCATGGCCGTACCCACGCCGCGGCGCGCCAGCGGCAAGGCATTTTGCACGGCGATCGTCATGTTCGGCATCACCAGGCCCAGCCCCGTGCCGAGGAAGAAGATGGCCGGCTCGATGATCCAGTAACCGCGCGACGTTTCCATGGCCCAGGCCAGCACGGCAAACGCCACGACCGCCACGGCCAGCCCCGCCACCTGCACCATCTTGTACTTGCCCGAACGCGACAGCACCCGGCCATTGAACATCGACGACGCCACCAGCCCCACCATCATCGCCACCGTCATCACGCCCGATTCGGCGGGACTGGTGCCCATCACCAGCTGAAAGAACAGGGGAAAGAAGACGCTGGCGCCCATCAGGCCCATGAACGTCATGGCCATCACCAGGCTGGCGATATTGAAGGTGCGGTTCTCGAACAGGTCGGGCGGCAGCACGGGTTCATCCACCCGCCCCACATGGAAGGCCAGCCATATCCCCAGCAGCACGGCGACGCCGACGCACACCTTGATCGCCAGCGCATCCCACGGCCACTCGGTGCCGCCCAGCGCCAGCACCAGCAGCGCCGCCGTGACGGCGCCCGTCAGCAAGGCGGAGCCCAGATAATCAATCTTGTGCGCATGCGCGGGCGCGGGTTTGCGCATGGCGCGCGCGATGATGACAAAGGCGGCGGCGCCGACGGGCAGGTTGACAAAGAAAATCCAGTGCCACGACAGGGCATCCGTGATCACGCCGCCCAGCACGGGCCCCAGCACGCTGGTGACGGCAAACACGATGGGCACCATGCCTTGCCGCTTGCCCCGCTCGGCGGGCGGCACGATGTCGCCGATGATGATCTGCGCCAGCGGCATGAAGCCGCCCGCGCCCAGGCCCTGGATGGCGCGGAAGATGATCAGTTCCGTCATGTTCTGCGCCAGCCCGCACAGCACGGAACCGAGCAGGAAAGTCAGCAAGGCCGTGAAAATCATGGGGCGGCGGCCGTACTGGTCGGCCAACTTGCCGTACAGGGGCATGGTGGCCGTCGAGGCCAGCACGTACGCCGTCACCACCCACGACAGGTGCGCCATGCCGCCCAGGTCATCGACGATGCGCGGCAAGGCCGTGGCGACGATGCTCTGGTCCAGCGCGCCGAGGCCCAGCACGGCCATCAGACCCAGGTAGGTGGCGCGCACTTCGCGCTCCGTCAATGGCGCCTCTGCGCCTGCGGGTATGCCAAGGCCGCTCATGCCTGGCCTATCTCGAGCAGCGGCTGCATGGCGGCGGCCAGCGCGTCGACCTGCTGCGGCGTCAGACGGGCGATGCGCCGCGCCAGCGCATCGCGGCGCCGCGCGCGCAGGGTGTCGAGGATGGCCAGGCCATGTGCGGACACGTGCAGGCCGGAACGGCGCCGGTCCTGCGGATCGGGCGCGCTGCGCTCGACGAGACCCGCCTCTTCGAGCGACTTGACCTGCGCGCTGACGGTCGGCCCGCGCACGTTCTGCAGGCGCGCCAGCGCGGCCACGCCGATGCCGGGCTGCTCGTGGATCAGCGCCAGCAGCATGTACTGCATCATCGACACGCCGCCTTCCAGCTCGCCCCCTTCGCGCTGCATGGAGCGCAGCAGGCGCTTGAACGCCGTGCGCAATTCATCGGACAGCGCCAGCGCGCGTTCGGGGATGGGAAGGTCTTCGGTAGTGGGCATGGAAATATATAAGTAGGTAGACTACCTACTTATATTAGTCCGCCCCCGAGCGTTGCGCAAGGTTTTTTCCATCCCCGCCCTTCCCAAAACCGCCATTGGCCGTCATAATAGCCGCCCTTGGGTCGTTAGCTCAGCTGGTAGAGCAGCGGACTTTTAATCCGTTGGTCGCAGGTTCGAATCCCGCACGGCCTACCAAGAATTTGTGGTTTGTTTGCAAGCCTTCATGGCACGCATCACCGCGCAGCATTACCGCAGTAATAGTAAAAAGTTTTTTGGGTCGTTAGCTCAGCTGGTAGAGCAGCGGACTTTTAATCCGTTGGTCGCAGGTTCGAATCCCGCACGGCCTACCAAATACTTCAGAAAAGCCCACGAACCCGGTTCGTGGGCTTTTCTGTTTCCGCCGCATCTGCGCTAGCACACGACAGCCCTACATACCCCCTCCCTGGCATCTCAAGCCATATCAGATTTGGCGCCGCGGCGCCTTCTTGCCTGCAACCCAATCGCAACAATTCCTACAAGCAACATTCCATAGGTACTTGGCTCAGGAACGGGCGATACCAACGATCCATTCAAGACAATCTCACCAATGGCATATAGGGGCAGACCATTACCTATATTTTTAAAATCACTAATCGTTATTACATCCGTGGCAATTCCCTCCAGAGCCGTTCCGGCAAAACTGAATCCATTATTGCACAGGTTACTGCTGCATTTTGGTCCCCAGTTAGTCGCATTCAAGTATAGCGACTGATCGCCAAAGCTGATCTTTGCCCCCGACAAATTTCCAGCAGAGACATTTCCTGCGTGCAACATACTATAAAAATTCATCTCATGAATAATACTCTGACCCGACAAGTGCAAAGTAATTATCGGATTATCAGGGGAATAGATGAACTGGGTACTCTCAACGCCACTCGGAACTATTCCATCATTCAACGATCCTTTACCGCCACTGTAATCATAAATCAAATCCAATGTGGGATGAACTCGCGTTAGCGTTCCATCGTAATTATTATTCCAGTTCCCTGCATCCTTTGCACGCCCATTTTTTATATCATATGTGACAATTGTTTGAGCATTGGCAGAAGCGCATGTCAGTGCCAAAAAAATCGCCGCAACTCTCAAAAAATTCATAGTATACATTTCCTTATATTTACATTAACAAATATATGTTAACTGAAATGAAACACACTATCAATTATTATTTCAACACTACCGATTTTTAAAAATACAACCTCACTTGATAGCTTCCACACACTCACTATCCTATCGCCGCAGGAAAATACTTCACTGAGCTCAATTAAATACGATAATTTTCCAAAAAAAATATGAATTAACCAAATAAAAAACAAACCTGGATTGAGACTTAGAACGCCTAACAAAACCTCTGAATGTATATCCAGCAGATGAGTATGCAGGCAAGCGAGAGGAATGCCTGATGGATATCGGCACGGCGCTCGTAGCGGATGCGTAATCGGCGAAAGCGGTGCAGCCAGCCCATTGTGCGTTCGACCACCCATCGCCATTTACCTAAGTAATTCTCAGGAAATTATTGTGAATTTATGACGAACAGAACTGGATGCTATGCAAGGCGCCCGCTGCGACGCAGAGCGCCGGTTATGGAAGTCAGAAATCACAATAATTTATTGGGGGCTACTTAGGCGTTCGCGCGACTCAATGCCGTAGCGGGCTATGCGTGGAACGATGCCACGGCTGCGCAACCAGGCCCGATGGGCACGCGAAGCGTAGGCCTTGTCGGCATGCAGTTTGGCAGGACGTTTGCGTGGACGGCCAGCAAGACCTGCTACTGGAAGGACGGCTTCAAGCAGGGGAATGAGCATTCGGGAATCATGTACCTGAGCCCCCGATATGCTCGCCACCAGAGGCAGACCGCGTTGATCGACGAGCAGATGGTGCTTGCATCCGAGCTTGCCGCGGTCGGTGGGATTGGGGCCGGTATGCTGTCTGCCGAGGGGGATGGCACGCTGGCCGAGTCGACACTGGCGCGTTCCCACTGAATTTTGTCGTATTCCCGCAAGTGCTGCAGCATGGCGTCATGGATGCGTTGCCACGTGCCGGTTTGTTGCCAGGTATGTAGACGCCGCCAGCAACTCATGCCGCTGCCGCAACCGAGTTCACGGGGAAGATATTCCCAAGGCAAGCCGGTCTTGAGGACGAACAGGATGCCGGTCAAGGCGGCACGGTCGTCAATGCGAGGACGCCCGCCTTTGGGAGAGCGACGATGTGCTGGCAGCAAAGGCTGAATCAGCGCCCACAGGTCATCAGGAAGAAGTGCTTTGGCCATGGCGCGGCCCTCGAAAATGATGTCAGGTAGGTTTGACCAGCATCGGTGCCCTTTGTTTCTCTGCACGACGTTTTGTTAGGTGCTATTACCCTCTCTCAAACGATCAAAAGACAAGCCGTCAAGCGTCAACATCGGAACAGCACAAGATCAGGAAGGACGAGGGATAGGGATCAAGTCCGGCATTCGCACACGATTTCAGCCTTGGCCGCCTCTATCAACAGCAAGGTGCGCTTTATCAAATACCGATATTGCTCGATTCACCGCCATGTCCGTCCCCATACCTGCCCGGCGTCACGCCCATCACGCGCCTGAACATGGCGATGAAGGCGCTGACGGTCTCGTAACCCAGGTCGAGTGCAATCGTCGTGACGGGCTGGCCGGCGGCCAATAGTTCCAGGGCGCGCAGGATGCGGGCGCGCTGGCGCCAGGCCGAGGGCGTAAAGCCCGTCTCGATCGTGAATCGGCGCGCCAGGGTGCGCGGCGAGACGCCGGCCCAGGCGGCCAGCACTTCCACGCCCCGCTCGTCGGCCAGGTCATCGAGCACGGCGCGCGCCACGCGCACCAGGCGCGGGTCCGTGGGTAGCGACAAACCGAACGGCTCGTGCGGCGCCGCGGCGATCTCGTCGAGGATCACGCCCGCCACCCGGGCCTGCCGCGCATCGAGTACGCCATCGCCCCAGCTGCTGGCGCGATCCACCGCTTCGCGCAGCAAGCCCGAAACGCGCATCACGCACGGTGCGGCGGGCAGACCGCCGCAACTGGCCTCGTCCACATACACGCTCCAGCCCGCAAACGGTCCATGCGAACGCAGCGCATGGACGTGATGGGGCGGCATCCACACGCAATGGCTGGCCGGCACCACCCACTGCCCGCGGTCGGCAGCCACGGAGAGCAGGCCCCGCTCGGCGCCGAACAGCTGACCGCTGGCATGGCGGTGCGCCGCCGTCACCCGTTCCTGCGGCTGAGACATGCGCATGGCGCGCAGCGGCGCCAGCAGCGTCGGCGGCAAGATTGGCGGATTTGACGTATCGATAGTCATAAACAACGCAGGCAAGACAATCCCGCCATCATACAGTGGAGTCTTTCGATATTCAGGAGTGCAGCATGCGTGCAGAAGACGTCTTACCGGATCAACAAAACCAGGGCCAGTTCAATGGCGTCACCGTGCGCAAGGGCACGGTGGGTGCCTTCCTGGCGAATGCCAGGCTATGGCTGGATGAGGCCAGCAGCGACGCCGAGCGCAGCAGCGCCGAGCGCGACATCCGCGACGCCCTGCCCGCCCTGCACGCGCTGGGGCTGTTCGACATCGTGCAAGTGCGCGATGCCGCGCTGCGCGAACTGGTATCGCCATCGGCCACGTAGGCGGCACTGGCTCGTCGCGGGCGCGCATTTCCTCTATCATGCTGCTTTGCCCGCCTTAGCACCCGCCATGCCGTTTACCATTGCCACCCCCGTCCACAGCGAACTGATCATCAAGAAAAGCCGTTTCATCGGTTGCGTGCAACCGATGACGGACCGCGCCAGCGCGCAGCAGGTGGTCAACGATTTGAAGGCGCAGCATCCGGGCGCCTGTCATGTGTGCTGGGCGCTGCTGGCGGGCGGGCAATCGGCGGCCGTCGACGACGGCGAACCGAGCGGCACCGCGGGGCGGCCCATGCTCGACGTGCTGCGCCACCAGGACCTGGAAGGCGTGCTGGCGACCGTCGTGCGCTACTTTGGCGGGATCAAGCTGGGCGCGGGCGGCCTCGTGCGCGCCTACACGGACAGCGTGGCGCAAGCGTTGCTGCAGGCGGAAAAGACGGCCATCGTGCGCCAGCGCAGCCTGCGCTGCACGGTGCCGTACGCGATGGAAGGCATGCTGCGCCGCGAGCTCGATGGCGCCGGCGCCACCTTGCTGAACGTGGCGCACGCCGACGCCGTGCTGTTCGACTTCAGCCTGCCGGAAGCGGCGGCCACCGCCCTGCTCGCCCACATGCTGGAGGCGGGGAATGGACGGATACAGTGGCTGGACGCGCAGGATGGCGAGGATCAGCCATAATCAACTGCTGCAGTCTGGCGGACATGATGGACGGCGACAAGCGCCCCATGGAAAACATATCCGCTTTTGCCGGAATACGCTGATCCACGACCACGGCGAAATCGCCTTCATTCCCGGGCATATAATTTCAGCAGTCCGGACAGAGGCCCGCAGCGGCATGCCCGCCCGTCCACGCTGCATTGGCGTCCACCACATCTGTCCCACCATAATACAGATGCCACATGTGTTTTTTCATGGCCTTGCCTTGAAAACCACCATCGTCATGGATAGCGCTGCTCCTGATATCCATTCGCAAACACGTGAAGAATATTCTCCAGCTGTCCGTCCACATAGCCGAACAGAATCTGATATCCGGCAGGGTTTTCCTGGCCATGCTCTCTCTGCCGGACCATGATGGAATGGAGGCGATCATCCTCATACAGATAATCGTAAGTCCCTTCGCCAAATTTCCCGAAATTGATGTCCTGCGCGATGCGTGCCCCGTCAAGAAAACTGAGCATGACATTCCTCAAGCTCCCTCCCGCATTGAAATGCACGCTTTTCAGTTCGCCGCGCTCATGAAAATAGAAGCTCCTGTTGATGATGGCAGCAGATCCGCCATAGCTTTCCACCAGGATGACCCTGCCTTCCCCATCGAAATAGTAGACATGGGTATCTTTCAGCGTCGCGGGCAGCGACTTCAGCTCTTTTCCCGGCTTGAAGCCGGCCCTTTGGGCTTCGAATGGCCTGACGTTACATAACGGCCCTTTGCTGATCTGCGTTCGCGCCACGCGCAGTTTGACGGCATCCAAATACGTCGCCATGAAAAAGTCGGATTTCGACGCTATCGCGTGGAATTGCTCGCCCAGTTTGTGGATTTCACTCATGCTATATCGCTCCCGCTACGACACTTCCAGCAATCAAGCCTTGCGCGGACGCTTGATCTGCAACAAGATGAAATGCGTCCACGCCAGCGCCGGCAGTACCATCAGCAACAACATCAGTCCGGCCGGCATGTCCGGCACGAAACGCACGAAGCAGGCGAGAAAGCCGGCGATGGCCAGCCAGAAGCGCCAGTTGAACGCATACGCCTTGCGCGCCACCGTCGCCAGCGCGATGCGCCAGAATTCCAGCAAGGCCCACAGGCCGCCCGTCAGCAGCAGCGCGGCCAGGGCATTGGCGCCGGGGGCGTCAGCCCAGGTGCGCACCAGGTTGTACAGCAGCACAGGATAGCCGGCCGTAATGGCCAGGGTGGCCGGGCCGGCGGCGATGACAGCTTCCAACAGCTGCCCTTTGGAACGATGATCCACTAAATCTTGCTCCTCAAGCCACGACGCCGGAATGGGCGGCGATCACTTGCAGCGCGCCGGCCGCATTGTGCGCCCAGACGCGCGTAAAACGGAAGTCGCCATGCGTTTCCACGTCGTGGTAGCTGCCCGTCAGTTGCATGCGCACGGAAACCACGGCCACGTGGCCGTTGACGCGCACGTGGCGCTCGGAGGCGCGCAAGTCCGTGATGGTCAGCAAGCGCTGCTCATGCGCGGCCAGGTCCGCATGCTTGCTCAGCAAATGCCCCAGGTGATTGGTGAACAACAAGTCATCGGCCAGCAAATCTTTCAGTACCGCAACGTCGGAGGCCATCATGGCCAGGCGCAAGCGTTCTTCCGCATCGAGTACCTGCACTTCCGTTAAAGCATTCATCTTTTTCCTTGAAATAATTGGCACGATATTAATAAATAGGCAAAACATGCTGGCATGAAATCATGTTTTTCACAATCCGCCGGAAGACTTATGCCTGTGGAGCATATTCATATAGCGTAATATTCGCAGCGGTATTGCGCAAAACGCCACCATAGTACTGTACAGTGCTTGCCCTTTCGCCCGGGGCAAGAACGAAAGTTACTGGTAGCAAAGTTCCACGCGCTCTCCGCAGTCTCGAATAAAACCAAGATAAGGCCCACTTATGGCAATTAACATCATTCTGAACCTGCTCGTTGCGCTGATCGTCTTCGCCTTCATGTTCCACCAGCAACGCAAACACGCGACGTTTACCGTGCGCGTCTTCACGGGCCTGGGCCTGGGCGTGCTGCTCGGTGCGGCCGTGCAGTGGCTGTACGGCGCCGGCTCGCCCATCATCGCCGGCACCAATGAATACATCGACATCGTCGGCAGCGGCTACGTCAAATTGCTGCAAATGATCATCATGCCGCTGATCATGGTGTCCATCATCTCCGCCATATTAAAACTCAAGGACGCGAGTTCCCTGGGCAAGATCAGCGCGCTGACCATCGGCACCCTGCTCATCACCACCACGGTCGCCGCCGCGCTGGGCATTTTGATGGCCAAGCTGTTCGGCCTGACGGCTGTCGGCCTGACGTCGAGCGCCGCCGAAGTGGCGCGCGGCGTGCAGCTGCAAGGCTCGCTGGAAACGGCGAAGGCCCTGTCCCTGCCGAAACTGCTGGTCAGCTTCGTGCCGACCAACCCCTTCCTCGACATGACGGGCGCGCGCAAGACGTCGACCATCGCCGTGGTCGTGTTTTCCATATTCATCGGCATCTCGGCCACGGGCATCGCCGCCAAGAAGCCGGAAATTTTCGCATCCTTCGAAAACTTCATGAAAGTGGCGCACGCCATCGTCATGCGCATGGTCACCCTGGTGTTGCGCCTGACGCCGTACGGCGTGTTCGCGCTAATGTTTGAAGTGGTGGCCTCGTCGAGCTACACGGACATCTTGAAATTGATCAACTTCGTCGTCGCCTCGTACAGCGCGCTGATATTGATGTTCCTCGTGCACCTGGCCATCATCGCCGGCGTGGGCCTGAACCCGCTGCGCTTCGTGAAAAAAGTCTTCCCCGTGCTGGCCTTCGCGTTCACCTCGCGCACCAGCGCCGGTTCGATCCCGATGAGCGTGCAGACGCAAACCCAGCGCCTGGGCACACCGGAAGGCATCGCCAACTTCGCCGCCTCGTTCGGTTCGACCATCGGCCAGAACGGCTGCGCCGGCATCTATCCCGCCATGCTGGCCGTCATGATCGCCCCCACCGTCGGCGTCGATCCATTCACGATCAGCTTCCTGCTGCCATTGCTGGCCATCATCACCATCGGTTCCGTCGGCGTAGCCGGCGTGGGCGGCGGCGCCACGTTTGCCGCCCTGATCGTGCTGTCGGCGATGGACTTGCCCGTCGCGCTGGCCGGCTTGCTGATCTCCGTCGAGCCGCTGATCGACATGGGCCGCACGGCCCTGAACGTGAGCGGTTCGATCACGGCGGGCACCGTCACCAGCCGGGTCATGGGACAAACCGACCTGGCCGTCTACAACAGCGACGACGCGCCCGACCTGGACGAAGCGGAACACGCCGCCTAGGAAGTTATCCAGCGCCGTGCCTTGCCGCCTCCCTCTATATTGATTGACAATAAACATGGAGGAAGGCGCAAGGCGATGAAACAGAAATGGCCGCAGCACATCTGGATCGTGCGTCACGGCCAAAGTGCCGGTGACGTGGCGCGCGATGCCGCTGAAGAGGAAAAACAGTTACTGATCGCCATCGCCGAGCGCGATGTCGATACCCCCCTCTCCCAACTGGGCGCGCGCCAGGCGCAAGCCCTGGGCGACTGATTCGCCCCCCCCCTGAACAACAGGCAACTGTCGTGCTGTACTCGCCCTACATGCGGGTGCAGCGGACAGCACAAGCCGTGCTGGCGCGCATCGGTGCGGACAGCCTCCCCTGCGTGGTAGCCGACGAGCGCCTGCGTGAAAAGGAGTTCGGCATCCTCGACCGCAGGAAGCGGCCGGCACACCCGTCACGGCCCAGCCCGACATGCCGGCCGCGCCGAAAGCCTGAGCGGAGGGTCATAACGGCATAAAAACAACAGCATAAGCATATCCAGAAAGAATCGTTAGCGCCGGCGGGCGCCTCCCTTAAGCTCATGGCAACTGTTTCCACACCGACACTAATCGAGCCCAAAGGACACCGCCTTGCATCCGCGCCATTCATCCGCCCCCGCCTCCCTTCCCGCCACGCCGCTGCGCGCCATCGTGCTGGCCTGCGCCATGCTGGGTGCACCGTCCGCCTGGGCCCAGGACGCGCAAGCCACCGCCGGCACAGGCGCTGCCGCTGACACGGCCGGCGCCGGCATCGACCAGGTCACCGTCGTCGGCTCGCGCGCGCGCAACCGCACGGTGTTCGACAGCAGCGTGCCCATCGACCGTTTCGGCGCGCGCGAAGTGAGCAATGCGCTGGCGACGGGCGACGTGGGCGCGGCCCTGCAAAACCTGTCGCCTTCGATCAACTTCCCCCGCATCGAGTCGAGCGGCGCGTCGGACTCCGTGCGCGGCATCCAGTTGCGGGGACTGGCCCCGGACCAGGTGCTGGTGCTGATCAACGGCAAGCGCCGCCACACGAGCGCCGTGCTCGACACGGAAAGCAGCTTTGCCGGCACCGTGCCGGTGGACATCAACGCCATTCCGCCGAACGCCATCGACCATATCGAAATCCTGCGCGACGGCGCCGGCGCCCAGTACGGCAGCGATGCCGTGGCGGGCGTGATCAACATCGTGCTAAAAAAAGCCCGTACGGGCGGCGCCGCGTCCATCAGCTATGGCGCCAACCACACGCATTTCGACCCGACCGATCAAACCCTGATGGATGGCCAGACCGTCATCGTCAACGCCGACTATGGCGTGCCGCTGGGCGAGGCAGGCTACTTCCGCTTCGGCGCGGAAACGCGGCGCCGCTCGCCCACGGAACGTGCCGGCCCCAGCGACGCGGGCTGGACTTCCTACAACTTCACGCCTGCCGACCAGGCGCTCGACGGCAAGGTGGTGTTCAAGTCGGGCGACTCGCGCCAGCGTAACCACTATCTGTTCTACAACACCCAGCTCACCCTGGATAACGGCCTGGACCTGTACTCGTTTGCCACCCTCAACGAGCGCACATCGGACGGCAGCGCCTACTTCCGCTATCCGGGCGACCCGTCGAATGTACTGGCCCTGTATCCGAACGGCTACCGCCCTGTCACCAACGGCGACAAGCGCGACCTCAGCATCGTAGCCGGCGTGCGCGGCAGCTTGGGCGAGTGGAACTGGGACGCCAGCGCGCGCCACGGCAGCGACCGCTTTGACTACGGCGTGAGCCACTCCGTCAACGCCTCGCTGGGCGCCGCCAGCCCCACGCGTTTTAATTTGGCCGGCTTCGACTTCCGCCAGAACGCCTTGAATCTCGATGCCACGCGCAGTATCGACATCGGCTTGCCCGCCCCCTTGAACCTGGCGGTGGGCGCCGAATGGATGCGCGAAACCTACACCAGCTCGGCTGGCGACCCTGCCTCGTATGCGGCCGGCAGCTTTACCGATGCGCCGCCGGGCGCGCAGGCAGGACCCGGCTTGCGCCCATCGGACGCCTACGACGGCAGCCGGCAAATCCGCTCCGTGTATGCGGACGTGGAAAGCGACCTCACGCCGCGCCTGCTGGTAGGCGCCGCCGCCCGCTATTCCGATTACAGCGACTTCGGCAGCGCCAGCACGGGCAAGCTGTCGACGCGCTATAAAGTGACGGACAACTTCCTCCTGCGCGGTTCGCTGTCGAACAGCTTCCGCGCACCGGCCCTCGTGCAGACGGGTTTCCGCTTCGCCACCCTGAACTTCAATGCCGATGGCACGGCCCTGCAAACGGCGGCCCTGCTGCCGGCCAGCGACCCGCTGGCGCGCAGCTTCGGCGCGCAACAGCTGAAACCTGAAAAATCGACCAACGTCTCGCTGGGCCTGGCCTGGAAACCGGCCGCCGCCACCAGCGTGACGGTGGACGCCTATGTGATCCGCATCCGCGACCGCATCACGCGCTCGAGCGACTTGCAAAGCGACGCCGTCACGGCCTACCTGGCGGCGAATGACCGCAGCGACATCCAGTCCGTTGCCTACCTGGCCAACCTGCTCGACACCCGAACCAAAGGCCTGGACGTGGTGCTGAACCACGACCTGGCGTTCACCTCAGGCAAGCTGAACCTGAATGCGGCGCTGAACCTGAACAAGACCAGCCTCGACAAGGTACGCCAGAGTTCCGCTGCGCTGGCCAATATCGATCCCAGTCTGACCCTGCTGACGGAGACGAGTTTGTTCCGCATCAAACATGCGTCACCCTCCAGCAAATTAATCCTCGGCGCCGACTGGCAGGCGGCCGGCTGGGGCGTGCAAGCGCGCGCCACGCGCTTTGGCGAGCTGAAAGATTTTTCGTACGACAGCGATGCGCCCCTGATCGACGGCATCCCCGCCCAGCGCTTCGGCGCCGTCTGGTCGCTGGACCTGGAAGGTCAATTGAAACTGAGCAAGCAACTGACCTTGAGCGTGGGCGGCAACAACATCCTCGACCGCTATCCGCAGCGCGTGCGGGAAACGAATAACGCCACGTATGGCGGCGCCCTGCCCTACAATTTCATCAACCCCATCGGCGTCAATGGCGCGTACTTTTACGCTAAATTAAGCTACACGTTCTGACACTGGATACAAAGGAAATCATGATCATCAAACGCCTCTCCCACCTCGTCGCCGGCACCTGCCTGAGCGCCCTCCTGCTGTCGTCCGCCCAGGCTGGCGCGCCGCTGGTGCTGATGACGGACTTCGGCACGGCCGATGGCGCCGTGTCGGCCATGCATGGCGTGGCCTATGGCGTCGATCCGCAGCTGACCATTTCGGACCTGACGCACCAGATTCCCGACTACGACATCTGGCTGGGCGCCTACCGCTTGTACCAGACGGCAAATTACTGGCCGCAAGGCACGGTATTCGTTTCCGTCATCGATCCGGGCGTGGGCACGGCGCGTAAGTCGGTGGTGCTGAAAACCAAGGGAGGGCGCTACTTCGTGGGGCCGGACAATGGCCTGTTCACCCTGATCGCCGAGCGCGACGGCGTGGCCGAACTGCGCGAAATCGATGAAAAGGTCAACCGCCTGGCTGGCTCCGCCGAGTCGTACACCTTCCATGGCCGCGACGTGTACGCGTACGTGGGTGCGCGCCTGGCGTCAGGCGCCATCAGCTATGAACAGGTGGGGCCTCAATTGCCGAGCGAATCCGTGGTGAAGATCGCGTATCAAAAGCCTGTGCGCGACGGCAACACGATTCGCGGCATCGTGCCCGTGCTCGACGTCAAGTACGGCAATGTCTGGACAAACATTCCGAAATCCCTGCTCGACGAGTTGCAGGTAAAACTGCACGACCCGCTGCAAGTACGCATCTTGCACAAGGGCAAGCAAGTGGCCAAGGTCACGGCGCCGTTCGAGCACACGTTTGGCGGCGTCGCCAAGGGCAAGCCCCTCGTCTACCTGAACAGCCTGCTCGACGTGGCCGTCGCCATCAGCCAGGGCGACTTTGCCGCCAAGCACCACGTCGAGTCGGGCGTGGATTGGGAAGTGGAAGTGAGCAAGGCCCCTGCCGCCAAATAAATCGTCTTGCGCGGCCAGGACGTCCTATCCTGGCCCACCCCGTATCCCTTGCGGATTTGCGCTGCGTCAAACGCAGCGCGCTCCCTGTCTCCGCCAGCACCGCGCCTGTGCAAGTCCGGTGAACCAGTACCGGCCCGCCTACTCTAAACCTTGCAAGCGATGCCAGCCTTGTTCCAGATACGCAATCTGGCGAGGCATGCGTTTCCACGACAGTTTTTCACTGAAAAGGAACAATCATGACGGCTCCACTCCTGACCACCAGCAAGCTCGTCCTCGGCAGCGCCATCGTCTGTGCGCTGCTGGGCGGTTGCAACAAGCGCAACGATACCAGCACCACCGCCATGCCCGCCGCCACCGCGCCGGCAACGCCGCCCGCCACCAGCGGCACGTCCGGCACCACGGGCACGACCAATCCGGACGCCACTACGCCAGCCACGCCTGGCATGGCACCGGGCACCACCACCAACCCCGATGGCACGACCACCCCGCCCTCCACCACGCCGCCTGGCAACGGCACAGGCACGGGGACCACGCCGCCACCGCGCAACAGCTAGCGCGCCGCGTCCTGGCCAACCGGGCAGGCAAAAAAAAGAGCCTTCCGCGGAAGGCTCTCGAAATACCACGGCGCAGCGCGAGCTGGCCTTGGCCCGGTTTTACTTTTGCAGGCTGACCGACGCCGCCTTCGGCGTGCGGCGTCCCATCAGGAACAGCACGGCCTTTTTCAGCATGCGGTAGGCGAAGCGCACCAGCAGCAGGGTCAGCACGCACTCGATCAAGGTCAAGAGCATGGCTACGGCCACGGGCATGCGCGAAGCGCGGCGGTGGAACTTGGCCACGGCGCCATCACGGGCGATTTCGATGCTGTCATAGAAGGTCGGCACGACCAGCAGGGTCAGAATCGTCGAGGTGATGGTGCCGCCGATGATGGCGATCGCCAATGGACGGTAGAACTCGCCGCCCTCGCCCAGGCCCAGCGCCACGGGGAACATGCCGGCGATCAGCGCGAACGTCGTCATCAGGATGGGGCGCAGACGCATGCGGCCCGCATACATCAGCGCATCTTCGCGGCCATGGCCCTCTTCCTCGCGCTTGCGCGCCGCGTCCAGCAACAGGATGGCGTTCTTGGCGACCAGCCCCATCAGCATGATGATGCCGATAAAGCTCATCAGGTTGAGGGTGTTATTCGTGATCACCAGCGCCACCACCACGCCGATCAAACTGAGCGGCAAGGACATCATCACGGCCACCGGCGCGGTGAAGGAACCAAACTGCATGACTAGGATCAAATACATCAGGCCGATACCCATGACCAGCGCGATCAGCATTTCCGTGAACAGTTCTTGTTGATCCTGGCCGGCGCCACCGAGCGCCAGGCCATAGCCGGGCGGGAAGTCGATGGAATTGGCCAGCTTCATGGCGTCGCTCGTCACTTCGCCGTTCGAGCGGCCTTGCGCATTGGCCGACACGGTAATCGTGCGCTTGCCATTCTTGTGCTCGATGCCGGAAGGGCCCTTGCCCATGGTGATGGTGGCGATCTGGTCGAGCGGGACCATTTGCGAAGTCCCCGTCACGCTGATCGGCAGGCGCTCGATGTTTTCCGACGCCACGCGGTCATCGGGATGCAGGCGCACGGCCACGTCGCGCGTTTCGCCCGTCGGATCGACCCAGTCGCCCACTTCCACGCCGGCGAAGGCCACGCGCAACGATTGCGCTGCGTCATTGACGGAAATGCCCATCGAGTTGGCCAGGCCACGGTTGAGCTCGATCTGCAGCTCGTTCTTCGGGTCTTGCTCGGACAGGCCCACGTCGACGGCGCCGGGAATCGTGCGCAGCTTGTCCATATAGGCATTCGTGATTTCCATCAATTTACGCGAATCCGGGCCCGTGAATTCCACCTGGATCGGCTTTTGCGAACCGTTGCTCAAGTCATCCTGCACCACGTATTCGGCGCCCACCAGGCGCGACATCTTTTCGCGCAGCTCGACGGCGATTTCCTTGGCCGAACGCTTGCGGGTATTGCGCTTGCCGATGTCGACATACACTCTTCCGCCGCCCGCATTGATGGAACTGTTGGTATCCTTGGTTTCAGGCAAGGTACGCGCCAGCACGGCCGCCGCTTCCAGTTTCAAACGCGAATACTCGATGCTGCTCGACGATGGGGTGCGCACATTGATCATCAAGTTGCCCGAATCGGATGCTGGCAGGAAACTCGTGCCGCCATGGGTAGCGTGCAGGACGATGGCGCCTACCAGGCTGCCGAAGGCGATCACGGCCATCCAGCGGCGATGATGCAGGGCCCAGGCGATCACGCGGCCATAACGGTCGGCCTGGTGGTCGAACCAGTGGTTGAATTTTTCCAGTACGCGGCCGATGCCTTTTTTCGGCGCCGAGTGTTCCTCGACCGGGTCGCCCCAGTAAGCCGACAACATCGGGTCGAGCGTAAACGAGATGCCCAGGCTGACGAGCACCGAGCACGTCACCGTCAAGGCAAACGGACGGAACCATTCGCCGGAGATGCCGGGCATGAACGCGACGGGAATGAAGACGGCGATGATGGAGAAGGTCGTCGCGGCCACGGCCATGCCGATCTCGGCCGTGCCTTCCAGCGCGGCCGTGCGGCGGTCCTTGCCCATCTGCATGTGGCGCACGATGTTTTCACGCACGACGATGGCATCGTCGATCAGCACGCCAATGGCCAGCGACAAGCCCAGCAAGGTCATGAAGTTCAGGGTAAAGCCGCACAGCCACACGGCAATGAAGGCGGCAATCACGGATGTAGGCAGGCTCAGCGCCGTGATCAGGGTCGAACGCCACGAGTTCAGGAAGGCGTAGACGACGAAAATCGTCAGCACGGCGCCCAGCACCAGCGATTCGATCACGTTGTTCAAGCTATGCTGGGCGTTTTCGCCGCCGTCGCGCGTCACTTGCAGGATCGTGCCTTTCGGCAAGGTCTTGTTGATTTCCGCCACCATGTCGCGGATCTTGTTGGCCACGCTGACGGTGGAGGCGTCGCGCACGCGGGTGATCGAAATGCCCACGTTGGGCTTGCCGCTGCGCATGCTCAGGCTGTTGACTTCGGCAAAGCCATCTTCGATGGTGGCCACTTGCGCCAGGCGCACGATTTCCTCGCCGCGGCGCTTGATCACCACTTTTTCGAAGTCGCTTGGCGACTCGATGCGGCCCACGAGGCGGATGCTTTTCTCGTCCAGGGTGCCGCGCACCTTGCCCACGGGCGCATTCGTATTCTGGTTGCGCAAGGCGGTGACGACGTCGCTGACGGAAACATTGTATTCACGCAACTTTTCCGCCCGCAGCAGCACGGACAGTTCGCGCTTGAGCGAACCGCCCACGTTGACCAGCGCCACGCCATCGACGGTGCGGAAGCGGTCCGACAGCACGTCCTCGGCCAGGCGCGAAATTTCCGCATGGCTTTGCGTATTCGACGACAGGGCCAGTTGCATGATGGGCTCGGCAGCCGGATCGATGCGCTGCAAGATAGGTTCGCGCATTTCCGTCGGCAACTTGTAGCGCACGGCGGCAATCGCATTGCGGATATTGTCGGACGCTTCGATCAAATTGGTATTGAAGGAAAACTTCAGGAAGATGCTGGCCGAACCTTCATTCGAATCGCTGTTGACTTCGGTCACGCCGGAAATGCTTTGCAAGGACTTTTCCAGGCGGTTCACCACTTCGCGCTCGACCGTGTCGGGCGACGCGCCAGGGTAAGGAATACTGACGACGATGAACGGTACTTCGACGTCCGGGTTCTGGTTGACGCGCAATTTCTTGAGCGCCAGCAAGCCGACGCACATCATGGCCAGGATCAGGACGATGGTGGCGGTGGGCCGCTTGATACTGAAATCGGAAAGGAACATGGCTTAGTTTCCTTTACCGGCAACGGCGGTGCTGCTGCTGGCCACGGCGGCGGCTGGCACGGCCTTGGCGGCCGTCAATTCCACTTTCTGCCCATCCTTGAAGGTCGAGCCCGGCGTGCGCAGCACGGTATCGCCGCTGGCCAGGCCGCTTTGCACTTCCCACTGGCCCGTGCGCACGTCGCGCGCGCCGATGCGCAAGTTGACTTTATGCAAAGCCTTGTCCTTGACTTTCCACGTGTACGTGACGTCGCCCGCCTTCACCAGGGCCGAGTCGGGTATCATCAGCGCGCTGACGGTTTCCGTCTCGATACGGCCTTCCGCATACAGGCCGGCCACGCGCGGTTGTTCCTTGTCATTGAAATCGACGAGCACGGCCACCTGGCGCGTGACGGCGTTGGCGGCCGGATCGACGCGGCGCACCTTGCCCGCGAAATCCTGTCCCGGATAACCATTGATGCGGAACAATACGGGCTGGCCCACCTTGACGACGCCGATCTTGTCGGCCGACACCAGGCCTTCCAGGCGCATGCTGGTTGGATCGATGACCTTGATCAATTCCTTGCCGATTTGCGCCGTATCGCCATTCGATACCTTGCGCTCGCTCACGATGCCGTCGAACGGCGCGCGCACGAGGGTGCGCTGCAACTGCTGGCGCGCTTGCACGGCGCGGCTTTTCGCAGCGGACAGATCGCTTTGCGCATTGTTGCGGCGGATTTCCGCGTCTTCCAGCGCCTGCGTCGAGGTCATGCCCGAAGCGCGCAGGGTTTTCATGCGCTGGAACATGCGTTCGGACTGCTCCAGCACCTGGCCGGCGGCGCGGCTGGCTTCCTCGGCCGAATTGAGGCCGTCGCGGATGGACGTTTCGTCCAGGCGCACCAGCACGTCGCCCCGCTTGACGATTTCACCATTTTCCTTCATGACCTGGATCACCACGGCCGACACTTCGGCGCGCAAGTCCGCGTTGCGCTCGGGCTGCACGGAACCGGTGATGACCGGCCCCGACGCCAGCGCATTGCTCTGGATGGTCAGCAAGTCTTCCGGGGACACGAGCAAATTGGCGGCAGCGCCCGCCTGTTCCTTGGCATTCTTGCCGCCCTTGCCGGGATCTTTGGACTCTTTGCCGCAGGCGGCCAGGGCAGAAGCGATTGCCAGAACAAACAGGGTTTTGCGCAACATGGGTAATTCTCCGGATAGATAGCACCACTACCGTTCCCGCGGCCCGGATAGGGCTGCAAGCGATAGCAAGCATAATATTTTTATTAAAACCACAAGCGCCAAAGTATCCATGAGCGCATCCGGGCATGTCAATCGGCGGTTTCCTGTAATGCTTTAATCAATGGATGAAACGTAGTTTTTACGCCCTGAAACGCAAAACCCCGCCTTGAAGCGGGGTTTTGCGTTTCAGGGGAAGCGAACTTAGCGGCCGAAAACGGTGTTGATCAGGAAACCGATGGCCACGCCCGTGCACAGGCCGCCGGCGATTTCCACCAGGGTATGGCCCATGCGCTCGCGCAACCAGGTATGCGCGGGGCTGGCCGCTTCCTTGGCCAGGCGGTTGATGGCGGCCGCCTGCTTGCCCACGTGCTGGCGCAGGCTGTTGGCGTCGATGATGACGATGAAGGCCAGGGTCACTGCCACGCCGAAGGCGGGATGGCCGATGCCTTCGCGCAAGGCGATCAGGGTCGCCATGCTGGACACGACGGCACTATGGTTGCTGGGAAAGCCGCCATTGCCGACCAGGCCGAACGCCCATTGCCGCGTGCGGACACTGTTGATCAGGAATTTGATCGGTCCGACCAGGATCCAGGTGATCAGGGGCGTGACGAGGTAAGCGATATCCACGGGGTATTCCTTCTTATATATGTATAGGGTGTGTCAGGGGAGACAGGCGCGCCGCAATTATCGCAGAACATCCGCGCCAGCAGAACTGTCTGTCGTCAGCCTATAAAACGCCGCCCCCGGCGGCAACTAATATAAAATCATGGCATATACAACAATTGACGTATATCAACACTCAGTGCGGCGCACACAGCGGCGCGGATAATCAAACGTCTTTCATACTTGCAACGGGGTACTCATGCGGCATTTCAGAATTTCCTTTTTAGTCACTTTTATCCTGATGGCTGTGTCAGGCTGGTGGGGTTACAGCCATGGCGGCATGCCGGGCCTGATCCAGGCGCTGTGGATCACGGGCGTGCTGGGCATCATGGAAGTGTCGCTGTCGTTCGACAATGCAGTGGTGAATGCCTCGGTCTTGCGTCACTGGAATGAATTCTGGCAAAAACTGTTCTTGACGGTAGGTATCCTCGTGGCCGTCTTCGGTATGCGGCTGCTGTTTCCATTGGTCATCGTTTCCGTCGCCACGGGCCTGGGCCTCGTCGACGTATGGACCATGGCCACCACGACGCCCGATGTGTACGCCAAGCACCTGACGGACAACCATGCGCAAGTGGCAGCCTTCGGCGGCGCCTTCCTGCTGCTGGTGTTCCTGAACTTCCTGTTCGACGACGAGAAGGAATTGCACTGGCTGGGCTGGGCCGAGGAAAAAGTCAACGCGCTGGGCACGGAAAGCCTGGCCGTGCTGATCACCATGGGCGCCGTGGCTGCCTGCGTGGCGATGGGCCCCGTGGAGCAAAAATACAGCGTGCTCGCGTCGGGCATCGTCGGCATCGCCGTCTACATCGGCGTGAACTGGATCAGCGGCTTGCTGGAAGAAGGCGAACCGGACTTGCAGGATGACGCAGAAGAAAGCGCCGCGCCGGCCAGGAACGGCAATGGCGACCTGGTAAAAACCGTGGCGCGCGGCAGCATCGGCGGCTTCCTGTACCTGGAAGTGCTGGACGCCTCGTTCAGCTTTGACGGCGTGATCGGCGCGTTCGCCATCACCAACGACGTCGTCATCATCATGCTGGGCCTGGCCATCGGCGCCATGTTCGTGCGCTCGATGACGGTATACCTGGTGCACAAGGGCACGCTGGACGAATTCGTCTACCTGGAGCACGGCGCCCACTATGCGATCGGCATCCTCGCCTTGATCATGCTGGCGTCCGTCAAGTACCATATTCCGGAGTGGTTCACGGGCCTGTCGGGCGTGGCCTTCATCCTGGTCTCGCTGTGGTCATCCTTGCGTTATCGCAAACGGCACGCGGCACAAGCTTGAAATCGGGGGTTCCGCCCCCAATTGAGAGAGTAATGGCACGAGCGCCTTGCGCTCATCCCATGAAGGCATGTTTAACAACACCTGACAAAACCGTAGCGAGCGGAAGGAAGTTGTGGCAGAGAAGCGCAACTGTACGAAGGTACAGTGAGCATCGCAGGCCGCAAATTACGACGCGCAGTAGGTTTTGATTGGCGTTTTGAGTTAATTACTGAAAAGGAGCACCACATGGCAATCAGTTTGCAAAAAGGCGGCAACGTCAACCTGAGCAAGGAAGCACCGAACCTGAAGAAGATCATCGTCGGCCTCGGCTGGGATCCTCGTTCGACGGATGGCGCCACCTTCGACCTTGACGGTAGCGCTTTCCTCCTGAAAAGCGACGGCAAAGTCCGTGGCGACTCTGACTTCATTTTCTACAACAACCTGAAGTCGACCGACGGCTCCGTCGTCCACACGGGCGACAACCAGACGGGCGAAGGCGAAGGCGACGATGAGCGCATCGAAATCGACCTGACCCGCGTGCCAAACGACATCGACCGCATCAGCATCACCGTCACCATTCACGACGCCGACGCGCGCCGCCAGAACTTCGGCATGGTGTCGAAAGCCTTCATCCGCTGCCTGAACGCGGAAGGCGAAAAAGAAATCGCCCGCTACGACCTGTCCGAAGACAGCTCGACGGAAACGGCGATGATCTTTGGCGAAATCTACCGTTACAACGGCGAATGGAAGTTCAAGGCTATCGGCCAGGGCTTCAACGGCGGTCTGGGCCCACTGGCCCGCTCTTTCGGCGTCAACGCCTAATTCACACTCGTTAAACCTACTGCGCCGCTCACTTTCGGGCCTGCGTTGCTCGCTGTACCTGCGTACAGCTGCGCGACTTAACCCGAAATCGAGCTTGCTCGCTACGGTTTTTCGAGGTGAATTGCATTTTTGTCATATCATCACTGCCGCCTGCACAGTTCAGGCGGCTTTTTTTTGGAGATTTATCATGCCAGTATTTAGTGTCACGGGCGACGTCGATCCTTTCCTCCACGTCAGCATGAAACAGGGCGAAACCATCTATTGCGAATCCGATGCGATGGTGATGATGGAAACGGCGCTGGACTTGAAAGGCAAGATGACGGGCGGCCTGGGCAGCGCCATCATGCGCCGCTTCGCCAACGGCGAATCGTTCTTCCAGCAGCACATCGAAGCGGTGCGCGGCAGCGGCGATTGCCTGCTCTCGCCCACCCTGCCGGGCGCCATCGAAGTGGTCGACGTGGGCGCGCGCCAGTACCTGCTCAACGACGGCGCCTTTGTCGCCGCCACCTCGGGCACGGAAATGAAGGTGCGCACGCAAAGCATCGGCAACGCATTGTTCGCCCAGTCGGGCGGCTTCTTCGTCATGGAGACGGCCGGCACGGGACAAGTGGTGGTGTCGGGCTTCGGCTCCATGTTCCAGCTCGACGTCGAGCCGGGCAAGGATGTCGTGATCGACAATTCCCACGTCGTGTGCTGGGACAATAGCCTGAAATACGAGATTTCCGTGACCACGGGCGGCGGTTCGGGCGGCGGCGGCATCGGCGGCTTCCTCGGCAATATCGTCAACAGCGTGACCAGCGGCGAAGGCATCGTGCTGCGCTTTTCCGGCTCGGGCAAGGTGTTCATCTGCTCGCGCAACCGCGACGCCTTCCTGAAGTGGACGGCCAGCGGCAAGGCCGGCTGATTCCCCCTCCTCTCTAAGGCCAGGTTAAGTCTGGCCGCTTAGAATCCCCGCGCGCGCACCTGCGCGCGGCTTCCCCCTATTTCCACCCGGTCCCCGTACATGCAAAGAGTCTGGTTCAACAAAACATTTTCCTCCGTCGGCACGGCCATGCGCCTGATCCGCGAGGCCGATATGGCCGCGACAAACGGTGCGCCCCGCTATCACCTCGTGTGCAGCAATACGAACGCGCACGCGGCCGCCTTCCTGGCGGCCCACGAATACGCGGTCGAACCGTCCGGCCTCACGGGTCTCGATTATGTCGCGTGGTGCCTGGAATTTTGCCGCGACCGGGGCATCACGATTTTCTGGCCCGGCAAGGAAGCAGGCCTGATCGGCAGCGCCAGCGCGCGCTTCGCCGCCATCGGCACGCGCGTGCTCAGCGTGGCCAGCGAAGAGACCTTGACCCTGATGCATGACAAGGCGCGCTTCTGCGACGGCCTCGACCTGCCCATGGCGCGCCCTGCCGACTACCGCGCCGTCACAAACATCGCCGAATACGACGCCGCCTGCGCCGAACTGCGCCCGCTGCATCGCAAGCTGTGCATCAAGCCGTCCGAATCCGTGTATGCCCTGGGCTTTGCCATTCTCGATGAAGAGCGCACCAGCGCCCAGCTGTTGCTGGCCGGCGCCGCCTACCAGATCAATGCGCAAGAGCTGCGCAACGGCCTGGCGCAGATGGCATCGTTCAAGACCCTGCTGCTGATGGAATACCTCGATGGCCACGAATACAGCGCCGACTGCGTCGCCGACCAGGGCAAGCTCATTTGCGCCGTGCCGCGCAAGAAGCTGCACGGGGGCGGCAGCGGCCAGCTGATCGAGCTGCGCGCCGACTTGCTGGCGGCCTGCGACAAACTGGCGCGCGACTACCGCCTGAATGGCGTCTTCAACATCCAGTTCCGCGAAGGCGCGAATGGCCTGGCCTTGTTGGAGATCAATCCGCGCATGTCGGGCGGCATCGGCATGGCGTGCGCGGCCGGTCCCAACCTGCCCTACCTGGCGCTGGCCGGTTTCGACCAGGGTTTCGACAAGCTCACCGTGCCCGCCATCCAGGAAGGCATGCGCGTGGGCGAAGCCGCCTACGCCGTGGAGCTGCCATGAACCTCGTCAAGCAGCAGATGCCCACGGGCGAACTGACCTTGAAAGTGGACGAGGCGCGCTTTCCGCTGGATTGGCTGATCGGCTTTGCCGCGCGCGCCAACGCCAAGCGGGGCTTTTTGTTCCTGTCCAAGGTGCTGGGCAAGCACTGGCCCGTCACGCCGCGCGCCATGGAAGCCATCCACGACGACCTGGCCGCGCAGATTCCCCCCAGCCTGCCCGGTCCCGTCGTCTTCATCGCCATGGCGGAAACGGCCGTCGGCCTGGGCCAGGGCGTATTCGAGGCGTGGCTGCGCGCGAACCCGAATGGCAAGGCCCTGTTCTTGCACAGCTCGCGCTACCGCGTGGGCAGCGTGCCCTTCTTCGAATTCGAGGAGTCGCACAGCCACGCGCCGCGCCAGTTCCTGCACCTGTCGGACGCGGCCAGCGCCCTGTTTTCCACGGCGCGCAGCCTGGTGCTGATCGACGATGAAGCGTCGACCGGCAACACCTTCGCCAACCTGGTGCAAGTGTGCCGCGCGCGCTATCCGCAGCTGGAAAAGCTGCACCTGGGCGTGATCACCAATTTCATGGGCCAGGCAGCCAACGCGGGCTTGAGTGAGCGTTTCGGCCTGCCCACCAGCATCGGCGCGGCGCTCTTCGGCCAGTACGCCTTCCAGGCCGGCGATGCGCCGGCACCCGTGGCGGCCAGCGCGCAGCGCTTCGAGGCGAATGCGGAACGGGGCGCCAGCCCCGCCTTCGGCCGCATCGGCGTGGGACGCGCCTTGAATCCGCCGCAAGGCCTGGCGGTACAGTTGGCGCAGGAAATCGGCGCCGGTGACTCCGTGCTGGTGCTGGGCACGGGCGAATTCATGCATCCGTCGTTCCTGCTGGCGCGCGAATTGGAAAGCCTGGGTAAGAACGTGGTGGTGCAATCGACCACGCGCTCCCCCATCCTGTCGTGGGGTTCCGTCGGCCACATCGTCCGCTGCGACGACAATTACGGCGAAGGCATCGCCAATTACCTGTACAACGTGGCTCCCGGCCAGTACCAGCACGTTTTCATCTGCCATGAAACCCCGGCCAGCCCGGCCCTCATGCAACTCGCCGGCCAGCTCAATGGCCGCCTGTTCCACTTTCAGTCAGAGACCAAAATTGAAGAAATTCCTGTTTGTTGATCTGGACGACACACTGTTCCAGACCCCGAAAAAATGCCCCGGCGAGACCGACCTGCAGCCAGCCGCCTACCTGAAAAATGGCGACGCCTGCTCGTTTACGACGGCGCGCCAGCGCGCCTTCTTTGACTTTGCGCAAAGCGGCATGACCCTGATTCCCGCCACGGCGAGAAATGGCGACGCCTTCCGCCGCGTCGACCTGCCGTTTACCAGCTACAGCGTGCTCGATTACGGCGGCATCGTGCTGCAGCCGGGCGGCGCGCTCGACGCGGGCTGGCTGTCCCTGATGCAGGACGACATGCAGACGGCCTTGCCGGGCCTGCGGGACGCCATGCGCATCATCGACGATTTCCAGGCCAAAACGGGCATGCCCTCGCGCGCGCGTCTGATCGAAGACTACAACACGCCGTTCTACATCGTCGTCAAGGACCATGAAGCGCGCGGCGAGCGCCTGGCCGACATCGAAGAGCAGGTGCTGCAGCAGTGGATCGCCACGGAAGGCAGCGATTACTTCATCCACCGCAACGGCAACAACCTGGCCGTGCTGCCAAAGACCCTGAACAAGGCGCGCGCCGTGGCTTACCTGCGCGCGGAACTGGAAGCCGAACACGGCCCCATCGTCAGCTTCGGCATGGGCGACAGCCGTTCGGACGCCCGCTTCATGGCCGCCTGCGACTACGCCATCATCCCCAACGGCACCCAGCTGGCGGCACTCACGGTGGCGGCGCTATGACCAGGCAGCATTTCAGCGGCAGCTACCGCCAGGAAGACGTGGAGTTCCTGCTCACGCCGATGGCGCTCGAACCCATCCTCGACCTGGCCGAAAAGGAGCGGCTGATCCAGTCGGGCCAACGCCATTACAGCGAAATGCTGTCGCCGGAATCCCTGCCCTCGCCCGCCTACCTGGCCCTGTTCCAGAGCGCGTTCGCGGCCAACCGCCTGCAGATGGCGCGCGACTGCCTGCGCCTGGCGGCCCTGATCGCGGCGCGCCGCACGGGGCCCGTCACGCTGGTGTCGCTGGCGCGCGCCGGCACGCCCGTGGGCGTCATCCTGGGCCATTTGCTGCGCCAGGTGTTCCAGCGCGAGTGCCAGCATTATTCCGTCTCCATCATCCGCGACCGCGGCATCGATGCGAACGCCTTGCAGCACATCCTGGCGCAGGGCCACAGTGACGCCTCCCTCGTCTTCGTCGATGGCTGGACGGGCAAGGGCGTGATTTCACGCGAACTGCGCCAGACGGTCAACGATTTCAACGCGGCGCATGGCACGGCCATCGACGGCGGCCTGTTCGTGCTGTCCGACCTGGCCGGCACGGCCGCCTGCGCCGCCTCGGCCAGCGACTACCTGATCCCGTCAAGCATTTTGAATGCCACCGTCTCGGGCCTCGTCAGCCGCTCCGTGTTGAATGATGCCATCGGTCCGGACGACTTCCACGGCTGCGTGTATTACGCGCAGTTCGAACAGCACGACCAGTCGCGCGCCTTCGCCGACGGCCTCGTGGCCGACGCCATGGCGATTGCCGCCAGCAGCGGCATCCCGCTGGCCGAAGCGAGCGATGCGCCAGCCATGGCGGCCCGCTCGCAAGCCTACATGGCCGCGGCGCAGCAAGAGTACGGCATCAGCGACATCAACCTGATCAAGCCAGGCATCGGCGAAGCGACCCGCGTGCTGCTGCGCCGCGTGCCCGAGCGCCTGATCGTGCGCGACACGAATGCGCCGGACGTGGCACATTTGCTGCTTCTGGCGCAGGAAAAAGCCATACCCGTCACAGTAGAACCGGCGCTGCCTTACCAGGCGGTCGCCCTTATCAGGAGCGCAGTCGATGGATAACAACTCCCTACACCCGCAAAGCGAACACAAGGCGGCGCTGGGCGCCTCCATGTATGTGCCGACCACGCACAAGGACTTGCTGGCGATCGCCAATGGCGACAAATTCAGCCATTTGCGTTCGGTCATACTTTGCACCGAAGACGCCATCGCGGAACGCGACCTCAGTTACGCGCTGTTCAATTTGTCGCTGGCGCTGCAAAACATGGGCGCCGAATCGGATACCTTGCGCTTCGTGCGCGTGCGTAATCTCGAAGTGCTGGCGCGCGTACTGTCCATGCCCGGCGCCGACAAATTGAGCGGCTTCGTGCTGCCCAAGTCCACGCGCCACAACTTCGCCGCCTACTTCGAGCTGGTGCGCCACACGCACCATTTGCTGATGCCGACCCTCGAAACGGCGGAAGTGTTCGACGACGAGGAAATGAAGCAGTTCCGCCTCCTCCTGTCCGCGCCGGAAGTACGCCGCCGCATCCTGGCCCTGCGCATCGGCGGCAATGATCTGCTGGCCCTGCTGGGCCTGCGCCGCCCCACCAGCGGCACCATCTATTCAACCCCGCTGGGACAGGTCATCGGCCGCCTCGTGACCATCTTCAAGCCGCACGGCTTCCAGCTGACGGCGCCCGTCTTCGAGCACCTGTCGCAAGGCAGCTGGCTGGACGCGGAAGTGGCGCAGGACATGGCGCACGGCATGATCGCCAAGACGGCCATCCACCCGGACCAGGTGCCGCAGATCGAACGCCACTACCAGGTGGCGCAGTCGGACATCGAACTGGCGCTGCGCATCATCGACCCGGACAGCCCGGCCGTGTTCCGCATGCAGGAATCGATGTGCGAAGTGGCCACGCACAGCAGCTGGGCGCAGCGCATCATCGAGCAGGCGCGCCTGTTCGGCATCCGCCACGCGGCCGACACGGCGCCGGCGCACGCACCGACTACCTCATTGACTCAACTCTCAAGCGACGAAGGGATTGCACGACCATGACCAATTTCACACGCGGACAAAAAGGCAAACTGGCTGACCTGGGCTTGAATGGCCCGTTTGCCGTCACGCTCGATATCGTATCGGGTTCGATGGAAGTGGACGTCAGCTGCTTCGGCGTCGATGCGGCCGGCAAGCTGTCGGACGACCGCTACATGGTGTTCTTCAACCAGAAAAGCGCGCCGGACAACGCCATCACGGTGGACTTGAACGGCCCCCGCTCCACCTTCCAGGTCGACCTTTCCCGCCTGCCCGCCTCCATCGACAAGCTGGTCTTCACGGCGGCGACGGAACAGGGCAGCATGCGCGCGCTGGGCAACTCCAGCATGGCGCTGGGCCAGGCAGCCACGTTTGCCTTCACGGGCAATGACTTCCAGGACGAAAAAGCCGTCATCATCGGCGAACTGTATCGCCGCGACGGCAGCTGGCGCTTCGGCGCCGTGGGCCAGGGTTTCGCGGGCGGCCTGGCGGCGCTGCTGAAGCACTTCGGCGGCAGCGAGGCGGCGCAATCGTCCCCGGCACCGGTCCCCGTGCCTGCGCCAGCGGCCCCGCCGGCGGCGAATAAAATCTCGCTGTCGAAGATCCGCCTGGAAAAGCGCGGCGACAAGATTTCGCTCGACAAGCGCGACAGCGGCGGCTATGGCCGCATCCGCGTCAACCTGAACTGGAACCAGAACGCGTCGCAAGGCCAGGCGCCCGCCTCGAAGCTGGACACGGGCTTCCTCGGCAAGCTGTTCAACAAGCCGGCCGGCCGTGCGGGCGGCATCGACCTCGACATCGGCTGCCTGTTCGAAATGAGCGGCGGCGCCAAGAGCGCCGTGCAGGCGCTGGGCAACAGCTGGGGCGCATATGACCGTCCGCCGTACATCCACCTGGAAGGCGACGACCGCACGGGCAGCGTCAGCAGCGGCGAAAACATCTTCATCAACGGCACCCATTTCGACCAGATCAAGCGCGTGCTCGTGTACGCGTTCATCTACGAAGGTGTGCCGAACTGGGCCGCCACGGATGGCGTCGTGACGATCGAGATTCCCGGCCAGCCAACCGTGGAAGTGCGCCTCGACAGCGACAGCCAGCACGCCATGTGCGCCATCGCCATGCTGGAAAACCACGGCGGCAACCTGCAGGTGACAAAATTGGTGGAATACTTCGGCGGCCAAGGTAAAATCACGGCGCACCAGGCGATGGACGAGCGCTACAACTTTGGTCTCAACTGGAAAGCCGGACGGAAAGATTAATTCTTTCTCCAATTAAACAATTCACCTCCCAACATGACCCCAACGACCAAAAAAGTCACCTTCGCCTTCGCCATCTTCCTCGTGGCCGGCTTCCTGCTGCTGGCAGCCTACACGTGGATGGCCCTCAGCTTCTCGTACTCGGAAGGCGAACGGGCGGGCTACCTGCAAAAGTTCTCCAAGCGGGGCTGGATCTGCAAGACATGGGAAGGTGAATTGCTGCTGACGGCGCTGCCGGGCACCATCCCGGAAAAATTCCAGTTCAGCGTGCGCGATGAAGAAGTGGCGAAGCAATTGACGGCAGCCGCCGGCAAGCGCATCCTCGTCACCTACAGCCAGCACAAAGGCGTGCCCACGCAATGCTTCGGCGAGACGGAATATTTTGCCGATAAAGTCGTATTGAGCCAGTAATAAGACAGCAATACGCCCGCAAGTCCAGCAATCCTGCGCCGGCCAGCCCTTCCAGGCCGGCGCCTCACACATTCTCACTTTCTTGTACACTTGTGACGAGTTCTGGCTGAACAGTTTACAAATGTAGTCAATGTGCAAGATTCTTGTGCCATCGCATGTGGCTCCGCCAGCCGATCGTTAGCGTGTATTCACCCGCCACTGGAAACGTCATGCGCATACCATTCATCGTACTAGCGCTGCTGGCCGCCTCGCACCCCCTGTCCGCCCGGGCACAGGACTTGTCCGGCATGGCCGGCGCCCTGAAAGTCAGCTCGACCAGTGAGCGCACCTTTGTGGCCGCCATCAGCTACACGCAGCCGGTGGGCAACTACAATGCCGTGAGCCTGTCCTACATCAATGAAGGCCATCCGCAAGACCATCACCGCGACGGCATGGCGGGCCAGGCCTGGCTGCGCACGAAAAAAGTGGAGCAAGGCCTGATGCTGGGCGCCGGCGTAGGCCGCTACTTCTTCTTCGACACGGCCAGGACCGACGACGGCCTGCATAACTTCGACAATGACCACGGCTGGGGCTCCATCGTCAGCCTGCAGGCGCGCTGGCAATTCGACAACCGCTGGTATGCGCAAGCGCAGCTCAACCGCATCAAGCCCGACGGCAAGGACAACACCACGCACCTGCTGATCGGCGCCGGCTACCGCTATGACGGCGTGCCCGGCGCCAAGCTGCACTTGCAGAACTGGACGCACGACGACACCTTGACCCTATCGACAGGCCACACCATCGTCAACAGCCTGCGCTCCGAGTCCTCGCGCCCCTTCACCCTGGAATACCGGCGCGCGGCGGGAAAATACGTGGACTGGACCGTCACCGCCCTCGATGAAGGCAACACCGACCTGGCGCACCGGCGCGGCGCGGCCGCCCAGCTGTGGCTGATCCGCTCGCTCAATGAAAAGGTGGAATTCGGCATGGGCGGCGGCCCGTACGTGGCCTGGGACGGGCGCGACAGCCAGGGCCACGGCACGCGCCTGACAGGCTTGCTGTCGGCCGTGGCCCGCTACCACGTCGACCGCCGCTGGGTGGCGCAAGTGGCGTGGAACCGGGTCATCACCGATTATCACCGCGATGCGGATGTGCTGCTGGTGGGGGTGGGACGGAAGTTTTGAGCGAGATGCAGACGTAACCCAAACCTGGGACTGGGGTCGGTCGCAGCGCGATTGGAACGCAGTCCATTGGACTGCGTTTCCCCGTTAAGGTCCGACCCCGGGTGTTATCGGGTTTTCAGGCCTTCAACGTGAGCGCCAGACGGCGCCTGCGGATTCATTCGGCTGCGTCAGGCGCTCGATCACTTCGCGCGTCAAACTGGCCGAGCTGACTTGTTCGGCTTTCGCGCGGGCGGCGCTCAAGGAGCTGGAAAACGCGCTTTGCGGCTGCTCAAGGCTGGCGCGCAGGGCGGCCAGTTCGCGCTCCTGCTGCTGCGCGCGCGCCGTTTCCATCTCCAGCAATTGCTGCTTGGCCTCGGCCATCGCGCGCGTCGTGTCGGCGGCCTTGCGCTGCAGGGCGGCGTGGGCCTGGGCGCTGGCCAGCAAGGCTTGCTGCGCGGCAAGCTTCTCGCTGGCGGCCTGCTGCGCGGCCAGTTCCAGCTGCTCGCGCTGACGCATGGCGTCCAGCGCCTGCTGTTCCAATACGGCGCGCGCGTCGGCTGCCGCCGTCGCCTGCTTTTCCGCTTCCAGACGGCCGGCAATCGCTTGCGAGGCGCGCTCTTCGGCGCCGCTGGTCTGGCGCTGCTGCACCAGTTTTTGCGCAATCAGCGCCAGCGACTCGCGTTCGGCCGCGACGAAATCGCGCTCGGACGCCAGCAGCGCTTCGGCGGCTTGCGCCTTGTCTTCTTCCACGCGGGCGCGCTCGCTGTGCACCTGCCCCAGTTCCACGGCCAGGCGCGCCTGCGCCTGCACGGCTTGCGCGGCGGCGGCTTTCTGCTCGCCTTCGACCAGCGCCTGATCCATCAGGATGCGGATCGCGTCGGCTTCCTTCTGCGCCGCTTCCTGCAAGGCCAGTTCGGCCGCATGCTGGCCGCGCAGCAGTTCCGCCTGCGCGCCTTCGGCAGCGATGCGTTCCTGCGCCGCGTTGCACGCCAGCGCTTCCGCTTCCAGTTTCTCTTTCAAGGCGGCGATGGCAGCTTGTTCGGCGGCCAGGCGTTCCTGTTCCGCCTGCAGCAGCTGCTCGGCCTGCAAGGCTTTTTCCTGCGCCAGTTGCGCTGCCTGTTCCTGCGCGGCTAAAGTTGCTTTCCCGGCATCGACCTCGGCCTGCTCGGCGTCGTTCTGGCTGGCCGCCAGTTCCGCCGCCTGGCGCGCCAGTTCGGCTCGTTCATGCGCCAGGCTGGCGGCGCGCTGCTGCTCTTCCAGTTCGCGGGCCGCCGCGACGGCAGCTGCCTGCTCGGCCGCTTCGCGTGCCTTGGTCTGTTCCAGTGCGGCCGTTTCCGCCTCCAGCTTGGCATGGCCGGCGATTTCCGCATCCTGTTCGGCGGTGACGCGGGCCAGCGCCACGGCGCGCAGCTGGCGGTCCACCTCGATGCGCGCCTCGGTGGCGGCCAGGATGCGCACGTCGGCATCGCGGCGCGCCTGCGCGCTGGCCACGGCGACCATTTCCAGGCGCTCGCGGTGGATGGCCGCGTCGCGCAATTCCTTTTCCGTCTGCAGGCGCAAACGCAGGGATTGCGCCGCATGGCGTTCCGATTCCGCCTGCGCCAGGGCGATGGCTTCGCGTTCCTGCTCCAGATGCGCCAGCGCGCGCGCTTCTTCCAGGGCGCGCACTTCGGCGGCGGCGCGGTTGAAGGCCGATTCCAGCGCGATCTGGTCGGCGCGCTCGCGCTGCACCGTCAAGTCCAGCGCTTCGCTTTCCGCCTCGGCCAGCATCTGCGCCGTCTGGCGCGCGCCGTGCGCATGGCGTTCGCGCTCGCGGGCCAGCACGGCGACTCTGGCGTCGGCCGAGGCGATGCCCACCATTTCTTCCTTGGCCGCCTGCACGGCGGCGACGCGCTCGACGGCCTGCAGGCGCGCCTGCTCCGTCTGCACTTGCAATTCCTCGGCGGCGCGGGCGGCCTGTTCGGCCAGTTCCGACTGCACGGCCACTTGCTCGCTAGCGCGCAAGCGGCTTTCCTGTTCGGCGCGCGCACGCTGTTCGGCGGCCAGGCGGATTTCATTGTCCGATTCCACGCGGGCGCGCAGTTCCGCCGTTTCCTGCTTGACGGCTTCCAGGCGGGCCACGCTGGCTTGCGCGGCGGCGCGCATGGTATCGAGACGTTCGCGGTTGGCGGCAATCGCCTCTTCGGCGGCCTGCGCATTTTGCTGCGCGGCGGCGGCAGCGGCGGCGTCGATGGCGGCGCGGTCCTCGGCCAGCGAGCGCACGCGCGCCTCGGCCAGCGCGCGGCTTTCGGCGGCGCAGGTGGCCTTCGCTTCCGCTTCCACGCGGGCAATCGCCTCGTGGATGGCTTTCAATTCCATTTTCTGGCGTTCCGCGGCCGGCGCCTTGGCGTCGGCTTCCGCTGCCGGTTCGGCTTGCGGTTCGGGCATCGCGGCGACGGGAGCCTCAGGAACAGGTGCTGGCGCAGGTACGTCAGCCTTGCGCTCCAGGTCCTTGAAATCATGCAGCGAGACCATGCTGTCCTGGTCGAACTCGTCGTCTGCGGAATACGCGACGGTGAGGGAGGCGGCCTGGCGCTGATTTTGCTGTGCTTGCATGATTTCTCGCTTATTCGGGTGAATTCCGTTGCTTATGGGAATTTATTACCACCATTATCGAACAGGCATGCACAAATCAGCGCCGCAAGAAGAGGGGCGTTTACCGCCCTTTTCCCGCGTTTAGGTCAAACAGGCCACAATGGCGCTTCATCCATCAAGGCCACCTGTTCGCGCAACTCGAGGATGCGGTCCTGCCAGTAGCGCTGCGTGTTAAACCACGGGAAGGCGACGGGGAAGGCGGGATCGTCCCAACGGCGCGCCAGCCAGGCGGAATAATGGATCAGGCGCAGGGTGCGCAGCGCTTCGACCAGGTACAGCTGGCGCGGGTCGAAATCGCAAAAATCCTCGTAACCGGCCAGGATGTCGCTCATCTGGCGCAGCATATCGCCCCGCTCGCCCGACAGCATCATCCACAGGTCCTGGATGGCCGGGCCCATGCGGCTGTCGTCGAAATCGACGAAATGGGGGCCCGCATCCGTCCACAGAACGTTGCCGCCATGACAATCGCCATGCGTGCGCAGCACGGCCACATCGCCCGCGCGGTCATAGCAGCGCTTGACGCCGTCGAGCGCCTGCTGCGCCACGCTGGAATACGCAGCCAGCAGTTCGGGCGGCAAGAAATTACCTTCCAGCAAGAATTCGCGCGGCTCGACGCCGAACGTCTGGTGGTCGAGCGCCGGCCGCTCCTTGTAGGTGGACAGCGCGCCGACGGCGTGGATGCGGCCGATGAAGCGCCCTATCCATTCCAGGGTCGCCGGGTCGCCCAGCTCGGGCGCGCGGCCGCCGTGGCGGGGGAAGACGGCAAAGCGGAAGCCCTGATACTGGTGCAGGGTGCTGCCGTTGATTTCCAGCGCCGACACCACCTGGATTTCGCGCTCGACCAGTTCGGACACGAACGCGTGTTCTTCCAGGATGGCCGTATCGCTCCAGCGCGCGGGGCGGTAGAACTTGGCCACCAGGGGCGCGCTGTCTTCGATGCCCACCTGGTAGACGCGGTTTTCATAGCTGTTCAGGGCCAGCAGACGGCCATCGCCGCGCAGCCCCACGCTGTCGAGGGCGTCGAGCACGCAATCGGGGCTCAGGGCGGAAAAAGGATGGACGGGCCGGTCGTCCTCGTGCGGCTGGTTTTCATTGTGCATAAGCGACATTGTAAGGCGCGCGCGGGCCGCCGGTGCAAACACTTCGGTGATGAAGCGCCGCAAGGCGTATACTGGCGGCTTACATTCAATACAAAGAGCAAGCCATGCAACTCGAACAGCCATTATCAGAAAAAGAATTCGACGAATTAGACCAATTCCTGTTGTCGGAGCGCTGCTCCGAAGACGCGATGACCATGGATATGCTGCACGGCTATCTGACGGCCGTCGCCATCGGCCCGGAACCGATCATGCCGGCCGAATGGTTGCCGCGCGTGTGGGGCGAGGATGCCGAAGATGCGCCGAAATTCAAGAACAGCAAGGAAGAAGAGCGCATCGTCAACCTGATCATGCGCTTCATGAACGAAGTGCTGGTGACGTTTGAAGTGGCGCCGAAGGAGTTCGAAGCCCTGTTCGTCGAACACGACTACGAAGGCCAGACCCTGATCGACGCCGAAGCCTGGTGCTGGGGCTTCTGGGACGGCATGGAACTGCGTCCTGGCTCGTGGAACGAAATCTGGGATTCCGAAGTGGCCGAGCTGATGCAGCCTATCTACCTGCTGGGCGCCGACGAAATCAAGGAAGAAGAGCTGAAACTGGTGGAAGACCCGGTCAAGGCGCACAAGCTGGCGCAGGAACTGGAAGCGAACCTGCCGGCCATCCACCGTTTCTGGGTCCCGCGCCGCAAGGCTCCCGTGCAAACCATGAAGCGCGAAGAGCCGAAAGTGGGCCGCAACGACGACTGCCCTTGCGGCAGCGGCAAGAAGTTCAAGAAATGCTGCGGCGCCGAGCCGGCAGCCGAGTAATCCCGCAGCAGCATCCCCTGATGCGCCGGCGTCCTGCCGGCGCATCGCTGGCATTGGCCCCCGGGCTATAATCGCCGCATGAAACTCCCCGACCTGAACCTGCTCGTCGCCCTCGATATCCTGCTCGAGGAAGGCAGCGCCGTGGCCGCGGCGCGGCGCATGAATTTGAGCGCACCGGCCATGAGCCGCACCCTGGCGCGCATCCGCGACGCCATCGGCGACCCTGTCTTCGTGCGCTCCGGGCGCGGCCTGGCGCCCACCCCGCGCGCGCTGGAATTGCGCGAACAGGTGCGCGGCGTGGTGGAGCAGGCGCACGCCATCTTCACATCCGGCCGCGAAGTGAACTTGCGCACGCTGGAACGCACCTTCAGCCTGTGCGCCAACGACGTGTTTGTCGGCGCCTACGGCGGCAAGCTGCGCGACCTGCTGGCCAGCCATGCGCCGCACACAGTGCTGCGCTTCGTGCCCGAAGGCGACGGCGCCACGGAAAACGACGCCCTGCACGCGGGCCGCGTCGACCTGTACATCAGCGCGCGGCGCGCCTTTGCGCCCGACATCAAGCTGCAGCAGCTGTTTACCACCGGCTTTGTCGGCATCGCCCGCAGCGACCACCCGATCTTCGACGGCCCCGTCAACCTGGACAGCTTTACCGAGTACGAACATATCAGCGTCTCGCGGCGCGGCCTGGCGCGCGGCCCCTTCGACACGGCCCTGGCCGAGCGGGGCTACATGCGCCGGGTGTCGCTGATCAGCCCCAACTTCCAGTCCGCCATCTTCGCCGTGGCCGATTCGCGCCTGCTGCTGCCGCTGATGCCCACGCCCCTGCTGGCCATCGTCGAGCGCCTGGGCTTGAGGCTGCGCACCTTCCAGCTGCCCATCCCCGTCGACAGCGTGGAAGTCTTCCAGGCCTGGCACCCGCGCCTCGACCACGACCATGCGCACCGCTGGCTGCGCCGCATGATCAAGGAGCTGTGCGGCAGCGCGCTCCCTTTCACCTGAATCATTGCGCCAGACGCAATTCAGACTTCATTAATTATCAATTTTCACAAGATTAACGGCTACCTATACTGCGTGGACTGATTCTCATCCACGGAGTTCCCTGTGTCCGCTGTACTGCTACCCGGCGCCGTCCCGACGGCGCCGCCTCCCCCTTCACCGCCCGCGCCCCCCGTTTTTGGCCTGCGCCTGGCCACGGGCCTGGCCGGCGTGCTGCTGGCCGTACTGGTGTCCGGCCTGAATGAAAACATCACCAAGGTCGCGCTGGCCGACATCCGCGGCGCCATGGGCATCGCGCGCGACGACGCCAGCTGGCTCGTCGCCCTGTATGCGGCCGCTTCGGTATCGGCCATGGCGTTCGCGCCGTGGTGCTCCGTCACCTTTTCGCTGCGGCGCCTGACGGCCGCCGCCATCCTCGTCTGCATGGCCGCCGGCGTGCTCTGTCCCTTCGCGCCGAACCTCTCCGTGCTGATCGCCCTGCGCGTGGTGCAGGGCGCGGCCGGCGGCGCCCTGCCGCCCATGCTGATGACGGTGGCGCTGCGCTTCCTGCCGCCGAACATCAAGCTGTATGGCCTGGGCGGCTATGCGCTGAGCGCCACCTTCGGTCCCAGCCTGGGCACGCCGCTGGCCGCCTTCTGGACGGAATACCTGGGCTGGCAATGGGCGTTCTGGCAAATCGTCCCGGGCAGCATCGTCGCCCTGCTGATGGTGTCCTGGGGCTTGCCGCAAGACCCGCTGCGCCTGGAACGCTTGCGCCAGTTCGACTGGCGCGGCTTGCTGCTGGGCTTACCCGCCATCAGCATGCTGGTGGTGGGATTGCTGCAGGGCGAGCGCCTGGCGTGGTTCGCCTCGCCGCTGATCTGCGTGCTGCTGGGCGGCGGCCTGTTGCTGCTCGTCTTGTTCTTCATCAACGAATGGTCGCATCCGCTGCCGTTCTTCAAGCTGCAGCTGCTGTCGCGGCGCAACCTCAGCCACGCCCTGCTGACCCTGGGTGGCGTGCTGTTCGTGCTGCTGGCCGTGATCCTGATTCCCTCGTCCTACCTGGCGCAGGTGCACGCCTACCGCCCGCTGCAAACGGCGCCCGTGATGCTGATGGTGGCGCTGCCGCAATTGATCGCCTTGCCGCTGGTGGCCGCCCTGTGCAATATCCGCGCCGTCGACTGCCGCTGGGTGCTGGCCATCGGCCTGGCCCTGCTGGCCCTGTCCTGCGTGCTCGGCGCGCGCATGTCGCCGGACTGGATCCGCACGCATTTCTACCTGCTGCAAGCGGTGCAGATCTTTGCGCAACCGATGGCCGTGATTCCCTTGCTGCTGCTGGCCACCACGGGCCTGGCGCCGCAGGACGGCCCTTTCGCCTCCGCCTGGTTCAACACCATCAAGGGCATGTCGGCCGTCGTCGCCACCGGCGTGCTCGATGCGCTGATCACGCGCCGCAACCACTTTCATTCGACGGTGCTCAGCGAACGCCTGGGCAACCTGCCGACCGGCGTGGACGTGGCGGGCCTGGGTGCGCGCATGCATGCGCAAGTCGTCACCCTGACCTCGTCCGACCTGTACCTCACCGTGGCCGCCATCGCGCTGGCCATGATCCTGATCATTCCCATCCTGCCGACGCGCGTCTATCCGCCGCGCGCAGCCTGATTTCCATTTTTACGAAAGAGCTTCACCATGCAAACACCCATACTGCGCTCACGCGCATTTCTTCTCGGCCTGGCCTTGCTGGCCTGCGCCCTCGCCTTTTGCGCCTGGCAACTGCTGTTCGCCCGTGGCGACGAACAAGCCACCGACGACGCCTTTGTCAGCGCCGACTACACCGTGCTTTCCCCCAAGGTGGGCGGCATCGTGCGGGAAGTGCTGGTGGAAGACAACCAGACTGTCAAGGCAGGTCAGCTGCTGGCCCGCATCGACGACCGCGACTACCAGGCCGCCGCCGCCTCGGCCCGTGCCGAGGTAGCCGGCGCCGAAGCGCAACTGGCGAATGCCCGCGCCACCTTGCAGCGCCAGCAATCGGTGATCGAGCAAGCCACGACCCTGGTCGACGCCAACCAGGCGGAAGACAAACTGGCGCAGCAGGAGCTGGCCCGCTCGCAGCACCTGGCAGGCCAGGGCGCAGGCAGCGTGCAGAATGCCCAGCAGGCGCAATCGCGCTTCGACGTGAGCCGCGCGCGCCTGGCGCAAAACCGCGCCGCCCTCGTCTCCACCCGCAAGCAGACGGACATTCTGCAGGCGCAGCAAGGCGCGGCCGAAGCGGCCCTGCTGCGCACCCGCGCCAGCCTGCAACGGGCCGAACTTGATCTGTCGCATACGCAGCTGCGCGCGCCCATCGACGGCATCGTCGGACGCCGCGCCGTGCGTGTCGGCGCTCTGGTGGCTCCTGGCGCCAGCCTGATGGCCGTGGTGCCATTGAACCGCAGCTTCGTCGTCGCCAACCTGCAGGAAACCCAGCTGACCCACGTGCGCCAGGGCCAGCGCGCCAGCATCGCCGTCGATGCCTATCCGGGCATGCTCCTGCGCGGCACGGTGCACAGCATCGCGCCCGCCACGGGCGTCACGTTCGCCGCCATCGCGCCGGAAAACGCCACCGGCAACTTCACCAAGGTGGTGCAGCGCATTCCCGTCAGGATCGCGCTCGATCCCGGCCAGGATGGCGACGCCCGCCTGCGCGTGGGCATGTCGGCCGAAGTGCGCATCGATACGGCCATGCGCCGTCCACAGCTGCAACAGGTGAGCGCGCGATGAAAGCACTGATACTCTTCACGGCCCTGGGCCTGGCCGGCTGCGGCAGCGTCGGCAGCGACTTCCAGCGCCCGCACCATGAGCTGGGACAGCAATGGCGCCAGGCGGAAGATGCCCGTTTCGCCGCCAGCCAGGATGCCGCCATCGAGCAGCGCTGGTGGGACAGCTTTGGCGACGCCACCCTGTCTTCCCTGCTGCAGCGCGCCGCCGGCGCCAACCTCGACGTGCTGGCGGCAGGCAGACGCCTGGAACAGAGCCGCGCCGCGCGCGGCGTGGCCGGCGCCGCGCAAGGCCCGTCCCTGGGCGCGAATGGCAGCTATGGCCGCGCGCGCAACAGCGAACAAGGCTTGAGCGACCCGTCGCGCCACAACGGCCAGTCCGCCTACAGCCTGTGGCAAGGCAATCTCGATGCGGCCTGGGAGCTGGACTTGTGGGGCCGCGTGCGGCGCGAAGTGGAAGCTGCCGACGCCAGGGTCGACGTGGCCGTGGAAACGCAGCGCGGCGTGCTGCTGGCCGTGCTGGCCGAGACGGCGCGCGACTACATCGAGTTGCGCGGCGCGCAGCAGACCTTGGCCATCACGCAGCAACTGCTCGATATCGCCCGCCATACCTTGGACCTGACGCGCATCCGCCTGCGCGAAGGCGCGGCGACGCAACTCGACGAGGCCGAGGCGGCGGCCCACGTGGCCACCATCGAAGCGCGCCTGCCCCCATTGCAGCAGCGCGAAGCGCGCCTGGGCAATGCCCTCGCCCTCTTGCTGGCGCTGCCGCCGCAAGCCTTGCAGGCGGAACTGGCAGCGGGCAAGGACATTCCGGACGTGGCCCTGCAAGTGCAGCTGGGCGTGCCGAGCAGCCTGGCCGAGCGGCGTCCCGACATCCGCCGCGCCGAGGCGCAGCTGCACGCGGCCACGGCCAGCATCGGCGTCGCGCAAGGCGACTTTTATCCGCGCATCACCTTGTCGGGCAGCGTCGGCCTGCAGGCGATGCAGCTATCCGACATCGGCTGGGACGCCAAGCGCTTTGCCTTCGGCCCAGGTTTCAGCGTGCCCCTGTTCGATGGCGGCCGCCTGCGCGGCAATCTGCAATTGCGCGAAGCGCAGCAGCAGGAAGCGGCCATCGCCTACCGCCAGACGGTGCTGGCCGCCTGGCACGAGGTGGAAGACGCGCTCTCGGGCTACCAGGCCAACGCCCGCCGCCAGGCCAGCCTCGATGAAGCCGTCAAACAGGGGCGCCGGGCGCTGGGCAGCGCGGAACTGCAGTACCGCCAGGGCGGCACGGACCTCATCAACGTGCTGCATGTGCAAAACACGCTGTTGAACAACGAAGCGGCGCTGGTCGACAGCCGCGCCACCGCTTCGCTGTCGCTGGTCCAGGTCTACAAGGCGCTGGGCGGCGGCTGGCAAGCCTTTTCAACCCCATCGCAAGGAAGCACGCCATGAAACCGAATCCCGCACATTTCTCCATCCACGACGTCAGCGACTTTCCCGTCGTGCGCTTTCGCCCTGAAACGGCCGTCACCGGCTATGCCCCGCTGTGGGAAAACGACATGGACGCCCTGCTGCGCCATGGCGTACCGTTCGTCATGCTGTTCGAAGAGGAACGCGGCGATGAAGCGCACATCGACCGCAAGCGGCGCGGCCTGTGGCTCAAGCACAACAAGGCAGCGCTGGCCGCCCTTTGCCGGGGCCTCGTGTCGGTCGAGGCGGACGCGCAACAGCGCGCGCGCCTGCAGGCGATGGCGGCCGGCGCCATGAAGGCCTTCGGCATCCTGCAGGAGGTGGTGGCCACGCGCGAACAGGCCGATGCGCTGATGGTGTGGCTGCTGGGCAGCGGCCAGATGGCGCGGCCGCGCACGGCGGACGTGTGGTGAGTGAGTAAGTGAGTAAGTCGCTCAGGCGGCCCTGCGCACGGCGCTTCTGGCAGGGATGACGCACACGTCGCCATCGCTGCTGGTCGCCGTCGTCAGGGCGATGCCGTACAGCGCCGCCAGGGCCGGCACGGCGCCGGCATCGCTGGCGATGTCGGCGACCAGCTGCCCCGAACGCACCAGCAGCAGGCGCTCGAAGCCCAGCAAGGCGTGGTTGATGTCGTGCAGGATGGCGACGACGGCGTGACCGCGCGCGGCGCAAAACTGCTGCAGGCTGTCGAGCAAATCGAACTGCAGGCCGGGATCGAGCGCCGCCAGCGGTTCGTCGACGAGTATCAAGCCATCGTGTACATCCCACATCTGCGCAAAGATGCGCGCCAGCTGCACCCGCGCCTGTTCGCCGCCGGACAGGGTGTCCAGGCGGCGGCCCAGCAAATGCGCGGCGTGCGCCAGGGTAGCCGCGTCCTGCACAATCTGTTCCAATTGCGGGTCGACCAGGCGCGCCACCCGCCCCAGGCCGATCACCAGCTCGCACTGCAGTCCGAACGCCACGTTCGAGCCTTGCGGCAGGACGGCGCGGCGCCGCGCCAGTTCGGCCAGCGGCCACTGCGCCAGCGGCCGGCCCGCGAACGCCACCTGGCCCGCCTGCGGAGGCAGTTCGCGCGCCATCAGTTTGAGCAGGGTCGACTTGCCCGCGCCGCTGGGGCCGAGGATGGCGATGCGCTCGCCCGGCGCTACCTGCAGATTGAAGGGGCCGAAATACTGCTGGCCCAGTTGCGTGGTGGCGAAGGAGAGTTCCAGCAGGGGCGTCATGCGCATCCTTTCAGGCGGTGCCGTGGCGGAAGCGCCGCAACAGCATCAGGAAAAATGGCCCGCCCAGCAAGGCCGTGAAAATGCCGACGGGGACTTCCGCCGGAATGGCCACCGTGCGCGCCAGAGTGTCGGCCAACAGCAGCAGCAAGCCGCCCATCAGCATCGCCAGCGGCAGTACCTTGCGCTGGTCCGCCCCCAGCCAGGTGCGCACCAGGTGCGGCGCGATCAGGCCGATGAAGCCGATGCCGCCGCACCAGGCGACGGCAAAACCCGTCAGCACGGCCACCAGCACGATCACCTGCGTGCGCAGCCGGCCCACGTCGATGCCCACGTGCAGGGCCTGCGCCTCGCCCAGCGCCAGCGCGTTCAATGAGCGCATCAGGAAGCGCGTGGCCCACAGCGCGCCGGCCAGCACCACCAGCAAGGCCGCCACCTGACGCCAACTGCCAGCCGACAGCGAGCCCAATGTCCAGAAAGTCAGGGTGCGCAACTGGTCGTCGCTGGCCAGGTAGATGCACAGGCCCATGACGGCCACCGTGATGGCGTTCAGCGCCACGCCCGTCAGCAGCAGGCCGACGATGGAGCCGGGCGTGGCCCAGCGGGCGACCCGGTCGAGCAGCACGCAAATGAGCATGGCGCCCGCAAACGCGGCGGCCGGCAGCAGCCATACGCGCAGCTCGGGCGCCACGTGCAGGCTGGCGGCAAAGACGATGGTGGCCGCGCCCGCGCAGGCGGCGCCGCTGCTCACGCCAAGCAGGCCAGGATCGGCCAGCGGATTGCGGAACAGCCCTTGCGTCAAGCCGCCAGCCAGCGCCAGCGCGGCGCCGATCAGGATGGCAAACAGGGCGCGCGGCAGGCGGATATGCCACAGCACATACGCGCCGCCGGACAGCGCCTCGTCGCCAGCCTGCAAGGGCGTGAGCCAGTCGGCCAGCGCCACCGGCACAGCGCCCGCCTGCACGGCGATGAGCAAGCCGCACGCCAGGGCGGCAGCCAGCAGCCCGCCAGCGCCCCAGCGCGGCCAGCGCCAGGGCGTGACGGACACCAGGGAGGCCACGTTCATGCGGCCATGGCTTTGGCAAACGCTGCATCGAGTTCGGCCAGCGCCTGCGGCATGCGCGGGCCAAAGCCCAGCAGCAGCATGGCTTCCAGCGAGACGATGCGGTGCTTGCGCCCGGCCGGCGTCTGCGCCAGCCCTGGCAGTTTCAAGATGCCGTCCACGCCGCCCGAGGCCTTCAAGCCCTGGTCCGTGACGAGCACCAGGTCCGGCCGCGCGGCGATCACGGCTTCCGGCGTGAGCGGCTTGTAGCCGGCAAATCCGCCCTGCCCGCCCATCACGTTGACGGCACCCGCATACGCCAGCATGGCGTCGGCGCCCGTCTCGCGCCCGCCCACCATCACCTGGTTCGGCGCATGGGCGAGGATGAACAGCACGCGCACCGGGGCATGACTGCGCTGGCACACCTTGCCCAGGGCGCCGTCCCACTGCTGTTGCAAGGCTTGCGCCAGGCGCGCGGCGGGGTCGGCGCGTCCCGTGATCTGGCCCACCTGTTTTACCCGTTCGAGCAAGCCTTCGAATCTGTTATTCGCATTCAGTACCGCCACCGGCACGCCCGCATCGCGCACCTGGCGCAGCACCGTTTGCGGCCCCGCCTCCTCGGTGGCGATCAGCTGCGTGGGCGCCAGCGACAGCACGCCCTCGGCCGACAAGGTGCGCGCATAACCGACCTGCGGCAGCTGCTGCGCCACGGCCGGATACAGCGAGGTGGTATCGACGCCCACCAGTTCGCCCTGCGCCTCGAGCGCGTAGACGATTTCCGTCAGGGCGCCGCCCACGCTGACGATGCGCCGCGCCTTGACAAGCGGCTTGCCCGCGTCGGCCACGGCGGCCAGCACCTGCATCGGCGCGGCCAGGGCCAACGCTCCCGCCCCCATTTTTTTCAGCGCGATGCGGCGCGCCACGCTGGCGGCGATCATGCGGCGCATAGTTCGCCCTCCTGCAGCACGCGCTCGACGACGTTGCGCCATTCGCACAGTTCATGCACGCCCGGCTTGCGTTCGCCGAAGAACATGACGATGGTGTCGCCCTTGGCGTCGAACAGTTCCACCGACGTCACCAGGCCGTCGACCGTGGGTTTTTTCACCACCCAGGCGCTGGCGATATGGTCTTCGCGCAAATGCAGGTTGAAGCGCTGGTCCAGGACATTGATCCACGGCCCCATCACGGCGATCTTGTGCACAGGCCCCGAATGGATCTGGATCATGCCGGCATTGCCGACGAAGGCCATGATGGCGACTTTTTCGAGGGCGGCGCTGTTGAGCAGGTCGAGCACGCAGGATTTGTCGAGCTGCTGCACGAAGCGCGCCTCGGCCAGGCGCAGGCCTTGCAGGCGCGAGACCGAATATTTTTTCAGCAAGGTGAAAAATTCATGCGTGTCGCGCAAATCGGCCCAGGCGGCGCGAAAGCCGGCCGCGTCGATCTGCGCGTCGGGCAGTTCGGCCGGCGGCGCAGCCGGCGCCGTCACGGCGATGCCGGCCGCCTGGTCCGCGTCGGCAAAATGCGCGACCAGCGCGTCATAGGCGGCCAGGTCGCTTTGCGGCTTCATGAAAATCTTGTGCACGGCGTGGCCGGCAGCATCGAAAAATTGCAGGCTGCGCTGCACTTCCTTCGCGCCCCCTTTTTCGTTCACCTCGCGCACGGCAAAGCCATGCGCCCACTGGCGGTAAAACACGCGCAAGTCGATGTCGCCACCGAGCACCAGGCCCACGTGGTTGTTGTGACTGGCTTTTCGATAGACACCCGTCTTTTCATGCACGCACGAAGCGTTGCGCGTCAGCGCCATGACTTCGCCCAGCGGTTCCAGCGCGGCGATGATGGCGGGCCAGTCGGCCTGCAGGCGCTCGGCGACCAGCAAGGCGCCATCGGCCGGCGACAAGCCGGCATGCGCGGCGATCAACTCGCCTTCGGAAATGGCCAGTTCCTCGGCGATGTCGCGGTGGCGGGCTTTCTTCTCGCGGCGCAGGCGGGCAAATTCGCTGGCGACCAGCTCGGTGTTGCAAATAGGGGGCATGCTCGTCACGGTGTCTCCTTTCAAGGCGAACACTGGCTGGCATGGGCTGGCTGGTGGTGGGGGAATCTTGAAGTTAATTATAAATGAGAATCATTCGCAATCAAGGCTTATTTATGTGAAAAAAATTACGCGCAAAAAAAAGCGCCGCAACAGGAAACCCGTCGCAGCGCAAAGGAGACCGATCGATACGACTGATCAGTGTTGAGAAAATGTCAGCGTTGAACTCAGGCGCTGGCCTGTACCGCCGGCATGGATGCCGGTTTCGCCGTCGGGCGCTGCGCCAGCAATACCACGGCGGCCAGGACCATGGCGCCGCCCAGCAATTGCGTGCCGCTGACGGATTCCTTCAGCAGGGTCACGCCGAACGCCATCGTGATGACGGGCTCGAACGTGGAAATGATGGATGCCTTGGCCGCGCCGATTTGTGCCACGCCGGCAAAGAAGGCGGCAATCGCGATGGCCGTCGAGAACAGAGCGATGGCGCTGACGGCCAGCCAGCCCGTCGCCGTGCCCGGCAAGGACACGCCTTGCCACAAGGCAATCGAGCTGTTCGACAGACCTGCCGTGCCCAGGATCACCACGCAAGCGGCCAATGGGTGAATATTCTCGCGGCTTTTCGACAGGCTGTTGCCAAACAGAATGTACACGGCGTACACGCCGGCGGCCATCAAGGCCAGGGCGATGCCGATGGGCTGGCCCTGCAGCTTGCCGCCCAGGGTGATGGCCATGCCGGCAATCGCCAGCGCCATCAGCACCAGCATGCGGCGGTCCAGCTTTTCCCAGCCCAGCGCCAGCGCCAGGATCGTCACCAGCACGGGATACACATACAGCAACATGCCGCACAAGCCGCTGCTGGCATACATGAGGGCATTGAAATAGCCTTGCGACTGGGCCGTGTACATCAAGCCCATCAGCATGTAACCGGCCAGCAGGCGGCCGCGCGGCAAGCGCCAGCCACCCAGCCACACGAGCGGCAGCAACAGCATGGCGGCGATAACGAAACGCAAGGCCAGCATGGTCGACGGGTTGACCCCGGACGCATACGCCGCCTTGGCAAACACTGCGGAACTGCCGAAACCGGCGGCCGACAGCAACACCAGCGCAACAGCGCGGCGATCAGACATGACTAAACCTCTTTGAGTACGCCAGGGCAAACCTGCTGCGCGTCGCGCTTTGCGGCCTGCGATGCTCACCGTACTGAAGTACGGTTGCGCTTCTCAGCCACAAATCACTGCCGCTCGCGACGGTTTTCCCAGGCGTTGTAAATATTAATGCCAAGCAAGGCTGGAAGGTGATGCGTGCGTGAAATACATGCGTGAATCCTATTGCGGGTCACTTCACGCATAGACGGCATCATATTCGCTTGCGCAAAATGAAACAAACCAATATTCTTCACGGATAGGCCGAATATTACTGAGGCTCAATTCACTTGAAGAGTGCCATGTCACGTCCCTTGCCCCCGCTCGCCGCCCTGCACGCCTTCGAGGCGGCTGCCCGCCATGAAGGCTTCCAGCGCGCAGGCGAAGAATTGCACGTCTCGGCCGGCGCCATCGGCCACCACGTAAAACAGCTGGAAGCGTGGCTGGGCATCGTGCTGTTCCAACGCATGCCGCGCGGCGTGGTGCTCACCAGCGCCGGGCAGCGCTATGCGGCTTCGCTGGGGCCGATACTCAACCAGTTGGCCGACGTCTCCGAGCAGGCGCGGCGCCAGGGCGACGACAAGGTGGTGACGGTGACGGCCACCAGTTCGCTCGTCTCGCGCTGGCTGATGCCGCGCCTGGGCCGCCTGCGCGACCGCTATCCGCAGATCGAGCTGCGCGTGCTGGCCTCGATGCACCCGGTCGACCTGGCGCGCGATGGCGTGGACGTGGCCATCCGCCTGGGACCGGGCCGCTATCCGGGCCTGAAAGTCGATTTATTGATGGAAGAATGGTTTTCCGCCGTCTGCAGCCCCGATTTCCGCGCCAACGCGGCCAGCCTGCGCCAGCCCGCCGACCTGCTGCGCTACCCGCTGCTGCACGACGAACCGGAAGTGCACCTGCCCGGCGAAATCGACTGGACGCGCTGGCTGCACAGCTGCGGCGTGCATTACAGCGGCAATAGCGGCAACAGCGGCGCGCGCTTTTCGCACACGTATCTATGCCTGGACGCGGCCGCCAGCGGCCAGGGCGTGGCCATCGCCGCCAGCCCCCTGATCGGCGACGATTTGCGCTCGGGCCGCCTGGTGCGCGTGTTCGAGCACGCCGTGCGCGGCCCCCACTGCTATTACCTGCTGCGCTCGCCCCAGGCGGAAACGCGGCCCCTCGTGCACGCCTTCTGCGAATGGCTGATCGCCGAGGCGCGCGCCGACCAGGAAACCGTCTGGCCCACCGTGGAGACAGCATGACGAGCAGGGAACTGGCGCGCAGCGCCCGATTTATTGTCCAGCATGAATATGAACACGCCAAGGTGACGGCGGCCGATGGCCGGCAAGCCAGCCTGGGCGAGTTCTATGGCGACCCGGCCGTGGCCTTGATCGACATCAATGAGCAATGGTGCGCCGTAGCGGGCGAAGGATTGGTGCTGTGCCGGCTGGAGCAGCCGTTCGGCCAGTGCGCGGCCTATTTCCGCGAACCTGGCAAGACAGTGTGGATCACGGGCTTGCGGCAAACGGGACCGTTTGCGCTGCAGTGGCAAGGCGAGGATGGCGCTTGGTCCACCTTTGACTTGGATACGATGTAACAGATCCTTCGCGACGCCTCGCAAAACCGTAGCGAGCGGAAGGGAGAGGTGGCTGAGAAGCGCAACCGTACTCAAGTACGGTGAGCATCGCAGGCCGCCTATACCGACGCGCAGTAGGTTTTGCGAGGCGTCATCACATTACAGCTTGATGAAGTGTTCGCGGTAGTACTTCAGCTCTTCGATCGATTCCAGGATATCGGCCAGGGCCGTGTGCTTCTGGTGTTTCTTGAAACCGGTGGCGATTTCCGGCTTCCAGCGCTTGCACAGCTCTTTCAATGTCGATACGTCAACATTACGATAGTGGAAGAACGCTTCCAGCTTCGGCATGCCGCGCACCATGAAGCGGCGGTCCTGGCCGATGGTGTTGCCGCACATGGGCGACTTGCCAGCTGGCACGTATTTCTTCAGGAACGCGATCAATTCCGCTTCCGCCTGCGCTTCCGTCACGGTCGACGCCTTGACCTTGTCGATCAGGCCCGAGCGGCCGTGCGTGCCCTTGTTCCAGGCATCCATCTTGTTCAGGGTTTCATCCGATTGATGAATCACAAACACGGGGCCTTCGGCCAGCAGGTTCAAGTGCATGTCCGTCACCACCACCGCCACCTCGATGATGCGGTCGGTATCGGGCTCCAGGCCCGTCATTTCCATGTCGACCCAGACCAGATTCATCTCATTGGGACGTGCCGGAACAATCGGTGCGGGGGTGGATGCAGTTAAGTCGGTCGCTTGTGACATAATTCTCTCTTGGCCTAATCAAACTAAATAATCAGCCATTTTCTCACAGGCACAGAATGTATTCACTCGCGTTTTCGATTTTGTTTGTATCCGTCCTCGTTTTGACCCTGGCCGTGCGCTTCTGGCTCGCTTCGCGGCAGATTCGCCACGTGCTGGCCCACCGCGCCGCCGTGCCCGCCGAATTTGCGGAAAAGATCCCGCTGGCCGCGCACCAGAAGGCGGCCGACTACACGGTGGCGAAGACCAAGTTCGGCTTGCTGACCTTGCTGGTCAACTATGCCGTGCTGATCGGTTTTACCTTGCTGGGCGGCTTGCAATGGCTGGCGCTGCACCTGAATGAATGGATGGGCTCTGGCTCGCCCATGCTGTACCAGATCGGCCTGATCGCCGCCTTTGCCGCCATTTCCGGCCTGATCGACCTGCCCTTCGATTACTACCGCCAGTTCGTGCTGGAGCAGCGCTTCGGCTTCAATACCATGGCGCGCAAGCTGTTCTTCACGGACATGCTCAAGGGCGTGGGCCTGGGCGCCGTCATCGGCCTGCCGCTGATCTGGGTCGTGCTGACCCTGATGGCCAAGTCGGGCGACCTGTGGTGGCTGTACGCGTGGTTCGTCTGGAGCGGCTTCCAGTTGCTGATGATGGTGTTGTTTCCGACCGTCATCGCGCCCCTGTTCAACAAATTCACGCCGCTGGCCGACGAAGCGCTGAAAAGCCGCATCGAAGGCTTGATGCAGCGCGTGGGCTTCGCCTCGAAAGGCTTGTTCGTCATGGATGGCTCGAAGCGCAGCGCCCACGGCAATGCGTATTTCTCGGGCTTTGGCGCCAACAAGCGCATCGTCTTCTTCGATACCTTGCTGTCGCGCCTGGCGCCGCAGGAAATCGAAGCCGTGCTGGCGCATGAACTGGGCCACTTCAAGCTCAAGCACATCGTCAAGCGCATCGCCATGATGTTCGTCATCTCGCTGGGCTTTTTGGCGCTGCTGGGCTTCCTGAAGACGCAGCCGTGGTTTTACGCGGGCCTGGGCGTCGACCCGGTCGCGCTGGCGCTGACGGGCCAGCCGACGGATGCGCTGGCGCTGCTGCTGTTCATGCTGGCCTTGCCCGTCTTCACCTTCCTGCTGGGCCCCTTGACCTCGCTCAGCTCGCGCAAGCATGAATTCGAAGCGGACGCCTTTGCCGCCACGCACACGCAGGCGGACGACCTGGTCTCGGCGCTCGTCAAAATGTATGAAGACAATGCGTCGACCCTGACGCCCGACCCGCTGCACTCGGCCTTCTACGATAGCCACCCGCCGGCCAGCGTGCGCATCCGCCACCTGAAAGGGGCTACGACATGAATACGCCATCGACTTCGCAAGACCTGTCCCAACTGTCCTGCACGCCGCGCCAGCAGGCGCTGGGCGACACGGACATTGCCACCCTGCACGCCCTGCTGCCGCAATGGAGCTTGCAAAATGGCAAGCTGTGCCGCGACTTCGGCTTCAAGAATTACTACCAGACCCTGGCGTTCGTGAACGCCCTGGCCTATATGACCCATACGCAAGACCACCATCCGGAGCTCATCATTACTTACAAAACCTGCGCCGTGCGCTACGACACGCACTCGGTCAACCATGGCGCCGGCGGCCTGTCCGAAAACGACTTCATCTGCGCCGCCAAGGCCGACCTCATCTACCAGAGCAGCCAGGTGGCCCCATGAGCGAAGGCAAGTTGACGGGCATCATCATCGCCGCCCACGGCCGCCATTACCTGGCCGACGTGGACGGCGCCAAGCTGCAATGCGTAACGCGCGGCAAGAAAACCAATGTGGCCGTGGGCGACATCGTGCACCTGACGCGCACCTCCAACGACCAGGCCGTCATCGACCGCATCGAGGAACGCAAGACCCTGCTGTACCGCTCGGACCAGTACAAATCGAAGTTGCTGGCCGCCAACCTGACGCAGCTGTTCATCGTCGTGGCGACGGAACCGGGCTTTGCCGACGACCTGATCTCGCGCTCGCTGGTGGCGGCCGACGCGGCCGGCATCGAGGCGCGCATCATCCTCAACAAGACGGACGTGACCGCTTCGCTGGAGCGCGCCCGCGAACGCCTGCTGCCGTATTCATCGATGGGCTATCCCGTCGATGAAGTGTCGGCGCGCGCCGAACCGGAGCACGCGGTGGCCACCCTGGCGCCCCTGCTGGCGGGGCAGTCGTCGATCCTCATCGGCCAGTCGGGCATGGGCAAGTCGTCATTGATCAACCTGCTGGTGCCGGATGCCGACATCGCCGTGCGCGAAATCTCGGCCGCGCTCGACACGGGCAAGCACACGACGACCTTTACGCGTCTGTACAAGCTCGACGAACTGGGCGCAAACAGTTCCATCATCGATTCGCCCGGCTTCCAGGAGTTCGGCCTGTACCACTTGTCCGAGGGCATGCTGGAGCGGGCCTTCCGCGAATTCCAGCCTTACCTGGGCGGTTGCAAGTTCTATAACTGCCGCCACCTGATCGAACCGCAATGCGCCATCCTGCAAGCATTGTCTGAAGGCAAGATCGCCAAGATGCGCCATACCCTGTATGGCCAGCTGCTGCACGAATCGGCGCAAACGCTGTATTGATCGCGCCTGGCGCCCGTCGTCGAGACGGGCGCCAAACCGATAAAAAGTTTACCACCACGAATTAAACAGAATTAAATTCTGCCGCAGAGCCTGCTTTCTCCCATTCATTCCAAAACCATCCATCGCCTGATTTCGCGTTTCAGCGCCGGATTCCGGCGTTTCATCGCTTTGCGCTGGCATGGCACCCCTCCGCTTGCTACCTTGGCATTGTCCCCGCCAGCGAACCTGCTGGAGACAACATTGGTCTAACTCCAACCAGCATCTCGATCACAAGGTGAAATCATGAAAGCATCGTTCTCGCGTACCCTCGCCCTCGGTAGCGCCGCCCTCGTCCTCGGCCTGTCTTGCCTCAGCGCCAGTGCGCTGGAAATCGGCGAACAGGACAAGGTCCAGGTTTCCGGCAAGGTGTATAAACTGGCCCCGCAGGAATTCAGCCAGTACGGCAACAGCTACCAGCTCGACACGGGCGATACCTTGCTGCTGCGCCAGCAAGTCAACCGCTATTTCACGCAAATCAAGGGACAGCCCGAAGTGGAGCTGTTCGGCCGCGCACCGGGCGTCTTTGAAACGGCCAGCGGCACCCACATGGAATTTCGCAACGATGGCGACGTCATCGCCATTACCGGGCTGAACAATATTCCGGGCGCCGTCGCCAAGGCTGGCGAAACGGCCAGCACCGTGCACTTCGCCGGCCGCTAGCACAGGCGGCACGGCACAGCACGGCAAACGGGCGGCAAGCCGTGCCAGGCTGTCCACGTGCATCAGCCGGCAGGGGCTGGTGCACGCCCCGCCTGCTTTGCGCAGCCTGAAAGGGCGCGCGTAAAAAAATACTGTCGAGTCGACCAAACAACTGCATCCGATGCAGCTTACAATGCGATCCAATAAGGTGTCACTGGCCGCTGGCCAACACCATCGCCTTGCGGGAGATTTCGGATGGAAATGTTCGCACTCGAACATGACATTGCACAGTGGGAAGATACACTGCGGCCATTGCGCGCCCTGGAGCGCCTGCCCTTGCTGATGCTGCTGGCATGGCATTTGCGCCAGCGCAACTGTGCCCAGGCGCTGCACCATGCGGCCGAAGCGGCAGCCTTGCTGCCCCAGGCCCAGCTGCCGGCCCACGCCCTGGCCATCGCGCAGGCGCGCCTGCAACTGGTGCAGGCGGAAGTGGCCTGGCTGCAAGGTGCGCTCGATACGGCGGAAAGCCTGGCCATGGCGGCGCACGCCATCCTGTGCGCGCACGGCGACGGCGCCGCCTGCGCCGACGCGCACTGGCTGCTGTCCTCGATTGCCGTCGACCGGGGCGACCATGCCCGCTGCGATGCCGAACTGCTGGCCGCTGCCGAGCAGGCGCACAGCGCCGGCGATACGATGCGCGCCAGCCTGGCCGACGCGGCCGCGGCGCGCTGGGCCGTGCTGCGCGATGCGCCAGCCGCACAGGCGCGCTGGGGCAGCCATTTCCAGGCCGACAGCACCAGCGGCAAGCTGCCCGCGCCGCTGGCCGCCTGGGTGCATGACTTCCGCGGCTTGCTGGCGCACACCTCGCGCGACCTGGGCACGGCCGCCGGCCACTACATGCAAAGCTACGAGGCGGCGCTGGAAAGCGGCCAGCTGCGCGGCGCCATCACGGCCGCCATCAATATCGGCGACTGTTTCGCCAGCCTCAACGACAACGAATCGGCCCTGGAGTGGATGCAGTGCGCACTGGATCTGGCGCGCCCCACCGGCTGGCCGCGCAGCATCGGCGCTTGCCAGACGCATACGGCCGAAACCATGCGCAAGCTGGGCCGCCTGGCCGCGGCCGAAGACTTGCTGCGCCAGGCGCTGCTCATCCTGGCGCCCGTGGCTGGCGCGCGCACCTATGCCAACGCCCTGTTCCACCTGGGCGAACTGAGCCTGGACAAGGGCGACTACGACACGGCGCTCGACGCCTTCAGCCGGCTGGCGCAGCGCGCCGAAGCGCTGGGCCAGGCCGATTTCCGCAGCATGGCCCAGCGCGGCAGCGCCCACGCGCTATCCTACCTGGACCGCCCGGACGAGGCGCTGCAGGCGGCCGAGCGGGCTTGCCAGCTGGCCACCGCGCAGGGCGACGCCATGCACCAGGTGGCGGCGCTGCGCGTCTTGTCGATGTTGCATGCGCGCCATGAGTTGCCGCCGCCCGCAGACATGCTGGAACGCAATCCCGCCCTGCATTTCCTGCACCAGGCGCTGCAGGTAGCCGCCTCGATCGACGGCTATTCGCCGCCCGGCGAACTGCTCGATGCGCTGGCGCGCGAATACGCGCATGCGGGCGATTATGCGCGCGCCTACGATATCGCCCTCGATGCGGGCATGGCGCGCGAAAAAAGCCATACCCAGCAAGCGAGCAACCGCGCCACCGCCATGCAGGTCTACCACCAGACGGAACATGCGCGCTCGGAAGGCTATCACCACCGCGAACTGGCCGCTTCCGAAGCGCGCCGCGCCGAAGTGCTGCAACAGACCAGCGACACCCTGGAACGGCTGTCGGCCATCGGCCAGGAAATCACCACCCACCTCGACGCCAGCGCCGTGTTCCAGGTGCTCGACCGCCACGTGCATGCCTTGCTGCCAGTCAACACCTTCGCCGTCTACATGCTCGACGCCGCAGGCACGGCGCTGCGCCGCGCGCATGGCATGGAAGCGGGCCGGCCCCTGTCCGACAACGCCATTCCACTGAGCAATCCACGCGCCTATTCCGTGCGCTGCCTGCTGGGCCGACGCGAAGTGTATATCGACCAGGTGCCGCCGCGCCGCCACGCCTACACGGTGCCCGGCACGCTGCATAACCAGAGCGTGCTGTACGTGCCGCTGATGGTGGGCGAGCGCGTGCTGGGCGTGATGACGGTGCAGGCTTGCCACGCCAACGCATATGGCGAACGCGAGCGGCTGATCTTCCGCACCCTGTGCGCGTATGGCGCCATCGCGCTCGACAACGCCAGCGCCTACCGGCAATTGCAAGATGCCCAGGCGCAACTGGTATCGCAGGAAAAACTGGCCGCCCTCGGTTCGCTGATGGCCGGCGTGGCGCATGAACTGAATACCCCGATCGGCAATAGTCTGTTGATCGCCAGCACCATGCAGCAAAAGACGGAAGACGTGGAACGCCTGATGAACGGTCCCGGCCTGCGCCGCTCGGACCTGGCCGCCTTCATCGACGATGCGGGCAAGGCGTCGGCGCTGGTGATGCGCGGCCTGCGCAGCGCGGCCGACCTGGTCAACAGCTTCAAGCAGGTGGCCGTCGACCGCACCACCGAGCAGCGGCGCCGCTTTGACTTGCAACAAGTCAGCAATGAAATCATCGCCACCGTCATGAACCGCATCCGCAGTTCGGGCCACCGCATCGAAATGGAGATAGCCTTCGGCATCGCCATGGACAGCTATCCCGGCCCGTTCGGCCAGGTGATCACCAATCTGATCAACAATGCCCTGCTGCACGCCTTCGCCCCCGCGCCCAACGATGGCGGCGTCGGCACGGGCTGCATGCACCTGTCCGCCACGGCGGACGCGGCGCGCGTGCGGATCGTCTTCGAAGACAATGGCGGCGGCATCGCGGAACAGCATTTGTCGCGCATCTTCGACCCCTTCTTTACTACCAAGCTGGGCCAGGGCGGCAGCGGCCTGGGTTTGTCGATCAGCTACAACATCGTCACGGCCCTGCTGGGCGGCACCATCCAGGTGGCCAGCAGCCCCGCTGGCACGCGCTTCACGCTGGACTTGCCGCTGGTGGCGCCCCAGCTGGACGGCGCCGCGCCCGCCAGCATCTATTAATCCACCGCCCCGTTGCCCGGGCGCAGGCTTGCCTATACAAGTACGCGCCCGGGCAGTCTTTCCAATCTAAAAGCAAAACCCTTATAATTGAACGGCTGAAGTACTTGCCATTGCATTATTTTCAACTTGGCAAACCGCATCGTACCGCGCGACAGGCGTCGCGCTGGCACCGATCAACACAGCAGCGCGCCGGGCGAGGCAGTCATCAGACGAGATGTTGTACGCTGATGCAACCCGGCGGGAAAGGCACGCCGCCGGCGGCCTGCGCATCTTCAAGTGGTCATTATGTCGACAAAAAAACCGATCAAGCACTACCTCCAGTTCTCCGATTTCACGTTGGAAGAGTACGAATATGTGATCGAACGCGCCCATCTGATCAAGCGCAAGTTCAAGAACTACGAAATCTACCATCCACTGATCGACCGCACCCTGGTGATGGTCTTTGAAAAGAACTCGACCCGCACGCGCCTGTCGTTCGAAGCGGGCATGCACCAGCTGGGCGGCGCCGCCATCTACCTGAACACGCGCGATTCCCAGCTGGGCCGCGGCGAGCCGGTGGAAGACGCGGGCCAGGTCATGTCGCGCATGTGCGACATCATCATGGTGCGCACGTTCGGCCAGGAAATCATCGAGCGCTTCGCCGCCAATTCGCGCGTGCCGGTGATCAATGGCCTGACCAATGAACACCACCCGTGCCAGGTCTTTGCCGACATCTTCACCTACATCGAACACCGCGGCTCGATCGCCGGCAAGGTGGTCGCCTGGATCGGCGACGCCAACAACATGCTGTACTCGTGGCTGCAAGCGGCCGAAGTGTTCGGCTTCCATGTGAACGTGTCGACGCCGAAGGGTTACGACATTGACCTGGCGCAAGTCAAGACCGAGCGCTACACCTTCTTCGCCAATCCATCGGATGCCTGCGAAGGCGCGCACCTGGTCAACACGGACGTGTGGACCAGCATGGGTTACGAAGCGGAAAACGCGGCCCGCATCGCCGCCTTCGACGGCTGGATCGTCGATGGCGCGAAGATGGCCCGCGCCGCGCCCGACGCCCTGTTCATGCACTGCCTGCCCGCCCACCGCGGCGAGGAAGTGGCCGCCGAAGTGATCGACGGCCCGCAATCGGTGGTGTGGGACGAGGCGGAAAACCGCTTGCACGTGCAAAAAGCGCTGATCGAATACCTGTTACTCGGTAAAATCAACTAATTCGCCAGGCACTGCATAACTCCTGGCAGCATCGCAATACATACATCGACAACGACAACTGGAAGCAATATGAGCGACATTAAAAAAGTAGTCCTGGCCTATTCCGGCGGACTCGACACCTCCGTCATCCTGAAATGGCTGCAAGATAACTACCAGTGCGAAATCGTCACCTTCACGGCCGACCTGGGCCAGGGCGAAGAACTGGAACCGGCGCGTGCCAAGGCCATCAAATTCGGCATCAAGCCGGAAAACATCCATATCGAAGATGTCCGCGAAGAATTCGTGCGCGATTTCGTCTTCCCGATGTTCCGCGCCAACACCGTGTATGAAGGCGAATACCTGCTGGGCACCTCGATCGCCCGTCCGCTGATCGCCAAGCGCCTGATCGAAATCGCCAACGCCACCGGCGCCGACGCCATCTCGCACGGCGCGACCGGCAAGGGCAACGACCAGGTGCGTTTCGAGCTGGGCGCCTACGCGCTGAAGCCAGGCGTGAAGATCATCGCCCCATGGCGCGAGTGGGATCTGCTGTCGCGCGAAAAACTGCTGAAGTACGCGGAAGACGCCGGCATCGAAATCGACATGAAGCACAAGAACGGCGGCGCGCCGTACTCGATGGATGCCAACTTGCTGCACATCAGCTTTGAAGGCCGCCACCTGGAAAACCCGAGCGCCGAAGCGGAAGAAACCATGTGGCGCTGGACCGTCAGCCCTGAAAAGGCGCCGGACGAAGCGGAATACCTGGACATCGAATACGAAAAAGGCGATATCGTCGCCATCAACGGCGTGCGCATGTCGCCCGCCACCGTGCTGGCCGAACTGAACAAAGTTGGCGGCAAGCATGGCGTGGGACGCCTGGACCTGGTGGAAAACCGCTACGTCGGCATGAAATCGCGCGGCTGCTATGAAACCCCGGGCGGCACTATCATGCTGAAAGCCCACCGCGCCATCGAATCGATCACCCTGGACCGCGAAGTTGCCCATCTGAAAGATGACCTGATGCCGCGCTACGCATCGATGATCTACAACGGCTACTGGTGGGCGCCCGAGCGCGTTGCCCTGCAAACCCTGATCGACCACACGCAGGAAACCGTGAACGGCTGGGTACGCATCAAGCTGTACAAGGGCAATGTGATCGTCGTGTCGCGCGATTCGAAAACGGATTCGCTGTTCGACATGAACATCGCCACCTTCGACGAAGACGGCGGCGCCTACAACCAGGCCGACGCCGGCGGCTTCATCAAGCTGAACGCCTTGCGCATGCGCATCGCCGCCATCGCCCGCGAAAAGCGCGGCCAGAAGTAATTAGTTACCGGGAGGCACTACCTCCCGCGCCCGCCAAAAGCCGCCTCCGGGCGGCTTTTTTACGTTTGAAACGCACTCGGCAGCGATTTACCGCCCCGCGCGTCCCCAGATCGCCCCCATTTTGCTGTCCTCATGGCAAAATGCTACAGTGCAATTGTGCTGACCTTCCCGCTTCCGGAGCCCTCCCATGTTCAAAGACCTGAGTATCAAGAATAAACTGTACCTGGGCTTCGGCTCCATCGTGGCCATCATCCTGATCCTGCTGGGCGTGGCCTACAACAGCTTTGCGCGGCTGTCGGAAGCCAATGCCTGGGACAGGCACACGATGGAAGTGCTGGTCGAGATCGACAAGATTCACAATTCCATCCTGCAAATCCAGGTGGAGGCGCGCGGCTTCATTCTGACCGGCAACGAAGCCTCGCTGACGCCGGAAACCGATGAAACAGGGGTGCTGAGCCAGCACACGCAAAAAGCCATCAGCATGACGGTGGACAACAAGGTACAGTCGGAACGCTTCCGCAAGATCGACCAGCTGAGCAGCACCTGGGTCAAGGAGTGGATCACCCCCCTGATCGAGAAACGCCGCGCGCTGGGCAATGCGCCGGGCGCCACGGAAACGGTGGCGCGCCTGCTTCCGCCGGCGGGCTCGCCCGGCATCGTGCAGGCCAACAAACTGCTCGACGAAGCCGCCGCCGAAGAAAACCGCTTGCTGGCCGAGCGCACGGCCACGTCAAGTCGCCTGCAGGAAACCATGCTGCTGACCCTGGCGCTGGGCGGCGTGCTGTGCGTGGTGCTGGCGCTGGGCATTTCCTTCGTCCTGGCCAAGGCCATCCTCGGCCCGCTGAACAGCCTGACGGACGCCGTCGGGCGCATCGCCGGCGGCGAACAGGGCGCGCGCGCCGCCATCATCTCGCGCGACGAGCTGGGCAAGGTGACGGAAGAGTTCAACCGCATGGCGCAAACCATCCAGGACAACCAGGCCAATGAACTGGCCGCCACGAATAGCCTGCGGGCCAAGGTCGATTCCCTGCTGGAAGTGGTATCGAAGGCCGCCTCGGGCGACCTGACGGGCAAGGTCGGCATCACGGGCAACGACGCCATCGGCCAGCTGGGCAACGGCCTGGCGAAGATGTTTGAAAACCTGCGCAGCCTGCTCAACAATGTGCAAAAGGCCGGCATCCAGGTCACGACCTCCGCCACGGAAATCGCCGCCTCGGCGCGCCAGCAGGAAGCCACGGGTATTGAGCAAGCGCAAACCAGCGTGGAAATTCTCAGCACCACCAAGGAAATCTCGGCCAACACGAGCCAGTTGCTGAAAACCATGGAAGACGCCACCGCCGTGGCCGACTACACGACGAATGCCACGGCCGAAGCGCAAAACAACCTCAAGCGCATGGATTCGACCATGCAGCACATGGTCTCGGCCACCGATTCCATCAACGCCAAGCTGGCGGCCCTGTCGGAAAAAGCCAGCAATATCAATAGCGTACTGATCACCATCACGAAAGTGGCCGACCAGACCAACATCCTGTCGCTGAACGCCGCCATCGAGGCGGAAAAAGCGGGCGAAGCGGGCCGCGGCTTTTCCGTCGTGGCGACGGAAATCCGCCGCCTGGCCGACCAGACGTCCGTCTCCACCTGGGATATCGAGCAAATGCTCAAGGAAATGCAGTCGGCCGTGTCCGCCAGCGTGATGGGCATGGATAAATTCTCGGAAGAAATTCGCCGCAGCGTGGGCGAAGTGCGGCAAGTGGCGGAACAATTGTCGTCCGTGATGGATCAGGTGCAAAAACTCACGCCGCAATTCGATGCCGTGCTGCAAGGCATGCAGTCGCAGGCGATCGGCGCGTCGCAAATTTCCGACACCATGATGCAGCTCAACGACGCCACGCAGCAGACGGTGGAATCGCTGAAGGCCACCAGCGAAGCGGTGCACCAGCTGCAATATGCGGCGGGCGACCTGCAGTCGAGCGTGTCGACCTTCGCCGTCACCATCTGATCCCATGAAAGTGCTGCTCTTTCACATCGGACGCGACCGCTATGGCCTGCCCCTGGCCGGCATCGTGCGCGTCCTGCCGCTGCTGGAGCTGAAACAGTTGCCGCTCACGCCAGACTACGTGGCCGGCCTGATGGACTTGCACGGCACGCCCGTGCCCGTGATCGACCTGTCGCGCCTGGCCGGGCTGCCTGCCGCCGCCGCGCAATTCGACACGCGCATCGTCATCGTCGACTACCGCGCGCCTGGCGGCGCCACGCATGCGCTGGGCTTGCTGGCCACGCAAGTGCGCGGCATCGCCGACATCGCGGCGGACAAGCTCGAGGATAGCGGCGTGGCCACGGCGCCCTTCCTGGGCCAGGTGGCCAGCGACGCCGACGGCATCGTGCAGCTGGTGGAACTCGAACACCTGCTGCCGCCGGACGTGCGCGCGCTGCTGTTTCAAGACGCGGGCGCGGCATGACGGCACAAGCCCTGCTGCGCCGCGCGACCGGCCTGTCCGTCTCCAAAGCCGTGGCCGAACGGGCCGTCGGCCAGCGCATGGAACAAACGGGCTTCAGCGATAGCGAAGCCTACCTGCAAGCGCTCACGCCGGCCGAAATGACGCAATTGATCGAGCTGGTGGTGGTGCCGGAATCGTGGCTGTTCCGCGACCCGCAGGCGTTCTACGCCACCGTCGAACTGGTGCAGGAACGCTGGGCGCGGGGGCGCGCCACGCGCATCCTGTCGATCCCGTGCGCGGGCGGCGAGGAACCGTATTCGATGGCCATGGCGCTGCGCGACGGCGGCGTGCCGAAACAGGCGTTCAGCATCGACGCGTATGACCTGAGCCCCGGCTGCATCGAACGGGCGCAGGCCGGCGTGTACGGCCGCAACGCCTTCCGCGCGCAGGACGTGGCCTTCCGCGAGCGTTATTTCACGCACGTGGCCGACGACGCCTACCGCATCATCGACTCCTTGCGCGAGCAAGTCACCTTCAGGCAGGGTAATCTGCTGCAATTCGACACCGCCACCTACAGCCGCCATTACGACGTCATCTTTTGCCGCAACCTCTTGATTTACTTCGACAAGCCGACCACGCGCGCGGCCATCCACAACCTGTCCGCCCTGCTGGCCGACGACGGCATGCTGCTGGCCGGCTATGCGGAAGTGCCGTCGTTCTGCCAGAACGGCTTTGCGCCGCTGCAGTTCCGCCAGGCCTTCGCCCTGAAGAAGGAAACGGCGGCGCCGACCAGCCCCGTGCAAGTGGCGCCGCTGCCGGCAGCGCGCCCCCTGCGCAGCGTGCCGCCCGCGCCAAGGCGCGCGGCCGCAGCCGCCGCCCCTGCCGCCGCGACAGCGCCGCGCACGCGCCCCGTGTCCGTGCCGTCGCCGGCGCCGGCCGCGCCAACCGCGCAAGCCGATTTGCTGGCCGAGGCGCGCCTGCTGGCCGACCGTGGCCAGTTGCGCGAAGCGGGCGAAAAATGCCACGCCCACCTGGCGCGCGTGCCCGAGGCGGCGGAAGCGTATTTCATGCTGGGCATCATCAATGAACTGGCCGGCAAGATGGACCTGGCCGACGATTACTGGCGCCGCTGCATCTACCTGCAGCCCGACCATTACGAGGCGCTGTGCCACCTGTCGCTGCTGGCCGAACGCAATGGCAACCACACGGCCGCCGCCACCCTGAAGGCGCGCGCGGCGCGCATCTACCAGCGCCGCCAGGCGTCCAACTAAGGGGCAAGCATGACCAACCTCATCGCCACCGAGTCCCCCGACGCCATCGACGACTGCTGGAACCATATCGGCGTGGTCGGCGACCAGAGCTGCCCCAGGCTGCCGGCCAACGTGCATTGCCGTAACTGCGACGTGTATGCGGGCGCCGCCCAGCGCAACCTGCAGCGGCCCGTGGATGAACATTACCAGCGCGACTGGGCCAGCCACTTCCGCCAGATCGATGCGGGCGGCGAAGTGCGCGACAGCTCGGCGCTGGTATTTCGCATCGGCCGCGAATGGCTGGCGCTGCCCACGCGCGTGTTCGACTCCGTGGCGCCGCAGGCCAAGCCGCACGTACTGCCGCACCGCGGCGGGCGCGGCCTGGCGGGCATCGTCAATATCGGCGGCAAGCTGTATCCGTGCATGTCGCTGGCACACTTGCTGGGCATCGACGAACAGGGCGCGCCAGCGGCGCGCGGCCGCCACACCTTTGCGCGCCTGCTGCTGATGCGCTGGGAAGAACAGGCTTACGCGCTGCCCGTGGCCGACCTGCACGGCATCGTGCGCTATGCGTCGAGCACCGTGCAAGCGCCGGCGGCCACCATCAACAAGGGCCTGTCGCGCTATCTGTCCGGCGTCATCACCGAGGGCGACATGCGCATCGGCTGCCTCGACACGGCGCTGATCGGCTTTCAACTTGCGAGACTATTACGATGAGCCAGGACCAGCACGACGACCTGAGTGCCTTTTCCATGCTGGACCTGTTCCGCATGGAGGCGGACAGCCAGACCCAGATCCTCACCGACGGCTTGCTGGCCATGGAGCGCCATGCGGGCGATGCGGCCGCCGTCGAAGCGATGATGCGCGCGGCGCACTCGATCAAGGGCGCCGCCGCCATCGTCGGCCTGCAAGTGGTGGTGCAGCTGGCGCACGGCATGGAAGACAGCTTTGTCGCCGCCCAGCACGGCCGCCTGAAACTCACGCCGGAGCGGGTCGACGTGCTGCTGTCGGGCGTCGACCTGATCGTGCAGCTGTCGCGCCTGGACGACGCGGGAGCCGAAGCGTGGCTGGCCGCCAATGCGGCGCAGATCGACCAGACCCTGAACGCCATCGCCGGCATCGCCGACCTGCCCGAATTGCCGGCCCTGCCCCCGGCGCCGGCGCCCGTGCCAGCGCCGGCAGCGGCGGCGCCACAGGCTCCCGTGGCCAGCGGCCTGGCGGGAGAGGACGCGGAAGCGGAAGCGGCAGAAGCTGCCGCGCCCGCGCCGCGTACAGGTGCCGCACCGGCCAAGGCCCAGGCGCAGAATTTCGACAAACTGCTGTCGCTGGCCAGCGAATCGCGCATCAATGCGCACCAGATGCATCCGTTCATCGGTGCCTTGCAGCGCTTCAAGCGCAACCAGAGCAGCCTGTTTTCCGCCATCGAGCACCTGCACGAAGCCATTGCCCGCTCGGGCGACGCGGGCCTGATGGAAAAATCCTTGCTGGCACTGCAAAAGACACAGCCCCTGAAGCAGTTCATGCTCGAGCACATCGCCGACATCGAAACCTATGAGCGGCGCCTGCTGGCCGTCTCGCAAGGCATGGTCGACGAAGTGCTGGCGCTGCGCATGCGCCCTTTCCGCGACGGCATCCACGCCTTCCCGCGCATGGTGCGCGACCTGGCGCGCAGCCTGGGCAAGGAAGTGCAGCTGGAGATCGAAGGAGAAGACACCCTGGTCGACCGCGACATCCTGGCGAAGATCGAAAGCCCGCTGAACCACATGCTGCGCAATGCCATCGACCATGGCATGGAAGGCCCGTACGAGCGCATCGACGCGGGCAAGGAAGCGCTGGGCACGATACGCATGGAAGCGCGCCACCGCGCCGGCATGCTGAGCATCGAAATCAGCGACGACGGACGCGGCGTCGACCTGGAAAAGATCCGCCAGTCCGTCATCGAGCGCAAGATGGCCAGCCCCGCCATGGCCGCCGCGCTGTCGCCGGGCGAGCTGCTGGAATTTTTGTTCCTGCCCGCCTTCAGCCTGAAGGCGACGGCCAATCAATTGTCCGGACGCGGCGTGGGCCTGGACATCGTGCACGAGACGATACGCCAGCAAAACGGCACAGTGCGCCTGGAATCGGAGCCGGGCCGGGGGTTCCGCGCCCTCATCACCCTGCCGCTGACGCAATCGATCGTGCGCGCGCTGGTGATCGACATCCAGGGCGAAGCCTACGCCATCCCCATCGTCAAGGTGGAAAGCGTGGTGCGCGTGCCGCAGGCGGCCATCCATACCCTGGAAAACAAGCAGTTCTTCGAACTCAAGGGCGAGCATCTGGGCCTGGTCTCGGCGGCGCAGGTGCTGGAGCTGGGCGAAGCGGCGAACCAGGCCGAGGACTTGCCGGTGGTGGTGATCGGGCGCGGCAAGCAAAGCTATGCCCTGGTGGTCGACGCCATCCGCGGCGAGCAAAGCCTGGCGGTGCAGGCCATCGATCCGATCTTCGGCAAGATGCGCGACATTTCCGCTGCCGCCCTGCTCGATGACGGCGAGCCGGTGCTGATCCTCGACGTGCCCGACCTGCTGCTGTCGATCGACAAGCTGCTGCACGAAGGCGGCCTGCACCAGCTGGCGCAGGCGGGCCGCGCGCAGCAGCGCCGCGCCAAGCGCATCCTCGTCGTCGACGATTCGCTGACGGTGCGCGAGATGGAGCGCAAGCTGCTGCTGGCGCGCGGTTTCGAAGTCGACGTGGCCATCGACGGCATCGACGGCTGGAACGTCGTGCGCAGCGGCGAATACGACCTGGTGATCACCGACGTCGACATGCCGCGCATGGACGGCATCGAGCTGGTTTCGCTGATCAAGAAGGACCTGCACCTGCACAAGCTGCCGGTGATGATCGTCTCGTACAAGGACCGCCCGGAAGACCGCGCGCGCGGCCTGTCCGCCGGCGCCGACTATTATCTGACCAAAGGCAGCTTCCACGACGAGACCTTGCTCGACGCGGTGGCCGACCTGATAGGAGATGCCCGCTTATGAGTTGTACTTCATGAAAATTGCCATTGCCAACGATGTCGCCATGGCCGCCGAGGCCCTGCGCCGCGTGGTGGCCAGCACGCAGGAACACCAGGTGCTGTGGATTGCCCGCACGGGGCTCGAAGCCGTGCGCATGTGCGAGGGCAACCGTCCCGACCTGATCCTGATGGACCTGAACATGCCGGAGATGGATGGCGTTGAGGCGACGCGCCTGATCATGGAGCAAAGCCCTTGCGCCATCCTGGTGGTCACGGGACGCCCGCAAGACAATGTCAACCAGGTCTTCCGCGCGCTGGGCGCGGGTGCGCTCGACGTCACGGCCACCCCCGTGCTGCAGGGACAAGTGGGCGGCGACAGCGAACTGCTGGCCAAGATCAAGACCATCGGCAAGCTGATACGCCACAGCGCCGAAACGCCGCCGCCGCGCCAGGCGAACGGCAATGGCGGCGAACGGGCCGACGGGCAAGTCACCACGCTGGTGGCCATCGGCGCCTCGACGGGCGGCCCTTCGGCCGTGGCCAAGGTGCTGTCCGGCTGGACGGCGCCGCCCGGCTGCGCCATCGTGGTGGTGCAGCATATCGATGAAACCTTCGCCTCGCACTTCGCCAAATGGCTCGATGACCAGCTCAGCATGCCCGCGCGCGTGATCGTCGAAGGCGATGAACTGGTGTCCGGCACGGTGTTGATCGCCAAGACCAATGATCACTTGCTGCTAGATCAAAATTATCGTTTGGGTTACGATGCAGCACCACGCGAGTATGTTTACCGCCCGTCCGTCGATGTCTTCTTCAACTGCGTGGCGCAGCACTGGCGCGGCGACGCCATCGGTGTATTGCTCACAGGCATGGGGCGTGACGGCGGCGATGGCTTGCTGGCCATGCGCCGCGCCGGCAAGACGACCATCGCACAAGACCAGGCCAGCAGTGCCGTGTACGGCATGCCGCGCGCGGCGGCCGAACTCGATGCGGCGCAGCACATCCTGCCCCTGGATAGAATAGGCGCCAGCCTGCGCAGCCGCCTGGGCGCCAAACTCAACAATGGGTGGGAGCCCTCCCCTAACATCTGAAAAGAATGCAATGCCAGAATTCTCCTCCAGTTTCAGCCAGCATGAGCCCGCATTGACCGAATTCAAGGTCAGCGTGCTGCTGGTGGACGACCAGTTGATCATTGCCGAGGCAGTACGGCGCATGCTCAGCGACCAGCAGGATATCGAATTTCATTACGTGACCGACGCCACGCAGGCGCTGGACACGGCGCTGCGTTTGCAACCGACCGTCATCCTGCAAGACCTGGTAATGCCGGGTATCGACGGCTTCGCCCTGATCCAGCTGTATCGCGAAAACGCGGCGCTGGCGCACGTGCCGGTGATCGTGATGTCGGCCAAGGATGACCCGAAACTGAAGGCGCACAGCTTTTCCGTCGGCGCCAACGATTATGTGGTGAAACTGCCGGACCGCCTGGAGCTGCTGGCGCGCATACGCTACCATTCCAACGCGCACATCAGCCGCCTGCAGCGCGACCAGGCTTTTCGTTTCCTGCGAGAAAGTCAAAAGAACCTGGCCGACGCCAATATCGAGTTACAGAAACTGGCCGCCCTCGATGGCTTGACGGGCATCGCCAACCGCCGCCGCTTCGATGAAACTTTGCAATTCGAATGGCAGCGTGGCCAGCGCGACAAGACGCCGTTGAGCTTGCTGTTTTGCGATATCGACCATTTTAAAAGCTATAACGACCACTTCGGCCACCTGGCGGGCGACCTGTGCCTGAAAAAAGTGGCCGCCGTGCTGACGGAACATTTGAAGCGCCCGGCCGACCTGGCCGCCCGCTACGGTGGCGAAGAGTTCGCCCTGATCCTGCCGGAAACGGAAGCGGCCGGCGCGTTGCTGATCGCCGAAGCGTGCCGGCGCCACCTGGAAGGCTTGCAGATCGAGAATCCGGCGGCAAGCACGGGCATTGTCACCATCTCGATCGGCGTGGCCACCATCGTGCCTTCGCCGGACTCGACGGTCGAGCAATTGATCAACCGCGCCGACCAGGCCCTGTACGCGGCCAAGCGCGGCGGACGCAACAGCGTGCTGAGCGCCGCTGACGTCCAGGACTGATTTTTAACAGCAAGGAAAGTGAAGCATGAGCACACAACTGGACAATGTCAGCGTCGTCAAGAAGTCGAATATCTACTTTGACGGCAAATGCGTCTCGCACAACGTCATCCTGGCCGATGGCACGAAGAAAAGCGTGGGTGTGATTTTCGCGTCATCGCTGCGCTTCAATACGGGCGCGCCGGAAATCATGGAAATCGTCGGCGGCCTGTGCAAGGTACGCCTGGCCGACGCGACGGAGTGGAACAGCTATGGCGCGGGCCAGGAATTCAAGGTGCCGGGCAATAGCTATTTTGATATTGAAACTGTCGAAACCGTAGATTACGTCTGCCACTTCGGCTGATCCACGCAGAAAAAACGTCCATGGCTGCGTTGCCCTGAACATTTTTTCAAGCGCGGATTGACTATTTAGACAAACACAGGCTCGGGCGACAGGCGTACGCCATATTTCGCCTCTACATCATCCTGTATCGCTGCCGCCAGCCGGGTAATGTCCGCGCCACGAGCGCCGCCATTATTCACCAGAACCAGCGCCTGCTTGGGATACACTCCCGCGGGCCCCAGGTTTTTCCCCTTCCAGCCGCACTGATCGATCAGCCAGCCGGCCGCCAGCTTTTCCGTGCCATCGGGCTGCGCATGGTGTACCAAGGTGGGGAAACGTTCCAACAAGGCAAGACATTGCTCTCGTGACACCACGGGATTCTTGAAGAAGCTGCCCGCATTGCCTATGACGGCCGGGTCCGGCAATTTTCGCCGGCGGATCGCCATCACCGTGTCGGCCACCTGTTGAGGTGTCGGCTCGGCAAGATTGCGCTCGGCCACGGCCTGCGCCAGTTCCGCATAGCGCAAGTTCGGCTGCCACTCGGCCGGCAAGGCAAACGTGACTTCCAGCACGATCAGTTCGCGGCCGTCCGCCTGCTTGAAGATGCTGTCGCGGTAAGCGAAACGGCAGGCATCGCGGTCCATGTCGAAGACGATGCCGCTGCCACTGTGCATGACGCTCACGCTGTGCAGATAATCCTTGATTTCAACGCCATACGCGCCAATATTCTGGATAGGCGCCGCGCCCACCGTGCCGGGAATCAGGGACAGGTTTTCCAGCCCGCCCACGCCTTGCGCCAGGGTCCACTGCACGAAATCGTGCCAGTTTTCGCCGGCCGCGGCAGTGACGAGTATCGTCTCGAAATCCGCCTGCGCCAGGCGCATGCCGCGCGTGGCCATGTGCAGCACGGCGCCGGGAAAGTCGCCCGTCAGCACGATGTTGCTGCCGCCGCCCAGTATCAGGCGCGGCATGGCGGACAAGGCGGGATCTTGCAGCGCGGCGTGCAATTCGGCCTGCGAGGTGATGCGTACGTAGGCGGCCGCATTGGCCGCGATGCCGAAGGTATTCAGGCGCTGGAGGGAGTAATTGTGTTCGATGGTGAGCTCTGCAGACATGGGATCGGGAAATTTTGCTCGATTATAGAGCGAAAGCGACAAAAAACCACCTCAGGACAAGGGCGACTTGCCCGTTGTCCGTTAAAATGTCGCATCTTTAACAGGGCCGTCCCATGGCGCAGAATCAGCCGCCAAGGCCCAGCGCGCCGAGCGTGCGCTCGCTTTAACAAGAAAAGGAACAGACCATGCCGTCATTTGATGTAGTCTCCGAAGCCGATATGATCGAAGTCAAGAATGCAGTCGAGCAATCCAACAAGGAAATCACGACCCGCTTCGACTTCAAGGGCAGCGACGCCCGCGTCGAACACAAGGAAAACGAGTTGACCGCGTTCGCGGACTCGGAATTCCAGCTCAGCCAGGTGCGCGACGTGCTGACCAACAAATTGACCAAACGCAAGGTCGATGTGCGCTTCCTCGACGAAGGCGACATCAAGAAGATCGGCGGCGACAAGGTCAAGCAGATCATCAAGATCAAGAATGGCATCGAATCGGATGATGCCAAGAAAATCGTGCGCGTCATCAAGGACAGCAAGATGAAAGTGCAAGCGAGCATCCAGGGCGAAGCCGTGCGCGTCACGGGCGCCAAGCGCGACGACCTGCAGGCGGCCATGGCCATGCTGCGCAAGGATGTACCCGACATGCCGCTGGAATTTAACAATTTCCGCGATTAATTTCGATGATGCGCACGCTGCGGCCTGCGCTTGCACCGGCATGGCGGCAAGCTGCCTCGGAGCGCCTGCGCGCTTGGGGTAGAATTGAAGCTGCGCACAGCTACATGCGCCCGCGCGCCTGACCGGCAGCGGGCTTGACCGTACATCTGGCTCAGTGATAACCACGGTAGTCTAAGGATAGCAATGAAACGTGTTGATGATTTCCGCCTGCGATTTGGCAAAAAAGAATATGTGCCCATCATGATAGGCGGAATGGGTGTGGATATTTCCACGTCGGAGCTGGCCCTGGAAGCGGCCCGGCTGAACGGTATCGGGCATATCTCCGATGCCATGGTGGAAGACGTGTCGGATCGCCGTTTCGACACCACCTTCGTCAAAGACAAGACGAAACTGTACAAGTTCAACATCAATAACAGCGACAAGGCCGTGGTGCAGTTCGACCTGGGCCGCCTGGCGGAAGCGCAGCGCCTGCATATCGGCCGCACCATGGAAGCGAAAAAAGGCGATGGCTTGATCTTCGTCAATTGCATGGAAAAGCTGACAATGAACGGCCCCCGCGAAACCTTGCGCGTGCGACTCAATGCGGCGCTGGATGCGGGCATCGACGGCATCACCCTGTCGGCCGGTTTGCACTTCGGTTCGTTCGCCTTGATGGCCGACCATCCGCGTTTCCGTGATGCCAAGCTGGGCATCATCGTCTCGTCCGTGCGCGCCTTGCAGATTTTCCTGCGCAAGAACGCCAAGCTGGACCGTTTGCCCGACTTCATCATCGTCGAGGGACCATTGGCCGGCGGCCACCTGGGCTTCGGCATGGACTGGGCCAATTACGACCTGCACACGATCACGGCGGAACTGCTGGCCTACCTGAAGGCCGAACAGCTGGACATCCCGCTGATCGCCGCTGGCGGCATCTTCACGGGCAGCGATGCCGTTTCCTTCCTGGAAGCAGGCGCGGCTGGCGTGCAAGTGGCGACGCGCTTTACCGTCACAAAGGAATGCGGCTTGCCAAACAAGGTCAAGCAGGAATACTACAAGGCCTCGGAAGAAGACATCATCGTCAATGGCGTGTCGCCGACCGGTTACCCGATGCGCATGCTGAAGAACACGCCCGCCATCGGCGCCGGCATCCGTCCAGGCTGCGAATCGTATGGCTACCTGCTCGACGCGACGGGCAACTGCGCGTACATCAACTCGTACAACCGCGAAGTCGCTGCCCATCCGGAGCAAAAAACCGTCGTCGTGATGGACAAGACTTGCCTGTGCACCCACATGCGCAACTTCAACTGCTGGACCTGCGGCCACTACACGTACCGCCTGAAGGACACCACGCATAAGCTCGACAACGGCGAGTACCAGATCCTGACGGCCGAACACGTCTTCAAGGATTACCAGTTCAGCGTCGACAACCAGATCGCCCTGCCGGAAAAAGAAATCTTGGTAGCAAGCTGAATCTTGCCAGCCTGAAATGAAAATGGCGCAACCTGCGAAGGCTGCGCCATTTTTTTATGCGGGGAACATGTCCCGCAAGGCCCGTTCGATCACGTCAAAGCTGGGCCGCTGCAATGCTTCTTCCTGCAGGCAATCTTCCATCATGACGTGCAGGGCCGGCAAAGGCGTCGCACAATGCGCGATCAGTTCGCCCAGCAGCACGCCAAAGGCGCGCGCCTCTATGCCCTGCAACACGTCCCCGTGCGACGAGCCCGGCGCAAACATGGACGCCGCGCCAAAGTCGCCCAGCAGGCAGGCGCCGGCATCCGCATGCAGGATATTGTGGGCATACAGGTCGCCGTGCACGATACCGTGTGCATGCAACTGCCGCACGGCCGAGGCGATGCCATGGGCAATGGCCAGCGCTTGCGGAAAATCAAAGCGCGCGCCATCGGCATACACGTCGCGCGTACACGATTCCAGGCTCGGCGGTCCGGCCAGGTTGCGGAAGGCCGCGTCAACGAGCGGCATGACGAGTCCCAGCGCTCCCTGTGGATGTGCATCGAGCGTCCCGAGGATGGGAATCAGGCCCGGATGGGCACCGGCGCCGACACAGGCGGCCATCTCGCTGCGCGGCAAGCCATCGCTGGTCATGGCCCCCTTGAACACTTTGACGGCGACCTCATCGGCGCCATCCAGGCGGGCACGGTAAATCACGCCCGACGCCCCCTCGCCCAACTGCTGCGCCAATACCAGGCGCTGCCACGCCACGCCCGCTGCAGCTGAACCGGCCAGGGCCGCCAGTTCCCGCGCTTCCGTGAAGGGATTGCCCGCATACGCCAGCCAGCTCAGGCATGGCAGGGACAGCAGACAGTCGGGCAGCGCCGTGAAACGGTTGGCGGCGATGCGCACCAGTTCCAGCCGGCGGCAGTTCGCCAAGGAAGCGGGCAAGCTGTCCAGGCAATTTCCCGCCAGCATGAGTTTCTGCAACTGTCCGCACTTGCCCAGCTCCTCCGGCAAGGCTTCGATGGCATTGTCGGTCAGGGTCAGCCAGCGCAGCCTGGATGGCAAGGCTGCGGCCGGCACGTGGCGTATCCGGTTCGCCTTGAAACCGATCATTTCCAGCGCAGGACAGGAACCGAGCACGGCCGGCAAGCTGGTGAACAGGTTGTCCGAGCAAAAAATGATGCGCAGCTTGTGCAGGCGTGGCAAATCGTCGGGAAGCGTGGAGAGCGCATTGCCGGACAGGTCGAGGATTTCCAGGCTGTCGGCGAGGTCGAAGATTTCGCGGGGGAATGCCGTCAAGCCGCAGGACAGCGTCAGGCGGCGCAGGCCGGCCAGTTGGCCAGCGCGTAATTGCTCCAGTGTATGCACAGCAGACAAGATATTCCTTTCAAGGTAGCACGCGATCGATGCCATGCATAAAATCATTGGACGTAAAAAAACCCCAACCGGATCACCGGAAGGGGTTTTTTCGAATAACAAGCCTGACGATAACCTACTTTCACACTGGTTGCAGCACTATCATCGGCGCAAAGTTGTTTCACGGTCCTGTT